>OZ239628.1:1482500-1920693 GCA_965195345.1 uncultured Thiomicrospira sp. | reverse complement strand
GGTGTTGCACGCAGTGCTTCTGCTGATGATATAAAAAAAGCGTACAGAAAAAAGGCAATGAAGCTTCATCCAGACCGAAATAAAGGAAAGGATACGCAAGAGCAGTTCAAGGAAGCTCAAAAAGCCTATGATGTTCTTTCTGATGATAAAAAAAGACAAGCTTACGATCAATTCGGCCATGATGGCGTAAACGCATCAATGGGGCAAGGCTCTCAGAATTACAGTGATTTTGATGATGCTTTTTCAGATATATTTTCTGATTTCTTTGGGCAAAATCGACGCACACGTGGACCGCAGCGTGGTTCAGATTTACAGTACGATTTGAACTTGAGTCTTGAAGAAGCATTTCACGGCAAAGAAGTAAAAATCCGTCTGCCAGAAGCCATTGTTTGTTCCACTTGTGCAGGCAGTGGTGCAAAAAAAGGCAGTTCTCCACAAACGTGCTCCACTTGCAACGGAAATGGACAAGTTCGAATTCAGCAAGGGTTCATTAACATTCAACAAACCTGCCCGCATTGTAGAGGACAGGGGAAAATTATTAAAGATCCATGTAATAAGTGTGGAGGCACTGGTTCGGAAACTAAACACAAAACGTTGTCGATTAAAATACCAGCAGGTATTGACGATAATGGGCGCATTCGTCTAGTGGGTAAAGGTGAAATGGGTGAACGTGGTTCACCTAACGGGGATTTATATGTATGCGTTCATATAAATCAACACCCGATATTTAAAAGAAATGGTGACGACCTGTATTGCGATGCTCCCATTGATATAGTAACCGCGGCATTAGGAGGTGAACTTTCTGTGCCAACTTTGGAAGGCAGGCTGAAGCTTAAAATTCCTGCAGGCACTCAGTCGGGCAAAAGTTTTCGGCTGCGAGGTAAAGGAATAACATCGATTCAACGTGCAGTTCAAGGAGATTTATACTGTAGAGTTGTTGTTGAGACACCAGTGAATCTAAGCGAAGAGCAAAGAGAATTGATAAATAAATTAGGACAATCTATGGGTCTGGATTCCGATAAACACAGTCCTAGGCAAAAATCATGGGTTGATTCAGTGAAAGATTTTTTTTGTTTTAAAGGAGACGGAGTTTAAAAATGACAACTTCAATCGCCATCAGTGGAGCACTCGGTAGAATGGGTAAAACCTTACTTGAAGCGGTGTCAAACCATCCAGATACGCATGTGGGTGCGGCGATAGAGTATGCTGAACATCCCTTGATAAAACACTCTATAAGTTCTTTAGCGTCTCTTGAAATGGACGATATAATTTTGCAATCAGATTTGATGCAGTGCATAAAGGATTTTGATGTGCTTGTCGAATTCTCAACCATCGATAGTACTCTTAAACACTTGGAAGTATGTGTTGCACAAAACAAGCGAATGGTTATAGGAACAACAGGATTCAGTGCTGATCAGAAGAAAAAGATTATTGAAGCGAGTAAGGATATACCTGTATTATTTGCTCCCAATATGAGCATAGGGGTAAACCTGGTACTTGACCTATTGAATCGTTCAGGTAGATCATTAATGGGTAAAGATTATGATGTTGAAATTATCGAAACACATCATAGGAATAAAGTAGACGCACCTTCAGGTACTGCTTTAAAAATGGGAGAAGTATTGGCTCAGGCTATGGATATACAAGATGGCGACCAAGCGATTTATAGCAGACATGGGCAGACAGGAGAGCGTCCTAAGAATAAAATAGCATACCAAACACTAAGAGCTGGTGATGTCGTGGGCGAACACACTGTTATTTTTGCAACTGAAGGCGAGCGCATAGAAATTACACACAAAGCATCTTCGCGTATGACTTTTGCTAAGGGTGCCGTGCAAGCAGCATTTTGGTTGTCGAACCAACCAGCAGGTTTGTACACAATGCAAGATGTGTTAAATTTGAACTAATCGATTGTAGATAGATTCATTGTTTTGACGTGGCTTGAATTAAAAATATAGTCTACTCATTTGTATTGAGTCCAAGTGGATTAATTCAAGAAAATGAACAGATTTCACAAATTCATATGAAAGAGATACTTTTGAATCATCATTATGCAAATATTGAGGCTCTAAATTTTAGATTTTAAAGAATGTGTATGCGCGTTGCAATGTTTCGATCTTCGACTCTCTCTAAATAATAAAGTTGTTTTTAATCAAAAGGTGGTCTATTTTAAAGTGTTCCGCTTAGAATGAAGGGCACGTTGTGCTATACAACATTCTTAATTTAAAATCATAATGATTTTTCAATTTTTATTACTACTAACGTTTGTTATAGTAGCAGTTATTGTGGCTTATGGGCTATGTCTACTCACATTTGCTATAACGAATTATTTTAAAACAGCAAAGTCACCATATTCTTTAAAGAAAGAATACCAGACTATTGTTGACGTGTCAGCCTCTATTGACGTATTTGTTGCCTCTTTTGATGAAGGGGAAGGGCTACTAAAGACAATAAAATCAATTGAAAGTCAGACATACAAAGGTAAGAAAAACTTATTCGTTCTTCTTAATGATAGGCATGATTCTTCCGTAACATTCCTGCAAGAAAAGTATGGCATGGATTTAGACAATATTTCATTGTCAAACAATTTAAGTCTTAAAGTTTTGTTTACGAACAAGCAATCTAAAACCCAAAAATTAAATGCTCATATTTCTCAATCTTCATCTCATTATATAGGTATATTGGATGCTGATCACATCGCCTCTGAAAAATGGCTGGCGCACAGTGTAGTTACATTAAAAAACAGTCCAAAAAATATAGTAGGTGTGCAGAGTCGGCGCACTCCTAAAGCAGCATTGAATTTTTTTCAACTTTGGGACAGCTCGCAAAATCATGCAGGCAATGAATTTTTTAATATAGGCCTTGATGGATTTAAGCAGTCGGCCTTTTTTACAGGAACAACTGCTGTTTTTAATGCTGAGGTGTTTAAAAAATTCCAATTTTCTGACTGCATAACTGAAGATACCTATTTGTCGTATCAGTTACTATTGGATGGCAAAAAAATTGCTTATAACATTGAAACGGGTTCTGAGGAAGACACCCCTCCTACCATCCAAGATTACATTGCTCGGCGTAGAAGATGGTCAAACGGACACAATAAAACGTTTTTCACATTTTTTCTGAAAATTGTAGCTTCCAAGCAATTGAAAATATTTTCTAAAGCAACAATAGCATTTCATGGCTTATTCTTTTTCATGCCCGTTCTTGCGTTAGTTTTAATTAACATTTATCAATTATTTATTTTTTGGCAGTTGCCTACAACTGTTCGAGGAGGAAGTGTTGCAATAACATTATTGTTGACAATACTGATAGTCTATTTTATAAATAATAAACGCAAAATTCATGTAGGTGATTTGTTCATTACATACGCTTGGGTGATGCCAATAATTACAGTAGGAACGTTGTTTACTGCTAAACTTTTGGAGTGGCGATTCTATCATTCTATCATCAGTTTTCCGTACGTTAGCACATGGTTTAAAGATATACAAACCTGGGTTTTATTTATACCTTTAGCCGTCTTACTAATTGCGTTTCGTCGCATAAGAATATTTAATTTCAAGCAGGTTCTAACCATTATTTTTTCATATCCGTTGATGATTGTCACGGATATATACGCTATAAATCTCGGTTTTTTTGATTATTTACTGGGTGATAAACAGTGGAGGAGAATAGAAAGATCAAAAGAAGAGTACCGCGGATGGTGGGTTAAAAACCTTTCTAAAAGGCAGATGGTTGCATTGATTTTTTTCCCTATGCTTAGTTGGTTTTTATTCAATTTGGATTTTCGTAATACTTGCCAAAAACCCGAAAATTCGATTGTTAATAATATTTTTAAATTGGTTAAACCAAAAGCACCTGAATGGAATGCTCAATTTACTAAAACAGCGAAAAATAATCAAATCGAGGTTACTTTTTGGGGGAGATTAATTGACAATATCAGATATTCCCCTCAAATTACGTTGAAGGTTAACAATCAAAAATATAACATAGATGTTAATTCGTTTGGTGATTACAGCCATACCGTACAATTTCCAATGGGTTTTGACGTATTCGAGGCGATTTTAACTACAGATAACTGCAATAAGAAATTCACCTTCAACAATACACACAAAGAAATTCAAGGTAATCAGCTTTTTATCAATGAAGAGATTTTCTTGCTTAAAGGAATTGTATTTTCTTCATTTGAGCATAAGTCCAAAAGATCAACTTTGGAAGTCTTTCGGCAACTTAAAAAAGCAGGTGTTAATTTAGTAAGAGTGTACAACCCTCCTTGGTCTGAAGTAATAAATGCAAGCGAACAAACAAGAATGCTTTTTATTCCCCAACCATTTGAATCAAATTGGGAGTCCTCTGATATTGAATCGTTATCTCGAGGGCAGGGTCTGTTAGGTCGCTATAAGGACTTAGTGGGTAGGTATCAAGATAATCCATGGTCACTAATATTTAATGTGGGCAATGAACTAGAAATTTTAAACCGCCAAAAAGTTATTCCACGCCTTATCTCGTTGATGGAAGAAATTAACAAGGAAGAGAAGGGTTTTATTTCCATGTATTCTTCATATCTGACTTACATAAATTATCCAGTTGATGTTTTAGGAGTCAATATGCTTGATACAGGCACGACCTACTGGAATAATGTTCCACTTTTATTGCAAGGCTTAGAAAAACCTTTCATAGCATCCGAGCTTGGTGGATTCGAGGCTTTTCATGAGAAAACAGACCCGTTGCTGAGAGTAGTGCGATTAAAGTCTTACTGGCAAAACCTTCTAAATGTTAGGGCATTGGGAGGAATTATTTTTCAATCCCATGATAATTGGGCGCAACCTGTTCCAGTCGGTTACAACAATCCTTTTGAAGCTGAACATCCAGATGATAACAGAGGGATTTGGAGCAACGACAATAAACCAAAATTTATTTTAAAAACAGTTGAAGATATTTTTCATGATATTCAGATAGCTATTCAGAATGATAACGTTTTTGCAAGTAATACCGTGACATTATCAATTCAAAATAAACGTCGATACTCTCTTAACAATTTGGAGTTACGAACTAACACGGGTCAGACACTTTTAATTCCAAGCCTCTCACCTCAAGAATCTAAGCAGGTTGATTTATTAAAGTCCGGTGGACTGAGAGTCGCGACTATGACATATCAAACCCATTCTGGGATTGATAATATTCAAGTGCATAGTTTTGAGGATGTCAACGCTAATCTGCCATTTATTCTCAATGGCTCCAACTTTGCTATAGAGCACCAAAGCGGAACGATGATTGCTGGAAGAATGCTTAGTAAATCGGCTGATATTTTCATACCTAAAGGTTGGCAGTTAGTGCGTGAAAATGGTGAAATTTTATTTTCAGGGAGACATAAGATAGATGATTTTTCGATTTTTGTAAATCCGTCATCGATTACTTTTAAAAAGCAAAATGCTAATGGATATTATGATGAACTAACCAATCGTTTTGATTTGAATAAAGGTGTTTACGAAGTTGAATTTTCTTTCGCAGATCCTATTAGGAACGATGCTTTACTCATTTTAGATGGTATGGGATCTGCTCTTGTTAGGTTAGGAGCAGGCCAAAACAATACACGCTTTGTTGAGACCCATCCTTATAGAGAGAATATTATAAAAATATTAGACTATAGAAACAATAAAGTGAGCGATGAAAACGGAGCGATTAGGTTCAAACTGAATGTAAGCCGAGATTCGATTACGTATGTTGACGCAGCAGAATTGAAAGGTAATCAAGACATCATAGTGTACTTTGCTGAGCCAAAAATTTTTCAACCTGAAATAATTACATTTGTTAAGACCTCCAGCAAGAAAACGAAAATTCAATAGCTGAAATGTATTCAAAGAAATAGTATAAGAAGCAGGCATAGGAGGTCAAATTTTGAGATTTTGTTTTATTTGTGACATTTTAAAATATCTAATATAGTTAGTGCATAGCTGAACATACTTTAGTTCTTTAGTGGAAGTAAAAGAACGTAAGGAAGATTTAAGAATTGAACAATTTCGAATTGAATTTTGTAAAAATAATACGGAGCGTGTCTTATGAAAAATAAATATATCATTGCACTATTAGCGGTTATAGGGTTGGTAGCTGTCTTTCCTGCATCGGCGTTGCATCATGTTTATGGGGAAATAGTTGGATTTGAACTAAGAAAGGAGAATAGGGAAGTTACCGTTTTATTGAAATCACTAGGACGAATCCATACAATACCAAATGCACACACTCGATATGACGTTGCCAAACCATATCAAGGAAGTGGTAGCCTTAAGGATGACGGATACGGGTCCCAAGCCCGTTATTGTGAATCGAGAGAAAATGGCGATGGACTTTATGAATATGTATTATTTAGATACATGGAAGACTCCCAACGCGATCTCCTTTTTGCAACGATTTTATCTGCCAATGCGAGTAAAAGCCGTGTGCTTTTGAGAGTTAATACATGCCTTCCAACTTTTAGGGGTGAGAGTGGCATACAACTCCCTGCTTTCGATGGAATCACTATATTTTGATTTTTTGTATTGATTGTATCTGAGGTAGTCATGAAAAAAAATCTTATCTTTGCCCTCCTTCTTTTATTGCCGAGTATTGCTCTTGGCGATAGGAATGATTATTTGATCTATTTTAATGATTCGCATAACTACCTGAATGACATAGATTGTCCAATTAATGCACGGGGTAATAACGGAATTATTTGCCCGTATTTTCAAGAAATGGTCGCGCAAAAATTGAACGATGTAAACGTAACACTGCACAATGGTAGTTTAGCTTATGAAATTGATGAAAACCCTCGCCCGTGGGCTATTTTTCGTGTAAATGCTAGAATTTTGGCTGATATTTCTGAAGGTTCCTTGAATTTTGAATTTGAAGATGTATATCCATCATTAGACAGGAACATAATTAGTTCATCAGCAGCACTGCGTTATCGAGCAAGATTGAATTTAAAAGGAGATATAAGAGTGCACACTCAACAGAGAGTAGTGTTCCTCATTAGAGATCATGTGGATGGAAGTGTGCGTATTGACGCAGAAATAGAGTCATTGTTATTGACTGATGCACGTCTCGTAGAAACCGAAAGTGAATATGTTTTATATTTTAGACCAATTTTTAGTATTTTTATAGTGGGGCAGGATGTTAGCGTTAATATCAGTAGACATTCTAGTATTTTAGTAACTCTTT
Organism: uncultured Thiomicrospira sp.; assembly: GCA_965195345.1. GTDB lineage: Bacteria > Pseudomonadota > Gammaproteobacteria > CAKMZV01 > CAKMZV01. Next base: position 1,913,502 of record OZ239628.1, on the reverse strand, counting down.
TGAGCGGAATTACGAGCATTCTTACATTAGGTTTCTTTGATCTTGTTAGCTTTGCTGAGGAAGAAGGAAGCAAGGCAATTCGTAATGAATCTGGACGGTTTTTTGCAAATGTAACAAATCAAGTCAATCGTGAAATTCAACACAGACTTAATCTTGATTCAAATGGTTACGGAGTTATACGCGTTCCAAAACCTAAATTGTTAGGCAGCTTTGCTGCATCATCAATAGTACCTCCGACCACGCATGTACTCCTTAACTAAGTTTCCTAAAAAGCATTTTTTTGAAGAAACCTCTTCTCGAGCTTGTTGATTACGCTTTTTCAAAAGCAATAAGCATAAACACAATCAAAATAGTACGGCATGAGTCATACCGCTACTCCAGTGGATTACTGGCTTTAGATGACCAATTATGGCTTGCTATATCTGAAGGAAGAGGGTGCATCGGCTGTGTGAAGAAAATGAGCGTGTAGGAATACCTGTTTGGTATCTGACGAAAGTTTGCGCGGGGGGGGATGAATGGAATTTTCTCACGGGCGGTGGAAATGTTCGCTCAGAAACTGCAATAAATCGACATTCTGATTCTGGAAAAGTGTTATATGCTTTGAAGTTAATTTTTCAGTGCATCTGTATGAGAGGTTTTTTGCAATTACGTTCTAAAACATGGCTTCGAACAAGTAAGAAAACGGCTGCCGTAAGCGGTTGCATCTGATATTAGAAAAGCGTTTTTAGCATTAAGTGCATGCTTGAAGATTCACTTAATAAGAATTTCTCTTGGTACATTGGCAAGCAATTCTGGCTGATCATTTGTAATGATGATGCTTTCAGTAAGCTCAAGTCCCCAATCGTCTTGCCACAACCCTGACATGAAGTGGAAAACCATATTTTCTTCAAGTACACTCATATCCCCTAGGCGGATTGACATGGTACGCTCACCCCAGTCAGGAGGATAAGATAAACCTATAGAGTAGCCAGCTCGAGAGTTCTTAGATATTCCATATTTTTCCAAAGTATTGAAGAATGCGTGAGCAATATCATTACAGGTTTTACCTGCTGTTGCTTGTTCTAATCCAGCGATTGTTCCTTCAAGCACCGCTTTTTCAGCATCAATAATTTTTTGAGGTGGTTTGCCAAAAAACAATGAGCGCGATAAAGGACATTGATAACGATGCGATGCTCCAGCAATTTCGAAAAAAGTGCCAGCATTATTTTGCATAGGATTGTCATCCCAGGTAAGGTGGCTTGCAGCTGATTCACTTCCAGAAGGGAGCAGAGGGACAATTGCTGGGTAATCACCGCCAAAACCATCGTTGCTATCAAAGCGCAGTGAAGCATCATAAATTTCAGCTACAAGATCACATTTCCGAATTCCGGGTTCGGCCTTTTCTCTGATTCGGTGATGCATGCGACTAACGATTTTTCCTGCCTGTCTTAAATATGTTAATTCTTGTTCCGATTTGACTGCGCGCTGCCAGTTTACGAGACCAGTAACATCGGCAAAATCATTTTTCTTCAATTTGCTTTGTAATGCTTGAAAAGCAGCCGCAGAGAACCAATAATTATCCATCTCTACGCCGATGCGTAGCTCCCCCCATTTCCTATTTCCAATAATCTCGCCAAGTAATTCCATTGGGTGGTAATTGGGGTTTTGAACGAAGTAATCGGGATAACTTATGATGTTATCAGGATGCATGAAGCAGCGCCTATAGGCGCTTTCTGCATCCATGCCTCGCCCAAACCACACGGGTTCGCCTTCGAGTCTTAATACCACGCACTGATGGACATAAAATGACCAAGCATCATAGCCTGTGAGCCAAGCCATGTTAGATGGGTCGCTAATGATAATCAGCTCAACACCTGAACGCTGCATCGATTGACGTGTTTTTTGAATGCGATTGAGGTATTCTTTGTGAGAGAAGAAGTATTTGGGAGTGATGGAAGGACTCATTTTAATTTGCCGTATAGAAGGATTCATGGTGTATTTATATACGCATTTTAAGATGTGGCGACATCGTCTGACGTGGAATTAGTAAAAAGCTAATTATTTATTTGAAAAAAGGTATTGCCACCAACTGCTTATAAGGATATAATGCGCGCCCTTTCGTTGAGACAAGTGCGTTATTTTAAGCACTTATCTTCGATTTTTCAATACTTATTTAAAGAGATGAAACGGTTATGGCAACCAACCAAAATATAAGAATACGTTTGAAAGCATTTGATCATCGTTTAATTGATCGTTCTGCTAAAGACATCGTGGAGACCGCCAAACGCACAGGAGCTCAAGTGCGAGGTCCAGTTCCTTTGCCCATGCGCAAAGAGCGGTTTGATATTTTGACCTCACCACATAAGTATAAAGATGCGAGGGATCAACTTGAAATTAGAACGCATAAGCGTTTGATGGATATTTTGCAACCAACTGAAAAAACAGTTGATGCACTGATGAAATTAAACTTAGCGGCGGGTGTAGAGATTAATCTCGAATTACACTGAGTTAGCTAATAGATTGCTAAGCAATTAACGCACTAATCAATCGAAATTAGAGCGTTTAAATTATAAGGAATAGAATGAGTATTGGAGTCGTCGGTCGTAAGGTCGGCATGACCCGATTGTTTCAGGAGAGCGGAGAGTCCGTGCCTGTTACAGTTGTGGAAGTGCTTAACAATCGCGTTGCTCAAGTGAAGCAGGCTGAAAGTGATGGTTATGAAGCGATTGTGGTTGCTTTTGGCGAGCAAAAAGCAAGTCGATTGAATAAACCTGAAGCGGGGCTGTATGCTAAGTCGGGCGTTTCGCCTGCAAAAAACCTCAAAGAATTTCGTTTAGAATCTGCTTCCGATTATGCTGTTGCAGATACTCTTAGTGTTGATTTGTTTAGCGAAGGTCAAATCGTTGATGTGAGTGGCACTTCTAAAGGGAAAGGATTTCAAGGTGGCGTGAAGCGCCATAATTTCAGCATGCAAGATGCGACGCACGGTAACTCAGTGTCCCACAGAGCTTTAGGCTCAACTGGTCAAAACCAAACGCCAGGTAAAGTGTTTAAAGGAAAGAAAATGCCAGGACAAATGGGCAATGTGTCCTCTACGGTTCAAAATTTGGTGGTGGCGCGTATCGATGGTGAGAAAAATTTATTGATGATCAGAGGAGCAGTGCCTGGATTTACTGGCTCTACTTTAGTAGTTCGCCCTGCAGTTAAGCATACTACGGATTAAAAGGGATTGTAATGCAATTAAAAACATTTAAAAGCGACGGCGGCAAAGGAAAAGCGTTGGAAGTGGCTGATGCCATATTCAGTGTTGAATATAACGAAGGATTGGTGCATCAAGTTGTGATTGCTGAAATGTCTGCTGAACGATCGGGGACAAAAGCACAGAAAAACAGAAGTGCTGTGCGAGGTGGGGGTGCTAAGCCTTGGCGCCAAAAGGGCACAGGGCGCGCTCGAGCTGGAACATCACGTAGTCCAATTTGGAAAGGCGGTGGTGTGACATTTGCAGCTCAACCGAGGAGTTTTAACCAAAAGGTTAACAGGAAAATGTTTAGCGGCGCGTTGCGTTCGGTATTTTCCGAGTTGAATCGCACTGATCGTTTGATTGTTGTTGATTCCTTTGATATCGAAGCTCCAAAAACAAAATTGTTGCTAGATAAGCTGAAAGGTTTAGATGCTCTCAATGCACTAATAGTTACTGCAGACTGGAACGAAAACCTTTATCTGGCATCGCGTAATTTGTACAAGGTCGGCTTGATTGATGCAAATTGGGTGGTTCCCCTCTCTCTAATAGCTTATGAGAAGGTTGTTATTACTGTAGATGCAATCAAAGCCGTTGAGGAGAGATTAAAATGAGTCAAGAACGACTGTTTGATATATTACGTGGGCCCGTTGTCTCTGAAAAGGCAGTCGGTATTTCACAATCAGGTTCAGGGGTGGTTTTTAAAGTAGCAGTAGATGCTACAAAAAAAGAAGTAAAAGAGGCCGTAGAAAGTCTTTTTAATGTTCAAGTGGAGATGGTACGTACACTTAACGTAAAAGGAAAGAAAAAAGTTTATCGTGGTCGACGAGGTCAACGTGCAAGCTGGAAGAAAGCTTATGTGCGACTTCAAAAGGGACAGTCAATTGAATACACAGAATCGAATGTTGGTTAGGGAAAAATATGTCTAAGCTTATTAAACTTAAACCCACTTCTCCAGGGCGTCGTTTTACTATTAGAGTAGTAGGCGAGAATCTTCACAAAGGAAACCCATGGGGTCCACTTACTGAAGATAAAAAAAGAACAGGTGGACGCAATAATCAAGGAAGAATTACCAAACGCCATACTGGTGGTGGGCACAAAAAACGTTACCGCATTATTGATTTCAAAAGAAACAAAGACAAAATAACTTCAACAGTTGAGCGTCTTGAATACGATCCTAATCGCAGTTCTCATATTGCATTATTAAAGTATATTGACGGAGAGCGACGTTATATCATCGCGCCGAAGTCTTTGAATGTTGGTGATGAGGTAGTTTCTGGAGACGAAGCTCCGATTAAACCGGGAAATGCATTGAGCTGTAGTGATATTCCTTTGGGAACCAATGTGCATTGCGTAGAAATGAAGCCAGGAAAAGGTGCACAGCTAGCCCGTAGTGCTGGCACGTCTGCTCAAATAGTTGCGCGCGAAGGTATTTATGTTACATTGAGACTGCGTTCTGGTGAAATGCGCAAGGTACTTGCTGCTTGTCGTGCAACGATTGGCGAAGTAGGAAATCAAGAACACGCGTTACGCAAATTAGGTAAAGCGGGTGCTTCTCGCTGGAGAGGGATTCGACCAACGGTTCGTGGTGTTGCGATGAACCCAGTTGATCACCCTCATGGTGGAGGTGAAGGGCGTACATCCGGTGGGCGTCATCCGGTATCGCCATGGGGAACACCTACAAAAGGATACAAGACCCGTAATAATAAACGTACAGACAGATTAATTGTGCGTCGTAGAAATTCTAAATAAAGGTTAAGTTAAGTATGGCTCGTTCATTAAAAAAAGGTCCATTTATAGACCACCATCTTTTGAAAAAAGTGGAAGATACAAAGGCAAATAACTCACCTCGGCCAGTAAAAACATGGTCAAGGCGCTCGACGATTCTTCCAGTGATGATGGATTTGACAATTTCAGTACATAATGGTCGAGAACACGTTCCAATATTTATATCAAAGGATATGGTAGGTCATAAGTTAGGTGAGTTTGTTTTAACGCGCACCTATAAAGGGCATGCTGCTAACAAGAAGGGCAAGTAGTAATTATGCAAGCAATAGCTAAACATCGTTACGCTCGTGTTGGTTCACAAAAAGCACGTTTAGTAGCAGATCAAATAAGAGGGAAATCAATTTCTTCTGCGCTTGATATACTAAATTTTAGTACGAAAAAGAGCGCTGGGTTGATTAAAAAGGTTCTTGAGTCTGCAATTGCAAATGCAGAAGATAAAGATGGGGCTGATATTGATACATTGGTGGTAAGCGAAATATGTATCGATGAGGGTCCTGTTATGAAACGTTTAAGAGCGCGTGCTAAGGGCCGCGGTAACCGAATTTTAAAACGCACAAGTCACATCACTATTAGTGTGAGCGAGGAGTAAGTAAGAATGGGTCAAAAAATAAATCCAATTGGAATGCGCTTAGGGATTGTGCGTAACTGGAACGCTATTTGGTATGCTGAGCGTGGTGCGTTTGCCAAAAATTTAGGTCAAGATATAGAGGTTAGAGAGTTGATTTCTAAGCGATTAGCAAATGCTTCTCTATCTGGTATAAAAATCGAAAGAATGACGAATAATAATATGCGCTTGACTTTACATACTGCTCGTCCAGGCGTGGTCATTGGTAAGAAAGGCGAAGATATTGATAAGTTGCGTGTCGAAATAGGCAAGTTAGCTGACATGAACGTCACTATCAATATTGAAGAGATTCGCAAACCCGAGCTTGACGCAACGTTGATTGCAGATAGTATTGCACGTCAGTTGGAGCGCAGAATTATGTTTCGCCGTGCTATGAAAAGGGCTGTAGGGAATGCTATGCGTCTTGGAGCAGAAGGGATAAAGATTGCAGTAGGTGGTCGTTTAAACGGCGCTGATATCGCAAGAACAGAATGGTATCGCGAAGGACGTGTGCCCTTGCATACTTTGAGAGCAGATATTGATTATGGTGTTTGTGAGGCGAACACAACTTACGGAAAAATTGGAATTAAAGTTTGGGTGTTTCGTGGTGAAATATTTCAACAAAAGCGTGAATCAATTAAACCTGTTGCTGATGTTGATACACGCTCTCGACGTAAAGTTCGTCGTGATGTAGAGAGTCAAGGAGAATAATAGTATGTTAATGCCCAAAAGGACCAAATATCGTAAAACTCAAAAAGGACGTAACCGTGGTGTTGCGACTAATGGAAATAAGGTGAGTTTTGGGGAGTACGGATTGCGTTCGCAGGCGAGAGGTCGGATTACTTCTCGACAAATTGAGTCTGCACGTCGTGCGATGACTCGTCACATTCGCCGTGGAGGTAAAATTTGGATTCGAATTTTTCCAGATAAACCTATCACTGAAAAGCCTTTAGAAGTACGTATGGGTAAAGGTAAGGGTTCGGTTGAATATTGGGTTGCGGAAGTGCGTCCAGGAACCGTCCTTTATGAAATACAAGGTGTAACTGAAAGTTTAGCTCGCCAAGCCTTTGAATTGGCTGCTGCTAAATTGCCAGTTGGCACTTCATTTATCAAACGCACGGTAATGTGATGAAATCGACAGAATTAAAAGACAAGAATGCTCAGCAACTACAAGATATGTTGCTTGAGTTAAAACGAGAGCAGTTTAATTTACGCATGCAGGTTCGAGCTGGTCAAAGTACCAATACCTCGCGATTAAATGGCGTACGTAAAGATATTGCTCGCATTAAAACTCAAGTAAGTATTATGAAAAAAGAAGGTAGCAAGGCATGAGTACTGTAAATGTACGTACCCTAACTGGACGTGTTGTAAGTAATAAGATGGATTGCTCAATAGTTGTTGAGATTCAACGCAGAGTTAAGCATCCTTTATACAAAAAGTATATCAATAAATACACTAAAGTGATGGCTCATGACGCCGAGAATGCTTGTCAAATGGGAGATATCGTCACTGTACGAGAGTGTCGCCCTATTTCAAAGCATAAATCTTGGATGCTGGTCAATGTCCATCATAAAGAAGAGAGTTCGTCATGATTCAGATGCAAACAAACCTTACGGTAGCGGATAATTCTGGAGCAAGACGCATTCAGTGTATAAAGGTTCTTGGTGGATCAAAACGTCGCTATGCAAGTATTGGTGATGTAATAAAAGTTTCTATTAAAGAAGCGGAGCCAAGAGGGCGTGTTAAGAAAGGAGAGGTTTATAATGCGGTTGTTGTGCGTACAGCGAAAGGAGTACGTCGAATTGATGGTTCATCCATTCGTTTTGATGGCAATGCTGCAGTTATTTTAAATGCACGTCTTGAGCCAATAGGAACTCGTATTTTTGGACCAGTAACTCGTGAATTGCGAACCAGTAAATTCATGAAAATTGTTTCTTTGGCACCCGAAGTGCTATAAATAAAAGAGGTTGAAATGCAACGCTTGAAAAAAGGCGACGAAGTTATCGTTACCGCAGGAAAAGATAAAGGGAAAAGAGGTCAGATTGATCGTTTCGTAGAGAGAAAGGGCAAGAGGCGTGTGATTATTGAAGGTGCGAATTTAGTGAAAAAAAATGTTCGCCCAAATCCACAAGCGAATGAGCCCGGTGGGATAGTCAATCGTGAGGCGGCAATTGATATGTCAAATGTTATGCTCTTTAATCCCAAAACAGAGAAAGGAGATCGTATTGGTTTCCGTATTGAAGATGGAAAGAAAGTGCGCTTTTTTAAATCAAATAACGAAACAGTTTAGAACAAACAGGCATATAACATGGCTCGATTAAAAACGCTATACAATGAAAAACTGCGGAAAGAACTGCAGGAAACATTGGGTTTAAAAAATATTAATGAAGTTCCAAAGCTTACTAAAATAACACTCAATATGGGTGTTGGGGATGCAATTGCTAATAAAGCTGCACTTGATCATGCCTTGGAAGATATGAAGTTAATTTCAGGACAAAAGCCTGTGAAAACTAACGCTCGCAAATCAGTAGCCAGCTTCAAAGTACGTGAAGGTTGGCCTATTGGATGCAAAGTTACACTAAGAAGCGAAAGGATGTATGAGTTTTTTGACCGCCTTGTAAATGTAGCATTACCTAGGGTTCGAGATTTTCGCGGACTAAGTGCAAAATCATTTGATGGGCGTGGGAATTATAATCTTGGCGTGAAGGAGCAGATTATTTTTCCTGAAATCGATTATGATAAGGTAGATAAATTACGAGGGCTTGATATTTCCATAGGAACAAATGCTAAAGACAACGAGCATGCAAAAGCTTTGTTGAAGGCCTTCAAGTTCCCTTTCAACGACTAATAGGAAGATATTAACTTATGGCAAAGCAAAGTATGAAAGCACGCGATGTTAAGCGCGCCAAATTGATAGAAAAGTATGCTGCTAAACGCGATCAATTACGTAGCATATTGAAAGCACATAACAAACCGATTAAAGAGAAAATGTTGGCACAGGCACAATTGCAAAAATTGCCTAGAGATTCTTCACCATGTCGCCTAACTTTGCGCTGCTCAATGACAGGAAGGCCTAAAGGGTATTTCAGAAAATTTGGTTTATCGCGTAATAAAGTGCGTGAGCAGTCTATGTTTGGAAACATTCCAGGTCTGAAGAAGTCAAGCTGGTAAGAAAATAGTTTATATAATAAAAGGATATCGATAATCATGAGTATGACTGATCCCATTGCCGACATGTTGACGCGTATTCGTAACGCTCAAATGGCAAGTAAAAACAACGTAAGCATGCCCCATTCGCGCATGAAAGAAAGCATTGCCAATGTTCTTCTTAAAGAAGGATATATTCAAGATGTTAGCTCAGAAGAATTAGGAAGTAATAAGAAATCATTGACGTTGACACTTAAATATTATCAAGGTCAGCCAGTGATTACAACGATTGTACGCACCAGTCGTCTTGGATTGCGTGTGTATAGCCCTAAAACCCGTTTGCCAAAAGTTCTTGATGGCTTAGGTATTGCTGTCATATCAACTTCAAAAGGTGTTATGAATGACCGCGAAGCTCGTGAAGCAGGCGTTGGTGGTGAAATTATTTGTACTGTAACTTAAGGAAGTCATGTCAAGAATAGCAAAACAGCCAATCAAAATACCTGAAAACGTTACAGTAACCGTTGACGGATTACACATTGGAGTGAAGGGGCCAAAAGGGACTTTAGAACGTGAAGTGCACGCCGATGTCGTATTACAAATGGATGCTGAACAAATTACAATTGGTGTCGCTAATGAAGAATCATGGTCCTTTGCAGGAACTGAACGCTCACTTATCAATAACATGGTTTTAGGCGTGGTCAATGAGTTTCAGAAAAAACTTGAATTAGTTGGTGTTGGTTATCGTGCGCAAGTTAAAGGTGATAAGTTGAGTCTCAATCTTGGCTTTTCTCATGACATTAACTTTCCAATACCAGGAGATTTGACAATTCAGACGCCTTCGCAAACAGAAGTGTTGGTTAGTGGTATTGATAAGCAAAAAGTTGGTCAAGCTGCTGCAGAAATTAGAGCTTTCCGTCCACCAGAACCCTATAAGGGGAAGGGTGTTAAATACTCTGATGAGCGTATTCGTCGCAAAGAAGTTAAGAAAAAATAGATAGGAAATAAATGCAAAAAAAAGTTAAACGTATACGCAGAGCACTGAAAACACGTTCTCAAATAGCACAATCAGGAAAGCATCGTTTGAGTGTTTTTAAAACCTCAAAACATATTTATGCTCAAATATTTGATGCTGACTTAGCTAAAGTTAAGGTTTGTTGTTCAACAGTTGAATCAGATTTGCGATCCAGATTGGATAGTACAGGAAATAAAGAGGCTGCTGCAGAAGTTGGCAAGTTGCTGGCGGAACGCGCTAAAGAAGTTGGCATTGAAGAGGTGGCTTTTGATAGAAGTGGTTTTAAATATCATGGTCGCATAAGTGAATTAGCGAACATGGCTCGTGAGAACGGACTCAAATTTTAAGAGGATATATGGCACTGGCTAATATGAATGTTTCTGAAAACGGTAATAGCGACGGGTTTATTGAAAAGCTGGTTGGCGTCAACCGAGTCGCAAAAGTGGTCAAGGGTGGGCGTATTTTTTCATTTACTGCACTAGCGGTTGTTGGTGATGGTAATGGCCAAGTTGGCTACGGCAGAGGGAAGGCACGTGAAGTCCCTGTTGCTATTAAGAAAGCCATGCAACAGGCACGCAGAAGTTTATGCTCGGTACCTTTACGTGAGGGAACTTTGCAACACCCAATTAAAGCAGTGCATGGGGCAGCAAGAGTAGTTATGCTACCAGCTCCTGATGGAACTGGAGTGATTGCAGGCGGTGCTATGCGTTCTGTGTTTGAAGCAGTTGGCATTCATAATGTAGTGGCAAAATGTATTGGATCAACTAATCCAGTAAATGTCGTTCGTGCGACCGTGAAAGGTTTGGCTGACATGCACTCTCCAGAATTTATGGCTGCCAAACGTGGAAAGAAAGTTTCTGAAATATTACGCTAAAAATTTTAAAGAAATATACAACAGGAAAAATGTATGGCAAAGCAACAAGAAAATACTCTTAAAGTTACGTTAATTAAAAGCGTGATTGGGCGACTTGCCAAACATCGCTCATGTGTTCGAGGTTTAGGTCTTGGGCGTGTCAATAGTTCAGCAAAAGTATTAGATACTCCTGAAAATAGAGGCATGATAAAAAAGGTATCTTATTTACTTAAGGTGGAGGAAGTCTGATGAAATTGAATCAACTATCGCCGGCGGCAGGCTCGAAAAAAGCAAGAAAACGTGTAGGGCGAGGCGCAGCATCTGGTCTCGGGAAAACTTGTGGTAAAGGAAATAAAGGTCAAAAATCTCGTTCAGGTGGAAATGTTGCACGTGGATTTGAGGGCGGTCAAATGCCATTACAAATGCGTTTGCCAAAATTTGGATTTACATCACGTACATCGCGCATTACAGCTGAAGTCAAGTTGTCTGAGCTGAAAAAATTAGAAGGAAACGAGATTACTGTTGAAACTTTGAAAAATGCTGGTTTAATTCAACGAAATAAAAGTCGTGCTCGAATAATCGCTTCAGGAAATGTTGATAAAGCGTTCACCATCAGTGGTGTTCACGTGACTGTTGGCGCTAGAAAAGTGATCGAAGAACATGGTGGGAAGGTAATCTAATGGCTAGTAATCCTATGGGCTCAGTAACAACAGAGTTGCGCAATAGAATACTGTTTGTTTTGGGTGCGTTTGTTGTCTATCGACTTGGAACGCATATTCCAATTCCCTTCATTGACGGCACTGCTTTAGCCTCTATGTTTGAACAACAAAGAGGAACGATCCTTGATATGTTTAATATGTTTTCTGGGGGTGCGCTTGAAAGGCTATCTATTTTTGCATTAGGAGTTATGCCGTATATTTCAGCTTCTATTATTATGCAATTGATGACCGCGGTTGTACCAAGTTTGGAACAATTGAAAAAAGAAGGACAAAGCGGACAAAGACGCATTACTCAATATACACGTTATGGAACAATTGTACTTGCCACCTTTCAAGGCCTGGGTGTTGCAATTGCTCTTGAGTCTCAAAGTGCAGGTGGGTTGCCCGTTGTTATTGCACCGGGACTGCTCTTTAAACTAACGACAGTTATCACCTTGCTTACCGGCACTATATTTTTAATGTGGTTAGGTGAGCAAATTACTGAACGAGGTATTGGCAACGGAATTTCTTTAATCATTTTTGCAGGAATTGTTGCTGGTTTACCTTCTGCTCTTGGTGGAACCTTTGAGCTAGTAAGAACAGGTGAATTGAACGGTTTATTGCTAATTATTCTGTTAACGCTGACGTTAGGGGTTACAGCTTTTGTGGTTTTTGCAGAAAGGGGACAGAGACGTCTAACTGTTCAGTATGCTCAAAAACAGCGTGGACGTAAAATGTATGGTGGGCAGGTTTCCCACCTTCCTCTAAAACTAAACATGGCTGGTGTAATTCCTCCAATATTTGCATCAAGTATTATTTTATTTCCAGCGACGTTAGGTAATTGGTTAGGTTCTGCAAACTCACTTCAATGGTTGCGTGATATAGCTACGACGTTAGGACCTGGACAGCCTTTGTACGTCTTGTTTTATGGCTGTGCAATTATTTTCTTTTGCTTTTTCTATACTGCGATCGTTTTTAATCCGAGAGAGACAGCTGATAATTTACGTCGCTCAGGAGCATTTCTTCCAGGCATTCGACCTGGCGAGCAAACAGCAGGCTACATTGATAGCGTTATGACTCGTTTGACTTTAGCTGGATCTATTTATATTGCAGGCGTTTGCCTATTGCCTGAGTTCTTAATTTTGTACTGGAACGTTCCTTTTTATTTTGGAGGAACTTCGTTATTGATAATAGTTGTTGTTGTGATGGATTTCATGACGCAGTTGCAATCACATTTACTATCCAGTCAATATGAAGGTTTATTAAAAAAAGCGCAAGTTTCAAGATAGGGAGTAACACTTTATGGCGCGTATTTCAGGAATTAACATACCGGACAGAAAACACATAGTTATTGCTTTGCAATCTATATATGGCATTGGTCATACATTATCAAAACAAATCTGTTCAAAAGTAGGCATTGAGGCATCTAAAAAAACCTCGGAACTAACCGAACAAGAGTTGGAGAGTATTCGAACAGTAATCACTGAATTCAAAGTGGAAGGTGATTTGAGGCGTGAAGTTTCGATGAATATTAAACGGCTCATGGATTTAGGAACTTATAGAGGAATTCGACACCGTCGAAATCTTCCCGTAAGAGGTCAGAAAACTAAAAACAACGCGCGTACTCGAAAAGGGCCTCGTCGTCCTATTAAGCGTTAATGAAATTGAGAATATAAAAACATGGTTAAAACAAAAAAGGCTGTACGCTCAAAAAAGCGTAATCGTATTGTTAGTGATGCCGTTGCTAGCATTCATGCATCGTTTAATAACACGATCATTACAATTAGCGATCCTCAAGGCAATGTTTTGTGCTGGGCAACCGCTGGTGGTTCAGGATTTAGAGGATCTCGTAAAAGCACGCCCTTTGCAGCTCAAATAGCGGCAAATAATGCAGCTGAGAAAGCTAAAGAATTTGGTGTTCAGAATGTTTCTGTACAAGTTAAAGGTCCTGGTCCTGGTCGAGAGTCATCAGTGCGTGCACTAAATTCTGCTGGTTTAAAGGTAACCAGCATCACTGATGTAACACCAATGCCACACAATGGGTGTAGACCTCCCAAAAAACGTCGTGTATAAAGGAGAACAAGAATAATGGCAAGATTTATTGGACCAAAATGCAAACTCGCTCGAAGAGAGGGTGTGGATTTATTTCTTAAAAGTGGTCTTCGTACGCTCGAGTCTAAATGCAAACTAGACACACCTCCAGGTCAACATGGAGCGAGGGGCGGAAGACTAACAGAGTATGGTACACAGTTGAGACAAAAACAAAAAGTACGTCGGATGTACGGTGTGCTTGAAAAGCAATTCAGAAATTATTATAAAGAAGCATCACGACGCAAAGGTTCAACTGGTGAGAATTTGCTTCAATTGCTTGAGTGTCGCTTAGATAACGTAGTATACCGTTGTGGGTTTGGTTCAACCCGATCTGAAGCACGGCAACTAGTTAGTCATAAAGGGATTTTAGTCAACAACTCAGTAGTAAATATTGCTTCGTATCAAGTAAGCCCAGGTGATGAAGTCAGCGTGCGCTTAAGTAAGCAAGGGCAACAAAGAATACAAACTGCTCTTGAAATTGCTGAGCAAACACCTCGATCTGAATGGATTGAAGTTGACGCAAAGAAAATGCACGCAACATTTAAACGGTATCCCGATCGTTCTGACTTGCCGAGCGAAATTGAAGAGCACTTAATTGTAGAACTTTATTCAAAGTAAGTCTTTAAAAAATACAATTTTCTTAATTAAGATAGAACACATAACGTAACAGTTTAACGGAGCAGGGAATGCAGACAAATATAGAGAAATTTCTAACCCCCGATTTTTCACAGATCAAAGAAACGGATGAATTTAGAGCGACGGTCGTTTTGGAACCTTTAGAAAGAGGATTTGGGCATACATTGGGGAATGCTATGCGCCGTGTTTTGCTTTCATCAATTCCAGGTTCAGCGGTAGTAAGTGCTAAGATTGATGGAGTGGATCACGAATATTCAACGATAGATGGTGTTCAAGAGGATGTGCTTGATATCTTGCTAAATTTGAAAGAAGTTGCTGTAGTTATGCACGGTGAAAGCGATATTACTGAGCTAAAAGTCAGTAAACAAGGCCCTTGCGTCATTACTGCTGCAGATATTGAATTGCCGCATAATGTTGAAATAACTAATCCAGAGCTGGTATTGGTTAAATTGAATAAAAAGGTTTCATTTAATGCCGTCTTGAAAGTCGTTCGTGGAATCGGCTTTGAGACAATTAACACAAGAAAACTGATGCAGGAAGACTCGACTACAGTGGACGTTGGCGCATTACAGATTGATGCATTATATAGCCCGATTCGACGAGTACATTACACAGTAGATAACGTGCGTGTTGATCAACGTAATGACCTTGATAAGCTCGTCATAAATTTAGAGACAAACGGGACAATAAAACCCAAAGATGCTATTTGTAAAGCGGCAAATATATTGCATCGACAGTTGATGTCTTTTGTTGATATCAAAGCTTTTGAAAGGCCTAAGCATGAAGAAGTGGAGGCAGAAGTTGATCCGATTTATTTGCGCCCAGTCGACGATCTTGAATTGACTGTTCGATCTGCGAATTGCTTGAAAAATGCTAGCATCTCTTATATTGGTGATTTAGTGCAGAAATCAAGATCTGATCTATTGAGAATTTCAAATTTTGGAAAGAAATCACTTACAGAGATTGAAAAATTGCTCGTTGAAATGGACCTTGAACTAGGGACAAAAATAGAGAATTGGCCACCGAGTAAAATTCGGCAAGTTGAACAAATTTAGTTTTTACCAGACTGTAATAAATAGGATAAGATATGCGTCATCGTAATTCCGGTCGCCAGTTGAATCGAGATGCCTCGAGTCGTAAGGCACTGTTTAGAAATTTAGCGCTTTCATTAATAGAACATGAAAGAATTCAGACCACCTTGCCAAAGGCAAAGGAACTTCGTCGAGTAGCAGAACCACTAATAACTCTTGCTAAAAAAGACACTGTAGCTAATAGAAGATTGGCTTTTAATCGCCTTCGTTCGCGAGGAATAGTAAGTAAGTTATTTGCAGAGCTTGGTCCTCGATTTAACGATCGTCCAGGTGGTTATATTCGCGTTCTTAAGGCGGGATTTAGAAAGTCTGACTCAGCACCTATGGCTTGGGTTATTTTGCTTGACAGTGTTGATGAGTCTAGTGCGCCAGAAGAAAAAAAGACCAAGAAAATCGAACAACCTGCTGTAGAAAAAGCTAAAAAACAAAAACCTGTTGAAACCGTTACTTCTGAAGAAGCTGCCGTTGAGGCAGTAGAGGAAAATATTGAAGAAACGGTTGCAGCTGATGATGAACAGGCCTCTTCTGAGAGCACTCAAGCAAAAGAAAAGGCTGATTCAGAGTCGGAACGAGAAAATACCGAAAAAAAATAACAACAATAGACTCCAAAGATAAAGTGCACAAATAAAAGGTAAGTTTCAGTATTTTAAAAATATTTAATTTTATTTCTTTTTGTACGGTATAATCGCCCGCCCTTGAAATAGGGTGAAAATTTCCTGAAGGGGTGTAGCTCCAATTGGTAGAGCGGCGGATTCCAAATCCGAAGGTTGGGGGTTCGAGTCCCTCTACCCCTGCCAGATAAAAAATAATAAAGGAACAGAGAAAAAGTAATTATGGAAAAAACGTCAAATAAGTCCAGTTTCTCAGATAAAGCCCTGTTGTTTTTGGCGTTAATTATTCTAGGGGCGGGAATATTTGCTTTTTACCTGTATGAAGACCAAATAGCCACATTGTGGAGAGCCCTTGCGCTTATTGGACTGGTAGGAGTAAGCATTGCTATCGTTTACCAAACCTCACTGGGCAAGCAAGGAATGTCCTTAGTTGGTGAGTCACGTACGGAAGTACGGAAAATGGTATGGCCTACTCGCCAAGAAGTCATTCAACTTACTTTAACAGTAGTCATAGCTGTTGTTATTATTGCCATATTCCTATGGCTGCTTGATAGTCTGTTTCTTTGGTTGACACAGTTGATTGCAGGACGATAGGGTTTTTAAAGAAGATGGTTTTTTGCGATTTTAGTAGTAAGTTTCTACTTGAGCGAATTGATTCGCAGATTTTATTCGATTTTTCTGTGCGTTTAGAAGCGCATTAACAAGAGGTTTTAAGATGTCAAAACAATGGTATGTCGTTCATGCTTACTCTGGTTTTGAAAAACAAGTTGTACGTTCCATTAGAGAGCACATTGGCATAAAGCAGATGGAAGCTTTTTTTGGAGATATATTGGTGCCAACAGAAGAAGTCGTTGAAATTCGTGGAGAGAAAAAGCGCACAACTGAGCGCAAATTTTTCCCAGGTTACGTACTGATTGAAATGGATATGAATGAAGACACTTGGCATTTGGTAAAACAAGTACCTAAGGTTCTGGGCTTCATAGGAGGTACAAATTTACGACCCACTCCAATATCAAAAACAGAAGTGGACGCTATCGTTGATCGAATACGTGCTGGCGAAGACAACCCAAGACCTAAGATAATGTTTGAAGAAGGAGAGGTTGTCAGAGTGACGGAAGGGCCGTTCAGTGATTTTGAAGCGGTTGTGGAAAATATTGACTACAGCAAAAATAAAATCAATGTTTCAGTATTAATTTTTGGTCGTTCCACCACTGTGGAATTGGATTCTGGTCAAGTCCAAAAAAGTTAAAAAGAGCGCTAGCCCTTGATATCAAGGTTGCTGGTTTTTTAGTATGAGGAGCTGAATTAAGTAAGCGTTTGCACTCACCAAGGAGTAATGATATGGCAAAAAAAATAACTGCTTATATTAAATTGCAAGTACCTGCAGGTGCTGCAAATCCAAGCCCTCCTGTTGGTCCTGCTTTAGGACAACATGGGGTCAATATTATGGATTTTTGTAAAGCGTTTAATGCAAAAACTCAAGAGATGGAAAAAAACTTGCCCATCCCTGTAGTGATAACGGTTTATGGTGATCGCAGCTTTGATTTCATTACCAAAACACCTCCTGCAGCAATATTATTACGCAAAGCGGCAGGTATTGCAAAGGGTTCAGGTGAACCAAATAGAAATAAAGTCGGTACAGTTAGCAGAACCCAAATTGAAGAGATAGCCACTATAAAGATGACTGATCTCAATGCTAATGATATGGATGCGGCAGTTAAAATAATTGCTGGAACAGCCACTAGCATGGGTCTAATAGTGGAGGAGTCGTAATGGCAAAATTAACAAAGAAAATAAAGTCTTCTCGTCAATCTATTGATAAGACCTTAGTTTACTCAGTGACTGATGCGCTTGCATTATTAAAGACATTTCCAGCAAAATTTGATGAAGCAATTGATGTTGCCGTGAACTTAGGTGTTGATCCAAGAAAATCAGACCAAGTAGTACGCGGATCTACTGTGTTGCCAAATGGAACAGGAAAGACAGTTCGAGTAGGTGTTTTCGCACAAGGTGATTTAGCAGATCAAGCAAAAGAAGCGGGCGCTGATGTGGTCGGTTTTGAAGACTTGGCGGAAGATGTGAAAAAAGGTCATCTTGATTTTGATGTGATTATAGCAGCTCCAGATGCCATGCCGTTGGTAGGTAAATTAGGTCAAATACTTGGTCCTAAGGGGTTGATGCCTAATCCTAAAGTAGGAACAGTTTCAGCCGATGTTGGCGAGGCAGTGAGAAATGCTAAGTCTGGGCAGGTGCGGTATAGAGTAGATAAAGGTGGAATTATTCACACTTCCATTGGAAAGTTGTCATTCAGTGAAGATGCGATTGAAGAGAATTTGAAAACATTACTTGTCGCTTTACAGAAATCAAAACCTAATGCATCCAAAGGCGTTTATATGAAGAAAGTAACCATTTCTTCTACTATGGGACCAGGCATGACAGTTGATCATTCTCAACTGATTAAATAATTTTTTGACATTAGTCATAAAAAGGGTGACCAGGCTTCTGGCTCGGTCATCAAAGATCGCAGGGGTAATGGGTTTGTCCATTACTTAATTGCCTGCGTAGATGGAGTGTCTGATACTTTTCAGACATGATAATATAAAGGCAATGCCTTAAAAAGTATTGTCTCAATGTGAGGAACACAATGGCACTTAAACGAGTAGAAAAGCAAGGCATTATTGAGGAGGTGTTGTCCAGATTGGAAGGCGCTACTTCTGTCGTGGCTGCTCAATATAGTGGAATGTCGGTCAGTGACCTGACGGAATTGCGTTCAACTGCACGAGAAGCAAATGTTGATGTGCGCGTGGTTAAAAACACGTTGGCTCGTCGAGCGTTTCAAGGCACGAAGCATGCGGAAATGGTTGATGTACTACAAGGTCAACTTATTTTGGCATTCTCAAATGATGGTCCCGGCGAAGCCGCTAAGGTATTTAAAAAGGTGGGTCGTAATCATCAAGCTCTCAAAGTAGTTGGGATTTCTTTAGGAAGTGGCGTCATATCTGGATCGAAGCTGGATATGGTGGCGAAGCTGCCTAATAAAGAAGAAGCAATTTCAACCTTAATGGCGGTGATGCAAGCTCCGATAGGAAAACTAGCTTGTACGCTTAATGAGGTTCCAGGGAAATTGGTTCGCACAGTTGCCGCTGTGAAAGAAGCAAAAGAAGCTGCTTGATTATCATCAAGCGTGGTTATCAATAAGAAGGAGTTAAAAATGGCTGTAAAGAAAGAAGATATTTTAGAAGCTATCGCAAATATGAGCGTTATGGAAGTTGTGGAATTGATTTCTGCAATGGAAGAAAAATTTGGAGTAAGCGCTGCAGCTTCAGTTGCAGTAGCAGCTCCCGCTGCTGCTGGTGGTGACGGCGATGAAGCCGCAAGCGTCGAACAAACAGAGTTTGATGTTGTACTAAGCGAAGTTGGTAGTTCTAAAGTCGGCGTTATTAAAGTAGTTCGAACTGCTACTGGGCTTGGTTTGAAAGAAGCTAAGGAAAAAGTTGACGGAGCCCCATCAACAATTAAAGAAGCTGTTAGCAAAACTGAAGCTGAAGAATTAATTAAGCTACTTGTTGAGGCTGGTGCAAAAGCTGAGTTGAAGTAACGGTTTGAAAATTCGCGATTGGTTCTGAAAAAGAACCAATCGTTAGTTTGTTTAGTGGATTAAGACAACATCAATTTTTTGCTTTGATTGACATTAAAGCGAAGTATTGAAATGAGAGGTTCTTAGATGACATTTTCTTTCACCGAAAAGAAACGTATTCGTAAAACGTATGGCAAGTTGCCTACGAAGATGGAAATTCCTTATCTTCTGCAATTGCAGAAGAAATCTTTCGCAAAGTTTTTGCAAAAAGAAACACCAATTGAGGAAAAAAATAAGGTTGGTCTTGAAGGCGCCTTTCAATCCATATTTCCCATTATGGGAGTAGCGGGAACAGCTGATTTAGAGTATTTGTCCTATCGATTGGGAAATCCTGAGTACTCCGAAGACGAATGCCGTCAACGTAGTATGACTTTTGCCATACCTATGTACGTTACTCTTCGGTTGAAATTGTACGATAAAGAACGATCAACAGATCGTAATAAGGTCATCAAAGACATTCGAGAACAAGAAGTTTTCATGGGGGAAGTCCCTATGATGACTAAGGGGGGCGCTTTTGTTGTTAATGGAACTGAGCGTGTTGTTGTTTCGCAATTGCATCGTTCCCCTGGGGTTATTTTCACTCACGACAAAGGACGCTCTCACTCTTCGCAGAAAATATTATTCCAAACACGTGTAATTCCGTATCGTGGTTCTTGGTTGGATTTTGAATTTGATCACAATGACATTCTTTATGCTCGGATTGATCGACACCGTAAATTCTTACTTTCTGTAATGCTTCGTGCTATGGGAATGGATAACGAGAAAATGCTTCGTTCATTTTTCAAGACAAACAAGCTCCATTTTACTAAGCGCAATTTACAGATGAATTTCAAACCTGAAGATTGGTTAGGTCTACGCGCTGGATTCCCAATAAAAATTAATAGTAAGGTGGTTGTTGAGGCTGGCAAAGTAATTAATTCAAGACACGTCAAAGAACTCAATGAAAACGATATTAAACGTATCACAATACCCAATGAATACGCAATTGGCAAGGTGGTCGTTCATGATGTTTTTGACAAAAATAACGACACGCCTATATTGCGTGCCAATGACATTCTTACGGAAGAAGTTGTTGAAATGCTTCGAGAGAAAGGAAGTGGAAAGCTTGATATTCTCTACGTTGATGAACTTGAGCATGGCGCTTATTTTTCTGAAACCTTGAGGCATGATGCCACTAAAACAGCGCTTGAAGCCCGAATAGAAATTTATCGTATTATCCGTCCTGGAGAACCTCCTACAGAAGATGCTGCAAACCGATTGTTTGATAGCTTGTTTTTTGATGATCAACGATATGATTTGTCTGTTGTCGGTAGGATGAAACTAAATCGTCGCCTTCATAGAGATTCTGATGAAGGCTCGCTTGTTCTACTAGAAGAAGATATTGTCGATGTAATTAGAGAGTTGATCGCTATTAAAAATGGACGCAGTCAAGTAGACGACATTGATACCTTAGCAAATCGGCGTGTAAAAGCGGTTGGAGAGTTGGCAGAAAATGCTTGCAGAACTGGTCTTGCAAGAATAGATCGCGTGGTTCGTGAACGTTTATCTTTAGCTGAAGCTGAGGATTGGTCGCCACAAGATTTGGTAAATCCCAAACCGATTACAGGTGCTTTGAAAGAATTTTTTGGTTCTTCACAACTTTCTCAATTTATGGATCAAGTTAATCCATTGTCTGAAATTACGCACAAAAGGCGTATTTCGGCGTTAGGTCCTGGAGGACTAACAAGAGATCGTGCGGGATTTGAAGTGCGTGATGTACATCCAACGCACTATGGTCGTATTTGTCCAATTGAGACACCAGAGGGACCAAATATTGGTTTGATGAATTCATTGGCAATTTATGCCCAAGTCAATGACTATGGTTTTTTAGAGACACCGTTTTTCAAAGTTAAAAACAAAAAAATAACCGATGAAATTATTTTTGTTTCAGCTATCGATGAACCGCAATTTTATATTGCCCAAGCAAATGTAGAAGTTGATGATAAAAAAGTATTGCAAGGGGAATTATTGCCTTGTCGCTATGCTAATGAAACGACTGTTTGCGCACCAGGTAAAATTAATTTGGTTGAGGTCTCCACTAAGCAATTAGTTTCCGTAGCGGCTTCTCTTATTCCATTCTTAGAGCATGATGATGCTAATCGTGCATTGATGGGTTCAAATATGCAACGCCAAGCCGTTCCAACTTTGCGTGCAAAAAAACCATTAGTAGGAACAGGGATGGAGCGTATCGTAGCTACCGACTCTGGCAACGTGGTTTCGGCTACTCGAGGAGGCATTGTTGAAAGTGTTGATGCGTCTCGTGTGGTTATTCGAGCCAATGCGAATGAGCTTGAACCAGGAGATGTCGGGGTTGATATTTACAACTTGCATAAATATTCACGTTCTAATCAAAATACGTGTGTTAATCAAAAGCCAATTGTCCAACCAGGAGACATACTAAACAAACGTGATGTTATAGCCGATGGATCAGCTACTGATTTAGGTGAATTGGCATTAGGACAGAATATTCGAGTCGCTTTTATGCCATGGAATGGATACAACTTTGAAGATTCCATGCTTGTTTCCGAAAAAGTAGTGCGTGAAGATTACTTTACGTCCATTCACATTGAAGAATTAACTTGTCAAGCTCGGTCAACTAAATTAGGCGATGAGGAAGTCAGTGCTGATATTCCAAATGTGGGTGAATCGCAATTGGTACACCTTGATGAATCGGGCATTGTACGTGTGGGTGCAGAAGTAAAACCAGCAGACATTCTCGTTGGACGAGTTACCCCAAAAGGTGAAGTTCAGTTGTCAGCAGAAGAGAAATTGTTGAGAGCCATATTTGGTGAAAAGGCTTCAGATGTGAAGGATACTTCTTTACGTGTACCTTCAGGAATGGAAGGGACTGTTGTTGATGTGCAAGTTTTTACCCGTGAAGGTGTAGAGAAAGATATCAGAGCATTGCAAATTGAAGAAGCAGAAATTGAACGTTTTAGGAAGGACTTTGACGATCAATATGAAATTGTTCAAAGAAACCTTATAGCTCGCTCACGGGAACTATTACTCAATGCTAAAGACGAAGACGGTAAGTCTATTACTGCAGCGCGATTGGCAAAAGTTAATGATGATGAAGTGCTGCATCTTCGTTGCGAAGATGATGCAAAAAATCGTCAGATTGAATCCAGCCAACAGCAGTTAGTGCAGTTAAAAGAAGAGCTTGAAAGTCGATTCAAGGAACAAAAACGTAAGATAACTAAAGGCGACGAGCTTTCACCTGGTGTTCTTAAGATGGTCAAAGTTTTAGTAGCCGTTAAAAGACGTATTCAACCAGGAGATAAGATGGCTGGGCGTCATGGAAACAAAGGTGTTGTTTCGCGTATATGCCCTATTGAAGACATGCCTTATGATGCAAATGGTGAAACAGTTGATATCGTTCTTAATCCGCTCGGTGTACCTTCTCGGATGAACGTGGGACAAATTTTAGAAACGCATTTGGGCATGGCAGCTTATGGTATTGGTCGTAAGATTGATGAATTAATTCGTCACAAAGCCAATGTTAAAAAAGTTCGTGAATATCTTAAAGAGATTTATACTTCTAAAGAAGAACTCAAGGAGATTAGCTCTCTGAAAGATAATGCTTTGATGGAAATGACCAATAACTTACGTGAAGGTTTGCCTATTGCGACGCCTGTTTTTGATGGAGCAAGCGAAGCACAAATTAAAGCATTACTTACAGCAGCAGGCGTTCCAACCAGTGGTCAGGTTCAACTGTACGATGGTCAAACAGGAGATCCTTTTGATCGAGAGGTTACAGTTGGATACATGTATATGTTGAAATTGAATCACTTAATTGATGACAAAATGCATGCTCGTTCTACAGGCCCTTATAGTTTGGTTACTCAACAGCCACTTGGAGGCAAGGCGCAATATGGTGGACAGCGCTTTGGTGAAATGGAGGTTTGGGCGCTTGAAGCATATGGTGCAGCGCACACTTTACAAGAAATGTTGACTGTTAAGTCTGATGATTTACAGGGACGTACTCAAACGTACAAAAACATCGTTGACGGAGACCACACAATGGAGTCTGGCAAACCAGAGTCGCTTGGTGTTCTGCTTAAAGAGATTAGAGCACTTGGGATTGATATTCAAATGGACAACGATTAACGGAGATATTGACAATGAAAGACATGTTAAATTTGCTAAAGCAACAGAATTTACACGCCAATTTTGATGTTGTTCGTATAGGTCTTGCTTCTCCTGAGAAGATACGTTCATGGTCGTTTGGTGAAGTAAAGAAACCCGAAACGATAAATTATCGAACTTTTAAGCCAGAAAGAGATGGATTGTTTTGTGCCAAAATATTTGGTCCAACTAAAGACTTTGAGTGCTTATGTGGCAAATACAAAGGAATCAAGCATCGAAGTGTAGTCTGTGAAAAATGTGGAGTAGAAGTCACACAGATGAAGGTTCGCCGTGATCGTATGGGACATATTGATCTTGCAGCACCTGTTGCACATATTTGGTTTTTAAAATCATTGCCATCGCGTATTGGATTGCTATTGGATAAAACGCTGCGTGAAATTGAAATAATTTTATATTACGAAGCATCTGTAGTGGTTGATCCTGGAATGACTGATCTTGAAAACATGCAGATATTACGTGATGAAGAGCTTTTAGAGGCGCGTGAAAAATATGGGGAAGAGTTTCGTGTCGCCATGGGTGCTGAAGCTATTGGCGAATTGCTTTCAAGAATTAACTTGCGCGAAGAGGCACTCAATCTGCAAATTTTGCTTGAAGAATCTAAAAGCGAAGCAAAAAGTAAGAAATTATCAAAGCGGTTGCGCCTAACGCAGGCCTTACTCGAGTCAGGCAATCGTCCCGAGTGGATGATACTAAAAGTATTGCCCATATTGCCTCCAGAACTGCGCCCTTTGGTTCCGCTTGAGGGAGGACGCTTTGCAACTTCTGATTTAAATGATTTGTATCGTCGTGTAATAAACCGTAATAATCGTTTACGGCGCCTACTTGACTTAGGAGCACCTGAAATTATTGTTCGTAATGAAAAGCGTATGCTGCAAGAAGCCGTTGATTCATTGCTTGATAACGGTCGTAGAGGGCGTGCAGTAATGGGCAATAAGCGTCCATTAAAATCTCTTGCTGATATGATTAAAGGCAAGCAGGGACGATTTAGACAAAACTTACTCGGTAAGCGTGTTGATTATTCAGGGCGATCTGTGATAGTGGTTGGACCTAATCTTAAACTGCATCAATGTGGCTTGCCTAAGCTTATGGCGTTAGAATTATTCAAGCCATTCATATTTAGCGTGCTTATTCGTAAGGAACAGGCTGCTACGATTCGAGTGGCAAAGAAGATGCTTGAAATGCGCGATCCATCAGTGTGGGATGCTTTGGATGAGGTTATTCGTGAACATCCTATCTTACTTAACCGTGCACCCACCTTGCATCGATTAGGTATCCAAGCTTTTGAACCAGTATTAATTGAAGGGAAAGCAATACAGCTGCATCCATTGGTATGTGCTGCATACAATGCGGATTTTGATGGTGACCAAATGGCGGTGCATGTTCCTTTGTCAATAGAAGCACAGACAGAAGCTCGAGTGCTGATGATGTCAACTAATAATTTGCTTTCACCAGCGAATGGTGAACCGATTATAGTACCTTCCCAAGACGTTGTGCTCGGTTTGTATTATTTGACTCGTGAGCAATTCAACGTTAAAGGAGAGGGGATGATATTTAGCTCTCCTGATGATGTTGAGCGTGCGTATGTCATTGGTGAATTAAGTTTGCATGCAAAAATCACGGTGCGCATAACAGAAGTATCCTTCGATGAAGAAGGAGAACGAAATGAAGAAATCAATCGTAAAGACACGACAGTAGGTCGGGCTTTATTATGGAAATTGTTGCCAGAAGGGCTTAAGTTTAGCATTGTCGATCAGCTAATGACGAAAAAGAATATTTCGGCTTTGTTAAATGCAAGTTTCCACACACTTGGACCCAAAAAATCAGTGATTCTTGCTGATAAATTGATGTACGCTGGGTTCCACTATTCAACGCGCTCTGGTATATCATTTGGTGTTGATGATATGATTATTCCAGACATGAAGAAAGAAGCGATCGAACAAGCAGAAGAACAAGTAAAAGAAGTGGACAAGCAGTTCCAAAGTGGCTTGCTTACTGAAGGAGAACGATATAACAAGGTTATCGATATTTGGACGCATACTAATGAGAAAGTAACCAAAGCTATGATCGGTATCATCGAGTTTGATGATGTAACCGATAAAGGCGGTGTGCATCACAAGGTTAAATCGTTCAATTCGATTTATATGATGGCTGATTCAGGTGCTCGTGGCTCGATGGCTCAGCTGCGACAGCTTGCTGGAATGAGGGGTTTGATGGCGAAGCCAGACGGTTCTATCATTGAAACGCCTATTACCGCGAATTTCCGTGAAGGATTAACTGTACTGCAATACTTTACCTCGACACATGGTGCTCGTAAAGGCTTGGCAGATACAGCATTGAAAACAGCAAACTCAGGATATTTAACACGTCGATTGGTAGATGTTTCTCAGGATGTAGTAATAACTACAAGCGAATACTCAAAAGACGAAGGCATTGCTAAAGGAGCCTTGATTGGTGGTGGGGATATTGTTGAACCTCTAAAAGATCGTGTGCTTGGACGTGTTTTGGCGAAAGATGTATATATTCCTGGAACAAAGGAAATATTACTTGAGGCAAATGTTCTGCTGGATGAGCCACAAGTAGAAGCATTGCATGAACACAGTGTTGATGAAATATTTGTACGTTCTCCGATTACTGATACAACACAATTTGGCATGTCACGACATAGTTATGGACGAGATTTGTCGCGAGGAAAATTGGTTAATATTGGCGAAGCAGTGGGTATTATCGCTGCTCAGTCCATTGGTGAGCCGGGTACTCAGTTGACTATGAGAACTTTCCACATAGGCGGAGCAGCATCTCGTGCAGCAGCTGAGAGGGAAATTTCTGTTAACAATAACGGAAAAGTAACGCTCAAAAATCATCGAGTTATTAAAAATCAAAATGGCGATTTATTGAATATCTCTCGTTCAGCTGAACTATTTGTTCATGATAAGCAAGGGAGACAGCGCGAACATTATAAATTAGCTTACGGCACTCAATTAAACGTCAAAGATGGTGGTAAAGTTAAAACTGGTGACATTGTTGCTGAATGGGATCCGCATACCCACCCGATGATTACAGAAATGGGCGGTACTGTGAAGTTTGTTAATTTCATCGAAGGTCAGACAATTGATACAAGCACTGACGAGATAACAGGATTGACATCGATCATTGTAGATAAAAGTGTTGATGCAGGGGCGAAGGATAATCGCCCAATGATTAAACTGATTGATAAAAAAGGAAAAGATGTTACCTTCACTGGAACAAAAACGCCTGTCAGCTACTATTTATCAGGTGGCGCTCTCGTAAACGTCAAAGATGGAGATGCTGTTGGAGCTGGAACAATTTTGGCTAAGATTCCACAAGCATCATCAAAAACAAGAGATATTACCGGCGGTCTGCCACGAGTTGCAGATTTGTTCGAAGCGCGTATTCCTAAAGAACCCTCCGTTCTTGCTGAAATTAGCGGACTGGTTTCTTTTGGGAAAGAGACTAAAGGAAAGTATCGATTGATTATTACGGATTTAAAAAACAATTCGGTTGAGATATTGATACCAAAATGGAGACAAATCAATGTTTTCGAAGGGGAGCATGTTGAAAAAGGCGAAGTATTAGTTGATGGTGCACCTAATCCTCATGATATTTTGCGTGTTAAAGGAGTCGAACCACTTGCTAATTACATCATTGATGAAGTGCAAAGTGTTTACCGCTTACAAGGCGTTAAAATTAACGACTTACATATTGAAGTTATCATTCGCCAAATGCTACGTAAAGTTGAAGTGGCTGATCCAGGTGATGCTTTCTTGGTTCAAGGAGAACAAGTCGATTACCATCGTGCTCTTCAAATGAATGAAAGCTTGATTGCTGAAGGAAAACAGCCCATTAAATTTGATCGTATCCTATTAGGTATTACTAAGGCGTCTTTGGCTACAGAGTCCTTTATTTCAGCGGCTTCATTCCAAGAAACTACCAAAGTATTAACTGATGCTGCTGTTTTTGGTAAGCGTGATAAACTGATCGGTCTCAAAGAAAACGTTATCGTAGGTCGTTTAATTCCGTCTGGTACTGGTTTGCGTCATCACCAAACACAAGCTCGCAGAAAAGGAAAAGGGCTTCTCATGGAAGACATGGCGGGATATAGTGCGGTTGATAAGATAGATGAAGAGTTACATGACATTCTTGGAGACTCAACTATCTCAGCTAATGAAGAAAATATTGAAAACGTTTTCACAGAAAATACTTTAGAAAGCAAAGCTCCTTTATCCAAAGAGGCTGAAAAGGCTGTTCAAGAAGTATTTTCAGACAGCGAGTAAATAAACGTCTCTTTTGCGTCTGATATTACTAAATTTCTGACGGAAGCACTCTACGAATATTCCTATATCGGTTTTTGAAATGAAGAAATCAAAAACCGATGACTCCGCTCACGAGCTAAACCAAAAAGCATACTGAAAACCGCACAGTATTGAATAGTGAGGTGAGAATTGCGATATGGTTCGATTAGTTTACACTTCATTTGAAAAATAAACGCACGGAAAATAATCAAAATTGCATATAAAAGTGCGTTCAAATATTTCATTTTAAGCTATCTAACTGCGCAGGTAGAGGGAGCTTACAAAGAAGGCTTTACACTTTTTGTGGAATCCGAATTCAATCTTACTCATCAAGGATTTGAGCAACAGGTAGAGGATATTGTCGTTTAGTTTCATTGACTTCCAGTCCCGCAACCTTGCTACGCCAGTTGTAGAGAGTCTCTATAGATAGTCCTAAATCACGGCTTATATCTTCAACTTTTAACCCTGATTCATGGTGTTTGACTGCCTTAATTATTTCATTCGCTGTATCTTCTTTTCATTGAGACCTCCTTTTAGGATTATCGGAAATCTCATCCATCTCGTAGTATAGTTTTTGGGAAATAGGTCACCTTTATGCACTTTAAGATGCAATAAGCATTTAAGCATAATGGTGTATTCTTTAAATAAACTGATGAACTAGGACGAGGATACGGGATTGCTTTGGCAGCGACCCTGAGGAGGGAAAATTGTACTAATGTTTGGTGATTAAATGAACGTTTCTAGTAACAATATTTATCGCATCATCTAATTGAATATCAAAATTACGCCCCTCTTGTGCCGTAGGTAGGGGAATGAAACGATAATCCTCGTCTGACTCTACCCAAATACCGAGATCTCCATCATATCGATGCAAGTACTTGCCATCGATGCGAGGTGTGTTTGATGTCCACCAAATCCGACTTTGCTCGCCAATAAGTAACGCTTCATCCGCTGTTAGTCGGACTGTTCGACTATTGTTCTTGAGATTGGCTTGGGGCAGCATAGTTTTAATGGTTAAGTTAACACGTTTTTCGCCATTTTGTAGCCAGTGCGAAGAAGCATTTTTGAAATCCTCAATTAAACTTAAGGGGACCTCTGTTTCAACGAGTGTGTTTTTAGTATCGAGTAATGTTACTAAGGTTTTCCCTGCAGTGGCAAATTCACCAAGATTTGCGTGACGTTTGATAACAGTACTATCATAAGGGGCGTATAGAGTGCAACGGTCCACTTCTTTTTGAGCCTGTCGAAGATTGATTTTTAGAAGTTTTTGTTCAACGACTTTAGATTCTAACTGTCTTTGTTTAGAGTCTAAAGCAGCTTGAGCTAGATGTTTTTTCTTCACTAAATTTTCCATTCTGGTTAGCTCTTTTTTATCCCAAGAAAGATTCAATTCGTTGAGTTCATATGCAGATTTTCTTTGATCAAATTGTATCTTTGAGTTGAAACAATCCAGTTTAATTAACCAAGTCCCTTTTTTGATCTCATCGCCTTCGTGGGCGTTTATTTCAATAACATTTGCATTGATGAGTGAACCTATATTACTTTCTCTCAAAGCGATAACTTTTGAAGCTAGGGAATGCGTTGGGTATGACTTTAGGTTACCGAACGCTTCAACACGCACATCTGCTATTGCTAAAGTTGAGAAAAAAGTCAACGATAGAAGTAGTTTTGACATATGAGGGAAACGTTTTTTTTTCATAAAACTATCACTAAGAGTCATCTTTATTTATGCGCTTTAAAAACTATATGTGCTTACGAGGTCTGGGAGGTAATTGAACGTTATTTTTACGCAGTCTGTGCGCGTAGAAAGCAATGGTTGTTGATTTGGTACGCGCAGCGGGCGCTTTTTCCAAAACATTAGCAATAATAGCCTGACTGCTCAATCCCTTTAACAATCCATCTTCAATAATTGGACCGATAACGCCTCGAGTGGGCAATCTATTTTTTTCGGAGTCTACAGAGGTTGATTTGGTTGAGGAGGGAGGAAGAAATTTACTACTGGCTATTACGTATTCGCACAGTAATGCAACTGGGCGACCTGTGGAGCCTTTTTTATCCCCAGTTAACCAAGCAGTGCCTGCAACATCAAGATGCGCCCACGGGACATCGTTGATGAAACGTTGGAGAAAGCAACCAGCTGTAATAGTGCCGGCTCCTCGACCTGAACTAATGTTCGCAATGTCGGCAAAATTGCTTTTAAGCTGATCATCATAGTCCTGATCTAAAGGTAGTTGCCAGCAGCGATCATGCGATAGTTGTCCAGCATCGTACAACGAAGATGCGAGGCTTTCATCATTGCTCATGAGTCCACTATAATGCGCGCCTAAAGCAACCACGCAAGCTCCAGTAAGGGTGGCAACATCAATAATGCTCTCTGGACTAAATCGGTGCGCATAGGATAAGGTATCACATAAAATCAAACGACCTTCAGCGTCTGTGTTGAGAATTTCGATAGTTTGACCAGATGCGCTCTTAACAACATCCCCAGGTTTTGTGGCATTGTGTGCGGGCATATTTTCCGTAGCAGGAATCAAAGCAATTACTTTGCGATTAATTTCCATGCTTTCAAAAGCATTCATAGCACCAAAAACACTGCCTGCACCAGACATATCAAATTTCATTTCATCCATGCCAGCAGAAGGTTTTAATGAAATGCCACCGGTATCAAAAGTGACACCTTTACCAACTAAGACAACTGGATTTAAACCACAATCCTTTTCAGGAGTATAGTGTATCTCAATGAGAAATGGTGGTTGAGATGAACCTTCAGAAACCGATAAAAAAGCATTCATGTCCAATTTTCCAAGTGCATTTTTGTCATGAATATGCACTTTTAAATGTTTGCTTTTTTTCTCAAGCGATAAAGCAAAATCTTTAAGAACTGTAGGGGTACATAAGTTGGCAGGTGTATTGCCAAGTTGTTTTGCCACATTTATGCCATTTCCGATGGCCACGCCTGTTTTAAGTACTTCATTGTAAAGATGAAGTTTTTGAGGATTTTTAGGAAGTACAAGCTGAATGTTTCGTATTTGAGGAGCTTTTGTTTCTTTAAGTGGACACAAGTAATTGTAAAATGCTTTTGTATGCTCTATCGCACATGTGCGCAACTTCCAAAGTTCGTTGAGATGTTTTACAGGAATGACCGTTGTTGCATTGATGCTGTTATCCCATCTGTTTTCATGAATAGTAGCAGAGATCGTTTGCTGTACTTTAATAAAATCGGCTTGTGAGAGTTCTTTTTCTGCCCCGAGACCAACGATTAATAAGCGTTGAGTAAAAAGGAAACTTGGTTTTTGCCACAGTAGTGAAGTACCTACTTTCGCTTTAAATCCAGAATTGCGATTTAAAAAGCTTAATAGAGGCGCTTTCTTTTGTTCAAGAGCATTTGAAAAAGCATTTCCTATAATGCTTAAATCTTCATATACTCCGATGATAATGCAATCACAACGGGTACTTAAATAGTTTTTAGTTAGCAAGCTAAGTGATACAGGTGAATTATTAACAAGATTGATTAATGGATGCATGATTTTCCTAAAGTGTAAAGAAGTGTTAATCTAAACGATCCGATAGTAAGCTCTTATGAAGCTACTAAAGGTTAATTTTATGTCAAATGCGAGAAAAATTTTCAAAAAAACAAAGTCATATCGATGATATATCATTTTTTAATTGAAAATTTTCAAGTCGTATAAAGATAATACGCAAAGTTTAGTCATTTCACACTGGAATAATAATTTTTTTTATTTATGATATTTAAAATTAATTAGAAGTCCGGCAAGTATAAGCCCTCCCCCTAAAACATGGAACCATTCTAAAGATTCTTGAAGAACATAAAGTCCAATGATTGCAATAAAGCAAGGGTTGAGATATAAAAAAACTGAAGATAAAGGCGCTCCTATTTTTGCCACACCGTTTGACCAGAAAAGATAGGCTAATAATGCTGGGAACACCGATGTGTACAAAACAAGTGGTACAGTGGTGGCGTTCAAAGCATTAAATGGTGAGGGATTGGGAGTGTCTATTAAAAATAAAATAGCGAATAGAACGATAAGCCCAAGAGCTATGGTTATCCAAAGCAGACTCAAAGGATGTATGTTGATAGGCCATTTTTTTAATAAAACGGTATATAAACCCCAAACAAAACAAGCACTTAACATCAAAAAATCACCTTGATAGACTTTGAAGTTGATCAGATTAAGCCAGTTGAATTTAAAAATGATTAAAAGAGCGCCTGTAAATGTCACTGTCACACCAAACCAAACCATCAAGTTTGGTTTGGTTTTTAGAATAGGGATAGCGAGCAGTAAAGTAAAAATAGGCGCCAGTGAATTGAATAATCCAATGTTGACAGCCAAAGTAGTATGCGCTGATTGATAAAGAGCAAAATTGAAAAAGCTAACGCCTAATAGTCCAAAAACCAATAATTTCGCCAAATTGGCTCTAATCAGAGCCCAGTCTTTTTTCACGTGCTTTAGCGTAAATGGAGTGAGTATTAGTAATGCAAAAAACCAACGGAGGAAATTAAGGTCAAAAGCGCCGATGTCATCACGAAAAAAGCGTGCTAGAACAGCGTTTAAAGCCCAAAAAAAATTAGTTGCAACTAAACCAGCTATCGCTAACTGCATGGGTCTTGAGCGTAGATTAATGCTCACACTCTAAAGAATTAAGGAGTTATTGACTGTAAATGACATCAGGTAGCCATGTGGCTAAAGAAGGAAAGAACCACAGAATGAGCAACATGAGTAACTGAATGAACACAAAAGGAATAACGCCTTTGTAAATGTCAGAGGTCTGTATTATTTTGGGTGCTACACCGCGTAAATAAAATAATGAAAATCCAAAAGGCGGCGTTAAAAAAGATGTTTGTAAGTTAATAGCCATCATGACACCAAGCCAAACAGGATGAATGGTCACCCCTGGTGCAATCTCCATCGTAAGCAGTATAGGAGCCACGATAGGCACAACGATAAAAACAATTTCAAGGAAATCAAGAATGAATCCTAATAAAAACATAGTTAACATAATGACCAAAAAAACAGTAATTGTCCCTCCAGGTAAAGCGGAGAGAAACTCCTCAACTATCTCATCACCACCATAGCCACGAAATACCAAGGAGAACATAGAAGCACCTATCAAAATAGTGAACACCATTGTTGAGTAAGTGGTCGTTTCTCGAACTATATAAACCAGAACGGATTGGTCTTGAAATTTTTGACGGTAACAATGGATAACCGATAAAAATATGCCCCATATCATTACAAGAGCACAAAGTAATGCTATTCCTATCAGAAGCCATTCATGAAGAGAAATAACTTTGCGTTGCATACGCAAATCAACAAAGTAAGTGAGCGTTAGCATAATTATGAAAGCAATTAATGCCATCAATATTGGTTTACGATTTTTTTGATTAAGACGATATCCAGCCAGCATTAAAGCACCAACGGCACCAACGGATGCAGATTCTGTTGGGGATGCAAGTCCTCCCAAAATAGAACCTAAAACAGCAATTATTAAAATAATTGGAGGCAATAATGATTTTAAGATTTCTTGATCCAGTTTTACAGTTTTTCCATCGACAGTTGGAAGAGGAGGTGCTTTGTGCGGGTTTCGAATGGTTGTCCATGCAATATAGAGCATATATAGTGCAACTAAGCATAGTCCTGGTATTAGTGCACCTGCAAAGAGATCGTTAACAGATACAGTGTCTGGAGAAAAGTTCCCTAATTCATATTGCGCTTGTTGGTATGCAGTGGATAGCTGATCTCCAAGCAGTACAAGTACAATAGATGGCGGAATGACTTGTCCAAGCGTGCCAGAAGCGCATATGCTTCCACACGCTAGAGCGGGGTTGTAACCATTGCGTAGCATAACGGGTAGAGAAAGTAGTCCCATAGTAACAACGGTAGCTCCTACTATGCCTGTGGAAGCTGCCATTAGCGCGCCTACTAAAAACACAGCATAACCGAGCCCACCGGGCAAAGATCCAAATAATTTTCCAATGTTAGAAAGCAAATCTTCGGCAATTTTTGAACGTTCAAGAGTTACCCCCATAAATATAAAAAGGGGTACTGCAACTAATACTTCATTACGGATAATCGAAAAAATTCTCTGAGGAAATGCTGAGATGAAACTAAAGTCGAAAACATCAAAATAAACGCCTAAAAAGGCAAACAATAAAGAGCTTCCTGCAAGGGTTAGTGAAACTGGAAAACCCATTAATAAGAACAAACAGGTTCCTGTAACCATTAGCAGAGAAAGAAATTCAGGCGAAGCAATCCAATCCATTAACGTTTACCTGAAAAATTAAGTAAACGATCATCATCAAGGCCATTTAGTATCAAAGAAGATTTAATCAACAATGAAGTGCCTTGAAGAGCAAGCAAGGCTGAAAAAAACAGGATGCTCGTTTTAAGCAAGTAAACAAAATGTAGTCCAGTGCCTTCAGTCGAACCTTCTCTTACTGCCCAAGCATTGCTGACATACGGGAGGGCAATATTAAAGGTTATCCAACATACGGGGAAAATAAACACGAGAACGCCAATGATATTGATCCAAGACTTAACTTTATCGCTTGTCGTTCGATAGAACAGATCAATGCGTACATGCCCTTCTCGAAGTAAGGTGTACCCTACGGCAAGGGTAAATATTAATCCATGCATATACCAGATAGACTCCTGCATTTGCACCGATCCCCAAGAGAAAACGTAACGTAATATAACAACAGAAAATTGAGTTAAGACCATGATTAGGGCTAGCCAAGCAACCGATTGCCCGCAGAACCTATTAACAAGGTCTAAAAATAAACTTACTTTAATCCATCCAGCGTATTTTTCTGGACGGTGTGTGTGAATTGATCGAAAATGAGCGATTAAGTCTGGGATTTCTGATTTGGCAAAAAAATAAATAGGCAGACCTACTAAAACTACTGTCAGAAATAAGACAAGAAAAAAGACAGCAACGGAAACTGTTATTGGGAGTGTAGAAACCGACTCCCATAAATTTAATAGGTTCATGGTGAATGGAAGGGGCGTTTAGACTACGCCCCTTACCAAGAAATAATTAAAGTCTATATAAAGAACGTTTGTTTGCATAAGCTTGATCGGCTAAGGCAGTCCAATTCGTAACATCACGATGGAACTTGAGGAAACTATTATAGACCTTACCAGAAATCGCATCTTTCTTACCCGCGCTTGACAATACGTCAGCTGAAGCGGCACCAATCGCTTTGAACACATCGTCAGGCATTTCAAAAACATTAACGCCATGTTTTTTAACAAGTGTTTCAAGTGCGCGGCCATTGTGGGCAGTGAATTCAGCGTAGCCGTAGTTGTTTTCGGCATAAGCGCAAGCGGTAAACATAGCTTGGTCTGCCTTAGATAATTTATCCCAAAACTTACGACTAATACCGAGCGACAAAGTAGTTCCTGGCTCATGAAATCCAGGGTACATGTAATTTTTAACTACTTTGTAGAAGCCAAAAGCAAGATCGTTCCACGGACCAACCCACTCCGTCGCATCAATTGTTCCAGCTTGAAGAGCAGGCATAATTTCAGAGCCACCCAATGTAATGGCGTTACCACCTAAGGCATTCAATACATCTCCACCCAGTCCAGGCATACGCATTTTCAGCCCTTTTAGGTCGGCGAGAGAGGTTATTGGTTTTTTGAACCACCCACCCATTTGAACGCCAGTATTTGAACATGGAAAAGGCTTCACTCCAAAATCCGCACTCAACTCATCCCACAGTTGTTGTCCACCACCATGATGTATCCAAGCATCCATTTCGGTCGCTGTAAAGCCAAAAGGAACGGCAGAATAGAATGCAAAAGCAGGAGTTTTTCCTTTATAGTAATAATCTGCAGAGTGGTAAAGTTCGGCAGTACCTTCTTGAACAGCATCTAAACACTTAAGAGGATGCACTAATTCATTGCCTGCGTAGACGCGAATTTTGTATCGACCATCAGAAGCTTCTTCAATGCGCTTGGCAAAACGTGCAGCAGCTGTGCCCAGTCCGGGGAAGTTTTTTGGCCAAGATGTGACCATTTTTAAACGTGTGGTTTTTGCTGTGGCAATTGTTGGAGCTGCGATGCCCGTTGCGGCAATAGCAGCCACTCCTGTTGATTTGATAAACGATCTACGATCCATTTTTTTTGTAGCTTCTGTCATGATTTCTCCCTAAAGTTTAATCTAAATGCTTTGTCCGATAAAAAACTGTATTAATGCAATTAGTATACACTATGCTATAAATAAGTTTTTAAATTTACAATGTTTTTGAAAAATATAAGGATTATTTGGAGTTAACTGGTAAGAATTTCCTTGATTTCAGAATAGCGTGATTGAGCGCGCTGTACGATTGGTTTTGGAAGACTAGGTCCAGGGTTCGTTTTGTCCCAATCAAGCGTTTCCAGATAATCGCGTATTATTTGCTTGTCAAAACTTTCAGGCGACGTTCCAGTTTTGTAAGTTTTTATATCCCAGAAGCGAGAAGAGTCTGGAGTAAGTGCTTCATCCATCAAGGTGATTTCATTGTTCTGGTCTAATCCAAATTCAAACTTAGTGTCCGCGATGATAATTCCTCTCATCAAAGCATACTCAGCAGCACTTTCATAAAGCTTCAAACTGATGCTTCGAATTTTATCAGCTAGTGCTTCGCCGAGAATTTCAATAGTGCGTTCATACGATATATTTTCATCGTGCTCGCCTACAGCTGCCTTAGTAGAAGGTGTATAAAGTGGTTGAGGCATTTTTTCCGCTTGCTCCAAGCCTGATGGTAGAGGCAAGCTGCATACAGAGGAAGATTGGCAATATTCTTTCCATCCTGATCCTATTAGATATCCGCGCACAATAGCTTCTACAGGCAAAGGTTTCAGCCGATGCACAACCATTGAATGGCGATGGACGCGTTGATACTCATCTTCAGTTAAAACGCTCCGTAAATTGAAGTCTTTGATAATATGGTTGTTGACGATGCCACTGGTTTTATCGAACCAGAATTTGGAAATATCTGTAAGAACAACACCTTTATCCTCTATTAAATCGGGCAGTATGACATCAAATGCAGAGACTCTGTCTGTAGAAACCATCAACAATTTATCATTGTCTATGGAATAAATATCGCGCACTTTTCCTTGATGTGTTAAAGGAAGGGACTTAATTGAAAAGGGATTAGTAGTCATGAATATAGTTGATTAGTTAAGTTAATTAATTGGATCATCAAGATGCGCGTATTCTTTGTGAAAGTCTTCAAAAAGTCCAGCAATGATAGCAATCCTTGCTCGTTTGACTAAATCGATGAAAAAAGTCAGGTTGTGAATGGTATTTAAACGCGCACCCAACATTTCGCCTATTTTATCAAGATGGTGCAAGTAACTGCGTGAATAATTTCTACAACATATACAAGGGCAGTTTTCATCAATAGGTTTTGTATCGCTTTTAAAGCGAGAATTACGGATTTTCACTATGCCATTTTGTGAGTAAAGATATCCATTACGAGCATTACGAGTCGGTAGAACACAATCAAACATATCTATCCCATGCGAAATACCTTCAAGAATATCCAGTGGTTTGCCCACGCCCATCAGGTAGCGTGGTTTTTCAACAGGCATTAGAGGTGTCGTTATTGAGAGCATTTCATACATGAGATTTTTAGGTTCACCAACCGATAAGCCACCAATGGCATATCCATCGAAATCCAAGCTAGTGAGTTCATCCATAGACTCTTTTCTAAGCTGTTCAAACATACCTCCTTGATTAATACCAAAAAGTAGGGAGTCATGACTGCCGTGCGCTTGTTTACAACGCTGTGCCCATCTCATTGACAAACGCATTGATTCTGCGCTTTGTTGCTGATTGGCTGGCCAAGGGGTACACTCATCGAAACACATAATGATATCTGCACCTATAGCGTGTTGAATTTTGATCGAATCCTCTGGGCGCATGAATATTTTGCTGCCATTCACAGGCGAGCGGAAATGAACGCCTTGTTCACTGAGTTTGCGCATTTTTTGCAAGCTAAAAACTTGAAATCCTCCCGAGTCTGTTAGTATTGGTCCACTCCATTGGTTAAAGTCATGCAGATCACCGTGCGCTTGTAATACTTCTAAGCCAGGGCGAGCGTAAAGATGAAAAGTGTTTCCAAGTATGATTTGAGCACCTACGGTTTTAAGATCATCAGCATCAATACCTTTAACGGCACCATAAGTGCCGACAGGCATAAAAACAGGTGTTTCAATAGGTCCTCTACGGGTTTGGAGAATACCTGCTCGTGCATGCTGGTCGAGGCTTTCTAATTTAAATGTTTCTACCATGCTTGAATACGCTCTTGTAGAAGCTCAATATCATGGGAAGTCCCTTGTAAAATGAGTACGTCATCGGGTTGGATAATCAGTGATGGAGAAGGTTCTTCTCCAAGTACACCATTGCGGCGAACAGCAATAACTTGAACCTCTGTGTCGCTCAAAGGAATCTTTGCTAAGGTGTCCCATACTACTGTTGAATCGGCGCTAATAGTTAGTGTGTGCTTGATGATTTTGTCAGCGTCAATGCTTTTCTCGCCTTGATAGTAAGATTCCAGTTGATGGTGACGTTCATGACGAGTTTTTTTCAAACTTTGTTTTATGTCCCTTTCCTTTACGCCTGCGATGCGCATAGCGTGTTCGGATATTATTAGAGCAGTCTCTAATGGTTCTTGGATAACGTCAAACGCGCCTTCAATAAGATATTTTTGGCTGATTGTGCGTCCTTGCCCACGAACCAATATTTTTATATCTGGTTGAAGACGCTTGATGGTACGAATGGTTTTTAAAGTATTTAACTCATTCGAATAAGTTATAACGGCAAACTGAGCATGACGTAAATGCATTGCTTTCAATACATCATCTTCTGCGCTGTTACCGTAGTAAACGGGTTCGCCTCCTTGATTGGCCACCTCGATGCGTTTTGGATCCATGTCCAGCGCTAAATACGGAATATTTTGGGCAGTTAATAGACGAGCGACTACTTGAGCAACACGTCCAAATCCGCATAATATGACATGGTTTTGTGCTGATTTATTGGCAACTTTAACCTGATGAGACTCGGTTAGTTTCTTGTAGCGATACCAAGGCAGCTTATTGAGTATTTCCGAATTATGATTAACCAATAAAGGCGCTATAAACAAAGTAACAATTGAGATTGCTATAGCCATTTCAGCGGTTTCAAGAGGGAGTACTTGTAACCCTACAGCGAGCGTAATAATTGCAAAGCCAAATTCACCAACATGGGCTAATATCAATGCACTGCGTAGTGCAATTTCAAGAGGGTATCGCAGTAGGTATGCAGCAATGAAAATTACTCCTCCTTTCAAAAACATCAAAATAACAGCAAGAAATGGAATGAGATACCAATGTTCAAAAAATATTTTGGGGTTAATTAACATGCCTACTGAAACAAAGAAAAGACCCATAAAAATGTCTTTAAAAGGTCGTATATCTGATTCAATTTGATAGCGGTATTTGCTTTCTCCCAACATCATGCCAGCGATAAAAGAGCCTAAAGCAAGTGGTAAGTTAAGCCAATGTGTCACCATCGCTGCGGAAAAAATAACCAATAATGTCGCTAACGTAAATAGCTCGGGCGATTGTGCCGAGGCAACTTCTTTGAATAA
The DNA here is from genome assembly GCA_965195345.1 of uncultured Thiomicrospira sp. GTDB lineage: Bacteria > Pseudomonadota > Gammaproteobacteria > CAKMZV01 > CAKMZV01. Next base: position 1,873,981 of record OZ239628.1, on the reverse strand, counting down.
TCGAGGCAACACATAGTGCCCAAATAACATTAACAAAGTAATGGCTGCTAAACTTTTCATGAATATCCAAGCAAAATCAGTTATTTGAGGGTCGCTTGACAATGCGGATACGATTATCAATATGGGTATTGCAATAAAGTCTTGAAATAGTAATGTTCCTATGGCAACGCCTCCATGCGATGAATGCAGTTCACCTAACTCTGAAAGTTGTTTGATGACTACAGCTGTAGAGGACATAATCAATGCAAATGCTAAAACAAGCCGAGTGTCAAAGGCTAAGCCTGAAACTGTAAAAATAACCAGCAATATTAAGGAAGTAAAAGCGACTTGCAGACCACCCATACCGAGCACGTTTTTTTTCATAGCCAACATTTGGGACAATGAAAACTCTAAGCCAATCGAAAACAATAAAAAAGCAATGCCAAATTCAGCAGTCAGACGTAACGTTTGATCAGACTCAATCAGCCCAAAAGTATTGGGTCCAATAAGCAATCCTACTGTTAAATAGCCAAGAATAGGGGGTAAATGTAAGCGACGACATAGCAGAACCATAGCAACGCTAACGCCTAATAGAATCAAAATTGTCGAGAAAAAACTCATAATATGGCAAATAGATGGAATAGTGCTTATTGTATCTAATAAAAATGCGTGACCGAACTAATCCTATTCCTATACTCCGATTACAATAGCACATTATGTGTGAATTACTTGGAATGAGTGCTAATGTACCAACTGACTTATGTTTTAGTCTGCGTGGACTTGTCGTGCGCGGAGGAAAAGCAGGTCCTCATCGTGATGGTTGGGGTTTAGTGTTATACGAGGATGGTGGCATGCGCGCGTTTCATGATCATTTGCCGAGTACCAGTTCAAGCATTGCCAAACTCATGTTAAACTACCCCATCAAAAGCAATGTTGCAATCAGCCATATACGGTTAGCAAATAGTGGGGGTGTATGTTTAAAGAACACTCATCCATTCACTCGTGAATTATGGGGGAAGGAATGGTCTTTCGCGCATAATGGTCAGTTAAAAGGCGTTAAAAAAATGCCACTTGGTCGATTTAAGCCAATTGGGACCACGGACAGTGAACACGCTTTTTGTTGGTTACTCAACGAGATGGATCAGAAATTTCCAGATAGGAAAACTGATCTACAAGTTTCAAATTTCATATATGAAAAATCACTAATTCTTGCAAAATTAGGCGTATTTAATATACTGATGACAGAAGGGAGTTACCTTTATTGTTATTGTGCTACTAAATTGCGTTGGATTACTCGACGAGCTCCCTTTGGAGAGGCAGCTTTAGCGAATGCCGCCATGTCTATTGATTTTTCTCGAGTAACTGGGGTCAACGATATTGTTACAGTTATCAGTACCGAAGAGTTGACTGATAATGAAGAGTGGACCGTTATGCTTCCGCAAGAGTATATTGTTTGGAAAAAGGGAGACATTTTTTCGCGGAAAATAATCAAACAATAAAAAAGAGAGTATCTGTAAAGAAAAGTGATTTACAGTACAATTTAAAGAAGGTCTTGTTGCTGCGTGAATAGTCTTTAAAAAGCAGTAGGAAAATAATATCGCACTCGTTTTTTAAGCGAATTTTCAATTAGGAGAAAAAATGAAAAAAAACAAAATTGCTCTATATGGAGCTGGTAACGTTGGTGCTACTACAGGTCATTGGTTGGCACAGAAAGAGGTTGGCGATGTAGTCATGTTTGACGTTGCAGGCTCAGTTGCAGAGGGGAAAAGCTTAGATTTGTTTCAAGCGAGCCCTGCCATTGGATTTGACTCAAGAGTTTCAGGTAGTAACGAAGCGAGTATCATTGAAGGGGCAGATATTGTGGCAGTCACTGCTGGAGTTCCTCGACGTAAAGACCCAAAAACGGGGAAATTTCCAAGTCGTGATGAATTGGTGCAAATCAATCAAAACATCATGGAGAAAGTGGCAGGAGATATTAAGAAATACGCACCCGATAGCATCATTATCATGATGACTAACCCATTAGATGCTATGTGCCATGTTATGAAGCATGTCACAGGATTCTCATCAAAACGTATTATTGGTCAAGCAGGGGCATTGGACACAGCTCGATACAAAGCATTCATTGCACAGGAATTGAATGTAAGTGTTAAGGATGTGCATGGTATGGTTCTTGGTGGTCATGGTGACACCATGGTACCCTTACCTCGACATACTTCAGTAGGAGGTATTCCAGTAACAGAACTCATCTCTAAAGACCGATTAGATTCAATAATCCAGCGTACTGCTGCTGGCGGGGGAGAGATCGTCGGTTTATTGGGTTACAGTGCGTACTATGCACCAGCAGCTGGCATGGCAGTTATGATTGAGTCAATTTTACGTGACCAAAAACGTGTTATTCCGTGTGCTATTCATACCAATGGTGAGTACGGATATTCCGATCTCTTTCTTGGGTTGCCTGTTATTTTGGGGCGCGAAGGTGTGGAGCGTATTGTCGAAATGGATTTGGATAGTAATGAAAAAGCCATGCTCGATAACTCTGCTGAAGCAGTTCGGTCAGTCGTTAGCGTATTAGGATATTAATAACTTAGAATCAACTTCTATTTTGTTCATCCGTATTGGTCAAGGTTTTATCGCTTAGTGTATCGTCTTCCAAGGAATCATAAAGTGTATTGATTTCAAAAAGAACATGCGATGTTCTTGATTTGAACTCGCGACGATATATAACGAGCACTACCCAAATATTGGTGGCGATAAATAACAACGGATGAACAATCCAACTTAATGCTGAAAGCCCAAAGTAATAGGCATGGTAAGCATTGTTATAAGATTGTGCAGCAATAGATAAAGATTTTGCTAGTTTTTCAGAAATAATCTTTTGCTGATGTATGGACAATTCTTTTTGTGGCAAAGCAAACAACGCTATTACGTAATAACGTCCTTGTCGTAATGCCCATGAAAAACGGAAAAAGGCAATTATGAAAATTACGATGAGCAGTAATAGTTTAATAGGCAATGTTATTGTTGCGTTTTCAATTTGGTAGGGCAATTGATCTAATACAACAATTACTGTGTCGAGAGATGTGAACATAGCCATTAACCCAGCAAGGACAAAAATGGTAATTGTTATATAGAAACTCACGCTGTTTTGCAGCATATTCAAAACTTGAGCTTCTGCTATGCGAGGTGATTCAGCAGCACTATCCACATAACTTTTCATCCAGTGTAATCTCAGATTAGAAACAATGGCAACTAATCCCAATCCTTTACGCGTCAAATGACGGCAGAAGGCTATGTAGCCAGTCCAGCAGAGAATAAGACTCAAAAGGGCAAAATAATCAGTGGAGGTTAATAAGTGCATAATTTGGTGTTTTTAAAACCAGTATTTGGGATAAGTGCGATCAGCATTTATATTGTTATAAAACAAAGCAACAACCACAAGTAGCACAGCACCTAATAATGTTGGAATGAAAAGGAATTCCCAGTTTGCCGATGCCAAAAAAACGATAAACGGGTTCGATCCTGCCGGCGGGTGGGGAACACGCAGTAGTTGCATGAGAGCTAAGGCAGTAGCTAACGATAGCGCCATACTCCACCATTGTGGACCAATTAAATGGAAAAATAACAATCCAATCAATGTGGCAACGAGGTGTCCACCAATTACATTACGTGGTTGAGCAAATGGGGTGTCTGGAAGAATAAACAGCACAAAAATTGAGGCGCCGAAGGAGCCTAAAATTAATGGTTGCTTGCTGTACCAAGCAAGAAAACCAATTATCCCAGCAGCGAGAAAGGCACCTAACCAAACCTGTGCGACTTGTCGCAAGGGAGGAGCGGGTGGTGCACTTTCACCTTGCCCTTTTAATTTGTGAAAATGAAACATTAGTCTCTCAAGATTTTTTTGTTTTAAATTTAAAACATGCCACAAAAAGATGGCATGATACTTTAGGGCATTGTAAAACATTCATCAAAACAGAGAATGCTAATTTGACTATTACTATTGCTCGTTTAAATGTTATTTTTCACCTGTTATTTTTAAGAATTATCTTGTCGCTTATTCCGCAAAGTAAAATGAATAAAATTATTTGAATTACGTATCTTGAGAGCATACAATGAGGAATAATTTCAAACACGAAGTCACTTTATCTGCTTAATTTTAAATGTTGAAAAAAATCAAGGGTACAGCCTATCAACAGTTTGGCAGCGTGGGTGCTCCATGTGTCGTTTTCATACATGGTTTAGGTTTGAATCAACAAATATGGACATCTTGGGTCAGCGCCTTTTCCAAAGAGTACTGCATGATTACCTATGATTTATCAGGACATGGGCAAAGCGATGAATTATTTAAAAATCCCGATTTAAAATTGTACGCACAGCAGTTACTTACTTTGCTTGATGCACTGAAAATTGAGCAGTGTGTTTTGGTTGGCTTCTCTTTGGGGGGAATGATTAATCGACGATTTGCAATGGATTATGCATGTCGAGTTCAGGCTTTAGTCATCCTAAACTCTCCGCACGAGCGAGAAGAGCAAGCGCAAAAATTAGTTGAACAACGTGCTATCGATACCGCTTCGGAAGGCATAGCGTCCACTTTAGAAGCAACAATTAAACGCTGGTTTACTGCACGCTTTATCGAAGAAAATGCTGAATACATTGAGCAAGTACGTGCATGGGTTTTAGCAAATAATTTAAGAATTTATACACAGTGTAGGCAAGTATTAGCAAAAGGTGTTATTGAGTTGATTCGACCCAATCCACCGATAACCCAACCCACGCTGGTCATGACTTGTTATTTTGACAGCGGTTCTACTCCACAAATGAGCCAAGCAATCGCTTCTGAAATAAAGGGCAGCACCGTTGAGATAGTGGCAAAATTACAACACATGGGTTTGTGTGAACAACCACAACGCTTTATCCGATCAATTTTGAAGTTTTTGAAGAAATTGTGAAGAGATGATTATAGTAAATAGTTCGAAAAAACGCAAAACTGACAAAGGAAGAGTATGAAATTTCATTTAGCCATCAATATTGAAAGAATGAATGCCAATCAAAGCATGGCAGAGATTGAGAAGCATACATTAGAAATGGTGCAAATGGCCGAAAGAGGTGGGTTTGAAATAGTATGGGCTGCCGAGCATCACGCTTTGGAGATGACCGTCGCACCTAATCCATTTCTTATCCTTGCTCGATGGGCAGAAAATACAAACAGTATTCGTTTGGGGACAGCTGTTGCTGTAGCAGCTTATTGGCATCCTATTCGTTTGGCTGGTGAAGCAGCTTTTATTGATTTAATTAGTGGCGGGAGGCTTGAGTTTGGCATAGGTTCGGGAGCCTACCAGCGTGAATTTGATCGCTTAAAAAACGGACTTAAACAATCGGATGCTTGGCTTTATATGCAGGAGATGGTTCCTGCTCTTCAGGCATTGTGGCAGGAGGATTATGCACACGATGGAGAGTATTGGAAATTTCCTCTCTCGACATCCGTTCCTAAGCCGTTACAGAAACCATATCCACCAATTTGGGTAGCAGCACGCGCGCCAATAACCTTTGATTATGCAGTGAAAAATGGATTTAATATCATGTCGTGGCCGATTACTAAACCTATGTCTGAAGTGGCGTTGTATTGCGATAGGTTGAGCGAAGCGTTGCAGGCCAATTCCGGTTGTAAAAGACCGACTTTTGCAATGATGCGCCATACGGCAGTCTATGATAGAAAAGATGAATGGATGGTTCCCATTCAAGCCGCTCAAAATCAGTTATCCCAATTTGAAAATTTGTTCAAAAATCTTGGGGACGTTGAAAATGGCTTTCCGAAAGGAATCCCGTTGGATGAGTTGCAGAATCGTTCCGAATACGAAGCACAGATGCTTAGCGAAAATATGATGTTTGGCACACCAGATGAAGTTATCAAGAAGCTGACGTTGTATCAAGAAGCTGGCGTGGACTCGTTTATTTATTATGCTAGTATGGGATTGGGTCTGAAAGAACAAAAACGGTCGATGGATTTGTTTTGCAAAGAAGTACTTCCCGTTTTCAAATGACCTCTATATTTAAAGGATGCTGAACGCCTTCACTCTAAATTGGAAAAGCAACTAATAGCTGATTAGGAGAATTTAGCAACAATTTTTTGCATTGCCTCACCCAAAGCATGCGCCTCTTCAACCGTATTATAGATAGAAAAGGATGCACGCGCAGTTGCAGGTAAACCATATTTAGCTAATATTGGCATGGTGCAATGGTGACCAGCTCGAATAGCGATACCATATTTATCAAGCAATGCACCAATATCAGCAGGATGTAAATCACTTTTAGGCAAGTAGAAAGAAAGTACTGAAGTTTTATGACTGCTGGTGCCAACTATTTCCAAACCAGGTACTTGTTGTAATGCGTCGGTTGCTGCATTGAGTAGGTTGGTTTCATGTGCCAATATTTCTGGTCTGCTCAAATTACTAATGTAATCAATAGCCACGCCAAAAGCGATCACATCAGCTATATTTGGTGTGCCTGCCTCAAATTTATAAGGCAAGTCATTTGGTTCAAAACCGTCAAAGCGAACCTCAGAAATCATATCACCGCCACCCAACCAAGGGGGCATGTTTTCTAAGTGATGTTTTTTCCCGTATAGGATGCCAGTGCCAGTGGGACCGAATGCTTTATGGCTCGAAAATACGCAGAAATCACAATCCCATTCTTGAACATCCAATTTGGCATGTGCTGGGACTTGACAAGCATCAACAAGCACAGGGATATTGTGCTGATGGGCAATATCGGTAATGGTCTTTACCGAAGAAACTGTGCCAAGTGAATTTGAAATGGCATTGATAGCTACTAACTTAACACGCCCATTTAATAAGCCAGCAAGGTCATCTATTACCATCTCCCCTTTGTCATTCACAGGTAACCAGCGCACCTCCAATCCCATTTTCTCTAAAAGCTGCCAAGGAACAATATTTGAATGATGTTCTAATTCGGAAATTACAACGGCATCGCCTTTTTGAATGTTGGGGGCAATAAAACACTGTGAAACTATATTTATACCTTCAGTAGCACCACGGACAAAGATGACTTCTTCACGCGAGGAGGCATTTATAAATTGTACTATTTTGTCACGTGCTCCCTCGTAGGCGCGTGTTGCTCGATCTGAAAGCGTATGGATGCCCCGATGAACGTTAGCATTGTTAAATTCGTAATGCGTACGCAACGCCTCAATTACTTGCCAAGGTTTTTGTGATGTGGCTGCATTATCTAAGTAAATTAGAGGGTGACCGTTAATTTCCTGATGCAACGCAGGGAAATCATCTCGAATGTTTTGTAAAGACTTCATTTAATTAATTGTTTTGATAGAGCGCGTTCGACGGCATTGCGCATTGGCTCGTAATCAATACGTAATGCCACTTCAGCAGCAAAAGCATACATAAGATATTTTTGAGCCTCTTTAAGCGGAATGCCACGGCTTTGTATATAAAATAACTGGTCTTTGTCCATTTGCCCACAAGTAAATCCATGTGAACACTTCACATCATCCGCATAAATTTCCAATTGTGGTTTGCTGTTATTTTGTGCTTTTTCAGATAACAGCAGTGCACGGTTATCCATTTGCCCGTCGGTTTTAAGCGCTTGAGGATCAACGTATATGCGGCCTTGAAAAACGCCTCTTGCATCATCATCCAGAATCCCTTTGTGAATTTGATAGCTATTGCAATGCGGTGCTTGATGCTTTGTAAATGTCCTGGTATCAATTGTTTGCCCTTTTGAACCAACGTATAAGCTGTTTACTTCACTAGTGCAACCTGATTCAGCCAAGCGCGTGAAACTATTCTGACGACACAAACTGCCTCCAGCTAATATGCTCGTGCTGGAAAATTGAGCGTCTTTGCCAAGATGAAAGAAATGGTGTGCAAAATGTTGACTTTCTTTATTTTGCGTTTGCCACTTGTAATGCTTAACTTGTGCATTGGCGCCAACACAGAACCCTAAGCTATGGTTGGCCACCATTTCAGCATGCCCAGACCCGTGGCTTTCGATGACCGTTAGCTCACATGATGAGCCAACCTGAATGTCTATTTGGGAGCTAGCGGTGCTCGCTTGAGTTCCAAGGTAACGAAGCCACAAATAGCCATTTTCTTTAACAATGACAGTAATATGTTTTTGAATAAAGGCTTGGTTGATCAAAAAAAGTGGGTCGTCTTCGGCGCTAATTGGCAGTGATGGCGGAAGGTTTTCTTCAATTGTTATGTTTTTCGGTAGCGAAGCATAATCTATATGCCCATCAACAATATTGATAACAGGAAAATCAATCTCAAAAACATCAAAAATCGGTAGCTGACCTGGAACGCTTGCAGGAGATGGTGTTTTTAGAGAGCTTATGGGTGTGTTTTGCCAATCTTCATGTTTCTGTGAGGGTAATCCATTCACGTTAAACGCTTCAAACGCCTGTTCTCGACGTTGAGTTAATAAATCTTTTGGCAACTGCTGAAAAGATTGCTTTAATCGTTGTTCACAAGAAAGCAGTTTTTTGGTTTTTTGCATAACAATCATTAATGTCCTTCATTCACCCAGTTATACCCTTTTTCTTCGAGCTTAAGGGCAAGGCTTTTATCCCCAGATTTAATGATTTTCCCGTCGGACAAAATATGTACAAAATCAGGTTCGATATAATCGAGTAATCGTTGATAGTGCGTAATAATTAAAAAAGAACGCTCTTCGTTGCGTAATTTATTAACGCCCGTTGCTACTGCGCGCATTGCATCTATATCAAGTCCAGAGTCCGTTTCATCAAGAATCGCTAACTTTGGATCAAGCACTGCTAATTGAAAAATGTCGTTGCGTTTTTTCTCTCCACCTGAAAAGCCACAATTGACGGAGCGCTCAAGTAGTTCTTTAGGCATATTAAGCAACGTAAGGCGTTGCTTAAGCAACTTGTTAAATTCAAGCGTGTTCAACGTTGGTTCATTACGATACTCGCGTAAGGCATTGAAAGATGCTTGCATGAACATTTTATTGGATACCCCAGGAATTTCAACAGGGTATTGGAACGCCATAAAAATACCTTCACCAGCGCGCTCTGAAACATCCATCTCTAATAGATCTTTTTTCTCAAAGGAAATCGATCCAGCAGTTACTTCGTAATCATCGCGTCCAGTGATAACATTTGACAGAGTGCTTTTCCCTGATCCATTTGGTCCCATAATGGCATGCACCTCGCCTTTCTTTATGCTCAAATTGAGCCCCTTTAGAATTGGCGTGTCGCTTTCTGTAACCGATGCGTGTAAATTATTAATTTCCAATAACATAAAATAATCCTTGTTTATCCAACGGAACCTTCGAGACTGATCGCTAAAAGCTTTCTTGCTTCAACTGCAAATTCCATCGGTAATTCTGAAAAGACTTCCTTGCAAAATCCATTGACTATGATGCTCACTGCATCTTCTTCACTAATGCCACGTTGAGCACAATAGAACATTTGGTCATCTCCGATTTTTGAAGTGGTCGCTTCGTGTTCAAGTTGAGCCGTTGGATTGGCGCAGTCAATGTACGGGAAAGTATGTGCGCCACACTGGTTGCCAATTAACATGGAATCGCATTGTGTGAAGTTTCTTGCACCTTCAGCGTTTTTCATTATCTTAACTTGCCCGCGATATGTATTTTGGCTTCGCCCTGCTGATATCCCTTTGCTGATAATAGTTGAACTGGTATTTTTACCAATATGTATCATTTTTGTGCCTGTGTCGGCTTGTTGCTTGCCGTTTGTTAGAGCTACTGAGTAGAATTCACCAATCGAATTATCACCTTGGAGTATGACAGACGGGTACTTCCAAGTTATAGAAGAACCTGTTTCTGCTTGTGTCCAAGAAAGTTTAGAGTTGGCCTCAGCACAAATGCCACGTTTAGTCACAAAATTTAAAATACCACCCTCTGAATCTTCATCACCCGGATACCAGTTTTGCACAGTCGAATACTTGACTTCAGCGCCCTCGAGTACAACAACCTCAACCACAGCAGCATGTAACTGGTAACTGTCTTGAATAGGAGCAGAACAACCTTCAATGTAGCTTACGTAACTGTTTTTGTCAGCGATAAGCAATGTGCGTTCGAATTGACCTGTTTTTGCTTCGTTCATCCGAAAATACGTTGATATTTCAAGCGGACAGCGTACTCCAGGAGGAATATAGACAAAAGTTCCATCCGATGCACAAGCAGAATTCAACGCAGCAAAAAAGTTATCATTGTGTGGGACGACCGTCCCCATGTATTTTTTCACCAAATCAGGGTGATCTTCTATTGCTTCGCTAAACGAGCAAAATATGATTCCCAGCTCCGCTAATTTAGAACGGTGCGTAGTAGATACTGATACGCTATCAAAAATAGCATCAACCGCTATATTGCTCGTATCGTTAAGAGTTACACCAAGGCGCTCAAACGTATCAACCAATTCTTCGTTTGGTTTGTCGCTTTCACAACTGGAAGATTCTGGTGCTGAGTAGTAATGAAAATCTTGATAGTCTAATGATTTGAAATCAACATGCGCCCAATGTGGTTCTTCCATTTCTTGCCATTCTCTGAATGCATTCAAACGCCACTCAAGCATCCATTCAGGTTCATTTTTCTTCGATGATATTCTGCGAACGATATCTTCATTCAATCCTTTTTCAAAGGTTTCAGAAACGATATTAGTATGAAACCCTTCTTTATAACTAGTGTTTTTAAGTAGGTCAACAATATCATCTTGTACATCGACATTGGATTGGTGCAAGATGTCTGGCACTGTATTTTTGCCCATATTATATAATTGTTCGTTGGGGAAATTTTGAGGGCCTCTATTCTACCAATAATAGAGGTTATAGGTTACACTGAAAGCCGTTTTTAAAGGAATTCTTTAAAGGATTTCTTAGTGCGCCATAGTAGGTCAAGCTGATAAAAGGAAGCATCAAAAAGTTTTAAAGAGAAGATTTTTGTAACCAATAATCCGTTTGATTCTTCGTGTAAGTACTGGATTTTTAGGTAAAAGGTAATTGTTTCTTCATGAAAACTCGGTTTTCATCTCTGCTCAATTCTTGCCATCCAAGATGTTGATACAAAGATAAGTTCTCTTCAAGCAATACATGGGTTGTCAAATGCAGTTCAAAAAAGTTCTTCTCCTTTGCTTTTGATTCTGCGAAATCCATCAGTTCGCGACCAATTCCTTGTCCCTGATATTTAGGATTGATGGCAATGTTTGCTATAGAGGCGCGACCATCTTTGAACACCATAATAAGACCGCCAAGCAGCCCTTTTTCTGATTCAATGACCCAAGTTGGGTAGTTTTTAATTTCGAATGAATAATCAGCATCCATTGGCGGAAGTGGTGCGCCTTTCATTCTCTCTTGATAGCCTATGTATGCCGACTCCATGCATTTTTTCAAATCATCAGCATCATTCGGTGTGGCTTTTCTGATATGTCGAGTTTCTTTCATAGTCTGGTGGATTTAAAGTCAACAAACGTAAATTTTGCTTATATTGTGCCTAGGTTTATTACCTTGTTAGGCATATCTAGGTTGTCACACCTGCATACCGCTTCAATATTGTGACCATCAGGATCAAGCACGTAGGCTGAATAATATGACGGCGCATATTCGGTTCGTAATCCTGGAGCACCATTGTCAATGCCTCCAGCTTCCAATGCTGCTGCATAGAATCTTCGCACCTCTTCTTGAGAATGCGCAATAAATGCACAATGCATTTGTATCAACTCTCTTGATTCATGGACGATACCAAACTCCCATGTATTTTTGCCAAAGCCAACAGCGTCTCCATCTCGCATTAACAGTTCTATGTTTAGGCTTGCCAGTGTTACTTCATAGAAGTTGGCACTGCGCTCAAGGTTTGATACTGGGAGATTGAAGTGATCTATCATGCTGGTGATGCCAAAAAATAATCATGTCGCTTATTATGACTGTTAATGCGTGATGGTACATTTAAAATTAGAATTTTTTAACCATCCAGATAGCTTACATCCATGCTCTGAATGGATTGAAGTCATAAGGAATTGATAAAGCGCGTGATTATCATTGCATATGATCTTTTCACACTATCTTATATAATGCACTTTGATTGTGTCTCTGATACTACTATTTGATTGATTTAAAGACGGGCAGAATAAGCATAGTATTTGAGGAGATGAACTTGAGATGGCTATGAATACACATACTAAATTTCCGTCATCTTTTAGAGCAAGTTATTACTTTACATCCTTTTAGGAACAATAACTATTGCCGACGAACATCCTGATAATAAGAGGTATTGGTGAATACTTTTACAGTCTCCAGTGATTTTGTTGATCGTGATGCGAGGCTAATTCGTGCCAAATACTTTGATACTTCAAGTGTTAAAAAAATTGTTATTAGAGGGATTGATCCTTTAGGGGATTTAGCCATTGGAAGCGCATTTTTTCGAGAAGTGCGCCGACTTTTCCCCAATGCGCATATTATGAATCTCATCAATCGTCATGGATTTGAGCTTATGCAGCATTGCCCTTATGTAGACGAATGTGTTCCTTTTTCATCTAAAGAAACGAAGAAATATCAATGGCAGGTCATTAAAAAGATGCAAGAGAAATCGTTTGATCTTGCGCTATTGCTTTCTGGGAACATTCATGCTGCGCTGGCGATGTGGCTTGCAAATGTGCCTAATCGAGTAGGCTACGATAGCGATGGCAGGGGAATGTTTTTAACGGTTCGATTGCACAAGGAGTTTCACGATCGTTATCGAGGTGAAAATCATTTTGATCTTCTAAGGGCTATCGGATTAGAGCCTGTTGACGTGTATCGTCGCCACTATTGGGGTGATGAAAAAACGTATGCAAAAGCGCGAAATATTGCCCAAAATATTAACCCAGATAAGAGACCGTTATTAGCGTTTAATCCTTTTGCAAGAGATTACAGACGAACGTGGCCAAGTGCCTACTGGATTAAGTTTGTTAATCTGTTAATTTTAAAGGAGATGTTGCCTGTGGCAGTAGTAGGTCCGGGAGAAACGCAGGCAACTCAAAAATTATTAGATGCAGTAGATGCAAAAATCCCCATCATTGAAGAGCCCATTACAGTTGCTGCCGCTTTTTTGCAGCAATGTCAGTGGGTTGTAGCAACCGATTCAGGATTCATGCATTTGGCGTTATCAACCGATGGTCCTAGCGTTATAGGATTATTTGGCTTGCTTGCTCCAGAATCAAGTTTCCCTATCTATAACAACAGGCATCAAGCACTTATTGTTAAAAATTTGTCGTGTTGCCCTTGTAATTTAGTGAAAAGTAACAGCCATTGCTACAATCCTATAAAGTGCATGGAAGGGTTGACTCCTTTAGATATCATTAATGTCATCGATCGAAAGGAACGTGCTATTTTGTAGTTGTCCAAGTATTTGAGAAAATATTTCAGATGAGCCCCTTCACACTGAATACTCTCACGCGATTTTATATTCTCTTTTTTAAACGATTTAAATGACTACTGCTTCACTCTTTTGAAAACCGATCGCTCATTGAGCAGTATACCCGCCATCAATAGGTAAAATAACGCCCGTTGAATGCATTTCTTGCGCTAAGTATAAAGCACCTCTTGCAACTTCATATACATTGGCAATTCGCCCTTGAGGGATACTGTCGCAATTCATTTTTCGTACCATCTCTTCTGTCACATTTTCCTTATGTTCAGACATTAACATAGGAGAATCCATTGCGCCTGGGGAAATGGCGTTCACGGTGATTTTTCTGGGAGCAAGTTCAAGTGCAAGTGCACGGGTGAAATTAGCTACGGCCCCTTTGCTGGCGCAATAAGGGACAAGGTTGGCGCACCCCAATGCAGATACAGTTGATGCGACATTTATAATAGTGCTTCCAGATGACATATGTTGAATGGCGGCACGAGACAGATAAAAAACAGCGTCTAAATTTGTTTCCATTACGCGCTTCCATTCGCTCGTTGATGTTTCGATGATAGGTAAGCGACCAATAACACCAGCATTATTGACTAAAACATCTATCTTCCCGAAGTGTTGAACGGCGTTTTCAACGATTGAGTTACAAAAAGATTCATCGCGAACATCGCCGATAACTGTTACGATTTTTTGACCACTGTTTCGTAAATCCTGAGCAATACTTTCAACGGATTTTTTATCACGTGCAACGAGCACTAAGTGCATCTGAGCATCCACGAAAACTTGGGAAATGGCTTTTCCCAAACCTCTGCTGGCACCCGTTATGATAGCAACTTTGCCATCTAACTGTCTTTTACCGAAGTTTATCGGGACACTCATAGTGCTGGAAGGGGGAGTTTGGCTGTGCGTGCGCCATCAATAGAGATAACCTGCCCGTTGATGAATTCTGAAGCATCGCTTGCAAGCCATAATGCAAGCTGCCCTACATTCGAAGGTGTGCCGATTTGTCCCATTGGATGCAGTGCAAGAATCTCCTTAAGTGCATTTTCTGGGTTAGGAAAGTTATGTATAAAAGAATCGTTGAAAGGGGTATTGATCCAACCAGGTGCAATAGCATTACAACGAATACCGTCACAACCATGATCAATGGCAATATTACGTGTCATGGCGTGTACTGATCCTTTAGATGTACCGTACACTCCATGCATGGGATTGGCTGCCAATCCTTCAATCGAACCGATGTTGACAATGACGCCTTTTCGGTTGTGTTTTTTTATTTGATTGATGGCGGCTTTTGCGCAAAGAAAAACTCCTGTAACATTGACATCCATGACTCTATTCCAATCATCGAGGCTGGTGTCAGAAAATTTTTCCTCAATAGCAATGCCAGCGTTATTGACTAGTACGCCAATGCACCCGTATTTCTCTTCCAGCCAACGAAAAAAGGCATCAACGCTCTTTTCATCGCATACATTGAGCGGATGAAAATCGATGTGCGATACATGGTTTTCTTTAACATTTTTCTCAACGCTTGGAGCGTTTATATCACCAATAATAGTAGTAGCACCCGCGCTAGCAAAAACGTGCGCAATGGCATTGCCAATGTTTTGTGCGCCACCTGTTACAACAACAACTTTATTATGCATACGGCGCTGTCACGACACTGTTTTGTTCTCCTAACCCTGCTATGGTTAAGCGCAAATGATCTCCAGCCTTTAAAAAACGTGGAGGCTTCTGCCCAATTCCTACACCTGCGGGTGTACCTGTAATCATTACGTCACCTGCATTTAGTGTGGTGTAATGGGAAATGCGACTGACCAAATCTGCAACATTGAAGACCATATCATGGGTGTTGCCATTTTGCATATTTTCTTGATTAACCCATAAATTAAGTTGCAGATCTTGTGGGTCGCCCACTTCATCTGCTGTAACTAACCATGGTCCAAGTGGGCAAAATGTATCAGCGCATTTGCCTTTTGTCCACTGAGTGCCTCTATTTATTTGCCAATCACGTTCAGAAACATCATTGGCAATGGTGTAACCTGCAACGTGTGATAGGGCATTTTCTACCGATACATTTTTAGCTTTTTTGCCAATAACTACGCCGAGCTCTACTTCCCAATCCACTTGAGAACTACCCAAAGGCAATTCGATTGAATCATTAGGTCCTGTCACAGCAGAAGTTGATTTTAACAACATGATTGGTTCAGTGGGGACGTCCATATTTGCTTCTTTAGCATGGTTGCGATAGTTCAATCCTATGACGATGATTTTGCTGATGTTCGTAATAGGTGCTCCAAGACGCACAGAGGAGGGCACAGCGGGCAATGATAATAAATCATGAGCGGCTATTTGAGCAAGTGAGTCAGCACCTATGCTATTGCCGTGCCAATCATCCACTATTGCCGATGCATCTCGAAATATACCGTTTTTATCAATAATTCCTGGCTTTTCCTGATTGCTATCTCCAAAGCGTATGATTTTCATGTATGTTTCCTTGTGATATTTATAATTTGCAGTATTTTTTGAAATTCACTTTAAATGTGATAAGTTAAGTTGCCCGCTTTTTACCAATGATTGAAACAGCTGTATCGTTTCCGTTATGCCATCTTCTATACCAATCTCTTCAAACTCTCCGATATGGTCAATTAAAGGTTGATTGCTCATGTCCGATGGAAAAGGCAGTTCGCCTCCCGTAATGGTTATATTGGATGTTGGCAATCGTTTTTTTACAGATTTGACAAAATCCTCAACGCTTAGTTGAATGCCATTGTAATCAAAGACGTGTGCGTCACTGTGTGCATTTTTTACCGATTGAATCAGTGCATGGGCAATATTGGCTGCGTAGACAAAACCGACATGACCACGAAAGCTAATATTGAAGGGTTGCTGTAAGCAACTTGCCAGTATCGCAATGCTTGGCAAAGCACTCATTCCTTGGTCGCGTGAAACACCGTAAATCACACTTGGACGTATGCCGACACTGGGAATGTTGTAATCTTGCCAATACACTTTGGCAGTCTGCTCATTACATATTTTATATGCACCATACAATGTTTTCAACCAAGCTGACTTCTCGAACATAGCGGTAGCTGCAACCGAAGAAGCGTAAGCAATGCGCTTAATACCTAGTGTACGAGCCACTTCAAACACGTTAATGGTTCCAACGACATTCACTTCAGCTCCAAGTGTGGCGTCCGCTTTACAAAATGGCACTTGCAAAGCGGCTAGATGAATAATAGCATTTACTTCATGTTTTTCTGCTATTCCTAACAGAGCATTTTTATTGCGGATGTCGCAAACGTCCCAAGTGATAGAGTGCGCCCTATCCTGCCCAACCAATAGTTCAAGACGCGAACGCTGGGCACTGATGTCGACAGCAACAATATCGTGTCCGTTATCCAAGCATTGCTTGATAACCCAAGAACCAATACACCCGGCAGCGCCTGTAAGGAGGATTTTTTGTTGATTTGATTTGGCAGACATAATCAATGATTTGTTTGATTTAACTGTTTCAACTTATCTGAGAAATGATTCAAACTAGCAACTGATTCATCCAATGCTTTACCAATCTGTTGAGGTGGAGCAGTTAGATCAATGTCTTCAATCAAATTTTCCAAATGATTTAGAGCAATCCATGCTTCGTGTCTTGCCAATTCAGCTAACATGCCCGGATCCTTCCAATTCATGAGCGAATCGATGTTCGTGCCATCTTTTTTACTCGGATCAAGAACGACAAACGATGGAACAACAGTAATACGTTCGGCGGGTTCGTGCAGACGGCAAGCGCGGTGAAAAACCATGTTGCCATGTTGCAAGAAACCATAACCAGCTGCTGGAAACTGTACACTAACGACTCTATCAGAGGGCAATTCTTTAATCGAACCTTGTTCTCCTGATATTCCAAGAATAGAGCTGCCTTCTTGTTTTGTACCCATGAAATATTGGAACTCTCCTCCTTTAAGTGTGGAAGGATCAACCATTAACATGACTATGTCAAAAGACATGGAGTCAATGTGCCAAGTGTCAATGGCTTTAGTAATATCTTGAGGTGCATAGTTAATACCACAAGCTATAGAGGGTAAGGAATGAACGCCAACAGAAACACCTGTCAAACCACTTAGAAATTGAGCCAATTCAGGGGAGGCACATAAATCATGCATAAATTGTGAACGATAGCCTGCTCCGCGAATGAATGAACCGAGGCGCACGCCTCCCGTTGCATTAGCAATGTTCTTGTTTGATTCCATTTGCTTGCACAAATCGTATACCGTTGCTACTCCTTCATCGGAAAGTATTCGAAATGCTGAAGTGATCGCCAATTGTGAAGGCATCACAGCACATGTTTTGGAGTCGTATCCTAAATCACTCAATGTCGTTACGTTAGCAGGTTTCTCTAACTGCAAATGAATGGATGCATTAAAATGCGGTTCGTTTTTTAATGATAGATATTCGATGGGTTGTTGTTTTGGAAAGGGTAGTGGTTGGCGTAGAATAGACATGAAATCCTTATATTTGAAATAAAATATTTGCAAGCGACAATTACTTAGTCAACAGAATTATATTATAAGAAATGCTATAAAGAAACGCTGTTAAGTAAACCTATAAGTAGAGCTATAAAAAAAACAGATAGAATACAGTGTATGCAAGTTGTATTAAATGAATATTTATACGGGAGTATGTGTTTTATGCACATTGTATACATGACATTATATAAAGGAGCTAACGATGAATAGTACGGATACGTTGGGTCAAGAGTTACTGCATTGGCAATCGGCAAGCTTTCCGCAAGGAAAGCGTATTGAGGGGAGTTATTGCGCAGTAGAAAAGTTGGATGTTGAAAAACACGGGAAGGATTTGTTTTTGGCAAATAGCATCGATAAAGAGGGGGTAATTTGGCGCTATCTTCCGTATGGTCCGTTTGCAACATTAGAAGAATACATTGATTGGTTGGGGTGTATGGTTGAAAGTAAAGATCCGTTATTCTATGCCATTATTGATTTACAGTCTGGTAAGGCTGTTGGAGTGGCTAGTTATCTGAACATCAATCCAGTCATGGGAACAATAGAAGTTGGTCATATTTGTTATTCGCCATTGTTAAGCAGAACAATAATGGCGACTGAGAGTATGTATCTGTTCATGAAGTTTGCATTTGAAACGGGTTATCGACGCTATGAATGGAAATGTAATGCACTCAATTTAGCATCGCGTAGTGCAGCAAAGCGTTTGGGTTTTAGTTACGAAGGTGTTTTTCGACAACACATGATAGTTAAAGGCAAGAACAGAGATACGGCTTGGTTCGCATGTATTGATTCAGAGTGGTCTGAGTTAAGGCAGGCTTTTGAAATCTGGTTGCAACCGAGTAATTTTCATGAATCAGGCGAGCAACGAAAGCGTTTATCTGAATTAACTTTTCAAGCAATAAATGCTTAATGTGGATTTTTCAGTCATGCACCAGTGATTGCTTCACGTAAACCTGTCACGGATGCTGAAATCATTTTTTCATCGAAAGGTGTTTTTTGATATAACAGGTAAGTCGGGCGTTGAAAAATAGGGGCGTCTCCCACAAGAAATAGTTGCCCTGTGTCTATCATAGGTCTGACAGTGCTCTCAAGAAAGTAGCCTGATCCGCCATTAAGCAATATATGATTCAATCCCACACTACCCGTACTAATAGTTAGGCGAGGGTACGGTGCTTTTGGAAATGCTAAATTGTACTGTGTACGAAAAGACTCACCCCAATCTATAAATACGTAATCATCAATCGAGCGCGGGTGCAGATTCCTTGGAGTTGAGCTAACTAATATTAAGTCTTCACGAATGTATGGTTCAATGACTAAATCAGGCCGTTGCTGTGGGTCATATACAATCGCAAGATCAAGCAACCCATCGCGTAAACGCGTCATCAATGGACCAGTGTAATCAGAAATGATATTAGCAGCGACACCAGGATGATTTTTATTCATCCATTTTAGCCAAGGATCAGAGATTTTTTCAAGGTGGTTGATTTGTATCCCTAAGTTAATCACTGCTTTTAAATCTTCAGGCAGTGCAATTTCATTTTGCGCGCGCTCCCATGCACGTACAGCAGTTAAAGCGTGTCGATAAAAATGATGCCCACCAGCGGTTAATTCAGAACCGTTGCGTTTTCGAATGAATAAAGGACGGTTGAGTTGTTCTTCAAGCACTTTGATACGTGCGCTGATAGTTGATTGGGTAACAAAAAGCTTCTCAGCAGCAAGTTGGAAACTACCTGTTGCTGCAATTTCAAGAAAGGCACGCATATGATCAATGTTCATTGATCATATATTGTATTTGAAAAATCAATGATTGGGGGCTTAATAGTTGAAAATTTTGTTTCCACAGGCGTATAAATGTAAATGCGTGTTTTTCCATCTCTGTAATTTGGTGGTTACGCGGCGTATTTGAGGGGAACTAATAGACAAAATTCAAACATGTTTGCTCATCAAAATCTTTTATGTCGGTCATTTAGTAGGTGAGACGTGATAGAAGCCTTCTATTTCAGTTAGTCTCAGCGAAGTGCCAAATATATAAGCTAGATTATCTGTCGTTAGAATGCTCTCTTTTAATCCGTCTTGGACGATTTCGCCTTTTTTGAGAAGAATTACCCGCTCAATTTCTGGTGGGATTTCATGGAGATGATGAGTAATCAAAAGAATCTTCGTCCCTGACTTTATAAGCCGCTGAATTATCTTGATATATTCAAAACATGCTGAAATATCGAGACCACTGGTTGGTTCATCCAACACCATTAATTTTGGTTTATGTACTAAAGCACGAGCAAAGAGCAATTTCCGTTGTTCGCCAGTGGACAGCTCACCAAACACCCGATCCAGCAGAGGCGCAATATCTAAGAATGCAATCAGCTCATCAACGCGCAGTTGTTGCTTTTTACTAAAGTGGTGATGCGTTTTTACGTCGTTGCTTGAATAGAAGCCAGAAAGTATAACGTTTCTTGCTGGTGCATTTAACAAGTACTCGCTCTGTAGATGACTTGAAAGAATGCCCATATGTGCGCGTAGATCCCAAATGTTCCATTGCTTTTCTCCTAGGATATTAATTTGGGTATCGGGTTTCTTAACGGGGTAAGTTTCACGAGTTAGCAGTTTTAGTAACGTGCTCTTCCCTGCGCCATTCGGCCCAAGAATAACGGTGTTATACTGGTCATCTATGGTGAGATTTAAATCCTTAAATACTAAGGTATCCCCTTGATAAACAGTGGCGTTTTTTATTTCAAGAATTGGGTGCATTCAATGATATTGTTTGAGGTGATTGATTGTTCAATGAAAATTATATTTACTTACAATGGCAAACGAAAGAATTGCAATATTAGGCTAGATAGAATTGCTCAATTACTCTCAATTAACTACTATCACTCATGGAAGATGTTTGGATGGTCGCCTTGTTATCTTTTAGTGCGGTTATTGTTACGCAATCACCAGATTTTAAGAATGAGGAGGTCGGTTGAGCAATATCCCAAAGCGTTCCTTTATACTGAACTTTTAAACCATTTTCTGTTTCGGTGATTACGCCGGTCTCACCAGTTGAATAGTTATCAATGTTATGGTTTGTTTTTCGCTGAGGCTTGTACCGTTTTAAATACAGAAATAACGTGATACTGCCAATGAGTGCGATGAGTAGTAATTGGGACTCTCCACGCTCAAACTTTATGAAAAGTTCCAGTAACCCAATGAGTATGGTAGCAAGACCAAACCAAAAAATAACAAAAAGGTTAATAAAGAACACTTCTATAGCAATGATAACTAAACCAATGCCTACAAGATACCAAGCAGGAATGGCAGGAATGAAAAACTCACTCATCGTTATTCTCTGTAGGTATTGTAGGTTTTTTCTTCGGCGTCATTTGTTTGATTGAGTCGGTAACAATGCTGAGAGCACCAACTAAAGCATTGGCTTCATAAGGGACAATCACTTTATCTTGGTTGGTGTTATTTGCTAAATCATTAAACGCTTTTATGCGATCCTTTGCGAGTAAAAATTCAGCTGCTTGAGGGTTGTTCTGCATTACGGAGCTGATCATTTCCATTGCTTCTTTTTGACCAGTTGCTAATTGTATTTGTTCGTATTTTTTTGCATCTGCTGTTCGTTCTATTGCTTCGGCTTCTTTATAAACTCGTTGACGATCGCCTTCTGCTTGGGCGATGGCTGCATTTTTATCACCTTCTGCACGGCTTTCAGTTGCTCTTCTTTCGCGTTCGGCGCGCAATTGTAATTCCATTGCCTTTTTAACTTCTGACGAGACATCAATATCTGAAATCTCAACCCGAGTAACTTTGACACCCCATCCCCCAGCCGCGAGATCCAACGCACTCAACAGTGCAGAATTAAGTAAATCGCGTGACGATAGCGAATCATCCAAATCCATTTTTCCAATTTCCGATCGTAACGTTGTTTGAGCCAACTGAGCAACAGCATGACGCATATCAAGAATTCCATACACGGTTTTTTGTGCATCTGTGACGCGGATAAATACCAAACCATCAATGGTGATCGACACATTATCTCTCGTGATTACTTGCTGAGTAGGTATGTCAATAACTTGTTCTTGCGTCATAAAGCGCGCTCGAATGGAATCAAGGATAGGAACGACATAATTTAATCCACCTTCTAACGTGCGGTTGTAACTTCCTAACCTTTCAATGACCCATTTTTCAGCTTGAGGGACGATTTTAATACCCCTAAGAAGAAGAATTAAAATGACAATAAATAAAATAAAGACAAAAGTGCTAAAACTGAAATTTTCCATGATAGAGAGGTTCATAAAGGTAATGTTGTTAGATATGTGAAGTGCGTTTGTTTAAATGGTTTTGTTCGGTTTGTTTATTATAGGAGGGTGCGTCTATAAACGCAATCCGCCTACTATTCTAGGTACGCACCATTGATATAGTCATTTTCCATCACAAAGCAGTTAATTGACAATCTCAATAGCAATGGCTGTTGCTTCACCGCCTCCAATGCATACGGCAGCAATGCCCTTTTGCAATCCAAGGCGTTTCAGATTATAGATTAAAGTGACACAGATACGTGAAGCACTGGAACCAATCGGATGACCCACAGCACAGGCTCCACCAGAAATATTTACTTTTTCCATAGGAATCTTCAATGATTGAACCGTTGCCAACGTAACGACCGCAAAGGCTTCATTTATTTCAAACAGGTCAACATCACTTATCGTCCAATGCACTTTATCTAAAAGTTTTTCAATCGCACCAATTGGAGCAATGGTAAATTCAGCAGGCAGTTGGGCGTGTGAAGTATGCGCTATGATTTGAGCGATTGGGGTTAAGCCTTGTTCTGCTGTGAACTCAGGATGCGCCAAAATCAAAGCCGATGCACCATCGGATATGGAGCTGGAGTTTGCAGCGGTTACGCTACCATCCTTTGTGAAAACGGGGCGCAACGTAGGAATCTTATCGATTTTAGCAGTGTTAGGCTGTTCGTCATGTTGGATGATATTCTCACCCTTTGAAGAAGTTATTTTAACCGTAGATATTTCATCCTTATCGTATCCATTTTGTTGAGCAAGTTGGGCTTTTTTTAGCGAGGAAATGGCAAAATCATCCATTTCTTTGCGAGAAATGTTGAATTGATCAGCCGTTTGTTGAGCATAACACCCCATCAATAAGTTTTCAAAGGCGTCTTCCAGTCCATCTTTAAACATGTGGTCTATAATTTCACCGTGACCCAAGCGCATTCCGCTTCGTGCTTTTTGTAGTAAATAGGGGGCATTGCTCATGCTCTCCATGCCTCCAGCAATACCAGTTTTTATACTGCCTGCAATAATCATATCGTGTATCATCATCATTGCCCGCATTCCAGAACCACACATTTTATTGACGGTTGTGCATGGAAGAGCGTTGGGTAAGTGCGCACCTAATGCTGCTTGACGAGTGGGCGCTTGACCTTGACCTGCTTGTAGGACACATCCCATAATAGCTTCATCGATAGCATTGAGGTTAATAGCTAATTGTTCAAGTGCTCCTTTTATTGCAATTGATCCTAACTGATACGCTTGTAGAGTCGATAATGCTCCTTGAAAATTGCCACTTGGAGTACGTTTGGCTGCTAATATATCGGTATTCATTTTATGTTAGCTCTTCAGAATTTAAGGTATTTGCCATTGTCATGTGATTGCTTTTTAACAACACAGTGGTTGACAATATTATCCATGTTTACTTTGTCATCATTACTCATAGATTTACAGATTTGCATTGAACTCTTGTAGTATACAGCGACTGATTATCAGCTTTTGAATTTCACTTGTCCCTTCATAGATTGACGTAACCCGTATATCACGGCAATATCTTTCTAAAGGAAAATCTTTGGTGAATCCGTAACCGCCTGTTAGTTGCAAGGCGTTGTAGCAGATTTTGTTGCCTTTGTCACTGCAATATAGCTTCGCCATGCTTGCTTGCTTTGTATAAGGCATATCATTATCTTTCAGCCACGCAGCCTGATGCAATAGTAAACGCCCCGCTTCTAAATCAGTCCATGCATCAGACAACATCCATTGCAAACCCTGATGGTAAGCAATTTTTTTCCCGCCTTGTTCGCGCTCAAGCATATATCGAGTTGAAAAATCAAGCGCTTCGCTAGCCACGCCAAGAGCCAGTGCCGCTATCCCTAAACGACCACCAACCAACCCCCCTATAGCGTATTTATAGCCCTCATGTACCGAACCAATAATATTTTCCTGCGGTATTAAACAGTTGTTGAAAAAAATCGTATTAGTGGGGTTGCCACGCTGTCCCATCTTATCTTCATTAGGACCTACCTCAAGACCCTCGGTATCTCTATCGACGATGAAACAAGTAATCCCTTTTCCTTCTTCAGCTTCTGAATCGGATCGCGCCCACACAATGTAGAAATCAGAAATATTTCCGTTAGTAATCCATTGCTTTGATCCATTTAATTGCCATTGCTGCTTATTGTTTTTTTTGATCAATTGGGCACTTGTTTTCATTTGCGCGGGATTTGAACCTGCACTGGATTCAGTAAGGCAAAAACCAGCGTTCAATTTTTCCCCAAGACACAATGGTTTAAGGTATTTTTCTTTTTGCTGTTCTGTGCCAAAGGTAAACAGAAGGCTACTAATCAGATTGTTAATGGATACACCCACAGCCGTGGCAGCACAGTGGCGCGCAATTTCAGTGATTGCAAGCGTATAAGCAACGGTGCCCGCCTGTGAACCATGATATTCCTCATCAACCAGCATGCCCATAAACCCTAATTTGCTGAGTTTTTGTATATTTTCATTGTATATATGCGCGTTTTTATCATTATCTAACGGCTTGGCATTGGCCGCCAGTTCAGTATTGGCAAAATCACGCGCCGTTTTCTGAGTTAATAATTGTTCGTTTGTGTATGAAAAATCCATTACTGTTTCCTGCGATTATTCAAGGTGATTTGCACAACGGACTCAAAAGACTTTGGTAGTAATCAATCATCCATGATTATTTCAAAGTGATAGTAGTGTTGACAGCACTGCTTGATTTGTCATCAAACCATCGTGCAGTAACCGTTTTCGTTTCGGTATAGAAACGTACAGCCTGCTTGCCATAAGCATGTAAGTCTCCAAAAAAAGAACCACGCCAACCCGAAAAATGGAAAAAAGGTAATGGGACAGGAATGGGAATGTTGATGCCAACATTGCCCACAAGAATTTCGTGTTCAAACTTTGCGGCAGCTGCTCCACTGGCTGTAAAGATTGATGTCCCGTTACCATTGCTATTACTATTGATTAGTGCAATAGCTTCTTCTAAGGTGTCCACTTGCATACAACATAGAACGGGACCGAAAATTTCTTCTTGATAAATGCGCATATCGGTTGAAACATTGTTAAATAGAGTGGGTCCAACCCAATTGCCTTCAGGTGATTTGTCAAGGATAAAATTGGAACCATCGAGCATACATTCAGCGCCTTGTTCTTTGCCTGAAGCGATCAAATTGAGAACACGTTCCTTAGCTGTTTTGTTTATAAGAGGACCGTATCCTGCTTCAGGGTCATCGCTCAATCCTGGCTTTATCTTTGCCATGGCTTTGGCTAAATCAGGTATCCATTCTTTGCTGTCACCGACAAAAACGGCAACACTTATTGCCATACAACGCTGACCCGCTGCGCCTACTGAAGCGCCAACTAAATTATTGATGACTTGATTTTTATCCGCATCGGGCATGGCGACTAAGTGATTTTTTGCACCACAAAGCGCTTGTACACGTTTGCCATTCGCACAACCGCTCGTATAGATGTGTTTGCCAACCGCTGTAGAACCAACGAAGGAAATAGCATTAACATCAGGATGTTCAAGGATTTGATTGACTTGGTCTTTTCCACCATGGACTATTTGCATTACGTCAGCATCCACACCAGCTTCAAGAAGCAACTCTGCCAAGAACATCGGAGTTAGAGGGTCTTGTTCTGAAGGTTTGAGAATAAAGGTATTCCCCGTAACAATAGCCATTGGAAACATCCATAAAGGAATCATTGCAGGGAAATTAAAAGGGGTGATGCCCGCGCAGACACCAAGTGGTTGAACGTAACTGTAAGAATTGACCCTATTCGCGACATTTTCAACCGTCTCGCCCATCATGAGAGAGCAAACGTTCGCAGCGTGTTCAACAACTTCTATACCACGCCAGATTTCACCCATAGCGTCTTCGTGTGTTTTTCCCGTTTCACGAGATAGAATTTTGGCTATATTTTTTTGCTCTTGCTTGAGTAAATGTTGGTATGCAAGCATCGTGCGTGCGCGCGTTGGTGCTGGTTTTTCACGCCATTTTATAAATGCTTTCTTTGCAGAAGCAATTGCACGATTAACTTCATTGCTGGTAGCATTAGGATACTTGGCAATTATTTCTTGGTTTGCTGGATTTAAAACAGGGAACCATTCATTAGAACTGCTTTCTACAAACTGACCTTCCAATAATAATTTAACTTTTTCCACGATACCTCCAGTATCAGAATGCACAATGGGCACATTGATTTAAAACTACGATTTAGAGTTGTGAATTTTACTCCTAATCGTTAAGAAAGTTACTTTTTTACACCAGCGCACGCCCATATATAAAGAAGCATGAAACGATCTGGGTATCGATAGATTTAAAAGTACGCAAACATAGCCTATATTTTATTTCTCTATACGTATTGACACGGATACACATTGGCATTGACAATGTGCCCTCAATTAACTTCACTAGCAATTTTAATTAGGGAGAGTGCAATGTGTGGCATTGTTGGTTTATTTTTAAAAAATGAGGCTTTGCATGGAAAGCTTGGGCATTATCTTGCTGATATGCTGTTAGAGATGACTGAAAGAGGACCCGATAGCGCTGGTTTTGCTGTGTATCATGATCCAGTTTCATCCGATTATATAAAGTGCACAGTGCTTGATAGCGCCAGTGGAGGCGATCAGGCTATTGATTGGACACATGTTGAACGAGAATTTTTATCGACATTTGGTGCAAATGTTTCATTCAAAATAAAAGACTCACACGCATTGATATCATTGCAAGCCAATAGAGACATCGTTGAAGATTGGTTTCAAAATAACTACCCTCAATGCATTATCAATAGCAGTGGAAATTTGATTGAAATTTATAAAGAAAAAGGATTGCCTGTCGATGTGATTGAACGCTTTCAATTGCGCCAAAACACCGGCACACACGCATTAGGACACACGCGTATGGCGACAGAAAGTGCGGTAACCACCGCGCATTCTCATCCATTCTCTACGGGTAATGACATTTGTTTGGTACATAACGGCTCTTTGTCAAATCACAATATTTGGCGACGTAAGTTGCTTGAATACGATATTCCCATTGTCACAGATAACGATAGCGAAGTAGCCTCAGCGTACTTTAACTGGCGGTTGCAAAAAGGGGATAGTTTGAATGAGGCAATGATGCGCGCTCAAGATGATTTGGATGGTTTCTATACCTTTGCTATTGGTACACGTGATGGCTTTGCTGTTATGCGCGATCCAATTGGCTGTAAACCAGCGATACTGGCAGAAAATGATGATTGGGTGGCGATGTCGTCAGAATTTAGGGCTATTTCAACGTTACCAGGCTATGAAAACGCTACCATTTGGGAGCCAGAACCTGGACTCATTTATTCATGGAGTATGGAGAATTCGAAATGACTACGTTTGATCTTAATACACAAACATTGCGAGAAGTTAACGCGGCATTGCAAAAAGCGTCATCGGCAACAACAGCATCTATTGAAAATTCCAAAGGAAAGCATAACATAGCGGTGGGATTAACGTCTAAGATTGAACTTACAATACACGGTCACGTTGGTTATTATTGCGCGGGTATGAATCAACATAGCAATATTCGCATTAATGGTAATGCAGGACCCGGACTTGCAGAGAATATGATGTCGGGAAAAGTGCATGTGACAGGCAATGCTTCACAATATTGTGGCGCAACCGCCCATGGAGGATTAGTAGTGATTGATGGTGATGCCTCATCGCGTTGTGGCATTTCCATGAAAGGCGTGGACATTGTAGTGCGCGGGTCAGTAGGGCATATGTCCGCGTTCATGGCTCAAAAAGGATGTTTGGTTATTTGCGGTGATGCAGGAAACGCATTAGGTGATTCCATTTATGAAACACGTATTTATTTGGCAGGTACACCAAAATCTTTGGGAGCCGATTGCATAGAAAAGGAAATGCGAGAAGAACATATTAAACAGCTACAATCCTTGCTAAATTCAGCAGGTATTGATGACAAAAAACCGAGTGATTTTAAGCGTTATGGTTCCGCCAGAAAGCTTTATCATTTTAAAACAGATAATGCGTATTAAGAGGAAGTTACAGTGACACAAGATCTATCATGGTTGCGCGAATCGCATACATTCAGTAAAGACGTTATCCGAGAAATCCAACGAGCTGCAAATGAAGGGATATATTCAATTCGTGGAGGTGGTGCAAAACGCACGTTGCCAAATTTTGACGATTTGATTTTTTTAGGTGCAAGCATGTCTCGTTATCCGTTGGAGGGATATCGTGAGAGTTGTGACACCAGTGTTACATTAGGCACGCGTTATGCAAAAAAACCACTGGAATTGAAAATTCCCATAACCATAGCTGGAATGAGCTTTGGTTCACTTTCTGCTCAAGCAAAAGAATCTTTGGGTAGAGGGGCAAGCGAGGCGGGCACTTCAACCACAACAGGCGATGGAGGTATGACTCCTGAAGAGAGAGAGCATTCGTCATTGTTGGTTTATCAGTACCTACCTTCACGTTACGGGATGAATCCCGATGACTTACGCAAGGCAGATGCCATTGAAGTGGTCGTTGGACAAGGTGCCAAACCCGGTGGTGGAGGTATGTTGCTTGGGCAAAAAATAAATGAACGTGTGGCATCTATGCGTCAGTTACCTGAAAATATTGATCAACGGAGTGCTTGTAGGCATCCTGATTGGACAGGACCGGACGACTTAGAAATTAAAATTACCGAATTGCGCGAAATCACTAATTGGGAAAAACCCATCTATATTAAAGTTGGTGCTGCTCGTACATATTACGATACCGCGCTTGCAGTGAAAGCAGGTGCTGATGTGGTGGTGGTTGATGGTATGCAGGGTGGTACAGCTGCAACGCAGGATGTATTCATTGAGCACGTTGGCATTCCGACATTGCCAGCTGTACGTCAAGCGGTTGAAGCGTTGCAAGAATTAGGAATGCATCGAAAAGTACAACTTATTGTTTCTGGTGGCATTCGATCTGGCGCAGATGTTGCCAAGGCACTTGCCATGGGAGCGGATGCTGTTTCGATTGGCACAGCGGCATTGATTGCTTTGGGTGATAACAATCCAGCTTTGGAAGCTGAATATAATAAATTGGGTTCCAGTGCTGGTTATTATTATGAATATCAAGCGGGCAATGATCCTGCGGGAATTACTACGCAAGATCCGAAATTAGCAAAATCATTGGATCCCGTTATGGGTGGCAGGCGTATTGCGAACTATTTGAGCAGTTTATCTTTAGAAGTGCAAACATTGGCCCGTGCCTGTGGGAAAAGTGATGTTCACAATTTAGAACCTGAAGATATGGCAGCGCTTACTGTTGAGGCGGCAGCAATGGCAAAAATTCCACTCGCTGGTACTAGTTGGATCCCAGGTCAGAATTCTTTCTGATTTGTGCAAGCAATAAGTTTGCGCTTTCACTGATAGCTGGTTTTTCAGAGTTGTTTTCTGAAAAGAACTCTTCCCAATGCTTTGCGCCTTTCTTACCACCTTCAACGCCCCACTGGTCAAAAGCATTGATGTTCCATATAATGCTCTGTACAAAAACCTTATGTTCATACAAGGCAATCAGTTGACCTAATGCGGCGGGATTTAGTTTTTTAAGCAAAATGGTTGTAAAGGGTCTATTGCCCAGAACCCGCTTATGAGGATTGTTATTTTCTTTATCGAATCCATGCGCCAATACATCTGAATGCGCCAAGTAATTTGCTATCAAAGTACTGTGTTGTAATGTTTCTGTATAGGAGGTTTGCCCCGCCAATATAAAGTCAATAGGCACTAAATTCGTTCCTTGATATAACATTTGGTAATAAGCATGCTGTCCGTTAATGCCAGTACCGCCCCAAATAACAGGAACAGTTGAATACTCAATCGGTTCGTTCCATTTATTTACTGATTTTCCGTTGGATTCCATTTCTAATTGCTGTAGATAGAAACTGAGCTTGTTCAGAGGCTGGTTATAAGGAATAAATGCGTGCGTTTGAGAACCTTTGAAATTGATGTACCAAATACCCAGTACCGCTAAAATAATCGGCAGGTTTTTAGAAAAATCAGCGCATTGGAAATGCGTGTCCATGAGCTTCCCGCCTTGTAAAAAGCTATCGAAATGATTCTTACCAAGTGCAATGATTGCTGGAAGTCCAACAGCAGACCATATTGAATAGCGCCCTCCAACCCAATCCCACATCGGGAAAACATTATCCTCAGGGATGCCAAAAAGGTGGGCTTTTTCAATATTGGCACTGATGGCAATGAAATGATTGGCAATGACCGCATTATTATTCTCGTAAGCAGATAACAACCACGCTTTGGCAGCTTTAGCATTCAACAGTGTTTCTTGTGTGTTGAAAGATTTGGACGCAATAATAAAAAGACTGGATTGAGGATTAATTTTTTGCAGTACATTATTCAATTCGTAACCATCAACGTTTGATACAAAATGTATCCGCAAAGGGGTATTTTTTGATTCTTCACTTGTTCTTCCAGCAAAATCTTGTAGCGCTTCAATAATGAACTTTGGACCCAATTCTGAACCACCAATGCCAATGTGCACTATGTCGGTAATAGCGTCTCCTCCAGCGCCTCGCCAAATATTATTGCGGATGTCGCTACTCAAACGATAACACCGTTTTAATGTATTTTGCACTTCAGATTCGAGTGCAGCATGCGTTGCACTTCCTCGCAAAGCACCATGCAAAGCAGCTCGTTCTTCAGTGAAATTAACGTTGTCACCTGCAAATAAATTATCGATAGCAGAGCGTAAACCCTGCTGATTGCACAAACCTATCAGTCGATTAAAAGTTGCATCGTCAATTATGTGATTGCTGTAATCAGCATAGATATCACCTACTTCTAGACGCAATGAAAGCGCATCATCTTCAAGATCAATCAGCGTTTTTCCATTTAAGCGCGAAACGTCTTTTTCTAACGCTCTAGCTAATGGAGTACTAAATGGGTTATGTTGTTCTTTGGTCTCGTGATTCATCTGAAATTCTCTTTTTTAATAGTTTTTAGTTACTGGATGTTGATTGAACCGCATTGAGTGGATTTATGAATGGATTTTAATAGGGATGATTATAGGTGGTTCTATTCTTGTATTTATTAGACATTTATAGCATAAGGTATGCCTCTTATTTTATTTGATGGTGGGAAGAGTTTGCTCACTTGAAAAGACTTGATTCAATCAAATATTGCGCTGAATATTGCCCTGAACACGCAGAAATAAAGGATTGTTCAGTTAGGTATTTGATAATTTGATGGAATAGGGCAGTTGTATAGAAAAATATTGTTTAGTTTACGTAAAGAATATTGTTCGTAAGTACCTATTTAAAAGGTAGAATGCGGACTTTTACAGATGTGCATTTACTTTTGAAATCAAGGTGCTATAGTTGAACGGTTTTATGTCAAATTATTCATGGCTATCATTATTAAAGGCAGGATTTAATGGTCAAGATTGGGCTAGAGCAATTCCTGCGTCAAAACCAAAGTCTAAATACGATGTTATTATCATCGGTGGCGGAGGACACGGTTTAGCAACCGCTTATTATCTTGCTAAAGAATGTGGAATCACGAATGTGGCTGTTTTAGAAAAAGGTTACATTGGCGGCGGAAATACTGGCCGTAATACCACCATTATCCGCTCAAATTATTTATGGGATGAATCAGCTGGCATCTATGAACATGCATTAAAGCTCTGGGAAGGGTTAAGTGAGGATTTGAATTTCAACGTTATGTTCTCACAACGCGGGGTATTTAACCTCGGGCACAACTTACAAGATATGCGAGATATTGAACGTCGAGTCAATGCAAATTTAATCAATGGTGTTGATGCTGTGGCTCTCAATGCACAGGAAGTGAAAGATCGCATTCCTATTATCAATATAGGCAAAGATGTGCGCTTTCCAATATTAGGTGCGTCTTGGCAACCGCGCGCAGGGGTGGCTAGGCACGATGGTGTTGCTTGGGGATTTGCGCGTGCAGCGGCTCGTCTTGGTGTGGATATTATTCAAAATTGTGAAGTCATGGGCATTGAAATTGAGAATGGGCGAGTGCGCGGGGTGCAAACAACAAAAGGTGAAATACTCGCTGACCGCATTGGTTCTGTTAGTGCTGGTAACTCATCGGTAATTGCCAAAATGGCAGGCTTGCGTTTGCCTGTGGAAAGTCATCCATTGCAAGCGTATGTATCCGAAGCAATGAAGCCAGTATTAAATACAGTCGTCATGTCAAATGCAGTACATGGATATATCAGTCAAAGCGATAAAGGCGATCTGGTTATTGGAGCAGGTGTTGACGGATACAACTCTTATGCGCAACGCGGTGGATCGCATGTTATTGAACACTGTGCTGCGGCAATTATTGAGCTATTTCCTATTTTTTCACGAGTAAGAATGAATCGTCAATGGGGAGGAATCGTTGATGTATGTCCAGACGCCTGTCCAATCGTAAGCCCAATGCCAGTAGGTGGTCTTTACTTTAATTGTGGTTGGGGAACGGGTGGATTTAAGGCAACTCCAGGTTCAGGCAATGTATTTGCGCACACCATCGCTCAAGATAAATGCCATCCATTAGCTGAACCATTCCATATCAGTCGCTTTACCACAGGCGCACTTATCGACGAACATGGTGCCGCAGGTGTGGCTCATTAGGAGAGGGAAGTTATGTTTGAAATATATTGTCCATACTGTAAAGAGCACAGAGAAGAGGGGGATTTTACTCCTGCTGGGGAAGCTTTTATTGGGCGTCCAATCGATCCCGAATCATTGAGCGATGAGCAATGGGCAGATTACGTTTTTTATCGTTCTAACCATAAAGGAGAGCAGTGGGAACAATGGGTGCATACAGCGGGATGTCGGAAATACTTTCTTGTTAGGCGCTCAACCATTGACCACAGTATTTCGGAGGTTTCCGCCATCCTAAAAGAGAAAAAAGGCATTTAAATTATGCGCATCAATCATCACATCCATAGCCAAGTAAAAGCAGAAAAGAAAGTCAGCTTTTGCTTTAACGGAGAGGTTTTGCAAGGTGACGATGGAGACTCGCTTGCTTCCGCTTTAATTGCTAACGATAAACAATTTCTTGCAAGAAGTTTTAAGTACGGCAGAAAACGTGGCATTATGGCAGCGGGCGTTGAAGAACCGAATGCATTGGTTTCGCTTGAAAGTGGGGGGTATTATTCGCCAAATCAAAAAGCCACAGAAATAAAGCTGTACGATGGACTGGTTGCGAAATCAGCTACTGATGTGCAAAAAATCGACTTGCGTGCGCTAATCAAGCCATTACATCGTTTTATGGCTGCTGGATTTTATTATAAAACCTTTATAAAACAATCAGTTTGGGCAAAGGTTGAGGACGGATTACGCGCATTGTCAGGCTTCTCAGAAGCACCAGATAGTCCTGATGCCGAAGTGTACGAGCACCAATTTCATCATTGCGATGTATTGGTTGTTGGAGGGGGGTGCGCGGGGATGACTGTCGTTGATAATATTTTAGAAAAAGCACCTAATCTTAGTGTGATGTTAGTTGATGAGCGTTCTCGTTTAGGCGGTGAAATGCTCAGTGATACGTTGTTTGATGATCAAGCACGGCAGTGGCATAATGCCTGTGAAAAGCGATTGCTTAATACACAAGGGCGCGTTAATGTATTACAAAATAGTTGTGTTTTTGCTTGGCATGATCACAACTATCTTTTAGCTTTGGAAAAAATCGATGTCTTTTGTGCACCTAATCAGCGGACAAACAGCAAAGCACGCCAAATATTACATAAAATTCGTGCGAAAAAAGTTATTCTCGCCTGTGGAGCTCATGAGCGGGGAATGTTGTTTGAAAACAACGATCTGATTAATATTCAATTGGCTCAATCAACGCGAAGATTTGCGAATGAGTACAATTGTATTGCAGGTAAGAATACGGTAGTTTATGGAAACAACGACAGCATTTATACCGTTGCTCATGACTTAGCAAAACGCGGTATTAAAGTACAGTTAATTGATGTGCGAAGTCGTATTGATTCCGATGTTACTGAACGGGTTAAACATCTGGGCGTAGAAATCCTTCAAGGGCATTGTATTTTGAAAGCAAATGGCAAAGAGCGTGTTGAGTCGGTACTGGTTAGCCCATGTGTTGAACGGAATGGTTCTTGGGAAATTGGAACAGATACGAAAACGTTGCCTTGCGACTTGTTAACAAGTTCGGGAGGTTTTAATCCCATTGTACATTTAGACTGTCATACGGGTAATAAACCATTTTATGATGAAAAATATCGTTCATTTATGCCAACAAAAGAACGATTAAATAGAGCAGTAAGTGGCAGCATGTGTGGATTGAGTTGCTGGCAGGAAATTATTGTCGATGCGCAGCATAAATCATCCCAGATCATGAGTGAATTAGGGGAGACAGTGCAGAGTGCAGAAGTGCAAAATGGCAAACACGTTAACACCAGTTCATTTTTCACTCCGTTGGAAATCATTAAGCGCGCGCGCGTATTTCTCGATATGCAGAATGACGTTACCACTAAAGATATCAAAGTATCGATAACCGAAGGGTATGAATCCATTGAGCATATTAAACGTTACACTGCAATGGGATTTGGAACAGATCAAGGAAAAACCGGTAATATAAATGGGATAGCAGTTGCGTCTTCTTTGTTGAATATTCCTATGCAAGACATAGGAACAACCACTTATCGTCCTGCCTATAATGCTGTTGAATTCGGAGCGTTGGCAGGACGTTCAATAGGTGATTTATTGCAGCCTCAACGCTTTACTACCATACAAGGCGAGCATGTTAAAAAAGGTGCAATGTTTGAAATGGTAGGGCAATGGTATCGTCCTTGGTACTTTCCTGAACCCGGTGAAGATATGTACCAAGCAGTACAACGTGAATGCACCGCAGCCAGAGAGTCATTAGCGATGATGGATGCCTCAACGCTTGGGAAGATTGACATACAGGGCAAAGATTCACGGGAGTTTTTAGATCGCGTTTACACCAACAATTGGAGTAAGTTGGCGGTTGGCAAATGCCGTTATGGAATTATGTGCAACGAAAAAGGCATGGTTATTGATGATGGCGTTAGCGCATGCTTGGCAGATGATCATTTTTTGATGACCACCACCACAGGTGGTGCAGCCAGCGTCTATTCCACACTGGAGATGTGGTTGCAAACTGAATGGAGCGATCTTGATGTCAAATTAACAAGCGTTACCGATCATTTTTCTACAATAGCTGTTGTTGGACCTAATGCAAGAAAATTGATGCGGCTGCTCAATTCCGATATTAATTTTGATAAAGATGCCTTTAAATTTATGGATTGGCGTCAAGGGACGGTTTGTGGCGTTGAAGCGCGTGTAATGCGTATTAGTTTCTCTGGGGAGCTTGCTTATGAAATCAACGTTAGATCGAACTACGGCGCGTATCTTTGGCAACAAATAGAAGAACACGGGAAACAGTGGAATATTACCCCCTACGGCACGGAAACCTTACATGTGCTTCGTGCTGAAAAAGGCTACGTTATTATTGGTCAGGATACTGATGGTTCCGTTACGCCACACGATGCCAATCTTGAATGGTTACTTTCAAAAAATAAAACTTTCTCCTACATAGGTAAGCGTTCATTCACGCTTCCCTCATTAGCGAATGGCAATCGTAAGCAATTAGTGGGTTTGTACACGGAGGATCCTCAATTCGTTTTACCCGAAGGTTCGCACGTAGTTGCAGAGGATGGGTTATCGCATGGGCACGTTACTTCAAGCTACTTTAGCCCAAATTTAAATCGCTCTATTGCGATGGCTATTATTCGTGAGGGGTTAAGTCGGAAGGGGGAGAAGGTTCAAGTGGGTTTGGTTAAATTAGGTCAAGAGATGCAAAAAATCCCATGCACGATAGGTGATTCAGTTTTCTACGATCCCGAAGGGAAAAGGAGTGACGGTAATGATTAATTTTACTCCAGTGTTTTCTTCAATATTAGAATCAATGGTTGATGAAAATGGCTTTTTGATAAAGAGCGATGAAGTCAACTGTATTGAATGTGCTGATAATGCTTACCTTGTTTTGCGTATAAAAGATTTAGAACGTGCCAAAATTATTGTTCACCAATATCTCGGGTTCAATCTTGGAGAACCGTTGCAAATTACCACCGGTGGTGAAAAATTATGTTTGTGGATGAGTCCAGATGAATTTTTACTTGTTTTAAAGAACGGAGATCAACAAGCGATTCTTGAGCAAACAGATAAGTTCGAAGACTCAATGGTAGTCGTTGATAATTCAGGGGGATATACATGCTTGCAATTGAGTGGATTGAAGAGTGAAACATTGTTGTCGCATTTAATAAACTATGATATTCGATCGGCACTGCCTGCTGGTAAAGTCGTTGCGACTATGTTGATGCAATCGCCAGTAATTATTTTTAGACCGCCCAATGAAGATGGTAGTGTTCATTTACTAGTAAGACCATCATTTGCACACTACGTTGCTAAGCATATCAAAGATACTTTCAACAGAATGTGAACCATTTTTGGGCGCAAATTACGTCTCATAATGCCAATCCAGTTTTCGGAGAAAATCAATCTAAAACCAGTGATTTCAATTTAGATTAATAAAATTCAACACTAAGGAAAATGTTTACTCAACTATTTCAAATAAGCTATCGTATCAATGCAATTTTGATTGCTATACTATTTGCTTCCATTGGCAATAACGCGATGTTTCTTCTGATGCCGATATACATGGATTCTGGGGGGACATCTACCTCAGTTATTGGTTGGGTAATGTCGGGTTATTCGATGGGGATTTTAATTGGCAGTTATTACGGACACTATGTTATATCTCGAGTTGGGCATATACGTAGTTATGCATTTGCCACATCGGTTATTGTTATTGTCGTTACCGCGCATATTTTTTTCCATAATGAAATTATTTTCTTCATATTGCGTTTGATAATCGGTCTATCCATGGCAGGGATGTACTTGACATTGGAAAGTTGGTTAAGTGCAACCAGTGAACATCATTCAAGAGGTATGATTTATGCCATGTATCAGTTGTTTTTTGGTGCGGGTATTTTGTTGGCACCTTTTGTGGCAACCTGGTTTCATTCCTATGATTTACGTTCCATAGGTCTCATTGCCATGATGTTTAGCATATCAATGATCCCAGTTTTATTGACGCGTTTTGCATCTCCTCAAATCGGCGATAATCAGAAAAACTTACCACTCATTGAAATGCTTCGTGATACTCCAAGTGGAGCAGTTATGACAGTATTGGGCGGAATTGCTTTCGGGGCGCTGGCATCGCTATTGTCTTTATTTGCATTATGGTTGGAATTGGAAAGCAATCAGATTGCCATAATGGTTTCTTTGGCAATGGGCAGTTCCATTATCTTTCAAATACCAATAGGTCGTTTGAGCGACATAATAGATGAGCGCAGAGTGCTATTGCTGATTAATATTATAGCAATAATCAGCATACTAGCAACGATTATTCTAACGTACTCTGGGGCACATTGGTTATTGATAGTGCTTTCTATTGGCGTTCTTGGAGGGTTGTTGAGTACGATTTATCCTGTTTGTGTGAAGTTCATTTACAATCAAATGGACTCTGATAAAGCTATCCCAGCTATGAGTTCCTTAATGCTTTTATTCAGTAGTGGACTGATTGCAGGACCTATTATTGGTTCGCAAGTGATGCAATTTACTAATGCGTTGGGCTTGTTTTTCTTTCTTTTGTGCGTTATGGCAAGTGCAGGGCTTTTTATGCTCTTTCGGGTTGTTGTGATGCGCAAACCAGACAAAGACGTTGAAAACATTCCCTACGCTATCACATTACGGATGATTAGCCCAATTAATGCAAACCTTGACCCTCGTAATGATTACCTTGTCACAAAAATTAGTGATGGTGCTTTACAGACATTAGCGGGGGGTATTGGTATTTCTCCAGCAAAAACACAAAAGTTAATTGAACAAAGTTTGCCGTTGCTCGAACATTTTCAACCAGAAGAGATATTAGAAGCATTAGTCATGTTAAAACCACGGTTGTGTAAAGTGATTGTTCGAGCAATGCTTTATCTTTATCCCGATAACCGTATTGAGTTTACTCGGGTGCTCGGTGATTTAATTTCACTAAACAAGCAAACGATTAATCGATTACTTTTTGAGGGATTAACGCATAAGGCTGATGAAGAGACCAAACAAGAGGTACTGAGCATGTTTGAGCAATTTTTACAGCCGCATGATTTAGAAGACACAATTCAGCCGTCGTAATGCGATTGATTTTTGCTGGATCGCCTGAATTTGCACGAGTTGTGTTAGCAGACTTATTAAACAGCGAACATCAAATTGTAGCCGTACTCACGCAAAAAGATAAGCAGGCTGGCAGAGGTCGAAAAATTAAAATTTCTCCTGTTAAAGAGATTGCCTTGAAACACGGATTACCTGTTTTTCAACCGCAGTATTTGGGCGATGATCCGCTAATATCCCAACTTGACAGCTACAACGCCGATGCAATGATTGTTGTTTCTTACGGTAAGATATTGCCTCTTAATGTGCTGGAATTATTCGAATTAGGCTGTTTGAATATTCACGTCTCCATTTTACCGAGATGGCGAGGAGCTGCTCCGATACATCGTGCTATTGAAGCAGGCGATACGCAAACGGGAGTATCAATCATGCAGATGGATTCAAAATTAGATACAGGAGCGGTTCGGTTGCTTGAAAAAGTAGCCATTGATGCCAATGAAACAACCGCGACTTTGCATAACAAATTAGCTTGCATGAGCGCGCCTTGCTTGCTAAAAGTGCTTGCTAATCCTGATAAATACCCGCCTGTCAAACAACAAATACACGGGACAACTTATGCCGAAAAAGTTAATAGTAGCGAAGCACAATTAGATTTCAATCAGTCTGCTGCTGTGCTTGAGCGCAAAATTAGAGCTTTCAACCCTGCGCCTGGTTGTTGGAGCATGATGAATGGTGTGCGGTACAAGATTTATGGTGCAAAAGTAGTACAAGCGGCACTCAGTATTGGAGAGATACAAAAAAGTAATAAAAAATTGATTATTGGATGCGGTAAAGATGCCCTTTCCATAGAACACTTACAACCTGCTAATCGTAAACTGATTACAGTGACGGAATTTTTAAATGGCAACCCTGATTTGCCCACATGCGTTGATTCTTGATATGAGTGCACGTAGCGAAGCCGCAATCGTTGTACATAAAGTCCTTCATTTTGGGAAATCATTAGAAAAGCAGTTACAACTTACGCAACAACAGCTTCAAGATGATCGTGATAAAGCATTACTGCGCACTTTGTGTTCAGGCGTGTTGCGTTATCATCAAAGTTTGGGGTGGCAAGTTGACCAAATGATGACGCGTTCTGATAAAAAAGGTTTACTGACGTCATTGCTTGAAGTGGGCATATTCCAAATAGATTATTTACGTATTCCTGATTATTCTGCTGTTAGTGCCACCGTTGAGGCGGCAAAGTCGATGAAGTTGCCTGAAAAAGTAGTAAATGGAATACTACGACGTTATTTGAGAGAAAAAGAGACATGGTTGCAACGGCGTAAAGAGCAACAGTTTTCCGAACTACCGAAGTGGTTTGAAAATATGTTACGCGCTCAATGGAATGACTTAGCTATCGATATGCAAAAGGCATATCAAGTGCAAGCGCCAATGGTCTTGCGCAATAATCCACTGCAACAAAGTGCGTTGGAATACATAGAAGAGCTAAAAGCTGCAAAAAATGAAGTTCAATCTTTGTATTTTGAAAACAGTTTGTTGCTAAATACACCCATTAAGAAAAAGAACCTACCTCGTTGGGATGAAGGAGTGTGTAGTGTTCAGTCGTTGTGCTCGCAAACGGTTGTTGAAATACTACAACCGAAGAACGACGAAGTCATAATGGATGTTTGCTCAGCACCAGGGAATAAATCCCTTAATATTAAACAGATAGCGCCACTTGCCAAACTGCATAGCATCGAAATAGATACTGAGCGTACTCGCACAATGCAAGAGCAATTCAAGCGTTATTCAATAGATGTTAACGTGATAGAAGGTGATGCAACAAATACTATTGTTTGGCCATCGGATGTAAAATTCGACGCTATAATTGTTGACGCTCCTTGTTCAGCGACAGGGACTATTCGACACAATCCAGATATAAAATGGTTACGCAGGGAAAGCGATTTACAATCTTTTGCATCTCTGCAGAAGCAATTGCTTGATGTTTCTTGGTCTTTTTTGAAAAGTGGGGGACGCTTAGTTTATTCGACATGCTCTGTTCTTAAACAAGAAAATGAATGGCAATTGAAACAGTGGCTGAAACGGCATCCCGATGCGCAACAAATGGTTATCAATCTCCCCTTTGGAATAGAACAAGAAGTTGGCTGGCAAGTATTTCCTAATGAACAAGCGCTTGATGGTTTCTATTATTGTCTATTGCAGAAAAAGTTATAATTTTATTTTCCATTTCACTACACAGGAATAATAAATGGCAGAGCAAAATTGGAATTCAAAGGACTATCAAAAACATGCTTCCTTTGTTTCTGAACTCGGTAATGAAGTAATTGAATTGCTGAATCCCCAAGTTGATGAGTGCATTCTTGATTTGGGTTGTGGAGAAGGAACGATTGCTTTACGATTGCAACAGCTAGGGTGTATTGTACAAGGAGTCGATTATAGTGAAGATATGGTGCGATCAACGCAAGAAAAAGGCGTGGATGCCAAAGTAATGGATGGGCAAAAACTGCGCTTTGATCAATCATTTGATGCGGTATTTTCCAATGCGGCTTTGCACTGGATGCCCGATCAACAAGCGGTTTATGACGGGGCGTATAAAGCATTGAAAAATTCAGGACGCTTTGTGGTAGAAATGGGGGGCGCAGGAAATATTATGTCCATAGTGGAAACATTAGAAGAGTCTTTGCCACACTACGGCGGTTTTTTTAAGAACCCATGGACATTTCCTACCATCAATGAGACGAAAGAGCGCTTAGAGCGTAGTGGATTTCAAATTGCCTCTATTCAGCTATTTGATCGCCCGACACATATACCGACGGACGTACGTGGTTGGTTATCTACCTTCACTTCTAACATAGTCGCTACGGTTGAAGAAGATCAAAGAGAAGCATTACTTGCCCATATTTACGATTTTTTGAAACCAAAACTTTGCAATAGTCAAAACCAATGGATATTAGATTATCGTCGGCTACGGTTTTGCGCATTGAAGAGTGACTAAGTCGCATCTTCATAACCATACACGCATAATTGGAATGAATATATCAGACAACAAAAGAGTAAATGAGTTTCTCTTAGATGTAGAGTCTTTGTCAAAGAATCAATTTGAAATGGTTATTGCAATACGCATACTATTCCTCAAAGCAAATAAAGCGTTAATTGAAGATGTTAAATATGGAGGAATAGTTTTCAGCGGATCTAACGGCTTGGTCGGTGGTATATATGTTTACAAAGAACATATCTCAATTGAGTTTAGTGATGGTGCTAATTTCACAGACTTAAATTCAATTTTAGAAGGCAGTGGTAAAAAAAGACGGCACTTAAAAATATATTCACAAGAAGATGTTGCGTTAAAGAACAGCAATTACTTTATAAAACAAGCAGCCTCTAACGAGGACATTACATAGTGAAGTCATGACTGTAAAAAATCTTTCACCAAGGGCAACAAAAAATAGTTGAACGTTACTCCGATTCATTGCAAACCTTGATCTTCATCTTACTGCTACTAATTGGACTGAAGGGCAATAAAATCTGTCAAAAATTCTTCTATAATTTTAATTTCTTTAAAATGCTTTCTCAGAAAAGGCTATCCCTTAATAACTCAATTTAAAGGAGATGCATGTTCTAACTGTTTTGTTGGTAGTAGTAGACGCCATTTTTGTTGATGCGGATTATTTTTTTTTGAACCATTAAATAATTGAGGTGTGCTATTGATTCACCCGTTGCAAATAGTAGCGTTTCTGTGGATACTTTGCGTTTGAATAAAACGTCAAAAACATCAATCACTCTTTTAGGTTCAACCAACAAGGTATAAAGTTTATCCAAGGATTGGTCATGATTCTTGATGAGTTCATTCAGCCGTTGATGCGTTCCGCTAAAAGGCAGACCATGACCGGGTAGTACCAAGACATTATTGGGAATGAGATTCAGTAATTTGTTGCACGACTCGAGC
The DNA here is from genome assembly GCA_965195345.1 of uncultured Thiomicrospira sp. Taxonomy (GTDB): domain Bacteria; phylum Pseudomonadota; class Gammaproteobacteria; order CAKMZV01; family CAKMZV01. Next base: position 1,831,623 of record OZ239628.1, on the reverse strand, counting down.
CAATCTTTTAATGGATTTGCGTCGGGTTCCACAGACCATACGCTAACATTGGAGGTTATGTTAGGTATGAGTTGATCGCCAGCAATGAATATGTTTTTTTCTTCACAAAGCAAACAACAATGTTCTGGGCTGTGCCCGCTTCCAGTAATGATGCGCCAACGGCAACCGTCAATGATTAATTCATCATTGTCATTAAGGCGTTTGTAAATGTTGGGGATAGCAGAAGCATCGTTGGCAAAACTGCCGTAATTTTTACGGTATTTTTCTAATGCATCATCATCAAAGCCGGCTGATTCATAAAATTTAAGTGCTTCGTGTGGTGCTGCGCTTTTAGCATTTTCAAACACCGCCCGACCGATGAAATACTCACTTCGACTTATATACAAAGGGCACTGCCAGCGTTCGCATAAATAGCCAGCAGCGGCGAAATGATCAGGGTGAAGGTGGGTAACAATGAGTTTGTTTACTGGTTTCTCTTTTAGTAGCTCTTTCTCGATGGTTTGCCATAATTCTTTGGTTTTCTTATTAGCAAGACCAGTATCGATGACTACCCAACCGCAACCATCCTTCAATATCCATAAATTAACGTGATCGAGCGAAAAAGGCAAGGGCATTCGTACCCAAAAAATACCCGCAGCAACTTCCAGTGTGTATCCGGGTTCAGGGAAATCTCTGAAAGGGTATTCCAATGGCATTATGCTGAGGTTACATTGAGGTGTAGTTTGGACCTCCACCACCTTCGGGCGTTATCCAATGAATGTTTTGGGTGGGGTCTTTAATGTCGCAAGTTTTGCAGTGTATGCAATTTTGGGCATTAATTTGTAATTGTGGCTGATCATCCTTAGTTATTATTTCGTATACTCCTGCAGGGCAATAACGTTGTTCTGGAGCGTCATAGATTGCAAGGTTTTTTTCAATAGGAATTAGACTGTTCTTCAAGGTGAGATGACAAGGTTGTGCTTCCTCGTGATTGGTATTCGATAAATAAACCGAAGATAATCGATCAAAAGTAATCACTCCATCGGGTTTGGGATATTCAATAGGCTGCGCATGTGAAGAGGAGACTAACTGTGTGTTATCGGGCTTATTGTCGCGCAATGTGATGGGGAATTTCCCACCAAATAAATTGTATTGAATGAAGTTGATGGCGCCGCCAACCCACATGCCGTAATTGTGTAATGCCGCGCCAAAATTGCGCGAATTTTGCAGTTCATCATAGAGCCATGATTGTTTGAATGCCGTAGTGTATTCCATTAAATCACTACCTCCGTTATTGCCAGAAGTTATGGCTTCTGCAACTACTTGGGCAGCCAACATACCAGATTTCATAGCAGTATGCGACCCCTTGATTTTGGAAAAATTCAAAGTGCCTGCATCGCACCCAATCAGCAATCCTCCAGGAAAATGTTGGCGTGGTAAGGCATTCATGCCACCTTTAGTGATCGCACGTGCACCGTAGCTTATGCGTTTGCCTCCTTCAAGCAACGTCTTATTCATTTTTTGCATTTTGAAACGTTGGAATTCCTCAAATGGTGAAAGGTACGGATTGCGGTAATTCAAGTCAGTAATCAGTCCAATAACCAATTGGTTATTTTCGGCGTGGTACGAGAAAGAACCACCAGCAGCACTGTTTTCAGACAATGGCCAACCAGCACCGTGTACTACTAAGCCTTCTTGATGTTTTTTTGGATCGATTTCCCAAATTTCTTTGACACCAAGCGCGTAATGTTGAGCATCGCAATTGTCTGAAAGTTGATAACGTTCAATCAATTGCTTGCCAAGATGACCTCGACAGCCTTCGGAGAATAATGTGTACTTTGCAAGTAGTTCCATACCGGGCTCAAAACTGTCTTTTTTATTACCATCGTAGTCAATTCCCATGTCATTGGTCACGACTCCTCTAACAGCACCCTCATCGTTGTAGAGTATATCTGCGGCGGAAAAGCCAGGAAATATTTCAACGCCCATTTCTTCGGCTTGTTCCGCCATCCAACGACACAGATTGCCAAGGCTAATAATATAATTTCCATCATTATGCATGCTTTTTGGGATGAAAAAATGTGGCAACTTAGTGGCTTTTTCTTCATTCTTGTATAGGTAGAAATCATCTCCTTTGACGGCTGTCTTAACCGGTGCGCCCAGTTTTTTCCAATCGGGGATTAACTCATCAAGTGCGGTTGTTTCAAATATTGCGCCCGATAAAATATGCGCACCAACTTCCGACCCTTTTTCTAAAACAACCACGGATAAATCTTTATTTGCTTTCTTTAATGCAATCGCAGCGCTCAACCCAGCAGGACCTGCTCCGACAATAACAACATCAAACTCCATCGATTCTCGCTGCATAGCAAACTCCATTACAAATTTATAAAGTGGCTGGATTGTATCAGTTTTTGAATGAGGAGATTGCAAGTAGCAAAAGCCACAATTTTTCAATTATTACTGGCACGATTTACGGTAGATAGCAATTATCGGAAATATTATCCTATTCGTGGTTTTTTTGAAGAAGGTTTGATTACTGGTAAATGCGAGAGTATTAAGGTGGCGTTCTTAAAACGTATGAATAAATCCCTGTTCACATTAGGGCAGGTTCTAAAGTCAGGCTATTTTAAGTTATCCCACAAAGAGGACTAATGGGCAACATGAAATCTAATGCGACGTATCCATTCCCAAATTTAGAAGGTGCTGAAACAAAGCATGCTTCAACACCTTCTAAGATATACTTTCCTATCTGAGCACTTTTAATTATTTAAAGTTAAAAATGCATTTTAATCATATTAATACAAGTACGCTGCACCTTCAGAAAAAGCACCACTGGACTCTAAAGGTGCTCCTATAGCCAGTCTGCTACCATCACCACTGAAGCTTAAGCTAAATCCAAAATGATCACCAAAACCACTTATTCTCGTTGGTTTAATGTAGGCTTGTTGACTCCATACACTGCCACTTCGGATAAATGTGTAAACCGCACCTACATCACTTCCACTTTCATCACTCTCAATGCCATTTAACCCAATAGATCGGCTATCCTCAAAAGGAGCACCTACAGCCAGCATATTGCCATCACCACTGAGGCTTACGCTATGTCCAAAGCGATCATTAGAAGTTGGGTTGCTCGCTTTAATGTAGGCTTGAAAACCCCAGAGACTATCTTTATTACGAGCGTAAATAAATACTGCACCTGAATCTGTTAAACCATCGCCTTCTTCAATTGGATTAACCCCGGTACCACTGCTATCTTCACTCTCTGAAGCTACCGCGAGCGTATTACCATCGGCACTTAAACTGACATCAAAGCCAAATCTGTCACCAACACCTGTATTGTTTGGTTTAATAAAGGCTTGTTGACTCCATACACCAGTGATACTGCGGGTGTAAACGTATGCTGCACCTGCGAAATTTATTGAGTGTGGACCATTTATTACAATATCATCAATGCCGTTCGCCACGCCTGTTGAGTTACTACCCTCATACATTGAACCTACCACCAGTGTATTGCCATCGTCATCCAAGCTTACACTTACGCCAAATCGATTATCGTGACTTGGATTATGTGCTTTAATATATGCTTGCTGGGTCCACTGAGTACTACTATTACGGGTGTATACGTAAGCAGCCCCTGCATGAAATGTGAAGTTATTCGCTTCGTTGCTCTGGTCACCGTTAATCCCGCCAGTTCTACCGTCTTCATATAGGGCACCTACTGCCAACGTATTACCATCACCGCTCAAAGCTATGCTTGCAGCGAATTGATCATCTACTTCTGTATTACTCGCTTTTATATAGGCTTGTTGACTCCATGTGCCACTAGCGCTTCGCACAAAAACATAGGCAGCCCCTGCATTATGAGATGCGCTGTTATTATTCTCATCACCATTAACACCAGTAGCGAGACTTCGTTCACCGATTGCACCCACCGCGAGCGTATTACCATCACTGCTTAAACTAAGACTATTACCAAAATAATCATTAATATCTGCATTACTCGCTTTTAGGAAAGCCTGCTGCGTCCATAGACCAGTAGCGGTTTGTGTGAAAACATAGGCTGCACCAGAATTAGACCTTGATTGGTCTTGTCTAGCATTAACGCCCCTACCACTGCTATCTTCACTAAGTGCACTCACTGCCAGCGTTTTACCATCTCTACTGATACTAACAGTTTCAAATCTATCTCTGTATCCAGCATTATTCGCTTTGATAAAGCCAATTAATTGATTTAAATCATTAATCCTTGTTTGAGCAGTCCACTGTATACAATTATTATTGCCATCTGGATTGCCTATACAGCTTTCTACTAAAAACGAAACATTACTAGTGGCAAGGTTTATATGATCCGACAACGAAATACCAAAGGTAAAGTTTGTCGTTTTCAGTGACTGACTTGGCGTTGATAATGGAATAAATCCATCCACTCCAGTAGGATTAATCTGCACACGATAAAAATCAGCAATCGGGTCAGTTGGCCATGAAAAAAGCAACTGTCCAACAGAAGCCGTGATGTTCAATGATGAATTACCTACATTTCTAACAATAGCGTTCAATTGTATTTCAACCTCTCCTAAACTGGGTGATACCCAAAGGACATTGCGATAGCTGCTGCCGATTGAAGCGACATCTTGTGCATTACAGTATGCTTTAAATCGACCAGTTGTACACTCGCCAATCGCGACTGTAGTATTTAGCTGATTCACTTGATTGGCTAAGAGCTTTGGCCATACATGAGAACGCAAATGCACAGGATTGTTCAAAGTAAGAACTGTTTGCATAAGGACATCAGAGCTGCCTTTCGCGCTAACAACCAATTGAATTACATCTCCAACGGCTAAAGCTTGTTCGGCACCTAATGTTCCATCTGTTATTGCTAAATCTCTTGTTAATGAAGCTGTTGTTCTATCGGGGGTTGGCGTGTGATTGAGTTGTACTTCAACTTCTCCTAAACTGGGTGATGACCAAAGGACATTGCGATAGCTGCTGCCGATTGAGGCGACATCTTGTACATTACAGTATGCTTTAAATCGACCAGTTGTACACTCTCCGATCGCAACTGTAGTATTTAGCTGATTCACTTGATTGGCTAAGAGTTTCGGCCATACATGAGAACGTAAATGCACAGGGTGGCTCAAAGTGAGAGCCGTTTGCATAAGAACATCTGAGCTGCCTTTCGCATTAACAATCAGTTCAATGACATCTCCAACTGCTAAAGCTTGTTCGGCACCTAATGCTCCATCTGTTATTGCTAAATCTCTTGTTAATGAGGCTGTTGTTCTATCGGGCGTTGGCATATGATTGAGTTGGACTTCAATCTCTCCTAAACTGGGTGATGCCCAAAGGAGATTGCGAAAGCTACTGGCAATTGGAGACACATCATTTGGGTCACACGCTGCTTTATTTCCACCACTTGAGCACTCTCCAATTGTCACCGAAGCATTCAATTGATTAACATGCTTTGCAAGGTCTCTTGGCCATACATGGGCACGTAATTGTATAGGGTTGCTAAGTGTGTAGGTTGTTTGCACAAGGACATCTGAGCTGCCTTTTGCATTAACAATCAATTCAATAACATCTCCAACAGCCAAAGCTTGGTTCGCTGATAACAAACCACTATTCACACTAATACGGCTATTGACCAAATCAGAAGGCTCTTCGTTTGCAGGAGCTGATATGACACGTATGCGATGATTGTCACGGTCTGCAAAAAGAAGCCGTCCATTGGCATCAAGGGCAAGCTGAATGGGGTCATTAAATTGAGCAGTACTGGTTGATCCATCAGCAAAACCTTCTACCCCACTTCCTGCATAAGTGCTCACTGTTAAGCCATCTGCACTAATAACTTGAATGCGATGATTACCGGTGTCCGATATAAAGACACGCCCATCACGTGTAACTGTCACTCCTCTTGGTCTATTATATGTCCCTGGCAAGGTTGACACATTGGAGCCATCTGCACTAATAACACGAATTCTATTTGCAAGAGTCTCTGCAACAAAAACACGCCCATCTGAAGAGATTGCAATGCCTTCAGGCGAACTAAATCCTGAAGCGAACGTGCTTCTATTCGTACCATCAGCGTTAAGAACAAAAATTCTTCCGCTTGCGTCACCAAAGAAGACACGTCCATCTGGTGCCACGGCGACTGATTGGGGGTTATTTAGTCCAGAGGCTAGGGTAGTGACATTTGAACCGTCGGCGCTTATCACTTTAAGTTGTCCATTAAAAAATTCCGAAACGAATATGCGTCCATCTGATCCGATTGCTAATTGAACTAGTACATTAACTCCACTTGCAAAAGTAGATACATTAGAACCATCAGCACTGATTACACGAATCCTATTGTTAAAAGTATCTCCGACAAAGACACGCCCATCTGGCGCAATTGCTAGCCCATGTGGAAAATTAAACCTTGCTATATTGGTAGGTCCATTAAGAAAACCCTCACTGCTACCTGCATATGTTTCCACAGAAAGCGCAGCATTTGCGCTCTCAGTAGAAGTTGCTTGCGCATGCAGTGATGTTGTTAAGGCCAATAGAGAAAGCATTAAAGCTGGGAAAAAATTGTTCATTGAATGTTCCTTAAAATAAATAATTTGGATGTTGGAAAATAACCACGCTGCGCATTGTATCCTACCTACCTACCTACCTACCTAAGTTATAATTGGTTGAATTATTTTTATTCATTAGGGCTTTGAATTGGATAATCCTTCAATACGATATTGTCATATTTCAGTTACAACGGACGATGCATCCATTCCATTGTCAACTATATAGATGGACTCTTGTTCTTGGAAGATGCATGGAATAAAGTTGAAAAATCAACAAATTAAGGCAAAGGACGTGCAAAACCGCCAGCGGCGTTTAGTATAGCCTTAAATATTCTTTAACTTCCCAATCAGTTACCGCTTGATGGTATCTTTCCCACTCATCATTTTTATACGCAATGTAGGAGTTATGCATAGTAGAACCTAAAGTCTTGATGGCGAGAGAGTCTGTTCTTAATGCCTCAGTTGCCACTAATAAATTACGCGGTAAGCGGCGAATTCCCATGTCTTTAAATTCTTGTTCTGTTAAGCTGTATAAATCGATGTCGGTAGGGCTACCTGGATCCATTTGTGCTTTCATGCCTTCAAGTGAAGCGGATAATGTCATAGCGAGCGATAAATAAACATTCATCGTCATATCAGCCGCTCTGTTTTCAATACAGTGTCTACTTTGAGGCAAGCGAAATTGAGCAGAACGGTTATTGTAACCATAAGTAATATTTGTCGGAGCCCATGTAACTGTTCCTCCTTCAAACCCGCCAACTCTAGGTACTAATCCATTGTAAGAATTAACTGTGGGGCAGGTGAGAGCAGTGATTGCTTCAGCATGTGCCATAAGACCACCAACTGCGTATTGAGATAATTCAGACCACTCTTTGCCGTTTTGAAAAATATTTTCACCCAGTCGATCAATATGCTGCATAGAAAAGTTTATATGGGCACCTGAACGCCAGTCTCCTATGGTTGGTTTAGGCATGAAAGTAATGAACATGTCACTTTTTTTAGCAACTTCTTTTAATAATATGCGTAGAAATACGAATCGATCTGCCATTTGTAACAAATCGGTATAGTGAAAATCAAGTTCAAATTGAGAATAGGCACCTTCGGCAACAACATCGTGTAAATTCCAACCCATGTCTTCAAGAATATCAATCAACTCTTTTAAGAACGGCATTGAATCTATAGAGTATTCAACATCGTAACCAAATGCTTGTCGTCTCGGCCTTATCCCTTTTTCCGGATCATTATCGAAAAATTTAACGGGTTGACCATCTTGATCATATCGCATGGCTATGAACTCAGGCTCTATGCCAGCAAACCCAACATAACCCAGTTCTCCTGCTTCATGTATCGCACGTTTTAACGCTTGACGAGGACAAACATCATACGGAGCACCTTCCCAATATAAATCAGCAAAAATAATGGCCATGCTTTTATCCCAAGGGCAAATATAGATTGCATCTAGATCAGGAATCATTATTTGATCTGAATCCGCTGGGCTCAGCTCAGGGACATAGGATATTGAGTGCACTGCAAATTGCGGTCCTTTGCCTAAGCAAAGGGCTTCATAATCACTCATTGGGACTGGTTTGGTTTTTGGGATACCGTGCAGATCAATCCAACTTGAAAGTACATACTTTACCCCCTCCTTTTCAAGATATGACTTTGTCTCGGGGATTCTTTTACGGTTATGCTCAATGGCATCGTTGATGTTTTGAAAATACAGTTGGTTATTTGTTGTCATATCAATACTCCGTAAAAATAATGTTGAACTATTCTGGTTGTGGCATGTCCTCTGGATCAATTCCGGGCACAAACGTGATGCCAGCTTGTTGTTTCCAATCGTGGGGATAGGCAGCGTAAAAAATCACACATTTTTCGTCGCATTCGTAAGCAATATCATTATCTTTTGGAATATACAAAACATCACCAGGATTGCAAATATACGACTCACCGTTACAAGTTAAACGGAATGTTCCTTCCATGCAATAAATGATTTCATCGCAAGTTAAGCGCCAAGGGACAGAGACTTTATTGAGGAAGTTAAGGCCTCCACACATTGTGTTACTTATTTTGCTAGTGACAAAGGGTTTGATGTAGGACTTTCCAGGTTCTAATGTTTGTAAGCGATGCTCAATTTCAGTAAATTTAAACAATTGAGGGGTGTTAGTCATGTTTCTCCTTATTTATAGATTCATTTAATTCAATAATATAACCGTCGGGATCTTTACAGAATGCAAGAATTCTTGTGCCGGCATTCATAGGCTTGGGAGGGCTTATGAATTCAACGCCAATTCTAACGAGTTCTTCGCAAGATTTATATACATCGGGTGTTTCAATACAAATATGCCCCCAACCATTTCCTTTTTCGTAAGGCGCTTCTTGATCCCAATTATGAGTTAACTCTAAGCAAGGAAACTCTGCTTCTGCTCCATAGCCGATAAACGTATTGGTAAAGCGTCCTGCTGGGTAATCAGTACGTCGTTGCACTTGCATACCAAGCAGGTCGCAATAAAAATGCAAAGATTTTTCTAAATCAAGAACCCGTATCATTGTGTGGGCAAGACGGAAGTTGTATTTATTATTGTTTTGATTCATATTTGTTCGACTCCTTGTTCGTATGTTTTTAAGGATTATTGTTGACGCTTTGAACTATTAGTTCTTCAAAAGCCCTGACGCTGTCTTCCCAGTGTGGCGATAAAACACCACCACTGTCAGAAACGGATGAATTTCGACCAATTTGCATCCGCTCGCAAATAACATGATCTTCTCGGTGCACATCCCACCAAAGTGTCTTTAAATTATCAACCTCTTCATGGGTCAAAGTTTGTCCTTCAGTGCTATAAATCGCTCTTTTTTGCGCCATACGATTTGGACCTAAAGGGATATTTAGATATACACCTAGCTGATCTGGAAAGTATCTTCCAATAATAAAATTAGGGAATAATGTTAAATACCGAGAACTAACGGCTAAACTGCCCTTAACACCAGCTTCTTCTTGCATGTCGATTGAACTGCCCAAACACGCACCATCCACCACAGTATAGTGATCTTCCAGTGGTTGACTTGTTGTTGAGCGATGAACAAACTGTACATGATATGGTTCAATGAAGTTCTCCATAATGAACTTCCAATTCGTTGCTATTTCACCAAAATCAAGCGTTGCTATATGCTGGGTTTTATCCCAGTTCACTCCTTGAAGGCGATTGGCTAAAGGGGTTGAATACTCTTCAAAATCTGGGGCATTGCCATCTAAATTAACGAATATCCAATCATGCCACACGTGTGTTCTTACTGGAATTAAGCCAAATTCTTCTGGATCAAATCCTTCTGGATTATGATTGTCTGTGCCACCAAAATGAGGAGAACTACGCAACGCTCCGTCCAAGTTATACGCCCAAGCATGGTAGGGGCAACGTATGAGCTTACCTACATTTTTTGGTTGGTCCACTAAATGTAAACACCTATGGCGGCAAACATTGTGAAAAGCGACCACTTTCCCTTGAGTATTCTTGACTAATATAAGGGATTGATTGCCAACAACAACTGGAATAACATCACCCGTTTCTTTTAACTCGTGAGCAAAGCCAACGCATATCCAATTTTGTCTGAAAAGAGTTTTGCATTCAAGATCCCAGAATTCTTTGCTAGTATACACAAAAGAAGGAAGCCCTTTTTTCAGATTGTTTTTATCATCTGCCCATGTTTCTAATGACTGGAGCATGTCTTGTATAATCATTATCCCTCTATTTATAAAAAGAAACTCATAAGGTAAGCATGAAAAACGCTTGCTTTTTAAAGTGCTGTAATCTTGTTCAACATATCTAATAAATTATCTATGTGAAACATGTAAATAATGCTATCACGGATTTAAAATCATTTCTTGATTTTTTTTGAATTATTTTCCCATTCCCTTAAATATCTCAATTTGTCTATTTAATGAAAGCATTATGCTGTGTTAAGGATGTATTCTTTTCGTATATTAAGAAATAAAATTATCAGTACAATGAATATTCTCCGCTTATTATCGTCCTCCTTCAAGAGTGTGGGTAATGTGAGTTAAAGAACGTTGAAATATTTGTTGAGATTAGAGGCTCTCCATGAACTAATCCACATTGAGCATATGACAAAAAATATGCTTAATTAAAGAAATACAGTTAAGATAAACAATGCAGAAGCACCATGAAGAAAAACGATTATGAATTATTCCTATTAGGCGATGTTGAACTAACTTCGGGTGAAACGTTACATCAAGCACAGTTGGCGTACAAAACCTACGGGGATTTATCACCAAAGAAGGACAACGTCATACTTTTGCCAACATTTTATACGGGGAATCATTATAGAAATGAGGGCTTTTTTGGAGAGGATCGGGCAATTAATCCAAAAAAACATTTTATTATTTCGGTTAATTTATTTGGCAACGGTCTATCAACATCACCGAATAACACAATCCCATCCCAACAGAACTCACTTTTCCCAAAAATAAGCTTGTGGGATAATGTTTTCTGTCAATACAGATTGCTCACTGAGAAATTAGCTGTAGAAAGCATTGCATTAGTTGCTGGTTGGTCGATGGCAGGCTGTCAAGCCTATCAATGGGCGGTTCAATACCCGCACATGGTGAAGGCAATCTTGCCATTTTGTGCTTCAGCAAAAACTTCACGTCATAACTTCGTATTTTTAGAGGGCGTTAAAGCTGCATTGTGTGCGGATCAAACCTTCAATCAAGGGGAATACGACACACCTCCAGTTGCAGGTTTAAAGGCTTTTGCTCGAGTGTACGCGGGTTGGGCTTTTTCGCAAAGTTTCTATCGAGAAAAACTATTTCAACAACTGGGCTTTAACTCGATTGAAGAATTGTTAGTGGATTGGGAGGATGATCATGTCGCAAATTGGGACGCTAACAATTTATTGACTAAATTAGCAACATGGCAAAACGCAGATATAAGCAAGTCATACGATAATAATTTTGTCAAAGCATTAGCGTCTATAAAAGCCAAAACAATATTGATGCCTTGTCAACACGATCTCTACTTCCCGCCAGAAGATAATGCTTTTGAAGCCATACACATACCAAATGTAAAGTTTCGACCATATAACTCCGTATGGGGACATTGTGCGGCGAATCCCGGTAATGATAAAGGTTTCGAGGCGGCGTTGGATAGGAATATATTAGAACTGCTCACTTAAACCAAAATTGTTACCTATTGGGTTATTAAAAAGAATCTAAATCATACGCTATGTGTAGATCATAGTAAGTGCTACGATTAATCATTTCGCATTACAAGCGAAATTGATATAAATTAAAACAATTATGCCTACTTGGAAAGTCTCAATGGAAACGCACTCTAGGGCGGCTATGCTACATTTAAGAAATGTATGGAGAGCTCACTAATAGGAGGGAATTGCATAAACCATATTTGAATGACAATCCAAAGAACTTGGTGAGGAATTTCAAAAATATGATTTAGGTCATGCAAGAAAAGTAAAATGGATAGAAGTACCTGAAGAATTTGCTACTGAAAACGTACAGTGGGGTTGTATAGTTAGGAAAGCTATCCAGTGAACAAAAATCGATTTTAGAGAGAGTATGATTTTTTCTACAAATAAGAAGTCTATGGAAGCAGGGAAAGTATTCAAATTTGAACTCGAATCTCAAACGCAGGAAGTTATCTATCTTCCTGTTGAGAAAATATGTTTGACTGAAATTGTAAAGGTGGTGTTTAAAACACGAACCTTAAAGATTACAGATTATGATCAGAACTCTAATGAAATGCACATTGCAGTATAAAAAAATGGATGCACTCAACGGCGTGGATTATCCTTGTCGTTACGTTTTCGATCAGTATCATAGTAATTAATAATAATGAAAGCAATTCTATTTACAGCAGTTTCTCTTATTGCTTTTGCTGGAAATTCTATTCTATGCAGAATAGCTTTAGATGGAAATGAAATTGACGCTGCCAGTTTCACATCGATTCGTCTTTTATCAGGGATTATTACTCTAATTGTCATATATAAACTAATAAACCCCAGCCCTAAAAAAATATCGAAAGGAAGCTGGAGTGCTTCGTTCATGTTATTCATTTATGCCATTACATTCTCGTATGGATATATCACTTTAGAAACTGGAACTGGTGCATTAATTCTTTTTACATCAGTCCAAATAACAATGCTGCTTGTTAGTTTTCTTTCAGGAAAGAAAATTCATCTTGTTGAATGGATAGGTGTCGTAGTGGCTTTTTTGGGCTTTATCTATTTAGTGTTACCAACTGTATCCACGCCTTCAGTCAGTGGATTAATTCTTATGTCATTGTCTGGTGTCGCGTGGGGCTTTTACACATTAGCAGGTAAAAAATCCACGAACCCTTTAAGTGAAACTATGTTCAACTTTATGCGTACATTACCGCTTCTTATTCTATTGACAATGCTCACAATCGAATCTTCTTCTTTGTCTTTGAAAGGAATCTTCCTTGCCATTTTGGCGGGAGGTCTAACTTCTGGCATTGGATATACTATTTGGTACATTGCATTGGGCAAACTTACAGCAGTCCAAGCTGCTGTAGTGCAGCTTTTAGTTCCTGTATTTGCTGCGGTGGGAGGATCATTGTTCGTTGGTGAAGCAATCACTATGCGATTGACCTTAGCATCGGTGATCATATTTGGGGGTATACTGACTGTGATTTTAGGGAAGTCATATTACGAGAAAAATTTTCCTAAAAAAACATAGCAAGTAAATTCAGATGAACCTACGGCACACCTAATTTAAGCGTTAGACAAGTGGGTAATCATGAACTACCAGATATTAAATTTTAAAGAAAATATACGTCCTCTCTGTCATAGGCGTAATTGATAGTCAATAAAATCATCGGCTGTTGCTAAACAGAATTTGAATCGTACGCTGTATGTAAAGTAACACAATAGTATACAATTAAGTACCATGATAAACTTTTGCTCATCAGTATGAGCACTTTTTTGATCCGATCTGATTGTGGATGCGCAGTTATAATTCGGGAATGAAGAACCAAGGTATTTCACCAGTGACAAAACGCATGCGTACTACGATATTTGAAATTGCTGGCTCGGTGCTCGCAATCGTATATGCACTCCTTATTGCATCAAATACGGGAAACGAAATTCTGGGCTTTTCGCTACTACTATTATCCTCAGGGCTTTTCGCCGCATGGGCAATTATTGATAGTCGATGGGCATTTTTGTTGCTGCAGTTCTTTTATGCGACATCGGCCGTGATCGGTTTAGTTCGATGGGCATAGTGAAGTGATGTACAACAATGGGCTGCAATAGACATTTGCATGCGAACGAGAATCTAATTACGCAAACCCTACATCACGGAAATAGCGCTGAAACAGGCGGTACTAAAAAACCGATACTCTCTCTGCTACGCAATAATCAAAGCTGTTAGAGTTTGAGCAGACCTATTTATGCAGAAAAATAGGTTACACTTTCCGTATAGACCTTTAACAAGACGCGCAGCGAGCGGGGAAGATGTTGCGCGATTTGCCTTTAGCGGTGTGTATTTAAATCTTCTCAATGACGCCCGCTGCACCCATCCCAGTGCCAATGCACATAGTGACCATTCCAAGACGGCACTGATTACGTCGCTGCATGGCAGAAATCAGAGTAGCTAAACGGATGGCACCAGTTGCTCCTAAAGGATGCCCCAATGCAATAGCTCCTCCTTGCGGATTAACTTTTTCTTCATCTAACCCTAATTCACGAATAACAGCGAGACTTTGCGCAGCGAAAGCCTCATTGAGCTCGATCCAATCGAAATCATTTATGCTGTAACCGGTTAATTTAAGTACTTTTGGTATGGCTTTTACAGGACCAATACCCATTATTTCAGGAGGAACTCCTGCAACTGAATAGCCATGAAAAATGGCTTTAGGTTTGAGATTGAAATCGCGCACAGCTTGTTCACTGGCAAGTAATATTGCAGCCGCGCCATCTGACATTTGTGAACTGTTGCCTGCAGTAACCGATCCATTTTTTGCAAAAACAGGTTTGAGCTTTGCCAGTGCTGCGAGAGATGTATCGCAGCGAGGTCCTTGATCGTGCTCTACGACATACTCTTTAGCTTGTAGAATACCGTCTTCTACTTTGTTATATTTAATGGTAACAGGTGCTATCTCTTCATTAAACGCACCGTCTGAATGCGCTTGACATGCTCTTTGGTTGCTGCGAAGAGCAAAAGTATCTTGATCACTGCGCGAAATATCGTACATTTTTGCTACTTTTTCAGCGGTAAGTCCCATGCCGTAGGCGATGCCTACATGTTCATCCTCACTAGCTCGAAGGTTGATGGAAATATTGTTACCCATCATCGGTATTTGGCTCATGCTTTCGGTACCACCTGCCAGCATTAAATCAGCCTCACCAAGGCGGATGCGATCAGCCGCGAGTGCTACAGACTGTATTCCAGAAGAGCAGAATCGATTGATGGTCATACCAGAAACAGTTTCGGGGAGACCTGCAAGCAAGGCAGAAATACGTGCCACATTAAGACCTTGCGGTCCTTCTGGCATGGCACAACCTACGATGACATCTTCAATACGATTGATGTCGATGGTAGGGTTACGCTGAATTATTTGGGTCAAACAATGGGCAAACATATCGTCTGGGCGTACTGAGGCAAGGACACCGTTACGTTTGCCGACAGGAGTGCGAATGGCGTCAATAATGTAAGCTGTGTGCATAGTTAATTCCTAAGGGGTTTTCCTGTTTTCAAAATATGTTCGATGCGATTTTGAGTAAGAGGATTATGCAATAATTCGCAAATGGCTTGGCGCTCTAAATCAAGAATCCATTGAGCACAAACATAATCATTGCTTTCAACTGGTCCCCCACATAGGACGTTTGCGGTGGTCTTGGCGCATAAAAAATCATGGTCGCTTATGTATCCACCGCTATGAAAATTAACCATTTTTGCCATGAAATTGGCGTAGCCGCCTATGCCAGCAACCTGAAAAGGCTCATCTTTTGGCGCTTGAAAATCGCTCTCGAGCATACTCAGTGCTTGAATTTTTGCTACGTAGAATAATTCATCAGGATGGGCAATGAGGACATCGGTTTCATGCAAATAACCAAATTCGCGCGCTTGAGTAGCAGATGTGCTGACTTTTGCCATCGCTATCTGCTCAAAGTATTGTGCTAAATAATCAAACAGGTGCTTTGTTTTTCCATGCTGTGCGGCACGCAATGCCATCTCTTTAGTTCCTGCACCAGCAGGGAGAATGCCGATGCCAATTTCCACAAGACCAATATAGCTCTCATGATGTGCAACAACGCGATTGCAATGCACTATGAGCTCGCAACCTCCACCCAAAGCAAGACCTTGTACGGCAGCAATGGTTGGGATTTTTGAGTGCTTTAGGCGCATATGCACATCTTGCAACGCTTTGATGACTGAGGAGACATCTTGTAGGTTTTGAATCTTTGGTAGGTTCGGATTGAGGGTTTCAAATGCTTTTTTCTTGAGTTTGCTGGTAAGCGTTGCAGGCGAGTCAATCATGCCAAGCTTAACTGCAGTAAGGACTTCGTACAAGTTAGCGCCAGCGCAAAAAGTCTTGTTATTTTGCCAAATAATTAAAGCCCCATTTTTTTCTTCGGCGTAGTCAATGGCTTTGTTGATGCCATCGATCACAGCAGAATTGATCGTGTTCATTTTTGTTTTGAATGATAATACGCTTATGTTGTCGCCACCATCCGAGAGCATGAAATCATCGTTTTCTAAAATAACATCTAATCGTTTAACCGTTTCATTGCGTGCGCTGGCAGTACTAATTTGACGCTTATACACAGGATGGGTTGAGTGCGCTTCAAAAGCATCACTGATTGGGTTGTAAGCCCCCTTGGCAGAATAAGCGCCCGTAATATTTTCAGTCCAATCAGGTAAAGGTATGTTTGCTAATGTCTTTTTATTAGCGATGTCGGCTTTTATAGCGTTAATGATTGCACTCCAATTAGCGCTTTGCCAAATATCAAAAGGACCACTATCCCAACCGAATCCATTGCATATAGCTAGATCAACATCACGTGCATTGCTCGCGATATGTCCTAAATGGTAGGCACAAAAATGGAAAACGTCTCGATGAATGGACCATAAAAACTGTGCTTGAGGGTCGTCATTTTTTTCGAGTAACAGCAGCGATTTTGCAATGCCACCGTTTTCTTTCAATATGCCGTTCACTGTGCCGCTAATGCGTTTCGTATCACTTAATCGGCGCTCACCTGTGGTTGGATCGATCACTTCAATGCCATCGACTGTTTTTTTATAAATGCCTGATTTTGTTTTCTGTCCAAGCTCGCCGCTTTCAATCAATTTACTCAGCCAAGTAGGGAGGCGAAAGTAGTCTTGCCAAGGGTCGTTTGTTGTGCTCTTGTGCAGGTGTTCTACTACATGTTGCATGATGTCCAAACCAACGATGTCAGCGGTTCGGCAAGTGGCGCTTTTGGAGCGACCAATTCGAGTACCCGTTAGAGCATCAACTGTATCGAGTGGAATACCCAAACGTTCTGCATGGTAGAGCGTGGACATAATAGAAAATATTCCAATTCGGTTAGCAATGAACCCCGGTGTATCGCGTGCAATGACAACGCGCTTTCCGATGATTTGGGTTAAAAACCCCTCAAGCAAGTTTAATGTTGATTGGGCGGTTGATTTGGTGGGGATGAGTTCGACGAGCGAAAGATAGCGAGGGGGATTGAAAAAGTGGATGCCACAGAACTGCTTACTTAGCTCATCAGGGAGGTTCTTCGATAGTTCTTTGAAGGATAGCCCACTGGTATTACTTGCTAAAATTGCCGTTTTTTTAAGGTGGGGAGTGATTTGGTCATATAACGATACCTTAGCAATTACGTCTTCAATAATAGCCTCTATAATTAAATCGCAACTGCTTAAATTAGCAAGGTTTTCTTCGTAGGTAAGAGGCGTTAGTAGTTTTTTTGATGCACTGCTGAAAAAAGGATCGGGCTTAAGTTTGCTTAGTTTTTTGATGGCAATTTTAGGGCAACCAATGGGATCATCTTTGATACCGTAGAGCAAGACATCAATGCCTGCATTGGCAAAATGTGCAGCTATTTGAGAACCCATCGTACCTGTTCCTAAAATGGCAACCTTTTCTATTTTTTTTCGATAAAAATACATTTGACTATGGTTTTCGTTAGAGTTAATTTGGAGGATTGTTTGTTAAGGGTTATCTGTTAAGATTTAAAGTTTAGGAAAATCATCAACTTGCATGGCTGCCTGAACCTTAGTGCGCGCCTTTATCCAAGTTTTTTGTTCGCCCACCGTTAATATTTTATTGTCCACCAATGTTTTTATCCAATCTTCAAAGGATTCGTTGTTGCCACGTTTAGTCGCTAAGACGGATGATCTTTTTTTGAAATCATTGATAATCTTCTGGCTATAGAAGGCTTGAGAAATACAAAATAAAGGATCATCTTTTTTCTTGCCTACATAGATGTCAGTATTGAGTTCCAAGCCTATTTCATTGCCTTCAACCGTGGCTTTACCGATAGCAAGTACGTGATCCAATTTGTGCATAGGGTGGCGTTTGCCTAATGGAAATGCTAAGAATCGTATAAACCAACGAGCAGGTTGAGATATTGGCATGCTATCGCACACTTTAATCATGGCGTTCTCCGCGAGGCACAGATGCTTTTGAGTTAGCGCATCAACGAGTGTACGATGGCTATCCATATAACCAAAATTATGCCAATGCCTCAAGACTGTGCTGACAATAACCAAATGTGTCCAAGCATCTGCTAATAATCCAGATAAGGATTCTTTACGTTTAAGCGTTCCTCCAAGCAGCAGCAGTAACAAATCCGAAATCCAAGCGAAACTTGCACTAAGATGTGTCAGTGATTGCCATTTAGATTTCAACACTGTTGGGCAGTCAGCGGATAACCATTTGCCACGCGATATGGCTCCGATAAAACTGCGAGAAAAACAACGTAGATGGTAGTTTCCATGTTCAAAGAGTGCTTCATCAAACGCTATTCTTCCAAGATCTGGATGGGTATTTGACAGCGCATTTATTTCTCGTATAAGCAAAGGGTGGCAGCGCATAGCGCCTTGCCCGAATATCATCATGGAACGCGTGAGAATATTTGCACCCTCAACAGTGATACCAACAGGTGCACTGCGGTAAAGGGACTCCAAATAGTTTGCAGGTCCAGTCATAATCGCTCGCCCTCCATGAATATCCATTGCATGAATCATCGCTTGACGAAACTGATCGGTATTCGAATATTTAGCCATAGCTGCCAATAAAGCAGGTTTTTGTCCATCATCTACGGTATCTGTTGTAAATGTGCATAGTGCTTTACTTGAATAAGTTAACTGTGCGATCTCACCCAATGGTTCTTGAATCCCTTCAAAATTTGCAATTGGTGTGTTGAACTGTTCGCGAGCGCCTGCATAGGCAGCACTGGTAAATAAAGCAACTTGTGTTCCTGCAACGGATAACGATGGCAAAGAAATGCCTCTGCCAGCAGCCAGACTTTCAATAAGCATCCGCCACCCTTGCCCAATATAATCAGCGCCACCAATAATGTCGTCAATGGAGATAATGACATTCTCCCCGCGAGTTGGCCCGTTCATGAATGGCAGCCACATCGGATTGTGGCGATTGCCGATAGTGATGCATTCAACATCACGCGCTATTAACGCACAGCTAATACCTAAATCTTTTTTGCCAGCTAACGGATGATTTGGGAAATATTTTTGCAACAAACCATTAGGGTCTGTTGTTTTAAAAGCAATCCCTATCAATGTTGCAATTGGCGCAAGCGTAATATAGCGTTTGTTCCAGTTTAAGCACAGCCCAAGCGTTTTTTTTCGTCCTTTTTTGTATTCCACCAATTCGCCAATATCTTCAATAGAACCAGCATCCGAACCTGCTGTTGGTGAAGTTAAGGCAAAGCAAGGAATCTCTTCCCCTTTTGCCAATCGGGGTAAGTAAAAACTTTTTTGCTGTTGCGTTCCGTAGTGCATTAATAGTTCACCAGGACCCAGCGAATTTGGAACCATAACGGTTACACCCAGTGTGCTGTTACGCGAAGCTAAGCACGAGACAATACGTGCGTGCGCCGTTGCTGAAAAACCAAGTCCGCCGTATTCTTTAGGTATGATGATGCCGTAAAAGCGATTTTTTGCAATAAAATCCCACGCTTTCTTCGGTAAATCCATGCGTTTTTGAATATCGTAATCACTCACTAGAGCACACAGTTGTTGTACTTCATTATCAATGAAACATTGTTCTTCAACGCTTAACGTTTTCACGGGAACAGCGTTAAGATGCTGCCATGAAGGCTCTCCAGTAAAAATGTGCTGTTCCCAGCCAATAGTGCCTGAATCAATGGCTACTTTCTCCGTTTCGCTCATCTGTGGCAATCGTTTTCGCATTATCTTAAAAAAATGATTAGATAATAACTTTTGACGCAGTATTGGCGTGAGCATAATGACAGCGGGCAGGATACACATGATAGCCATAATGTACATTATGGCTCCGAAGTAACTCGACTCGAGGGTGAGGATCAATAACAATCCAAGAATAAGTAGATAGATGAAAGGAGAGCGTCGTGATTTTGACATCACGAGCAAAATGGTTAGACAAAGTCCGATAGTAATCAATAGGTTAAACATAAAAGTTTACGGTAGGATAATTAAATTTCTCAGCAAAGCAAAAAATGGTCAAGCGTACTTAATCGCACATTCCTTGTAAGGTATTACTTTAATACAAATTGCAACTGTACGCAAAAATATTTTAAAGATAACAACAGTGTTGGCAAGAAACTTTTAGTCTATTTTATTCTCATCTAATGAAGTGCTGCCGTTTAGTTAGAGCCGGTTTTAGAATTTTAAATAAGAATTGGCGGATTTCAATGATAGAGCTTTTACTTACTTTAGTATACTACTATTAAATATATAATGATATTAAAAGAAGTGCGTAGCTTACTCAAGAAGCGATTAAGCATTTTTCAGTAGTCAATATATTTGACGCTAACTTCTATTTGAAGCTGAAGTCTATTGGATTATATGGTTTTGGCATCTTTCAAAAGATGAAAAACCTCATATTCCAAATATTAACTAAGTATTATGAGTTTTTTAAAAAAGAAACCTTTCACTGTACGGACATTTTTTTTGTTCACTCATTTTGCATTGCTGATGATGCTATCATCAATGTCGAATGCGGTCATTGTGGACGCGAGTGTTTTGCAACCTAGCTTTTCTGAAGAGTGGAAGACATTAGAAACTGAAAATTTCAATATACACTTTACCAGTAAAAACGAACTCTTTGCCCAACGAGTTGCTGCCATTGCTGAGAAAGTGCATGCCAAATTAACGGTTTCATTTCAATGGGATGCGACAGAAAAAACAGAGGTGACAATCAATGATGCCGTTGATTTTCCTAACGGTTCGGCAACGCAAGTACCTTTTAATCAGTTTTCTATTTTCATGACACCGCCCACTGAAGGGACGTTATTGACCAATAGCGGCTGGATAGAGTTGGTGTTTACTCATGAATACGCGCATGTGTTGCAATTGGACCAAGTTGGTGGAGTACCTGAAGCATTCAGAAGCGTATTTGGTAAACCGTCTTTTATACCGACGTTGGAGGGTTTTATAATTTTCCCAGTGGTATATGGTGAGTCTTTCCTTCCTGAATGGTCTATTGAAGGCATTGCGGTACATGCTGAGTCAGCGTCGGGGTTTGGACGCGTCAATACTGGTGTTTTTGCTGGACAAATGCGAGAAGAACTAAAGAAAGGTTTTTTAACGGTCACTGAAATAAATTATCCCACCCCCAGTCGTTGGCCATTTAACCATTCATACTTATACGGTTCGTATTTTTTCAAGTTTGTGAAAGATGTTTATGGTGAAGAAAAAGCATTTGAATTTTTCATCAAGTACAGAGGTGAGTTTATCCCATATTCACTGGATGACACCTTAGATACAGTGTTCGGCAAGGACCTCCCTCAAATTTGGGACGAGTATTTGGTATATTTGAACAAGCATTTCCAACCGCAACTGCAGGGCATAAAAGAACGCAAAAAAAATCATGGGAAAGTGGTAGAGAAAGATCCATTTTTCAATAGCAGTTTAGCCCCGACGCACGATACCGTTTTTTACTATCACAATGACTTGTTTACATATCCAAAAATTATGCAAGTTGACAGCAAAGGCGAGCGCAAAGAAATAATGGAAGTGCGTTCAGTAGTTGATATGGATTGGCATCATAAAGGCGGGCTATTGATAGTAAAGTCAGATTTCATCGCTAATACCAATTTGCGTAACGATGTGTACTTGTTAACACCTGAACAGCTCGCACAAGATGTGCTATCTAGGTCTGATTTGCGGCGGATAACAGAGGACGCGCGGGTGCACACTGTTGTTTGGTCGAGTGATGCAACCGCGCTGTACGCTGTTCGAATTGATGGCGGGGTTAGCTACTTGGTGCGTATCGAATTGAGTGGTAGCATAGAGGTATTACATACTTTTGAAGTGGGGGAGGTTATGGGTGATTTTGATCTTTCTGTTGATGGTAAGAATATTATCGCTAGTATTCGGCGCAATCACACGGGATGGAATATTGAAACATTTGACTTGGAGAGCAGAGACTGGATGCCGACTATATACGCAGAGGGTGTCGAGAACAACCCCGTCTACAGTGCGGATGGTAAAAGTATTTACTATCTATCCCACGATGATGAACAAGTTGAAATTCATCGGCTGGATAGAAAATCAAAAGTGGTTGAAGTCATAACGCAAACAGAAGGCTATGTGATTGAGTTTGAGTTATCGAGTAGACGGTTGGAACAACAATCGACTGAGAAATCGACGGAACAAGAAGGTAATCAATTGATTTGGGTGACGAAATATACAGGCACTGGGCAACAGATTGAAGTGATTACAAACCCCAAAGCCATCAGCCAATACCGATTACAGGATGGGGATTTCAGCGCATTTAATCGCCTGTTGCCTATGCAAAGCGATTTCAATCCCAGTGACTACAATGCGATTAGAGATTACTCAGCATTTGATAATATTGGTACGAAGGGATGGGTGCCTATTTTAAGATTTGGCGATATTCAGACTTTCGGTATCTTTGTCAGTGGACAAGATACACTCGGATTCCACCAATGGTTGTTAGCACCCACCTACTTTTCTAATGAGATAGAGGGGAATTTTGGTGGCATTGCTTCGTACAATTTTTTCAACCGCTTTTCCCTTACTGCAAATCGCTTTACTGATGTTGGATCAGTTTTTAATACCAGCAATGATGTTGATTTTTCTGAGGAGCAAACCATACTTCAAGCTGTAGGGCATTACCCATTGAATCGATTGGATTCTTCTTGGATTTTTTCAGTAGGCGGTGTCAACGTGCAAAGTGATACGAAATTTAGGGATAGTCTTTCTTTTGAAGATCAAAATACGGTGGAAAATGTCATGGGTGCAAGCGTTCAGTACCAAACGTTTTTCCGTAATGCAAGGGCGAACCAAATAAGCGGAGGGTACGGTTACAATATTCGGTATGAAAGTTATGGTGTGTTTGAGAATACAGATTTTTCTGGGGATTTGGCCGTCTTTAATTTTCAAAAATTTTTTCAGCTCGCTAGAAATTATTCGTTGAGTCTGCTACTTGATACAGGTTTTGGTGGTGGGTCAATAAGACCGTTTGAACTAGGGGGTAACTTTATGTCTTCTGGCATTACCACTACACAAGTTAATCCGATTGGGTTGCGTCGATACTCATTAAGTGGCTATCAACGTAACACACAAGCATTGAGCGGCAACCAATTCATCAAGTTGGGTACGGAGTTGTATTTCCCCATTACTAATGTTGGAGATGGATTCATCGAACCGCCAATAGGTGTGAGTAACATTTATGCTCGAGTATACTCGGAAACGGCATCCGCTTGGAGTCGTCCAGACAATAACGATTATTATTCCAATATTGGTATTGAAATAATAACGGAGTATATTATTGCGTACTCCTTGAATTTACCTTTTACAGTGGGATTTGCTTATGGATTGGATAACCAATTGGGCGAGGCGGAGCTTTATATATCTGTGGGTATTTGAATAGTTTTAAAATCAATCTTTACGCTATGGGGAGTGATTGAGGAATTGCATGCAAGTGCGATTAATGTATTGTGCAGAGTGCATTTTGCATTGCGTTGAAAATGACTTTTAGTTTATAGTGTCACCTGTTTTTTGCAATTTAAACCGTCTAAATGAGGAATGATTCGATGAAAGTAAGAGCCGCTGTTGCTTGGGGTGCTAAACAACCTCTTGAAATTGAAGAACTGGAACTTCAAGGGCCTAAGGCTGGGGAAGTATTGTTGAAAGTGGTGGCAACAGGTGTTTGTCACACCGATGCCTTTACTATGTCGGGGGAGGATCCAGAAGCGGTTTTCCCTGCAGTATTAGGGCATGAGGGAGGGTGCGTTGTTGTTGAATGCGGTGAGGGCGTTACCTCTGTAAAACCAGACGATCACGTTATTCCGCTCTATATTTCAGAATGCGGAGAGTGTGCATTTTGTAAATCGACAAAAACAAATCTTTGTCAGGCTATTTCTAAAACAGTTTGGACCGGTTTTATGCCTGATGGAACAACACGCTTTTCTAAAAAAGGCAAGTCGATATATCATTACATGGGGACTTCAACTTTTTCGGAATATACGATTGTTCCAGAAATTGCTTTGGCGAAAGTAAATAAAGCTGCGCCTTTGGATAAGATTTGTTTGTTGGGTTGTGGCATCACTACAGGAATTGGTGCGGTGCTTAATACAGCAAAAGTTGAGGCGGGATCAACAGTGGCAGTATTTGGTTTGGGAGGCATTGGTTTAAGTGTTATTCAAGGTGCAGTAATGGCTAAAGCAGAGCGTATTATTGCCATTGATTTAAATGCTGACAAATTTGAAATGGCAAAAGCACTGGGGGCAACCGATTGCATCAATCCAAGTGATTTAAGCGTGCCGATTGGCAAGGCGATTGTTGACATGACCAATGGCGGTGTGGATTATTCTTTTGAATGCATCGGTAATGTGAATGTCATGCGCGACGCGCTGGAATGTACGCATATGGGCTGGGGCGTTTCTACCATCATTGGAGTGGCAGGATCCGGTAAAGAAATTGCAACGCGTCCTTTTCAGTTGGTTACTGGTCGTACTTGGAAAGGCACGGCTTTTGGTGGAGTAAAAGGGCGTACGCAGCTACCAGGATATGTAGATAGATATCTCGACGGAGAGATAAAGATTGATCCAATGGTTACCCACACTTTTGGCATTGAGGATATTAATAAAGCGTTTGACTTGATGCACGAAGGCAAGAGTATTCGTTCGGTTATTGTTTTTTAAAAGGAGTATAAAGATACTATGAGCGAATGCAATATTGTTGAATCAATCAAGGAGTTTGAAGGCACTTTACATGTTGTCAAACACCGTTCAAGTACTTGTAATTGCATCATGCAGTTCTCATTGTACTTGCCACCTCAATCACAAATAGCACCTGTTCCAGCGATTTATTGGCTGTCTGGCTTAACATGTACGGATGAAAATTTTCGTGTGAAAGCAGGTGCACAACGATATGCAGCAGAGCACGGTGTCGCATTGGTTATACCAGACACTAGCCCAAGAGGTTCGGAAGTGCCTGATGATGAAAACTATGATTTTGGGCAAGGTGCAGGATTTTATTTGAATTCAACGGTTGCGCCATTTTCAAAAAACTATCATATGTACGATTACATTGTTTACGAGTTGCCCAAGGTGATACATTCGCTTATGCTGCCCATCAATGATAACAAGTCTATTAGCGGTCATTCTATGGGTGGGCACGGTGCTTTAATGATTGGAATGAAAAATCCAAAAGCGTACAAAAGCATTTCGGCTTTTTCGCCTATCTGCAATCCTGCTAAAAGTGCGTGGGGTATCAATGCGTTTACTGGATATATTGGAACCGACCAATCTAACTGGCGACAGTATGATGCTTGTTGTTTAATTGAAGACGGGGCGCGTCCTGAAAAAATACTGATTGATCAAGGCACGGCAGATGAATTTTATCCACAAGAGTTATTGACTGAGAATCTCCAAGCGGTTGCAAGCACTCATGGTGTTGAGGTTGAAGTTCGTATGCAAACAGGATACGATCACGGCTATCACTTTATTGCAACATTTATAGGTGATCATATTGCTTGGCATGCGAAACGCCTGAAATAACCATTTTTTCTATGTGGTTGTTTGTACGGTTTATTTAAAGAGTGTGAATAAGTCCGTAACAATATTTTGTTAGTTCAAAAGCAATCCACCACATAACTACGGTAATTATTCCATCCAAAATGCGCCATGCTGTCGGGCTTCGGAAAAGAGGCGCCAACAATCTAGAACCATAGCCAAGCAGTACAAACCAAACTAATGATCCACTAATGGTGCCGAGTAAGAAAAAGGGCTTTTCCATAAGCGTATATGCACTGGAAACAGAACCGACCAAAAAAACAGTATCAATGTAAACGTGTGGGTTGAGCCAAGTCAATGCGATGGTGGTTAATGCAATTTTCTTCCAATTTTTTGACGAATTGTCTTGAGTGTCAACAGTCAATGATGCATTTGAGGAAAATACATTTATAAAAGTCTTCAAACCGTATATTGCAATGAATGCAGCACCTAGTCCAGTTATGCCGATGAGGGCAATGGGATTTTTGCTTACAGCAATACCTAAACCGAATACCCCCGCTGCCATCAATATGGCGTCTGATAAAAAACATATCCAAATGATGAGGCCAACATGCGAACGAATAAGTCCTTGTTTAAGTAAAAATGCGTTTTGCGCCCCAATAGCAGCTATGATTGCTAATGCGAACAGAAGTCCTTTTAAAAAGATATCAAACACTTTGAGATTTTGCGAATAGACGAATGGGCAGCATTGTATATTAAAAGAATGTTGGCAATGTGTGGAAACGATTTATTATCCGTTGCATACAAGAGCCGTTTTTCTGTTGTTATAATTCACATATAATGGCGCGCATGTCGATGCTTGCCATTGCCTAAGTTAACATAATATATCAAACAAGAAGGAATGCTATGCCTGCAGAAATAAGAAAAACCTTGCTCCATGTTGAAGAGACGCGTATTGAAGGTGGCAAAAAAGCCTCTACGCCACAAGTTTTGATAGCCGCAGCCGCTGTGATCAAAAATCCTTGGGCAGGAAAAGGATTTGTAGAAGACCTACGCCCAGGTATCCTTGATGCTGCACCAGGATTAGGCGTTTTGTTAACTAAAATGATTACAGATGAAGCAGGTGGAGGGGATAAAGTAGAAGGTTATGGGAAATCTTCGGTTATTGGACTCAATGGCGAAGTAGAACATGCTTCAGCGATTATTCATACGCTCCGCTTTGGAAACTATTATCGTGAAGCAGTTGGAGCAAAATCTTATTTGTCTTTTTGCAACACTCGAGGTGGAGCAAACGCTCCTATTATGATTCCTTTAATGGATAAAAATGATGGTGGACGTCGTTCACATTATTTGACCATTCATTTTTCCATAGCGGATGCTCCGAATGCTGATGAAATGGTGGTTGCTCTTGGCGCATCATTGGGTGGACGTCCACATCATCGCATTGGAGATCGTTATCAAGATTTAAAAGAAATGGGGTTAATGGAAGAAAATCCTGCAGGTGTGTAGACTGTTTTCTGTCATAAAGTGATGAATAGAAAAAGACTATGAACAATCCTTCTGCACGTGCTTTGCGTGACGCATTTGGGTCTTTTATGACGGGCGTAACAGTGGTTACGACCTGTGACCCTCAATTGGGTGCTATTGGTTTTACTGCTAATTCCTTCACAAGTGTGTCGCTTGACCCCCCAATGTTGTTAGTTTGTTTAGCAAAGTCTTCGTACTATCATACCTCTTTTTCGCAAGGTGTTGGTTTTGCTGTTAATGTTTTATCGGAGGCACAACAAGATATCGCGCAACGCTTTGCATCACGTGATGCAAAACGATTTGCTGCTGTGGATTGGTTACAGACGCCAGCTGGAATGCCACTTCTTGCGGATGGTGTTGCATGGTTTGATTGTCGCAGAGTCAATGCCGTTGATGGCGGCGATCATACAATTATTATTGGTGAGGTTACTGACTTTCATAATGGCGCTGGTAAAGGGCTGGGTTACGTTAGAGGCTCATTCTTCACTTTATCTATGGAGGAGAGAGCGGCGCAAATTTCCCAGTCGGATCAATTAGTGGAAGTGCAAGTGATTATTGAAAAGCAAGGAGAAATCTTTTTTAAAGAAGGCGCAAATAACACCTTCGAGCTGCCACGCACTACCGTGGTCAAAGGAGAAAGTTTACAGATGCAACTAAAAAGCCTTACTCAGCAATGCGACTTTCCTGATTCAGCGAGTTATGTTTATTCAATTTATGAAAACATTGAAGAAAATAAACAATTTATAGTTTACCACACGGTTACCGAAGCGGTTTCTCGACAGGGGACGTTTATGCCTCTTAATGATGAGATTTATCAAAGCATTCAGTCGCCTCCTGAGGTTATTATGCTTAAGCGTTTTGCCGCTGAATCTGAAGTAGGGGAGTTCGGCTTGTACGTGGGGGACCATAAAAAAGGGAAAGTTTTTCCAACTTAAATATCAATTAAATACAACGAGATGATTGACTCGTTTCGTAGAGAACACACAATATGCAAAAATTCCAACAATTCATAGATGGCGAATATACAGAAGCGAAGGACTATTTCCCCAGTATTAATCCAGCAACGGAAGAACATTGGGCTCTGATGCCAGAGGCAAGTGCTGAGGATGTTGATAGAGCAGTAAAAGCTGCGCATCGAGCTTTGAGCGATCCTGCTTGGGCGGGATTGAGTGCTACTGCACGCGGTAAAAAACTTGCTAAACTAGCTGATTTGATTGAGCGTGATGCTGATAAGATAGCCGAAATTGAGACGATGGATAGTGGGAAAATCATACGAGAAACGTCGGCGCAAATTAGCTATGTTGCAGATTATTATCGCTATTATGCAGGTTTAGCAGACAAAATGGAGGGCTCTCATTTGCCGATTGATAAGCCCGACATGGATGTTACTTTACAACGTGAACCGTTGGGGGTTGTTGCGGCGGTAGTGCCGTGGAATTCGCAACTCTTTTTGTCAGCGGTAAAGATTGGACCAGCTCTCGCTGCAGGTTGCACGGTCGTTGTCAAAGCGTCAGAGGACGGGGCAGGTCCTCATCTCGCCTTTGCTCAATTGTTTGAAGAAGCGGGCTTCCCTAAAGGGGTGATTCACTTTATTACGGGGCATGCGGATGTTGGGAAAATATTAACCTCTCACCCGTTAGTTATGCATGTGGCTTTTACTGGAGGTCCTCAAACAGCAAGTCATGTTGTGCGTAATACTGCGCAAAACCTTGCCAGTCTATCGCTCGAGCTTGGAGGGAAGTCGCCGTTTATTGTGTTTAATGATGCCGACCTTGAAAGTGCAGCCAACGCTCAAGTCGCTGGTATTTTTGCCGCTTCTGGTCAAAGTTGCGTGGCAGGGTCAAGATTGGTTGTTCAAAAAGGCATCAAAGATGCTTTGGTTGCACGATTGAAAGAAAAAGCCGAAAAAATAGTGATAGGTTCGCCGATGGATAGCGCGACTGAAATGGGGCCTTTGTGTACTCAGGAACAGATTGACCTTATTGAAAAAGCCTTAGCATCATCTGTTGCTAAGGGAGCAACTATCATTACAGGGGGAGAGCGATTAGAGCGCAAAGGATATTATTTTCAACCAACAATTATTGATTGTACCGATGTTCCTGATGCGCAGACAGCTGTCGATGAAATGTTTGGTCCTGTTTTGTCGGTAATTGGTTTTGATACAGAAGAGGAGGCTATTAGTATTGCTAACAATACTCGTTTTGGATTGGCATCGGGCGTCTTCACTAAAGATTTAGCACGAGGGCATCGTATGGTAAAAGCGATAAAGGCTGGTGTTGTTTGGGTGAATACTTATCGCGCTATTTCACCAATGGCGCCTTTTGGCGGTCATGGTTTTTCTGGTTTTGGACGCGAAGCTGGAATTGATGCGGCTTTGCGTTATACGAAGCTCAAAGCGGTGTGGATTCGCACGAGCGAAGACCCTATCCTTGATCCTTTTATCATTCGATGATTGACTGATTTTCAAGTCATAGTGCTATTGCTTTTCAGTTGCTTTTCAAACAGACGACACATTTCATTATCGGGAATTTGAGCATCGGCAAAGGTAAATGTTCCTTGTTCAAGCATTTCGTGTGCTGCTTTGCGAATTAATCCATACGTTGCGCGCGCCAAAGAACCTCCAACGCTAACACGTCTAATGCCAAGCTGTTCCAACTCATTGAGTGTCAGTGTACTATTCGTCAATCCCATTACAACGCTTAATGGAGCGTCTATTTCTTTGACCAGTGTCGCAATAGTATGAGCATCGCTTATTCCGGGGATAAATAAGCAATCGGCACCCGCTTCACGATATAAATTGGCACGCTGTATTGATTCGTTAAGAGGGTTAGGGTGATTGATGAGGTAACATTCTGCACGCGCCGTTAGTACAAATGGGAAAGGTAATTTTTGAGCGGCTTCTTTAGCTGCCTTTATACGAGATACCGCTAAATCTCTATCATACAGGCTATGACCAAAATTGGAGCTGTAGTCTTCAATACTTGCACCAACAACACCAGATTCGGCAAAAAGTTGAATCGTTTGTGCTACATCAGCAGGTTCGTTTCCGTATCCGTTTTCAGCATCAGCACTTATAGGTAGATGAACAGCTTGTGTTATTTTGCTAGTCGCTTCAAGCGCTTTATCTCTTGATAAAGCGTTTACATAATCAGGCATTCCCAAATCGTAAGCGATGCCAGCGCTGGTTGTTCCTATAGCTGGAAATCCAGCCTCTTGTAGTATGCAGGCACTTCCAGCACTCCAAGCGTTCGGCATTAAAAAAATATGGTCAAGTTCATGCAGCTCCTTGAATGTGTTTCCTTTTTGCCAGAGCATGTTATGCGGTGAGGTCATCTTAAGAATTCCTGTGTTAAAGTTATTGAGTGGGTAGTAATTATCTGCAAATTTTACTGTATAGAGCTTAGGTAAAACCCTTCTTTGGTGTGCTATAATTTGTAAACCAATTTGAGACAAAACTGTTGGATTATTTCTTGCAGTTATCGCTGTAACAATTGTCAATAGCTAAGTTAATTATGCTTTACGAATATTTGCCCATTTTAGTTTTTATCGCGCTCGGAATTGCTTTCGGCATAGGTCCAATTGTATTGGGTTATGCTTTAGCACCGAATAAACCCGATGCAGAAAAACGTTCTCCATATGAATGTGGATTTGAAGCGTTTGAAGATGCGCGCATGAAATTTGATGTGCGGTTCTACTTGGTCGCTATTTTATTCATTATTTTTGATTTGGAAATTGCCTTTTTATTTCCATGGGCTGTGGCATTGGATACCGTAGGTACGCCAGCGTATGTTGCGATGGCTATTTTTCTTGGTATTTTGACTGTGGGCTTTATTTATGAGTGGAAAAAGGGAGCGTTGGAATGGGAGTAGAAGGTGTATTTAAAGAAGGAATCGTTACTACAACCGCTGATAAGCTAATAAATTGGGCGCGTACAGGATCAATGTGGCCGATGACTTTTGGACTGGCTTGCTGTGCCGTTGAAATGATGCACGCTGCAGCTTCGCGCTACGATATTGACCGATTCGGTATTGTATTCCGCCCTAGTCCTAGGCAATCTGATGTCATGATTGTCGCTGGCACTTTATGTAACAAAATGGGTCCTGCATTGCGCAAAGTATACGATCAAATGCCTGAGCCTCGTTGGGTGATTTCTATGGGGTCTTGTGCAAATGGCGGAGGATATTATCATTATTCTTACTCGGTAGTTCGCGGTTGTGACCGCATTGTGCCTGTGGATATCTATGTTCCAGGATGCCCCCCTACTGCAGAGGCATTGTTATTTGGTATTTTGCAATTGCAGCGGAAAATTAAACAAACCAATACTATCGCCCGCTAAGTTTCGGGTATTTATTCGATGCGTGATTATCAGCAACAGCTCAATGATAAACTTCAAGCGGGGTTGTCTGATAAATATATTTCTTTACAACTTGAAGTAGACACGTTGGTTATGGAGGTGTCTCCTTTGTCTTTGACAACTGTGTGTCAGGCTTTGCACGATGAGTACGGTTTTAAACTGCTTGTCGATTTATGCGGTGTTGATTACGCGGCTTTCGGACAGCAAAACTGGGAAACCGACGGTGCTACGGCGCAGGGCTTTAGTCGAGGGGTTTTTGATTTTGATGATGGGGAAGATTTATCGGTTGCCGTAGATGCGGATATGGATAGACGATTTTGTGTTGTTTATCAATTGCTTAATATCAGTGATAATTTGCGTTTGCGAGTCAAGTGTTTCCCCGAAAATACATCTTTTCCAATGGTAGCTTCCGCAGTCCCAATATGGGAGTGCGCCAACTGGTTTGAACGCGAAGCATTTGATTTGTTTGGTATTGTTTTTGAGGGGCATCCAGATTTGCGGCGCATCCTTACTGATTATGGTTTTGTTGGACATCCTTTGCGTAAGGATTTTCCTTTAGTCGGCAAAGTTGAAATGTACTATGATGCTATAGAACATTGTGTTCGGTATCGTCCAGTGACGTTAGAAAATCGCGTAAACGTACCGAGGGTTATTCGCTAATTTGCAGTAAAGTTATGGCAGAAATTAAA
This sequence comes from uncultured Thiomicrospira sp., assembly GCA_965195345.1. Lineage (GTDB taxonomy): Bacteria > Pseudomonadota > Gammaproteobacteria > CAKMZV01 > CAKMZV01. Next base: position 1,799,311 of record OZ239628.1, on the reverse strand, counting down.
AATTATACGCTCAACTTTGGTCCACAACATCCAGCGGCGCACGGAGTATTGCGTTTGGTTTTGGAAATGGATGGTGAGACTATTGTGCGAGCAGATCCTCATATTGGTTTGTTGCATAGGGGTACGGAAAAGCTGGTTGAATACAAACCTTACAACCAATCCATTGGTTATATGGATCGTCTTGATTACGTATCTATGATGTGTAATGAACACGCATTCGTTATGGCAATTGAAAAGTTATTAGATGTGGAAGTTCCTTTGCGAGGGCAATATATTCGTGTTCTTTTTGCTGAAATAACTCGTATTCTCAATCATCTAATGTGGTTGGGTTCTCATGCACTTGATGTTGGCGCAATGACGGTTTTTTTGTATGCATTTAGAGAGCGCGAAGATCTAATGGATTGTTACGAGGCAGTAAGTGGCGCTCGAATGCACGCCACGTATTTTAGACCCGGTGGCGTTTATAGGGATTTGCCTGAGAAGATGCCAAAGTTTGAGAAAGGTGAGAAGACTAAGGAGAGCGAGGTTAAGCGTTTTAATGCAAATAGAGAAGGTTCTTTGCTTGATTTTATTGACGATTTTGCTCAGCGGTTTCCAAAACTAATTGATGAATATGAAACGCTATTGACTGACAATCGTATCTGGAAGCAACGCCTCGTTGGTGTCGGTGTGGTTGATCCCGAACATGCTCTACAACTCGGCTTTACAGGTCCGATGTTGCGAGGATCGGGTATTGCTTGGGATTTGCGCAAAAAACAACCATATGAAGTGTATGATCAATTGGATTTTTCTATTCCTGTAGGGACTGAAGGTGATAGCTATGATCGCTATTTGGTGCGCATACAAGAGATGCGCGAATCAACAAAAATAATGAATCAATGCATCCAATGGTTACGCAATAATCCAGGAGCAGTCGTTTCTTCAGATCACAAAGTAACACCCCCCAAACGTGAAACTATGAAGAAGGATATGGAGGATTTGATTCACCATTTTAAATTATTCACTGAAGGTTACTGTGTGCCAAAAGGTGAGGTGTATGTAGGGACTGAACATCCGAAAGGAGAATTTGGCATTTATATGATATCTGACGGTGCTAATAAACCCTACCGCGTAAAAATTCGTGCGCCAGGGTTTGCGCATTTGCAAGCGATGAATAGCATGGCTAAAGGGCATCTGCTCGCGGATGTTGTTACAATTATTGGCACGCAAGACGTTGTATTTGGAGAAATAGATCGATGAAGAATGACCCATTAATTGCGCATACTGTTGCACAGATTACGCATTATCCCATTCCGTCAGAAAACACGTACAGTTTAAGTGATGATGTGAAACTCGCCATCGACAGTCATGTTTCTAAGTATCCCCATGAGCACAAAAGATCGGCTTTGATGCCTGCGCTCACCATTGCCCAAAATCATAATGGTGGAATGCTTACCAAAGAATTAATTGAGAGCGTTGCTTCTTATCTTGAATTAGCATCAATAAGCGCGCAAGAAGTTGCTTCTTTCTACTCAATGTACGAACATAAGCCACAAGGGAGATATAAGATTTCAGTGTGCCACAATATCTCTTGTATGTTGTGTGGGGGGGACGATTTGATTGCTTATATGGAGAGCAAATTGGGCATAAAGTGTGGCGGAGAAGTGACTAAGGATGGACGATTTTCTTTAAAAAAAGTTGAATGTTTGGCCGCATGTGCCGGTGCTCCTATGATGCAAATTGGTGATGAGTATTATGAAAATCTCACGCCTCAAAAAGTTGATCAAGTACTTGATAATCTCGAATAAATTATTAAACCATGACAAATGTAATTCAAAACGAGGTGTGTTTTCGCTTTAACCATTTAGATAAACCATGGGATATAGACACGTATATTAAGAATGGTGGCTATTCAATGTATAAAAAGGTTTTAAAGAACAAGCTGTCTGCTGAAAAAGTCATAGATGAGCTCACTGTGTCGAATTTGCGTGGACGTGGTGGTGCTGGTTTTCCAACAGGTTTGAAGTGGACGTTTATGCCAAGGTTTGCTAAGATTCAAAAATATATTGTTTGCAATTCAGACGAGGGCGAACCTGGAACTTTTAAAGATCGCGATATTATGCGTTTCAATCCTCATCAATTGATTGAGGGTATGGCAATTGCTGGAGTCGTATTGAATGCAAGTGTTGGTTATAACTACGTGCGCGGTGAATTTGTCGAACCAATTAATCGTTTTAATGATGCGCTTAAGCAAGCATACAGTAAGGGTTTCTTAGGAAAGGATGTTTTAGGTAGTGGGAAAGATTTTGATTTGTACTATCATGCTGGGGCAGGTGCCTACATTTGTGGGGAAGAAACAGCTTTGATTGAATCAATAGAAGGTAAGAAAGGGCAGCCTCGCTTTAAACCACCTTATTCAGCAAGTTTTGGATTGTACGGTAGACCGACTAATGTTAACAATACTGAAACCTATGCTTCAGTACCAGTCATATTAGAAAAAGGTGGGCGTTGGTTTCAAGACATAGGACTGCCTAACTCAGGTGGCGCTAAAATTTATTCAGTATCGGGTCATGTTAATAAACCGGGAAATTATGAAGTGCGTATGGGGACGCCTTTTGCGGATTTACTTGAACTTGCTGGTGGAATGCGTGATGGGAAAAAGCTTAAAGCAGTAATACCGGGTGGACCATCAACGCCAGTTATTACCGGTGAAAGTGCGATGGGTATGAACATGGATTTTAATGGCATTGGAAAAGCGGGTTCAAGCCTTGGTGCAGGTTCTGTTATTATCATGGATGAAACGACAGATATGGTGAAGGCATTAGAGCGTTTGACGCATTTCTTTTTTGATGAGTCTTGTGGGCAATGTACTCCGTGTCGTGAAGGAACAGGTTGGATGTACCGCACAGTTAAGAGAATTAATGAAGGTAAGGCGAGTACGGAAGATCTTGAATTGCTAACCAGTTTATCCAACAATATTGATGGGCATGTTATTTGTGGTTTGGGCGATGCGGCTGCTATACCAGTATTGAGTTTTATTGAACACTTTCGTGATGAGTTTGTGGCAAAAATTAATGGAAGAAATGCCGAATCGAAACACCAAAAAGCCAGTTAAACTATGATAAGTATCTTAATAGACGGCAAAAAAGTTGACGCAAGAGAAGGACAAATGCTTATTGATGTGGCAGATACTCATTCTGTCGATATTCCTCGATTTTGTTATCATTCTAAATTGAGTGTTGCTGCAAATTGCCGTATGTGCTTAGTTGAAGTCAAGGGGGCGAAGAAGCCAATGCCTGCTTGTGCAACCCCTGTGTCGGAAGGGATGATTGTTAATACAAAATCACCAGCTGCACGCACCGCACAGAAGTCGGTGATGGAGTTTTTACTAATTAATCATCCACTTGATTGCCCTATTTGTGACCAAGGTGGTGAGTGCGAGTTGCAGGATGTTTCGCTGGAATTTGGAAGCGATGCCTCACGTTACAGTGCTAATAAACGGGTTGTCCCTGAGAAGAATATCGGTCCTTTGATTCATACGGACTTGACACGATGCATTCATTGCACGCGTTGTGTCCGATTTGGGCAAGAGATTGGTGGTATTCAAGAGTTAGGGATGACGCGACGTGGTGAGTACAGTGAGATTGGTACCTTTTTAGAGCATTCTGTGGATTCAGAGCTTTCTGGAAACATGATCGATCTATGCCCTGTTGGAGCACTTACTTCTAAACCTTTCCGTTATTCTGCTCGTCCTTGGGAACTGGTAGCTCGTGAAAGCATTGCTGCCCACGATAGTGCAGGATCTCACTGCATTTACCATTGCAAAGGGTCTGTTATTAAACGTGTAGTGCCCAAGCAAAATGAGGAAATTAATGAGGTTTGGTTGTCGGATCGCGACCGCTTTGGTTACGAAGGATTACAGAGCCCAGAACGCATATTGAACCCAATGGTAAAAGAAGGTTCTAACTGGAAAAAAACAGACTGGGAGTCGGCACTGAATTTGACATGTAAGATTTTTAAGAATCTGCCATTTAATGCGTTAGTAAACCCTAATGCCACGTTAGAAGAGTTAACTTTGCTAAAGAAAATAGCGTTTCACAAGGAAGGTGGCTTGGATACGCGAATAAGGCAACGAGACTTGGAAGCAGTTGGTGCAGGTGTGTCATTGCCAATGAGTGCTTTTGAAAAGTGCGATGCTGCTCTTGTTGTCGGCTGTGCTTTGACGGAAGAACATCCCATGGTGGCACATCGTTTGCGTAAGGGTCGAGCTTCGTTGTTGGTTCTGGATGCCATTGAACACGACTTTAGAATAAAAGAAACCACTAATGCGATTCGAAGGCCTGCTTTATGGGTTACATTTTTTGCCGAAATGGCAAAATATTTATTGGAAAAAGATGATGAGAGAATTGCTGAGTTAGGGTTAGAGGAGATGAAGGTCGGCGAACAAGCCAAAAGTTATGCACAAGCATTGAAAGAATCAGACGATGGCATCATTGTGCTTGGTAACCGCGCACAACAATCTTCTGATTTTGGTGATGTTGAGTCTTGGGCACATTTATTGGCAAGTTTGACGGGGACAGTCTTGCAGATTTTGCCTGAATCGACGAATACGATTGCAGCTAAACAATTAGGGTGCGCTCCATTTAAAGTGAATGTTACTCAGATGTTGGAGTCGAAAGCGATTGTTTTATACGATGTTGATCCTAACAATGACACGGTGTATTCAGGCATGTTAAACGATTGTTTGCCAAAGATGAAGGTTATTGCATTTTCCAATTTTAGGTCTGAAGCTCTTGAAAAATACGCTGATGTTATTTTGCCGATAAGCACCTATGCAGAAACATCGGGAACGTTTATTAATATGAACGGAAAAGCACAGTCTTTTTCCGCAATTGTTCCGCCAATTGGGGATTCTAAACAAGGATGGAAGGTGCTTCGAGTGCTTGCGAATCTATTCGATGTGCCAAATTGTGACTATACTAATAGTACTCAAGTTCGTGATGAAGCATTGAATGAATTAGATCATAGTGAAATTTTACCGAAAAACCCATCAAAGTTTGAAAAGAATAACACGAATGGTCAGATTGATGGGGTGATTTATTGGCACGCCTATGCTTTAGATGCAACTTTGAGGCATGCTTCTGCTTTGCAAGAAACAAGAACTGCTCGAGTTGGCATGAAGTGTCAGATTAATCCAAGCGATGCAGAAAATTTGGGATTTGGTAACGAGATTGAATTTGAGAAGGACGGTGTTACTACACATGTTGGTGCTGACATGAACGAACGAGTAGCGGCTGGATCTTTTTTGATTCCAGCGCATGCTGCCTCCTCTTTTCATAATTTACGTATAAATGGTATCCGAATAATTTGAGATTATTGGAAATATAATGTTTGATCAATTGACAGAATTTTTGAGCATATTTTTGCCATCAGGTGTGGCAATCATGGCCACTTTTTTGACGCAAGCGTTGATTATTATCATCCCAGTAATGCTTGGTGTTGCCTATCTTACCTATGCTGAGCGCAAGATTATAGGTTATATGCAAATGCGACTTGGCCCGAACAGGGTGGGTCCTAAAGGATGGTTGCAACCCATTGCTGATGCCGTGAAATTGATGTTTAAGGAAATTATTGTACCGTCGCAATCAAATGCTTGGCTGTTCATTATTGCACCAATGCTTTCGATAGCACCTGCGATTGCGGTTTGGGCGGTTGTCCCTTTTGGGGATGGAATGTACGTTTCGGATATTGATGTCGGTTTGATGTATATATTAGCAGTCGGCTCCATTGGCGTATACGGTGTTATAGTTTCAGGCTGGGCTTCGAATTCTAAGTATGCATTTTTGAGCGCAGTGCGTGCGTCGGCACAAATAGTGTCTTACGAAATTGCTATGGGATTTGCTATGGTTACGGTGTTGATGGTATCGAAATCTATGAATATGAGCGATATTGTTAACGGACAAGCAGGCGGGTTTTGGAATTGGTATTGGATACCCTTATTCCCAATGTTTATTGTGTATTTTATTTCTGGAGTTGCAGAAACAAACCGTGCGCCATTTGATGTGGCAGAGGGTGAATCAGAAATTGTTGCGGGATTTCATGTTGAATATTCTGGGATGACTTTTGCAGTCTTTTTTCTTGCAGAGTACGCAATGATGATCCTAATTGCGATGCTAACTACTATTTTATTTCTCGGAGGATGGCATTCACCATTTGATGGAATTGTCGGTTTGGAAAGTGTTTTTTCTTGGATCCCGGGTACTGTTTGGTTGGTTTTAAAGACGGCAACAATGTTGTTTTTCTTTCTCTGGTTTCGCGCTACTTTCCCACGTTACCGATATGACCAAATTATGCGACTTGGATGGAAAGTGTTTATTCCCCTCACATTGTTTTGGGTGTTCGTTGTTGGTGTGATGGATTATGTGGAATTGAAACCGTGGTTTTAAATCAATATTATGTGGAAATACGTTAAGCATCAAATAAAAAGTTTTACCTTATGGGAACTACTTAAGGGTATGGGGGTTACAGGCCGCTATTTGTTTAAGAGAAAAATAACTATTCAATTTCCTGAAGAGCGCACCCCGTTATCTCCTCGATTTCGAGGAAAGCACGCTTTAAGACGCTATCCTAACGGAGAAGAGCGATGCATTGCATGTAAATTATGTGAAGCGGTTTGTCCCGCCAATGCGATTACCATTGAATCCGTACAGAGTAAAGATGGAACGCGGCGTACGATTCAATACGATATTGACATGTTTAAATGTATTTATTGTGGTTTTTGTGAAGAAGCTTGCCCAGTAGATGCCATTGTGGAAACGCGCATACTTGATTATCATTTTGAAGAAGCGGGTACGCGTGTTATGACAAAAGAGTTGTTGCTTGCAGAGGGTGATAAGCATGAGGCGCAAATAGCAGCAGATCGAGCCAGCGATGCGCCATACCGTTAATTGTGAGTTTTATTTAAATGAGTTTTGAACAAATAATATTTTATGCTCTAGCAGGACTGACGGTGATAGCAGCGTTAATGCTGATTACCTCGAAAAATCCTGTCCGTGCGGCTCTTTTCTTGGTCATGGCCTTTGTGTCGTGCTCTGGTATATGGATATTGTTGCATGCTGAATTTTTAGGCGTTGCCTTGATTCTTGTTTATGTCGGTGCAGTGATGGTATTGTTTTTGTTTGTAGTGATGATGCTTGATATCAACATTACTGTACTACGAGAAGGATTTGCGAGTTATTTGCCTATTGGCGTACTGATTGCATTAATCGTCTTTGCTGAGCTTGCAATCATTCTTTATGGTGGACAGTTGACTCAGTCAACGTATAGCGACGCTTCAAATGCAATTGCGTCTGGTTCGAACACAAAAATGTTGGGGCAATTACTCTATACAGAGTATTTATATCCAGTTGAGTTGGCAGCAGTGCTATTAACAGTTGCTATTGTTGCCGCTATTGCGTTAACTTTGCGCCGTCGTCCAGGTGTGGAAGCGCGTTATCAAGACATTTCCAAACAAGTGAAGGTGCGGGCTTCCGATCGCCTTCGAGTAGTGGATGTGGATAGCGAGAGCAACCGACACCAAACCCGTAAACCAGAGGAAGACAATGGGATTAAATGAGTTTTTAATTTTTGGTGCGATGCTTTTCACTATAAGCATTACCGGCATATTTCTTAATAGGAAAAACGTAGTAATGATTCTTTTATGTATTGAGTTGATGCTTCTGGCAGTTAACACGAATTTAGTGGCGTTTTCTTTTTTCTTAAATGATCTGGCAGGTCAGGTTTTTGTGTTTTTTATTCTGACGGTTGCAGCAGCTGAAGCTGCAATTGGGCTGGCTATCTTGGTTGTGCTTTTTCGTAATAAGCAGACGATTAACGTTGAAGATTTGAATCTTTTAAAAGGATAACAAGTGAGTTTATACGGTCTATGCATGTTGATTTTATTGTTGCCGTTGGTGGCATCAATTGTCGTTGGACTGGGGGGCAGGAAACTCAGCCGCACAAGTGCGCATGCGATAACTATTGGTGCGATTGGATTGGCTACGATTCTTTCAGCTGTCGTGTTTTATGCTATTGTTATCCAAGAGGTCGGAACACTCAATGCGAATATTTATAATTGGCTTGAGATAAGGGGTTATCAGTTTGCGATTGGATTTTTAATTGATTCATTGTCTGCATCGATGATGTTGGTGGTAACGTTTGTGTCATTAATGGTGCATATATATACCGTTGGTTATATGGAACATGATGAAGACTATGCTAGCAGCAATCCTTATTATCAGCGTTTCTTTAGCTATATTTCATTGTTTACTTTTGCGATGCTGTCATTGGTTATGTCCAATAACTTTTTGCAATTGTTTTTTGGTTGGGAAGCTGTTGGAGTGGTGTCGTATTTGTTGATTGGCTTTTATATGAAACGACCAAGTGCTGTTTCAGCAAATATGAAAGCTTTCTTAGTCAATCGGGTGGGAGATTTTGGATTTCTTCTTGGGATTGCTGGTGTTCTAATGTTTTATGACACTTTAGATTATGCTACCTTTTTTGATGCGTTGCCCAATAGCGAAGCGCAAACAATGAATATTTGGGGCAATTCTGAGTGGAAAGTAGTGACTGTCATAGGATTGCTGTTATTCGTAGGTGCTATGGGCAAGTCGGCTCAGATGCCTCTTCATGTGTGGTTACCTGAATCAATGGAAGGTCCAACACCAATCTCTGCACTAATCCATGCTGCAACTATGGTTACAGCAGGTATTTTTATGGTTGCGCGCCTCTCACCTCTGTATGAGTTGAGTGAAGTGGCAACTTCTACAATTCTAATTATCGGTGCGACCACTGCGTTGTTTATGGGGCTGTTAGGTGTCGTTCAAAATGATATTAAACGCGTTGTTGCTTATTCAACGCTTTCTCAATTAGGCTATATGGTTGCTGCTTTAGGTGTTTCAGCCTATGCGGCGGGATTTTTTCACGTCATGACGCATGCTTTTTTTAAGGCACTATTGTTTCTTGCTGCGGGTTCGGTAATCATTGGGATGCATCATAAGCAGGATATTCGTGAAATGGGTGGATTGCACAAAGTTATGCCAATTACTTGGTTGTGTATGCTCATTGGTTCACTGTCCCTTATTGGTACACCAGGTTTTTCTGGGTTCTTTTCAAAAGATTCTATTATTTTAGCAGTGGAAGAGTCTAATCGATTTGGGGCAGGTTACGCTTCGTTTGCCTTGTTGGCGGGTGTCTTTATTACAGCGCTTTATTCGTTCCGTATGTTCTTTTTGGTATTTCATGCCCCGATGCCAAAAAGTTTAAAAGAGCATCCCCCGCATGAATCTCCATTGGTGATTACATTGCCGTTAATACTGCTTGCAATTCCATCAGTAATTATTGGTGGTTTGGCTGTCGATTCATGGGTTTTTGGAAATTATTTTGCGGATAGTATTTATGTTTTAGCGAAGAATAATGTTTTAGGTCGATTGATTGAAAACTACCAAGGTGTCGGAGCAATGGTTGTTCATGGATTGGTAACGCCTCCCTTCTATCTGGCGCTTGCAGGTGTTGTAAGTGCTTGGTTTTTATATATCAAACGCCCTGATATTCCTGCGACGATTGCGAGTAAATATCAAAGATTGCACAGATGGATGTTGAATGCTTATGGTTTTGATGCTCTAAACGATAAGGTATTTGTAAATGGCAGTAAATTACTTGGTATGTTTTTCTGGAAGAGAGGGGATGTGGACTTGATTGATGATGGAGTTGTCAATAGATCAGCTTCAGGTATAGGCCGCATTGCGGGTGTTGTTCGGAATTTACAAAGCGGGTATTTATATCATTATGCTTTTGTAACTATACTCGGACTGATGTCGTTATTAATTTGGATAATCCTACGCTAAGAGAATTTGTGGAAATACCTTTACTTTCATTATTGATTTGGTCGCCTGTTGTGGCAGGATTCGTGTGCCTTTTGCTGGGAGAAAAGCACGTAAATGCGGTTAAAAAACTTGCGCTCATTGTAAGTTTTATTGTATTTTGTTTGTCAATCCTGTTGTATATTGACTTTGATGTAAGCACTGCCTCTTTACAATTTGTTGAAAGATTGCCGTGGATAGAAAGTTTTAGAATCGAGTACTATTTAGGGATTGATGGACTGTCAATGCCGTTGATTATTTTAGCGACTTTTTCTAGTTTTATAAGCATTGCTTCTGCTTGGGATGTGATAAAGGATAGAGCCGCACAGTATATGGCAGCATTCCTTATGTTGGAAGGAATTATGATTGGGGTTTTTTCTGCAGTCGATTCAATGCTCTTTTATGTTTTTTGGGAAGCGTTGCTTATTCCAATGTTTTTAATCATCGGCATTTGGGGTGGACCTAAACGAGTCTATGCGACGGTTAAATTTTTCCTATATACGTTTTTTGGTTCTGTATTTATGTTGGTTGCGTTTATATATATGCATTTCCAAACAGATAGTTTTTTAATTACAGATTTTCATTCACTGCCTTTATCAATGACTGAGCAATCATGGATTTTCTTTGCATTTCTACTGGCTTTTGCAGTCAAGATTCCTATGGTTCCAGTACACACGTGGTTGCCTGATGCACATGTTGAAGCACCTACTGCGGGATCGGTTATTCTTGCTGCAGTGTTGCTGAAAATGGGTGGGTATGGCTTTGTCCGTTTTAGCTTGCCAATTGTTCCCGATGCTTCAGCGACGTATGATGGCTTAATGATAGTACTTTCTTTGATAGCAATTGTATATATCGGTTTCATTGCGCTGGTGCAAAATGACATGAAAAAATTGGTGGCGTACTCTTCAATCTCACACATGGGATTCGTCACACTTGGTCTTTTTTTGATGTGGGATATCCAAGCTGGAGGTGGTTCAAGTGAGGCGTCTATGCTTGGGATGGAAGGCGCAATGATACAGATGATTTCACATGGGTTTATTTCTGCTGCGATGTTTCTCGGAATAGGCGTACTTTATGACCGCATGCATTCGCGTGAAATATCGGCGTATGGAGGAGTTATAAATGTCATGCCAATATTTGGTTTGTTTTTTGTGTTTTTTGCGCTTGCCAATGCTGGTTTACCAGGGACTTCGGGTTTCGTTGGTGAGTTTATGGTTATCCTTTCAGCTTTTCAAGGGAATTTTTATTATGGCTTTTTTGCGGCAATTACTCTTATTATTGGTGCCGCGTACACGCTATGGATGATTAAGCGCGTAATGTATGGCCCTGTTGCAAATGAAAAAGTTGCTAAATTAGAGGATTTAAACAAACGAGAGATTTTGATTATGAGCGTACTTGCTAGTGCTGTACTCGTTCTTGGTCTTTGGCCGGATCCTTTAGTTACCGTTATGCACGCCTCTATTGAAAACCTGTTGCTGCAAGCATTCACTTCTAAGCTATAAAATGATGTTCGAATTTCTTATCCCCGAAATAATCGTCCTAGTGATGGGACTTACCGTGCTTATGGTGGAAGTTTTTATTGGGAAAAAAGCACCGCAAGCTGATTACTTTATCACTCAAATTACGCTAGGCTTTGTATTGATTCTTACTGTACAACAAATAGGTCAGGATCGAGTAATACTGTTTGAAGGCGCATTTGTACGAGACACGCTTGGCGATATTCTTAAGATATTTATTTATCTAACAACGATGCTGTCAATTGGCTATTCCCGTCGATACTTAAAGGAACGGGAAATGCTAAGAGGAGAATTTTATGTCATGGTGCTGTTTGCTGTTTTTGGCATTCAAGTTCTAGTCTCTGCAGGCAGCTTATTGACCGTATACATGGGATTAGAAACGATGTCTTTGTCTATCTATGCACTGATAGCCTGGCGCAGGGATGACTTGCTTGCTACTGAAGCTGCGATGAAATATTTTGTATTAGGTTCACTAGCCTCCGGTATTTTGCTTTATGGAATGTCTATGATTTATGGGGTTACTGGAAATCTTGGCATTTATGAAATCGCGCAAGTAGTACGTAATACATCCGAACATAGTTTGATTTTTAATTTTGGACTGGTTTTTCTCGTGGTCGGTGTTGCTTTTAAATTGGGCGTTGTTCCATTCCACATGTGGATGCCAGATGTATATCACGGATCGCCAACGGCGTTAACTATATTTCTTGCTACCGCCTCAAAATTAGCAGCCTTTGCAATGCTCATTCGTCTATGGGTGGATGCCTTAGCGCCAGTGCTCGAAGAATTAAAGGTGATGATTGTGATTCTTTCAGCACTATCCCTTATTGTTGGTAATGTTGTTGCTATTGCTCAAACAAACCTCAAAAGGATGCTTGCATACTCTGCTATTTCTCATATGGGCTTTGTCCTTATGGGCATCGCTTCAGGAGAAATAGCTGGCTATGCAAACGCTATGTATTATGTTATCGTTTATGCATTGACTAGTGCTGCGGGATTTGGAGTCATATTGTTTTTAAGTACAAAGGACAATGAATCGGATAAATTAGAGGATTTAAAGGGCTTAGCAAAACGTTCGCCATTTGTTGCTCTCGTGTTATTGATTACTATGTTTTCTATGGCAGGAATTCCCCCTACTGTGGGTTTTTATGCTAAATTATCAGTGCTTCGTTCAGCCGTACATGCAGATATAACATGGTTAGCATTGTTAGGAGTAGTAATGTCTGTTGTAGGTGCTTTCTACTATTTGCGTGTGGTTAAGTTGGTGTATTTTGATGAGCCGCAAACCAAGCATCCCATTCCGAATTCCTCTATCGCTTTTAAAACGGTATTAGGTGTCAATGCAATTGCGTTAATCGCATTAGGGATTGCGCCCGATTCATTGATAGCATTGTGTGTTAGTGCATTTTAGCTTCTTGGTTTTTTAGATTTTTGCGTAAAATACTAAGTATTATGAATATATTGATCCTTGTGAGTGCGCGTTGCGCATTCGATAAACGCACGCACTTTTGTTCCTCCTCAGTGAGATAGTATGCAATCAGGAATTGTTTTTGGTTTAATTATTTGCGTTATATTGGCTAATCTTCCTTGGATTAGTCAACGAGTATTCTTTTCTAATTTTTTACTTCCAGTGAACAATCGATTTTTTTGGATATTATTGCAATGGACGGTTTATTTGCTTATTTCCGCTCTGATTTTTGGAGGACTAGAGCGTTACTATACCGGCAAATTCCACAGTCAAGGGTGGGAGTTCTATTGGTCTAATTTTTTGCTTTTTGTTATTTTTTCTTTTCCTGGATTTATTTATTCACTGTATTTAAAATGTTTCGGTAGGAGCAATTAATATGCGATTTGACATTCAAGCAGGGCAAAGAATAAATGGCAGTTGTATTGTGCCTGGTGATAAGTCAATTTCACACAGAGCGGTTATGCTGGCATCGCTTGCAGAAGGGGCTAGTAGCATCTATGATTTACTGTTAGGTGATGATGTGTTAGCGACGATTGAAGTGATGCGCAATATGGGGGTTTCAATTGATACTTCCGAAAGCACTTGCGTTCGCATTCAAGGAGTTGGGTTGCATGGATTACAAGCAACAGAGTATCCCCTTTATTTTGGCAATTCGGGTACTTCGATGCGATTGATGATGGGCGTTTTAAGTGCTCAAGGCTTCTCAACGACGTTGGTTGGGGATGTGTCGCTTTCAAAGCGTCCAATGATGCGTATTGCAAGACCCTTGTCATTGATGGGAGCAGACATTGAAACCAGTGATGGAAAGCCGCCGATTATTATTAAAAGCAATCAAAAATCAAAAGGCATTGAATACCATTCACCCGTTTCTAGTGCGCAAATTAAATCGGCTATTTTGCTGGCGGGACTTTATGCTCAGGGAAAAACATTGGTTGTTGAACCAACATTGAGTCGTGACCATACCGAACGGATGTTACGCGCATTTGGTGTTACAGTTTATAGAGAAGAAGAGAAGATTTCTATCGAAGGAAATCAAAAATTGCAAGGGTGTGATATTCATGTTCCAGCAGACATATCTTCTGCTGCGTTTTTCATGGTCGGTGCATCGATTGCTCCACAATCAGAAGTTGTGCTGAAAAATGTTGGTGTTAATCCAACGCGAATGGGCATAATCCATATTCTAAAAGCAATGGGAGCAGATATCAATCTTTTCAATCAACGTCAGTTTGGAGAAGAGCCGGTTGCCGATATTCGTGTGAGGTACGCTCAGTTAAAGGGTATTGAAGTCGACCTTAAGTGGGTTGCTTCAGCAATTGATGAATTTCCAGTACTATTTATTGCGGCTGCCTGTGCTCAAGGGAGAACCATTGTCCGTGGCGCAGCAGAGCTGCGGGTTAAAGAATCTGATCGTATTGCTGTCATGGCGGATGCTATAAATAGAATGGGTGGGAATGCTCAACCAACACCAGATGGGATGATTATAGAGGGTCGACCTTTACAAGGAGGTGTTACTATCGATGCGTGTCATGATCATCGGATAGGGATGGCGTGCGCAATTGCTTCGTTAGCTTGTAAAGAAAATATTTTAGTTGAAGGTTGTGAAACGATCGCTTCATCCTTTCCAAGTTTTGAAAAACAAGCAATGGAATTAGGATTGGATATTAGAGTATCATGAGACAAGTGATTACTATTGATGGTCCGAGTGGAGTAGGTAAAGGAAGTACGGCCCTTGCCTTAGCAAAAAAACTGGGCTGGTCTCTTCTTGATAGTGGATCAATTTATCGTACTTTTGGACTTTATGCCCAGCGTGAAGGCGCTCTCAATTTTAGTGCTGAATCGTTAGCCTCCATGGTGGAAAATTTTCCAATTCGTTTTGACGGACAAAGCGTCTATTTACAAGATGAAGACGTTAGCGATATTATTCGAAATGAAGAAGTTGCTGCGATTGCCTCAAAGATTGCTAATTTATTGCCAGTCAGGCAAGCACTATTACAGTATCAACGCATTTTCGGTGGAAAAAAAAATTTGGTTGCAGACGGTCGAGATATGGGGACGGTAGTGTTTCCTCAAGCAATATTGAAAATATTTTTGATCGCAAGTGTTGAGGAAAGAGCGAGTCGACGGATTAAACAGATGGAGGAAATGAGACAGCTTTTCGATAAGAAAGCGATTGTAGACGCAATTAGAAGTCGCGATGAACAAGATATGAGTCGCTCTAATTCACCCCTTACCCCAGCGCAAGATGCCGTTAATATTTGTAATGACGATATGTCTTTGGATGATGTGGTGCTAACTATTCTAAAGCATGCCGAAAAATTAGGGATAACATGTCCCAAATAGATCGATCTGGTTGGGTGAATAAAGATTGTTTAACCGTCTTTAACGTCGTAAATGCTGTGGAAGAGTATCCTCTGTTTTTAAAAGGATGTAAAAATACTAAGATAATTGAAAATTCTGAATTGGAAAAAACGGCTCAGATGACGCTTGGGAAAGGAATGTTGTCGTACGATTTGGTCACAAAAAACACGCTAAATCCTCCGCATTCTATGCACATGCAGTTAATTAAAGGGCCATTTGAATATTTGACAGGGGTGTGGTCATTTACCAGTGAAAAAAGCGGTTGTAGGATTGCTTTCAAATTAAAATTTCAATTTAAAAGTCGAATTTTAGCAATTACAGGGATTCCATTAATGACTGAGGTTGCTGATTCTATGGTACGATCTTTTATTCAACGGGCGCAGAAGTATGAAAATTGAAGTAGCGTACGCTGAACCACATTTACAGTACATCGAGACGCTTGAACTACAAGAGGGCACGACCGCCCAGCAGGCAGTTGAACAGATTGAAGTATTACCAAAACTATTCCCGAAAATGGTGATCAATTGGCAGGAAATAGGGGTTTTTGGCAAGCGTGTTCCTCCTGATAACATTTTGAACCCAGGGGATCGTGTGGAAATTTATAGAGCACTTATCATTGATCCAAAAGAAGCACGACGAAATAGGGCTTCTTCAAAATTAGAATGAAAACCCTTGCTACTGAGCGCAGAAAAATTGTGTGACTTGTTTTTAATGAAATAATTAAAATTCAGCTTTGAAATTCACGAAAGTTGAAGGAGGTGACCAAAGTTTTATTCTATTTGGATGTGTTGGAAATGAATTTATTTAATAATCCGACAGAGAATGCTTATTTAGGCAAGCCTCATTCATTGTAAAATTTCAAATAGAGGAAATATTTTTGTGCGGTGTTCGTTATGTATAATATTCTATGTTAACTATTGAAATTTCTCAAAATTGGCAAGAAGAAAAGCAATATGCTTTACAGGTTGTTTTTGAACAGTGGTTGAAAGTAGACTATCACATTGTCTTAGTTGATGCGCTTCAAGCACAGGTGTCATTAAAATTCAATGATAAAAAAATAACTTTCCCAGATTTATTTTTTCAAACTGCACAGCAAGATTGGCTGCAACAGAAAACCATTCCCACAAGACCTTCTAATTGGTTATTGCCTGCGATTTTCACTAATTGCAGTTTGGATAAAAACCTTCCTTTGTTATGGGGGGATAGTACGCTTTATGAGGAAAATGAGCAATTAATCAACCTTCCATTTGATTTGATAGGAAGTGTTTTTTTCATGTTAACGCGTTATGAAGAATTGTGTCAGCCTAAATTAGATAAGCATGGGCGCTTTAGCGCTAGTGCATCACATGCGTTACAAAACAACTATTTAGAAAGACCCCTTATTGATGAGTACGTGACAATTGTGGCTAGCTGTATTCAACGATTATTTATGATAACTACTGAGCAAGATAGCTTTAAACAGTTTGTTTCGTGTGATGTTGATGCTCCGTATGCTTGTGGAAGCAAAAATATTTACAAGTTAGGTAAGCAGATTGCCGCTGATGCATTGATTCGGCGAGAGCCAGCGCTGTGCTATCAGTCTGTAAAAAATTATTTGAGTGCACGCTTTAATCCAAATCACAAAGATACATTGGATACATTTGATTGGATGATGGATTGCAATGAACAAGCTAATACTTCTTTGGCTTTTTATTTTATTGCAGAGCACACTCACCCAACTTTGGATGGGTGCTATGAAATAGATGAGCCTGTAGTCGTTCGTCATTTACATGACATAGCAAGACGAGGACATGAGATAGGATTGCATGGAAGCTACAACAGCAATGTGTCATCTGAACAACTTTTGAGAGAAAAGGAGCAATTACAAAACGTATTGCAATCGAAACAAATTGAACAGCAAGTTATCGGTCATCGATTTCATTACTTGCGATGGAAAACGGATACTTCAGCGCGTTATTTGACAGACGCGGGCTTTGAATACGACACTTCTTTAGGATACGCCGATCATATAGGTTTTCGTTGTGGAACGTGTAGAGAATTTAGAATGTACGACATCAAAAAAAGACAAACATTGTCCTTGATTCAAAGACCCCTTATTGTTATGGAAACAAGTCTTTTTGACCTCAAATATATGAATTTGCCTGCTGCTGAAGATACTATTAATAGAGTACTGAATTTAAAAGAAATTTGCAAGAAATTCCAAGGAAATTTCACGTTGCTTTGGCACAATTCTACTTTTTACGGCTTAGCAGAGAGATCGGTTTATAAGACTATTATTGGGGTATGACTTAGGTACTAAAGAATTGATTGACTGCTTGGCAAACGGTTAGGATATCTTCAGAGCTTAAGTGCTCTCCTATTGGGAGAGATAGTAAGTGTTCATCTTTTTGCCATGCGAAGCCTTGTTCATGTGCTTGGTTAAGATAGGAATAGGCTGCAAGTTTTGGTAATGCAATGGGGTAGTGAATGCCTGTTTGGATTTCTTTTTCTGACAAAAACTGACGCAAATCGTCTCTTTTTTCTGTCCGAATGACGAATAAGTGCCACGCTGAATTTGCATTAGGTGTGATATATGGGAGCGTGATGTATCCCTGCTCTTCTAAAGGGCGCAGTAGGTTTAAATATTCACTCGCGCGTTGCCTTCTTATAGCAATCCAATCGGGTAAATGGCGTAATTTAACGCTGAGAACAGCTGCTTGTAGAGCATCTAAACGAGAGTTCCTTCCTTCGAATTCATGATTGTATTTTTCAACGCGCCCATGATTAGCAATCATTTTACAGCGTTTTAATAGCTCTGAATTTTTGCTCAATATTGCACCACCATCTCCATAAGCACCTAAATTTTTACCGGGGTAAAAACTAAAGCAGGAAATATCACCCATTGAGCCAGCATTTTGATTTTCAAAAGACGCCCCATGCGCTTGTGCTGCATCCTCTATTACCTTTAGGTCTTTTTGCTGGGCAAAACGAACGATTTCTGGCATATTACAGGGCTGTCCATAAAGATGCACTGCAATGATTGCGGCTGTTTTATGAGTTAAGCACTTTTCTATATTAGCAATATCTATTAGGTAAGTGTTGGGATCTACATCGCAAAAAACCACGCGATGCCCTTGGCGAGTAACTGCCTCTGAACTTGCAATAAAGCTATTAGCGGGGACAATAATCTCACTGCCTTGAGGTAATTCTAATGCTTCAATAGAAACTTCGAGCGCATCGGTCCCATTGGCAACACCCACGCATTCTAAATCTTTTCCAATGTATTGGGCAAAATCCTGCTCAAAAGTTGTTACGTATTTACCACCTATAAAACTTGCAGAAGATATTACCTCTGATACAGCAGCATCCATTTCTGCTTTAATACTTTGGTACTGTGCTTTTAAATCAAGAAAAGGAATAGTCATTATGATGGTTATCCTGTAATCAAAGTTATTTGAGGTTTTCGAAAATAAAAAGAAGGCTGTTCTTCGACAGAATAGATTCTTTTATTGCGAATGACATGATCGTAGTAATGCAGGTAGCCTTCAGTCATTTTGCGTACAGAGTGTAGAGACTTGAGACAATTGTGAGCCATTTCTGCTCGTTTTTCTGAGCTTAACGCTCGGTGCTTCTTGATGGCTTCCAAAGCCTCTTGTTTATTATGAACTAAATAGCCATTTATGCCGTGTTCGATATACTCAGACAATACTCCATTGGGTGCTGCGATTACGGGAGTACCTGATGCAAAAGCTTCCTGAGGAGCCACGGCACACGGCTCTGACCACTTAACAATATAAAAGAGTAGAGAGGACTCAGATAACAAACGTTTTTTTATCTCACCGCCCACACTACCAAATTCAGTTACCCACCTTTGTCCCAAAAGATAATGTTGCATTAGTGAACAACCCCATATTTTCCAAGCTTTATGCAGGTGTCCACCGCCTAAGTTTAAGTGCATTTTGGATTCTCGTGCCAATCGCAAAGCGAGCAGAGCGTTTTTCACACGCCAATTGACCATAGCCATAAAGAGCATCTTATCTTGTTTATTAGCACTGAAGATATATTGATCGTTAGGAATACCGTTATAAACAAAAAATTTGGCACCATGGTTAGTAGAATGTGATTTGCTTAAATACAGAGTATTTTCAGGCGGGTGCTCTTTTTTTGTTTGATTGCCGTGATGTGTATAGATGTAGGGTGTGCGCGGTAGTACAGATGGAATTTCATGGAAATGGACAACGTCAATGTAGTCAGGCACTGCCTGACTGTAGTCTCCATTAGGAGGGCATGGTATATGTTTGATTTTTGGGTTTTGAAAAATAGAACTCGCTGGATCAGCTGCAACAAAAACTTCATGCCCCAAACTAATTAAGTCATGAGCTAGCCAATCAACAATTCGTTGCGTTCCACCATAAGTGATGGGAGGAATAATGGAGTTTTTTACGAGCAGTATTCTCATGATATTTTTTTGGCTGGATTTCCAACGTATTTGCCTTTTTCGATGATGGATTTGGTGACAACAGCACCAGCGCCTATTACAACATCATCGCAAATGTCAACGGGTAGAATTGTCGCATTGCTACCAATATGCACTCGGTTTCCTATATTAGTTTCTTTCCACAAAGAAGTATCTCCTTTTGCTGGTTGGCCATTTGAAAAAGTATCATTTATGAACATAACCCCGTGCCCAATGAAACAGTTATTTCCAATTTCCACTTTTGAGCATATAAAAGAATGCGATTGAATGCGGCTGTTTTTTCCAATAAAAACATCATTTTGTATTTCTACAAAAGGACCAACAAAAACATTATCAGCGAGCTGACAGCCGTACAAATTAACAGGTTCAACAATACGTACATCGGTCCCAAAAACAACGTTGCTAATGCCGACATGCTGTTGTTTAAAAGTATTCAATATTACTTTTGACCGAGGCGACAATGTTTGGGTTGAAAATTCAAAAAGACTTCTTGTTTACTCTCAATTGACTCATAAATGGCGTTGATGAGCTCTAAACTATGCCTTCCTTCTAAACCATCAATTAACTGTTTTTTATTATTCTTTATGCAATCTACGACATGCTCATAATAAGCTTGATGACCAAAGCCATATACATTTGGAGGGTTGACTGAGAATGTACTCATTACTTCGTTGTCTCCATCCATTGGCGTCTCAAAGTTCCACACTTTCATTTCATTAACTGCAAACCCACCAATTTCTATGGTTCCAGTTGATCCTAACAATGAGAGAGAACCTTCTAAATCTTTAGGGCGTACCGCAGTGGTTGCTTCAATCAATCCCAAAGCACCGTTTTTAAATCGTAAAGAAACTACGGCAGTATCTTCTGCTTCAATATCAGCCAGTGCATTTGAGCTGCGAGCATGCACGCTTTCTACGTCACCAAACATCCATGCGAGCAAATCAACATGATGGCTTGCTTGATTGGTTAATACCCCACCATCCAAGGCCCATGTTCCACGCCAAGCATCTTGGTCGTAATATTTTTGAGGTCGACACCAACGAACGCGCACCGTTCCAAGTATCAACTTACCAAGTCGACCTGCTTCCAATGCTTCTCGAGTTTTAACAACGGGAACGTTGAAGCGATTTTGTTTAACGACAAATAATTTAATACCTTGTTGGTCACAGGCTTGAATCATTTCATCTGCACTTTCTAAGGTGAGTGCCATTGGTTTTTCAACAACAATATGTTTGCCGTATTGCGACAAGGCAATGACTTGGTGAGCATGGTTGCCACTCTCTGTTAGAACAGAGACCACATCAATGTCCACCGATTGCATCATTTGATGCATGTCAGTGAAATAAGGTACTTTAAGTTCATCTCCTAACCGCTTTGCTTTTTCAGCCACAATGTCACAAACCGCTACCAATTGAGCGCCTGCGATTTGATTTCTTCCTAATAAATCAGAGTGCCGCTTAGCAATGCGACCACACCCTAATAATGCAAATTTCAAAGTCATATATTACTCTTGTTAGTATGAAAAAATCACCATATGTCAAAAAATGATGAACAGAAAAATTTAAAAAAGATTGCTCATGAACCGAACATATTCATTATAAGTGATGATCCAGTTCATCCAAAAACTTATTGGGATCTCGTAAATTCTCTCTCATCTTCACTAATTTTTTCAAAGGTAGATTCCACCATTCAGATGCTTGTAGCTTTTTAATGATGTCATCACTAAATCGATAACGCAAAATACGAGCAGGCATGCCACAAACTATAGCGTAAGCAGGAATGTCTTTGGTTACAAGGCTTCCAACACCCACAACTGCACCGTCTGATATTTTTACGCCAGCAAAAATCACAACATTAGAACCGATGTAGACATCATTTCCTATCGTTGTTTTATTCGGTGAATTAAAAAAGGATTCGGAAGGAATATCCTTGAATAGTTTTGGAGAAGTAGATATGTAATCATACCTGTGTGACCCTATGCCGATTTTAACGTTCTCCCCTATAGAGCAAAACTTGCCAACTGTATCTACATTCTTTTCAATAGAAGTACCCGAATTGATGAATGTTTCGTTCAATATTTGAACATTAGCACCGATGTGGCAACCTTTGGAAATCACAACACCTTCAGCAATTTTTGCACTGGGGTGTACCCAGTTGGTAACAATTTTAGTGTTTGGATACTTTATTAATTTCAGTAGTGGAAAAAACAGAAGATACGTTTTTTTAAATATAAAATGAATGAAAACATTATTCATAAATAACGCTCTTGTCATAGACAAGACCAGTTGAGACGATTTGCTTTTTGCCATTGTAGCAGGAAGCATAAGCGGAATAATGCCTTTTGATCAAGGTGCACGTCGCTTTTCTCAAAGAGTTTTGAGTTAATCCAAGGGATTTCATGAATATATGCTAATTGTTCTCGACGCCATTCTTCCGTACTTTTATGCCATTGGAAAGGAACTTCAAAGCCATTTTTATCCTTACGGGCATAAATCTTTGAAGGAAGAACTTTTTTGGTTGCCTGCTTAAGAAGGTGCTTCGGTTCCGCCTGCATGCCTCCCAATAGATAATCCTCTGGCAGTGATAGTGCAAACTCGACTAAGGGAACGTGCAAAAAAGGTACTCGACTTTCAATAGATGAATACATGCCTGCTCGATCAGAATGGCGCAGCAATGAGGCAAGTTTTTGACCCGACAATTCAGTTGCCATTCGATTTTTAAGCTGACTTTTGCTGTGAAACTTGAGCGGATATAACCAAGGTACAGAAACGTTATGTTGTTTTAATAGACTTTCGTCTGCCCACTCAAGTAGAAGCGAATGTCCACCTAAATTACGAGCCATTCTCCATAATGGTGGAGGTAGTTTAGAAATGTAATATTGTCCTAATCGAGCCAACAAACCTTTAACACTTCTTTGAGGATACGCGCCCGCTGAACGTAAAAATTTCAACGCGGATAGGAACTGTCCTTTTTTTAGATAACTTTGAATTCGATACTCAGGGTATCCCCAATACCCCGCCCATGACTCATCAGCGCCTTGCCCCTCAAGCATAACGGTGATTCCTTGTTGTTTGGCAGCGGCAAAAATACGTTGCTGAGCATAAATGGCATATCCTCCACAGGGTTCTCCTTGGGCGCGAACAAAATGTTCCATATCATTAAGGAGGTCATCTGGAGTGATGATGATTTTGTGCGATTGCACGCCTGTATGGTTCACTACTTCATCAACCCATTCCTCCTCATCGGCTTCACTGCCCTTGGCAATAAAACTGAAGGTATGTAACTGTACATCAGGGATTTGTTCGCGCACCAAACAAGTAATAATAGACGAATCCAAGCCGCCAGACAAAGCACAGCCAATGGGCACA
Organism: uncultured Thiomicrospira sp.; assembly: GCA_965195345.1. GTDB lineage: Bacteria > Pseudomonadota > Gammaproteobacteria > CAKMZV01 > CAKMZV01. Next base: position 1,776,269 of record OZ239628.1, on the reverse strand, counting down.
TCGCTACGTAAGTGCAACTGTATAGATTGTTTAAGAAGGTGACTTAATTGTTCCGTGGCATCTTCTTTACTGATATTGGTTTCTGTTATTGGGGGCTGCCAGTAGATGTGGGTTTTTATTTTGTCAGGATGTGCTAAAGGAATAACCATACATTGAGCTGGTAATACATGCTTGATTGCATCAACTGCACTATTGCAATCTAAATCATAACCGCCTTGCAATAAATAGTCCGTTGCCCATTGCCAATTGATATGTTTTGGAATGGCTTCAAATTGGAGCATTGCTGGGACTTCAGAAGCAAAATAGAGGTTTTTTCCCTGTTGACAATAGTACAAAGGCTTGATGCCAAACGGATCACGTGCTAATGTAAGAGTACGTTCCATATTATCAAAAATTGCCAAGGCAAACATGCCAGTAAAGCGTTTCAATGCTTTCATTCCCCAAGCTTGCCAAGCGTATAAAACGACTTCAGTGTCCGTATCGGTTTGGAAAGTATACCCTTCTTTTTTAAGCTCCTTTTTAAGTTCTAAGTAGTTATAAACTTCGCCATTGAAAGTCAGCACAAAGCGGGCATCAGCCGTTTGCATCGGTTGATGACCTTTCTCGGATAAATCGATAATGGAAAGTCTGGTTTGGCCTAATACTACGTCTGCAGTAGTATCCAGTGCGGTGATTTTTCTGTTATCACGCCAAGCGCCCTCTTTATAAGCCATCCAACCGTTGTCATTAGGTCCGCGATGCCGCAAGGCGTGAACCATCCGTTCCGCGTGTTGCAACGTAATTCTGTTGTCAATCCAACCAAAAATGCCACACATTAGCTTGTAATTGTCTCGTTAAAGTAGTTTTGATTCATTCTAATAGTGATGAGTGGTGTCAATAAAAGGCATATAGGAAGATTCAGTCGGTTAGCTTGACCAATCGAAGTGTTGTAAGCAGAGGGTTAAATTTATTCCAATTAAAACCGCTTGGTTGAATATTCATTCAATAATCGTGCACATTAACGTTGATTAGGATAATAACGAACAATTTTTCTGGTGTTATTTTTTTTGGCATTATGCCAGCATTTGTCATACTATAATGTTCATAGGTCAACCAATTGCAAAGATTAAGCGAATGGGGCAAATTTAAAAGACTAAAGACATCACGTAGTTTCACTAAATTAGCATTGTATTATTAGCCGCATTGATTAAGGGCTTCTAAGTCAGGTTTCTACGCCCATACGCCCCTAAGACCGTAGGTTAATTTTAGCATATTTTTATTAATCTAAAACCAATGATGATCGCCGTCAGGCTTAGAAATGTGTGGATGATCATGTTGATTTTTTTATGGAAATGCAGGTTTATGGGGAAGGAATTGTTGTCCCGTGAATCCAACTAATACACTAATTTAATATCGATGGTATAACTTATATCAATAATTTCACAAGGGCCAATGATGCAGTATTACAATATACTGCGTTTTTATACGAGTACTTATTAATATGAACAAAACAATATATATTGATGCATTGCAGTATCCAAAGCCAACTCGAATTTATTTTGAGGAAGCACAGCAAGCGGGATTGGACATGGTGCATGTCACAGTAGTTTTTTGGGAGAATATCCACGAAACCATAACATTCATAGGTGATTGGTTTCGGTTTATTGAACAAAATTCCGATTTGCTCTATTCTGCCTGTTCATTAGAAGGTTTGGAAATGAAGCAAGATGGACGTGTTGGGATTTTATTTGGTTTTCAAAATTGCTCTTCCATTGAGAATAATATTGACATGTTGCAAATTTATCGCCGCTTAAATGTTGGCGTTATGCAATTGTCTTATAACAATTTGTCGCATTTGTGTTGTGGTTGTTATGAGATGGAAGATACGGGGCTTAGTCGTTTTGGGCGTGCTGCTATTGCTGAAATGAATCGTGTTGGTATGGTGATTGATATGTCGCATAGCTCTGAGCGATCGACCTATGAGGCAATAGAGCATTCATCTCGACCTATATCAATTACTCATGCGCACAGTTTGACATTCAAAAAAGCAGTGCGAAATAAGTCGGATGATTTGATTAAGAAATTAGTAGAATCGGGCGGTATGTTTGGATTAAGTTTTTATCCATTTCATTTAAAAAACACATCCGATTGCACGATGGATGAACTCATGGATGAGCTGAAACGATTGGGAGATATGGTTGGACTCGAGAATATTGGAATAGGCAGTGATATTTGTCAAGGTAGACCGATTGAAGCATTGGAATACATGCGTAATGGACATTGGACGAGAGAAGCGGATTATGGAGAAGATGTTAATAAGCAAAACGTTTGGCCCAAACAGCCTTCTTGGTTTCGAAGAGTGAGTGATTTCGCACAGCTTGCTCCTGCGATGCGACTTAGTGGTTTTTGCGATGCAGATATTGCAAAAGTATTGGGAGAGAATTGGTTGCGCTATTTCTCAAAGGCATTGCGACCAAGTGGCGAATAAGTGCGTTGCATAATTTAAAGTATCTTGTGAAGTTTGATATGATTGATTTTCCGTGCTTAAGATTTCCAGAATCATTGATGCATCCAGATCGCTTGGGTTCATTTCATCCATCTTGTATGAGTTTTTCTCGTAAATTGATACGGGTTATGATTGCTAAAGCATGGGAAATACAACCGGATCAATGGCGGCTTGATTCTGAAGGATTGGGTTATGTTACTTACAAAATACATACGCATGAGGGAATATACCAAGCGCTGTTTTTCACACAAGCGCTTGATTCATCGTTACGCAATGATCGTGTTATTGCTGAAGCATGGGATATGACTTGTTGTTTGTGGCAAGGACAATTGCAAGAAAGTGATATTGCACAATTAGCAAAGCAGCTGCCTCTACAAGAAAGAGGTCGATATTCTCCTAAAGTGCTGAGTATATCCCGTGCCAATAAAAGTGTACGTATTTTCCAACACGTCATTGATAGTCTAGCAAGTGGCCAGTCACCTAGTATTGAGGAGTTGAAAAAGATTGGCTATTTAGTTCGTACAACGGCTGTTTATGGAAATGGGAAATTTGGCATGGCAGATTATGAGCAGCTGCAGTCAGGGGTTTTTTCAGAGCATTTCTCTGCTCAAATGATGCTTGTTTTCATGGTGCGTAAGTTTACATTGGACTGGGTGGAGTACCTTGCTAAGCAACAAAATAGAGAAGCTATTGCGTTAGATGAACGAATTGCTCGCTACGTTGGTATTGGCAATTCAACGGGTTTGGGGATGATGCCTTATTTAATCAAACATCCTAGTGTGGTGAATTGTTGGGTTAAGCAGCGTGAACAAGCTTTATATGAAATTGTGCATAGTGCTGAATTGGGTTTGAGCGAAAAAAATGCTTGTATGGCTTTAGTGCAACGTGCTCAGTTTTTCTTTAGAGGAATAAAGGTGCCGGATGCATTGCAGATGAGCAAAAATGAACGTCTAATAAAAGAGCTGGCATTATGCGAATCTTTTTTAATTGATGCATTGAAAGAACCCATTCAATGCAACTGGGCAGACATTTGGGAAGGAATCAAACAACAAAAATATGGAGCAGAAACCGAAGAATTGTTTTTAAATATATTATTGGAACTGTATCCTATGGTCGTAGGAAAATATGATCGATATTTGCGACTTTCTGCGCATGAATCGTCGATTAACAATATGGTCGATGTTACTGCATTGGAATTGCTCGAAAAAATACATAAGAACTATTCATGGGTGTTAGCCGTTGATTTTTCTTCACCCAACGCCGATTACTTTTTTTGGTATCAATCGCAAACAAAAGAAGAGCCTCGTCGGGGAAAGAGGAAAGTAGAAGCAGGTTCTGAAAAAGAGCTTCCTATTGATATAGGGTTCAAAGTACATAAACTATACGATTGCTTAAACCAATGGTTATTGATGCCAACGAATCAGAAAGCTACGCTATCACGTTTTTTATTGGATTGCCCTGAACAAAGTGATATTGTAAAACGTGTTTTGAATTACGATCAAAATCCTTATGGTGAAGTAAGGTACAACATCATTGACAAATCATTTTATCCAATTGACTTGTTGCGATTAAAACTGTCTTTTTTTGGTGCGGTTAAATATGACCCAAAATCTGATTTATGGTTGCGCATTACTTTATTTCAGGGCGCACCGCTTGTTGATTCACAAGGGAAGATAAATGGAGTAGATGATTGGTTTTTGTATGCATTTGACGATTCATTGACGCAATCATAATGCAATGACTAACAGATTAATACGATGGTGCATTCAATGAGAATCTCTTTTAATGAAATTGAAATGGCAGTCGAAAAGGCATTGTATGGCAGTGGTTATAAAATAGCTTATGCGCGCAGTGCTGCTCGTGCAGCTCCTATATTGAGTGCTTTGGGTTTTAATGCGATGGATACCATTCTTTCTTTGATGGATAAGTCACCCTCGAAGTTGCACACAACTGTTGTAGATGAAAGTGCGAAAAAAATAACGATTGATTGCAATCATATTTCTTGTTCTCTTGGTGGAGAAGTGTGGGCGCTTAGTTTATTGGAAAATTGGAGCAATGGATTTGAAACTGAACTTGTTAATGTGCGCGATGTTCCATTCCTTCTTCCATATCTGCAAAAAAATGCTCCTGACAATATGTGTTTGAAATGGATATGTCAAGGAATGCAAAGAACCGCTCGATTTTGTGCTGGACAATCTTATTTCGATTTGTTTGAAAGCAGTGTTAAAGGGCATTCTGTTCTTTTTGAATTCGAACGGGATGATAATAAGAGTCTATTACTGTCGAATGCAGATTTTAGTGAGCGATACCACGCTGCTTTGGCAAATGGCATTGAGATTGAAAGGGGTAAGTGGCTCAGTTTATGTCGTTTCTCAAAACGCATGCTTGTACCTGAAAGCGAGAATTCGATGAAAGATGCTGGGGAGTCTTCTGATCTAGTCGATATAGAAGACTTGTTGATTTAACTGAAATAACGAGAGTATTTAATCATATGGGCTTTGAACAGTGGCTGGTGTTCCTGCCTGCTTGTATTGCTATGAGTTTATCTCCTGGTCCGAATAATTTCCTTTCGCTAAGAAATGGTGTTTGCTATGGATTGGGTATTGCAGTGTTAGCTGGTTTAGGTAGATTATTTGCATTCACTATACTTATCGTATTAACGGCCGTAGGAATAGGTGCTTTATTAGCATCCTCAGAATTAGCATTTTTGATAATTAAATGGCTTGGGGTACTCTATTTGGTATATCTTGGGATACGAATGTGGTATGCAAAAGTGCTTGAGTTGACTGTTGAAAATAGTATGAAAAGAAAACCTAAAATAATGGTATTGGTGCAGCAAGAATTCTTCATAGCAATTGGCAATCCTAAGGCTATTTTAATTTTCACCGCCATACTTCCTCAATTCTTGGTTCAAGGAGAGCCCGTTTCGGCGCAATTTACTGTTTTAGGAAGTACTTTTTTAGTCGCCGAATTTTGTACTATATCATTTTATGCTTTATCTGGAGTGCAGTTTCAGTTTCTAACTCAGTCGGAAAAAGGGCAGATGATTTTTAATCGTGCTAGTGGTACGGTTTTAATGGCAGCTGGCATCTTCCTCGCGATGAGTCAATCTATTTGATCAGTTTTTTAGGTTACAGGTTATTACTAATTGAGGAGAAAGTACCCAAAAATGCATTGTGAATATATATTAAATCTTGTTTGCTGGTTGTTTAATGCTGGGAGAAGGAAACCATGAGGAGAATGCTAAAAATGATAATGATATTACATTTTCCCTGCTGCTCGTAATTGCCCCCACCTCATTTTTAGAGTATACTTCTGGACCTCGCGTCCAGACCATCAATTTAGAGTTATATAAAATAGACAATTTTACAATTGGTATGGATGATTTTAGACAAAAGGAAACGTTATGAGCTTTTATACAAAAATGTTTGATATGTTGGGTTTGCGCACTTGGTGTGATGGCAGTGATAATGGTGAAAGCTTGCTCTCCTTGTCGCAATTACTCGCACGTTCTAAAGGAAAAGAAGCTCTGGATACTCCGTGGCACGACATTCCTTTTCCATCATTGGATAATCTATATAAATCTTGTAAGTCCATTCCACAAACACGTGATTTAACAGCAGGCATTGAGAATGTATTTTTGGATGTGAAAGAAGTCCTCAAAATTGTGCTGGATCCAATCACTCAACCATTGAGTTGGATGCTTGATGGAACGTTATACCTATTTACCACGATTCCTTGGTGGGTGATGATTCCTTTAATTTTATGGTTAGTGCGCGCAGTGTCAAAATCAAGTGGGGTAGTATTACTTGTTGCCATTTCTTTCGGTTTAATGGCTTTTATTGATCACTATACTTATGCCATTCAAACGCTATCAGTGATATTTGTTTGTACGATTATAAGTGTTTTATTAGGAGTGCCTTTGGGGATAGCCATGTCCAAACGCGATCGCTTTCAACGTGGCATGATACCTGTGCTTGATATGTTGCAAACTTTGCCTCCATTTGTATATCTTATTCCCCTTATTTTTCTATTCAGTGTGACAGAATCTAAGTTATATGGTATTGCGATAATTTTGTATGCTATTGTGCCTGTTGTGCGTTTGACTGATTTAGGTATTCGTTTGGTGGATAAGGATGTTATTGAAGCCGCAAGTGCATTTGGTATGACGGACAGGCAAAAATTATTTGGAGTAGAAATACCCCTTGCTCTGCCTAATATTATGGCGGGTGTTAACCAAACGATTATGATGTCTCTGGCAATGGTTGTTATTGCTTCATTGGTGTCTGCTCCAGGATTGGGCGTGCTTGTATTACGCGGTATTCGTAATCTTGAATTGGGTGTTGGGCTGGTTTCAGGTTTGGCGATCGTTCTTTTGGCCGTTATTTTAGATCGTGTCAGTAAAGCATCATTGGCGCGTCTGAATAAGACTCACCAACATTAGTGCCACCAAATAATAAAGGATAAAAATGGATAAGAAAATAAAAGTTTCGGTTCGTAACCTGTACAAAATTTTTGGAAAAGATCCAAAATCGGTTCTGCCTTTAGTCAAAGATGGAATGAGTAAATCGGATTTGCTAGAAAAGCATGGGCATGTGTTGGGTCTTCAAGACATTAATGTCGACATCGTTGCGGGACAAATAACCGTTATTATGGGGCTTTCTGGATCAGGAAAGTCCACATTAATTCGACACTTTAATCGTTTGATTGAGCCAACTTCTGGAGAAATACTTGTTGATGATGAAGATGTCTTGAGCTACGATGATGAGCGACTGCGTAATTTGCGGCAATCTCATATGTCTATGGTGTTTCAAAAATTTGCACTTCTTCCTCATAAAACAGTATTAGAAAATGCTGGTATGGCACCTCGTGTGCGCGGTGAAAGCGATGAATCTGCTGATGCTGAAGCACAGAAGTGGGTTGAAAGAGTTGGACTAGGTGGCTTTGAGCAACACCATCCTCATCAACTGTCTGGAGGAATGCAACAACGCGTTGGCTTGGCGAGAGCATTAACTTCGAATTCAGAGGTTATGCTGATGGATGAAGCTTTTTCAGCGTTAGATCCCTTGATTCGTACTAACATGCAAGACTTGTTGCTGGAGTTGCAGAAAGATCTGCATAAAACGATTATATTCATTACGCATGATTTGGACGAGGCACTAAAACTTGCTGATCATTTAGTGATTCTTAAAGATGGGCATGCGGTACAACAAGGCGAGCCCCAACATATTCTTTTAAACCCCTGTGACCCGTATATTGAAGATTTTGTCAGTGATATTAATCGGGCACGGGTGTTACGTGTGCGCTCTGTCATGAAAAAAATTGATGGTGATCTTCCGTCTGCGGATGAAATAGAAGGTTATGTGGATTTCAACGACACACTCGAGAGCGTTATATTCGCATCAGATGGAGATACAACCTGTTGCTATCTTGTTAAGGAAAATGATAATGTGGTGGGTATTCTTGATATGAAGGTATTAGTGAGAGCATTGGTTCCTAAAGTAAGTGCTACATTCGATGCTTTGAAATAGAGCTTTAAACACATTGATCTTCAAAAAAAAGTCTTCCCTGGTTGAGCAATTTGAATATAAACATATAGAAAAAACAAGTTTGAATGATACTTAAAAGAAAAAGAGTTTAGGTTAATATAATAGAGATGAGAGCCTTTACAATCTTTTACTTAAAGAATTTAGAAATAATCCTCTTAACTAGGAAAGTCTCTATTTCTTATGCATTAGTCAATTCATTAAAAGGAATCAAGTGAGTAATATTGAGCAAATTTTGTTGAATGCGGTTAAACACTGCAATGAAGTTGTTATCCCGAATGTGGATGATTGGAACGAAAAAGGCAAATGGCCAAGAGAAGCTTCGGATAAAGCAGCTTCTCTTGGATTAACAGGTTTGTACTGTCCCCCAGAATTAGGCGGGCAAGGACTGTCTCTTGGAGATGGTATTCAAGTGTATGAACAATTGGGCATGGGTGATGGCGCGTATGCATTTGCGTTGTCTATGCATAATATATGTAGTTTCGCTGTGTGTGGCTTTGGTACGGACTCATTCAAATCCAAGTGGGCAAAAGATCTAACTTCGGGTAAGAAACTTGCTAATTTCGCATTGACTGAACCGCAAGCAGGTTCCGATCCAGGAACCATGTATACTCGTGCCACGAAAAATGCCGATGACAGTTATACAATCAACGGCTCCAAAGCTTGGGTGTCGCTTGCTACAGAGGCCGATGTTTATTTGGTAGTTGCGAAAACCAGTGAAGATCCTGGATATAAAGATATGGCTATGTTTGCTGTTCCACTTGATACGCCTGGGCTTTCTTTTGGTCCTCTTTATGAGACACCTTCTTATCAATTTCTTCCGCTATCGGAAATGTATTTGAACAATGTTAGCGTGCCTGAGGAAAATATTATTTTGCCAGTTGGTAAAGGATTTAGTGGTTCATTGATGGCTATAGATATTGCACGTGTTTCAATAGCTTCTGGTTGTTGTGGATTGATGCAAAGCGCATTGAATACCGCTCTTCGTTATGCACGGGATCGGAAAATGTTCAAATCAACCAACCTAAAATTAGATGGTATTCAGTGGATGTTGGGAGAGGTTGCAACCAATTTAGAGGTGTCTCGTTTGCTTTATAAAAAAGCAGCGAATGCTCTTGGAACGGAAGAGGGTGCATTGCTTGCGGCACAAGCAAAACTTTTTGTACCTGATGCCGCGTTGAATGCAGCGAATGTGTGTACTCAGGTTTTGGGGGGGATGGGTTTGTTAAAACCTTATGGATTGGATCGATTAAGTCGATTGGCACAAATGTTAAAAATCGTTGATGGAAGTACGGAAATACAACGTTTAGTCATCGGGCGTGCTCTTCAAAAACAGGCGCAAGAGTTGCCTGCAATTACTATCCCCAAGGGTTATGGGGAATAGGTCATGGGCAATAATGCTGAAGCCATATTAAGTATTTCCCGCAGAACTCGTTCAACACCATTTACTCCAAAAGTTACGGCGGCGGGCGTTAAAGGTTATACAGTTTACAATCATACACTGCTCCCTACAGTGTTTGAAAGTTTAGTTGCTGACTATCACCACCTCAAAGAAAATGTTCAAATATGGGACGTGTCATGCGAAAGACAAGTAGCTATTCGAGGGAAAGATGCCTATGATTTGTTACAAAAAATAACGCCTCGCTCTCTGGAGAAGATGGCGGAGGGTCGATGCTTTTATATTCCTGTTGTGGATGAAAATGGGGGAATGTTAAATGATCCTGTTGCATTAAAAATAGAGGAAAATGAATTTTGGGTTTCTACGGCTGACTCAGATCTTCTACTGTGGCTTAAAGGGTTGGCGGTTGGATGGAATATGGATGTCAAAATTTATGAACCAAATGTTTTTCCACTGGCTGTGCAAGGTCCTAAATCCAATGATTTAATGGCACGCGTTTTTGGCAATAACGTTTGCGATTTAAAATTTTTTCGTTTTAAATCATTCAATTTTAATGGATGCGAATTTATAATTTCTCGCTCTGGATTTTCTAAGCAGGGCGGTTTTGAAATTTATTTAAACGACCCTTTGCATGGAGCCTCTTTGTGGGATGCGTTATTTGAAGCAGGTCAAGACCTCAATGTTCGTGCTGGTGGTCCTAACCTTATTGAGCGAATAGAAAGTGGGTTGCTTTCGTACGGCAATGATATGACTTTGGCGAATACGCCTTATGAGTGCGGTATGGGAGTTTTTTGCGAGGAATATGGACTGGATCAGTGTGTTGGTGGAAAAGCATTGCGTAGTCGTTCTAAAGAAGAAAATCCTTTAATGATTAGTGGATTTGCTATTGACGGGGAAATCGGCGCTTGTCGTGGCGAGTGGCCTTTAGTGATAGATGGGAAAAGAGTGGGACAGATTACATCAGCAACGTGGTCTCCTCAGTTCAATTCTAATGTGGCTATAGGAATGATAAGATTGAACCACTTGCAGCTTGGCAATACAATGCAAGTTGAAATGCCCAACGGGCTGTCTAGCGCAACAATACATAAACTGAATTTCTAAGTCATGTCGAAAAAGCATTTTGAATCTCTTCCCAAAAATACAGCCAACTATGTGCCTCTAACTCCGCTATCGTTTTTGCAACGCACAAGCAATTATTTTGGCGATCATTGTGCCGTTGTTTATGGTGAACAGAATTACAGTTGGAAAGATGTTTATGAGCGCTCTTGCGCATTAGCTTCTGTGCTTGCTGAGCGTGGGGTTGGTGAGGGCGATACTGTGTCAATTATTGCACCAAATATACCTGCGCTCATTGATGTGCATTTCGGTGTTCCCATGTTGGGGGCGGTTCTTAATACCATCAATATTCGCCTTGAAGCCAGTACCGTTGGCTATATTCTTGAACATTCTGATTGCAAACTATTGATTGTTGATAGCCAATTTTATTCAACGGCTAAACAAGTAATAGAGGATAAAAGTTTGGCAATGCCGATTATTGTTATCAATGATGCGCTCTCTGGAATTGATGTTGTTAAGGGAGAGGAAGATTACGAAACAGCTCTCGCCAAAGGAGATATTAATTTTGAGTGGTCGTTGCCAAAGGATGAATGGCAAGCATTGACGTTAAATTACACTTCAGGAACTTCTGGCAAACCTAAAGGAGTAGTCTATCATCACAGAGGATCGTATTTGATGAGTATGGGAACGGCATCTGCTTGGCAGTTGCCAATGCATCCCGTGTACTTATATACTGTTCCACTTTTCCATTGTAATGGTTGGGGACACGCTTGGACTGTTTGCATGATGGCAGGTACTATCGTCTGTTGTCGCGTAGTGAGTGCGGCATTTGTTTTTGATGCTGTTGTTCGATATCAAGTTACTCATTTTGGAGGCGCTCCTATTGTTCTTGGTCTATTAGTTAATGCTGCTGAAAATGAGAAAAAAACGATTTCCCATGCGGTAAAAGTTATGACCGCAGGTGCGCCACCACCGCCTGCAATCCTGGGTGAGATGGAAAAAATAGGATTTGATGTAATGCAAGTTTATGGGCTAACGGAAACCTATGGACACATAACGCATTGTCTTTGGAAAGATAAGTGGAATGGCTTGAATGAAGATGAACGTTCTGAAATTAAAAGTTGGCAAGGCATTTCTTTTCCAATGACTGACGCAGTGGAATTGATTGAAAACGAAACCGGTGCTTTTCTGCCCAAAGACAGTAATCAACAAGGTGAGATGCTGATTAGAGGGAACACGGTGATGAAAGGGTACTACAAGAATCCTGAGGAAACGGCTAAAGCCTTTGTTGATGGGTGGTTTCATACAGGTGATGCGGCAATGTGGCGAGAAGATGGATATTTGCAAATACAAGATCGTCTAAAAGATGTAATTATTTCAGGTGGTGAAAATATTTCCTCCGTTGAGATTGAAGCCGTTCTTTATGCACATCCAGCGATTGCTAATGCAGCGATAGTGGCAAAAAAAGACTTAAAATGGGGAGAAGTGCCTTGTGCCTTTGTTGAACTGAAAGAAGGAGTGAGCATTGAGGCGGATGAGATTATTGCATTTTGTCGAGAAAGGCTTGCTGGATTTAAAACGCCTAAGCACGTACTCTTTCAGGAACTCCCTAAAACAGCGACCGGTAAAATTCAGAAATTCATACTAAGAGATCAATTGAAATAAGGAAGAATATGCAACTTGAAAGATTAAAGCACATCCCTAACGGACAAACGATTAAGCATACATTCAGTGACGCCGAATACCATCGCCGCCAAAGAGACCTGCGTGCTTATATGGCAGGAGAAGGTATTGATGCCATTGTTTTCACTTCAATTCATAATATTCACTATTATAGTGACTTCATATATTGTTCTTTTGGTCGCCCATACGGATTGGTTGTTACTCAAGAAAAAGTAACTTCAATCAGTGCTAATATTGACGGTGGACAACCCTGGAGAAGGACGTTTGGTGAAAATGTAGTTTATACCGATTGGCAAAGAGATAGCTTTTTCTATGCGGTATCAACGCTTGTTTCTGTCAAAGGACGTGTTGGTTTGGAATTTGATCACCTTTCATTAGAGCGGCACAAAAAAATGCAAGATGCATTGCCCGCAGCTGAATTTGTTGATGTATCGGTCGGTTGTATGAAAATGCGTATGCTCAAATCAACTGAAGAAATTGACTACATTACTAATGGTGCTAATATCTGTGATATTGGTGCAGAAGCATTAGTTGAAGCTATTGGTGAAAATGTGCCAGAACATGAAGTAGCTTTGCATTCAACACAAGCTATGGTTCGCGAAATTGCGCGTCGTTTTCCACACAGTGAATTAATGGATACTTGGACTTGGTTTCAATCGGGAATAAATACTGATGGTGCGCATAACCCAGTAACAACGCGTAAAATTCAAAAAGGTGACATCTTAAGTCTTAACTGCTTTTCAATGGCATCTGGCTATTATGTAGCTTTGGAGCGGACGTTGTTTTACGACCACTGCGATGAAGCGTCTTTGAAACTATGGGAAATCAATACCAAAGTGCATGAAGAAGGCATGCGACTTATTAAACCAGGGGTGCGTTGTTGCGATATAGCACTTGAGTTGAATAAGATTTATGAAGAATACGATTTGCTAAAAAATCGTTCATTTGGGTATGGACATTCTTTCGGAGTGCTTTCCCATTACTATGGCCGTGAGGCATTGCTTGAGCTACGCGAAGATATAGATACTGTCCTTGAAGAGAATATGGTTGTCTCTATGGAGCCAATGATTATGATTCCCGAAGGTCAGCCCGGCGCAGGTGGCTATCGCGAGCACGATATTATGGTTGTAACCGCTGATAGTGCTTATGATATTACTGGATTTCCATACGGACCAGAGCATAACATAATCAAATAAGCCTAAGCATGTGGTGATTTTCGTAAACCGCCACTTCATAAAAAATTCATCGACAGTTTGATTTACAGCGTCGTAGACGTTCTTGTTTTTGGTATGCGAGAATTTTTGTATACAAGAAGAAAACCGTCTATACAATTTCACTTAACGGCGAAGAGGAAACCATATTTTCAAATTCACCGCAGTATGTTTGTGCGAATTTTAGAGGGTGCAAGGTTTAGCGATCTGTTCCTATGAATTGGTAGAGTGTACCTGGTCGGAATGGTGTAGGTTGATTTGTCTTAATTAAAACCCTCAAGTTATTAAATCTAATAATTGAAAATGACCAGTTCCTATGCAAAAGGAAATTGTTATGGCAATGCCTCCTCAGTTTCCTTTAACATAGCTATAGAGGCACTGAAAGGATATACTCCCCAGTAGTATTTTGCATTTATCTGCTCAGCATCATCATGAAAAACTTCAACAGTAATATGGGTGTTTTTCTGTAAATGTTGATTCTTTAATACCGCAATATATCGTTGCAACCCATCAAGTGAGGCAACTTTCACTGTGCCTAGTAATTTCAATTTGGTTGTAACTGGAGGTTTATTCTCGCTTATATAAAATGCCATACCTGCGTAGACATTGCAAACAATATTTGCAGAAGGACTATATGAGTTTGAGAATAAGTGCAAGCTAATATCAACTGTCTGATCTGCATTTTCACTGAAGCGAATACTCCGTGTAAAATGTTTTAACCGCAACACTTTAGCAGCTGGGTAAGTACGCATCATTATAATTTCAGGAGTCTGAAAGTGGTTTTTCCACAGTGGTCCTATCAATTGTACTTCGCAGTTTATCATTAACATATTATTGTCTTTGTGACCATATATTAATGGTGTTACAGCATATTCATATCCTTCTTCTTCTATGACTCCTGAGTGAAAGCTCACTGTGAAATCTTCGGATTTTAAAGTGCTTGTTGCAGAATTTTCCACATTATTTTTTGAGTAAAAAGCACTCACTGTTGCTGACACTGGACCATAATGGAATCCGATGCTGCCACCTGCATTCATTCCATCCATTGTGGATTTGCCATCCTCTAAGTGTGTGGAATTTTGCTTTGAGTATATTACAGAACTTCCTCCAGATTGAGCATCGCTGGTGCATGTAATAGTTTCTCTCGTGAACCACAGGTTTTTTTCTAAATACCCAGGTTTCTCAGAATCCAGATAAGTGAGTATTTGACCTATTTCGTAATCTTGAACGTGCCCTAAGCGAGGATCTGTTGCATCTAAAATTGCCTCGCTAAAGCCATGAGGGATTAGGACAGTAATCTCCCCAAGGGGAGCGTCTGAAGTTATTTTTTGGTATATTGGGTAATCCCAAAGGTAAAATAGAGAATTGTATGTGTGTACTAGGTCAGATTCGGCAACTCCAGAGGTTACGTGTAAAGAGATTGTTTTTTGATCACTCGACATGTGCATCTTAGAACCGCCCCAACTTTGCCCAAAATGAGCAGAGGCTGTTGCTATTACCCCATGGTACTGTACATTAGCATTGTAACCAGCATGCCATGTAGAATGCGTGGATTTTGATATTCCCTTAACAACTGTATTTGAATTTGCGATTGTCAACAAAGGCATGATTTTCTGCGCTTCGGATTGAAACGGCATAGAGCGGTAAAATCCAAGAGGCTGGATTGACTTATCATATAGAGATAGATGGGGATTTCCTAGTACGAGACTTTTACCCATGAAATCTACTCCACAGCTCATAAAACAGCCTTGAGAGTATCTTTTAGTATAGTCAAATACTGCACCTGGCACTCCTGCCGAATGCGTATTAAATATATTATTACTCTTAAAAAATGAGTCATCTAACTGCAACATTCCTAGATGAGTATAGTTATCTATCCAACGCCCTTTATCAGAAATTGGAAAGGGGTTAGACCCTTGTGGCAAGTAATAGTCTCCTGCACTATTGACAGCCAGTTTAATAAAAGACGAACCAAAAGCTATATTTTGGAATTCCGGATAATTACAAAATGCACAAGTTATATAAACCGACAGGTCAGGTGTCGGATCATAAATAGCTGTCATTGCAGCAAGTGAATAAAATAACCGAAATCCAGAGTACACCCCTTTGCTATCTTGAGCCGAGATATTTACTGTTGCTTCAGCAACAGCCAATTGATTGACAATGCCGACTACGGGCTCGACGCTTGGCGACGGATTCTTAGATGGCCAAATTGGTTTGCACTGAACGGCATATGTATAATAGCCTGGAGACGAGAAAGTTTTGCTCTTACGATTGAAAGATACAAGCATATGTGTGGTTGCTGCGCAGTACGTTACACTGTTGTAAACTTGACCGTATGCATTTACATAAAACGAATGATTTCCATTTGGGGCAATGAGATGTTGGAGGCTTCCTGGTCGAAAGTTTGTGCCCTTTGAAAAATAATTCTCCAGTTGCATAGGTGTTGGGAGACCAAAGAAAGTGATTTTAAAGGTTTGGTTAAATACTGGTGTTACTTCTTGCACCTTTCCTTGACTGTCTAAAGACAACATATGCACAAGAGCAACGAGGCTGCTATTTGATAAGACTATTATTTGTTGGCTACCAGGATTATCAGAGTCAAAGTAGTAACTACCAATAAGTACATCCCTAACATAAAAATTTGCATATTCATCAGCGTATGCATGTAGTATTAAGTCGCTGCCTTTAAGGGACGAACCGGTTTTGCCAGCATTAATCATGCGGCTATGTTCTATAAAACAAAAACATGGACGATCTTGGGATTGGAGAACCCAAACCCAATAATTCTTTTTCCCGCTGGCTATCTGAAGTACTGCGCATAAATCGACAATTTTAAAAGGCAGTTCTATGATGAAGTGAAATGAGGGGTCATCAACATCATGCACTGTTATCGTGTTAGTTCCATCGGAGAACATACAGTATAAGAGTCGATCTGTATGTATAACTTGGCTATTTTCTTGCTCGCTTGTATCCAACACAAATTTTGAAAAAAAAGTAGCAGTGCCTTGCGAAGAGTCTGTTCGTTTTTTTTTCGTGAATGTTGGGGGACTATTTGTGTCTTTCGATGATATGACGTAAGCTGAATCTTTGCCCAATACACAAGCAACTTCATTGCCATTTGTTGGGTCAGATACCCTCTGCAAAGATGAAGCCCAAATCTCGGTTTTATCGGCAATAGTAGTGCTTGCTCCTAAGTTGAAGTTTTTTTCGCCTACTTCAGATGAAAAACATTGCCAACTTGTAATGGATTGAGGATTCTTAGGGTCAAATTCTGGAACAAGTGCACAGAATGAATCAGCAGATAAGATTTTTTCGCCTGGCGGAATAGGCGGTGACAAGTTATACTGTGACGCGTCTTCGCTAACTTTTTTCATAATTGGATTTATATAAGTATGAGTGAAAAATTTTTCTGAGAATACTGGACTGTACGATACATTTGGTGTGCCTATTATTCTTCCGTCACTTGAAGCTTAGAGGCTGATGAAATACGCATTCCATCTCTGGTGTACATTTGCACTACCCAAATACCTACCGAAGGAGGAGTATTAGCTGGGTTGGTTGCACGCATAAGGAAGCTCGTATTACTTTGAGGCGTTAAAGTCAATCTGGTTAATCCAGTTTCAGTAAATATTTGGGCACCACGCTCATGATATATCTCATCAAAATTCCTTCCCCGCGCAGTGAACATTTTTGTATTGAATTCAGCTCGCGAAACTGTCGATGGGGTAATTCTCGTTACCTCAGGATCTCCACCTTGTTCATGCCCCTCAACCTCATAACTGGCTTTAATCGTAAAGCGTGACTCTTCTGCACCTGGGACGTGTGATATTAAATCTATGATAATATCGTAGTGCCCTCCATCAAGATCATTAGGGATCGTTGCAGTATAAATTTTTCCATCTTCCACAGCCTCTACATTCTCTAATCTTTCGGCTATCCCTGTTTCTAATGATGTTACTATTCCGCCTAAAATGGTTAGATTGCGGAATCCTGGAGGTTCAGACGCAGGCGCCGCTGTTATGGTGACATTTACTCCTGCAGCTCCTGAGTCAGGAGTACAAACTGCTCTCACTTCTTCTCCACTACCTAACAAAGATTGTTTTTTTTCATTCATGGTTTACTCCGTATTGATTGTATTGAACTCGTATGGTGCGCTTATTCTTCTTCCGTCACTCTAATCCTAGAGGCTGATGAAATACGTATTCCACTTTTGCTGAACATGAACACTGCCCAAACACCTGCCGAAGGAGGAGTGCCAGCTTGATTGATTGTACGGATAAGGCATCTCGTATCACTTTGAGGCGTTACGCTTAATCTGGTTACTCCAGCTTCAGTAAGTATTTGAGCACCGCGCTGAACATTTAACTGATCAAAATTCTTTCCCTGCACAGTGAATAATTTTGTATTGAATTCAGCTTGCGAAATTGTTGATGGGGTGATTGTTCTTATTTCAGGATTTTTACCTCGCTCATTCCCCTCAACTTCATAATTGGCTTTAATCGTAAAGCGTGTCGATTCTTTACCTGGGAGGTGTGATGTTAAATCTATGATAATGTCGTAGTGTCCTTCATCAAGATCATTAGGGAGAACTGCAGTATAAATGTTTGCATCCTCCATAGCCTCTACAGTATCTAATTTTTCAGCCAACCCAGTTTCTAGTGATATTACAACTCCGCCTAAAATGGTTAGATCATGGAATCCTGAAGGTTCAGATGCAGGCGTCGTTGTTATGGTGACATGTGCTCCTGCAGCTCCTGAATCAGGAGTACAAACTGCTCTCACTTCTTCTCCACCACCTAACAAAGATTGTTTTTTTTCATTCATAGTTTACTCCGTATTGATTGTATTGAACTCGTATGGTGCGCTTACTCTTCTTCCGTCACTCTAATCCTAGAGGCTGATGAAATACGTATTCCACTTTTGCTGAACATGAACACTGCCCAAACACCTGCCGAAGGAGGAGTGCCAGCTTGATTGATTGTACGTATAAGGCATCTCGTATCACTTTGAGGCGTTACGCTTAATCTGGTTGCTCCAGCTTCAGTAAGTATTTGAGCACCGCGCTGAACATTTAACTGATCAAAATTCTTTCCCTGCACAGTGAATAATTTTGTATTGAATTCAGCTTGCGAAATTGTTGATGGGGTGATTGTTCTTATTTCAGGATTTTTACCTCGCTCATTCCCCTCAACTTCATAATTGGCTTTAATCGTAAAGCGTGTCGATTCTTTACCTGGGAGGTGTGATGTTAAATCTATGATAATGTCGTAGTGTCCTTCATCAAGATCATTAGGGAGAACTGCAGTATAAATGTTTGCATCCTCCATAGCCTCTACAGTATCTAATTTTTCAGCCAACCCAGTTTCTAGTGATATTACAACTCCGCCTAAAATGGTTAGATCATGGAATCCTGAAGGTTCAGATGCAGGCGTCGTTGTTATGGTGACATGTGCTCCTGCAGCTCCTGAATCAGGAGTACAAACTGCTCTCACTTCTTCTCCACCACCTAACAAAGATTGTTTTTTTTCATTCATAGCTTACTCCGCACGGATGGTGTTGAACTCATATTTAAATTAGTATAGTAATATGCATTCTAACGTTATCTCGCTTTCAAAAAAGAAAAACTGTTAATTAAACCGTTATGAATACCTTGAGACATAGCGCAAGCAATAGATCGTTGGATATTGCTGAATTCTAAAAGGTTTCATTTTTCCCGTTTAAAAAAACATCGGCAGATAGCGATTACAAGTTAGGTAATCTTTTTCCATAATTGGATTTATATAATCTATGAGTGAGAAATGTTTCTTAGAATACTGGATTATATGATGACATTTGGTGCGCTTACTATTCTTTCACCACTCGAATCCTAGATGTTGATGAAATAGGTTCTCCACCGCTGCTGTACATGAACATTGCCCAAACACCCTCCGAAGGAGGAGTGCCAGATGGATTGAGTACACGTATAAGGCATCTTGTATCACTTTGAGGCGTTATGCTTAATCTGGTTAATCCAGTTTCAGAAATTATTTGAGCACCACGCTGAACATTTAACTTATCAAAATTAGTTCCCTGCGCAGAGAATACTTTTGTATTGAATTCAGCTTGCGAAACTGTCGATGGGATGATTGTTCTTACCTCAGGATTTTTACCCGGTTTATGCGCCTCAACCTCATAACTGGCCTTAATCGTAAAGCGTGACTCTTCTGCACCTGGGACGTGTGATATTAAATCTATGACAATATCGTAGTGTCCTTCATCAAGATCATTAGGGAGCGTTGTAGTATAAATTTTTGCATCTTCCACAGCTTCTACATTATCTAATCTTTCGGCTAACCCTGTTTCTAATGATGTTATTACTCCGCCTAAAATGGTTAGATTGTGGAATCCTGAGGGTTCAGACGCAGGCGTCGCTGTTATGGTGACATTTACTCCTGCAGCTCCTGAGTCAGGAGTACAAACTGCTCTTAATTCTTCTCCACCACCTAACAAAGATTGTTTTTTTTCATTCATAGTTTACTCCGCATGAATTGTATTAAACTGGTATTAAATATATTATATGTATTCTAACGTTGCCTCGTTTCCAAAAAAGAAGAAACTCTTAAGTGAACCGTTATGAGTACCTTAAGATATGGTGCAAGCAATAGATCGTTGGATATTACTGTATCCTTAACATATTCCTTCCTTCCGTTTAACAAAATCTACAACAGTTCCTTTGGGGCACTCAGTGCACATGTTAAGATAGAGCAGATTTGCTTCTTAAGCTGTTTGGCATTGGTTAGTTTGATATTACCATTACCATGTTCATTATCTATCTAAAAATTGAGTATTCATCAGCTCTCTGATTTTTTCGTTCAGTTCTTTTTGAATCGGTTGCAAAATCACTCTTCCAGTTTACATTTTCTATTCCAACCCGAGTCTTCATCAATTCATCGATATCTTTCTTTAAACTGCTCTGGTGCATTTATGCACTTATTTAATACGCCAGATAATGCAAATTTAGCAAAGCAACCCATTGAAAATTTTAATATAAATAGGGGCTTTCATTCCATAATCAAGATTTATAATTCACCCCCTAAATTTTAGAGGGTGTTGCTATGCTACGGTTGATCGTTAAAGATTTAATCTAGATAAAATTATTTGGTGTATTTATGCATTTGTCCATTGAAGTTTTCCCCAATCACGAAGATAAGTTGTTGAGTGCTTTTCAAAAAGCATCGAGAAGTGTTCCTGTCCAACAAACAAAAGTGTTTGTTACCCACATAAATGGTTCTGATTTCAATGATGGATTACGAGCATGTGCCTCGTTGAAGGAGTCTGGATTTCAAGTGGTTGCACATTTAGCAGCACGAAACATCAAGAAGACAGAAGATTTTCCTACCATCATTAGCCGACTTAATGAGATAGGGGTGGACGGTGTATTATTTTTAGGGGGAGATAATGATAAACCAGAATGTTTCGAGAGTGTGCAACAACTTCTTGATAGTGGTGAAGTTGACAATCTTGAGGCACCTGTAACGTATTTTGCTGCTTTTCCAGAAGGTCATCTTCATGCAGAGGATACGAATATTGCTATTGATTTTATAGAGCAGAAAATTGCTTGGGCAAAAAGACAAGGGAAACAAACGCTGTTAATGACACAAATGAGTTTTGAGTCTCAGTCAGTATTAAATTATCTTGATTTATTGCGTGCGCACAGAATTGACACGGGACTATGTGTTGGTTTTGTAGCGCCCTGTAAATTGAGTAAATTGGTTCAAATGGCCTCTTTAGTTGGTATTGAAAAAGCATTGGTTTTTTTAAAAAAACAAAATATGTTCAAATTACTAACCGAATATAAGAGTGATGATTTTTTAAAGCCACTATTGGCTTCAAAAAAAATAGCTGGATTGCATTGTTATGCTTTTGGAAATTATTCTGGAGCATTTGATGATTTGGCTAAATTTGGAGTTGATGTTTGATGCATTTTGAAAAGGATGTATGAATATTAACATGGGTTTATAAACTTTTTTAATATATGGAGATGAACTATGTCTAAACTAAAACAAAGAAAAGTGCCTATTCAACTTATTCAAAGTGGTGATAGTCGCAGTGTTCCTGGTGATACAGGTGCAACCGCTGAAGGATCGCGCATATTAATTGATACGCGTATCCGCAAAGGTCCTTACTGGCATTTGTCGCAAGAAGCAGGATGCTGGTGTCATTCTGTGTACAACCGAATTTACCATCCACGTGCCTATATTAAGCCTGAAGATGGTGGATTAATGGAAGAATATAAATATTTGACCGAGCATGTAACAATGTGGAATGTCGCAGTTGAGAGACAAATTCAGGTTAAAGGACCCGATGCTGAAAAATTTGTTGATCAAGTCATTACTCGTCGTGCTTCATCGTGTGCAGTTATGAAAGCGCGTTATGTGATTTTGTGTAATCAATATGGTGGAGTGCTTAACGATCCTATTCTTCTTCGTCCTGCTGAAGATGAGTTTTGGTTCTCGCTTTCAGATTCGGATATTGGTATATATTTGCAAGGGGTTAATGCATTAGTTGGTATGGATGTTGAAATCCATGAGATTGATGTTGCTCCAGTACAAATTCAAGGTCCAAAATCACGTGATTTGATGATCTCGATCTTTGGTGATGAGATTAACAATATTGCATACTATGGTATGATGAAAGCAGTCATCAATGGTTGTGATGTTTATATTTCACGCACAGGATTCTCAACTGAGCTTGGTTATGAGATCTATTTGAAAGATGCAACTATAAATGCAGAGAAGATGTGGAATGCAGTTCTTGAGGCTGGTAAAGCGTTCAACTTGAAAGTAATTGCTCCAGGGCATCATCGTCGTATTGAAGCAGGAATTCTTTCTTGGGGACAAGACATGGACCAAGAGAATAACCCTTATGAATTAGGTCTTGGCTGGCAAGTAGATTTCACAAAGGATAGCTTTATTGGTAAAGAAGCCTTGCAAAAAATACACGATAAAGGCGCAACCCATAAACTTGTTGGTATACGTATGGGCGGCAAGCATATCGAATGGTATCCGGCTGATTTTTATCATGTCCTTGACGGTGATGAATTGATAGGGCATATTACCTCAGCATGGTATTCTCCATCGCAAGAAAGCAATATTGCATTTGCTTTTGTGCCAAGTGAGTACGCAAAAATAGGCACCAAAATGAAAGTAGTGTTGCCTGAAAAATATTCAGCAACTCCAGTTGATGCCGAAGTGGTTCCAACGCCTTTCAAAAAACCTGAAAGTTCTGGGACTGGTCTGTCAGCAACAGGACATAAACTGGAATCATAAAACTTTCAAAGTCTGGGCAGTTATGCTGCCCAGACTTAACTTAATTTATAGTTGGTTACTGGGATATAAATTTTGTTAAGAGGTGGGATATGGATTTTTTGAAAATTATTGGTTCGCCGTTAGAAGAAAAGTTTTATCCACAGATTTTTTCAGGACAGTTGTTCTGTGTTCAACCTACAGATGCTTTTTTTGCGCAATGGCGCAAGAAAATGGCAGGCATTTTGGAAGAGGTTTTTATGCCTTATCATCCAACAGATGCTCATAATCATATTGATCATACGCATTTCATAGCACTACTTGTTAAGGCTCGTGAAGCTATTCAGAATGAACAGCGAGATACGGTTCGTCAAGTTTTCAAGTCATGGGGTATTGACTCTACATTTTTATATTGGGATAAAATTATTTTACGCGCTGCACCGCCCGTGAATTTTTATGAGAAGCGTTGGTTGCATGATCATGTACATGCTCATCGTGACACGTGGGGAGTTAACGTTCAAGCGCAGGTAAATTGGTGGGCGCCAATATACCCAATTGATACAAACCGTACTATTCGTTTTTACCCACATTATTGGAATAATCCCATGCCCAATGATACTGATTCGTGGTCTTTTTCTACGTACATGCAAAAGAAAAAAGCCGCTAAGGCGGGAGAAAAACTTGACTACAAGGGAGCGCCATCGAGCCTTGAAGAGCCAAAAAACGGCGTTGCTGTAGTAATTGAACCCGATCAATGTTTAGCGTTCTCTTCTGCGCATTTACACGATTCAATTCCTAATACTTCCAATAAGGTGCGATTTAGTTTTGAATTTAGAACCCTCGATAAAAGACACGTTATTGAAGGGTTAGGTGCCCCTAATGTAGATAATGCGGGTGCTAAGGTGCTTTATAATATCTATCAATCTTTAGAAACAGGAGAGCGTTTCACTATATGATTCAATTCAATCCATCTATTGAGGATGTTCATCAAATATTGGCAAGCAGTGATTTGCCTACGGAAGATTTGCAAAAATTAGATTTAAGTCAATTTATCGGTTATTACGAAAATGACACATTATGTGCATTGGTAGGTTTGGAAAATTTTGGAAGAGAAGCTTTATTACGTTCATTGGCGGTGTCGAGTGATTTCAGAAGTCGTGGTATTGGATTAAAGTTAGTGCGAGAAATTGAAAAACACGCGCAAGAGAATAATGTTCGAATAATGTATTTGCTAACGAATACCGCAGAATTGTATTTTTCTGCCCTCGGTTATGAAACAATACAAAAAGAAAACGCCCCTGTTTGCATAAAACAATGTGAAGAATTTCGTGTACTGTGTCCTGATAGTGCCATTGTCATGCGAAAGGAGTTAGTGTGCGTAGATTCCTTGAATGTACAATAAAAACACAGTGCTTGGTCGCAATCGCTTACCAGCCATTTCATGAAAAATATACAGGATGCTTAATATCATCTAATCCTTAATACGGTCGTTAATGTCAAGCTACGTAAGAAAAAGCATCTGCTTTAATCGACTTTTTGTTCTATCAAAGTCAACGATTGAAGGTGCTTTTTTTATCAAATTAAGTACAGGTTCTGAAGAGCCCAGATAAAAAGGGATATTTCTATCATAGAGGATATCAACCAGCCAGATAAAACGTTTGAGCCAAATAGGGTCTTGAATGTTTTCTTCATTGATTCCTGAGACAAAAAACGTTGAAAAGGCATCGCTTAAATCGAGATAATCACGGTAAGATCTTATGCTTCCGCAAATTTCATCAAACTCAAACCAAATAATTTTTTCATTCTTTCTAAGATATTGAATTGGACGGTGTTGAATCGTTATCACACCATTTTGAACAGTTATCTCATTATCGATTAACTGAGCGAAAATCGCATCAAGCGCTTCGTCTTGCATATTCCTTGTTGAAGGTGGGTTTTCAAGCTTTTGATAACGATAGTCAACGCCAGCGTCCAATTGGATTATTTCCATATTCTGTTTCATTGCATCAAGAACAGGACGAATTTTAAATTGATAGCCAGGAATATCGAGTAATTTATCAGGGTGATAGTTGGAAGTGATTACTAGGAATAGTTTGCGTTTAACGGCATTTTGATAAACACCTTGCCATAGTGTGCCATCGACGATGTCGTGAATATGCAAATCATCTATGCACAATACCTTTGCATTATCAGCGAGCTGATGTATGACCGAATCCATAGGATTGTCTGTCTTGTCAAATATTTTTAGTTGATTAAGCAGTTGCTGAAGCAGCTCGTGATAGTGTAATCGTATTTTTTTTCGTTTTAATTTTTGAAAAAAAGCGTTCATAATCATCGTTTTTCCACGGCCAACGCCACCCCATAAATACACACCGATGCTTTGATTTTTCTGAAAAGAATTCGAT
The DNA here is from genome assembly GCA_965195345.1 of uncultured Thiomicrospira sp. Lineage (GTDB taxonomy): Bacteria > Pseudomonadota > Gammaproteobacteria > CAKMZV01 > CAKMZV01. The sequence continues at coordinate 1,751,197 of OZ239628.1, read as the reverse complement.
GAATGAATGGTTTTTAAGAGAACGTCAAGATGAACAATAGCTCGTTGTTGTTGCTCATCCATTACGATGCCTTTTTGAGCAAACAAATCCTCAAAATCTTTCGTTAGATCAATATCAGTGGATTGATACCATTTTTTAAGTACTTTAAGCATAGTGACTACAGGGAAATCGGTATTCTACGCTATAATAGAGCATATGTTTTTCAATATCAAATAAGGTAATATGCGCGTTATTTTTCTAGGCCCCCCCGGAGCTGGCAAAGGAACACAAGCTCAAAAAATCATGGATTTGTTTGACCTTGCACAAATATCCACAGGCGACATGCTTCGCGAAGCGGTTATCAACCAAACCGATTTAGGGATGAAAGCAAAGGGCTATATGGATTCTGGCGAGTTGGTTCCAGATGAAATTATCATCGGCTTAGTGATCGAGCGTGTTGGTCAAAAGACTTCTAAAAAAGGGTATATTTTTGATGGTTTCCCTAGAACGTTAGCCCAAGCAGACGCTTTGGAAAAAGCGGGTGTAGTCATTGATGTAGTCGTTGAAATTGTTGTTTCTGATGATAAATTGGTGAAACGTTTGAGTGGACGCAGAGTGCATAAACCGAGTGGGCGTACCTATCATACTATATACAATCCTCCAAAAAAAGAGGGGATAGATGATCTAACAGGTGAAGCTTTAGTTCAACGTGATGATGACAAAGAAGAAACGGTTCGAGCGAGGCTTGAGGTGTATCATGAGCAAACTAAACCGCTCACGAGGCACTACAATAGTAAGACATGCGACGGTTCTTCTGTCTATTTTGCCATTGACGGAGAAGCAGATATAAAATCGATTAGTGAACAGATAGAAAGCTGTCTCAGCACGATTAAATAAATGAATTAGTGCTGTTTCAAGAGCATCATTTTTCAGCTATCTTTTTTTCAAATTTACTCAATAAATCGGCTTAATAAGTAGTAAATATGCGCTGGTTTCAATGTTTTTTACATTGCTCTTTTAATGCGTATATACGTCCAGAGTAATATCCAACAACGTAGAGCTCACCTTCGCCGTCTTCAGCGAAACTGCTGATGAACATGTTGCCTTTATAGGTTTCATGAAATGGTTGGCGTTTTTTTTTCAATAATAGCTTAGATGTTGGGAACGTCCAAATCCTACCGCTGATGAAGTCTGCAAAAAAATATTTTCCAAACCAGTCTGTATATTTTTCTCCACGATACACATACCCTCCAACAACGGATTTTCCGAGCGAGCGAGAATATGTGGTGTATGGAAAATCTAAAAGTTTTTTATTGGCAGTGCACCAGTTATTTGGCTCAAATTCCAGTGTCCCCTCATAGCAATCCCATCCATAATTGTGACCTTTGAGTATTAAATTTATTTCTTCCTGCTGGTTTTCTCCAACATCGGCTAACCATAAATCGCCTGTAAGAGAGTCAAAGCTAAATTGCCAAGGATTGCGCAAACCCCATGCATAGATTTCTGGACGACTTTCTTTTTTCATTGGTGCGTGGTATTTGTCGAAAGAACTTAGCAAAAAAGGATTATCTTCAGGTATTAAATAGCGCTCTTGAGTATGTACGTTAATACGCAAAATTGCGCCGAGCAAATTGCTAACATTTTGCGCATTGGCATTTGGATCTCCAGCCAGTCCACCGTCGCCAAACCCTACATAAAGATACCCATCAGGACCAAAAGCAATACGTCCACCGTTGTGATTGTCATAAGGCTGTATTTGTGTGAGGATAGTTTTCAATGAATCCAACTGCACCAATCCATCGGAAGAAATTGTCCAGCGTTCGATAGCAGATATCGTTTCTTCGCCTGCTAAAGTCATATGGGTATAAATATATCTATTTTCAAAGAAGTTAGGGTCAAGAGCAACGCTTAGTAGCCCCCCTTCAAAAGAGTCATTAACACGCTTTTGCCAGTTTGCTACAAGTTCTTTAACGTTATTTTGAGCATCATAGAAGTATAGGCGTCCACGCTTTTCTAATACGAACCAACCGTTACGGCGTTCTAACCATATAATCCCGGTTGGATTTTCAAACACTTTTTTACCTTGTGGTTCAAGGCATATGTTAAGGGGCTGGGCTAGAGAAGGCAGAGTACATGCAATCAAACCAAAAAACAGAAATTTTCTGATCTTTTTAATCATCAACATCGTGTGTTTAAATGCTCATTGTGCTGTATGCAGGCGCAATGATTTTAGTTATTCACGTTCGAATCCGCTCATACTTCGGGTCGTACAAAGCGGGCGGTACGACTGCGCAATCATAACGCTCTCCAAGAATATTTACTTGCAATTTCATTCCAGTGACAGCATGTTCTGGTTGAACATAGGCGTAGGCAATATTTTTGTTCACTCGATGGCCGAAGCCAGCAGAAGTAACTGAGCCTGTCAGATTACCATCTGCAAATACTGGAGCACCGTTATGGGCACTGGCAAAATCGCAATCAACAGTTAGTGATACTAGCTGTTTGCGTGGGCCACGTTCAACCTGCTTAATAAGTGCAGCTTTGCCTATGAAATCGGATTTATCCATTTTTACGAAACGATCCAGACCTGCCTCGAACGGATTGTATTCATAAATCAGATCCGCCTTCCAATGCAGAAAACCTTTCTCTAATCGCATCGACTCAGTAGCGTAAAGGCCAAAGGCACCCATGTTGTACTGCTTACCAGCTTGTTTGAGAGTATTCCATACAGTGATTAGCTGAGTGTTCGGCACATGCAACTCATAGGAAAGCTCACCTGAATAACTCACGTTCATGACAACCACCTCAACGTGGCCAATGCATATCGCCTGACAACGCAACCATCCAAGAGATTTTCCAGTAAAGTCAAAGCGTGGAGAAACTTCCTGCAGCAGTGATCGTGATTTGGGACCAGCAACAACCAGTGTAGTATGGCTGTTTGTAAGTTCAGTGAGAGTGACAGATTTGGGTTTGAAATGATTTAACCAATCACGATCATGCCATTCGGATGCCGCTGCTGAACCCCACCAGTAGAGATTCTCATCGAGTTTGACCAACGTGGCTTCACTTAGGACATTACCTTTCTTAGTCAATAGATAACAAAGACTAAGCTTGCCAATCTCTGTCGGAACATGTCCACAAACCATATGATTTAGAAACGCTTCTACGCCTTCTCCGCTTATTTCATAGCGATTGAAGCCTGAAACTTCCATCACGCTTACATGGTTTTGAAGGTGCGCAATCTCTGCGGCAACAATGTCTTTGGTTGGCGTAAATCGATAGCTGTGCTCATCGATAAAATCTCGACTGGGTTTGAAAAACAGTGCTCTTTCCCAACCGTTGACGACGCCCCAAGCGCAATCCATTTGATCGAGTAGTGGATACAACGGTGTTGTACGAATTGGACGTCCAGCTGGTCGATGTTCGTGAGGAAGGTGATAGTGAAATTCGTTTTGATAGTCTTCAATAGTTTTGATGGAAGTGAATTCTGTTGTCGCGTACTGAGTAAAACGCCGAGGGTCTAAACACCAAGCATCCCATTCAGACTCACCATGAACGATAATTTCAGCGAGTATTTTGCCATGCCCACCTGCTTCACCAATACCTGCTCGAAGACCAAGCGCACAGTAGGCGTTTTCAATGCCTGGTATTTGCCCGATTAGTGGTGCGCCATCAATCGTGTAGGTGATAGGTCCGTTGATAACAGAATGGATTCCAGCCTTTTCTAAAGCAGGGAGTCGTTCAAAAATTTGTTCCATGTTATCGAGACAGCGATCAAGGTCTGATGGGCACAGGGCTTGGGTGAAGTTCGGATCAATGCCATCCATACCAAAAGTTTTACAGCCTTGTTCATAGATTCCTACCAGCAATCCATTCTTTTCTTGGCGAGAATAAAAGTCATCACCCGGATCTCGAATAATTGGCACCATAAAGTCCAAAGCTTCAAGCTCTGGCAATGTGTCGGTTACAAAATACATGTGTTCCATCGATGTCACTGGATGGGTAACGCCAAGCATGTTACCTACTTCATTCACGCGGTAGCCGGTAGCATTGACCACTTTTTCACAAGTGATGTCGCCATTTTTAGTATGCACTATGAACTCACCATTTGCTTTGCGTGTGATATTTTCGACGGGATTGAATCGATAGACTTCGGCACCAGCTTCGCGAGCTTTCCGAGCAAGTGCGAGCGTTATTCCAGCAGGGTCTATGTCGCCATCCAGAGGGTCCCACCAAGCTCCGATCAGACCTTTGGTATTAATAAGTGGGTGGCGTTTTCCGACTTCCTCCACGCCGATAAATTCCATCTCAACATTCACACCACTCGCCATACTGACAAAGTGTTTGTAGGTATCGACCTGCTCTTGCGTGTGGGCAAGTCGCATGCCACCTGTTATGTGATAGGCAAACGGATGAGTTGAATCAGCAGCAAGCTCACGGTAAAGGTTGATGCTGTGTCTCTTTAAGGCAACCATTGTCTGGTTTGCGCCAAACTGAGTGACTTGAGCAGCAGCATGCCAAGTTGACCCCGATGTTAATTCGTCGCGCTCAATCAGTACAACATCATTCCATCCTTCGCGTGTTAGATGATAGAGCGTTGAACAGCCAGCAATACCCCCTCCGATCACTACTACTCGAGCATGCGTCTTCATCGTTGTTTTGAGGAAATTAGCAACATGAAATAGGTCTCCTGTGCAAGGTGATTTTGTAAAAAAACGGTTTTATTTCAATATCATTAAATATCAAAGTTATGGCATTATACAAAGTTACTATTAATATTTATCATTTTAATCGTTTTGCAAGGATTTGATGCCTATCAAGTTTATTTTCATATCATTACTAATGATTTATTTCCATCGATTTTTTAATGCTTCAAGGATCAATGCATAGCAACATCACGAAGTAGTTATTTTTAATAAAAACTACTCTTCTTAAAAGTATACACCTCTAATGTGTTAAATAATTTCATCTCCAAAGAAAAGGAAACGCTGTAAATTGGTACAATCACGATTATCGATTAATATTTTGGAAATAAAAGAATCATGAGTATAGCAAATATTCCTACTGGTAAAGACGCGCCTAAAGACATAAATGTCATTATTGAAATACCCGCCAACGCAGCTCCGGTTAAATACGAGGTGGATAAAGAAACGGCTAGTGTATGGGTTGATCGTTTTATGTCCTCTCCGATGTTCTATCCTGCTAACTATGGTTATCTTAACAATACATTGGCGGAAGATGGTGATCCTGTTGATGTGTTAGTTATCACGCCGTATCCACTGGTGATAGGTTCAGTAATTCGAGCGCGTCCTATTGGTGTGCTTGAAATGACAGATGACGGTGGTAAGGATGCAAAAGTTATTGCAGTTCCTGTTGACAAGTTGACGCCTATTTATAAACATGTGAAAAAAATTGAAGACATTCCGCTCATTAAAGAACAGATTGAACATTTTTTCACGCACTACAAATCTTTAGAACCAGGGAAGTGGGTAAATATTGATGGTTGGGGAGATGTGGATGTTGCAAAAAATGAGATTACTGCTGGTATGGCGCGCTATAAAGAGTGAAAAAAGAAGTTAAACAAATATGAGTTTTTTTAGACATTTTAGACAGGATACTTTATGCGTTCTGGAAAGAGACCCTGCAGCTCGAGGCGTTTTGGAAGTCGTATTGACACACACAGGTATCCATTCAGTATATATGTATAGAGTTACCCATGTTCTTTGGAATATTGGTCTGTGTACAATTGCGCGAATGCTCTCTAACGTAGGGCGCTTACTTACTGGCGTTGAAATTCATCCAGGTGCAAAGATTGGTGAACGTTTTTTTGTAGATCACGGCATGGGTATTGTTATTGGAGCAACTACTGAAATAGGCAATGATTGTTCAGTTTATCAAGGAGTAACGCTTGGAGGAACTACATGGCAAAAAGTCAAACGCCATCCAACGTTAGGTGATGGAGTAATTGTTGGTGCTGGCGCTAAAATATTGGGACCAATACTGATTGGCGATAACGCTCGTGTTGGCTCAAATGCAGTGGTTGTAAAGGAAGTCCCAGCAGGAGCAACTGCAGTTGGCATCCCTGCAAAAATTGTTACTACGCAAACGTCTTTGTTTTCCAAAGTGGGTTTTGAGGCGTATGGGTTAAATCCTGATGCCCCCGATCCTGAGGTAGAAGCATTTACTGCCGTGGTAGATCACTTAAAGTTGCTTGATGAAAAACTCGAGAAAATCAATGGTTCTTTGAAAAAAGCAAATATTGAAGAAATTGACTTAAAAGATCTGCCTAATTATTCTTCAGATAAAGATCTGCCTAAATGATTGGCTGAAAGACTCTTTTTATCTTGGTTTTTCTTAAAGAAACTCCAAACAAGTGTATAAATGGATATTGGAGAATGTCTTCATCAACGTTCCATTCCTTTGTAAAGATTTGAATAGACTTTTGAAGAATGTAAAAGCGTTTCATGGTTTCCTTGATCAATGATTTTTCCATTCTGCATTACGATTATTCGATCTGCATTTTTTATGGTCGATAGTCGATGAGCAATAATCAGCGTAGTACGTCCTTGCCTTAACTTTTCGATGGATTTTTGAACGGCAGATTCAGATTCATTATCAAGTGCTGATGATGCTTCGTCAAGCAATAAAATGGGGGCGTTTTTTAAAAATGCTCGAGCGATAGCTATGCGTTGTCGTTGTCCGCCAGAAAGCAATGACCCATTTTCTCCTATTCTGGAGTCGTATCCATGCTCAAGTGTCTGAATGAACGCATCTGCATCTGCATTAATGGCAGCTTCTTTAATCGCGGCTTTGCTTGCACAGGAGTTGCTTCCAAAAGCAATATTATTGCCTGCTGAAGCATCAAAGAGTACTACTTTCTGGCTAACTAATGCAATATTTTGGCGCAGACTTTCAAGGGTGAGTGCATTAATTGGAATGCCATCAATACAAATTTCACCATTTTGAGGATGATAAAAACGCATCAATAGATTCATGATCGTTGATTTTCCGCTGCCTGAAGTGCCTACGATGGCAACTTTTTCTCCAGCTTTAATGTTGAAAGTAATGGCTTTAAGTGCTTTTGTACCGTTGGGGTAATTAAAAAACACATCATTAAACTGCACTTCGCCTTTTATATTGGTTGCGACCTGGTTTCCGTTGTCGATTTCTACTGGTGCATCAAGAATGGCGAACAATGTATCGGCGGCGGCTAAGCCTTTTTGAATTTCGGGGTTAACGTGAGTAAGGCGGCGAATGGGCTCAAACAATAACGCCATTGCTGTTATGTATGAGACGAATACCCCCGGAGAAAGTAAAGAGTGGGCATTCATTTCAAAAGCAATATATAGTACAACGCTTACTGAACTTGCCGCAATCACCTGAACCAATGGGACATTAAGTGCCGCAATTCGATTTATTTTCAATAATTGATCACGTACTTCAGCAGAAACACTATTAAATCTTTTCTTCTCTGTATGCTCAGCGGCAAAAATTTTTATATCACGGTGTCCCTCAATACTTTCTTCAAGTAAATGAGTCATATCGCCCATTTTAGTCTGCGCATTTGCTGAATATTTGCGCATGGCATTAGAAGCTCGATGGATTATGTACCCTGCAATTGGACCGACTAAAAGCAGCACCAATGATAACTGCCAAGACAAGTATAGCAGATAGGAAACAAGTGCTAAAACAACCAGTGAGTCACGAATTAATACCACCCAAGCTTCAGATAAAGCGTTGGCCATCTGATTGACATCAAACGTAAATCGAGATATTAAAGAGCCACTGGTATTTTCTTCAAATGAGTGCATAGGCAGGTATTGTAATTTTGCAAACATTTGGTTACGTAATTGTTCTATCGATTGTTGAGCAATCGCAACAGTACTTATTCGATTAAGGTAATCAATGATGCCACGCACTAAAAATAGCGCAAGCATCGCAAGTGGAATCCAAGTAATTGAAGTTCGATCTTTATCAATGAGGCTTCTATCAATTAAAGGCTCCATCAACGCAGGTAACAAGGGTTCTGTTGCCGCTGCCATAAGCATGGTAGCAACTGCAATAGCTACGAGGCCTTTTACCTGCTTTAGATATTGCAATAGTCGGAGATATTGCTGCGTTTTGGTTGGTTGATTCAAGGTTTGTTTCTTTGTGTATCGAGTGCTAGCATTATACAATAGCCTTATTGTGGCATTTAAATTCTAGGAAACCTAATGAATACTAACAAAACAGCTTTTAAGCAGGCAAAAAAAGTTATCCCCGGTGGTGTTAATTCTCCGGTACGCGCTTTTAAAGGAGTCGGTGGTGATCCAATATTCATTAAAAAGGCAGATGGCTGTTGGCTATACGATATAGAAGGAAAGTCTTATATTGATTATGTGGGATCGTGGGGGCCGATGATAATGGGACATAATCATCCAGTCATACGCGATGCTATTATAGAGGCAGCTCACAATGGAGTGAGCTTTGGAGCACCGACAGAACTGGAAACACAGCTGGCAGAAAAAATAAAGCAGCACGTTCCTTCAATGGACAAAGTACGCTTTGTAAATTCAGGTACAGAAGCTACTATGAGTGCTTTGCGATTAGCTCGAGCATACACGGGACGAGATTTGATTGCTAAATTTGAAGGTTGTTATCATGGACATGCAGATGCTTTGTTGGTAAAAGGAGGGTCGGGGATGCTCACACATGGTGAGCCCAATTCACCAGGTGTTCCTAAGGAATTTACCGATTTAACACTGGTTTTTGAATTTAACAATATAGAAAATTTACGTGCAAATTTTAATGAGTATGGTGAACGATTGGCCGCCGTCATTATTGAACCTGTAGCGGGTAATATGAATTGTATACCCGCTGAAAAAGAATTTATTGAAGAGCTGGCTATTTTATGCAAAAGAAATGGAACGTTATTGATTTTTGATGAAGTAATGAGTGGTTTTCGTGTTTCCATTGGAGGCGCTCAGAGACTATATGGTATCAATCCAGATTTAACGTGTCTTGGGAAAATAATAGGTGGAGGATTGCCTGTAGGTGCGTTTGGAGGGAAAGAAGAGATTATGGAGATGCTTTCTCCCATGGGAGCTGTATATCAAGCAGGTACATTGTCAGGCAACCCGTTGTGCATGAGCGCTGGATTAAAAATGCTTGAGTTGATTGAAGAAGAAAATGTTTATGAACATTTGTTCAATCAATGCAATCGATTATGCGATGGTATTTTAATGGCAGCTAAAAAGAACAATGTTCCCATGAGTTGTAATCGTGCTGGAGCGATGTTTGGTTTATTCTTTGGTTCAAGCGAACAGGTTAGCCGTTTTTCTCAAGTTGCATCAGGTGTTCAACTGTATAACTTTTTCTTTCATGAAATGCTTCGAGAAGGTTTCTATTTTGCACCATCTGCTTATGAGGCCGGCTTTATTTGCAGTGCACATAGCGACGAAGATATAGATGCAACTATTATTGCAGCAGAAAAGGCCTTAGTTGCAATAAAAGATCGTTTTAGTGTGTGATTATTTGTTCGAGAAACTTTTGCGTTCTCGGACTTTCAGGGTTGGTGAAAAACTGTTCTGGAGAGGATCTTTCAATTACTTCACCTTGATCCATAAACATCACACAATCGGCTACTTTTCTTGCAAAGCCCATCTCATGAGTGACCACCAACATAGTCATACCACCTTCTGCTAGTTCAATCATGACTTCAAGCACTTCGTTAATGATTTCAGGGTCAAGTGCCGAAGTTGGTTCATCAAAGAGCATAATGTCAGGATTCATACACAAAGCGCGAGCAATAGCAACACGTTGTTGTTGCCCACCAGACAGTTGACCAGGGTACTTATCAGATTGTTCGGAAATCTTAACACGGCTCAAATATTTAAGAGCCGTTTCTCTTGCTTCAGCATCTGGTGTTTTGCTCACCCATTTTGGAGAAAGCATCAAGTTTTCCAAAACAGTTAAATGAGGGAAAAGATTGAAAGATTGAAAGACCATTCCAACATGATGGCGCACGTGCTCAATGGATTTAATGTCGTCGGTTAGCTCGCGATCATAAACAATTATTTCGCCTTTCTGGTGTGCTTCAAGACGATTGATACAACGAATCAGTGTTGATTTTCCAGAACCAGAAGGGCCACATATAACGATTTTTTCACCTTTATGAACGTCAAGGTCTATATCGTTAAGTACGTGAAAATCCCCATACCACTTATTCATCTTTTTTATAGATATAACCGTTTCAGTATTTTCTTTCATAATTTTTAAATGGTTTTATTATGTTTTTGCAGTGTAAGAGAGCCTGCGTTCAAGTATTTGGCTGTATTGAGACATTCCAAAACAAAATATAAAATAAATTAGCGCAGTAAAGGCAAATCCTTCGATCGTATACGCCAACCATAGAGGGTCGCGAGTAGCGTTGTAAGCTGCGTTAAGAAGGTCCCATAACCCAATAATAGAGACCAAAGAAGTATCTTTGAACAAAGCAATACAGGTATTAACAATACCGGGAATTACTAATTTAATTGCTTGAGGCAAAATAACCAAAATCATTTTCCTCCAATACCCTAAACCTAAAGCATCACAAGCTTCATATTGTCCGCGAGGAATTGATTGTAAGCCTCCTCTGATCACTTCAGCCATATAAGCTGCTTCAAATAAAGTAATACCAATAAGTGCTCGGGTTAGTTTTTCAAAATCCGATCCTTCAGGCAAAAACAAAGGCAACATGACAGATGCCATGAACAATACCGTGATTAAAGGAACTCCTCGCCAAAATTCAATGAATATGATGCAAAAAGCACGAATAATGGGCATGTTATCAGAACGCCTACCTAGAGCAAGTAATATTCCTATAGGAAAAGAGGCCAGAATTCCAACTGCCGAGAGAACTAATGTCAACATCAATCCGCCCCAACGATCGGTTTCTACTTCACTGAAAAACTCAATGCCGAATAGCGTGCCATGCAGAATGGCTGTGATGATGAAGGGGTAAATGAGTAATAGAAAGAAAGAAAGAAATGTTTTTCCTTTTCGACCTATGGGAAGTTTATAGCCTAAAACCAATGCTATGGTGGCAAAGAAAACAAAATTAGGCCTCCACAGTTGATCTTGAGGATAGAATCCGTAAATAATGATATTGAATTGTTGTTTTATAAACACCCAACATGCGCCGTCAGTTCCACAATCATCTGGACTAGTTCCTACCCAATATGCATTAAACAATGCCCAATTTAAAAATGAGGGGATGGTAGAGGAGATAAACCAAATACCTAAGGCAGTTAAGATAATATTGGCAGGAGTGGATAATAAATTATTTAATATCCATCCGTAAATCCCGGTTTGCCGAACAATGTAGCTACGCCATTCAGATACCATTAGCGCTCCGTTAGTGAAATTTTGTGGTTATACCAATTCATTAGCATCGAAATGCATAGACTGATAGTCAGATAAACAAGCATAGTCATTGAAATAATCTCAACAGCCTTACCTATTTGGTTCAATGCTGTTCCAGCAAATAAGGCAACTAAGTCAGGATAGCCTATAGCAGTTGCCAACGAAGAGTTCTTGGCAAGGTTTAAGTATTGACTGGTTTGAGGTGGAATGATTAGGCGCAAAGCTTGAGGGATGACAACCAATCTCAAAGCCTTAGCGTTAGAAAGTCCTAATGATTTTGCCGCTTCAGTTTGTCCTTTAGGAACTGATTCTATTCCAGCACGAACGGTTTCAGCAATGAATGCACTGGTGTACGTGGTCAATGCGAACCACAAAGCAGCTAACTCAGGAATCAATACTGGACCACCAACAAAAGTAAAGCGTTCCTTAGCGGGCTTAGTAAATTCATAAGGATCTAATAAAAAGTACCAAATAAGAGCAAATAGAATAAAGCCCAAAATCATTATTGTCCAGACAGGTAATATTTGCCCTGTTTTTGCTTGGCGATTATTGGCCCAACGACGGAAGAAAATGAACCCAATGAGTGCCACAAGCAGACCGATCCAGAATGCAGTGCTGGTTGCTTGGGCGATTATTACTGGAAAAATAAGACCCTCATTACTCAGTATAAAATTATTGCTTAGAAGATACAAGGGGTCGGTAGATCCCGGCATTGAAGGAATCAGTATAGCGAAATACCAAAACATGATCTGTAAAAGCAATGGGATGTTACGAAACAGCTCAATATATATCAAAGCGAGACGATTGACTATCCAATTAGAAGACAGTCGAGATACCCCTACCGCAAAGCCGACAATAGTAGAAGATATAATCCCTAAGACGCTAACGAGCAAAGTGTTGCCAATGCCAATTAGAAAAGTGTCAAAATATGTTCCCAACGAAGGAGAAAACTCCATAAATGGGCTGTACAGAATCTGAAATCCTGCATTGTTGGATAGGAAATCAAATCCAGAAGAAAGATTTCTCTTAGCCATGTTTTCTTGCATGTTTTCAAATAGGTAAAAACCTAAAGAAATCACGACAATTACAGCAATAATTTGAAAAATAATTGAACGATTACGTTCACTATTGAGGCCTTTTAGCATGCTGTACTTATTAGGATAGATGATTTAGTGTTCATTTTTTAAATTTTATTTTCTAACTATTTTATGTCTAAAAAATTAATGATCATCATGTGGTTAATGGAAATATATACTTAAATACAAAAGGATCCATCAAAAACATGATGGATCCTTTCTTCGTTCTAAAAACTAACGAACTGGTGGCGCGTACTGAACACCACCGTTATTCCATAAGTTATTAATGCCGCGAGGTAGACCTAGGATAGAACCAGCTCCAACATTACGTCTGAAGACTTCACCGTAGTTACCTACTGATTTAATGACATTAAGTGCCCAGTCATTGGATAGACCTAGCTTGACTCCAAAATCACCTTCAACTCCAAGTAAGCGACGCACGCCAGGATTGCTTGAAGATTTCATGCTGGTAACATTGTCTTGAGTAACACCCAATTCTTCAGCATTCAAAAGTGCAAAGTGTGTCCAACGAACAATTTTGAACCATTGGTCATCACCTTGGCGAACTACTGGTCCTAGAGGCTCTTTAGAGATAACATCAGGTAGGATAACAGCTGAATCAGGGTTTTTAAGTTGTGAACGAATAGCTGCCAATTGCGATTGATCAGAAGTCAATGCATTACAACGTCCTTGCTCAAAACCATCTTTAGATTGTGCTGAAGTATCGTATGTAATCGCTGTAAACTTCATGCCTTTTGAACGGAAAAAGTCCGCAAGGTTCAACTCTGTAGTTGTACCAGCTTGGATACAAAAACTCGCACCATTCATTTCACTTGCGCTACTAACGCCAAGTTTTTTAGAAACGAGGAAGCCTTGACCGTCATAATAGTTAACGCCAGCAAAGGTAATACCAAGCTGAGTGTCACGAAGCATTGTCCAAGTAGTATTACGATTTAGGATGTCCACCTCTCCAGACGAAAGCGCTGTAAAACGTTCTTTAGCTGTTAAAGGGGTGTAGCGTACTTTATTGTGATCTCCAAACACCGCAGCTGCAACCGCTTGACAATATTCGGCATCAATGCCACTCCATTTTCCGTCACCACCAGCAGTTGAAAACCCAGGTAATCCTGTGCTAACGCCGCATTGAACAAAACCTTTGGCCTTAACAGACTCCAGTGTTGACTTGGCTGATGCTATTCCAGCAGCCATGAAACTTGCTGTTACAGCAAGTACAAGTGTTGATAATTTCATTTTGTAGAACTCCATTTTATAATTTTGTTTAAAAAACCGTGTTTTCTTCGTAGAATTAACCAATCATTTTAAAGGATAAAAATTGGATTATCAAGAAAGATTGACTTTCCAAGGTGCTCAGTTTGTGGAAGATTAGGAAAAATAAAGTAAAGTGAAAGTTTAATAAAAGTCATCTATTATATTGATATACTAAGCATATTGCTTCCTATTTATCGCATTAGTGATGAAGCGCAATTCTAAAGAAGTTTTCTTAACAATCAGTCGTGTTTTTAACGTGAATATGCCCAATTTTTGGAAATGGAAGTATAAATTTCATGTTTTTATATCAAAATTACTAAGAAGTAATAAGACAATTGACGAATTAAAATAACCGCTGTGAATTAAAATAACGCACCAAGCTATTGTTTGTTTAAAATTACAACTGGGGTTGTATATTTTTTAACGTTTCAACAAAAATTAAGTTACTGCGTGCATTTTCGAGAATGGGATGAGAATGCGAGCACTGATAAATAATCTAATTTAAACATGCTAAATAAAATTTTGAGTTCTGTGTTTGGAACAAGTAACTCGCGCGAAGTTAAGAGGTATCAGAAAGCCGTTGAGAAAATTAATGCGCTTGAATCCGGAATGCAAGCGCTTAGTGATAATGAGTTGGCTGCTAAAACCAATGAATTTAAAGAGCGCCTTAAAAAGGGTGAAATGTTAACTGCTTTGTTGCCTGAATCTTTTGCAGTGTGTAGAGAAGCAAGCTTACGCGTGCTTGGGATGCGTCATTTTGACGTGCAATTGATAGGTGGTATGGTGTTGCACGAAGGAAAAATTGCCGAAATGGGTACTGGTGAGGGCAAGACGCTCGTTGCTACGCTCGCCGTTTACCTTAATGCTTTGACAGAAGAGGGGGTGCACGTAGTCACTGTGAATGATTATTTGGCGAAAAGAGACTCTGAATGGATGGGTACGTTGTACAAGTTTCTTGGTATGAGTGTTGGGGTTATTTTGAGTGGACAAATGTGGAAGAATAAATACCGACAATACAATGCTGACATTACTTATGGAACAAATAACGAATTTGGGTTTGATTATTTAAGAGACAACATGGCTTTTTCAGCTGATGATCGAATGCAACGTAAATTTGCATTTGCTATAGTTGACGAAGTGGATTCGATTTTAATTGATGAGGCACGAACACCATTAATTATTTCTGGGCCTTCAGAAGGTAATGTTGAAATATATTCAAAACTAAACGGCATACCCTCGTTATTGAAAAAACAGCTTGGTGAAGTCGATAAGGATGGCGTTCCCAGTAATGATTACCAAGTTGGCGACTATATACTTGATGAGAAAAATCGTTCAGTTACTTTGACGGAAGATGGGCATGAAAAAATTGAAAAATATTTGAATAACAAAGGATTATTGAAAGACGGCGAAAATCTATACGATGCGCGTAATATCAACATTATGCAAAACATCAATGCGGCTATAAGAGCGCATGCTTTGTACGAAAGAGACAAAGATTACATCATTGAAACCAATGAGGAAGGGGTTAAGGAAGTCGTTATTATTGATGAATTTACTGGGCGTAAAATGCAAGGGCGACGTTGGTCAGATGGTCTACATCAAGCAATCGAAGCGAAAGAGAATGTCCCAGTACAAAATGAAAATCAAACGCTCGCCTCCATTACTTTTCAGAATTATTTTCGACTATATGGCAAGCTCGCAGGAATGACTGGAACGGCTGATACAGAGTCCGTGGAATTTCAGCAAATTTACAACTTACCTGTTGTAGTAATACCATCAAATCAGCCAATCAAACGAGCAGATCACAGTGATTTAATTTATCTAAATGAAGAGGAAAAATTTCTTGCACTTGCTAAGCATGTGGGTGAGATTAATACTTCAGGACAGCCTGTACTTATAGGGACAGCGTCAATAGACAGTTCAGAAAAACTTTCTGCTGCGCTCGATAGGGCAAAAATTCAACACGAAGTATTAAATGCTAAAAATCACGAAAGAGAAGCATCAATCATAGCGCAAGCTGGACGGAAGGGGTCAGTAACTATTGCGACAAATATGGCGGGTAGGGGCACAGATATTGTATTGGGCGGTAATGTTGATTTTGAAATTGAGCAAATTGACATTGATGAGATAGAAAAAATTAGCGGGTTGCGCGAGCAAGCAAAAACTAACCAGCAAGAAGTCATCTCTTTGGGTGGGTTGCATGTTATTGGAACAGAGAGGCATGAATCAAGACGGGTTGATAATCAGCTGCGAGGGCGCTCTGGCAGACAGGGAGACCCAGGAAGTAGTATTTTCTATTTATCTCTTGAAGATGACTTGATGCGCATATTTGCCTCCGAAAGAATGCGAGGCATGATGGAGAAGCTTGGGCTCAAAGATGGAGAATCTATTGAGCATAACTGGGTTAATAAGGCGATTGCTAATGCTCAGAAGAAAGTGGAAGGGCGCAATTTTGAAGTTCGGAAACAATTATTGGAATACGATAATGTGGTTAATGAACAACGAAAAGTGATTTATCAACAACGCAATGACATAATGTCTCAGGATGATTGGAAGGATTACGTTGTTAATCTGCGCAATGAGGATGTTGAGGCGACCATTGCTGATTATATTCCTCCAAAAAGTATAGCTGATTTATGGGATATTCCAGCTCTGGAAGAGATTTTGCGAGAAGAATACAACGTTAAATTACCTTTGCAACAATGGTTGGATGAAGATGACCTGCTTGCTGAAGAAGGCTTAAGAGAGCGCATATTAGAAAATATCGATACTGCGCATCAAGAGAAAGAGCAATTAGTTGGTGCTGAAGTTATTAGACACTTCGAAAAGGCGGTGTTATTGCAAGTGCTTGACAACTTATGGAAAGAGCATCTTGGAGGACTTGATTATTTGCGTCAAGGGATTCATCTACGTGGATACGCACAACGCAATCCCGTACAAGAATACAAAAAAGAAGCTTTTGAAATGTTTGAGGAATTACTTGATAATTTTCGACATGACGTAACAAAAGTTCTGTGTTTTGTTCAATTACGCGATGAAGGCGATGTGGAAGCAATGGATGAACAACGGCGCCAAAATGATGCATCAGCGTTGGGCAGTCTTCAAAAGGACCTTCCTGAAACCATGCGTCGTCCTCAGCCAGCATCAAAGCAAGATTATCAAAATAATCAACAATCTAATCCATCACCAGAACCTATTAAACGTGATGAGAAAAAGATTGGTCGCAACGAGCCTTGCCCTTGTGGATCAGGTAAAAAATACAAACATTGTCACGGTAAAATCTGACTTGAAGCGTCTGCATTTGAATTAGTGGATTGTGTCAACTAAATTACTATTTTTGGCAATAGTGTAATTGAAAACGACTGATACCTTCTTGTGAGTCGAAAGAGCGCGTTTCTACCAGAACGCACTTGTCAAAATGGCTGTAAATACGAGCAATATCACTTGTTGACGAGTCGTCATTCGTAACAACAATCCCACCTTCTGTATTGGCGAAAGGTTCTGCCCATAGTTGATATTGAGAAGGGCGCTTATCCAAGAGTACCAACGGAATTGGTCTAGCATACCAAGCAATGCGACTGGCATTCCATCGATTATCTATATAAATATTTTGCTGATTTGTTGGTAATTTAATTACCAATTTTTTAGCCACTAAGGCTATTTCTTTCCAACCACGCAAATCTTTTAAGGCTACTTGATTGATTGATTTTGGTAGCCAGCCCGTAATTAAGAGAACAAAAATTATTAATAGACTACCACTGACAATCAAGTGGGACCATGCAATGAATCGCTTATTATTTTGCCAACTTTCACTTATCCATTTAGATACAAAAGGAATGCTAATTAATAAAGGTAAAGCAGTCCAGTGTGGCAAATAATGCCCTCCTTTGGTTGATGACCACGCGAATAGCAATAGTGTTGGTAAATTAATGCAAGCTAAAAAAAGTTTATCTTTTTTCCATAATCCCTGTATAGAAAAAACCCAGCATGCGATGAATAGTACAGGTGTGTATAGCAGAGCTTGGAACGCTTGGGCATTTAAAAAACTATTAAGATGAAAACCTTTGGCATTAATATTTCCGTGTCCCCATTGATAATTAAATGAAATAAATTCGTTATTGAAATTCCAATATAAAACGGGCATGATCATAAGCACTGCTATTGTCATTGCTATGAAAAAACGATAATCACGCCACCAAATCATTTTTTGAGAAATGAAGTATATTCCTAAACCAATAGCAAACATGAGTGCAGTGTATTTCGATAATCCCATGAAGCCTAAGAGAACACCAAGTATTATCCAGTTCTTCAGTGTTGCGTGGCGACAAGTATATAGAGCAAATACACAACTCCAAACACCTAATGCCAGTAGTGGGGTTTCTGGCGTCATACCCAATCCCAGTATTTGAAAAATAACACTCAATTGATACAAAATAACACTGCCTAAGGCGATCATTGCTTTTTCCCCATAAAGCGCATTGCACAATGCAATTAGCCCGATACTTGTCATTAAATGGAGGATGTTAGGAATAAATCGTAGCGCCCAGTCATTGCTGTCAAATGGTAGGATGAGTGCTTGCAGCCAACCTACTAAAGGTGGATGATCGAGGTAGCTCCAGTCAAGGTGTAAAGCGTAAAGTGCATAGTGTGCTTCATCGGCACTTAAAGGTTGAATGAATGACAAAGACACATGGAGGAAGAACGCAGCAAATAACGTCCCAATGAGCATACGACGCTCACGAATACTGAAATGACTTAGATTGATCAATCGAAAATTCAAGAAGGGTATTTTATTTCAACAATAACTTCATTCACATTGTGAGGAATTTCATCGTTCGCCTCTTCATGCAGTGTACGCAGGATTTGGTCGGTGCGCAATCGTAGACGTGTCATCCAAGTGCCGTCGGGGCAATAGATGGTTAAAACCTCTTTTGAAAGAAAACAGGCGCTAATAGCTTGTTTGGGAAAAGGAAGATGTTTGTGCAAAATTTTCAGGATGCGATTTTGGTAGGCCGCTCGGCTGTAGAGACGTGAAAGCGTTGAAGAAGAGTCAAATACGCCTTTAAACTGAGCTGATTTCATTAGGATAATAGCCTTTCAATAATGAATTTAGAACCCGAAAATCCTAAAAAAAGTATTAAAGTCGATAGCATAATGCCAATACTTAGTTGTTTGCCACGCCAGCCACAAGTCAATTTCAAAACCAGTAGTACAGCGATCATTCCCCAGCACAGTAGCGAAAGAAAAGTTTTGTGTACTACGCGTTGTTCGAACATATCATCAAGCACTAAGAACCCGCTAAATAGGGCAATACTTAAGCTGATGAAACTCATCCAAAGTAAAAAATACAACGCATTTTCTAATTCATTAAGCGAAGGGAGTAGTGAAAGGAGCTTTAGTCCTCTTTTCTCATGGAGCATATTTTCTGTTGCTAATAGAATAATACTTTGCAACCCAGTTAGTCCTACTATACTGTATGAAAGAATTGAAAGAACAACATGAAAGGCGGTTTCCCCACGGATGACTACAGCGTTCAAATCGGGTGAAAGCCAAGCGAATAAATAGACGAAAATATTTAAAAAAGACAATAGAAGCAACGAGTAAGCAGTATTGCTTAAGCGCATTAAAAGCAGTGTCATGCACCAGATGCAAAATGACACTAACATCGTTGCGTTTGAAAATCCGAGAAGGATTTGCGTCTCTTGAACAATCAGTAATGTTAATAATGTTGCCTGAAAAAATGTCGCAAAAGCAATCAAGAACCAATGCACACTGCTTGCTCGCAACTGTCTTGTTTTTTTTGCTGTAGTAAGAAATAAAACAATAAGTGAGGCGAAGCTGAAAATACAGGCTATATACAAAGCATTGAGCATGCTTGTATTGTAGCTTTGCGCAATGATATTTACCAGTTAATGTAAAAGTTCTCTTTACATATCATTGGTTATTGCCATGAAAGTAGATTATGATTTTTAAAAGCATGATTTTTGTGTGCTTGTATTGTTGTATTAATCAACGGTTGTTTTTCTTACCGCAGAAACTGACATTAATCAATTCTGCCACTTTGCTCATCATAGGAGTTATTTCATACTGTTACTAATTCAAAGTAAATGGAGTTGCCTTTCATTCTTTAACAGAGAATATTGAAACTTCTACGCTTAGTGGTCAGTTAGTATTCCATATATTTGCAGCACTTGCTGAGTTTGAGCGAACACTTATTAAAGAACGTACTAAAGCAGGGCTCGAAGCTGCTCGAGCAAGAGGAAGGCAGGGTGGTAGAAAAATTAAACTAACTAAAAAGCAAATAGAGCAGATGCGAATTCTTTATGACAGCAAGCAAGTTTCAATCATTAGTATTTGTGAGCAGTTTGGCATTACTAAGCCTACAATGTATCGGTATTTGAGAACGCCCTAATTGTTTGGCACCACAATCATTGGCCACTTAAAATTGAAGTGCTTCGCGAAGGGACGATGCACGGCACGGCGTGAATTATACTTTTTCCAAAAGTGACATGTGCCATCATATCCCAATCCTCATTGGGCGCACAATACCCCCGCAGGTGTAAAGTGGGGAGGACTAAGAACAAAGAAGAAACTATTTCAAAAAGAGCGCTTAGAAAACTGGGAAGGTCAGTATATTAATCTTAGTATTACTTAAAAATGTATATGATTGTCCGCTCTCAAATCATCTTCCAAATTCTGTTAAATATAATTGCATTTCGAGATAAAGGTATTTCATTTTTTTAAATGAGGCGTAGTAGAAAACTACTCCTCCGACAACATGCTTTTGTTAAAGCGCATCTGTGACTTCCGTAAATTCAGACTGAAGCTTCGAAAACTGTCTTTCTAACGACATAATCGAAATCGTAACATCTGGGTCAACCAACCGGGTTTCAGCTTCTTTCAAATGTTCCATGGAGTCTTCGAAAACTGTGGAGTTTTGTGATTGCTTGTATATTTCTAGACCAACATCACCATAGATCCTCAGTATATTTTTATTATTTTTATATCGACCTACAGCTATGACAGCTTTTTCTTTAGCCATCTGCAAAATAGCCATTCGATCATCAGATAGAATCCCAGTCTTTTTTTCAGCCCGAGCCAACAAAAGAAGTATTTTGTAGCGCTCTAAAGGTCCTTCAGATTTAAAATCATTTTCGAATATCCTTATTTCAGTTTCGGCTTTCTCTAACTGGTTAAGATCGATCAAGTAACGAATTAATCTATGTCTGGGAACTCGTTCTCCAGGTACTTTTGAGATCATTTTTCTAAGTAATTTATTACGTGCATACTTGTCTGGAAATCGACTAATTCCAGCATCAAATGCACAGAGCTGCTTTATTGTTCTGATTTCAATATCATACGTTGGGACTATGTTATCAATAACAGTCTCAAATAATTTGTAGTATTCTTCTTCATCAACCATTTTATATTTAGTGACAATCTCGGCAATGACGGAGTGGCGTCCTTTCCATCCATAAATTCCTTCACGCTCGCTTATCGAATACTCGTGAATGATATCAATTAAATTAATTAGAGAAGCAGACAGAGTATCTGGGGAGAGCCCAAGAAGTCGGACGACTAGCTGTCTGTGAACATTTACCCCTGCGGTTTCCAGAGCTGAAACGATTCTATATATTTCCTGAAGATCATTATCTAGCTCAGCGAATTCACGTAACACAATATCATCAAATTGTTCAGAGGCAAAAATATTTTTTAAACATACAAACGTATCCGATTCACACTTTGCAACAAGCCGTTTTTTTCGTTCTGATCTGGAAAAACCAGAGAAACTTTTTTCAATCAGGGGTTGTAGGTCTGAATGAGATTCCACTAAAGATAGTAGCTCTTCAATTTCAACTTGATCTAATTTCTTTAATAAAAATTCCTTCCCTTTCGTGAATAAATTAGCAGTTTTAACTCGAGGACCCCAATGGTTTCTGGTTGATGTGAGAATAATCTTTAAGTAGTAATTATCATCTGCTGACAAAAGATCAACCAAATTATTTATTTCATGCAAATGACTGTGTGCATCATCAATAAAAATAATCCCTCGTTCCTCTCTTGTCTTTAACTCAACGGCTACGGATCGCCATTCACGATAAAGCAACTTGTGGTTGCCTTTATGCTCCCAGCAATGAAGCCCTGAGGCTTTAAGTCTTAGCATTACTTTACGTGCAGTAGTGCTCTTGCCCATGCCGCTAGCCCCGAGCAAACAAGCGCATAAAGAGTTGTCTGAATTAAAATACGAGTCTATTTTTCTCGCTATACTTCTTTCGAAGGTCAGGTTCGCTTTGATATCGGAATAGGTCGCAGGCCAGCCTTGAAACATTGCGCTTACGTTTTTTTCAATATTACGAAGCTCATCTGCAACCTTCAAGGTAATGGGTTGCAATTCATATTGATTATCAAGAGGGTCACCTGTCGACTTATGAACTATTGGGTTAGGAGTATTCTTTCTTTGCAATTCAACAAAAAAATTATCGACACTGCCAAATGCTACCTTAATGCCTCTTCTTTCAAGTAAAGATGCGCGCGTCTCGTCTTTTTCGAATAAGACTAAGTTTATGGATGCTGGAGTGTCTGATGACTTGTTCTTGATTGAAATAGCACGATCAATCAGATTTTTAATGTGGATATCTGCAAGCGAATAACCAATAATAACAACGCTCCCACCATTTAGATCAAATTTAAATGCGTCCCACAATGCTTCACGATATTCAGATGTATTGTCGTGATCTGATTCAGAAATTATTATTCTGCTGTGATTTCCATCGGATTTGTCTTTATCGATACAGCCATGTAACTTATATAGCTTCGTTGCTTCTGGATATTTTTGCTCTCTAAAGTCATAGTTTGAAGTTATTACAGATATTGGTTTTTCTTTTTTCTGATATGACTGCTCAATGAGCTTGTCATAGTTTGTCGTGTATATGTTCTTCCAATTGTACAGGGGCAAATTAAGCAGAGCGCCAGTAACTCTTATTCTATTAAACATGTCTCGCAGGCAATTGATTAATTCGCCTCTTGATTTCTTTTGTTCTACGAGGCTTGTTAATTCAGCTAAGTCGTATCCTGTAGAATCTATATTGAATTTCTGTGAAATGCTCTCACTAATCTTAGTAACGCTAGGCGCACCAGAAGGAATTGATGAGCCCGCGCCGAAGAACAACACAGTATTTGATGGGTCAATCCCTTCAATCATATCCGATAATTTAATACTCATAGGAATCCTTATTGACTTGACTTTTTAAATCAAATAAAACATCGATGGTTTATTTTCTGAAGTTAAATTTTTGTCCAGCGGAAATTTTTCCATCCCACCAAATCGATATATCTGGCAGAGATCTAGCAGAATTAAACTGTTTTGATGTTTCTGCAAGTCCATTCAGATACTTTTTATTGTCTTTATGACAATGACTAATAAATATGTGTGGTTTCATAAGCTATATCCTTTATTTGGCTTTTGCTAAGCGCTGGTTTTAAACCTATAATTTCCTTTTTAGATGTTAATTTGGAATTTTTAGCACACCCACCCATCAAAGCAAGAAAGAGCGTCACAACTATCAGCCTTTCCATTTTTGGGTGCTTTTTAAGTCATAAAACATAGTAAGCTACACGACCAATTGACAACTTGTGTAGAAGAAAGCAAATATCCAAATCAGTAAAAAGAAACGTGCGGTGCGGTGCATCCACAGACTTACAGAAGGTTTTTTAAGAACGCAGTGATCGTAGCAACTTTCCATTTTTAAATTTCTCCTAACTCGTTCGTCGGTTTTCTTGTCACTAAAAAGATCGTCCTCAAACAAGTCAAATCTTTTCTGTAAGTCAACGAGCACTTGCTCCCAATGTGATTGCCAATACTTACTACCTAAACCTACCTTTATCCATGCCAAGCAAACAAAACCACCAATAACACAGAATGCAATTTGTAATACTACGACGTCTTCCGTCGGCTTCATAAAATATAAAAAAGCACCAGCAACAGCAGAATTAAGTAGCAAAAAATAATTCGTACGCTGCCAAAATAACTTAATTTCAAAATCACGCGTCTCCTTTGCTATTTTAAAAGTTTCTTGTGGAGTAAATTGATTTATATTTTTCTTGTCTTGTGATCCCATTTTATGTTTCCTAATTCTACATTTCTTGGTGAAAAGCTTCTTCGATCAGGCGAACTTGCGAATGCTAATCATTGGTTCAAAGTTTTTGCAGATTGTTATTACTGTTGAAATTATCACTTCCTACTTCTCGGTGGGAAAGTTTTTTTAGTGGTTTCATCGGTTAGTAAAATGGTGAGTAATTATAATGCTGAGCAATCTAAAATATTCAGATATAGATTATCTGATAATGAAGCATGAATTTATTGAGATTGAATTTATTGAAATTTAGAACAAAAGTATCTTAATAATTTTGTTTGAAAATTAACAAGAATCGTAGATTAAAAAAATTATCAAGTTAAGGCGAAAGAATGAATATAGGTAGTTATTACGATATTGTATTTAGCACTGGAAAATACGATATAAATTATGAAAGTGGTGTTAAGTATATAAAGAAAACCCCTAAATCATATCGACTTGAAAGAAAGAACGGTACAACTTTTTTAGTGCGACAAGACGGTATTTTAGAATTAAAAAGAGTGTCAGGGTTTGATAATTAATAAAACTAACAAGTACTAGTTCAATTGCACACAACTTTTGCTGGACTTGCAAAAAGTACTTAGCCTTTGCAGCAGTCGTTAATTTCCTGAGGAATGCCTATGGTTGATCCAACATCACCAAATCATTGATCTATTGCTTGGTGCTTGTTCACAATTGTGTTGAATTGGGATAAATCAATCATGGCTGCTCGTACATAAAATTTAAAATAAAGCAACTATATTAAATATTTGCATCCCTTGCCACTTCATCATCTGAGTCTTCAGCTTTTGGTTGCAATGATAATTGCGCTGACATGAACACACGGCTTTTCAATCTTTCTTTTAGGTTTGCCCTTCGTTTTTCATAGAACTCTTTGAACGTTTCGAAGTCTAAACTAACCTCTTCAACAAGCAGATCTTGTGCTCGCAAATTGACATTGTTATCATTGAGCCATTCAGCTAAAGGCCTGTCACTTTTTGATTGATTCGGCGAGCCATTGAGTAAATGAAGATTTGCTATGGAGTTCCAATGCTTTGAATCAGAGAAAAATCCATGTAATGTCTCGTTACTTTGCAGGAAATTATATGATTTGAACATCTTTTTTTCAAACGCGCTACGGGGATGCAGATGATCAATGTGGAAGGTTTGAGTTGAAACCATATCAGGGAAAAGAAGATGCAGAAGAGCTCTACACCACTCTATTGAGGCGAACGATAACTTTCCGCGACTTTAACAACTTCTTCAGGCGTTTTTAATGGCACTGAACAGCGATTTGGATTACAGATGTATGCTGCAGCAAAATCTTTTTTCGGGTATCGTCCTGGCTTTTCAAAGTGAACGATTTTTCGTGGGTGATAGACATGGTTTGCTGCTTGATAAAGTGCTTTGGCAGCTGGATCGTTTTCATCGCCTACGATAGAAAACTCGACGTACTCAGCACTTAGTTTCTCTAACCCTAACCCTAAGTGAGCAGTGATTTTTCCTTCTCGTCTTAGTATGGATGGATCAGATATACCTTGAGCGGCAAGGCGTGCGATTTCTTCATACTTTGGTTCTTTAACATAAACGGATAAGTCATATAAAAAGGAAATAGCACTGCCATTATCTTCAATGGGTTTTCTTGGAGCTATAAGCGCAGATACATCATCTAATGGTGCTCCCCAAAAGCCTCCATTCTCACTATCTCCTAATTGATCTATCATGGCATCGGCAATGCGTTGAGCAGCAATGAGTAATTCGCTATTCCCATTTATGCGATAGAGATCAAGCAGTGCTTGTCCGAATTTAGCCTGAGTGCTCAAGTAGGGGCGTTGAGTTATGTCATAGGGACGCATGCGAGCATCATTAACCACGCGATTGTTTAATTGAGCGTTTATCATCCAGCCATCTTTATGGGTACGCGTGCGTAACAATTCTTTAGCAGTGCGTTCTGCCATTGCCTTGTAACGAGGATCGGAAAAAGCCTCAAATGCAAGTACTAACGCCGATATCATCTCGCCATTTTGGTCGGTATAGGTGGCATGATCAATTGGTGGAATGCCTAAAGCGCGACGCTTTGCATCATCTTCAATAACCCAATAATCTTGCATTTGCAAATTATCAGGGAATTCGATTGGTTCTGATTTTTGATTCGTGTAGAACAATCCTTTGGGCGATGTGAACCAGTTATGCAAAAATGACGACATTGACTTCATTGCTTTGCGGTATTTTTCATCTTTTGTTAATTGATATGCTAATGCAAAACCGCTTATGGCATTGGCTTGTGAAGAAATTCTCTTTTCAGGAATTGCTCTTATTTTTTCAAAGCGCTGAGGTACTTTGGCGTTTTGGTGGAATACAACTTCATAAGCTCCTCCCCAGACTGGATCAATCGAACGTACATAATTATCAACGGTTTTCAAAGCAATTTTTTCAAGATTTTGCATGCCGTATAAATGGCTACGAAAGAGGAGATGGCGCAAGCGAGAACCACTGTATTCCATATTAACGGCACTATTGCTCCAGCCACCATTACTCTCGTTTAGATTGCGATCTAATTGGTTACGAATTTGATTGCGAATGTCGTCAAGTGCAGTTTTTACTGGTTTAGGTGGCGCGGCATACGGTGAATTAGGATCGGGTTTTAGTATGCCTTTGGTTTGCTTGTCGATCAAATCATTGAGAATAGGGATAAAGTTTCTGGGAAAACGATTACCTGCCATAGCGAAGACTTGTACTGCATCGGGGCTTAAAAAGGCAGTGGCAGGCCATGCCCAATCGGAGTAGCGCTCGCCAATATCAGGGCGTGCCTCGCTGTCAACAGCGATAGGAATAAAGTACTTATTGATTATGTCTGCTACGCTCTGATCGTCGTAAGTAAATTTATCCATTCGAGCGCATGCGGCACAGCCTTCCATACCAACATTGATGAGGATCATTTTTTTTTCTTTTTTTGCTTGTTCAAAAGCTGATTTATTCCAGTCGTACCAGTTGACCTTAGTGGCGGATGCGTAGGAGCTCATAGTTATGAGCAGTATAGGCAGTATAGATAGTAAGGGGTGTTTCTGGATCATAATCATTTTCCTCGATTCGTTTGAGTTGATTAACTTGGTTTCTGTATAATTGTCATGTCTATTTAGTACGTCCATATAACCATGCTCCCTGTTGTCGAACCTGCGCGTCGTTTGTATAATTAATTGGCAAAAGTTGCACTCAAGGAGTATGTAACCGAGATTTTAAAATGAATGATGATTTTTTTCGAATAAAACGATTGCCTCCTTACGTATTCAACGTCATCGGAAGCTTGTGTACTTTGGAAAGAAAAAAAGGTAAGGATATCATTGACTTTGGTATGGGAAATCCTGATCAGCCAACCCCAACACACATTGTTGATAAGCTCGTTGAAACGGCAAGACGTGATGATACACATCGCTACTCCCAATCCCGAGGAATTCCAGCATTACGTAGAGCAATGTGTCGTCGTTATGCTACGAAATTTAATGTAAGCATTGATCCTGAAAGTGAGGCAATTGTTACCATTGGTTCAAAGGAGGGGTTAGCGCATTTGGCAATGGCTATTTCAGGTCCTGGTGATACTATACTGGTTCCTGATCCATGTTATCCAATTCATACGTATGGCTTTGTAATTGCTGGAGCCGATGTGCGACATGTTGCTTTAGACGATGATCTTGAGGCTTTTTTTGAAAATTTGAAGTATTCCCTTATTTCAGTTACTCCAAGACCGAAAGCATTAGTGTTGAACTTCCCTAGTAATCCGACATCACAGTGTGTGGATCTTTCGTTTTTTGAAGAGGTTGTGGCAATTTGTAGAAAATATGAAATTTGGTTGATTCATGATCTGGCTTATGCGGACATTATTTATGAAGGCGATCCAGTGCCGTCAGTGCTTCAAGTGAAAGGTGCAAAAGAATTAGCGGTTGAGTTTTATTCATTATCTAAGACCTACAACATGCCTGGCTGGCGTGTGGGTTTTATGGTTGGAAATAGTAAATTAGTCGCTGCTTTGGCACGAATAAAGTCTTACATGGACTATGGGACGTTTACACCCATTCAAGTTGCGGCAATTCAAGCGCTTGAAGGGCCTCAAGATTGTGTTGATGAAATAGTCAACATGTATCGTGAGCGCAGAGATACTTTATGTAAAGGGCTGAATAGTATTGGTTGGCAAGTGACTCCTCCCAGAGCTTCAATGATGACTTGGGTTCGTATTCCTGAAAAATATCAACATATGGGCTCATTAGAGTTTTCTAAAAAACTCATCAAGGATGCGTCGGTCGCAGTATCCCCTGGGATAGGCTTTGGTGCTTTAGGTGACACGCATGTACGATTTAGTCTTATTGAAAATCCCCAGCGTATCCGTCAAGCTATTCACAATATTCGGTTAATGTTTGATTCGGATTGAAGTGCATTTAACACGGAATTTATTAAAGTCTTTTAAAGTCGACGCTCCTGATGCGGTTATTGATTTTCTTGATGATGCGTTTATTGAGTGTCTTGAAAATTCGACGTATGGTGTTCAGATTCCGCCGTCAATTGATCGCAAAGTATTGTATGGATTGCCGATAGTGAAAACAACCTTAGCACCTTGGGTGATTGAGGAAGATTTATTGGTTCCAGGTCGATTCTGGCAAGCAAAACAAAACATAATAAACCTTTTGCGGGATCGTTGCAATGAAAGAATAGAAACCGCTTATACTTCTATTCCAGCGTTAGGGGAAGAGCAGAATCAAGCAATAGAGAAAAGTTTACAAAGTGGATTTAACTTTATTTGCGGAGGACCAGGTTCTGGGAAAACAACTATTGCAACGCATTTAGTTGAGTACTGCATCAGTCAAAAATCTGACATAGATATTGCTCTTTGCGCCCCAACAAACAAAGCAGCTTCAAGATTACGAGAATCGCTTAGTAAAAATAATAACGCCAGTAATATTACTGTTGGCACATTGCATAATATTCTCGGTCTTGGATCAGACGTGAATGCTAAGGTTGAATCAATACCCTACGATTTGGTAGTAGTGGACGAGGTTTCAATGCTCACTCTTGAGTTAGCATCTGTATTACTCAAAGCAAGCAAATGGGTACGGCACATTGTTTGGATGGGGGATGCAAATCAGCTTGATAGTGTCGAATTAGGGGGTGTCATTCAATTGGTTGAAGAGTATCAGCCTGCAAATATAGTGTATTTACAGCAACGTTACCGTTTTGGCGGTGATAGTCGAATAGACCGTCTTGCTCTAGCGGTTCTCAATAATGAGTTTTCAGTCTTCAAAGCAGAAGACATGCATGCTCAATTATTTTTGGGAGAAGCAAATAAAGTTCAGCATTTAGAACAACTTTATTCAGACAAAGTTGCAAATTGGCAAGAATTAGTTAAAGAAGAAAAATGGCAAGAGTTATTGAATAGTCAGTCACGATTTGCCCTGCTGACTCCTCAACGTAAAGGGAGCAAAGGATTGATGGCAATTAACAGCCATTTGTCCAGTTTTTTTGCCTTAGCAGGCATTTTGCCGATTATATTGGAAGGAAGTGGTTCGCAATACTCAAAAGGCGATCAAGGCTTTAAGGTCACAAGCGAGAAAGGGGATTTTTTGGTGGTTTTTAATCATGAGAACAAAGCGATATTGATAGATGAGGCTTCTGTTTACTTTTCTCAAGCGTGGGCTCTTACTGTTCATCAGTCGCAAGGATCTGAGTTTGATGGCGTCTGGCTTTGGGTCGATGACACTATGGATAAACGATTGTTCATGCGTTCGCTACTATACACAGCATTAACTCGTGCTCGTATAGATTTTGCTATTTTGGGAAGCGAGGAAACAATGCAACGGTTTTTTGATTATGGATATTGAATATTGGAATAGTCGTTGGCATGAAAACCGTATTGGTTTTGATTTGGGAGGCATGCATCCGTTGTTGATTAGATATTGGAAGGAAGTGATGGGTCAGCCTAAAAAGATTTTGGTTCCAATGTGTGGCAAGGCGCAATGCATGGTTTTTTTTAAGAATCTTGGTGTTGAGACGCACGCAGTGGAAATTAATCAACACGCTATAGAATCGTTTTTTGCAGAAACGGGTTTACAGGCGCAAATACAAAAGAATAACGCTGAACAAGTATATAGATGCCAAAACCTTTTCGTTCACTGTACGGACTTTTTTACCTATGCCAATGATTTTGATGCAGTGTACGATCGAGCAGCATTGATCGCACTTCCAAAGCATATGCGGGATGATTATTTGGCAAAAATTGCTGAATTATTGCGTGATAATGGAGAAGTTTTTTTGATCGCATTGGAGCATAACAGCGAAAAATCGCCTCCGTTCTCCCTAACTGCAGAAGATGTTTACAGTGAATGCAAAAGATATTTTGAAGTTGAACATGTCCTTTCAAATAAAGAAAAAAATGTACCAGGAGGGGAAGGATACGAGCATTTGTTTAAGTTAAAAAAACGATTAAATTTCAATCCTATATCAGCCCAATAAGAACGGACTGGTGTCTTTGGATTATTAAAATAATAAGGAAAAAATGTTTTATTTGAAAGATTATAAGGCTTATCCGTGGAACCTTAAAATGGTTTCTTTGACATTTAAACTCTATGATGACTACTGTGAAGTGCATAGTTATTTGAGGTTTCAGAGTAAAGGTGAAGAGAATACGTTGGTGCTCAACGGTGAGGACCTTGAGATGATTTCAGCAGAAGTAAATGGCGCATTATTAGACTGTGAACAATATACGATAGACAAAGATACATTGAGTATTCATGCTTTGCCAAATGATGTGCATCTTAGAACTATTGTACGCATTGATCCTAAGCGCAATAAATGTTTTGAAGGGTTATATTATTCAAATAGTATCTACTGTACACAATGCGAAGCAGAAGGTTTTCGACGTATTACGTGGTTTCCCGATCGCCCAGATGTTCTTTCACAATTTACAGTGCGAATAGAAGCCGATATTGAGCGATGTCCCATCTTGTTAAGTAATGGTAATTGTATCGACCAAGGATCGCTGGACTTACAGCGGCATTTTGCAACTTTTGTAGATCCACATCCTAAACCTTGTTATTTATTTGCCTTGGTTGCAGGTCCATTACTTACAAAAGCCGACAGTTTTACCACTAATGAGGGTCGAGAAGTTACTTTGAAAATTCATGCCGAGCGGCAACATATTGATAAATGTTATTTTGCTTTGGAATCTTTAAAAAAGTCGATGCGCTGGGATGAGGAGCGATTCGGGCTGAGCTATGATTTGGATGTTTTTCACATCGTTGCAGTTGATCATTTCAACTCTGGTGCGATGGAAAACAAAGGGCTGAATATTTTCAATGCCAAATTGGTTTTTGCCCAATCTGACATGGCGTCTGACATTGATTATGAACGTATTGAGTCAGTGGTTGCTCATGAATATTTCCATAATTGGACGGGCAATCGCGTAACTTGCCGTGATTGGTTTCAATTAACTTTAAAAGAGGGGTTGACGGTATTTCGTGATCAGGAGTTTACGGCTGATATGCGCGATGGTGTTTGCAAACGCATTGAAGACGTTCAGCTTTTGATGGATTTACAATTTGTTGAGGATGCGGGCGCATTGTCGCATCCAATCCAACCCAAAGAGTATGCTGAAATCAATAA
The DNA here is from genome assembly GCA_965195345.1 of uncultured Thiomicrospira sp. Taxonomy (GTDB): domain Bacteria; phylum Pseudomonadota; class Gammaproteobacteria; order CAKMZV01; family CAKMZV01. The sequence continues at coordinate 1,719,729 of OZ239628.1, read as the reverse complement.
TTTTTACACACATACTATATACGAAAAAGGCGCAGAAGTAGTCCGCCTATACCAAACAATACTTGGACGTGAGGGTTTTAATAAGGGGTTGCGACATTATTTAAAAAAACACGATGGCACTGGCGCAACTGTTGAAGAATTTAGGGATGCGATGGGAGAGGCGAATGGAGTAGATTTGTCGATGTTGAAAGGTTGGTATGATCAAGCAGGCACGCCAACATTGAAAGTGCGTTCAAAATGGTCGAATGATTGTTTAACTATTGAATTGCAGCAACATTGCCAGAATAATGCCATACTACCCATTCCTTTTGTCTATGGTGTTATAGATAGTAAAGGTTGCTGCTTGAAAGATGATGAAATGATTGTCTTTAACGAACCCCACTTAGAAATAACTGTTAAAGATGTACCTGAAGGCAGCGTACTCTCCCCATTGCGAAGATTGTCTTCCCCAGTCCGTTTGGAGTGGGATGCAAGTGATAGTGATTGGTTGCATCTCATGCAATACGACAATGATGCATATAATCGCTGGTTTGCCACGAGACGCAATTTTCAAGCTGCAATGCTTGGAAAACTCGATATAAATACGCTTGTTAAAGCAATCTCCATTCTTGTTGCTGAGCAAGGCATTGATCCAAAACTATTGAGCTTTCTTTTACAAATGCCTGGAATTCGTTCATTGTTATCGGAAGGGGGAATGGATTTTTTAAATTTATGCAAACGCACCCAAGAAATAATCAAAGAAATTGGGAAAGAGCTGGGTGACGTACTTATAGAGCGATATACTCAGTTATCAACAGAATTAACTCAACCCTATAGTCCAGCGGCAGATCAAATAGGTATTCGTTCATTGAGAAATCAGCTACTACGTTTTATTGCTATTGATCAGCCAGATTACGCATCCAAACAGTTTGAAACGGCAACGAATATGACAGAAAGGCTGGGTGCTCTTGCAGCGGCACTGCTTAGACCAAAAAAAGAATGCCGTCGTCGGACAGGGCTTTTAGCAGATTTCTATGAGCAAGCAAAAGGAGAATCTTTGCTGATTGATCGTTGGTTTGCTTTATCAATGCTTCCGCCAGTTGAAACAACAGTAGAAGTCGCTGAAGCATTGTTTGATCATCCTGATTTCAATTGGAATCTACCCAATAGAGTGCGCGGATTATTGGTACCGTTTATGCAAAACATGGTTGCTTTTCATCGTGAAGATGGGAAAGGGTACGCATTGGTATCGGAGTCTTTGATTAGAGTGGATAGCGAAAACGCACAATTGGCAGCTCGTATATTCACTGGTTTTGATGGTGTACAACACTTGCCTGAAGGCAATAAGCTTAAAGCAAGAGCACAGCTTGAACGTGTGCTGAACAGTAATTGCTCAATCAATAGCAAAGAACAGATTGAAAAGATTATTTCAAGATTGTGAAGACGGAGTTTTTTTGGGACAATTTAAGTATTCTAATTAAACGCCTTCTTTCTCCGTCATTTTTTGTCGCTTGATGACGGTGAGAATAATCCATATAAAAAGAAATAGGATGCCCAATGCACGCAGATTGTTGTCCCATGAGATTTGTTGAATCCAAGTATTTCTGAATATATCGGTTGTTGATAAAGAGGTTAGAATGAATAGAGCTGTTAATAACCAACTATAAAAACGTTTCTTGGTAGACTGAGTGTATATCCATGACCAGAGGAAAGGGTATATGGCAGTCAGAAAAACTAGAGAAGGTCCTTCAGTGCGGGTATTGAATAATAAAATGAATGATAAAGAGAGTGCCAATATTTGGTGTGTTTGTACAGTAGAAAAAGCTTGTTTGTCTCGATGACGAACAACAATCCATGCGACAACCAGTGCGACTGCTGCTAACAAAACAATGTAATTATCTCCCCACACATAGTTAAAGTGCAGTTGACTGAAAGGCTTAATACTGAGGTAATGATGAATATCTTCCCCCCATATCAGAGAGCGATCAATAATTAAGTTGTTCATCCAACTTTGGTATAGAAGGTTTGCTTTTCCGATTCCTATAGTGACGTAAGGAACTATGGCAAAAAGCATTGAAAATAAGACGCTCCACATAATAAATCGGTATTGTCTGTCACAGAAAAGGAGAAGCATAAAAACAATAGGAAATATTTTCATGTTAGTTACAAAGGCAAGCATCAAAGCAGCCAAAGCCCAGTGTTTTTTTTGATAAAAATGCGTTGCAAACATCATGCCTGCTAGTACGATAGCATTTGATTGAAGATAAACGCTGTTTGCGAAAATATCATGTAAGGTTGAAAAAACAATCAACAGCATCCAACCCCAACTTGGACATGTTTTAAAGGGCAATTTAGCAAGCAATAGCATCAATCCAAAGAACCACAATCCCACTGAAATGAACTGCCACAGTATTGCAGCAGGTAGTACTTCAAACTGCGCTAATGGGGTTAAGACTAAAAGCAAAAAAGTGGGACTGTATTTGTATAAATAGTATTGTGGAAAGGAAGAATAGGGATCGTTTCCTTTTAAGAATTGAACAGTGACGTGATGAAGTGTTTCAAAAATCAGCGGTCCTTGTTGAAAGGGAATTGAGCAGACCAAGATTAATATGATGATGGTTAAGGCGCTAGCACCATAAAGTGTGGTTTTGTTTTGTCTCAGTAAATCAAACATTGCTGTGAACGATCAAAGTGTTTCAAACAGGAGTAGCCGACTGTTTAATAGGTACGGTTTTTGCTGATAAAAGCAGAGGAATGGTAAAAGCATAAAATAATGCAGTCGCTTGATGATAGAGTAGAGGAGACTCTGTAAGGCCTGAAATAAAGTATGTTGCTGCTAAGCAAATAATCGGAATACGAACAACTTTTTCTTTTTTCCACGCTATCCAAACTGGGATTATGTAAAGAGGAAAGAGAGCAATCAGTCCGAGAATACCTCGCTGGGCGGCCATGTGTAATATTTCATTATGCGTTGAAGATTTTAGTCCATCGACTTTGTAGTGATGGCTTTTTCCTTCTTTTATATATTGTTGATGACGTTCAAAGCGATCTTGATAGCCCCAACCAAGCAACGGTCGTTCTGAAAATAGTAGCAATGCTTCATGCCATCTTATAACCCGCTCTCCAAAACTACTTTTCGCAAAGTTTCCAAGTTGATTGGAAGCAATGTAACTCTTTATTTCATTGATATCCTCGCTATAGGTCTTTTTTACATGAGGAATTTGGGATGAACCTATTATTAATAAAAGAATAGTCAAGGGGGGAAAGAGGAGTCTCCAAAGACTTTGTTTTTTCGGTTTGTACTGCATGAATACTAAAGTGGGCAAAATAATTATTAATGAAAGCCATGCTCCTCGTGTGCCTGATGAAAATAGTGCAAAAAAGCCTAGCCCTAACCCACCTAATATGAAAATAATAAACCAACGCTTGGTGGGTCTAAGCAAAAGAAGATACGCAAAAGTTATGATAAAAAGAGCTGCCTGTAAGTATGCATAGAAGATAACATGGACTCCGTTTATTAGAGCCAACCGTGGAGGAGGGGAGTAATAGTCTATGAAATTGAAATATCCTAGGAGTGCTCCAATACCACCAACCCATAATCCGCAGGCAGCACTGAATAAGAGGAATTGTGCATTAATACGAATGAATGGTATAAGCCAAAGCAACGGTATTGCAAGAAGATAGCGCGAAGGCGTGTCAAGCACTTCAAAGTCATTGTCCATCATCAAGTGAGGAATAGCGGTTATAACCGGTAATAGGTACATCGCCAGTAACCATTTTGATGGATAGGGATTTGATGTGGGCGTATGTCTAATTAGACTCCAAACACCTAAAATTATTAGCAAAATTGCTGGGATTCCATGAGCAAAAGGTAGGACAAGACCAAGGCAAAAATAACAATAAACGGTCAATGTGGCTAGAATTAAAAAAAATGAATTACCTTCAATATTATCTCTGTAGTATATTGCGCGGTCGCTCGGTAATTTAATATTAAATAAATTCATAAATTAACTCAATAGGGATTCCTGTTAAAATTCCAGCGAGAGTGTTTGATGAATTTTTTTTGGACGCTGTTCTGTGAAATCATACCAATGGTTTTATTAAATATAAAAAGAATTCACCTACGAATATCGAGTCGTGAGAGTTTTGAGTTTGATGTTTATTAAAGAATGATTTCATAGATTATTTATAGAAAGATAAGGGACGATAATCATTATATGCCTTTGCTAGCAAATTGAGCTTTAAACTTTTTTTGTTTTGCTTATTCTTTTTTTATACTATCGTTCATTTTTAGGAATCGGACAAAAGTCACTGACAATGACTCCATTTTTGAATCAAGTATTCAGTTATCAGAAAGAAATTAAAAAAAAGTGTGTTTCAAGCAGTTGAGGAATAATTCTAAATTTTCTTATCCATAAAGAACAAACAAAAATCACGTTGCCAGTTTTTCTTTTTTTATGTGAAGTACATAGTTGAAACTAATTTTTTACATCGCCATATCGATTCGTTCCGATACTTCTAGTGTTCCATTTATTTCTAAAAACGGGCACGATTTTGCCATTTTTAGTGCCTCATCCATTGAATCGGCTTCAACAATGGTGTAGCCTGACATACCAATCATTCCTCCATCTTTTATTGAGCCATCTGGAAGTACTGTATGGGTATCTTTTAGTGGGTTTGCGGGACTGACGGCAGCATCACCCAATGATTTTATCCATTCCATGTATCTTGCAAAATGTTTTTGCCCTTCTTCGGGTGTGGATGGTGGATTTCCACCTAAATAAACCAAGACATATTGTGCCATAATGTTACCTTTAGTAGTGGGTTTGCAAATTTACTGGCATTTTCTCATAGATTTAAATAATCGTGACTTTTTATATGAAATCAATGCACCAGCGCTATAAGTTATTAAACGCTCCTTCATTGTTAGGGTTTTTATTGATGCCGATATGTAGAGAAAATGGTTAAATTGATGATTGCTAATCATTCCCCGCTTATCTTGGTTAATCTCGTTATGTGGATATGTACTACTGGGCATTAAAATTTTTTCTATGGATGGATTTTAATCGTCCTTGGGGAATCGTTGCATTCATTGTCTCCTTTGCATTTCCTTTGAAATTGTGGATTGATTTTCCTGCAATGGCAGATCATCCTGTGTTGTTGCTAGGAACATTCATTTACGTACGCATTGTTATCGGGATGATTGAAACGTTGGTCCGTAAGTCTAAAGAACAGGACGAATCATAAACAAAACAACCTTGTACTGTTTTTCGCTTAATGGATTATAGGAAAATGCGAGCTACCAGCTACTAAGGGTTATCTTTTCTAATAGCCTTATGGCTAATAATATCAATAAGAAGAGTTTGTTCGGTGGGTATTAAATGTTGAAGTCAGATTGAACGTGCTTTGTCCGTTGCATTTCCAATGTATCCCTCTGGTTTTAGCGATAGTAAACGTTGTTTGGCTTCTTTGGGGATTTCAAGATTTTGAATAAACACTTTAAATGCCTGCTTATCAAATTGTTTGCCTCTGGTTAAATGCTTCAACTTTTCGTATGGTTTTTCTATGCCATAACGGCGCATAACTGTTTGTACCGCTTCAGCTAAAACTTCAGGATTGGCATCAAGTTCATTTTGTATCTGTTTGGAGTTGATTTCTAATTTCGTCAATCCTTTTGCTAATGCTTTCCAAGCAATGAGTGCGTAAGCGATTGCAGAACCGATATTCCGCTGAACGGTGGAGTCGCTTAGGTCTCTTTGAAATCTGGAAACAGGTAATTTGTCTGCCATGTGGGCAAGTAAAGCATTCGAAAGTCCAAGGTTGCCTTCAGCATTTTCAAAATCAATAGGATTGACTTTGTGAGGCATTGCTGATGATCCAATTTCATTGGCAATAACTTTTTGTTTGAAAAGACCAAATGAAATATAGCCCCACATGTCACGACTAAGATCAATCAAGATAGTGTTTATGCGCATCAGATTATGAAAGTACTCTGCATAATAATCGTGTGGTTCGATCTGAGTCGTGTATGCGTTCCATGTCAAGTGCATGCTTTGGACAAATTGGGCAGAGACTTTCTCCCAATCAACCTCAGGATAGGCGCAAAAGTGGCTGTTGAAATTACCTGTTGCGCCGTTGAACTTGCCATAAATATCTATTTCATTGAGTTGATTTATCTGTTTTTCAATACGGAAAAGGAGATTGGCTAGTTCTTTGCCCATAGTGGTCGGCGATGCGGGTTGTCCGTGCGTTTTTGCAAGCATGGATGTGCCTGCTAATGCATGCGACATCAGTCGAAGGGTACCTGTTATAGTTGAAAGCTGTTGGTTGATAACAGCGCGTGATTCCAGAATGCTAAGGGCGTATGAAAGGTTATTGATATCTTCAGAGGTACAAGAGAAATGGATAAATTCGCTGATTTTTTTCAGTTCTTCATTATCTGAAACTGCTTCTTTTAAATAGTATTCGACCGCTTTGACATCGTGATTAGTGGAGGATTCGTGATTTTTTACTATAACGGCCTGTTCTACGTCAAAGGCGTCGATAATATCATCTAGTTTTTTTTTGGCAGTATTACTGAGAGAGGGAATGTCAGTTATTTCTGGGCATTCGGAAAGGGTTATCAGCCATGCGATCTCTACGCGTACACGATTGCGAATTAGTGCATATTCGCTGAAGTACGTTGTTAATTCAGAAATTTTTGTATGATATCTGCCATCTAAAGGAGATAAAGCGAGTAAACTATTTTGCATCGAATTGTTGAGTGAGAGTTTGTTTGATGATTTTAAGGTGTTTAAAGCCAACGTAAAAAAGAATGAACCAAAGCAATACAGCAATCAGAGCATATATATATTGGTTGCCAACTAAATAACTCATGCTGAAAACTGCGAAAAGAATGGTTAATAACTGCGCTAAAAATATGGGTTTATAATGACCGTTACGCGCCCACCAATGAAGCCAAGCCCAAGGCGTGACTAGCCAAAAAACCTGAACCATTGGTTGAACATATTGAGATGGGTTCAAGAAAATGAACCATAGTAATGACCAACTAATAGCCAAAACAGTACTAAGACGCCAATATTTAAGCCAAGGAGAATTCATAGGTTATATGGTATTGTATGCGAAAGATTGAATTCGAAAAGGCGTATATTTAACAGGCGTTACAAATACCATTTAACTTTAGGAAAAAATGAAAGTGAAAAATATATATTGGGGACTGACTATAATCCTTTTTTTAGTAACCGGATGCTCAAATGACGGTGAGAAGAACGTTCAAGTTGATGCAGAATGGAATACGGTTGATGGTCAGAAATTAGCATTGGCTGATTTAAGGGGAAAGTGGGTGATTGTCAATTATTGGGCAACATGGTGTCCTCCATGCCGCAAGGAAATGCCTGATTTGGAAGCTTTTTATCAACAGCATTTGCCGACGGGAAAAGCCACTGTTATTGGAGTGAACTTTGAAGATATAGACGCAGATGGTGTTCAAAAATTCGCAACAAAATTAGGGATTAATTTCCCTATCGTTCATTCTAATAATTTGAGTGGAGAGACTCCTTTCGGTAAAGTGTTTGGTTTACCTCAAACTTATATCTTGAATCCGCAGGGGCAATTGACTTTTAAGAAGGCTGGGCTTATAAACCAAAAATTACTTAATGAAGAAATTCAATAGAGCATACCGATATAAATGCTGGATATGCGTACTTATTTGATTTAAAAGACGAGCGATAACAACTAATAACGGTGATAAATTAGGTGTTGAGGGAATATTTACAATCTCCTTTAATATGCTTCTAACAGGGAAATTGGTTTCTTGATGGAGAAATTGTTAATATGCTGATATATAAGTCGCTTCAAACTCAAGTGTAAAATACAAAAAGTATACTTGCTGAGCTCTTCTTACTTAGCCTTGGCTGAGTTAAGATGAATGTTGGAAGTAGACTCCCAAGTGCATTGATATATTAGAGTAGAAAAAACTTTTCTCAGAAACTGATGTGGTTTTTTTAAACATATTATTATGCTTAGTGACTTAAAATCAATACATATTTGACAAGCGGGTTTACAGTATTATGTTTATGGTGCGGTGGATGCATTATGATGGTTTTTGCGGTTAGCCTATGACGTTGTCTAATAGGGTTGCTCAACCAATGAGTCATGCTGAAAAAATTCAGCATCTACTTATGCGCTTAAAACATAAAAGCTTCCCCAATACAACTGAGTTGACAATTGAAATGGGTTGCAGTCGAATGCAGTTGAATCGATTGATTCGAAAGGTCGAGAGGATATACGGATATAACATCGACTATAACGCACACAGAGAGGGGTATGAAATAACCCATACTCCTTTTTCAGAGCCTAACTTGTCCCCTGAAAGAATTGGTAAAGTCATACAATTATTGGTTTTGTTACAAGATTTGCGTCTTGAGAAATTAAACCCTGCATTTAAGACAAAGGCATTGGCCGATTATTTGCAAAAAGGTATGGAAAAAAATGCGACGAGCAATAATGTTCCAGCTATTCAATTCATTCCAGCAAATAGTCGAACGGTTGATTCAAAAGTGCTACAGCGTATATACAATGCGCTTGCTAAACAACAACAACTGTTTATAGAATATATCGATGGAGAAAATAATGCTACACAACGCTGTGTATCTGTTCAACAATTGCTGAATTATCGAAATAATTGGTACATTGACGCTTTTTGTCATATGCGCAATGATTGGAGGGTATTTGCTGTTGAACGTGTTAAGGAGCTTAAAGGCAGTCGACGTAAAGCACAATTACCTGTTTTATCCGAACAACAGTATCAGAATCGAGTCAGTTCTTTCGGTATTTTTTCTGGTGAGGCATCAAATACTGCTGTATTGCTATTTTCACCCCACGTTGCCCATTGGGTTTGTTTTGAAAGATGGCATTCTAAGCAAATAGGAAGACAGTTAGCCGACGGTAGTTATCAATTGATGATTCCTTATCACATTAGTATTGAGCTGGAGTCTGAAATTCTGCGATTTGGCGAGCACGTAACAGTACTTGAGCCAGAGTCCCTTCGCAAAAGGATTCGAGATCGAATACAGAGGGCACTGAAAAATCATACATAATTGCTATCGTGTAACATTTAATGTTACATTGATTTAATAGAATGATTCCTGTGAAATGGAAACTAAATGTTTCTTATGCTTTTTATCAGATGTTGATGTTAGGTGTTTGGGGGGATTATATAGAATAAAAACACAATTCCAATGCTAATAGAAAGCAATCATCAAAAGTGGAGTAGCTTTCATGTTAATTTATGATTAGAAGGGTTTGTGAGGGTTACTCTGCATTCAAATTGCACACTTCGCCAATGACTATAGATTATTTGATCGGTAAATAAAGCTCAGTAATTGTTTCATTGGCTGTTGTGCTCTGAGGGTCTGTTAGATACACCTCATAGCTTGATCTTTTTTTGTCATTTTTTATTTTGTGCATCCGTAGATGTGAATACGCAGCATACCATGCCTCAGACAAGTGTTCGTAAGAGCCTTTGTATGTCACCTTATAATAAGATCCACTCGGAATTTCAGTGCTGCTTAAATGACCAGGAACGGCGGTTAGATCGGTTGGAATAATCATACTGCACTTGGTGGTCATTTTTTTCAAATTTACTTTTTCATACATCGATAGAGGAGGGGAAGTTACTTCTAGTTTATTTTTACTCACTTCTTCCATTAATTCTTCAAAGCCATTGCTCATGGCAGTTGCTATGTCGTTGAAAGATCCTTGCCAGTCTTTTGAAATGCCTGAAATTTTTTCGCACAACTGCTTGCCGTTAAAATCCAATTGAAAAACGTCTGCTTTAGGATTAATATGCTGATCGAGCATCATCAGACCTATTTTGTAATCCGATGCAATCATTTTTTTAATCATGGGTATCATTGGACGCATTATGAAAGGCATCGCGCTTTTCATTGTCCAAGTTACTTGAGTACCTTCGTCTGTTGACCGCAATATCCATTCCACATCGGCTTGTGATTTAAAAGGTTTTAAAAATTCCAACTTCTGAATGACACTTAGATTTTTTTCTACCGTGATATTGGTCATTTTCCCCGCACCAATGGCTTTGCCTTCCCACGTGTAATAGCCTTCTTTTTCTGCAGGTTTGTCACTAATGACTAGTTTGGCATCGGGCTCATGAATTAGCCAAGGATTCCAGTTTTTCCATGTGGAAAGGTTGCGCACTGTATCGAAAACTTGATCAACGGGTGCTTCAATGGTTTTGGTTTGAGAAACGGTATATTTGCCAGGCAGTGATGCGAGCCAAACTAGTGCAATTGCTAAAACAGTAAGTAGAAAGTAAAGAGTTATCATAGTTAACATATCTTAATATAAACTAGCCTAGTTGCATTTTATTATGCCATAAAAAAAAGATAAATTGTCTGTTGAAGTCGATCGTTTGCCTTTTGGCTGCAACGATTTACTTGTTGGATATGCATTTAAAAGGCAAAAAAGATACGATGCCTCTGTGCTAATGCATGCAACTTTAAGGAGTCGAAGGGCAATATTCAGTATTCAATTGGTTTGTTTTGGGTATAATCGCGCACCTCTATGAGTTCTGTCGCTTTTTTGAAGGTGGCATTCTTAAATTTTAGGTTTTGTTTTAATTGCATTTGGAGTATTAATGGTAGTTATTCGTCTTGCTCGGGGTGGTGCGCACAAGCGTCCTTTTTATACAATCGTTGTGGCTGATAGAAGAGCCAGTCGTGATGGCCGTTTTATTGAACGTTTGGGTTTTTATAACCCGATTGCACGTGGTAAGGAAACTTCACTACGCATAGAACAAGAGCGTTATTCGCATTGGATAAGTCAAGGTGCGCAGCCATCAGATCGTGTTGCATCATTGTTTAAGTTGTCAGCAAAAAATAATCACGAAGACTTACCTGCAAGATTTGAGAAGATCATGAAAACTCCAAACGATCAGCCAAAATTAAGCAAGCCTGCTGCTGTTAAAGAAGAGGAAGTAATAGAGGCATCAGTCGAAGAAGCAACGCCAGAACCAGCAACTGAAGAATAAATTTCATAGAATTGGTGGTGGATGGTAAATAGTAAGAGCTGCACATTTTTTCGTATATGTCTGGAAGAATGACTTCCCAGTAGTGTGGTCTATATTTTTCTTAAATCGATTTAAACGCTTTCCAAGTTAACGTTTTTTCATAACCTTTTTTTTTGCCTGACCCAACTCCAAAATAGGTCTTTGTAAGCGATTTTAATCGCCTTTAGAATTTCTTTGAGAATCAATCATGGGCACGCAAAAGTCATTTTTTCTCTTTCATCGTATTTCTTGGAAAAAGTAAGCTTCAATTATCCTTATGCTTAAATTAAGAGGACGTATATAAAAAACACTTCCAATGTTGAGGTGAAAAGGAGAAAATCACGTACGAAATTATTGACTTAATCAACGGAAATAGACCGAGTTAAAAATTATTTTATAACGAGCGAAGCATTCTAATCTCTATGCAATGCTTGACTAGCGGATTTATTATTTAAAAATAAACACAGAACAAAATACACATAAGGAAGGGAGCAATGGAAAAAAGAAAATTGGGAAGTTTAGAAGTATCAAAAATATGTCTTGGGTCAATGACATGGGGAGAACAAAATACACAAGTAGAGGCATTTGAACAGTTAGATTATGCCGTTGATAATGGGGTTAACTTCATTGATACGGCGGAGGTATATCCAATTGTCCCTAAGGAAGAAACCAGCGGAGATACTGAGCGTTATATAGGTCGTTGGCTCAAGCAGTCGGGTAAACGAAATCAAGTTGTATTAGCAACCAAGATAACAGGTCCTCACGTTCCTTGGATACGCGAGGGGAAAGGTGTCGATTGTGATATAGAGTTAGCAGTTGATGCATCGCTCTCTCGGCTACAAACGGATGTGATCGATTTGTATCAGGTACATTGGCCTACTCGCAGCGTACCATTGTGGGGGAAAATGAATTATGAAGATTCTATGTATTTACCAAATGCTCAAGAGCAGATGCTAAAGGCGTATAGCCAACTTGATGCATTAGTGAAAAAAGGAAAGATACGAGAGATCGGGTTGTCGAATGAAACAGCGTGGGGGCTTATGACCTATCAGCGCATAGGAAAAGAAAATGGATTGAAGCCATTCGTATCATGTCAAAACTGCTTTTCAATAGTGCGGCGTGATTTTGAAGTAAATTTATCTGAAGTTGCATTGTCAGAAAATATCGGGCTTCTTGCCTATTCTCCTTTGGCGGGTGGCTTGTTAACTGGGAAGTATCGCGGAGGTGTTAAGCCTGAAGGTTCTCGATTCCACGTGTTTCCAGACATGATGGGATATTATGATAATCCAAGAACGCATGCAGCAGTGACGATGTATCAGTCATTGGCGGAAGAGGTAGGTACAACAATAACTAAATTCTGTTTGGCTTTTATAAATGATCGCTCGTTTGTTACAAGCAATATTATCGGGGCAACAAATTTGGAACAATTGCAAGAGAATATTGCATCAGCAGAAGTAGTTTTAAATGAAGACATACGAAAACGTATTGATGATGTGTTTAAACAATACCCTAATCCAGGAAATTATTGATAATATGGGACAGGAATGAAAAAAGTATTTTGTATATTAGTTGTTTTTTGCTTGCCTGTTTTTGCTGCAAAGCACGGAGAGGAGCGTAAGAGTTATGGTGAGCTTGAAGTTTATCATCAACACAGTAGCCGTTGGTTATCAGTGGATGACTTTTTCCTTGAGGAAATACAAAGGCTTAATGGTCCCACGTATGTGGTAAGCAACGATCAATACCCGAGCTATAACTCAGTGAGTGAGTGGGAAACTTTAATTGATGTTTTGCCTGATGGCAGTCACTGTCCAATGGTCTTTTTTCATAATCGTTGGAGACGTTTGGCGGATGTGTTGGCTTTATCCAAAAAATTACGTAATTGGGATGGCTGCGCGCGCGTTTTTAACTGATTGGTTTTTTGGGGCGTGATTTTCTGAAGAAGCCCGTCCTCTGCGAAGTAAGTAAATATAATATCGGTATAGTAAATACCGACAAAATTGACGACACAGATAATCCCGAAACAATAGCGGTTGCTACGGGACCCCAAATCAGTGATTTTCCACCTATGCCTATGGCCAAAGATATTAGCCCTGCTATGGTTGTCAATGTGGTGATAATTATGGGAATGATTCGTCGTCTTGAAGCATAAAAAATTGCCAAGGTTGGAGACATGCCATTAGAACGGTAGCGATTGGCTGTTGCTACCAGAACAATTGCAGCGTTAACGGCTATTCCAGATAAAGCGACTATGCCGTATAGGGTGAATAAGCTGAGTGGATTTTTAGTCAATAGCAATCCAACGATTACGCCAATAAATGCAAGTGGCACAGCAAAGAGCACCAAGAAAGGCTGAAAGTAACTGCGAAACTGCGTGCCAAGGATCATATACATAAGACCAATTCCAAATATAAACAGCGTCAGTATAGAGTTTAAACTTTCTTGAATGTCATCCAAGGCACCGCTATTATCAATACTTAATTCGGGGTATTTTTTTGCTATGCTTTCCCAATGAGTACGTATTTTTTCATTGGCTTTGAGTGTGTCAGTTAAACTTTTATCGATATCTGCTTCAATGGTTATCGCACGTTGAAAGTTGTAGTGACGGATATTACCTTTAACCTTTTGAGTTTCTATCTTTAGCAGTTCGCCTAGAATAATTTGATCCCCAGTGGGGGAAGTCAACGTTTGTTCCAATAGGAATTTAATGTCATCTCCTTTACGATCTTGTCGCGCTTGAAGACGAACATCAATAAACTCGTTATTTATAAATGTATTGGTAACGATAATGCCGTCCACTAATGCATTTAAAGTGAAAATAATTAGTTGTGGAGAGATGTTAAATAGTCGAGCTTTTTCGTAATCAATTTTTAAATTCAACCCCCAAGTTCCAGGTGTGTCATCGTCGTTGACGTTCACATACTCTTTATTTTTTAATATGAAATCCTTTAACGCATCGGTTGCTTCTCGTATTTGACTATAGTCGTCTCCCAGTATTTTTAAACTAATATCCTTTCCAGCAGGCGGACCTCCCGCTAATTTAAGAATGCTGATTTCTTGAGCTCCTTGAACGCTAGTTACATCCTTGCGCATAGAAGCAATGACCTCCTCAACAGATCGCAATCCCTTGCCCTTCGGAACAAGACTAACAAGCAATTGACCATACTGTTTGCCAAAAAGCGGTTCTGTTTCCGTAAAAAGTTGTCCAGCGTAGCCAACTACTGAACGCGTCTCTTCAGGAAGCAAGTGTTTTTCAGCGCGACCTTTCACTTCATTGACTACTTTCATGGTGTTTTCTAATGAAGAGTCACTCGGCATCTTGACATTAATATAGTAAATTCTTAATGTATCGCTGGCAAAAAAGTCCAATTTGATGTATCCCATCGCTAATGAAGCGCCCGATCCAAATAACAAAAGTGTTACAAAAAGCAAAACTGTTTTAGGAAAACGCATGAATTTAATTAGTGCTTTACTATAGGAGGTTTGTATTTTTTTTAAAAACGCATTGCGCATGCGTCCAATACGGTTTGGCTTATTTAAATTAAGCTTCATCATGGTGACGTGGGCAGGCAATAACCAATAAGCTTCAATCAATGAGATTAAGAGAGCAAGGGTAACAACCAATGGAACGACTAATAAGAACTTACCAAGTATGCCAGGTAATAGCATGAGCGGTAAAAAAGCAGCAATAGTTGTTAAAACGGAGGTGGTGACAGGAGCAATCACTTCAGAAATGCCGTCAATAGTCGCCTTAATAGGTGATTGGTTTTTACGTAAGCGTGAATAGATGGATTCGACTACAACCACCGCATCATCTACGAGCATCCCTAAGGCGATGACAATGGCTAGTAGCACGGAGGTGTTCAACGTAAACCCCAAGACACTCAGTGCCCAGAACGTTCCAGCTACAGTAAATGGAATGCCTAATGTGGTCATTAAAGCGACTTTGCCACCCAAAAACAATCCCGTTACAATCAACACCATAACGAGTCCAATAAGGAAGTTATTCTCCATTACAGATATGGCATCTAAAGTGAGTTGAGTCTGATCGTCTGCAAGATGGTAGTGGATTTCATTATTGCTTAATGCATTCCTTTTACGCAGCAATTCTTTCACTTCGTCAACCAAGAGTAAGGTGTTAGAGTTATCTTTTTTCGTTACTGCAAGCATGATTCCAGGTTTTCCTTTGAAAGATACAATGGATCCTGGATCGCTACGCCCACGTGAGGCTGATGCAATTAGTGATAAAGGAATTTCTCCTTGAGTCGTTTGTATTGGAATGTTAGCGATTTCTTCTAAATTAGTAGTTGGTCCTTTTAACGTGACTAACCAAGAACTTTTTTGCAAGTTGATATCTCCTGCAGAAACATCTTGCATTGCCTGTTGTAAGGAAGTGGCGATTTCCGTGACATTTAACTCGTATTTTTGCAACTGATCGGGATCGAATTCAATGTTGATTTGAGGGTCAGAAAGTCCTGTCGGATTAACTCTATCAACTCTTTTTAGTCGACTTATTTCACGCCGCAGCTGTTTTGCCGCCAATCGTAACGATTCATCATTGTTGTCGGCAGTAACAATAACCGTTGCAGAAGGAAAGGCATTTGAGCTTGTTACTTCGAATACATCTGGTTCGGTTGCGTCTGAAGGTAATTCCGAACGTTTGTTTTGAAGAGTTCTTCGAATATCTTGAATGCGTTTTTCAAATGTTGAAGCATCGATGTCGTTAAATCGGATCAGTATTGAAGAAATATTCTGGCGGCTAATACTGGATACAAATTTAATATCTTTGACTGTTTCAAGTCCTTCTTCAAGAATTTGAGTAACTTTTTGTTCAATAATTTCAGCAGAAGCGCCTGGCAATACGGTAGAGATGTTTATCCAATTAAAGTTTATGCTAGGGTCTTGCTGACGAGGCAGAGAAGCATAGCTTAAAAAACCGATTGTCAATACTAAGATAAAAAATAAATTTGCTAATACGTGGTTTTTAAGAAATCGTTCAAAAAACATAAGTAGAGAAAGAGTTGATCAAAAATTAAAATCGTCGCCAAGGTATGCCTTGCGCACTTGTTGATGATTGACTATTTCATCAGGAGTGCCTGATGCAATAAGCTTTCCATTTGCCATAATAAAAGCCACATCACTTAAGGCAAGGGTTTCCCTCACATTATGGTCAGTAATGATGACGCCTATATTACGTTGAGCTACTTTCTTGATCAGTCCTTTAGTATCTCCAATTGAAATTGGATCCACACCTGCAAAAGGTTCATCCAATAAAATAAATAATGGGTCAACCGCTAGTGCACGTGCAATTTCACAGCGTCTGCGCTCTCCACCAGAAAGCTCTGAACCCAAAGTGTTGCGAACGTGCTGTAAGGAAAACTCTTCGATAAATTGCTCTGCTTTAAAAGTACACTCCTTGTTATTGTGCGACTTTAACTCGAGGACAGCCTTTATATTATTTAGTACGCTTAATCCGCGAAAAACAGATGCCTCTTGAGGCAAATAACCAATACCCATCTGTGCTCGTTTGTGCATTGGTAGGTTTGATATGTTATGGTCATTGAAATAAATTTGCCCTGAATCAGGTTGAATGAGCCCGCAGATCATGTAGAAAGTGGTTGTTTTGCCAGCACCGTTAGGGCCAAGCAAGCAAGTTATTTCCCCACTTTGCGCTTCCAACGACACTTCATCAACAACTTTTCGCTTGCGCCAAGCTTTGGAAAGTGCCGATATTTTCAGAGTATTTTTTTCCATTTGGTTTCAACTACTCTTCGGTCACATCAGGAATAATACGCAATTTAACACGTTTTTTTCCTCCTTCAGCGTTAAGTTGTTTACTCTTTATGTTATAGAGAATTTTTTCCCCTTTTATTTGATTTCCTTGTTGCGTTAAACTGGCATTTCCTGTCAGAGTGAGCCATCCACTATCGTTTTCCCAGATCATAACAGTAGAGCTGGCATTGATTAGTTCAAGCGGATCGTTATTATTAAATAATACAGGTTCCCCCCAAGCGGTCAATTTGGTTACAGCATCTTTGATACGTTGTAATTCAACTTTTTCAGCTTGAATTTTTGTAAATCCTCTTGTTATTACAACATTACCAGAATAGATAGAAAGTGCCCCTTCATTAAAAGCTTTCAAATTGTCTGCTTCGATGTATATGGTTTTGCTCGTATCAGCAAGAAGAGGACATGCCCATACAAGCAATAAAAAATAGAGTATGTGAATTGATTTTTTTTTCATGCGATTATTCAGAATCAATGCGTGTTCGCACATTAGCTAGTAAATTTAAATCATAATTTTCCAGTTTGAATTCAACGCCAGTGCCCTCCAATTGAAAGTTTTTTCCGATTATTTTGACGGATTCAGAAGAGGTCGCAATATCATTCGAAAAATTAATTGACAGTTGATCGGTATAGATTTGAGTGCTGGATGTTTTTATGAAGATATGTATATTGTCATTTAATGCAAGATTACTATTTGCCTCATGGTATATGCCACGATTTGAGCGTGCTTCAATTGAAGATTGCCCTTTGCGGTAATTCTGCATTACAGGATATTTTAGATGCAACTGGCTTGTGTGCGCATTATATTCAGCGTGAATGCTGCGGATTATCGTTTTTGATTGACTGGAGAAACGCCATGAAGTCATCCCATCAATGTTGAAGTTTCCTTGGCTTTTTGGTTCTCTCTTCTGTTCGATATCATCGTTTTGCCACTGCCAAACGATAGTGAGGACCAATGGAAGTATAGCCAAAAAATATAGAGGTTTCATTGTGTCCTGTCTATTTTTATTTGATCAAGCACAGCATTGATAAAGCCTTTACTCTCCTTACAATTAAAAATTTTGGCGAGTTCAAGTGCTTGGTCAATTATGACTTTATGTGGCGTTTCTTTGGTAAATAACAATTCGAAAGTAGCAAGCCGAAGTATGGATCTTTCTACTTCTCCTATGTGGAAGTTATCTCGATTTAAGAAAGGTTTAAAAGTTTCATCAATCTGTATGACATTTCCTACTATACTTTTGAATTGCTGTACAAACTTTTGCTCATCAATGCCTTTTGTACGTTCGGCACTGGTTGTGAATTGTGCACAAATAAAGTTGATGTCGTCATCGTTAAGTTGCCACTGGTAAAGTGCTTGAATAATGCGTTGTCGTGTGGTAAATTGAGACATATTATTGCACCAAGTGCAACATTTCAATTAACGTTTTTGCACAATCTATTCCTTTATTATTTTCATTGCTTGCGCGCTCAATAGCTTGTTCTTCAGTATTGGTAGTCAACAGTCCGAAAATAATTGGTTTGTGTAAATTCAACTGCACATCGATAATGCCTTGAGCACACATTTGGCAAACGTAATCAAAATGATCTGTGTCTCCGCGTATAACGGCACCTAAAACAATGACACCATCTACCAAAGAATTTGTTAATAAATGTTGTGCGGCAAGCGGTAATTCTACAGCTCCAGGTACGTCTTTAATAACGAGTTGCTCTTCACGAGCGCCTGCTTGGGTCAAAGTTTCCTTAGCACCTGCTAACAATTTGTCTGTAATATCAAGATTGAATCGAGAATATACGATGCCGACCGTTGCTCGGGGTGGAAAAGGAAAGATTTTATTATGTTGTTTATTTTGCATATTATGAGATTTGATAAACAATAGGGATTATACCTGCAGTTTGAGAAACTTTAAGTGATGATATTTAAGTATATGCGGGATATTAAATTCATTCAAAAAAACGTTAGAAAATGGCATAATGCTTCATCGTATGAAGATACTATCTAAGTTTTACGTCTCGATTGTTACCGTCGTTCTCGGTTCTGTTTTTTCAGGCTGTGGCGTGACATCGACTCGGGAGCCCACTGTTGAAAATCAACCGGCTATTGAAAAAAATGACCCTCGCCCTTTAGCAGGTCAAATGTTATTCAAAATACTTAGTGCTCAAATTGCTGTGCGTGAAGGAAACACTTTAGAAGCTGCTCAACTGTATGAAAAAATAGCCCAAACCTATCCTGATACAGAAAATATTTTTTTCTATGCTTTGAATTATGCGTCTCTCGCTGGAAGAAAAGATTTGGTTGAAAAAAATTTGATACGTATTTTGAACGGGATTGAAGCGGGTAATTTGAAACCATCAGTCACACAGATTAAGCAACTTTTCAAAGTAAGCATGAGTTTGAATACTCAGTCAATATCAGAAAAACTATATAACGAACTGGTTGATGCTGATGTAAGTAGTAATGAGTTGTTACTCTTCTTAGAGGCCTCGGATGAAGAGTTTTCAAGTCAAAATAGTAACGGGGTATTGTTGTTTCTACAAGCAGCAGTGCACGATGAATTGGACGTTCTGTTGTACGAGGCATGGATTAAAGCTCTGGTTTGGCGTGAACTCTTCGGTGAAGCTCAAGCAGCCATCACAAAGGGTTTGCAGGCATATCCAAATTATAAAGAACTTAAATACTTGAATGCTCAGCTCTCTTTTAGCATGGGGTTGTACTCAGAGGCTAAAGAAAAAATAGAAGCAATGGAGAATATAACGGAGCCAAACTATCAGCTTTTACTAGCTCGAATATATGGGCGTAATAATCAGCCCAATAAGGCTCGAGGTATTTTTGAAGAACTCGAAAAAGATGATGAATATAGAGACTGGGCTAATTACTTTCTCGGGTTAATGTATATCCGCAATGGTGCATTAGACGAAGCAGAAAAAGTATTGAAGAAAATTGACTCTGACCAATTGAGGTTTCAGAAGAATTATGAGTTAGCTAGCATCTATCGTAGTCAAAAGCGATATCAAGAGGCTTTGAATATATTAAGCGGTACAAAGAGCCAAACTGAAGAGCAACTTGAGCAAAATTTAATTCTTGCTTCACAAGTGTTTTATGATGTGGGTGATAGCAAATCGGGGTTAAATTTGCTCAATGAGTTTTTAAAAAAATACCCTAATCGAGTTGAAGCGCTTTATCAGAGAGGCTCTTTTCTTATTGCATTAGACGATGTAAAAGGCTTTGAGCGAGATATGCGAACCATCATTAATATTGATGAAAATCATAGCGAAGCACTTAATGGATTGGGATATATTTTGGCTGATGAACTAGATAGAGCCGAAGAGGCTGTTCCTTTAATAGAGAGGGCTCTTAAACTCAAGCCGTCGGCTTACCATATTCTTGATTCTCTAGGATGGGCGAAATACCGACTAAAAGAGTATAAAGAAGCAATTTTGTACTTGCGACAGGCTATGAATTTGAAATATGACCCAGAAGTTATTGGCCACATAGTTGAAGTGCTTTTCGTTAGTGGTCAAACGGAAGAGGCGCACACTCTATGGGAAGAAGCACATAAGAAATTTCCTTCAGCTGACATTTTAGAAAAAGTTGGAAAACTGATCAATTCTTCCAAAGAATGATTGAAATGTATTAATTCGTCAATTATGTGCGTGCTACTCTAAGAATTTTAGGGAAAAATGGTAAAATTCAACGATGAATTTCCAATTACGTTCGAATAGCCAATTCTTCAAAAACTGTAATTATAAAAAACCATTAGATTATGCGCACTATGCAGTCTGAAAATAGAACGCCAGAAAGCCTCCTTCGCACTATTCATCAAAAAGCGGTGATAGCTAGAGAAATGCACTTTGATGAGAGTGAAAGTGTCGAGGATCTAAAATGCGAAATTGAACATTTATTACGAGAAAAAGATGCTGTAATCGTAGCCCATTATTACGTAGCAGCTGAAATTCAGTCGTTAGCCGAAGAAACGGGTGGGCATGTTGCTGATTCATTAGATATGGCATACTTTGGTAACGAACATACTGCTCAAAAGTTAGTGGTCAGTGGCGTGCGTTTTATGGGAGAGACGGCTAAAATATTAACGCCTGATAAAACTGTTCTGATGCCAACACTTGAAGCAACTTGCTCATTAGATATTGGTTGTCCGGTGGAGGCTTTTAAAGAATTTAAAGCGCAATATCCAGATCGTATTAGCGTGGTGTATGCGAATACGAGTGCAGCAGTGAAAGCAGAAGCAGATTGGGTTGTGACGTCGGGTAATGCTTTACAAATTGTTCAACATTTGAAAGAACAAGGGGAGAAAATCCTTTGGGCTCCAGATAGGCATTTGGGCAATTGGATACAAGCCCAAACAGGTGCTGATATGATAAATTGGCGCGGGCACTGCGTAGTACATGATGAGTTTAAGTCGGATGCATTGTTGACAATGATGAAGGATAATCCAGATGCTGTTGTTATTGCGCATCCTGAATCTCCTGCTGCAGTGCTTGAACATGCTGAGATTGTTGGCTCTACAAAAGTACTCATCAACGCAGTTAATAAGCATCCAGCTACGCGTTTTATCGTTGCTACTGATGAGGGAATTTTCCATAAAATGAAGCAGATTCAATCGAAGAAGAGCTTTATAGTTGCTCCTTCTGGCGGCAAGGGTGCAACTTGTGAGTCTTGTGGAAAGTGCCCATGGATGGCAATTAATCGGCTACAAAATATTCGAGACTGTTTGAAAAATAATACCCCTGAAATTGAAATTGAAGAGTCTATTAGAAAAAGAGCGTTAGTTCCAATTCAAAGAATGTTGGATTTTTCAAGACAAAATAATATGCCTATTCGTATGGTAGGCGACGCATAGGAATTGGAGCAAAAAGATTAAGCGCATAGAATATTAAACGCAGAAAGGTTAGAGGAATTTATGGCAGGTCATAGTAAATGGGCAAACATCAAGCATCGCAAAGCAAATCAAGATGCCAAGCGAGGAAAAATTTTCACAAAATTAATTCGCGAATTAACCGTTTCAGCTAAACAAGGTGGCGATGTTGCGGCGAACCCTAGGCTGCGCGCAGCTGTTGACAAAGCATTGTCCAATAATATGAAACGTGATTCAATCGATAAAGCAATAGCGAGGGGATCGGGAAATCTTGATGGTGTAAATTACGAGGAAATGCGTTACGAAGGTTATGCGACCTCAGGGGTCGCTATTATAGTTGACTGCCTGACCGATAATAAACAACGGACGGTTTCAGAAGTGAGACATGCTTTTAGTAAGCATGGTGGCAATTTAGGCACAGATGGTTCGGTAGCTTACATGTTTAATCATCGTGGGTTTATTCAAGTCTCTTCTGAAGCGGACGAGGATGAGTTATTTGAAGTGGCTTTGGAAAACGGTGCTGAAGACGTTGAAGTGGACGATGCGGGGAATATTATTGTAGCGACCGATGCGGAACATTATTTGAATGTTAAAGAAGCAATCGTTCAGGCTGGATTCGAATGTCTTCAGTCAGAGTTAGCTTTGGATGCAGATGTAAAAATAGAATTAACTGAAGAACAAGCTGAGAAAGTCATAAACCTAGTGGATACGATTGAAGATCTTGACGATGTGCAAGCTGTTCATTCGAATCTTGAAATAATATAGAGCGAAACATTTGCGTAGAATTATAGGTATTGACCCAGGTTCAAGAATTACCGGTTATGGCGTTATTGATGTCGATAATAGGAATACATTGTTTATTGAAGCAGGTTACATAAAAACCAAAGATACAGAAATTCCTAAACGTTTGGCGCAAATTTTTTCTGAATTGCATGATGTTATTCGACGTTTGAAACCTGATAGTATGGGGGTTGAGAAAGTGTTTATGCATCGTAATCCAGACTCTGCCCTTAAGCTTGGTCAAGCGCGCGGAGCTGCGATTTGTGCAGGGGTTTCTTTGGGTTTGGATGTTGAAGAGTTTTCTGCAACAGAAGTTAAAAAAACAGTGGTAGGCAATGGACACGCCACAAAAGGGCAAGTGCAATTTATGATAAAAACATTACTCAAAATACGCAGTGACCTACAAGAAGATAGCGCAGATGCTCTTGCTGTCGCGTTATGTCTTTCAAATCATATCGGCACCAGAGCGTTAAGTAGAAAAAACCGCCCATCATGATTGCTTGGCTAAAAGGCGTATTGCTTCAAAAATCGCCCCCTAATTTAATCCTTGATGTTAGGGGTGTTGGCTATGTAATTGAAGTCTCATATGTCACCTTCAGTCAACTGCCTAAAGTAGGAGAGGAGTGTACCCTTCACATATATACTTTGGTACGAGAGGATGCTCTGCTTTTATTCGGTTTTTCTGAGATACAGGAAAAGCAGGTGTTTTCCGAATTGCTCAAAATAAATGGTGTAGGGGCAAAAGTGGCTTTGGGGATTTTATCTGGATTATCCGTTCAAGAATTGATGGAAATAATTCAAAGCAAGGACATCAGTCGTTTAACTTCCGTTCCAGGAATTGGTAAAAAAACAGCAGAGCGATTACTACTGGAAATGGCAGATCGTTTTAAAGGGAAACTGTCCGTTTCCTTGTCAAGTGGCGAGCAATCTTCCGATGGACAAACAAAATTGGCAGATGTGCATGCCGCGTTAGTCGCTTTGGGCTACTCAGCAAATGAAGCAGACGCTATGGTAAGAAGCCTGCCCACCGATGAACCAGACATGGGGACAGCAGACAAAGTGCGTTGGTTATTGAGAAGGAAATATTAGCATCGTGGAAGAAAATCGAATTATTTCCTCTGAACTTGATGAACACTTTGATTTTGAGGTGTCTCTAAGACCCAAAGGACTCGACGAATATATTGGACAAGATAAGATCTGCGATCAGATGGGGGTGTTTTTGTCCGCCGCCAAAAAACGGAATGAATCACTTGATCATGTTTTGTTGTTTGGTCCTCCTGGGCTTGGGAAAACGACACTAGCGCACATCATTTCAAATGAAATGGGCACGCGCATGCATTCCACATCAGGTCCAGTTATAGAAAAACCAGGCGATTTAGCAGCCATGCTAACCAAATTAGATAGAGGTGATATTTTATTTATTGATGAAATTCACCGCCTATCACCAGTGATGGAAGAAGTGCTTTATCCAGCGATGGAGGATTATCAACTTGATATTATTATCGGCGAGGGTCCTGCTGCTCAATCGGTGAAAATAGAGGTTGCCCCTTTCACCTTAGTAGGAGCAACAACGCGTGCAGGTTTGCTGACCTCTCCATTACGCGATCGTTTCGGTATAGTACAACGTCTTGAGTTTTACGATGATGATTCATTGTCTAAGATCATAGCACGCTCTGCTCAACTTTTATCAATTACGTGCCTGCCACAAGGATGTATTGAAATTGCTAAACGTGCGCGCGGAACCCCCAGAATTGCTAATCGTTTATTAAAAAGAGTGCGTGATTACGCAGAGGTTCTCGGCGATGGTGTTATTACGGTTGATGTTGCTCAGCAAGCTTTGAGTATGTTGGAGGTTGATCACGCAGGGTTGGATAAAATTGACCGCCGTTTTATGCAGGTGTTGGTGGAGCATTTCAATGGAGGTCCTGTAGGATTGGACACGCTGGCAACGGCCATAGGAGAGGAAAAAGGCACGCTTGAAGATGTCATTGAGCCCTATTTAGTGCAACAAGGGTTTTTAATGCGTACTTCACGTGGACGTGTTGCCACGGAGCATGCCTATAAACACCTTGGTATTGATAGGGGGACATTAGTGTGAGCTCTGATTATGAAGTATGAATTTACAGTCCGAGTATATTGGGAAGACACCGATGCAGGAGGCGTTGTGTATCATTCAAAGTATGCAAATTATTTTGAAAGGGCGCGCAGTGAATGGTTGTTGAGCAGAGGCATTAGTCAAAAAGCAATGTCCACGGATGTAGGTGGTAAAATGGTCGTTGCGTCTTTGAAGATGCGTTTTCTTAAACCTGCCGTCCTTGAAGATCAATTAGTGGTTAAATGCCTTGTTAGTAAGTGTTTAAAATCATCAATCCATCTTGACCAAGAAATAGTGAACAAGGATAATGGTGAGCTGTTAGTCGAAGCTCAGGTGGTAATAGCATGGGTTTCAAATAGCAATTTCCGACCCACCAGAATTCCAGAAACGATACGTACAATATTTGAATAATTATGAATGCAGAATTTAATTTATTTGCCCTAGTGGCAGACGCTTCTTTGATCGTGCAGTTTGTCATGCTGTCATTACTTATATGCTCGTTAATTGTTTGGTACGTGGCTATATTGAAATTTAGTGCGTATAGAAAGGTGCAAAAATTGAATCTTTTTTTTGAAAAACAATTTTGGAGTTCTAAGAACCTTTGGGAGTTGTTTAATGCAGAAAAAGAATCAAAAGGCCAAGATTTTCAAGGAATCAAAAGTATTTTTTTCTCTGGCTTTAATGAATATGCTATCCTGAATCAAAATCAAAATGCCGATGAACCGCAGGATGTTGATTTATTGATATCTCAAATCATACGAAAAATGAAAATCACTCTTAACCAATCGATGAACCAGATGGAAGAGCAATTAAATTTGCTTGCAACAATAGGTACAGCAGCACCATACATTGGATTATTCGGTACTGTTTGGGGGATAATACATGCGTTTCATGCGCTGGGACAAGTAAAACATGCGACGTTAGCATTAGTAGCTCCTGGCATATCTGAGGCATTGATTGCAACCGCAATGGGACTATTTGTAGCCATCCCAGCTGTTATTTTTTATAATCGATTAAGTGAACGACTTAATGAAATCGATCAAAATTCTCATGTTTTTATTGAAGAGTTTTCTGGACTATTGGAAAAACAATTGAAGATTAAAAGAACATGAATAACAGGTCAACACGGCGCAAACCATTCAATGAGATCAATGTTGTCCCTTATATTGATGTCACCTTGGTTTTACTATTGGTTTTTATGATAACTGCTCCTTTGATTGAGCAAGGGGTGGAAGTTGATTTACCGCGTACCATTGGTAGCCAAATCGATTCCTTAACGGAGGACCCTGTTGTTGTTACGGTTGATTTCAAAGGTAGCTTATATGTCAATATTGCCGAACATCCCAATAAACCTATTCAAACCAATGAAATGTTATCTTTGGTTACAGCAGTGAAACAACTCAATCCTGATTTGCCTGTTTTAATTCGAGGGGAGAAATTATCTGCATACGGCAATATTGTGAAAGTAATGGCATTGCTTAAGCAAGCGAACATAGAGAAAGTAGGATTAATGACAGAAAGTCTCAGCAATGATGAACAGTAGTACTCGAAACAACCGATCATTTTTTTCTTTACTCTTTAAACATCCCATTGTGCTTGCACTCGTTTTAATAGTGCATGCATCGTTTGCTGGGCTTATGCTTGTCAGCTACACCGAAGAAAGCACATTTAAGCTATTTAAGAAAGAATCGAGTGAGCCAGTAATTTCATCAGATGTACAGGAGGAATCTGAGTTACAAAAAGAGAAAGAAGCAGTTGAAAAAACACTGATTCAAGCAGAAGTTGTACAAGCTGATTTGGTTGAGAAACACATTAAATTATTGAAGTTAAGAAAAGAACGCGAAGAGAGAAAACGCTTAGGGCAAGTTGCAAAATTAAAAGAAACTGAAAAGTCGCTGATAAAAACTCGACAGAAAGAGCAGAAAAAACTCAAGTCCATAGAAGCAAAAGTAAAAAAAGCAAAGCAGGTGGAAAAGAAATCCAAAGCTGAAGCAGTTAAAGCAAAAAAAGAACTTGTACAAATTAAGAAAGATGAGAAGCTTGCATTGCTGAATGTTAAAAATGCAAAAAAACAAGAAGAAAAGGCACAGAAGGAAGCAAAAATAGCCGTTAATCTGCGAAAGAAAGCTCAAATAGAAGCAAGAAAAGCGAGTGATGAAGCGAAAAAGGCTAACTCTTTAGTTAGGAGTGCAACCAATAAAGTTGATCTTGCTCAGAAGAAGCTCAGTGAAATTAAAAAGAATGTGACTCTATCGGAGAAGAAGAAACTTGAATTGGAAAAAGAGCAACAACAAATTTTAGCAAAAGCAAAACGTGAAGAAAAACGTCTGGCAGAGCTTCAATTGCAAAAGCGATTACAGGCAGAGAAAGCAGCGCGTCAGCAAAGAAAAGCGGAAGAAGAAGCAAGAGTTGCTGCGACAGAACGTAGGCGTTTAGAGCAAGAGAAAGAAAAACAACTATCAAAACTAAGACGCAGTTATGTGGCGAGCATTCAACAAACCGTTCGAGCTAACTGGCGCAAACCACCGAAAGTTGAAAAACAGTGGAAATGCGATGTGCGCGTTAAGCAAAACCCTGATGGGTCTATAATTGATGTTAAACTATCTGATTGTGTAGGCAGCGAACGTTTTCAATTGTCAGTTGAAAGAGCAGTGCGTCGTTCAGAGCCGTTGCCGAGAACGCCTGAACTATTGACTTTTGAAAGCAATATCCTTTTTCGCTTTACACCTTAGGAGAGGGTTATGAATAGATTTCGTTGGATTTTATTTTTTTTGGTAAGTGTTAGTTCTTTTTCTAAAGCTGATATACAGGTTGAAATTATAGGTGGTGGATTAAATGCTTTACCCATTGCTGTTCTTCCATTTGTGGGTCAATCACACAAAGACAGTATAAGCGGCGTCGTTCTTGTTGATTTGATTCGTAGTGGTGCATTTAAAAATCAACTTAAAAATGTAAAAGAGCCAATTAAAGCAACCACTAAGCCTAACTATCAATTTTATCGTTTATTAGGGGTTGAAAACGTCTTAACAGGGAAGATAGAAGAGGGAACAAAAGGACGTTATAGAGTAACCGTTACTTTACATGATGTATTACGCAAGAAAATAAATTGGACAAAATCATGGACTGCTCTCCCTGAACAATTTAGACAGTTATCTCATCTAATTAGTGACACTGTATACGAAAGCATCGTGGGTATTCCTGGAGTATTCAGTCACCGCATAGCTTACGTATTAGTAGAAAAAGATGCGAAAGGTAAACGCACCTACTCGTTACAGGTATCCGATTCAGATGGACATGGATCAGCAACCGTACTCGAGTCTTCAGAACCGATTATTTCACCAGCATGGTCTCCGGATGGCAAAAATATTGCGTATGTGTCCTTTGAAAACGGTCGTTCAGAAATATACGTACAGTCGTTGTTTACGGCTAAGCGTCAAAAAATAGCATCTCACGACGGCATCAATAGTGCTCCGTCTTGGTCACATGATGGGAAAAAGATTCTCATGACCTTATCAAAAGATGGAAACTCTGAAATATATTCCTATGACTATGCCACTAAGGCGTTGAAACGCTTAACCAAGCATCCCGCTATTGATACAGAAGCTATATTCTCGCCAGATAATAAAGCGATTTATTTCACCTCCAATCGTTCTGGATCGGTGCAGATTTTCAAGTTAGATTTACGATCTAATCGAGTTGAAAGAGTTACTCATGAAGGCAATTACAATGCACACCCTTCATTAAGTAAAGATGGGAAATACCTTGCCATGATAAGTCGTTCAACTGGTGGGTTCTTTATTTCTGTACTTGATTTGAAGAGGGATGAATTTGAGGTTATCTCCAGTAGCTTTTTAGATGAGTCTCCTGCTTTTGCCCCAAATGGGGTAATGCTTATTTATTCTGCAGTTAACAGAGTAACGAATAGAGAGGAGTTGATTATCAGTACCGTAGATGGTCAATCAAGACATGTTTTAAAATCACTTGATGGTGATGTGAGGGATCCAGTTTGGAGTCTTGCACCAGTTTTATAAAAGGAAAAGGTAAAATTATATGAAATTTTTTCAATTGACCAGTATAGCTCTTTTAGGTTTGATTGTTGGTTGTACGATGCCTGTAAAGGAAGAAGTTATTGAAGAAGAACCGACTCAAGCAGAAATAATTGCAGAAGTGGAGCAAGAAGAGATAGAGTTAATACCTGAGCCTATTCCAGAACCAGAACCTCCTAAAGCAAATCCATTAGAGAATAACTGGCCGGCTGCCATTCTAGATGAAATTGAGAATTCGAAAGCGGCAGGAGAAACGGTTGATCCAGAAAAGCTATTTTTATTATCAGAGGAACAGCTGGACTCTGGGCGTAAGCTAAGTGGTGAAACAATCCGTTCTATAGGGCTTGAACCGACGATTTATTTTTCGTATGATAGCGATGCCATTACAGATAATAGTAAAAATATCTTGAGGGAACATGCTGAATATATAAACAAAAGTACAAACTTAAAAGTATTACTTGAAGGACATACAGATGAACGTGGTTCCAGAGAATACAATCTATCGCTTGGGCAAAGGCGTGCAGAAAGCGTAAAAGACTTTCTATTGACATTAGGAGTAGACGCCTCGCGAATAGAAGTTCAAACGTATGGCGAAGAGCGTCCTATACTAACGGGTCATGAAGAAATTTATTGGCAATACAATCGCAGAGTTGAACTGTATTATCAGTAGTTTATAAATGATTTAAGCGCCATTTCGACATCAAAAAAAATCAATAACCGCTATTGTCTATATGAAGTTTACATTACTTGCCATAACGTTGGCAATATCTGCAGTGAGTGCCTTAGCACCTATAAATGCTATTGCTGAAGAAAATTCTAATAAATTGTTGTTTAATCAGTTTCAGCAAAATCGATTAAGGATTAACGACTTACTTAATCAAATAGAAACTTTATACCTTGAATTGCAGGAAGAAAAGAAGAGCAATAAGCAGAGGCAAAAAGTATTAGAGGAAAGAATAAATGGGCTCGAAAAAATGATCGCTTCAGGGGTAGTGGTGGAATCCAACGATTCATCAACTGAAATTGCTAAGCCACTACTTCCAAAATTGACTGATTCGACTGGTACATCAAGTCAAATAGATTCAATAAAAAATTCAACGAATACTTTTAAGGAACCCAATCCGTTAGAACTGTTATTGGCTGATGAAGAGAAGGCAAAAATCGGGGATGATCCAAGCTTGGATGAAATGCCACACGTATCACTTTTAAGTGGTCGACAGTCAGAGGAAGGTTTTCCAGATCAAAGCACTATTATTGATTGGAACATCGAAGCAACAGATGACGAGGAAGTTGATGAGGAAGTAAATGACGCTGACATCGATTTAATCTTTTTACGAAAACAACAAGAAGCAGAATATGATGTGGTCTTTGAATTTTTGTTGAACCGAGAATATGCATTAGCAATTTACGGTTTTAAGAGATACTTAAAAAAATACCCAAACAGTCTTTTTTCCCCTCAAGCAGCCTATTGGCTGGCAGAAGCATATTATGTGCAAGGACAATATCAAACTTCGCTTGAAGGATATGAATTTGTTTTGGCAACCTATCCCGATAGCGATAGGATTGACGAAAGTCTTTTTAAAAAAGGAATGAGTTTGCTTGAACTGAGAAGAATAGATGAAGCAAAGGTAATCTTTAATCAGGTTGTTTTTGAATACCAAGATACAACAGTGGCAACTTTAGCGCAAAATGAATTGGACAAATTGTTGTAATGTCTCACAGCAAATACCTCAAGCAGGCATCTGAACATTTTTCAGAAAATCTCAAAAGATTAGCTGATAACAATGAAACGGCATTCGATAAAGCCGTTGAAATGATTTTAAAAACCAAAGGACATTTGATTATTAGTGGTATTGGAAAATCAGGATTAATAGCACAGAAAATTTCTTCTTCATTAGCTTCGACTGGTACACCAAGTTTCTTTATGCATCCAAGCGAGGCGTTGCATGGGGATTTAGGGATGATTACCGATCACGATACTATATTACTCGTGTCGAATAGCGGGGAAACGAGCGAATTGCTTAGTATTATGCCGAGTCTTGAAAGACGAAAAAATCCAATAATAAGTTTACTAGGAAATATTAATTCAACCATAGCTCGATCCTCAGAAGTAGTGCTCAATTTAAACTATGAAACGGAGTTTTGTCCTAATAACCTTGCTCCGACAACATCAACTTTACAAACGATGGCTTTAGGTGATGCTATTACAGTAGCATTAATTGAGGCACGTCAATTTAAAGAGGCTGATTTTGCACGATTTCACCCTGGAGGTGCACTTGGAAAGCGATTGGTTACACAAGTCAAAGACATCATGCACACTCCTCCACTGCCCTATGTTGAAAGTGGAACATTGCTCAGCGATGCGCTTGTCGTAATGTCCAAAGGCAGGTTGGGGCTTTGTTTAATAATGCAAGGCAAAAAATTAGAAGGAATCATGACCGATGGCGACTTACGGCGTTCGTTATTAGTTGATGAGTTGGCGCTACGCAAACCTATTGATGAATTTATGGCGGTTGCCCCGATTATGATAAATGAAAATGCAAAATTTGCCGAAGCCGAGATGTTGATGCGTCAGAAAAGAATTAAACAGTTGGTGGCTACTTCTAAATCAGGAGAAGTAACAGGGGTTATCGAAGTATTTGACGAATGAACGCTTAACTTTTCTTTAATTTTTTTTATTTGGAAGGGATTGTCGAAACAAGGGTTTTTTCTCCTTCTTTCAATGGGGAGTACTCCCAAAGGCAGGGAGAGATTTTATTGTCTAGGACAACTTTCTTACTAAACCTTACCCAAAAAAATCCATCAATACGCTTGCTGCGTTGCAAAATTGCAAGAGGAGAGAATGAGCATTGCTATAAGCGTGCTGAGCTTATTTTTCAGTGATAATTATATTGAATCTATCCTAAAGGGAAAGAAAGAAGTATTCATGTTTTCTTTTGGTTGAGTGCAATCCCAAGATCGCGTAATTGGACTTTATCAACAGCGCTTGGAGCACTGGTGAGCAAACAAGTTGATGATTGTGTTTTGGGGAAAGCAATGACATTTCTGATACTGTCCTCACCTGTCATCAGCATAGTTAATCGATCCAAACCAAACGCCATCCCTCCGTGAGGAGGGCAGCCGTAACGCAAAGCATTCAATAGGAAACCAAATTTTTTCTCAGATTCTTCAGGGCTAATATTTAGCCACTCAAAAATTTTTGATTGTACACCGTGGTGATGAATCCGAATAGAACCACCTCCCACTTCTAATCCGTTGATGACCATATCATAAGCTTGAGAATTCAAGTCAACTGGATTATCAACCTTTGCCATTTCCTCAAAAGATAAACACGGAGCAGTAAAAGGATGATGGATTGCATTTAATTGACCTTTTTCATCTTCTTCAAACATAGGAAAATCAACTACCCAAGCTGCTGCCCACTGTCCTTCAAGTAAGCCTCTATCATTCGCCAATCGAACTCTTAAAGCGGCAAGTGACTCATTGACAACCTTTTTTTTATCAGCACCGAAAAATATTAAGTCCCCGTCCTCTGCTCCTAAACGGTCAACAATCGATACAGAAGCCTCCTGCATGAATTTAATAATAGGTGACTGCAAACCTTCAACGCCCATGGATTTATCATTTACTTTGATATAAGCGAGGCCTTTTGCTCCGTATATGCCAACAAAATCAGTATAGGCATCAATTTCTTTACGCGTAATATCGTTGCCTTTTGGTACTTTAATTGCTGCAACACGCCCTTTAGGATTGTTTGCAGGCTCAGAAAAAACTTTGAAATCAACGTTTTTTAATAAGTCGGCAACATCGACAATCTCAAGGCCTTGAATACGCAAGTCAGGGCGGTCTGTGCCGTACTTTTGCATTGCCTCTGCATATGGAATAATTGGAAAATTGGGCAGATCAATATCAAGTACTTTGTGGAATAAAGTACGTACCATGCCTTCCATATATGAAGTTATTTGTTGTTGAGTCAAAAACGCCGTTTCAATATCAATCTGGGTAAATTCTGGTTGACGATCAGCACGTAAATCTTCATCACGAAAGCAGCGAGTAATTTGGTAATATCGATCAAAGCCTCCCATCATTAATAATTGCTTAAACAATTGTGGCGATTGAGGAAGAGCAAAAAAAGAACCCTTTTGTACGCGACTTGGAACCAGATAATCGCGCGCTCCTTCTGGTGTTGATAAAGTCAAATAAGGTGTTTCAATATCAATGAACTCATGTTCTTCAAGATAATTCCGCACTGCTTTAGTAATGTTATGGCGTAAGCGAATATTTTTTTGCATACGTGGCGTACGCAAATCCAAGTAACGGAATTTTAAACGAATCTCTTCAGAAACATTGTCGTCCAATTGAAAGGGGAGTGCTTCGGATTCATTGAGCAATTGCAAGTCTTCAGCCACCAGTTCAACTTCACCGCTTAGCAGCTCTTCATTGATAGTACCTTGGGGTCTTTGACGTACTAATCCAGTGACTTGAATAACGCATTCACTACGCAGTTTTTCAGCAATAGCAAAAACATCGGGCAATTGCGGATTAACAACGATTTGAAGAATCCCAGAGGCATCGCGTAAATCAATGAAAATAACGCCACCATGATCTCGTTCTGAATGAACCCAGCCACTAACCGTTCGCTGTTTTCCTATTTTTTCAGCATTTATGTCACTACAATATTCATTTCTCATCTTCGGTACTTTTATTTTTTTTATTTTTGTTTATACTACTGTCTGGTACATATACACCGCCTGAAACAATCATCTTCAATGCTTCATCAACGCTCATGTCTAATTCAACGGCCTTATCTAGGTTTATCATAATAAAGTAACCTGATGTTGGATTAGGAGTGGTTGGAACAAACAGATTGACAATATCTTCTCCTCCAACTTTCTTTTGAGCTTCCCCTTTTTTCCGCGATGTTTCAAAAGCCAAAGTCCAAAGCCCATCTTTTGGATATTCAATCATATAGACTTTTGAAAAGCTGCCATCTCCTGCAGTGAAAATGGCTTCTGTCATCTGCTTTATTCCTTTGTATAAAGTGCTAAAAAATGGTATTTTATTTAACAAATTCTCCCAAAAACCAACTATTCGATTTCCAAAGTAGTTTGATGCGATAACGCCGGTAATGTAGATAAGAATAATAGAAAGAATAAGCCCAATTCCAGGTACATCGTACTTTAACCATTCCTCGGGTTGCCATTGTGGAGGAAGGTACAGCAATAAACTATCGAACAAATTGATGACAAATCGAAATGTAATGAAGGTTGCGGCTAAAGGTACCCAGATTAATAATCCAGAGATTATATGCCTTCGAATAGAACCTTTTTTTTGAACAATTTTACTCATTTTTTAACCATTTAGTGTAAGCGATCATTATACCCTCTCTATAGCTGTATTCTTCCTATTCCCTATCCATACGTTTGAAACTATCACTTTTCATTAAAGCAAGTATTTTAACTCAGTGTTGGAGGGTCAACGATGATGTGACATCGCAACCCTTTAGGGTGAGGGCTGTTATCTATGTGGGAGCGAGCAACTCGTAGTGCATTGTGTAAAGCGACTCTTGAATTACCTTCCATCATTAGCAACCAGCGCCATCTTCCAGATATTTTTTCGATAGGAGCAATCGTCGGGTTAGAAATAAATAAAGAATTTGATTGAGGAAGCACCTGCAAAAGATTATTCAAATAAGTACTTGCGTCAGTGGGATCTTTTGACTCAACACGCACGACTGCTTGATGCCAATAAGGAGGTAATTGAGCTTCAAAGCGTTGTTGTAATAGTTTGCGACTGAGAGCATAGTATCCACCTCTTAGCCAAGCTGTGATAACAGGATGTCGTGGCTGATGTGTTTGTATAGCAACGCAACCTTGCTTATTTCTACCAGAGCGCCCACTTACTTGCTCAAGCTGTTGACCGATGTGTTCGTGTGCTCGAAAATCCGAACTCATTAGTCCTTGATCTGCATCAAGTATGCCCACCAAAGTTAAATTTGGCAAATGATGCCCTTTACTTAGCATTTGAGTGCCAATAATAATGCGAATTTTATTTTCTTGGATTTGTGAAAGAATTGTGTTAAATTCGGCTATATTTTTTATAGTATCTCGATCTATTTGAGAAATTTCTACATTAGGGAACTGTTTTTGAATATAAGAGTAAACGCGTTCAGTGCCGTGCCCCAGAGTGATAAATTGATTGCCATCGCATTGCAGGCAATTGTCATCAATAGATTTTTGCCATTGACACATATGACAAATAAGCATGTTTGATTTTTTATGGTAAGTGGGGGAACGGTCGCATTTTGGACATTTCTCAATATGTCCACACTCGTGGCAGATGCGAACAGGGGCAAAACCTCTACGGTTAAGGAACAGCATCACTTGATTGCCATTTTCCAGATGCTCACGCATTAGAGTGAGCATTTGAGGCGAAACGCCTCCGTGATTCTTAGCACCACGTAAATCGATGAGCTTTATTTCTATTGGCTTATCCGCGTAAGTTTTTTGTGTCAAGCGAAGATGTTGGTAATGGTTGCTTAAAGAATGTTTTAGTACTTCTAATGAAGGAGTTGCGGTGCCAAGAAGTACAGGCACATTTGACAGCTTAGAGCGCATAATCAATACGTTGCGTGTATTGTAAAAAGGCTGATTTTGATTGATGTAGGAAGCGTCATGTTCCTCATCCAATATATAAATCCCTGGACTACTTAATGGTAAAAAAAGAGCTGAGCGAGTGCCAATAAAAACACCACTTACACCATTCAAAGCAGCCTTCCATGCTGCAGCACGATCACGAGCAGTCATTCCAGAATGATAGAGATAGACCGACCCTGTAAAAATATTGGAAAATCGCTTAAGATTTTGTGATGACAAACCAATTTCAGGAATAAGGAGCAACACTTGCTGATTCTTTGTCATTGCACGCGCTGCAAGGTGCTGGTAAATGCGCGTTTTACCACTATTTGTTACACCTTCTAATAAAGTGACCATCGGTTTTTTTTTTGAATCGTTGGACTGCAGAGAATCCATCACTTTTTGTTGATATTCATTAAGAGGTGGCAAAGACCAATTATTTATTTGCAAACTGTTTTCATGGAGAAGTTTTAACGAAGGAGTGCTGAGTAAACCGGATGGAAATAATAAACGCCAACTTTGAATTAATTGACAATGATAATATTTGGAAATCCAATTTACCAATTCAATCATATAACGCGCAATTGGCGGATCATCATCAAAGGTGCTTAGTATCGAACGTAATCTTTCATCAGGTAAATGGCTTTCTTTTTCTAAAGAAAAAACCACTCCTTTAAGATTACGATCGCCAAAAGGGACTTTAACTCGCTGACCTATCGACAGGTGCATTCCTGTTGGAATTATGTAGTCGTAAATGCCTTCAAGAGGAGGGCGGAAAAAAACGATTACTTTGGAGACTCTAAAATTCAAATCTAAAAAGTTTTCGAAAATATGCCTTAGCCATCAAGTGCTATGGTGACAAGGGAATGTGCTGGAGTCCACAAGTCTCTTCCAGTCCAAACATGATGTTCATGTTTTGAACGGCTTGACCAGAGGCACCTTTGACTAAATTGTCAATGACTGCGGTAATAACGACTGTGCTGATTTTTCTTGGTCGTCTTAAGCTGATACGGCATAAATTTGATCCACGCACACTGCGCGTATTTGGGATAGTATTAACGACATCCACGAAAGGCTCATCTTTATAAGCACTATGCAATATACCCATCAGTGTACTTTCAGAAACATCATCAATGAGTTTGGCATAAATAGTGGCTTCAATTCCACGGTTCATCGGCACAAGATGGGGTATGAATACAATACTGACTGGCGATGATGATATGTCACTCAAAGTCTGAGTAATCTCTGGCCAATGGCGGTGTCCATCCATTCCATAAGCTGTAAAGCTTTCAGAAACTTCTGCATATAAAGAGCTCACTTTCGCTTCTCTTCCTGCACCACTGATCCCTGATTTGGCATCAATTATTATTGATGAATGGTCGATAAGTCCTGCTTCAAGCAATGGCTTGACTGCTAACTGTGAAGCGGTTGGGTAGCATCCAGGATTAGCGACAACAGAAGCTGATTTGATTTCTTCACGATTGAATTCGGGAAGACCATAGACGCTGTTGGCAAGAACATCAGGACACGTATGCGCCATGTTGTACCAATTTTGAAAAGTATCCGTGTCTTTCAACCTAAAGTCAGCCGATAGGTCAATCACCTTACATCCTTTTTTGATTATTTCAGGCGTCTGTTCCATTGCTACGCCATGCGGAGTGGCAAAAAACACAACATCACACGTACTCAATTTTTCAATATCGGGTAAGCTAAACGCCAAATCGGTTAATCCGTTTAAAGAAGGAAATGTTTGGGTAACTTTTTTGCCATTTTCAGCACGCGAAGTGATGTGGCGAATATTTACTTGCGGATGTTGGAGAAGGATTCTCAATAGCTCAATACCAGTATAGCCAGTTCCTCCAACTACAGCGACGTTGATCATTTTCTTTCTTTCTCCAGATGCTTTCTCAATGTTTCCATTGCTTTTGTTTCTAATTGACGTATACGTTCAATAGAGACATTATACTTTTTGGACAATTCGCGTAACGTCATTTTTTCATCAGTGAACCATCGATCTTCAATTATGTTGCGACTTCTCTCATCCAGTTCTTCTAAGCCTTGAGCCAAATGCATATTTTGGAATGAAGATATATCTTCATTTGTAACAATCTGTTCGGGGGAAAAACGATAGTCTGGTAAATACTGAGCAGGCGAAAAGTCGGATTCAGAACTCTCTCCAACTGGCAGGTCAAAAGGAGTGTCCAAATTTGTGAAGCGCTCTTCCATTTGATAAACATCAGCAGATTGGACGTTCAAATCAGATGCGATTTTTTTTGCCTCATGTGTTTGTATCCAACCAATGCGGGAATGACTCGATCGCAGTTTGAAAAATAATTTACGTTGCGCTTTAGTCGTTGCCATTTTAACGATTTGCCAGTTTTTGATCACATACTCATTGATCTCGGCACGCACCCAATGTGTAGCAAAAGTCATCAGTTTTACTTTTTTTTCAGGGTCATATCGTTTAACAGCCTTCATTAATCCAACATTGCCTTCTTGCACAAGGTCAGGTAATGATAAACCGTAACCAGAATAACTTCGAGCAATACTAATCACATGACGTAGGTTAGAAAAAATAAGTTTTTGTGCAGCATCCAAATCATTTTCTTCACGCAGTTTTTTTGCTAATTCCCATTCTTGCTCGGAGGTAAGAATAGGTGCATTGTTAACGTTATTGATGTAGTGAGAAAAAGATTGCCCGCTTGGGACAAGGTCGGTGCTTGAGGCGAGAGGGTACTCCTCCTCTAATTCTTTTGATTCTGAATCATTAGTGTCTAGGTTGTTGAGCTTAGTAAAGGTGGGTTTATCGTCAGAAGGGCTGAATGCATCTTCTTCCTCTTCTTCAAAGTTAGGATCCAACAGTTCGCCGTCAATAATATCTATATCTTCATCAAAAACGGAATGGTCATCACTCATGACTTTAATGTTAGTTTACCTGAGGATATTTGGTAGATTTTATCCATACGGTTAGCGATATTTGCATCGTGTGTTATAAGGATCAAAGCCATTTTTCGATCTGCACAAATTTTTTCAAGCAATTCTATAACACGAAGCGCATTGTTTTCGTCTAAATTGCCGGTTGGTTCATCGGCTAAAACGCAAGTTGGTTTATTTACAATAGCTCTTGCAATGGCGGTACGTTGCCGTTCTCCCCCTGAAAGTTGAGAAGGATAGTGATTTGCTCGATCTCCAAGCGCAACTAATTCAAGTGTTTTGTGTGCTTCAAGTTTGGCTTGCATATAGCTTTTACCTGCTATGAGTAGCGGCATTGCAACATTATCAACTGCCGTCAATTCGGGTAATAGATGGTGTAGTTGATAGACAAACCCCAAGTGCTTATTACGTAGAAAACTTGCTTTTTCATCGTCAATGCTCCCTATGTCTACGTTGCATAAAGATATAGTGCCCGATGTTGGATGATCCAGTCCTCCAAGAATTTGAAGTAAAGTAGTTTTTCCACTTCCTGACGTGCCAACAATGGCAACTTTTTCTCCTGAGTACAGTTGCAAAGAAATGTCATTAAGCACATGTAAATCATCGGTAGATTGAGGAAATATTTTCTGAATATTCTCACAACGTAAAACGAGATCATTCATGGCGTAACACCTGTGCGGGTTTGATTTTAGAAGCACGTAAGGCAGGGTAAATTGTGGCTAATACCGTCATGATGAATGAAAAGAAACCGACTTCTAATAAATCTGAAAGCTGAATTTCAGATGGTACTTCGGATATGTAGTATACATCGGGAGGGAAGAAACGCAGATTAAATAAGTTTTCAATAAAAGGGACAATAACATCAATGTTGCTTGATAAAAGTATCCCTCCTAAACAACCGAGTATAGTGCCAATCAAGCCGAGAGTTGTTCCTTGAATGATAAACAATGCAGAGATATCTTTTATTCGAGCGCCTTGGGTTCGAAGTATAGCAATAGCTCGTTTTTTTTCATTAATCATCATGACCATAGTTGAAACAATATTGAAAGCAGCTACTGCAATAATCAATGCGACAACAATGAACATCATGCGTTTTTCTAATTGGATTGCTTGAAAGAAATTAGCATGTTTTTGTGTCCATGAAAGTGCATAGTAGCCGCGTACTGGTAGAAAATCACTCAAGCCAGATATGATTTCGTTTACTGCAAATAAGTCCGTAGTTTTTACTTGAAGGCCAGTGACTTGATCTCTTAAAGAGTACAAAGTAGCAGCATCCTCAAGATGCACAAAAGCGTAACCACTATCATACTCATACATGCCTGCATTAACAATGCCGACAACGCTAAATCGTTTCAGGCGAGGTATTGATCCTATAAACCCTGAGCTTGGTTGAGGAATAATAACGGTGATTTTATCGCCTATGTCAACCCCTAATTCTGAAGCTAATACATGCCCTAAGATAATGTTAAACTGATTGGCAACTAAGCTTTCCAACTGCCCTTTCGATAAATGTTCTTCTATATTAGAAACTTTGTTTTCAAGATCCGGGGATACTCCCTTAATTAAAGCGCCTTTAACGTTTTTTCCGACACTAAGCAGTGCTTGTTTTTCAATGATGGGCGCGGCATCAACAACTTGAGGATGCTCTAATAGATCGTGACGAACTTCTTCCCAGTCACTTAGTTGGCGTCCTTGCTGAAAGATTACCATATGAGCGGTCATATTGAGAATACGTGTTCGCAGTTCGGTCTGAAAACCGTTCATGATTGACAGCACAGTAATCAGCACTGTAGCGCCAAGGAATATCCCGATGACCGAAGTCAATGAGATGAAATTGATAAATCGATTATCTTGCTTGGCACTTAAATAGCGCATAGCCAAACGAAATATATATGCTTTAGGCATTAAAATATACGCTCCATTAAAGTGTTAAAGTAGCCACTCATATCGACGTCTTCTCTTTGGCGTTTAATCGGTTGAGGTTCTTGCCACACGCCTTGATTATTTTGTTCAGCCAGCGCCCAATTGAAGACTAAATTATTACTTTCTCCAAAACGAAGATCTGAAAGAAGTATTTGATCCATTTTTTCTGAGAACTCAAAAAAACCTCGATTAAACCACCTTAGACGAGAGATAGTATTTCTATCCTTCAAATGATTGACTAAAAAGAGATTTCTATTATGCCTTTTAAATTGAATATGGTTGGGATTTTTGAAAATAGAGTATTCGCCTTCATACCAGTACGGTCCATCAAGCACAATGATACGCCATAAAAAAGTAGTAAAAGGAGCAGGCGAAATCAATAGTTTTTTAGTAGGTAAGTTTTGATTATTTAATGATTCTAACGTTATTTTTTGAATGGTTTGATGAGCAACGAAAGACGACATGGAATAAATGGCACATACCGCTAACATGCTGTGTGAAAGATGAACCCATTTTGGTTTAATCAATGTTAGCACTAATGCAATCAATAGTGGGAGAGTGAACAGCGGGTCAACAATGAACATAATGTCCATAGAGTAGGGCGTGTCGCTAAATGGCAAAAAGACTTGTGTACCATAAACAGTAAATAGATCAATCAAAGAATGGGTGGTTAGTGCGACTAAAGCCAATAGCAACCAACGCCAATAAGGGGTGGAATCCTTATTTTTTCCCTTTGAACGATGAATACTCCATGGCAACAAAGCAATCAAAGGCGCAATACATAAATGAACAAACCAAGCATGGCTATAACCACGATGTATCATCAGCATATCTATATCATTATAAAAGTAACGCATCAATACATCCAGATCAGGAAGAGTGCCTATTACTGCTCCCCATAATAGCGCTTTGCGTCCAGCACTTTTGCCAGCAACAGCATGAGCCGTTACTGATCCGAGAGCAAGTTGAGTTAGCGAATCCATTGAATGTTTGTGTGGTTTTTATCTCTGATATTAAATACCGTATTGGTCACGGTACATAAGCATGGAGGGAAGAGAAGGGTGATTTTCGCTTTCTAAATATTTTATGATGTGTTGCATGTTAATAATGCTATTCACCTTAACACCACATGACTGCTCTAATTCTTCAACTGCAGAAAGCGTACCTTGTCCCTTTTCCATTCGGTCAAGAGCGGTAATAATGCCGACAGTATTTGCCCTAAATTTTTCGATGATTTGTAATGCTTCCTTAATAGCAGTTCCTGCAGTAATCACATCGTCGATAATGATGACATTTCCGTGTAAATTACCAACGATATTACCGCCTTCGCCGTGATCTTTAACTTCTTTACGGTTGTATGCAAAAGTGACGTTTTTTTTGCGGGCGTACATAGCTCTTGCACAAACAGCTGCCAAAGGAATGCCTTTATAAGCAGGTCCAAAAATGCAATCAATCGGTTGATGGATGGTTTCAATCGCCTGAATATAACATGATCCGATTATATCCATGCATTCGCCATCATCGAAAACCCCTGCATTAAAAAAATAAGGGCTAATGCGTCCAGATTTCAATTGGAATTCGCCGAATTTCAATGCATTTTTTTTAATAGAAAGCTCAATAAATTTCTTTTGTAGACTGTCCATTTAGCTTGTGAGCGTCTCAATATTTATATTAGCGTTGGTGTAAATGCAGATATCACCAGCTATTGTGAGTGATTTATGCACTATTTCTTCAGCAGTTAAACTGGAATTTTCCATAAGCGCGCGTGCTGATGCTGTCGCGAATCCTCCACCCGATCCAATCGCCATGACATCATGTTCAGGTTCTAGCACGTCGCCATTGCCAGTAATAGTGAATATTTGGGTATTGTCAGCGACCAGAAGCATGGCCTCGAGTTTGCGCAGAATTTTGTCGTTACGCCAATCAGTAGCAAGGCGGACAGAAGCTAATTTTAAGTTGCCGTGGTGCTCTTGTAATTTTGACTCAAATTTCTCCACCAATGTAAAGGCATCCGCTGTTGATCCTGCGAACCCTGCAATGATTTTATCCTTATAGAGGCGACGGATTTTATTGGCACTGCCTTTGATAACCATATTGCCTAGGGTAACTTGACCATCACCGCCAATAGCAACTTGATTGTCTTTTTTTACCGCAAGAATAGTTGTTGCATGCATTTGTATTGACATTGATGAATTCCTCTAGTTTTCTATTTTTAAAGCGGCTTCAACTATTTGACCGTATTGCTTCAATAACATCGTATCTTTATCACCAGGAAAACGAGTGCTTTCAGAACTGGCAAAAAACATTCCTCCCCAATTTCCTTCTTCGCCAAGTGGTACGATACATATAGAAAGATACGAGCTTTCCCCAAGCAATAATTTACTTTGTTCAGCATCTATTTCATTAGCGCTTGGTGATGATTTGTCAAACAAACTCAACGGTTCTTGCTGCCAATCCAATGAATTTGATCCTCTTTTCCACAATAATGCGGTTTCAACGGAAAAACATTCACACGATAAACGTGGCAACGAACTTTCAATATCGCTTTTGCTCGTACGTAATAGTTTCAGTGTTAAAAGATGCAGTTGATTCAGTAGATGTGCGTTAGCTGTTATCAATTCATCGAAATTGTGCAACTGCTTAGATAACGTGTTATTTTTTTTGCGAGCACGTTGTAATTGATGCTGAATGAATGATGCTGGTCCAGCATTGCGAAGGTGTGGCAAATGGAGTGTATCGAGCAATTCCTCGTGATCAATAAAGAATGTTGAATGACTACTCAAATATTCTAAAACTTGCGCGTCATTTATCAAAGATGAACTATTTTCAGTCATCGTCTTTCTCTACATCATTACTCAAGTCATTGTAATCTTCGTCATTGGCATAGTACGTGCGACCACGCCAGTGAATAGCACCATCCTTATCAGGGACACCATGAGACGTAATAATACGTTGTACGTTGCGGTCACCGGTTTTATCTAAATCAACCACAATATTACCATCCATACAATCACCAAATTTTTGGTCGATGCCAAATGAAAAAAACTTGGACCCACCTTCAGTGAAATCGGTATATTGCTTATACAAGGTTGGGATGTTCACTTTCAATTTATCTCTTAGATAAGACTTAAGCATACGAAAAGCGATTAGTGGATCTGGATCAAATTCATTAATTATTTCTTGTGCTTCAGGGATGAGTACATAAGGGTTTTTTGAAACGGCTAGATTCTTTTCAGAAGAGTAGTACCTTTGGTAATAGGCGACGATTAGGCTTCGTGCTTTTTCTGGATATGAATTTGAGATGCTAACGGGACCAAAGTAATAACGAATATTTTGATGATGATATAAATATGCCCCCAACCCTTGCCAAAGCATACCAAAGCTACGGCTATGCCAGTAGCGTGGATGAACAAAACTACGGCCCAACTCCGCACCGTTCATGATCATTTCCATCGCCTCGTCCGAATAATCAAGCAAAGAGGCGGAATAGAGCCCTTTCATGCCATACTTTTTAACGATGCTTGCTCCATCACCAATTCGATATGCACCAGCAATTACTAGGTCTTGAGGATTCCACAATATTAAGTGTTTGTAATAGTGGTCGTATTCATCAAGGTCTAAATCTTTACCAGACCCTTCTCCAACTTGGCGAAAAGCCAACTCGCGCAATCTGCCAATTTCATGAATTATGGATGAGTTGCTGGAATAGTCAATGAGATAAATTTCACTGCCTTCTTTTGTTTTACTTAGTAATTGATGGCTGCGTAACTCGGAAATAATAGCACCTAAGTCCGTGGAATGTGAAATGGTCCTTTCGGTTCTAAATAGTGAACGAGTATGCTCTCTTTTCTTTGGTAATAAGTATAGATGGCGACGTAGGCGTGCCGATAGTTGTACCCGATCAAGTTGAGTGTGCTCTTGAAAAGCGTTGTATGGAATAATCTGACCAATTCGAAAACGCAATGATTTATTGTCTTGCTTCATCATTTCGTTGATTAACATATATGTGCCAAGGGTCTTATAAATACTCGATAAAGAGTAGAACATGGGAGAATTACGCCCAGCAATGTGTATTGGCAGTACAGGACACTTTGTTTTTTCGATGAAAAACCAAAATCCAGCTTTCCATATGCCGTCTTTTATGCCATTAGGTTTGATACGAGAAACTTCACCGGCAGGAAACATAATAATTGCTTCCTCATTGTTGAGTGCTTTAATGATCGTACGTATTGGTGCTCGTTGATTCGCACTGCTACTCATATTATCAAGAGGAATGAACAACTCGTGCAACGGTTCAAAGAAGTCGTACAAAAATTGATTGACGACTACTTTAACATCA
This sequence comes from uncultured Thiomicrospira sp., assembly GCA_965195345.1. Lineage (GTDB taxonomy): Bacteria > Pseudomonadota > Gammaproteobacteria > CAKMZV01 > CAKMZV01. Next base: position 1,675,278 of record OZ239628.1, on the reverse strand, counting down.
GGGCGCACTTCGCTAACCAATTTTAGCAAGGATAAACCATCCAGCGTACCTATTGGATGATTGGCAACAATTAAAACGCGGCCAGTTTCTGGGATGTTTTGACGTTCATTATTATTGACATAATATGAATAATTAAATTGTTCGAGTACTTTATTATTAAATTCCATGCCACGCCATTGGCGGTTCATGCGAATAAATTCGTTGATGGTTTCTTCGTGAAATACCCTTCTAAGAAAATTGAATAGCCATTTGCCAATAAAAGGAATTCGCGCTAAGCGAGGATGCCTTTCTGCTGCTATTTCTGCTATTTTAAGCATGGCGCTGTGTAGTGATTAAAGTTGTCTGCGTTTTCTGACAGCGGGCGCAAGGGTGTCTTTTAGTATTTTTCTAGTCGAATCCCAATCAATGCATGAATCTGTAATGCTTACTCCATATTTCAGAGGAGTTCCTGCGATTACTTTTTGATTACCTTCTTCAAGATTGCTTTCAATCATTGTGCCCATAATGGCGTGCTCACCGTTTGCTATTTGCTGGGCAATACTATCAGCTACTTCTATTTGGCGATTGTAATCTTTGTAACTGTTCGCATGAGAACAATCAACCATTAGTTTTTTTGACAATCCTCTTTTTGCAAGCATTTCACAGCTTTCGTGAATGTGCTCGGGTGAATAGTTGGGTCCATCATCCCCCCCACGAAGAATAATGTGACAATCTTTATTACCTTTTGTTTGAAATATGGCGGTATGCCCTTGTTTGGAAATGGATAAGAAACAATGCGGTCTCGAAGCAGACTCAAGTGCGTCAATAGCAATTTTTAATTCTCCTGAAGTCCCGTTTTTAAAACCAACAGGGCAGGATAGTCCTGATGAGAGCTCTCTATGCCCTTGGCTCTCTGTCGTACGTGCACCAATAGCGCCCCAACCGACCAAATCTGCGATATACTGTGGAGAAATTAAATCAAGATACTCAGTAGCTGTAGGCAATCCAGATTCTGCAATGTTGAGTAACAATGAGCGAGCAAGGCGCAATCCTTTATTTATATTGAATGACTCGTCTAAATCAGGGTCATTAATCAAACCTTTCCAGCCTACAGTCGTGCGTGGTTTTTCAAAATAGATACGCATGACAATAAATAAATCATCAATTAATTCCTCATGCAGAGTCTTCAAACGCTTTGCGTATTCAAACGTTGCATCAACATCGTGCACTGAGCATGGTCCAACTACGACTAGTAGCCGATCATCATTACCCAATAAAATGTTTCGGATAGCGTCGCGCGCTTCTCCTGTTGTTTTTGCTGCCCCTTCTGTTATCGGATACTCGTTTATCAACTCTTTAGGAGCGACCACTTCTATCTGGTTCGAGATTCTCACATCATCGGTTTGATATTTATTCATTTTTGTAGAGGAATTTAAAGATTTTTTAGGGCGTGAATTGTAACATGGAACAATTTTTAAATTTTGATGCATAAGGGCTGACGATGATGTAAATCAATACTTTAGTAACTTAAGATGATGCGCAATGTGTCGATGCAATTTATTAAATGGATTTTGTAAAAATAAATAAGAATAATATAGAAATATCAAGTATATTTTGATTAAAGTTAAAGTAAAATTGATTCAAACCTCAAATTGAGAAAAAATAGTATGATCTATTATCTAATCGAAGCTTTTAGCCAATACGAGAGTGATTTATTAGTATTTCGCTATGTTACGCTTCGAGCCATTCTTGCCGCATTAACCGCCTTGAGTGTTTCGTGGATTTTTGGCGCGAAAATGATAGTGTTTTTACAAGGATTAAACTTTAGACAGCATATTCGCGAAGATGGACCAAGTTCGCATCAAATAAAAAGTGGAACGCCTACGATGGGTGGGCTTCTTATAATAATTTCCATTGTTATATCAGTACTGCTTTGGTGTGACTTGAGCAACGAAAATGTATGGGTATGTTTATTCGTAATTTGTGGGTTTGCGACGGTTGGTTTTGTTGATGATTGGAAAAAAACCATCTCAAACTCAAGCAAAGGACTAAGCGCTCGCGCAAAGTATTTGATGTTGTCAGTATTGGCACTCATGACAGCAATGTATCTTTTCATGAGCAGCGATTCCTCGTGGGAACTACTCATTCCTTACACCAAAGATACCGTACTTCCTATTGGATTTGGATTCGTTATTTTGTCTTATTTTGTGTTGGTTGGATCTGCCAATGCAGTTAATTTGACTGATGGTTTGGATGGGTTGGCGATATTGCCAACGGTGCTTATCACCGGTGCATTGTGTGTGTTTGCCTATGTAAGCGGGCATTTTTATTTTTCAGAATATCTCTCTATTCCCTACATAGAAGGAAATTCTGAAATAGCTATTTTATGTTGCTCTATTATTGGAGCAGGACTAGGGTTTCTTTGGTTTAACTCCTATCCTGCACAAGTGTTTATGGGTGATGTCGGTTCTCTTTCCTTAGGTGGTGCGCTAGGAATAATAGCCATCCTTGTTCGTCAGGAATTGGTGTTCTTGGTTATGAGTGGTATTTTTGTTGCTGAAACGCTCTCTGTTATACTCCAAGTTGGGTCGTATAAATTACGTGGAAAGCGCATATTCCGTATGGCACCATTGCACCATCATTTTGAATTGCTTGGGTGGGCAGAACCAAAAATAATCGTTCGATTTTGGATTATTACCTTGTTACTTGTTCTTGTTGGATTGGCAAGTTTGAAGATTCGGTAAATAGTTCGATAAAGAAATTTGACAAATAAGTTCGATGAGAGTTGCACAATGTCAATAGTATAGATATTTTTTTAAGTCAGTTGATTAGTCGGTTGTTTATGCAACAGCATGTTTAATAAAAAGGTACAATACGCTCGCGCTTTCGCCCAGGTAGCTCAGTCGGTAGAGCAGTGGACTGAAAATCCTCGTGTCGGTGGTTCGATTCCGCCCCTGGGCACCACTAAACTTGTTCCATATAGCTTCAATTTGCTGATAATTGATGGTTATGTTGTTGGATTTTTAGCATTTCATACAATCTCTGTGTACCCTCCCATTCTAGAAAAAACGGCTAAAGTAGTGTGTGAAATTATATGCACAAGGATGCATTGAGTAAGGTTGCATCTATATTAATCAAAGAGGAGAAGTGGTGTAAAAATTGGTCAATGACGGAGTTTTGTTGCATGGTTTTTTTACAAAAAATCACAAAAATTGTCTGTTTTCACAAAGTGTAACGTATAATTTACAACACGTAAAATAAATTGATTTTATAGTATTAATAACGCAATTAGGAAATAATTCAAATGTCTGTAACTTTATCAATAGATGCTGCTGAACATGTTCTGAAAAAATTAGAGCAAAGAGGGTATGGTGTAGGTTTACGTTTGGGCATAAGAGTTAGTGGATGCACAGGGTTTGCGTACGTTGTTGATTATGCTGATCAAATCGATGAAAATGACCAAGTGTTCGTTAGTCATGGAGCATCGGTTGTTGTTAATCAAAAAAGCCTACCTCATTTAGATGGAATGGAAATAGGATTTACAAAAGACAATTTATTAAATCAAGGGTTTGATTTTCAAAATCCGAATGTCATAGACAGTTGTGGCTGTGGAGAAAGTTTTAGTTTGCGAAACGCCTAGAGCTGCAACAACAGATTACGCACACAGAGCCGCGTTATTTTATTTTCGGATGATGAATTTTTTAGTCGGATTTATCACGTAAAAAACTACGTAAGCGATCAATCCGCATTGGGTGTCGTAACTTCTTTAATGCCTTTGCTTCAATCTGGCGAATCCTTTCTCGAGTTACGCTATATTGACGCCCGACTTCTTCAAGAGTATATTCCGTTGGAGTTCCAATGCCAAAGCGCATTTTAACAACATCAATTTCACGTTTGCTGAGCTCACCAAGCAATGACTCAATCATTTCATCCAATCCTTGTTGTTCTGCTGCTGCCTGAGGTGACGCTAAGTTATCATCAGCAATAAAGTCACCGAGAGAAGAGTCTTCATCATCTCCGATGGGCGCATCAATAGAGCTTGGCTCAAGTGAAATCCTAAAGATTTGCTGTATTTTTGCAGGAGGCATTTCCATTGCCTCGGCGAGCTCTTCTACGTTTGGAGAACGACCATGCTCTTGCAGCAGTTTTGTCTGCATTTTTTTCATTTTATTGATGGTTTCAATCATATGCACAGGGACGCGGACGGTTCGAGCCTGATCAGCAATGGAACGTGTTATTGCTTGTCGTATCCACCAGGTTGCATATGTTGAAAACTTATAACCACGTCTAAATTCAAACTTATCAACGGCTTTCATCAAGCCAATATTACCTTCTTGAATCACATCAAGAAATTGTAAGCCACGATTACTGTACTTCTTTGCTATAGATATAACTAGACGAAGGTTTGCCCCTGTCATTTGATCTTTAAACTTTTGAGTTTCTTGGTCATGTACTTTCAGCTCTTGATGTAAGTTTTTCAAAGTGAAAGCAGAGAGATTGGTTTTTTCAGCAATTTTAAGAATGTCTAAATGAGCGTGTCGAATGTATTGTATATAGTAGCTATCGTTTGGTGTTTTTAACGTAAGGTTTTTGAGCAGACCGTCAAACCAAGTAACGTAATCTTCAGCTGTATTATAAGCAGTGATTACTTCTTTGCGATCAAAACACAATTTACCAATCAAAGTTTCACGAATTTGAGTTTCTTTTTCACGAATTTTATTGATAAATTCGGCCATGTCAGTAACTACTTTACGAATGAATACATTGGAAAGTCGAACTTCTCTGAAAATGTCTCCATGCTCTTTACTATTTTTGGTCTTTGTAAGGCGGTCAACAAAATCATGAAGCTCATTCGATTTGTAAGAAATTATTTCAAATCTATCATCCTCTTCCTTGCTTAGTTGTTCAAGATAATCTTTAACAGACATATCACTATCATCGGGCCAAGCTAAACCACTGATCAAATCACCAACTTTATGTTCTTGCAATTTAATGTTTTCATACTCTTGCAAAAACAAGTGCCGTATCCTTGGATACTGGTACAGTTTTTCGTGGAATGATTTTTTGCTGGACTCAAGATTTCGGGCTATGGTCACTTCTTCTGTGCGTGTAAGAAGATTGTTTATTCCCATTTCACGCATATACATACGTGTTGGATCGGTAGTCCGTCCAAGTTCATTAGCAATAGATGCTAACTCAGATTCTTGAGTTCGAGGGTCACTTTCCTCATCAGCATTCCTTTTTTCTTCGCGCGGTTTTCCTTCGCCGAACACATCTTCTTCAAGAATGGATTCTTCAGTGACTATAATATTATTATCTTCAAGCGTAACGATGAGATATTCTAATGAATCAGGATCAATAGGGAGCTCTTCAAATTGATCTTCAATATCCAATAAACTAACAACGCCCCGATCCTTCCCTAATTCAATTAGCGATTCAAGAATGGAAGCTTCAATGTCTTCAGGTAAATCTGAAGGAATTTCAAAATTTTTTGACATATTATAAATAGTTATGGTGCCGACGGCCGGAGTCGAACCGGCACGGGTTGCCCCACTGCCCCCTCAAGACAGCGTGTCTACCAATTCCACCACGTCGGCCAATCTTCATCAGGCAATTAATCGCCATTCAGGCAATTGTTATTCAGGTCTTGGAATGCTTTCATTTTCTTGAGGTTCCTCATCAAGCAGTAACGACTCTGTTACTACGCTATCCAAAGACCGCTCAGTATTACTGGATAATGCAGTAATTGCCAAGCTGTTGACAATAAAAACAAATGCAAGAATAGCAGTAATTCGGGATAGGACATTTGCTCCGCCGCCACTGCCAAAAAAGCTTTGAGAACCACCACTTAATGCGGGGCCTGCATCAGCGCCCTTTCCGTGTTGTAGCATGATGAGGGTTACCATACTTACTGCGGTGATAATCTGAACAAAGATGAGTATGTTGAAGAGCATAACAATTCCTGAAATTTTAATTTATTCCGTTAAATGGGCATGGAGTTAGCTATTTTGACTTACAAAAGCACTAGCCCAAATCGGGGGCGTCATTATCACTGATTTTTCCATGTGAGGTTTAATTTTTTCAAAGTATTTTCCAGTGGCGACCATTCAAATGCAACTCCTGGATCTGTTTTACGTTCAGGAGCTACTTGAGCATGTGTTGCAACATGGCGTATAGGTAACTTCTCTGATAAGGCTAGCAACAAACGATTTAATCCATAATATTGTGCAGGAGAGTAGGGCGTGTGGTCGGTTCCTTCAAGTTCTATGCCAACTGAGAAATCATTACAGTTTTTTCTTTCGTGAAATGAAGAAATGCCTGCATGCCAAGCTCTGGCGTATAAAGGCACGAATTGCAATGTCTCTCCATTTCGGCGAATTAGAAAATGGCATGAAACGTTCGAGTCTGCGAGATCATCAAGTATTTCATTGCTCTCTGTGCATCTTTTCCCTGCAAGTAGATTGACAATATGTGGATCACCAAATTGTCCAATATTTATGCCATGTATCACCACCAAGTCAACTGTCGTATTTGGAGGACGCAAGTTATATTTTGATGATACGTGTATGTCAGCCCAATCTATCCAATTTATATCCACAATTTACGTTCGAACTATATTCTCATAAATAATTAACCACCCTTCAGGTGTTTTTTTCCAATATTGACGGATTTTTTTCTCTCCTTGCTGAGTGGTGCGAGCGTAATCAACGATGATGGCAGAATTATTGCTGTAAGCAATAATAAGTCTTGGTTCAACTTTACTTTTATAAAATCCTGTTTGATTAAGACGTACTTGTTTGGTTCGCCATTGGTCAAAATGTTTTGTCTGCATGTTGAATTTATCGCGAGAATAGAATTGAGAGAGTATCGGCCAATCTGATTTGTCCATTGCTTTTTTCCATCGTTCCCAATGCTGTTCGAAATGAACTTTATCTTTCAAATTTTGCTTAGTTGCTTTATTAGTCCAACGAATAGGATGGCCTACTAATATAGGAAGGGGTGAATTTATATTTGATGTTATTTTGCGCAAATCCAGTATTTGATTGTTGGATAGAGTAATACAACCACCGCTGTCTAAAGGAGGGCGGGAATATGTATTTGGATCAGTGCCGTGCAACCATATTCCACTGCCCGTTCTATTGTTATATTTATCCCAAATGTTAGGATAATTAAGCGGGAATGCTCCAGTTCCATATCGCCTTGCCAAGCGATCATCGGTTATGAAACTATTTATAAAATACACTCCAATCGGTGTGCGCAAATCGCCTTCTTTTTGCTTTCCAGCGCCATTTCTACCTATAGATGTGTAGTAATCATGCATTATTTGCAATCCATTAGTGGTATTTTTATATAACACTAATCGATTTATCTTTGAATCAACAGCAATTAGAAAAGGTACTTTTTCAGAGATAAAGTAAACTTCATCAGGGACAGCGATTTTGTCATCATCTTGCCAAAGTTTAAAACGCGTTTGCAGTTCTTCTTTTAACTTTCCTTGCATTTTTATTTTGGGTAATGGCTGACCACTCAGTGTGGCGTAAATTGAACTTCTTAGCCAATGGCCCAAAAAAAAGTTATCTTGTTCTTTAGTTATTTGATCAAACAACTCTCTGGAAGTATCTAACTGACCATTCAGCGAAGTATTTACAGCAGATTTAAATTTATTATCGATATCGTTCGCAAAACTAAGAGTTGTAGCAAACGATGAAATAAGAATAAATGTAAGAGATAACGATTTGAGTGAATGCATGTTTAAATCATTGCGTTGGTCTGCCGATTACGAATTCTTGATAAATTAACCATCGTCCGTTGTTTTTTTTCATAGTTAACAGTTTTTTAACTGAATCATTTACTGTCTCTGATTTGTACGATTGTTCAAAAATAATATCGGCTGTTTCAAAATCTTTTGCTATTTTTAATTTAAGATTCGTTATTTTAAGTTCACTAATACGACCAGGCCATATTTTTTTCTTTCGATCTGCACGCCACTGTGCATATTTGAAATTTGGTTTTGGTGAGTGCTTAGGAAAATAAGCACTTAAATATTCATTAATATCGCCTTTTTTCCAATTGTTCCGCCAGTCTTGCACGGCGACTAGTATTTTTTCTCTTTCAGCATCTTGTACATTTGACTTCACAGGAATAGCTTCATTTTTTGTTGCTTGAGAAGCATTAATTAGCTTCTTGTTTTTAGGGATGCTTTGTTTTTTCTTCTCTGTGTCCACTAAGGCAACAGATTCTATGGGGGCTCTGCTAATAGTTAATCGAGGTTTTGATGGCACTTTTGATTGGGTTAACTTAGCAACAGATTTTGCCGACTCTTGAGCATAAACTGCATTTAAGTTATTAAAGGAGTCTCTACATTCATGCTGAGTTTGTAAGAAAGTTCTCCATGTCAGAATGCTGCCTTCTAAATTTCCTTGATTGTATTGGCTGACGGCTTGATTATTTTTGGCTAAAGGCAACCATTTACTGTGATTTATTTTAGAAAACTCTTTCTCAGCAACACGATAATCTTTACGCTCGTATTCGAGAATGGCAGATTGAAAATCTTCTGAAACACTGGCAAAAGAAGAAGCGGTGACGAATGCTAAAAAAAATAAAAATTTACGCATGGATTAAGTAGTATTTTTTAGCCAACGGATCAAATCAGACCATATGCGCAAAATTTCTTTACTTGTAGGTATAGATCCTGCGTGTGGTAGTTCTATAGTTATAACCGGAACCCTTATTTTTTTCCATCCATAGTTGCCGAGTGAACCAGGATATGTCCCTAAAAGATGGAGATGTAAGTTTCCAAATTTGCCAGGATTTTTTAAGTAAGCACCATCAAAATCAATAATCCCAAGAGGAGCATGTAAGCTCACAATGATATCTGGTTTAAATGATTCGATTAAATCCATTACCACTTGAGTTTCTGGCTCACTTACGGAATAGGGTCCTGGGTAACGCCTCTTGTCTCGGTTTGTCGTGTTGACCCAATAGTTGAATGCAGCCTGTTCTCCGTCACTTGGAGGGAAATTACGATTTAAATCCACACCATTTGCATTAAATCGAGTTGGTTTTTTTGCTAAGAGCCCGTCAATATTCAAAGCAGGCAAAAACACCCAATGGAATAAGCCAGAATGAAATTTTTTGAGAATTGCCATCCATTTGAGACTAACCGAAAAGGCGCTTAATTCGTCACCGTGAATGCCGCCTAAAAACAAAACTCTTGCTCTAGGTTTGCGTTTTTTGGGAGGATATTCTTTGTAGAGGATTGGTCTTTTTTTTACCGACAAGTACGATTTATCTGAAAAATCTATATTTATACAAGAACTATAGGTAACACTTTGCAACTTATCTGACAGCATTTTGCAGGCATTAGAAACGTTGTCAGTAACTGCATACACATATGTGCTCAGAGTAGTAAGCAGTACAATTTGCAAAAGTTTTTTAAACATATTTATTGAGATATAGATTGATCTAAAGTTCCTGAAGCGTAACGCTCAGACATGTCGTTTAGAGATATCGGGCGAATCTTATCAGCATGTCCAGCAGTTCCAAATGCTTCAAAACGTGATTCACAAATAGATTGCATGCCTTTCGTGGCTTCTGCAAGATATTTTCTCGGATCAAAATTCTTGGTATTTTCTGCCATATGTTTTCGAATTGAACCGGTGGAGGCCATACGTAGGTCGGTGTCAATATTTACCTTGCGAACGCCATTTTTTATGCCTTCTATAACTTCATCTACGGGTACTCCGTATGTTTGCCCTATTTCCCCTCCGTAAGTGTTAATTATTTCAAGCCAATCTTGTGGTACAGCGGAAGAACCATGCATTACTAAATGCGTCGTTGGAATGCGTTTATGAATTTCTTTAACACGATCAATGCGCAGTATTGCCCCGTCTGGTTTGCGTGTGAATTTGTAAGCGCCATGAGAAGTGCCTATAGCTATTGCAAGACAGTCGATATTTGTTTTCGCCACAAAGTCGGCGGCTTCGTTAACATCAGTGAGCAGCATATCCATATCTAACGCGCCCTCCGCACCGTGCCCGTCTTCTTCTCCCATCTCGCCAGTCTCTAAAGAGCCCAAACAACCGAGCTCACCTTCAACTGAAACGCCAACTGTATGTGCCATTCGTGTTACTTCTGCAGAAACGTTCACATTGTATTCATAGGAGGCTGGAGTTTTTTGGTCTTCCTTAAGGGAACCATCCATCATAACAGAAGAAAATCCAGATTGAATAGCGGATAAACACGAGTTCATATTGTTTCCATGATCTAAATGCATAACTACTGGAATGTGAGGATATGCCTCACAAGCAGCTTCAACCAAGTGGCGCAAGAAAATAGGTCCTGCGTACTTGCGTGCACCAGCCGAACCTTGCAAAATAACAGGCGAATTCATCTTGTCTGCAGCTTGCATGATTGCTTTAACTTGTTCAAGGTTGTTTACATTAAATGCAGGCATCCCGAAATGATTTTCAGCCGCATAATCCATGAGTTGTCTGAGTGAGATTAGCATAATATATAAATTTGAATTGTTGTTAAATTTTCATTAATTTAATTGTGATAGAATATATAGCATCTATTTAAAAATATCAAAAATTGGTTGTTATTTCTTAGCGTCCGCATTATCTCTTTTTTTAGAAAAAAGCGCAATGCATATTTCACATTATGTTTAAGTACATGAAATAAAGTTGATTGTTATAAATCAAGAAGTTAGTAAGTTTCTGCGCTTAATGCTGTATTGTTTCTTGTTTCGCGTTTGAATGTCAATTATGAGAATGTTTCAAGCACCTTCGAAAGATCACTAAGTGAATGAATTGTTTGATCAGGTATAAATGCGGATTCGGTCCAAGGATCGAAATAATTATTTTGATTGCGCTTTACCCATATTGCATGTAATCCCTTTGACTTTGCACCAATGATGTCGAAAGGGTTAGACGATACAAGTATTGCTGTGTTATTTTGAGACTTGGTGCAATTCAAAAAATGTTCATAAGTAGCAGGATGTGGTTTGAAAACGCTGACACTATCAACACTAACAACACCATCAAAAAAGCCATCAATTGCAGCTTTTTGTAGCATAAAGTTAATGGCCGAATGCGTGCCATTAGAAAAAGCAAATATACGCACTCTCCCCTTGATTGATGTTAAACATTTTTCAACGTCTTGAAAAGCAGGTAATTCGGAATAATGATGCATTAACTCTTCTTTTTGCTTCGCATTCAATACATTATTAAAAGCAAGATTGCAATAATCAAGCGCTTCCTTTGTTACTATGGAAAAATTAACATAACGATTCATTGCAGTACGTCTAAAAGTATATTCAAGCTGCTTTTCACGCCACGTTTTAGAAAAAACGGCTGCCTCTTTACCAACCATAGTCCGCAACAAATCGACAACGCCATTTGTATCAATCAGCGTACCATAAATATCAAATCCTAAAGTAAGCATAAAAACCCCAACCTATTAAAATAAACTACTATTATAATTTTGCAAGAGCATAGATGCTGTGCTGTTTATACAATTAAGAGGGTATTTGAATGATTGAAACGAATCAAGAGCTTAGGAAGGCAGAATCAGACGGAAAGAATGATATTAAAGGCAGTTGCTTGTGTGGGCAGTTGCGTTATACGATTAAAGAAACCACTAATATATTTCAGTTTTGCCACTGTTCAAGGTGTAGAAAGTTTACTGGCAGTGCCTTTGCCAGCAATCTCTTTGTACGCATTGAGGATTTCCAATGGGACGAAGAAAATAATGACTTGATTGGATACTATCCGCTGCCTGATGCAAAGCATTTTGCAACTTGTTTTTGTAAACAATGCGGCAGTTCAATGCCTTGGAAAAATCAAAGTGGTACTATAATTATTGTTCCAACGGGTACTTTGGATAATGATCCAGGTGTGCGCCCAGTACAGAGTATTTTCACTGCTTCAGCCGCATGTTGGTATGTGTCGCCTCAAGAGATACCATCCTTTGAAGAATTGCCTTCCAAAAAGAAAGGATAGTTTAATTAGGAATGGTCCAGTTGGTTTTTTAAACGCAACTGAATGTTTCTTAGAATATCTTGATCGACTATTGGTTTTTGATTGTTGCAGGTAATGGTGAATATATCTTCAACACGAAATCCCATAGTACGTATGCGCGCACCTATAACAAGTAAATTTAGATTGCTTAACTCTTTAGTAATAATACTTAATAGTCCAGGTCGATCACGACAGACGATGGTTAGTTCTGTGTTGTGCGTTAGTTTGTTTGTGCTAAGCGTAATTTTGGTCGGGATATTGAATTGCCTAGCGCGACGATCATTGATTCTACGAGTGCTTCGTAAAGCCGATAATCCCTTTCTACCTAATTCCTTAAGGTTATTTTGAATTAATAGATTAAGGGCATCAAGTGCCTTTTCATTATATATGGGCTTGTTTTCTGGGGTAAGAACGGTGCAAGTAGTAAGAGCGTAATAATTTTGATTACGAGTGACTGATGCTTGAACAATGTTATATCCAGCTGAATTGATCGCGTCAACAATACATGCGAACTGATATGGACTGCGTGGGTAATAGACCATAATCTCGGTGGCAGAGCTATCCGTATTGAGGCGACTTTCAATAGCCTCTTTATCACTGATATTGAAAATATTGTAAGTGTGCCAACATATCTGATCGGGTGAGTGATTCAAAAAATACTGACTAGGAAGAAGTTCCCAAATGACTTCTGCATCGGATGAAGGCATGAAGGCACGTAATTGATGCATTGCTTCGTCTTGATTTCTCTCGATGCTATACTCATCGTCAATAACCACATCTTCTAAGTTTCCTTGATCCTCCAACCATATTTGCGCGCTTTTCCAAAGTTTTGTGAATAAACTGTCTTTATAGCTATTCCATAGAGTAGGTGAAGTTCCTTCTACATCGGCTATGGTCAACAGATAAAGCATATTCAAATGATGGACAGAAGGGATAGTGCTACTGAATTCTTCGATTACTCTTGGATCGTTTAGATTTTTTTTCTGAGCGATTAAAGAGAGTTGTAAATGATTGAGTACAACCCAGCTGCATGTATGGGTATCGTATTCTGATAAATTGACGTGGCGGCAAAATTTTTCAACTTCGCGTGCTCCTAAAATTTCATGCTTACCATTTCTTCCTTTAGCTATATCATGAAACAAACAAGATATGTAAAGAAGATGTGGCTTTGGTAATTTTTTGGTTATATTGTGCGCTTGAGGATGTTCATGAGCAAACTCTTCAATAAAAAAACGTCGAACATTGCGCAAAACGATAATTGTGTGAGCATCCACAGTATAAACATGAAATAAATCGAATTGCATGAGCCCTTGAATGTGGCTAAAAGGAGGCAAAAAGGCAGCCAATACTCCGTGCTTGTGCATCTCTCTAAAAGCTTTTACGACACCCTGTGGTTGTTGGAGTATCTCCATGAATAGTTTCAAATGACGCTTGTCGTTTCGAAAATTCTGATCAATAATATCAAGATTGTGGTGAATTGCGCGTATGGTCCGAGCACTGATGCCACTTAAGTGCACATTTTTTTGTAAGATTAAAAAAACTTCGAGAATCGCAAATTTAGCGTACTTAAATACGTCATCACTTCGTGCTTCAAGATGATTATTTCGGATTTGAAATCGAGAATTTAGCTCTTTAATCGGTGAGGTGGTCTCATTAGGCAATATGTCATCACTAAAGTGCTGTAGTATCAATTGATTAAGGATTTGAATGTTGCGTGCACATCGGTAGTAATGATGCATGAAATGTTCAACGCCTAACTTAGTTGTAGTGGTTTCGTAGCCTAATAATTCAGCAATCTTGCGTTGCATTTCAAACAATAGTCGATTGTCGTCTTGTTTTCTGAGAATGTGTAAAGCAAAGCGGACATTCCATAAAAAACGACGGCTTTGATCAAGCGTTCGAAATTCTTGCCTTGTCAAATAACCGTGATCGGCTAAGTCTCGAACAGATTGATCCGAAAAATGAAATTTAGCGATCCACATAATATTGTGGATGTCACGCAATCCTCCAGGATTTTCTTTTACATTGGGTTCAACATTGTAAGCAGTCTCTTCAAAACGCGTATAGCGCTTATTTTGTTCTTTGATTTTTAAATCATAGAACATAAACGAATCGATAATTTTTCCTGGTTTAGTCGCTTCTTTAAAAACATCAAATAGTTTATTATTACCACAGATGAAGTGAGACTCGAGCACTGCTGTAGCAAAATTAACATCGTTTTTTATCGCTTCTTGACAGTGCTTTATTTCACGTACACTGCTGCCTATTTGTAAACCAAAATCCCAGAGGCTGCGCATAAAATTTAAAAGATTTTCATTAGCATGTGCTTGATCAACATTCGCACACAAAATCAAAAGGTCTATATCGGAGCGTGGGAATAGTTCATGCCTTCCGTAACCCCCGACGCCAATCAGCGTGTATTCGCCCTCAAGAGCAAGACGAACCCATAGCATGGTCAATAAGTTGTCAAAAAAGGCAGTACGTTGGGCAATAAGATCGCGCACAGGCGCTTTTCTTGAATTGGATAAGTAAGTGGCTTTTTGGGAAAGATCAAACTCGGCAATAATTTGTTTAATATCATGAATAGGAATAGATGGCTCAGTCCATTTTTTGGAAAGATCTTCTAACTGAAATATGAAGTTGTCGATCGTTTTCTCTTCCATCCTACGATAAAGTTAGGATTTCACATCCATCATTGGTGATAGCAATAGTATGTTCCCATTGGGCAGAGAGGGAACGATCACGAGTAACAACGGTCCAGCCATCTTTTAACAGTTTTGTTTCTGCGCGTCCTTGATTAAGCATTGGTTCTATAGTGAACGTCAAACCTTCTTCAAGTACTAACCCTACTCCAGGAGAACCGTAATGGAGTATTTGAGGTTCTTCGTGAAAATGCCTGCCTATGCCATGACCGCAATACTCACGCACGATACTATAACTATTAGATTCTCCTAAGCGTTGAATTGTCCTTCCAAGATCGCCCAATGTGACTCCAGGGCGTACCTTTTCAATGCCAGCATAAAGGCAATCTTTAGCTACTTTATTCAACCGTCGGGCAGCGATAGAAACCTCGCCTACTTCAAACATACGGCTGCAATCGCCATGCCAGCCATCTTTAATTACCGTGATATCTATATTGACAATGTCACCATTTTTTAGGATACGTTCTCCTGGTATCCCGTGGCATACTTGGTGATTTGTTGAAATACATGTTGCCTTTGGAAAACCACGATAATTGAGCGGAGCTGGAATAACTTTGTATTCCGTGGTCATTCGATCGTGCAATAAATCATTAAGATATCCAGTCGTCACATTAGGTTGCACATAGTCGGTTATCCAGTCAAGCAGTTCAGCGCTGATTCGACCCGCTTGGCGCAAACATTCGATTTCTTCTTTATTTTTATAAATTAAATTCATTTTTTAAAGGGTGTTACATTAGAAATAGTTAAGTTTAATTATGAAAAATTATTCCTAGTATCGTCTATTTTAACTGAGAAATTAACAAAAGAGAAAATCCCCCAAGGCATAACCAAGGGCCAAAGGCTATGATTTTTTTGAAGTCAAATTTAGCATGCATTATCGAAAATACCAAATACCAAGCAATCGCGCTACAAGAAGCAATAATTATCAAATTAGGCAGTGCGTACCACCCCAACCATGCCCCCCAAGCAGCGAGAAGTTTGAAATCGCCTTGTCCTATGCCGTCCATTTTGCAAATTAATTTATAGATTTGATTGAGCAACCAAAGACTTGAATAACCCAGAGCAGCTCCCATCACTGCATCTTTCAAAGCAACGTCATCCACTATAGAAAATGCATTTAACAGCAGAGCACTCCACAGCAATAACCCTGTTAAAGCGTCTGGTAATATTAATGTTTCCCAGTCGATTACTGCGAGTGCCATCGTTATAGTCAAAACGAAATAAAGCAAAATCATGAATGTTAAATCTGAATGCAACCAAGCAATAAGTGCTCCGGCAAACAAACATAGCAATTCAACGATTAAGTAGCGTAACCCAAAAGAGGTCTTACAGTAAGCACATCGACCTTTCAATAAGAGAAAACTAACGATAGGGATATTGTGGTAAAACTTGAGCGATTGCATGCATTTTGGACAATGCGAGGCGGGGAGGAACAAGTTGTAGCGGGTATACTTTGATGGTTTTTCTTCCCAACCTAATACTATCGGTAAACGATGCGCAAGCATATTGACCAAACTTCCGATTACAGCACCAATAAGACAGCCTAATATTATGTGCATTAGTTTGATCTATGAGTCATGTACAAAGCAAGATCCAGTAAGCGTGATTTTTCCCAGCCGATTTCGCATAGAGATTCGTAAGCACTATTAAAATAATAGTCACGCTGAACAATGGATTCTTCTGTACCTAATAGACGAGTAAACGTTAACTTGTCTTTGTCAATGTCACTATTAGCTGGTTTGCCAAGCTGAGAAGTGCTTGCTGTTTCATCCAGGATGTCGTCGTGAATTTGAAATGCTAATCCAATGTCTTCACCAAATTTTTTTAACGCTGGGAATATTTTGGTTTGTTGAGTCAAGATTATCGGCATTAATATAGCGGTTTGAATTAACAACCCTGTTTTTTTGCGATGCATGTCGCACAAATTTTCAATGCTTGCATTTGTATGGTCAAGTTCAAATTGGATGTCAATGGACTGTCCAGTAGCCATGCCATTCGGGCCGATCGCTTTAGATAAAAGCAGGATTAATTCAATTTTAATTTCAGAATCAATGGACTGCATGGCGATGTTTTCAAATGCCCATGTCTGCAAGGCATCTCCCGCAAGAATTGCCTGTCCTTCACCAAAGGCGACATGACACGAAGCTTTTCCTCTGCGTAAATCGTCATCATCCATTGCAGGTAAATCGTCGTGGATGAGAGAGTAGGCGTGTACCGCTTCCAGCGAGGCAGCAAGTGCGTCAATATGTTCGTCAATTCCTAATTCCTCAGCACATCCATAAATTAAAGCAGGGCGTAAGCACTTTCCTCCTCCGAGCGCTGAGTATCTTATGGCTCTGTGTAATATGTTGTAATCACTATTGGGTAATACAGAGGTAAAGTAGTCCGAAAAACGGACGCTACGCTCATTCAACCAATCAGAAAAAGTGTTAGAAATAGATAAGGACATACCGGGGCGTATTGTACGCTATCCATTTATGAATAGCGCCTCTACGATATCAGTTGCTTGCAATCCCCAACCTTTTTTATACAACAGCTTATCTCCAGTGTATGCATGAATAGCAACGCCTTGTTGAGCTGCATTGTATAAAGTGGTATTTTGACCGATTAAAGCGGCAATAATTCCAGAGAGCACATCGCCCATTCCAGCACTTGCCATTGCTGGATTGCCAAAAGGACATATGCTGCAGTCGGTTTCGGTTGCTATGACGGTGGCGCTGCCTTTCAATACAACAACGCCACCGTATTTCAAGGCTATTTTCTTTGCTGATTGGACGCGATCTGCTTCAATGCTGGAAATGTCTGTGTCAAGTAAGCTTGCAGCTTCTCCAGGATGGGGTGTTAGCACCCATTTGTCGTAGTGAAGATGGTTGTTTGCAAGCAGTCGTAACCCATCCGCATCGACAAGGATAGGATGGTTTTTTTCTATAGATTCTTTGATGGAGATTTTGAATAAATTTTTTGACCAATTACTTTTTCCCAACCCAGGACCAACAAGACGAATGTTTGCTTGAGAACACAATGCAACGTCGAACATGGCTTCAGGAAGAGCTGTGCTCAAAAAAGAAGCATGGTTTTCATGTGTTGTCACGATAACAGCCCCAACGCCACAGCGCATGGCTGCCTCTGCTGCCATTATTACAGCACCTGACATGGACGGCTGTCCCCCGATAATATTCACGCGCCCATAACAATTCTTGTGGCTATTATGATTGCGAGGGAGAAAAGGGAGGCGTGTTGCCAGTTGTATTTCAGGTTCGAATTTAGAATATACATGTTTAGGAATGCCAAGAGGATTGAAAAATATCTCTCCACATACATCACGTCCATCGTTGCAGAATAGTCCTTTTTTAAGGCCAACAAAGGTTAATGTAAATTTGGACTTAATGGCTATGGATTGGGCTTTGCCAGTAGAAGCGTTTAACCCTGAAGGAACATCTAAAGATAGGCAAGGTAGATTTGTACTATTAATATGTTCGATGATTTCATACATCTTTTTAGTAATATTATCTTGTAATCCGCTTCCCAATAGCCCATCCACTACACAATCAAACGTTTCCATTTCTGGCAAAGAATCAAGATTATTTGGTGCAGAGTTTGAAATTTTAAGCAGTCCTTCCCAAGCACAAAGCGCTTCCTTTCTTTTAGGCGGGGTCGTGAAAAAAAATTGTACTTCTTTGCCCGCTTTGATTAAGTGGCAAGCGCATATTGACGCATCACCGCCATTGTTTCCTGAACCAGCAAAAACAGCGATTTTTTCAGCATGAGGCAATTGCTCGATCAACAGTTGTGCAGCGGCTTTCCCAGCATTTTCCATTAATGGTAAGGCTAACTCGGTCAAAGCGTAATTGTCAATTCGACGAATTGTTGCCAAATCAAAGCATTGTGCGTGATGCTCAGGTAAATTTGTTAAACGATAGTTCATGCTGGCATTATAAAATAAGATGCATGATGAAAAAAATCAATAGCATTCCATGTCAAACTTATCCTGAAAGTTATGAGCAACTGTTTTCGAATAAATGTCGAAATATTAAACGACAATTAAGTACTCAACTGAAAGAGCCGTTAAACAAGCATGTTGATATACAAAAATTTTCTTCTCCTAAACAGTACTTTCGAGGTCGAATTGAGTTCTCAATAGGTACTAATCCGCTTGCTTGGTTAGTCTATGATGAACAGAAACAACCGATTGAAATAAATCATTGTCCTACTGTTATTTTGCCTATATACCAGCGAATGCCTTTGTTTTTGGAAATTGTGAAAAACAATCCAACGCTTGCTAATCGCTTATTTCAAGTTGATTGGAGGGCTACCTTACAGGGAGAATGTTTAATCAGCCTACTGTATCATCGTCAAATCAATGAAACTTGGGATGAGCAAGCTAGATCTCTTGCAGAAGCGCTGGACGCCCATATTATTGGTCGTTCACGCAAAATACAGCGTGTTATAGGGAATAGTTATATAGACGATCAATACATCGTAAATCATAAGAATAAACAAAGAAAAATTATTTTGCGCCAAGACGATATTAGTTTTTCACAACCCAATCCTTATATTAATGTTGACATGTTGAATTGGGTTCAAACGTTCATTCCGGAAAATCCTGGAGATTTATTAGAATTGTATTGTGGCATTGGTAATTTCACATGCTCTTTAGCCTTTCGCTTTCGCAAAATATTAGCAACGGAATTAACCCGTAGTGCTGTTGCACTGTGTAAACATAATCTTAGTGTTAATAATATTAATACAGTCTCAGTTGTTCGTTTGTCGGATTTAGAAACCGCTCAAGCCTTAAAAGGTGAGCGACTTTTTAATCGATTAAAGGGCATTGAAATAGCTGAATATGATTTTCAATGGCTGCTGCTTGATCCACCACGCAACGGTTTGAATTCTTTTTGTCGCGAATTTGCAAAAGAATTTAATAATGTAATTTATTTTTCCTGCAATCCCAATGAGGCGATTAAAGACTTAGAGGCTTGGGGTGATTGTTTCAATATAGTTTCGTTGGCGATTTTTGATCAATTTCCTTACACAAATCACGTTGAGATGGGCGTTGTCTTGAAGAAAAGGTGATTATTTTATTTAAAGCAAACGCATGTAACGA
The DNA here is from genome assembly GCA_965195345.1 of uncultured Thiomicrospira sp. Lineage (GTDB taxonomy): Bacteria > Pseudomonadota > Gammaproteobacteria > CAKMZV01 > CAKMZV01. The sequence continues at coordinate 1,655,473 of OZ239628.1, read as the reverse complement.
CTTTTCACGTTTGGAAAGGACACATGGTCGATGAATGCAGGCTAAAATGCAACAATGGTTGTTTGCAAGGCATTTGTGAAATATCTGATTAAGAGAGAGGGAAGTAATGATTAAAAAATTATTGTTCTTATTAGTAATGATGGTTACAAGTAGTTGGGCATATCAAGAGAGCTTCAGCTGTTTTCCTTGCAATGAGAACGGAATTTATTATTTTCGTATTCAGTGTGCAGAGGGTGGAGATGCACAGATTCAGGTTGACGATCCAGTTAATCCTAACACGATCACGTTTGAAGGACCAAGTGAAAGTGGGATAGTTTATGCATCTGAGGTAACGTTGGAATCGATTTTCAAAAAAACTTGTGGTGAGTAAAAATTTATTTTTTTGTAAGGATTGCGGGAACGAACAGTCTCGTTGGAGTGGGCAATGTCCTGATTGTGGAGAATGGAATACCTTAACAGAGAGCACGCGAGTAACGGGGTCAAAGAAATTTAAAGAACCTATAGCAAGCGCTGTTGAAGTAGCGACTCAAGAGCCATTGCTAGCCAGTGAGATTACAGCAGATCAATGGCAACGACAAACTACTGGGTCTAAAGAACTTGATCGTGTTCTTGGTGGTGGATTAGTTCAAGGTTCGGTCGTTCTGGTTGGGGGGGATCCTGGTATCGGCAAATCAACCCTGCTAACTCAAGTAGCGGCAAATATGGGTAGCACATTAACGGTCATGTACGCTAGTGGAGAAGAATCAATGTCTCAAATTAGCGTGCGAGCGGCGCGTTTGAATTTGAAATTGGATTCACTTTGGCTATACAGCTCAAATGTGCTGGAAGACATTGAGTTGGTCGTGATGCAACGCCAATGCAAACTACTTATCATTGATTCAATTCAAACAATATATTCCTCCAATATCGATTCGGCTCAAGGATCAGTGTCACAGGTGCGTGAATGTTGTGCTCGATTAGTACGCATGGCTAAAAACACGGGTATGAGTATATTTATTGTGGGGCATGTAACCAAAGAAGGTACGATAGCTGGACCACGAGTGTTGGAGCATATGGTCGATACTGTTCTATATTTTGAAGGCGAGCAGTACGGTCGGTTTAGAGTGATTCGCGCATTCAAAAATCGCTTTGGATGCATCAATGAATTAGGGGTTTTTGCTATGACCGAAAGTGGTTTGAAGCAAGTGAAAAATCCTTCTTCGATATTTCTAACTGACAGAGTAAAGAACGGTTCTGGCAGCATTGTAACAATTGCTGTTGAAGGCTCTCGTTCGTTGTTACTTGAAATACAAGCGCTTGTAGATGAAAATCAAACAGGCATGCCAAGACGTGTTGCTGTGGGACCTGACAGCCAGCGTATGAATATGTTATTAACGATTTTGAATAAACACGGAAAAATTTCTTGCAATGGTCAAGATGTCTACGTGAATGTGCCGGGCGGCATAAAGTTGCAAGAACCTAGTATTGACTTGCCTCTGCTCTTAGCCGTTTCTTCGTCAATAATTGATAGCCCAATCGGCCCTGAAATAGCTGCATTTGGTGAAATAGGTTTATCAGGTGAAATACGACCTGTACCCAATGGTGATCAACGTATCCGCGAAGCAAGCAAGCAAGGATTTAAAACAATCATATTAGCAAGTTCAAACGTGCCTAGAAATGCTGTTGAGGGTGTCGAATTAATAGCTGTAAAGCATATTCAGCAAGCCTTACAGTATTTGAAAAAAAGCTGACGCCACTACCAACTTAGAATATCGCATTTTTATTCTCGTGTTAAAATTAGAAGATTATTCATTTTCATACGTAAAGAACCCATGTTTAAAGGATCGATAGTTGCTTTAGTAACCCCTATGTTGTCTGATACTAGTGTTGATTATTCCGCATTGGATTTACTGCTGGAGTGGCATATTAGTCAGGGTACAAATGGGTTGGTTATTGTAGGAACAACAGGGGAGTCGGCAACGCTCGATTTTGGTGAGCATCGCGCCGTCATTCGTCGGTCTATAGAAGTGGTTAATGGGCGTATACCCATTATTGCAGGAACGGGCGGTAATTCTACAGTTGAAGCGCTTGAATTAACTAAAAATGCTAAAAATGATGGAGCAGATGCATGTCTTTTGGTTGCGCCTTATTATAATAAACCTCCTCAAGAGGGGCTCTATCAACACTTTAAAACAATCGCTGATGCCGTTGATATTCCTCAGATTTTATATAATGTTCCTGGTCGCACAGTCACAGACATTCTTCCAGATACTGTTGCTCGACTATCAAAAATTTCAAATATCATCGGAATCAAAGAAGCAACAGGTTCGATGAAGCGATTGCAGGAAATTCAACAATTGGTTACTGATTCTGATTTTTTGTATTGGACGGGCGATGATGGTACTGCGTATGAGTTTATGAAGTTAGGTGGAGCTGGAGGCATATCCGTTACTGGTAATGTAGCCCCACGATTGAATTATGAGCTTTATGATTTTGCGCTTAAAAAACAATGGAAACAGGCTGAGGCAGTTAACGACCAATTACAGGGTTTGCATACAGAATTATTTTGTCAGTCAAACCCTATACCAGTCAAATGGGCATTATCGAAGTTAGGGATTTGTGGAGGCACACTGCGTTTGCCGTTAATTGATTTAGAACCCCAATACCATAATCAGGTGGCGCAAGCAATGACTCAAGCAGGAGTGCTATAGTGGAGAGAATAACCATGAGAATAATGACAGCGGAAACAATAAAAACAGGCAAAAAAATTATTCGATTGAATGGTCTATTTCTTGTGCTTTTTTTAGCAGGCTGTTCAACGCTCGGAATGGAAAGTGAGTGTGATATTCATGCGCAACAACTAGAAAAATTAGCTATCCCGCCCGAACTACAAATCCCTCAAAATTGAACATCGGAATTGAAGAAAAAACTGTTCAAGGAGTGGTGTTTTTTTTTAAAGGATCCCCATACTCTCATACCAATCAGTTAAAAAGAATAGAAAAAGAGTTAGTTCGCTTTGGGCATGGCTCGTTGAACATCAATGCGACTCCTTGTTATTTTGTAATTGCCTCAGAACCTTTTGAATGCGAGCAGCTCAAGCGTTTGGAGGCTTTGCTTAATGCAAAAAAACAAACGAAGCTTATTATTCCAAAAGGCGATGCACTCGTAGTCCCACGAAGAGGAACAATCTCACCATGGTCCTCTAAAGCAACACAGCTCGCTAAAATTACGGGTTTTGAAAATATTGAGCGTGTTGAGTATGGTACCCAGTATTCTTTTTTAGACCATAAACTGCCTCCTCGTTCAGAGGGATTCACATTGCTATACGATCGCATGGTTCAGTCGATTTGGTTTGATGAGTCATCTGCAAATTCTTGGTTCAATATGGGAAGTTCTTCTCATGCAAAGCGCATTGAAGTTTTGCAGAATGGAAAAGCAAATTTACAGGCGTTGAATACATCTATGGGACTTGCATTAAATGATGCGGAAATAGATTACTTACTGGAAATATTCGCACGGTTAAAGCGGAACCCCACCGATGCAGAAATAATGATGTTTGCACAGGTTAACTCTGAACATTGTCGACATAAAGTATTTAATTCAAAGTGGGAAATAGATGGTGATCAAAGCAAGCATTCGCTGTTTTCAATGATACGTAATACTCATATTTGCAATAGCGATGGTGTGATCGTTGCTTATGATGATAACGCTGCGGTTATTGAAGGTGGGCTGAGTAGTCAATGGCGTGTGAGTGACGGCTTATATCAATACAAAGATGCGCTTATCCACAATCAAATAAAAGTTGAGACGCACAATCATCCAACGGCTATTTCACCTTGGCCAGGAGCCGCCACTGGAGCAGGTGGAGAGATACGCGATGAAGCTGCTACAGGAAGAGGCTCAACACCGAAAGCTGGGTTGGTTGGTTTTAGCGTATCCAGTTTGAATATTCCAAATGCTGAAAAATCTTGGGAATATAACTTTGGTAAACCAACGCATACAGCCTCTGCTTTTGAAATTATGATGCAAGCACCCGTAGGTGCCGCTCGATACAACAATGAATTTGGACGTCCATGCATATGTGGCTATTTTCGTGCTTGGCAAGCAAAGGTCAAGAATGCAGAGGATGAGATCAGTTACTTAGGGTATCACAAGCCAATTATGCTTGCTGGAGGTTTGGGTAATATTAGCGGTGAGCAAGTTGAAAAAATTGCGTTTCCTGCTGAGTCTTGTTTGATCGTTTTGGGTGGCGCTGCTCAACTAATAGGAATGGGCGGAGGAGCAAACTCAAGTTACAGTAGTGGAAAAAAAGATGAATCATTGGACTTTGCTTCAGTGCAACGTGATAATCCAGAAATGCAAAGGCGGTGTCAAGAAGTTATTAACCGATGCAGCTGGATGGAAGATAAAAACCCCATCCTTTCTATTCATGATGTGGGGGCAGGTGGGCTGTCAAATGCATTTCCTGAGCTGATTCATGATGCGGGGCGAGGAGGTACCATTCAACTGCGCGACGTGTTGGTTGATGACAGTGAAATGTCAGCAGCTGAGATATGGTGCAATGAATCTCAAGAGCGTTATGTATTGGCGATTGATGCTAAGAGTTTGGGCGTCTTTCAAGAGATATGCCAGCGAGAGCGCTGCCCTTATTCCGTTGTGGGCAAGGCAGATGATAGTAACCAGTTGGTTGTTAATGATGCTTTGTTTGAAGATGCAGTCGTTGACATGCCTCTATCTGATTTATTGGGTAATCCTCCACAATATAAACGCATAGAAAAACGCTCTAATAATAAAAAACAAAAGCTTGATTTCAGTTCAGTTGATCTGCATACGTTAGTTCATGCTGTTTTGGCGCATCCTGTGGTGGCGGATAAAACGTTTTTGATTACTATCGGTGATCGGAGTGTGGGAGGTTTGGTCGTGCAAGATCAAATGGTTGGCCCTTGGCAGGTTCCGGTGAGTGATTATGCTTTAACGCTTCGAGATTATAAAGGTTTTGCTGGAGAGGCAATGGCTATCGGGGAACGCACGCCATTAGCTGCTATTGATTCTGCAGCCTCAGCTCGAATCGCGGTTGGAGAATGTATCACCAATCTGCTTGGTGCTCCTATAGCAAAGCTTGGAGACATTAAATTATCTGCAAATTGGATGGCTGCTATCAATCATTGTTCTGATAGCGTTGCCTTATTCGATGCGGTTAAAGCGATTGGCATTGAATTGTGCCCTGAATTAGGCGTCGCCATACCTGTAGGTAAAGACTCTATGTCGATGGAACAACAATGGGTTGAAGAAAACGTCAAGAAAAAAGTGAGCTCTCCCGTCTCATTGATTATTAGTGGATTTGCTTGTGTCAAAGACGTACGAAGTTATGTTGGACCACAATTAGTAGATGATTTGGAAAGTAATCTTTGGCTAATAGATCTTGGGAAAAAACGTTTGGGCTGTTCAGTGCTTGCAGAAGTGACCGGACAACTTGGAGATGAAACGCCAGATTTAGATACGCCGAGCACCTTGATTAACCTACATTCGTTCATCAATCGATTGCGCTCAGATGGTCTACTAATGTCCTTGCACGATCGTTCCGATGGCGGATTGATAGCAACAGTAGTAGAGATGGCATTTGCTGGGAATGTTGGATTGGAAATTACTCTTGAAACGGAGGAATTAGTTGATACATTATTTAATGAAGAACTTGGTGTGGTTTTCCAAGTGGCTAAAAATAAGCAAAGTGTAATAAATGAATTAAGTAAAAAATACGATCTTGAACTTTTAATTAGTAATATAGGTAATATAAGCTCTGACCGGAATGTGGTTGTTTCGAATAGAGGGACAAAAGTTTTTGAAGAATCATTAACAGTATTACGTCGATCTTGGAGCAGTGTTTCTTTTGAGATGAGCGTGCGACGCGATAATGCAGATTGTGCGAAACAACAATACGATGCTTGTTGTCAGTTAGATAATTTAGGGCTAAGCCCCGCTCTAACCTTTGATCCAAATACAGTTTTTAATATCAATACTAATGCGTTGCCCAAAGTCGCGATATTACGCGAACAAGGTGTCAATGGGCAAAGTGAGATGGCAGCGGCCTTTCATGCAGCGGGGTTTGCATGTGTGGATGCGCATATGAGTGATCTTTTGAGTGGTTCAAAGATATTACAAGAGTGTGTGGGGTTAGCAGTGTGTGGAGGGTTTTCCTACGGAGATGTTCTAGGTGCTGGTCAAGGTTGGGCAAAGTCAATTTTATATAACCAAAAAGTTCTTTCTGAATTTGAACTTTTTTTCAATCGTTTGACTACTTTCACCTTTGGTGCGTGCAATGGTTGTCAGATGCTAACCCAATTAAAGCAGATTATTCCGGGTGCTGATCATTGGGCAACGTTTAGGAGAAATCAGTCAGAACAGTTTGAAGCCCGCTTGAGCATGGTTTGTATACCGCCAAACCCAAGTGTCATGATGAATGGCATGGTCGGCTCTAAGATTATGATACCGATTGCTCACGGCGAAGGGCGTGCACAGTTTGACAGTGAAGCTGATTTGGAAAAAGCAAAACAGAAGCAAATAATCACAATGCAATATGTTGATCATCAAGGTAGGGAAGCTGAAGAATATCCAGCGAATCCTAACGGATCAGAACTTGGAATAACAGGGTTAACAACAGAAGATGGACGTGTTTTGATATGTATGCCACACCCTGAACGTGTTTTTCGATCAATCAACTATTCTTGGTGTCCAAAAGAATGGAATGATCAAAACGCTTCAGCTCCATGGTTACGTTTGTTTCAAAATGCGCGAATGTTTGTTAGTTGAAGAATTGCAGCTTGGTTGAGACTGGATGAAACGCTTGGCTGATTTTTTTATTTACTAATGGTGTTTGGATAATTTAAAAAGATAAGTCCAAGCCAACATTGACAGCTAAAGTATGAAGTTCATCTCCAAAATCTTCAGTAGTAGGTTCTCCAGAAATTGCACTAGAAACCGTTGCAAAATCTGTGAAGGCCAGATCAAAAGTAACGAATCCCCAAGTTGTTCCTACAGCATAGTATTCGTTTTCAAGTCCAGCGAGATTTTTATTGTAGCTAAAGCGTAGCGAGGGAATCCAATTCAACCCGTAATCACCGATGATTGGCGATGGAACAAATTGAAAAACAATATTTGACCATTGGTAAGTTTCTGCAACTGGATCATTGAATTCTTTTAAGTCGTAAGAGAATAATAAGTTCCAACGTCTGGAGAAGGAATGTACTCCCCCTTCAATTCGATAACGTGAATCAATCACATAGGTTTCTTGTAAAGCAATCTGATCGCTGAACGATTCTGCAAGAAAGCAGTCGACATCAGCACCAGAGCAATTTAACCCAATAGCAGGGTAGTCAAGGCTTGGAGTATTGATGTTAAATGCACTGAAACCAAGACTGCTCCATTCCCAGTCAAACACTATTCCAAAGTCGAGAGCGACAGCATCTGGGCTAAATGCGTTTTGTGATGAGGCAGAATCACGAACTGAATTAAAAGCATCTCGAATTTCTTGCTCAGCTGCTGACTCATCAACAATCAAGCGCCTAAAAGCTCGAACTTCTTTTTCTAGGGTAACGGCTAGTAACTTCAACCTTGTACCGATGAAAATATCGGCACCACCAAGGCTAGAAAAATTCCCGATGGGATACGAATAATCAAGAGAAAATTCATCGACAAAAGCGTATTTTAAATATAATCCAGCATCAATGGCTAGAGTATCAACTATGTCATCTCTATCGATTTCCGTATTATTCTGGACGGAGTCTTGAATTAAATTGCTTAGTGCCGTTTGGCTGAATTGAACACCATTTTGCGATAAGATACGTTGGCTAGAGAAAAGCGTTCTACCGTAGTGAAAGCTAAGGTTTCCATAGCTTCCTAGGGAAAAACTAAATAAAAAATTCCCGTTAAATACTTCTTTTGCTCGAAAAAGATCATTGGCTAGAAAAGTATTAACAATCTCTACAGTTGAATTGAGTGCATCAGAATCAGTGTCAGCAGAATCTAATTCGGTTTGTAATTGACTTATAGATTGATCCGCACTCTGAATTCCTCGAAGTTCGAAATATCCACTCAGATTAATTGCCATTGAAAAATCACGCTTTGAACGTTCTTCTGAATACGCACCCATTGCTGGGTTTTCAAATATATTAGCTCCATTAATCAAGTCAGAAGAACCGCCTGAAGTAATATTTGATCCTAGAAAAGAACTCCCTGTATTAGCAGTTGAATAGGTGGCAAATGATAGCACGAATGCTGTAATGAGCCCGCGAAAGCAATGTAACATAAGACTGTCCTTATAATTATTCATAAACCAATAAATGATGCCTATTGTGTTTTTTGGCTATCCGCTTACTTATGTGCGTGGCTGAATAGTAGGGCACTGAGAGGAGGTTGTAGGCAGTGTGGTAAAGGGGTTAAAAGCATTAGCATTTCTTATGCCTATACGAAACAATTCGGGGTCTCCATCAATTGGAAGGTTCGAACCAGCTGTGTACATAAAATCACTAGAGGTGGGAGGAGTAAGTGAGATTGTATAACTTACTTGAGAGGTCAAAATAATCGAACTATCTGATGTTCTTTCCCAAGTCCCGCTAAATATTAGGTTGTCGCTTGGATTAGTTTCACTAATGCATAAAGAAAAGTTTGTTCCATTTACGTCAAAATATACGGTAACGTCATTGTCAAAAGTGTCACTAGGATCATTTGAAATAACATCACTACCACGTAAAGTTACGAGCGTACCCGTTAATGTTGAAGGGAATGATATACGCATTGCTTGATTGACTAACTGATCCGTTTGGGTCGAATCGGCATTATTATTTATTATATTTGCCAATTGAATAACATCTACTTCAGAGAGCGTACTATTCATGACAATGTCAATTGCGTTACTGAGAATTTGTGTGTTTGTAGAAAAAACATTTTCAATAATAGTCTGTGTCAACAACTCCCCAGCTAGCATAACCGTGTCTGCATTTGCTGTAGTGTTCCTAATGTCAGTAATCGTGTCGTTAAACGATGAAATTCTTTGAGTCAACACTCCTTGTCTTGCAGCTGAAATTCCGAGGCTGGAAGAAATAGAGGTAAAGTTTACACTATTAAATATTGCCTCAGTATTGGTGCTATTTGCTGCATTTCCTAACGCCAATGCCAACATGGTATTCGCAGAAGAAGCATGAATAATAGCATTTCCTGTGGTGTTTCCATCCACCATTACTGCATGAGCTAAGGTTTCTGAAATTTTTTGATAACGCACTGCTAAGTCAAGAAGAGTGCTTTGTTGAGTAGAAGCCAAAGTATTGGCAACTAAAAAGTTAGTGGATAACACTTGCTGTAAATCAAGCCCTGCTAAATTGTTGAAAATAACTGTAGAAGAAGCGGTTCCTGCATTATGTATAAGACTTGATAGAGGTGAAATGACGACTGTATTATTTGCAGTTTGACTAGGATCTAGCTGAACAATGCCACGAAAGGGTGCATTAGTAGTAGCATCGATGCCACCTGAAACAGTTAACTGACCATTGCCTGTAAAACTAAAGCTAAAATTGCCAGAAGAGTCTGTTGTTCTTGGAGTGGGAAACTCGCTGTCACGATCATGGATTCCATTGCCATTTCGATCTATGAAAATTTCCGAAGAATTTAGAGGACCATCAATTGCAATTCCTGAAATAGTTCGATTGGTATTCGTCCCCGAATCCCCATCACTGCTGCCACATCCAGCAAGTCCAAGAGACAATAAAGCAGACAAAACAATAAGTAGCCTATACGTTGCAGTAGTCATAATCAACCTTCTTTTATGGGCTTCTTAAATGCAATTTGCACACCACATAGACTGCACAATCACCCAATTTAAATAAAAAAAATGCTCACATGTGATTATAACTAAAGATAATTTTAAAATCGTGATTATTAACAATAATAATAAAACTGTCAATTTCAGTTGCTATCGCTCCCAGCTACTAAAATATTTTAGCGAAAAGAAAGTTTCAGAACTAAAACAACTTGTATTTTAAGTCGTGCTTGCCTAATACTAGATTATGATAAGTTGTTCTGTGCAATTTCTCTTATTCTTGTGAGCATTGCTGCCAAACCGTTACTACGCGTAGGCGACAAATGCTGAGAAAGCTCAATCTCATCTATGAAAGAGATGGGAGCTTCAGTAATATCCTCAGCGGTTTGTCCCGAAAATACTTGCAAAAGAATGGTAATTAAACCAGAAACAATTGCCGCATCACTGGCGGCGGAAAAGTATATCCGGTTTTTTTCAACTGAATAGGTTAACCAAACTTGTGATTGGCAGCCTTTAATTTTATTTTTTTCGGTTCTTAAAGAATTGTCAAGTACCGGCAGTTTTCTCCCTAAATCAATGATATATTGATATTTATCTTCCCAATTGTCAAACCAAGAAAAATCTTCAATGATTTTTTTTTGTATTTCAAGTATCGAATGGGACATCAGATGAAATTTCAGCGATAGCATCGTGGGCATGCAAACTTTCTAAGTGCTCAACCCGTATTTTGAAAGAACGAAGGATACTCTTCAGTTTAGACTTTTCAAGTCGCAATTTGAATTGTCGAGCAGCATCTTCACAAAAAATCAAGTTTGAAGCGTTTAATTGAGCAAAATATTGTTCATCTTGACGCTTGACCATAGTCTGAACGGTCGTTGGTATGAACGATTCTATTTCTGAACATAAATTTACAAAAAGAAGAGGATCACTGTTATTACTATCAAGTAACTGCAATGAGAAAAGAGCGGTACTTCTCTGGCTATGGGGCGTTGCATTTATATTTTCTGGCTGTTCAATCCATTCGAGAACTTCTTTTTTATCTACAACAGAGTTTTGATTGAAATCAGTGTCAAATTTTTCTTGTATTTTTTGTCTGGATAGAGCGGCAGAACATGGGCAAGTTGATGAGTATATAAAAGAAATTTTAACGGTGGCACTAAACTTCCCATCAACATTGCTGGCTATTATTTCAACAGGGTAAGATCGCCAGCCATAGCCATCACTTAATAAAGAACAACGTTTTTCAAGCAACTCAAAATGAAGTTTTAGAAAGGCATTATTGCTCAGCCCTTTGTGCGATTTAAGAAACTGCTGAGTTAATGTATACAACAGATTCAGTGTTAGAGGCTGTGAAGGCAACAGTTCGACTAAGTCTTGATATATTCTCGACATGTGTATGCCCTTTTTAGGAGCAATCAAATTTACAGTGGCTTCCGCTCTCGCATTTGATATTTGCAAGCCTGCAGATGTCTGGAGTGACAAAGGTATCTCAATGTTCGACATCCCTACTTGACTTATCTGAGTTACACTATCGTGAGAAACGTTATCTAAGGCTACGTCTGGTAAAGTTGTATGTTGCATGTCGTGCGGGTCTTTAGATGATGTGTTGACAATTTTTAGCGTCTGCGTTTTTTGCGCTGTAACTGTTCATTGATAATTGAAGAGTGATCTTTGTCTGAGTCCCCTTCTTTTACCGCAGGTATCAAGTGTTCCTTTGAGACTCCTAATGCTATCGCTGATGAAGATGCAATGTAAATAGATGAATAAGTACCAACAAAGACTCCGATGATTAAAGCGCTAGCAAACTGATGAATAACTTCTCCTCCTAGGAAAAATAATGCAAACAGAACAAGCAATGTGGTCAAAGAAGTCATCAAAGTACGGGCCAGCATGTCATTCAGTGACTTGTTAGTGATTTCGTCAGGAGTGCCTTTGCGGAGATTGATGAAGTTTTCACGAATGCGATCAAACACAACGATTGTGTCGTTCAAGGAATATCCTATGACGGCTAAAACTGCAGCGAGGACGGTTAAGTCGAATGATAGTCCAAGAAATGAAAAAATACCTAAAGTGATTATCACATCATGAACTAGAGCCGCAACTGATCCCACAGCAAAACGCCATTCAAATCGAAAGGCGATGTATATTAATATTCCAAAAAGGGCATACAACATGGCGAGTCCACCATCAGTTGTTAATTCTTCACCCACTTTAGGGCCAACGAACTCAACACGGCGCAAGTCAACATTCGAGTCGATATTCCGCGCTAATTCCAGTATTTTTTCGCTTAATTGCGCATTATTAAATCCATCGATAGGCGCTACTCGAATCAATATTTCTTTATTAGAACCAAAGTAAGCAACCTCATAATTTACGATTCCTTCATTATCAAACGAAGTACGTAGAACACTTGGTTCTATAGCATCTGGATAGCCCAATTCAACCAGCGTTCCCCCTGTGAAATCAATGCCCAAATTAAGCCCTTTTGTAAAAAGTGACCCTAAAGAACCTAAAATTAAGACAATGGATGCAATCACAGCAACTTTGCGCCATTTTAAGAAAGGGATTTTTCCATATTTGGTGATGGTTTCAGTCATGATGGATGTTAAATTGCAAGGCTTTTGCGATTGACGTCATTGCCATAGAAAAAATTGACAATGATGCGTGACATCATAATAGCAGTAAACATGGAGGTGATTATTCCAAATGACAGTGTTACAGCAAATCCTTTTATTGGACCCGTACCAAATCCAAATAATACCAGTGAAGCGATAAGTGTAGTAATGTTTGCATCCGCAATGGTGACAAATGCTCGATCATACCCAGCTGAAATTGCTAATTGAACACTTCGCCCTGCTCTTAATTCTTCACGTATGCGTTCAAAAATTAAAACGTTGGCATCTACTGCCATACCCACAGTAAGAACGATGCCAGCAATGCCTGGTAACGTAAGTGTTGCCTGTAAGAGCGATAAAGCAGCAACAATCAACACTAGATTAAGGCACAAAGCAATGTTTGCAATTACTCCGAATATTTTATAGCGCACAACCATAATTACTAATACGAGAAGCAAACCGATGATGACTGAAAAGAACCCTTGATCAATGTTCTCTTTTCCGAGACTTGGTCCAATGGTGCGCTCTTCAACGATATCTAAAGGAGCGGCTAAGGCACCAGCACGTAAAAGTAAAGCAAGATCTCGAGCTTCCTGAGGATTGTCAAGCCCTGTTGTTTGAAAGCGATTGGCAAACTGATCAACTATGGTGGCGGCATTTATTACCGATTTATTAACTATGCGTTTACGTTCCGTAGCATCGCCAGACGTGTTAGTAACCAATTGTGTTTCAATGAATACGACCGCCATGCGACGGTTTACATTACGCTTGGTTATTGCGAGCATGCGCTTACCACCAGCTGAATCAAGTGTTACGGATACCATAGGAGAACCATGGTTCTGGTCAATTCCAGAACGTGCGTTTATAACGCTTTCACCTGTAACAATGACTTGTTTCTTTAATAAAATTGGTGTGCCATCACGGAAATAATACAACTCAGTGCCTGGAGGGCTGAATCCAGTAGAGGCAGCTCTGCGAGGGTCTTTGGAATCATCAACCAATCGATACTCTAACGTTGCGGTGGCGCCAAGTATTTCCTTCGCACGAGCAGTATCTTGAACCCCTGGTAATTGAACAACTATGCGATTTGCGCCTTGCTGTTGAATGACTGGTTCAGCAACACCAAGTTCATTGACACGATTGCGTAAAGTGGTGATATTCTGTTTGACTGCAAATCGTTGGATGTCTTTTATTGCATCTTCACGGAAAGTGATCATAAGTGCTTTTTGACCGTTTATGTCGACTTCACGGGTTATATTGTCTGTAAATTCTGTTTCTAACAACTCAACTGTTTTATCAATTGCTTCGGCGGATTGTAGCTGCACAATTAAATTATTTTCTTCTCTTCTAATGTTAGTGTAACGAATTGTTTCATCGCGCAATAAACGCCTAATTTCCCCAAGTCTACGATCAATGGTAGTGCTAACGGCTGCTTCGACATCAACTTCCATAAGGAAATAAACACCGCCACGTAAATCCAAACCTAAGTACATAGGATTTGCATTTAAATTATTTAGCCATTCAGGCGCTGCTGATGCTAAATGAAGCGCAATAACATAACCTTTTTTCAAGGTTTTTTCAATAACAGTCTTAGCTTTTAGTTGGTTCTCAGAATTTGAAAAATGAATGATTATTTTTTCATTTTTTAGAACTGCTTTTTTAGATTGGATATTAGCATCTTCAAGAGAGGACGTTATTTTGTTTAATTGACTTATCCCTAAATTAGCACCTCGCTGAGCAGAAATTTGTATCGCCACGTCATCGCCAAAGATATTCGGCAAAGCATATAGAATGCCAATAGAAAGCACGCATAGCAGAACGAGATAACGCCACCAACTGTTACGGTTAATGATTGACGTTTGTGGCTGGTTTGAAGAACCGAAAAGCATCAAATTTTTCAGTTTAAGACGATTTGTATGTACCTTTAGGCATAAGTGTTGCTACACCTGAGCGTTGTACTTTTATGATTACTTCGTCAGCTACTTCAAGAGAAAGAAAGTTTTCATCCAACTCTACAATGCGCGCCAAAATGCCACCAAAAGTGATTACTTCATCTCCTTTTTTCAACTCTTCCGTCATTTTTTTATGTAGTTTTGTTTTTTTCTGCTGAGGACGGATTAAAACAAAGTAAAAGACAACAAATAATAAGACGAGAGGAAGTAAGCTTAAAAAGCTCCCTTCTTGTTCTCCTTCAGCAAAAGCAGTAATTGGAGTAATAGCGATAAATAAATAGAATAGTATATTTTTCATGATTAAAAGACCCTCGTGTTTATATGTAATCCTTGTTTTTCCCGTTGTTCCATCCGTTCCTTTTCAGCGATGCATAAGTCAGCTGTTGGGCGAGCATCTAATCGAGCAAGCCCAATTTCCTCACCAGTTTCTCTACAATAACCATACTCTGAAAGTTCGATTCGAAGTAGTGCTTCTTCTATCTTTAACATTAGTTTATGTTCACGTTCACGAGTGCGTATCTCTAATCTGAATCCTTCTTCCATTGTAGCTCGGTCTAACTCATCAGGAATCTGAGTTGATTCATTCCTCATATGGTCAATCGTTCTACTCACCTCGTCTTCGAGGATAGATTTCCATGTTATTAGTTTGTTTTTGAAATGTTCCAGCTGACTATTGTTCATATACTCTTCACCTTTTTGGGGTTCATAGTTTGGCAAGTCTTCAAGGTAACGGTATCCACTCATGTTATTGCTTGATAGTGTTGGGTTAAGTAAAAATTGAAAATATTTAAATCGGGCGGGATTATACACCGTACGTGATTAAATTGGATGAAGCATATTGTTTTTTACCAGCTGTTTCTTGCAAGTTGTATCAGCTCATCTTCATGAGAATTGAATGCTTTTTGCATATCCTTGAAAAGGTGCTGTTATACTTATAGTCAAACGCCCTGCCCAATTCCAAACTTTTACTGAAACATCTTTATCTGCATTAAGTTTCAGTATTACAATGGGTTATAAATAATTAATAATGTGATTATTTAATGAATTATAATGGTACTTAAAAAAGTATGTGTGAGGGGTATTACGTATACATTAGATTTAAATTAGAGAATGCATGAACCCATAAAGATAATTGATGTGTCGGGTTTAAGTTGCCCTGATCCAATTATTGCATTGCAGAATGCATTGCGAGAGTTGAAGAAAGGAGAAATTATTCGACTGATTTCTACGGATAGAGGCAGTTATTACGATATTCCTACGTGGATTAGAATAAACAAACATCTATTGATAAACCAAAGCGAAGAAAATAAAAAATATGTTTTTTTGGTTAAAAAGAATAATTGATAAAAGACTTAATATTGGGCTATGTTTAGTTGTGACAGTATTGGCAACCTCTGCCAATGCCAAGATAGTTTGCCCTGCCGTATCCCCGTTACTTCCCGCAAAAACAGATAGTGGCATGCTTCTGTGGAGCCAATGGACTGTTAAATCAGGTCAAACATTGGGAGGGATTTTAGACAAGTTTAAAGTACTGCCGCATGAAGTACTTTGGTTATCAAAAGAGTCTGATTTTAATAAAAGATTAACCCAATTACGTATAGGCGATCGTTTAGAAATAGGACGCTCTCCACATACCTGCGCTTTTAAAGAAGCACGATTATTACTAAATGCTGGAAAGTACATCAGAATAGAAAAAGATGATGAATCGTTTCAAACCGATGTAGTACAAAAGCCAATAGAAGTTAGAGAGCAATACAAAGAAATTATTGTTAACCAATCATTGTTTTTTGATGGTTTTAAAGCAGGGGTTCCTGACAAAATTTTAATTCAGTTAGAGAATATATTTGGGGGGCATATTAATTTTTCTACCGATTTAAGAAAGGGCGATCGTTTTCAACTAATTTACGGACAGCATTACATAGATGGAAAGCAGGTAAGCAACACGTTCATTCAAGCAGTGGCGTTTGTAGGTAAAGCAGGGGAGTGGGAAGTCGTTCGATTTGAAGAAAAGAAAAAAGCAGGTTATTACACTCGTAAGGGTGAGAATATGGAAACTGCTTTTGATCGCAATCCTGTTAGACATGTAAGAATAAGCAGTCGCTTTCATCCCAAACGACTACACCCAATATTACACAAAATCGTTGCGCACAGAGGTGTTGATTACGCGGCTCCTACGGGAACGCCTATCTACGCCACAGCCAACGGAGTTATAACTACAATTGGTTACTCGAATACATACGGGAATATCATTAAAATTAAACACGGTAGAAAGTATATGACTGTTTATGCGCATATTAGTCGATTTAAAAAAGGGATGCGTAAAAACAAGAAAGTGAACAAAGGAGACGTGATTGCTTATGTGGGAAGCACTGGTCGTTCGACGGGACCTCATTTGCATTATGAACTTCGTTATTTAGGAGTCCACGTTGACCCATTGAAAGTCAAATTGCCAAGAGGCAAATCGATAACCAAAAAACAAAAACAAAAGTTTCTAAAACAGGCTGAAAATCACTGGAAAACCTTGGAAGAGAAACGGATCCCTTATTTAGCCCAAGGAGAGACGGCTGGTAGTAATTAATGTTGTATCTTGGGCAAATGTCCGGAACCAGTTCAGATGGATTAGATTTGGTTGCTATCGATGATTCGTTAAAGCTTCTACACCACAAGACTTATCCGTATTCATCAGGTTTTCGCAATCAATTGCTCCAACTTGATGCTTCATTTTCAATACAAGAAAAGCAGCAAGTCGATGTTGCATTCACCAATTTTGTTATTGAATCATTATTACAATTCCAAAAAAACTTGTTACAGCCTACAACACTTGGTTTTCATGGTCATACTCTATTCCATCACCCTGATAAAAAAATTAGTACTTATATAGGTAATGCTGAACGGATTGCCAAGCAACTGGGGTACTCAGTCGTTGCTGACTTTAGAGAAATTGACATCGCTAATGGTGGTCAAGGTGCACCATTAGCTCCATTGTTCCATCGTGAAATACTATCTACCACAGGGATTCGCGGTGTATTGAACTTGGGGGGGATAGCTAATTTAAGTTTATTAGAGGGCAAGAATGTTTCAATGGGATTTGACACGGGACCTGCAAATACAATTATCGACTTAGTATGTAGGAAGTACTTTGATCAAGATTTTGACAAAGACGGCAAGATTTCTGAACGGGGCATCGTTAATGATTGCATGTTATTCGCGATGCTTGAAGACCAATATTTCAATAAGATTGCTCCTAAAAGTACAGGACTCAATTACTTTAATGCAGATTGGTTACAACCGTTTTTAGAAAAATTTGAAATTAATCCAACTGACTTAGTGAGCACGTTGGTTGAATTGAGCGTGCACAGTATAAAAAAAGCAATTGATTTACATAACATTCGCTTGGATGACTTAGTTGTTTGTGGGGGTGGGGCGAAGAATATTTATTTTTTACAGCGTTTGCAAGAAACACTTGCAATTGAAGTAATACCTTCTAGCCGTCTTGGCTGGCACGAAGGTTTTATTGAAGCGTGCGCTTGGGCTTGGATGGCGAAAAAACATGATGACGGAGAAACCGTAGATGCCCGTAGAATCACTGGAGCAGCCATACCTTATGTGCCGGGAAGAAAATACAATCCTTCGTAGAGAACTGCTTCTTAAGTTATGATCCCAATATCCCTGCATTCTTTTCTCGAACAATTTGATATTTGGGAGCGTTTTGTAAATAAAGGATCGCTGCTTGTTTATCCGACTGATACAGTTTACGGACTAGGCGGTGTAGCTACAAAGAGAGTGGCAGAAAGAATTAATCGCATAAAAAATCGGAATAGCAATAAATCCCTTTCAGTTATAGCACCTGATGTTGATTGGATTTGTAAGCATTTAGAACCGCCTCTCGATTTTCAGGAAAAAATAATCAATGCCACACAACCTACAACTTGGTTGATAAATAAAAAAAATAAAGAGGATTTTTATTGGTTATCCAATAATGAAAAATTAGGTGTTCGTTATCTTGGAAATCACCCCATCCAGCAGTTTATAACTGCATTAAAACAGCCATTTATTACAACATCAGCCAATATCAGTGGATCGCCTCCAATTTCCCGAGTACAAGACGTAGATTCTTTAATTAGTGCACAGGTTGATGGCATAATTAATGCAGGAGAATTAATTGGTGCTCCTTCAAAATTATGGGATTTTCAGAACGACCGATGGATCGAACGTTGAAATTGAAACAACTGTTTAAGAATATATCGCTCTGCTTATTTTTTTTAGGCATAAGTGCTTGTGCAAGACAAAGCACTGAGGCAGTTGATTTGAGCTTTGCTATACCCGCTGCCCCGCGTACCCTTGATGTGCGATTTGCTACGGATGCTACTTCTTTTCGCATTGGACAGCTCATGTATAAAGCACCAGTAACTTTTAACGATAAGAGCCAGCCTATTCCATGGTTGTGCGAATGGGAAGAAATCACCCCGCAACATTTTCGTTTACGCCTTCAAGAAGGAGCCAGTTTTTCCACAAATCAACCTGTCACATCCGCTGATATAAAAGCGACGTACGACTCTATTCTTAATAAGGACACTGGTTCTCCACATAGAGGGAGCTTAATGCACATAGATAGAATTGAAGTTGTCGATTCTCAAACGGTGGATTTTTTTCTCAAACGGGCGGACCCATTATTTCTGTCAACTTTAGTGATAGGGGTTTTACCTAAGAGTTGGTTAGAAAATCCGCAAGGACAAGCGCCATCAAGTGGCAACTATATTTTAGAAAAATCTTGGACAGAAGGTGGAGATATTCTATTAAAGCGCCGTTCGGATGACTTTAAGCTAAGGTTTGTTGTCAGCCGTGATCCAACGATCCGGGTGCTTAAATTATTGAAGGGTGAGGTACAACTATTACAGAATAATTTACCTCCTGAACTAATAGCATGGCTCAGCTCAAAAAACGAAGTAAACGTTAAAAAGCATTCAGGCAGTACATTTGCATATCTTGGTTTTAACTTAAAAGACCCATTGCTTGCCGATCACAAATTACGTTTAGCCATCGCTCATGCAATTGATCGAGATACCATTATTAAATATTTATTTGCAGGAGCAGCGCGTAAAGCAAATGCAATACTGCCACCAGAGCATTGGGCGAGTGCCAGTGGATTGACTTCTTATCAATACAACACAGAGAAGGCGAGTGCTTTACTGAAAGAAATAGGCATTAACCCCGAAAATCGAATTAGACTTTCATTCAAAACATCTAAAGACCCATTGCGATTGCGCCTTGCCAGTGTCATTCAGGCGCAACTGCAACCATTAGGCATTGATTTGGACATTCAAAGCTATGATTGGGGAACTTTCTATGACGATATCAAGGCAGGGCGCTTTCAGCTTTATTCCTTAGCTTGGGTCGGCGTTAAAGGCATTGATATATTTCGATATGTGCATCATTCAGAAGCTATTCCCCCTAATGGAGCAAACCGAGGAAGTTATATCAGCCTTAAAGTGAATGCATTAATCGAGAAGATAGAGCACTCGAACGATCTATCAATAAAAAAACAATTGCTCAATGAATTGCAATCTCAAATCCTTGCTGATTTGCCCTACGTACCTTTATGGTATGAGGATAATGTAGCGATCAGTATCCGTAATGCTAAAAACTATAATCTATCGAGTGACGGCAACTATTTGGATTTAAATAATTATGAAATCAAAGTTCATTGAAATCATTCTTAGTAAGCAAGTGTTAAGATGCTTTCCTAAAAAAGGGGGAAATCTTTTAAAAAGCTACCTGATTAGTAGCGCAGAGAATGGCGCAGGAGAAGTTGAAAACAGTTTTTGCACTCCAAGAGGAATGCATCAAGTTTGCGAAAAAATAGGAGATGGCGAGCCGATTAACAGCGTTTTTGTAGGACGTCAGCCGACTGGCGAGATATACAGAGACGAACTGTTTACCAAACACCCAAAACGTGATTGGATATTGACTCGCATTTTAAGATTGAAAGGATTGGAGGATGGTTTTAACAAAGGTACGAATAAGCGAGGTGAATGTTGTGATTCATTGGAACGTTATATTTACATTCACGGGACACCGGATTTCATAGAGTTAGGGAAAACTGGAAGTCACGGATGCATACGTATGGGAAACAATGATCTTTTAGAGCTTTTTACAATGGTTGATGAAAAAACATATGTTTGCATTATTGAGTAATACTTTAAATGAAGCCAATCGTCATGGCTAATACCTTATTCCAAGAAGCCGTTGCTGCTTACCACCAGCAGGATTATCTCCATTCTTTGGAGATGTTCGAAGAGATAGCAAAACAAGAGCCTGACAATATTGATGTTTTAAATGCACTTGGAGTACTTAATAAAGTACTTAATCGTTTTAATGAAGCGGAGGCATACTATCAAAAAGGGCTGTCAATTGATGCAGAAAATGTCAATATACTAGATAACATGGCAAGCCTGACGCTTCGCCAACGTCGCTACAAAGATTGTCATGAATGGTTACAAAAAGCACTATTATTAAACCCTAACTCATCGACAACACTAAATAACTTCGGCAGCTTACATCTGCAGTTGGGGGATTATGAGGCGGCGCTCACTTGCTATCAAAAAGCATTAACGCTCTCAAGTGAAAATCATAGCATTCGTTTCAATCTTAGTTGGGTGTTGTTACGACTTGGCGAGTTTAGGCAGGGATTCCTCTTTTATGAATCACGATTTCATAAAGAAGGCATGCGCGTTGCTCTAAAAAACATTAAGTCTAATCGTTGGCAGGGACAAAGTCTAAAAAAAGGGGAAATACTTACCTTTGTTTGTGAGCAGGGCTTTGGCGATTCAATAATGTTCATACGGTTTGTGCTTATGCTGTTACAAACCAGACATGTGAAAATAGAACAGATACAAGTGCG
Organism: uncultured Thiomicrospira sp.; assembly: GCA_965195345.1. GTDB lineage: Bacteria > Pseudomonadota > Gammaproteobacteria > CAKMZV01 > CAKMZV01. The sequence goes on along the minus strand of OZ239628.1, from coordinate 1,634,218 downwards.
CATACAGAATAATTTATTACGGTTAATGCAAAGCAACTTCCCTAAAATACATTTTATTTCGGAGGATGAAACGGTAGCAAACGATTGGTATTTTCCTATGATGAGTTTGCCATTTCTACTGAAAATTGATCCGTTGAATATTCCCAACTATGCGCACTATTTGAAGCCAGTAGCAACCGATGTTAAAAAAATGAGAGACTTTTTTTTGACCTCCCAGAGTTTTAAAATCGGCGTTTGTTGGCAAGGCAGTAAAACGCACGAAAACGATTATAATCGTTCCATAGTAGTGGCTGACTTACTTCAAGCACTTTCTGCTGTCAAAGGAGGAACGTTCTATGGTTTGCAAAAAGAAATTAGCGAAGAAGAAAAAAAACTGTGTGCTGATAAAATAATATTACTGGATCAACAGATGGAGGATTTTGCAAGCACTGCCGCCCTGATTGCGCATCTTGATGTGGTAGTCTCTGTCGACACAGCTGTTGCACACCTCGCAGCATCTTTAGGAAAGCCAACCATCATTTTTATACCGTTAGTACATGATTGGAGATGGTTTAGGGCACGTGATAATTCGCCGTGGTATCGCAATGTTAAATTGTTACGTCAAAACAAATCGAATGATTGGAGTACATGTTTTGATCAACTTAATCAGTTGATTTCAGCCAACTTAGACCAACGTACAAAACAGAAAATATAAAAAGAAGTAGCAAGATGAATGCTTTAAATACATGGTTAAATTGGACGACATTGCATGGATAATCGTTTTCGATTGGCTCCAATGATGGGCTATAGCACACCGCCGATGCGCAAGTTAATTCGTTTGATTAGCCCTAATACGCTTAACTACACAGAAATGGTTCCAATTAATGCAATACTGCATAATCCTAAAGATCATTATATGGCTTTTGCAGAAGGTGAAGGACCCACTGCTTTTCAAATAGGGGGCAACGACATTGCAGGCGCTGTTAAAGTGGCTTGCAAAAAAGAGCTTAAAGTTTTTTCAGAAATAAATATCAACGTAGGCTGCCCTAGTCCAAGGGTTAAGAATGGGCAATTTGGTGCTTGTTTGATGGCTCAACCTAAGTTGGTTGGTGACATGGTCAAGGCTTTAAAAGATCAGTTGCAGGGGAGAGTGACAGTAAAACACAGAATAGGTCTGGACGGTGATGATGATTTTATGAAGTTGACTGATTTTGTAGGCGTTTTAGTCGATGCTGGATGTGATGGTGTAATAGTCCACAATCGGATGGCGTTACTAAATGGCATTAGTCCACGTAAAAATCGAAGCGTGCCTCCGTTAAAACCTTTGCGATCTCATCAACTTAAAGCGTCTTTCCCTCAATTGAATATTTGTGCAAACGGAGAAATTAACTCATTGAGTAAGGCAAATAAATACTTCATTTCTCAAAATGAATTACCAGCAGTTGATGGCATTATGGTCGGCAGAGCTGCTTGTTCCAATCCTTGGTTGTTTTTTGAGCTGGAAAACGAACGCTTGCCTTCAGAAGATGAGCGGGATAAAGTATTGCAAGAATACTTGTTTTGGGTGAAGAACGCGATGTTCAAACCATATAGCCTATCTTCTTTGGTTCGCCCTTTGATCGGTTTTTATAGTGGTGAAGACGGCGCTAAGGTGTGGCGTAAGAGTGTTGCGCTAATAGCGAATAAACAGAAACCGTTTGAGTGGTTGCTTGATTTTCGTCATTCAGATTTAGCAAGCGTACATTAAAGTAATGAATCGTATTTATTTAAAAGTCCCTTACGTAGAGAAAGATGCCGCTAAAAGTCTCGGTGCTTCGTGGGACATGACAAAAAGACAATGGTTCATCACAGAAGACTTCGACATAAAGTTATTTTCGCGCTGGCACGATAGTACATTAGTAGTAGGGAATGTTGTACCAACTAAGCAAGCCATAGTTGGTACGAGCAATACTGGTGAATTGCGTTTTGAAGATAACGAGGGGATAAGCCTAACACAATATTTAAAACCGATTCAACATGCTGTGCAAAGCACTTGGTCTCAACCACAGTGGGTACACGCCGAAATTGAAAATATAAAGAAAGTTGCTAACGGTCATTATTATCTTGATTTAATCGATTATTCTGAATCAAATTCAAATTTGCAAAAAACACGTGCCCGCGCGAAGGTGAAAGCCATTATTTGGGCAACACAAGCGGAAAATATACTCAACAAATTTGCGCTACAAACAGGGCAGACACTTAGTATCAACCATAAAGTAATGCTGAAATTGCGTGCTGATATGCACATGTTGTACGGCGTTTCTGTCGCTGTGGAGGACATTGACCCTGCCTATACTCTTGGAGCGATGGCTCTTAAATTGAAGAAAATACGCACGCAATTAAAATTGGAGGGCGTTTACTCTCGACAATCTTCCTTTAGCTTACCGAATGATTTTTTTCGTATTGCAGTAATAAGTCCGCAGAAAGCGCAAGCACTGGGCGACTTCAGAAGAATTGCGGATGATTTACATGCGCTTTGCCATTTTGAATATTTCACGGCAACTTTTCAAGGCGTTGCATGCACGGAATCTTTGCTGTCTGCCCTTAAAAGAGTAGAAAAAAAGCACGCTAAGCAGGCATTTGATGCAATGATAATAATTCGCGGAGGAGGAGCGAAAGGCGACCTGCACTATCTTAATGAGTATGACTTAGCAAATAGAATATGTACATTCCCCGTGCCTGTGCTATCTGGGATTGGGCACGATAGTGATCAAACTATCATTGATGAAGTAGCGCATATTCGATTCTCAACGCCGACGAAAACAGCCATGTTTATTCGTAATCAAATACTTGAAAGTGGACAGAAAACGATTGTTTTTTGGAGTCAAATAGAACAAAAATGTTATTCAGTTTTAGAAAATCGCGCTCAAAATATAAACACGCTTTTACAGCGTGTTATGTCGGATTGCAGACAGTGTTTAAACAACAATAAATACAAACTGAATTCATCGAATAATCATCTATTACTGATTCGCAATACGATGATTAATGCGATTGAAAGATTAGCTCAGCAAAAAAATAACCTATCTCATTTGTCTCAGGTGTTGTCTATGCGTAATAAGGAAAGATTGCATAACAGTTATGCTGACTTTTCTGTCAATGCGGTGAATACTTTACGTAGGAAGAAAGACAATCTGATTAGCATTAAATACCTTTTGATAACGATGCAAAATCACTTGAATAACCACAAACGAGTACTGTTTCATATTTACAATCCATTGATTACTCAAATACCCAAAAATTGCCTTCGTAAAAGGAGAGAATTAGAGCAAACAGTAAAAATTGTCAAACAATCGCACCCTCAACGGATTTTACAAAAAGGATTTGCGATAGTTCGACAGCAGAATAAAGTGATAACGCGCGCCGCTGATTTAAAAGATGAGCATGCGGTAGAAATTGAGTTTTATGATGACAAAAAACGACGCTGAAAAACAATGATTAGGGTAACTTTTCTGTAGCCTAATCAGCGTTTTTTACGTAATGGATTTGGGCGTTTTTTGTGATGTACTTCTTGTCGTTTTTTCTTGTCAGCGTATGGGTTAACGCTGGTTTTAAAAACAAGTTTAAGTGGCGTTCCAAATAGTGAAAAAGTTTCTCGGAAAGCATTTTCTAAATAACGTTTATAGCTGCCAGGTAAATGGCCAAGCGTGTTCCCATGAATTATTATCGTTGGAGGGTTATGCCCACCAATATGCGCATAACGCATACGAATAGTACGTCCTCCTACAGTAGGTGGTGGATTATGCGCTTTGATGTTTTCAAAAGCAGCATTTAACTCACCAGTTGTGATCTTCTTATTGCTTGCTGCATGCGCCTGTTCAATATTTTTCCATAACGCTCTAACTCCGTTGCCGTATAGAGCGGAAATACGCAATCGTTGCGCGTAGTTGATGAAATTTAATTTAAGATCAAGGTTACGTTCAATCTTTGATTTCTGCCCTGCATCTAAGCCATCGCACTTGTTAAGAACAATCAACAATGCTCGTCCACTACTGATAGTTAAGCCGATAAGATGGGAGTCTTGATCGGTAATCCCCTCTTTTGCATCGCATAATATAACGGCAACTGAGCACATTTCAATTGCTTGGATAGCTTTAATAGCGCTGAATTTTTCAATGCGATGATCGACCCGTGATCGCCTTCTAATTCCAGCAGTATCAATCAATTCATAATCCACATCAGCGCGCTGAAATGGAATGCTAATACTGTCCCGAGTAGTGCCAGGCATGTCGTATTCCAAAACACGATTTTCACCGATTAGACGATTGATCAAAGTCGACTTGCCAACGTTGGGGCGACCGATAATTGCCACGCGGATAGCTTTAGTATTTACTTCGTCCAAAGAGGAAGTTCTATCTGGGATTGCATCGCAAATGACATCGGCAAGTTGGCGAACCCCTTTCCAATGACTGGCAGAGATAGTGTATATTTCACCCATTGCCAATTCACTAAAATCTCCTAATAATATATTAATATCAACCGATTCAGATTTGTTGACGACTAATAATACTCGATCTTTCAAAGGTCGTAGTTTGTCACTAATTTCACGATCACCTTGTGTCAATCCTTCACGACCATCAACTACAAAAAGAATAAGATCAGCGTCTTCAATCGCCTCGTTTACTTGTTTTTGCATCAACAATTCAAGATCGTCAGGGTTTCCGAACAATCCGCCAGTATCAACCAGCATATAAGGTTTGCCACCTACTTTTCCAACGCCATATTTCCGATCTCTCGTAAGGCCCGAATAATCAGCGACCAAAGCATCACGACTGCGAGTGAGGCAATTGAACAGCGTTGATTTTCCGACATTAGGACGACCGACGATGGCTATTATTGGAAGTTGAAACATAAGTTCTACGGATTGACTGAGATTAACTATGGATTAATTTTGAATTTGATCAACTGACCTAATTGATTAAGGATAAATATCTGATCATCTACGCTGGCAGCTTGAATGCCCCATGCGATCTCATCTCTAAAACGGGCAACAGCATTACCATCTTCGCCATCAAACCAATGCATTACCCCTTGATTGTCACTTATTACCCACCAATTTCCATGTTTAACTATAGTGCTCGAAGGACGATTTGAATAAGTTTTTTGCCATATTGTTTTACCGCTTCTGGGCAACATGCCTTCGATATTGCCGTTTTCTTTTTGAACTAAAAGAAGGTTTTCATGTGACTGAATGCTCTTGAAGTTTCCTTCTTTTCTAAGCCATAAAAGGTTTTGAGATTCTAAATCAATAGCAGCGAGCTGCGACTTCCAAGCGGCTGTGTAGAAAACATTATTTTTAATAAGCTCGGGTTGTACATCGAGAATATTATCAAGCTCAGAATAACCGCGAGACCCACCAACAACGATGCGCTTTATCAAATGAGCATCATCCTTGTTACGAAAAATCACATGCCCATTATCATCACCATACACAACAAATGCCCCCCTCTCCAAAGGGAGAGAGTTGCCAACAATTGTTAATTTAGGAATGAAGTCCTTCTCCTGCCAAATGTCTGAACCGTTTTTCGGATTGATTTTATAAACATTACCTTCCACATCTCGAGCATAGATCCCACTCGGTTGAGGGCTTATAGCATTTACCGAGCTGTTTAAGCGTTTGCGCCACAACTCTTTTCCAGTAAGGCTATCAAGTGCAATAACTTCACCCTCTAATAATCCAACATATACTATTCCATTATCGACTGCTGCCCCCGTATTTATTGGGTTAGAGAATTTCACGCTCCATATTTCATCACCTGTTTCCATCTCAAGGGCATAAAGCTCTCCATAAGGAAGCGGGACATATAAATACTCCCAATCAATTGCCATTTTTATATTATGCGCAGTGAGATGACTGTATTCATCAAGAGAATAAGGAGAGAACTCTTGCCACCAGTCTATGTATGGAAAAGCCTTTTGCTCATAATCAGACAAAGCAATTGGCAAAGATTTCACATCTTCTACAGGTTGAGTAGATGAAGTTTGTTGCTCCCCGTTTATGATAACTTTTTCAATAGCATCATCATTTTTGAATTCGGAACTGCTGCAGGCACTCAAAAAAAACAAGCTTACACAGCACAAGAACTGTAGTATTTTGTGCATTATCGATTTTGAAAATTATTGATTTTTAAGTCTATTAAATTTTTCAATGGTGAGTTTGTAGGCAAATTTTTCAAGGCATTGTTTAGAGCTGCACGTGCTGCAGAAAACTGATTCTGGGCAATGAACGCATCTGCTTCAATCAGATATAAGTGAGAAACAGCATTGCCACCCAATATTTCTCCGAGTTGTGCTGAAATAAGCATCAATGCGTTGTCTATTTGATTTAAATCAATATACAAACGAGCTAAGCGGTTGGCAGCGGCCTCTCTTACAATTTGATTCGGATTATTGTTTAAAACTGCTTTCAGCTGTTCCACAGCATTTTCTTTCTTACCCGACTTATACAATAGTTTTGCAAAAATCAAGCGCGCGCTGTTGCCATAAGGAGTATCTGCATACTCAGAAATTAATTCATCAGTTAACTGCTGAGCGACTTCAAATGATTCTTTAGCTACAGCTTGTTGCAATAAAATGTATAAAGTTGCACCATCTGCACGATGGTTTTCAACACTTGATTGCCAGTACTTCCACCCGATAACGCCACCAATGCCAATGACTACTCCAATAACAATTGGTAGCCCGTTTTTCTTAAACCATCTTTTTACTAACAACCACTGTTGTTGTTGTGTTAATGTTTGATCCATATTTTCCTACTTAATAGCTTATAAAAATGTTTCTAAAAAATTTTCCAGTTCATCAATATTAATAAGTTGTTGTGGCGTATCCGTCTGCATATTCTTTAAAGTAACGGCATTTGCATTCAGCTCATCTTCACCCAAAATCAACGCAATTTGTGCCCCAGATTTATCAGCCTTTTTGAATTGACTTTTCATGCTTGAGCCATCAAATGCGCCATAAACCTGCCAATTCGTATTCTTACGAAGACGTTCACTCAAAGAAAATGCACTGACGGCAGTATTATCTTGAGAAATAACAAATATGCGATTGTTTTTTTCGCTTTTATAAGGTTCTGTATCTAAATACAAAAGCATTATGCGCTCAATACCCATAGCAAAACCAACACCAGGTGTGCTTTTCCCACCAAGCAATTCAACCAAACCGTCATAACGTCCACCACCACAGATTGTACCCTGAGACCCTAAAGCATCGCTGACCCATTCAAACACCGTATCATTATAATAATCCAAACCACGAACAAGCCGTTGGTTCAGTTGCCATTCAACACCACATACATCCAGTGCTTTTGTGAAAATATTGAAAGCCTCACGACTTTTTTCACTGATAAAATCATTCATTTTGGGTGCGTCACGTAAGCAATCTTGCGTTTTTTCAGCTTTAGAGTCCAGTATTCGCAACGGGTTGGTTACCATCCTTTTTTGGCTATCTTCGTCTAATAAGTTATAGCAACCTTTCAAATATGCAACCAACGCCTTTTTATAATTTTGGCGATCTTCATTACTGCCTAATGTATTGATTTCAAGATGAAGAGATGAATCAATTTTTAACGAGCGCCATAATCGATGTGTTGCAACAACCAACTCAGCATCATGATAGGGCGATGTGCTGCCAAATATTTCTGCACCAAATTGATGAAACTGGCGATAACGTCCTTTCTGTGGACGTTCATGACGAAACATAGCGCCGTGATAAAAAATCTTTAAGGGATTAGCAGTTTGCAACCAACTATTTTCAATCAATGCGCGAGCGCAACTGGCAGTACATTCAGGTCGTAAAGAAAGGCTGTCTCCATTTCGATCATTAAACGTGTACATTTCTTTTTCAACAATATCGGTTACCTCACCAACCGATCGCACAAACAAAGCGGTCTTTTCAACGATAGGAGTGGAACATGCTTCAAAGTTAAATTGTTGCAAAATATTTGCAATGCAATTGACTATGTCATTATATGCGCGTGCTTCCAAGCCTTTGAAGTCGCTCATGCCGCGTACCGACTGTATTTTATTGCTCATGCTTTACTTGCCACGATCGCTTGATTTTCGATGGATTTTTTCCAACTAATGGTGCGTCGAGTACGATCCTTAACTTTTCCTGCCAATTGCCCACAAGCCGCTTCTATATCACTGCCTCGCGTACGTCTAAGTAATGATCGGACTTTATGGCTCCGTAAAATATTCTGGAATCGTAGCTGAACATGGACAGGAGACGTTTTATATCCAGAGCCAAAGAATGGGTTGAATGGAATCAAATTAACCTTGCAAGGTATATCTCGAACAATTTTACCCAACTGATGTGCATGTTCAGGTTGATCATTTACACCATCAAGCAAAACGTATTCAAACAGAATATGCTTGCGTTGATCGCATCCTTTTAAAGAGGTCTTACATGCAGCAAGCAAGTCTTTTATAGGATATTTTTTATTAATTGGTACCAGTTCGTTACGCAAATTATCATTCGGTGCATGAAGAGAAATAGCCAATGAGACATCTGCTTCTTCATTTAATCTTAATATCATTGGAACGACACCTGCAGTGCTGACTGTAACTCGTCGTTTGGAGAGACCATAAGCATTGTCGTCCAATAATAGCCGTGCGGCAATGCCTACCTGTTGAATATTAAGCAGCGGCTCTCCCATCCCCATAAATACAATGTTTGTAATACGTTGATTGCTTTCTTCTTTAAGTAGGCTTTGAGTAGCAATCCACACCTGAGCAATAATTTCCCAAGCTTTGAGATTGCGGTTAAACCCTTGTTTTCCTGTAGCACAGAAACTGCAATCCAGCGCACATCCAATCTGTGAAGAAATGCACAGTGTTCCTCTTTTTTCTTCTGGAATAAAAACCATCTCAATAGAGTTGTTCTCGTTCAAGCCAAGCAGCCATTTGCAAGTTCCATCTGCTGATAACTGCGTGTTTAAAATAGTAGGGAGTTCAATGCAGAAATTATCATTCAAATGCTGGCGTAACTTTTTAGAGAAATTGCTACACTGCTCAAAATCGCTTATACCTGTTTGATGCAACCACCGCAGCATTTGATTTGCGCGGTACGAAGGTTCACTGATGCCTGCAAACAACTCCTGCATTTGTTTTGCGTCTAAACCAAGTAGGTTTGTTTTTTGATTGGTCACCGTCGAATTTTATATTTAACCAAAAAAATTAATCAACCAAGTTTAACCGAAAAAGAACTTAATCTCTATGGCTGCATTTTCTAAGGAATCCGATCCATGAACAGCGTTGGCATCAATACTGTCAGCAAAATCTGCTCGTATCGTTCCAGCTTCTGCCTCTTTAGGGTTCGTTGCGCCCATTAACGTACGATTTTTCGAGACAGCATCATCCCCTTCAAGGGCTTGTACCATGACTGGGGCAGAAGTCATAAAGTCAACTAAGTCAGCAAAGAAAGGTCGATCCTTATGTATTGCGTAAAACGATTCGGCTTGCTCTCTAGTTAAATGCAACATACGCGCATTGACAATTTTTAGACCGCCACGTTCAAATCGGCTATAGATTTCACCAATAACGTTTTTGGCTACTGCATCAGGTTTAATAATGGATAGAGTACGTTCCATGTTAAATATCACTCCGTTTGTAAATTAAGTATTAAAAGATAACTGATTTTTGAAAAGTGCACCAGTACACTCAATGAATTTATAGTCCGTATTCTAACAGTTTTATCAATGTCATATCGGCGCATATGCTGTATGAGGAATTTAATAAAATAGCAGGTTTTCAGTGCTAATCAACTACGAATCACTGCTATTCAATTTATGATCCTATATTAATATTTTTTGTATTAGGATTACTTTTGGTAAGCTCTATTTTCTTCTTTACTCGTTCCAATTCTTCATCCGTCTCAATTTTTTTGTAGTTTTTCTTTAGGTTTTTCTCGTGCTTTGGTAACTGTATTTTGAGGGCTTGGCTTCTTTAATTTCTGATCGGTTTTTTCTTAATTTTCTTAGCAACACCATTGCAATATTGTTCGTTATCAAATAGCACTCCATACAGGCATCGTATTTTGTATCTTCACTATGAAGTCTCGTGAGGAGACTATCTTGCTCATCAGATGCTACGCTGGTTAATATCAAATGTTGACAGCGATAACAATGCGAGATGGCATTGTTCGAAAAGCTATCGATAATCTGTGAAGCAGTATAGACAGAGTTAGTAGAATTGTTTTTGGGTGAAGCGTCTGTACAACTTTTATATCCTTGCAAGACAGCAAAACCATCAGGGCAAGGATTATCAGCGACAACTAAATGCTTGAGCGAAGAATTGATTAAATGCGTTGTATGGACTGACGTGAGGGGTAATGCGATTTCATTGCGACTTTATTGTAATTTGAGTTATTTATTAGGTGTGTGCAGTTGTCATAGGTATTCTGTGCTGTTGCTGTAACTCTAAGTAAGCGTGGAAAGGTTAAAGGCACGCACTTTGGGATGTGGTTTTGGAATAGCTTTTAAAAATAAGAAGAATGCTTAGAAAGTATGCACGCCAATGATATGATCCATGCACTCAAAGATTATTGCTATGCTTAATAAAGAGTGACAAAGTCAGCTGGTGAAGCCACACCTAATGCATTTATTGTACCTGGTGCACCAACAATTGCGTTATTGCCGCTGTGATCTAATGCGGCGGAATTACCAAAATCTTCATTATTAGCTGAAATACGTGCCTTAAGAAAGCTCAAAAACCTTATATTACCATTGTCAATAGCATAGGTATAGGCTGCTCCTGCATTTGTTAGACTGTTATCGGAACTGGGGTTCATTCCTGAAAAAGCATTTGAATTTTCTTGCTGAGTACCGATGAGTAGAATTTGACTGTTGCCACTAATCGCAACTGAATTGCCAAATTGATCACCATCGTCAGCATTAGGCGCTTTGACATAGGCGGTTTGTGTCCAAGTCGTACTCGTAACTGGACCTGAGCGGTTGAATACATAGGCGGAACCAGTGTCGGTGGAGGAATTATTGGGCATTGCCATAGTAGAAGTAGAACTTCCATCTTCATTCTGCGCATTAACAACGAGGATTGAACCGTCGGCATTGAAATCAATAGATCGACCAAATTGATCTCCATTGGCGTTGGTGTCAGCCCCCTCGGCATTAGACGCTTTGATATAGGCAGTTTGAGTCCAAGAAGGAATGGTAGTAGAAGTGCGAGCGTATATGTAAACGGCACCCGCATCTATGGCAGAGTCATTGGGTACTGCCATACTAGAGGTGCCACTCCCATCCTCATTTGGAGAACCGATGGCAATGACCGTACCAGCGTTATTGATTCTTACAGTAAGGCCAAACTCATCAAGTACACTTGGATTTGAGGCAACCAGTTCGGCGGTTTGTGACCAAACTGAACCCGAACGGCTGAACACATAGGCGGAACCATTGAATGCATTAGCAAAATTAGCACCAACTACGAGGACCGAACCGTCACCATTAATACTCACAGAACGACCAAAGAAAGCATTAAAACTGGCATTAGTTGCTTTGAGATAGGCGGTTTGTGACCAAACCGAGCCCGAACGGCTGAATACATAGGCGGCTCCTGCCAGTTGGGCATTTTCATTGGGGTTTAATGCAGAAGAATTAGAGTCGCCATCTTCAGCTGGCGCACCAACAACGATAATCGAACCGTCTGCGCTGATGGCAACGGAAACACCGAATTGATCACCAGGACCGTTAGGGGGAATGCCTCCTCCAGTATTAGATGCTTTCAGATAGCCTGTCTGTGTCCAAGTATTGCCTGAACGGGTAAAGACATAGGCAGCACCCGAATTGAGAGCATTGTCATTGGGTGTCGCCATAGTGGAAGAAGAGTCGCCATCTTCTGAAAAAGCGCCTACCACAAAGGTGTTGCCGTCTGAACTGATGCTTACTGCTGCTCCAAATTGATCTGCAAAGTCTAGATTAGAGGGTGAGAATTGCTCAATTAAACTCCGCACTTGTGCATTGGTCAGTGAACGTTGAGTGTGTTGATTCGCGCAATTGCTGTTATCAACAGAAGCACATGTTTCGACGATATATTGCGGATTGTTGGCGATAGCGAAATATTTATGCAAAGCGATGCGGGCACTGGCTGTTGTCGCAGTGATATTAGTGCTGTTTGGGCTAACGATTACACCATTGGTGCTCAAGTCAATAAAGCCAGACGTACCCTCAGGGTTTGTTAAGAGTTGATAGTGATTGATGCTGTTTGGGAGAATCTCCCATGAAAAATTGATGGTTTTTACACCTGTTGTTAAGCTTAGGACATTAGATGGCAAAACGCTAACCACCAATGTTGCGGTTGATAGTGCTGTTCGATCATCGTTATTAAAAGCGGTTATTGCAATGGTTTGTGTAGCAATGTCTGCGAGTGTGGGTATACGTGCCAGAGTGATTGCTCCATTAGTGGAGTTGATTGTAAACAGTGGATTAATTGTTGCAGGCGTGATGCTGATTGAGAATGTTGAAAATACGAGTGATCCATCGTTCAAGAAACTACCACTAACCTGTGAAGCTGTGTAGATAGGAGTTCCCACAGGATTGCCAGTAAAGACGGTTGCCGTTGCTGGAATGACTCTTGCGAGTGAGCCCGCGCTGACTTGAACAAACACGGTCAATGTGGAAGTTAATCTTTGAGTGCCAGCAAATGCTGTAATTAGAATTGTTTGGGTAGAGGCATCGGCTGCTTCAGGGCTCCGTACTAAAGTGATTGCTCCATTAGTGGCATTGATTGTAAACAGTGGATTAGTTGTTGAAGGAGTGACACTGATTGAGAATGTTGAAAAGTTCAGTGATCCATCGTTTAAAAAGCTACCACTAACCTGTGAAGCGGTGTAGATAGATGCGCCTGCAAGAGCATTAGTAGAGATGGTTGCTGTTGCTGGAATGACTCTTGTAAGTGTGCCCGCTTGAACGCTAACCACCAATGTTGCGGTTGATAGTGCTGTTCGATCATCGTTATTAAAAGCGGTTATTGCAATGGTTTGTGTGGCAATGTCTGCGAGTGTTGGTATACGTGCCAGAGTGATTGCTCCATTGGTGGAGTTGATTGTAAACAGTGGATTAATTGTTGCAGGCGTGATGCTGATTGAGAATGTTGAAAATACGAGTGATCCATCGTTCAAGAAACTACCACTAACCTGTGAAGCGGTGTAGATAGGAGTTCCCACAGGGTTACCAGTAAAGACGGTTGCCGTTGCTGGAATGACTCTTGCGAGTGAGCCCGCGCTGACTTGAACAAACACGGTCAATGTGGAAGTTAATCTTTGAGTGTCAGCAAATGCTGTAATTAGAATTGTTTGGGTAGAGGCATCGGCTGCTTCAGGGCTCCGTACTAAAGTGATTGCTCCATTAGTGGCATTGATTGTAAACAGTGGATTAGTTGTTGAAGGAGTGACACTGATTGAGAATGTTGAAAAGTTCAGTGATCCATCGTTTAAAAAGCTACCACTAACCTGTGAAGCGGTGTAGATAGATGTGCCTGCAAGAGCATTAGTAGAGATGGTTGCTGTTGCTGGAATGACTCTTGTAAGTACACCCGCTTGAACGCTAACCACCAATGTTGCGGTTGATAGTCCTGTTCGATCGTCGTTATTAAAAGCGGTTATTGCAATGGTTTGTGTAGCAATGTCTGCGAGTGTGGGTATACGTGCCAGAGTGATTGCTCCATTGGTGGAGTTGATTGTAAACAGAGGATTAATTGTTGCAGGCGTGATGCTGATTGAGAATGTTGAAAATACGAGTGATCCATCGTTCAAGAAACTACCACTAACCTGTGAAGCTGTGTAGATAGGAGTTCCCACAGGATTGTCAGTAAAGACGGTTGCCGTTGCTGGAATGACTCTTGCGAGTGAGCCCGCGCTGACTTGAACAAACACGGTCAATGTGGAAGTTAATCTTTGAGTGCCAGCAAATGCTGTAATTAGAATTGTTTGGGTAGAGGCATCGGCTGCTTCAGGGCTCCGTACTAAAGTGATTGCTCCATTAGTGGCATTGATTGTAAACAGTGGATTAGTTGTTGAAGGAGTGACACTGATTGAGAATGTTGAAAAGTTCAGTGATCCATCGTTTAAAAAGCTACCACTAACCTGTGAAGCGGTGTAGATAGATGTGCCTGCAAGAGCATTAGTAGAGATGGTTGCTGTTGCTGGAATGACTCTTGTAAGTACACCCGCTTGAACGCTAACCACCAATGTTGCGGTTGATAGTGCTGTTCGATCATCGTTATTAAAAGCGGTTATTGCAATGGTTTGTGTGGCAATGTCTGCGAGTGTGGGTATACGTGCCAGAGTGATTGCTCCATTAGTGGAGTTGATTGTAAACAGAGGATTAATTGTTGCAGGCGTGATGCTGATTGAGAATGTTGAAAATACGAGTGATCCATCGTTCAAGAAACTACCACTAACCTGTGAAGCTGTGTAGATAGGAGTTCCCACAGGATTGCCAGTAAAGACGGTTGCCGTTGCTGGAATGACTCTTGCGAGTGAGCCCGCGCTGACTTGAACAAACACGGTCAATGTGGAAGTTAATCTTTGAGTGCCAGCAAATGCTGTAATTAGAATTGTTTGGGTAGAGGCATCGGCTGCTTCAGGGCTCCGTACTAAAGTGATTGCTCCATTAGTGGCATTGATTGTAAACAGTGGATTAGTTGTTGAAGGAGTGACACTGATTGAGAATGTTGAAAAGTTCAGTGATCCATCGTTTAAAAAGCTACCACTAACCTGTGAAGCGGTGTAGATAGATGTGCCTGCAAGAGCATTAGTAGAGATGGTTGCTGTTGCTGGAATGACTCTTGTAAGTACACCCGCTTGAACGCTAACCACCAATGTTGCGGTTGATAGTGCTGTTCGATCATCGTTATTAAAAGCGGTTATTGCAATGGTTTGTGTGGCAATGTCTGCGAGTGTGGGTATACGTGCCAGAGTGATTGCTCCATTAGTGGAGTTGATTGTAAACAGAGGATTAATTGTTGCAGGCGTGATGCTGATTGAGAATGTTGAAAATACGAGTGATCCATCGTTCAAGAAACTACCACTAACCTGTGAAGCTGTGTAGATAGGAGTTCCCACAGGATTGCCAGTAAAGACGGTTGCCGTTGCTGGAATGACTCTTGCGAGTGAGCCCGCGCTGACTTGAACAAACACGGTCAATGTGGAAGTTAATCTTTGAGTGCCAGCAAATGCTGTAATTAGAATTGTTTGGGTAGAGGCATCGGCTGCTTCAGGGCTCCGTACTAAAGTGATTGCACCATTGGTGGAGTTGATTGTAAACAGAGGATTAATTGTTGCAGGCGTGATGCTGATTGAGAATGTTGAAAATACGAGTGATCCATCGTTCAAGAAACTACCACTAACCTGTGAAGCGGTGTAGATAGATGTGCCTGCAAGAGCATTAGTAGAGATGGTTGCTGTTGCTGGAATGACTCTTGTAAGTACACCCGCTTGAACGCTAACCACCAATGTTGCGGTTGATAGTGCTGTTCGATCATCGTTATTAAAAGCGGTTATTGCAATGGTTTGTGTGGCAATGTCTGCGAGTGTGGGTATACGTGCCAGAGTGATTGCTCCATTAGTGGAGTTGATTGTAAACAGAGGATTAATTGTTGCAGGCGTGATGCTGATTGAGAATGTTGAAAATACGAGTGATCCATCGTTCAAGAAACTACCACTAACCTGTGAAGCTGTGTAGATAGATGTGCCTGCAGGAGTATTAGCAAAGATGGTTGACTTTGCTGGAATGGTTCTTGTGAGTGCACCAACGTCGATGTTAATCACCAATGTCGCTGTTGCCGTTACTGTTTGATCATTGATACTGCTTGCTGTTATTTGAATAGTGTGGGTGGAGGGATCAGCGGCTAAAGGACTGCGTGCCAAAATGAGGTGTCCATTGATAGGGTTTATAGAGAATAGAGGAAGAGTTAAGGCAGGGTCAGTGGTAATTGAAAATGCTGTAAATATAACCGAGCTGTTGTTTGAGAAAATCTCTCTTACCTGTGCGGCACTGTAGATATTGGTGCCAGCAGGGTCGGTTATAGAGACGGTTGCCGTTGATGATACGGTGGTTGAGTTAGCACCATCGCCAGTGATTGTAGGATTATTATTCCCGTTGTTGCTGCCACATCCTTGCAACAGATAGAGCATCAGAGTAATTATGACTAATGTTAGTGAAGCCCTTAATGGAAAAGCGTGCGCAAGTGTTGAAAAATGACGCACGTTCACTTGTCCTGTGAGGTTTGATTAGCGTGTGATTTTTCCATTGGCGCTTGCATACGGTTAATTTAAAATAAGCGTAACAAAGTAGTGAAATTGGCAGATACATTTGATACGTGAATAATCATGGTCCCATGCTGTAATTCTAATGCAGTTGAGCTGAATGACTTTAGTGAAGTAGTGTAGGAAGTAGTGAAAAATGGCATGACTTTTCTCACTTTAAGAAGTTTTTTGAAAAAGAAAATGATTTAATCCGTTTCAATTTTTTAATCAGGTTATGCATTATAAATAACTTTGCATCCTATTATGTTATCAAGGAGTTTGGATAACAAATGTATAGATTATTGTAACATGGGCAATAAGTTTTAAACTTTTAAAAAACGTGCTTGGTTTTTTTCAGAATTTATCTCTGAATTTATGAATTTTTTTCAAGGTGAGTTAAATAGAATACGACTATGGGAAATGATGAAGGAATTGCATGTTTAGCGTATCTCATATCCGATTTTGAAGTATAATCCTGCCCGCTTCGCATTGGGGCGGGTGAGCAAAGTACCTTCCTGAATGCATTTAATAAGCTTTAGCTAATTAAACAAACTTTGCTGTACATTCTAAGGAGAAAGCACAATGCCGAAAATAAAATCGGTTCGTTCGGCTGCCAAGCGATTTAAAGTGACTGGTAGTGGGAAACTCAAAAGGGCTCAGGCTAACAAACGACACATCCTGACTAAAAAAGCACCGAAGCGTAAGCGTCATTTACGTGATATGTCTACTGTATCAGCAGTTGATGTAGCATCCGTAAAGCGCATGAATCCATATAGTTAGCAGGAGAAAGTTGAAATGGCAAGAGTAAAACGCGGTGTTACCGCAAAAAAAGCACATAAAAAAATTCTAAACCAAGCTAAAGGCTATTATGGCGCTAGATCGCGCACATTTAAAGTCGCTAAGCAAGCAGTTATAAAAGCGGGCCAATACGCGTATCGAGATCGTCGAGTACGCAAAAGAACATTCCGTAGTTTATGGATAGCCCGTATAAATGCTGCTGCGCGCTCGAACGACATGACGTACAGTGTGTTTATGAATGGCTTGAGTAAAGCTGGCATTGAGATTGATCGTAAAGTTTTGGCTGATATTGCAGTTAATGATAAACTTGCATTTACAGCTCTTGTAACGCAGGTTAGAGCTGCGTTGTCGTAATAATTGAATTTGTTTTATGGCTAATCATGCCGATGCTATCAAAAATCAGGCGTTAACAAATATTTTAGCAGCGCACGATTTATCGGCACTCAATCAACAGAGATTACAGTACCTTGGTCGTAAAGGCGAAATAACCCTGCTTCTTAAAAAAGTGGGGTCTTTGCCACACGAAGAGCGCAAGCAAGCCGCTCAAACGGCAAATGAACTGAAAAATAATGTGATAAAGGCGCTTGCTAATCGTCAGGTTGAAATTGAGACAACTGATCAGAGTGCTCAACTTGAGAAAGAAAAAATCGATGTGAGCATGTCCGGCTATCCTTTTGATAGTGGAGGTTTTCATCCTATTACACGGATGCTTGAACGCATTCATTTGCTTTTTTCTCAAGCAGGATTTCAAGTGCAAACAGGTCCTGAAATCGAAGATGATTACTATAATTTCACAGCGCTAAATATACCAGAGCATCATCCAGCAAGAGCGATGCACGATACTTTTTATTTTGATGAAAAAATGCTTTTGCGAACCCATACTTCGCCTGTGCAAATTCGCACAATGGAGCGGAGTAAACCGCCCGTTCGAGTTATAGCTCCTGGGCGAGTTTATCGTTGTGATTCAGATATAACTCACACACCGATGTTTCATCAGGTTGAGGGTTTAGTTATCGATAAGAGTGCAAATTTTGCAGAGCTTAAAAGTTTGTTAATGGATTTTCTTCGTGCTTTGTTTGAAGACGAAAATTTACAAATTCGTTTTCGCCCCTCCTATTTTCCATTTACTGAACCTTCTGCTGAAGTCGATATTCGTAATGATAAGTTAGGCAATGATAAATGGTTGGAGGTGCTTGGATGCGGCATGGTGCATCCGAACGTTATCCGTTCAATGCATTTAGATCCAGATGAATGGCAAGGTTATGCATTTGGTCTTGGTGTTGAGCGCCTTGCAATGTTGCGCTATGGGGTAAAGGATCTGCGACAGTTTTTTGATAATCATCTCGATTTTCTCCGTCAATTTTAAATATGCAAATCAGTTGGAAGCAGCTCAATCAGATGGTCTCCTTGCCAGTGGATGTTAACGTTGTTGCAGAAAAATTGACTCTACTTGGGCTCGAAGTGGATGCGGTTGAAAGAATATCAGTGCAATTTAGTCAAGTTGTCGTTGCCCAAATAACATCTATTGAAAAACATCCTCAAGCAGACAAGCTTAGAGTGTGTGCTGTTGATACAGGCAAGAGCGTTTTGCAGATTGTTTGTGGTGCATCTAATGCGCGAGCTGGTCTAAAAGTTGCCTGCATTGTTGAGGGTGGTGTTTTACCAGGGCTGACGATTAAGCAGACTACGTTGCGTGGAGTAGAGTCACAAGGGATGTTGTGTTCTCGGAAAGAACTTAATCTTGGCAGTGATGATAATGGAATTATGGAGCTGGCGCTAGATGCCCCTATTGGCATGCCGCTTGAAGAATATCTACAACTTGATGATTGGGTTATAGATATTGCTTTAACACCAAATCGCGGGGATTGTTACAGCGTACTAGGTGTATCAAGAGAACTAGCTGCTATTTATAATTGTTCTCAATTTGAGTTTACTGAAGAATATGCTCCAAATCATCAAGACCAACATCACGGAAGCAGTCTTGCGCCAGAAGCATGTGCTCGGTTTTCAACGTGTGTAGTGCACAATGTAAACTCTCAAGCGAAAACACCTGATTGGATGGTCGAATCTTTACGGCGTGCAAATGTGCGGAGTGTTCATCCAGTGGTCGATGTTACAAATTTTGTTATGCTTGAGCTTGGGCAACCATTGCATGCATACGATGCTTCTAAAATAAATGGTTCACTCAAGGCACGTTGGGCAGATTCAAACGAAAAAATATCTCTGCTCGATGGGCGAACAATTACTATGGATGAGAATACGCTTGTGATTGCTGATGACAATGAAGCAGTTGGTTTGGCAGGCATTATGGGCGGGGGATCAAGCTCAGTGGACGCAGATACGAGTGAGATATTACTTGAAGCTGCTTGGTTTAATCCTATTCGTTTGGCAGGAGTTGCTCGTCGATTTAGTATGCATACAGAAGCGTCATTACGCTTTGAACGTGGGGTTGATCCGTATATTCAAACAGTAGCATTACAGCGTGCTGCCTCATTGATACAATCAATTTGTGGTGCTCAAACAGGACCAATAAACACATGGGAAGACAACTCTTATTTGCCTGAACTAATGACGGTTGAATTAAAAAAGTCAAAGATGGCTTCGTGTATTGGCGCTGATGTTGTATCGCCGGCACTAGAGAAGTGGTTTGCCGAGATTGGTTTTGAGTTGACTGCAAACGAAGATAGTTGGACGGTTAAGCCGCCTACGTGGCGATTTGATATTGCTATTGCCGAAGATGTTGTTGAAGAGGTTGCTCGTTTTAATGGCTACGATCAGCTTCCACAGTTAAAACGTGCAGATTCTGGAAGAATGATCCAACCAATCCCTGAGATATTGGAACGTCCTACAACGGTATTGCAAAGGCTGGTTGATGTTGGGATGCAGGAAATTATCACCTATAGCTTTGTTGACGATCAACAACAAAAACACCTTTTTCCAGATACACAAGCGATTGCATTGAGCAACCCTATTTCAGCAGATAAATCGGTGATGCGGTTGTCTTTGGTTACAGGAATGCTTGAAGTGGTCAAACGGAATCAGAACCATCAGCATGAACGGATCGCTATTTTTGAGCGTGGTTTAACATTTGTTCCTACTGGGGATGCCATTGATTTTGATAGTATAGAGCAGAAAAAGTGTCTTGGTTTAGCCTGGTATGGGAAACATCATTGTGAAAATTGGCAGTCGATTAATAAGAACGCTGATTTTTTCGTGCTCAAAGGAGTTGTTGAGATGTTACTGAGATACGGCATGGGGAGAGCAGGTGGAAAGACTGTTGAATGGCGTTCAGATGAGTTACCTGCCTGGATGCATCCCCATCAAAGCGCGGTTCTTTGTGTTGATGGTGAAAAACTTGGCTTTGTGGCGGTATTACATCCTGTGATTGCTAAAAAACTTGATATCCATTTATCTGGGGCACTCGCACAGCTTGATTGGTCATTATTAAGCCAGCAACCATTACCCAACTACCAGCCTGTTTCAATGCAGCCACGAGTGCGACGAGATTTGTCTCTGGTGATTCCTAAATCATTGCCTGTTGCGCAATTACTTACTCATATAAAAGGGCTTGGTCTTGATGCATTAGTTGAAAATGGTGTGTTTGCTGAGTACGATGGTCAAGGGATTGAATCAGGAATGCGCAGTGTTTCCTTTTATTTTATTTGGCAAGCTTTTGATTTTACTCACACAGACAGTCTAATTGAAGATAAAATGCAAACTATAGTTACCTCCCTGCAAGCTTCTTTTGAAATCAAACTAAGATAATTGACATACTATGAATACAATAACACGATCAAATTTAACGGAGATGTTGCGCTTTCGACTGGGGTTGAATCGCAGTGATGCTAAAATTATTGTCGATGGTTTTTTTCACGAAATTACGCATGCATTAAAAGATGGTGATTCTGTTAAATTATCAGGTTTTGGAGTGTTTAACTTACGCCGAAAAAGAGAGAGACCTGGACGCAACCCTAAAACAGGAGAGTCAGTAACAATTAAACCGCGTACGGTCGTGCGTTTTCATGCAGGCAATAAATTAAGGAGTCGAATCAATGAAGCACAAAGTCAAGAACGTTCAGGAGATTTTGACCTCATTACCCAATAAAAGATATTTTAGTATTGGTGAGACTAGTGAGGCGTGTGGTGTTAAACCTTATGTATTGCGTTATTGGGAACAGGAATTTCCGCAGTTAAGCCCTCTTAAACGCAATCAGCGTCGCTACTATCGTAGCGAAGATATTGAGATTATTGCCCTCATAAGAAGTTTATTGCACGTAAAAAGATTCACTATTCAAGGTGCTCGCAAATATATTAGCGGTCAAAATACAAATAAGCAGAATAAAACGAAAGGTTCTCCTGCTGAAAAAATGACAACAATATCTCAATCGACATTGTTTGACTCAGTAATGCAAATTGTTCAGAGAGTTGATCGTGTTATTGAGCGTCTTGAAAAAATTTCGGCTTATTAAAAAGTCATGCTTCTTCTCTCTCGGTAGATAACCTTAATTAGGTTTCACTGATGCTTGCTACTCTTTGCTTTTTATGACATTAACGTTTCAAAAACTTATTGAGATGTTGTCAAGTTACTGGCAACAGCATAACTGTGTTGTCTTGCAGCCTTACGATATGGAGGTAGGAGCGGGAACTTTTCACCCTGCCACTTTTTTGCGCTCTATAGGTCCAGAACCATGGAGATGCGCGTATGTGCAATCGTCAAGACGACCGAGCGATGGTCGTTACGGGGAAAATCCCAATCGATTACAACATTATTTTCAGTATCAAGTGCTCCTCAAACCATCACCAGATGACATACAGCAACTATTTCTAGATTCGCTGAGTGTAGTAGGGATAGATCCGTTAGTGCACGATATACGATTTGTTGAAGATAACTGGGAGTCTCCCACTCTTGGCGCATGGGGACTGGGTTGGGAAGTTTGGCTCAATGGGATGGAAATTACTCAATTTACTTATTTTCAACAAATTGGTGGGCTCGAGTGCGCGCCAGTTAGTGGCGAGCTTACTTACGGACTTGAGCGTCTTGCAATGTATTTGCAAGGGGTAGAGAATGTGTATGATTTGGTATGGACTGAAAATGCACAGGGACAAGCTATAACGTATGGAGATGTTTATCAACAAAATGAGATAGAGCAGTCTATTTACAATTTTGATTACGCCAATGTTGATTTCTTATTCCAGCAGTTTGATGAAGCAGAAAAAATGGTTGGGAAATTATTGGATGATGCGGATAACGATTTACCACTGCCTGCTTATGAACAGGTGCTTAAAGCTTCTCATTTTTTTAATTTGCTTGATGCGCGTAAGGCAATCAGCGTAACAGAGAGACAGCGTTACATTTTTAGAGTACGGCGCATGGCTGCAAAAGTTGCTAAATCCTATTACAACAAGCGACAAGAAATGGGGTTTCCTTTATGTAAGGAATTCAATGACCAATTGGCTGACAAATCGGCTGAGAAAGTGAAATGATTGGTTGCAATAGATGACTAATAAATTGTTATTTGAGTTGGGCGTGGAAGAATTACCACCCAAGGCATTGAAAAGCATGGAGAAACATGTTTTTAATTCTATGCAAGTGCAGCTGATTGAACAAGGCTTTGCTTTTTTGCAGTTAGAAATATTTGCCACTCCAAGAAGATTAGGCTTTCTTCTAAGTGGATTGCAGGTGGAGCAACAAGGACATACTGTTGAAATTAAGGGTCCAAAAGTTGATGCTTCTGTACAAGCCATTGAGGGCTTTGCGCGCAAATGGAATGTATTACCAAGCGATCTTGAACGTTCCGAGTCAAATAAAGGTAGTCATTTCATCATACATAAGAAAGAGGAAGGACGGCATATTGAAAGCTGTATTCAACCCATGCTGCAGCGATTGTTGGATACATTACCCATCCCTAAACGGATGCGATGGGGCGGCGGGAATATTGCCTTTTCTAGACCGGTTCGTTGGTTAGTGCTTATGCTCAATGATGCAGTCGTTGACGCGACATTATTAGGAGTACAGAGTTCCAATCATACTAGAGGGCATCGGTTCCATCATCCGCAGCCGATACTATTGCGTTCTGCAGGGGAGTACAAGTTAACTTTACATGCGGCAAAAGTAATGGTTAATAGTGCAGAACGTAAACAAAGCATTTTGCAACAAATTGAAAAGCAAACGCAATCGCTTAATGGTGCAGTTGTTATTGATGAAGAGTTGCTCGATGAAGTAAATGCTCTTAATGAGTGGCCTGTGGCTATACTTTGTGACTTTCCTGAAAATTTTTTACAAATCCCTAAAGAATGCCTGATTACTTCAATGCGAAGTAATCAAAAGTATTTCCATTTGCTGGACAAAGAAGGCGCTTTATTGCCACATTTTATCACTGTTGCGAATATCGAAAGCAATGATCCAAATAAGATTAAAGAAGGGAATGAACGAGTGATTGTTCCGCGCCTCAAAGATGCGGAATTTTTCTTTAATAAGGATCGCAGTCAGCAACTTGAATCGAATAGTTCTATGCTGCATAAAATGCTGTTTGAAAAAGAATTAGGAAGCATAGCTGATAAACTGGGAAGAATGGAAATAATTGCGGCAGGTGTGATTGCTGATCAAAAAGGGATTGATGTTAATACTGACTTTTTATTTAAAGCAATTAAACTGTGTAAATGTGATTTATTGACGGATATGGTTGGTGAATTCCCATCTCTTCAAGGTGTAATGGGGAAATATTATGCCTTAAATGATGGCTATTGTAATGAGATCGCTTATGCTATTGAACAGCACTATTATCCGAGATATTCGGGCGACTCGATCCCTGAAGGGATGTTGGCGCAGATTATTTCGTTAGCAGATCGAGTGGATACTATATGCGGCATTTTTGCTATTGGAAAAGCACCAACAGGAACCAGTGACCCTTATGCATTGCGTCGACATGCGATTGCGGTATTGCGTATCATCCTTGAAGGGAAGTGGGCAATAGATTTGCAGCAACTCATTGTGAATACACTCAATATTTTGCACCGATACGACAGCGGTCTCGAAAAAAACATTCTTGAATTTTTTATGGAGAGGTTGAACAATCACTTTGTTGAGCAAGGCATTGCAGCGCAAGCAATACAGGCGGTAAGAAGCATTAATGTGTATCAGCCGCTCGATTTTGAAAATCGACTCAATGCAGTAGTACGGTTCACAAAAAATCCTTCTGCACAGGTTTTGAGTGATGCCAATAAGCGCATAGCTAATATTTTGGCTAAAGTCGATTTTGATGTGAAAGTCCAGACAATAAATGCTGATTTATTTGAGTTATCTGAAGAAAAGGAGTTGTACAATCTGCTGCTTGCTAATGAAGGAACTAATACTATTGATTATGATACTCGTTTTGAAGAGTTGATTGAATTTGAACAGCCCATCACAGCGTTTTTTGAAAAAGTAATGGTGATGACGGAAGATATGGGTAGACGTAATAATCGTTTTGCACTGCTTGCTCAGGTGCGAAAGTATTTTTTAAGTGTGGCTGATATTTCCTGTCTACAGATTTAACACATGGTACGCTACCTCCCTAATTTAATAACTTTCTCTCGCATTGCTTTGATACCGGTGATGCTGTTTTTTTATTTTTCAGGTATGGAAAATGCGCATTGGTTTGCTTTAATTACATTTGTAGTTGCCGGGGTTAGCGATGGGATTGATGGTTTTATTGCTCGACGTTGGAATGCAACCTCTCAGCTGGGACAATTTCTTGATCCAATAGCTGATAAATTGATTATTGCTTCTGCAGCAATTGCTATTGCGGGCAGCTATGATCACTGGTGGTATTCAATCGCTGCTATACTCATTATTGGTCGGGACATAATTGTTTCTGCCCTTAGAGAATGGGCAACGTCGACTGAAGTTCGATCATCTTTGCAAGTATCTTGGTGGGGTAAGTCTAAAACATTCGTGCAATTTTGGGCACTGTCGTTATTGATTTTTGGAAGGGATTTTATAGGGATAGACATTCGTTTTATAGGGGACGTGTTGCTTGTTATTTCAACTGTTCTGTCATTGTGGTCAATGGTTAGTTATATGTATGCTGTATACTCAGCTAGTCAAAAATAATGTTTCCAGAAAAACCCAAAGGGCAGTGGGAAACCGTTTGCTTGAAATACATAAACAGCGACTATATTGTTAAACTTTCTTTTGAGAATAACCTTATTCAACTGAATATTTCAAATTCCAAAGCAGATATAGAGGATAGCTTTGAGACCATTGACGAAGTGAAACTGTATATGAGTAAGCTATTAGGGGAAAAGAAAGTACGTGAGATTTTAACTAATTGGCATGAAGTGACGTATCGTAAATCAGGCAAGTTAAGCTAAGTATGTGTGGCATTTGTGGGGAAATCCGTTTTGTAGGTCGTCTTAATTTTCAGGCGATTGAAGTGATGAAGGCAGACATGCTAAAGCGTGGTCCCAACGACCATGGCACGCATTCGTGTGGTGGTGTTGTTTTTGGACATCGTAGGCTATCAATTATAGATTTAACAAAATCGGGTGCTCAACCGATGGTTGACGGCGACTGGATGTTGGTCTTTAATGGTTGTATATACAATTACAAAGAGCTGCGCGAAGAAATGCAATTGCGTGGCGTTGCTTTCTCTTCTACGAGTGACACAGAAGTATTATTACGTGCTTGGCAAGTTTGGGGAGAGGACGCGCTGAAGAAATTGGATGGGATGTTTGCTTTTGCTATTTATGATCCTCGAGAGAGGACTACTTTCTTATGCCGTGATCGGTTTGGCATCAAGCCTTTATACTATTCAATCAATCAACAGCGATTACGGTTTGCTTCAACACTACCCGCATTAATTAAAACTGAAGGCATCGACAAAAGCATCAACTCGAATGCTTTGCATTTCATGTACAGTTTGCACGCAGTGGTGCCTGCTCCAGATACAATTGTTAAAGGTGTTAAGAAGCTCCCGCCAGCGCATTACATGCGTATTGACAATAATGGCGAGCATACAATCAAGCCTTACTGGGTACTTGAAACAGCTGTGAAGAATGACGAAAAAGACTGGCAAGGGTCAATAGAAAGTTTGCTGAAAAAAGCGGTGAAGAAAAGATTAATGGCAGCGGATGTACCAGTCGGGGTTTTGCTTTCAGGCGGATTAGATTCATCATTAATCGTTTCATTGGTCGAGGAGGTTCGACAGGATTTGAAGCAGCAAGGACAGGAGATGTCCGAGTTGCTTACCTTTTCCATTGGTTTTGAAGACATAGGAAAAGAACAAGGGAATGAATTTTATTATTCCGATCAAGTGGTTTCTGCGTATCACTCCAAACATCAGCGTATACACATACCAAATACTCAAGTATTACAACGGTTAGGGGAAGCAATTGAGTGTATGTCTGAACCCATGTTTGGTCAGGATGCGATTGCTTTTTATTTGTTGGCAGAACAGGTGTCTCAACACGTTAAAGTGGTGTTGAGCGGGCAGGGAGCTGATGAGGTATTTGGTGGGTATTTTTGGTATCCTCAAATGATGCAGTTTGATCATCAAAATCCTGATAAGGAAGCGGTTGAAAAGTTTGCGCCCTTTTATGTAGACAGGGAATGGAGCGAAATGCAACAAATGCTTAACACTGAGTGGTTGGCTGATGACCCTGTAAGCCCTTGGATCAATCAGCGGCTTGGCGGTGAGTTTGGCAATGGGCATGGCGACTTTATCAATCGAGTGTTGGGGCTGGATATGACAACATTGATTGTTGATGATCCCGTTAAGCGTGTTGACAATATGACGATGGGTTTCTCTTTAGAAGCGCGTGTCCCTTTTCTTGATACTTCACTGGTTGAATACGCTGCTTGCACTTCTGGAGCATGGCGATTACAAAATAATGGCAAAAATCCATTAAAAGTAATGGCTGAAAAGTATTTTAGCAAAGATTTTATTTATCGCAAAAAAGGCTACTTTCCGATGCCTGCATTAAAGAATGTTCGTGGTTCTTTTCTCGATTGGATGAACGATATTTTGCATTCTCAGCAATGTATTGAGCGAGGAATTTTCAATCGAAAATATATAGATAAATTACTCAAAGACCCAGAAAACTCACAGAACTTTACGCGACTTCAAGGGTCTAAGCTGTGGCATATCAGCTTGCTTGAAGCGTGGCTACAGACGCATAAAATTTGATTTTAAAACACCTAATTTTCTGTGCATAGATCAGGCATTTCGCACTGATTAATCAGAGTGCTAGTAGAGATCTTTTAGAGGTTCGTTTGGATCAATGCCATCCATAAAGGCTATTCTACGGTCAACGTTGGTTAGTTGATAAACCAGCCCAGTCCAATTGCTAAAAATCGATTTGGTAGTGTCGCTCCAAGCATTGTGGATTTTTTTTGCAACGATTGTTTCTGGAAAATCAGGCAGCGAGTTGTGTTTGTTGTACCCCTTTTGTGCATTTTCCATGCGTTGACGATACTCTTGAAAAATAGCTTGCGATTGGAGGTCAAAGTAGTTGCTTGGAAAGGGTGGGTAGTCCGTGCTCTCGTTATTTTGGTAGCGCATTATTTCTCGTTTGTATTCCTTTAGTAGGCTAATGTTGTCGTATTCAGGATGCCCTTGAAATAAAATCAACCTAAAGCCATCTGGACTGGTAGCCATGTGCACACCGGCTTGAGAACTTTTAACTAGTACTTTCAATTTATTTTCTTTAAACTGCTGATAATTAACTTCATTAAATCGTGAATGGGGGACCTGAAAGCGTGTATTGATGTTGCGTACCAGAGGATGTGTTTGGTCGGTAACGTGGTGATCAAAAACACCCCAGCATTTGCTGTCGAGTCGTTTGCGTTTTTGCTGGTATCGAAGTTCCATAACGGCGTGCGTTGCTAGGCAAGAGCACAGGGTGGAAGTTACATTATCATACGCCCAGTCAATTACTTCACCCAGTGGTTGCCAAAAAGGCTCCTCGGTAAGGTTTTCACGTGTCACATTAGCACCGCTTATGATGAGTGCATCCAATCCAGTTTCTTTTATTTGATCGAAAGTTTCATAATATTGTGCAATGTGCCTTTTGGCTTCATCGTTGCGAGGAAGTGTAGGAATGGTAAACAGGTGTGTATGAAATTGAACAATTTCATTGCTCTGTCCAATCAGACTAAGGAATTGGCGTTCAGTTACCTCAAGGGCAGCATCAGGCATCATGTTCAATAAGCCTATATGTTGCTCGCGAATATCCTGTTTAACCGCTTGGTTGGGTTGCAATACCAATTCACCTTTTCGTTTGAGATGGGCGAATGAAGGAAGGTCGGTTAATGCTACTAAAGGCATGGCGATTGTTCTATTGTTTGAGCAATGAGGTTGATAAAATCGTGTTGGGTGCGCACCGCTTTCATTGATTGAGATGTTACTGTATAACCGTAATTGTCAGCAAGCGATTGATAGAGTTCAGCACGGTGGTAAACTAATTTCGGCAATATCCATTGCGCAAAAGCATAGGGGTCGATTAAGGCAACGTATTCATGGTTGCGCTCGTGCATAAAGATTTGAATTTGTTCCTCTAAGAATTCTTTGTTGAAATACATCGGCTTTGGATAGGCTTGTGCTCTTTCAATTAATTCTGTTTTATCTTCTTGACTTGATTTAATGTGAAGGATAAGTGTGTATTGTTGCATTTTCTCAAAAATACCACTATCGACTATTTCGCACAAACTGCCGCTGGCATCGTTGATGAAACCAGTGTAATTTTGTTGTTTTGCATGCTCTGCAAATTGTTTGGCATCCAGTGTGGCTTGAACTTCTGAATGATAGTGCAACTGCTGGCGACGTAAAAATTCAGGGAAATTGATTCCACCAAGTTCAGGATTTCCAAGTTTGCCGATAAAATTTGACAGCGGGCTTAGATCTTCAATGGTAAGCGCACTACATACGCGGATGTTTTGATTGTCGAATAGGGGTTGTAATGCAGGAGTTAGTACAATATCCTTCAAGACACTCTCTTCGATTGCTTTTTTCATGTAGGCGCTGCCAATACGGTAATCGGTTGAATAGTGATACCAGCCTTGCTTACCAAGGTTTACTGATTGGTACGTTTTACCGACACCTGACATGCCCAACAGGGTTATGTTTTTGAATTGCCAATCAAGAAAATTTTGTGCACTATCGAATTTCATGAATATATTTTAACGTATAGCCGTACAGAATCGAGATCGACCTGACAAGTCAGGGTGATTGTATATCTCACTATAACCATGGTCAATTAACAGTTGCATGCACCGATTCGCTTGATTGTGACCATGCTCGATAATCAACATGCCTTTGTCACAGAGGTATTTTCTGGCGGAAGATGTTATTTTCTCAATGTCAGTGTACCCTTGATTGTCGGCAATTAGGGCAGATCGAGGTTCATATTGCAGTGCGGGTATATGTGGGTCGTCTTCTGCGATATAGGGGGGATTTGAAACGATTAAATCAAAAGATTTATCAATATTACTGAACCAATTAGATTTTATGCATTCTATTTCTGTTTGATTTTTCCTTGCATTTATTTGAGTGAGAGCTAATGCTTTTTCATTTACATCAATAGCGGTAACCTCCGCAGCAGAACGATGCTTTTTAATACTAATGGCAATGGCGCCACTGCCACAACCCATATCGAGGACTGATCCAGAAAAAGTCACCGCTGTGTTACTTAAAACCCACTCAATCAGCGCTTCAGTGTCTGAACGTGGAATGAGGACTTCTTTTTCTACATTGAATTGTAAGCCGTAAAATTCAGCGAATCCAACAACATAAGCGATGGGTTCGCCCTTTATGAGACGCTCAATGTCGCGATTAAGTTGTTGTTGTTGGTGTTGAGAAATAACGAAGACATCAAGTTGCTCAACGAATGATAACTGCAAATGTTTATCAATGATGAGTTGCAATTCCACGTGTGGATTACTGCTAATGCCTTGGAGCTTTAATTTTGCGTGACTTATCCAGTCATTGAGTTTCGGCAAAGCAACTCTTCCAAAATCATTTCAAAGGAGCGTGTTAGTCCTTCAATTTCATCAAGCCCTATACACTCATTGGTGCGGTGAATGGTCTTGCTTAAACCACCAAATTCGACGGTTTCTGCGCCAGTAGGAGCGATGAACCGACCATCTGAGATGCCACCCGAAGTAGAAAGGGCAGGTTCTTTGCCAAACACTTTTAAACCTGTTTTTTTGCATGCTCGAACCAAAGCGCCATCAGTTGGACAGATGTATGGTCCACCAGATAACTTCCAGTCGATTTGATACTCAAGTTCGTGCCGTTGCATCATTCTTTCCACCGTTGTGCGTAGTTCGGTATCGGTATGCTCTGTGTTGTAACGAAAATTCATGTTAAAACTTAACTGTGCTGGAATAACATTAGTGGCACCGGTGCCTGCATTAATATTCGATATTTGAAAACCAGTGGGCTCAAAGTCTTGGTTTCCTTTGTCCCAAACTTTAGTGGTTAACTCTTCAATCAGTGGGGATGCAAGATGGATAGGGTTGCGAGCAAAATGAGGGTAGGCAATGTGTCCTTGTTTGCCAAAAATAGTTACCCTCGCACCAAGAGAGCCACGTCGACCATTTTTGATAGTATCTCCCAATACTTCCTCACTCGTTGGTTCACCAACTAAACAATGATCTATTTGAATATTGTTTTTTTTGAAATAATCGTTGACAACGCGTTTAATGCCGTCAATGGCTATTGACTCTTCATCGCTGGTTATGAGAAAGCCAATGGTTCCTTTGTGTTGTGCATTTTTGGCAAGGAAGTTCTCCAAGGCACTAACAAAGCAAGCAACCGAACCTTTCATATCAGCACTGCCTCTACCGAATAGCTTGCCATCTATAACACGTGGTTCAAAAGGAGGGGTGTGCCATTGAGAATCTTCTCCACTTGGAACGACATCTGTATGACCAAGGTATGTTACTAACGGAGCACCACTGCCTCTTGTTGCCCACAAGTTGCTGACGTCACCGTATTGCAGTCGATGACAGGTAAATCCCATTGGTTCAAGAAGGCTGGCTAAATATTCTTGACACCCTTTGTCATCGGGTGAAACAGAAGGGCGAGCGATCAACTCTTTGGCTATTTCAAGTGACTGCATTGCTAAAGTTGATTGGCTTGTCGTAGGAGTTCATTTACACCCACTTTCGATAAAGTTTTATCATCGACTTTTTTAACAATGACAGCGCAGTATAGGCTGTACTTTCCATCTTTAGAAGGTAAATTTCCAGAAACTACTACCGATCCAGCAGGAATCCTTCCGTAGCTGATGGTGTCCGCTTCACGATCATAGATACGGGTGCTTTGTCCAATATATACGCCCATTGAAATGACAGATCCTTTTTCAACAATGACACCTTCTACTACTTCAGAACGTGCGCCAATGAAACAATTATCTTCAATAATTGTAGGGGCTGCTTGAATGGGTTCAAGAACGCCGCCGATACCTACGCCACCTGAAAGGTGGACATTTTTGCCAATTTGTGCACACGATCCAACGGTAGCCCAAGTATCAACCATTGTGCCACTGTCCACGTAAGCGCCAATGTTAACATAGGAAGGCATAAGCACTGTATTGGGTGCTATGTATGCCCCTTTTCGAGCAATTGCCGAAGGAACTATGCGAATGCCTGCTTCGGTAAATTGTGCATCACTCCAGTTGTTGAATTTTGTCTCTACTTTGTCGTAGAATCGTAGCCCATCACCGCATGACATTGAACGATTTTCGCGCAACCTGAAAGAGAGTAATACAGCTTTTTTTACCCATTGATTGACTTCCCAATCGCCGCAACCGCGTTGAGTAGCAACCCGTACAGAGCCAGAGTCAAGGCTGGCGATGACTTCTTCAACGGCATTGTTAATGTCAGCAGACACGCTAGAGGGTGTTAATTTATCTCTATTTTCCCAAGCGTCTTCAATGATTGATGCAAGTTTGTGCATTGTGATTCCTATCTAGTAATGGTGATTTTTCTTGGCGTTTTTTTCTAAATGAAAGTTGTTATTTAAGCGTTTGTATTCTGAAGTACATATACGACACGGTTAAGATTTGTTAACGCGAAAAAATATTATCAAGCGATGACTTAATTAAATACGATTGTAGCACAATAGTTGCATACTGCGCGGAACACAAAATTTGTGAATGATCTTGATTTAATGGGTGAATGCTATGAGTCAAGCTGTATTTTTTGGAGTAATTTTTTTTATTTTTTTTGTAGGGGATAGGCAAGATTATTGTTAATGAATTGTTGGAATTTGATTGGTAATGGTGCGTCAATTTCAATTGTTTTGTCAGTGAATGGGTGACGAAATTTCAAACTACCTGCATGCAACATCAAGCCTTTTAAATCCTTTGATTTTCGTTTTTTTTCCTTCACTTGATAAGCCGTTTTATCGGTGTACTTTGCATCCCCAATTATAGGATGTCCAGCATGGTGACAATGCACTCGAATTTGATGGGTACGTCCAGTTTCAAGGTTAATTTCAAGCAGGCTTGATGAAATGTTTTGAGCCAACACTTTAAAGTGTGTGATACTGGGTTTTCCTTCAGGATGAACACGCACAAATCTTTCACCGTTGGCGGCACTAAATTTCTTCAATGGGAGATCGATGGTTGTTAGTTTTTTTGGCCAACGTCCATGAACTACTGCCGTGTAGTCTTTCTTTATTGAATGTTGTCGTAAGAGTACATGCAGCAGTTTTAAACATTGTGCTTTTTTTGCTATTAGCAAGCAACCACTGGTGTCGCGGTCTAATCGGTGGGCTAATTCAGCTTTCCCCCATGGAGGGTGTTGCCAGAGTGTCTCAATTAGTCCAAATGCAATGCCAGTACCACCGTGTACGGCAATGCCAGCAGGTTTGTTTATAATCAGTAAATGATCGTCTTCATATAAAACACATTTACGTATTTGTTCAATTGCTGAAAGAGGTATTTTAGGGGCATCTTTTTCCTCCATAAACAATGGAGGAATACGGACCAAATCATCTACTTTAAGGTGCATTCCTGCCTTGCAACGCCCTTTGTTGACGCGTACTTCGCCAGAGCGTATCATGCGATAAATGCGTGATTTTGGGACATTTTTTAAAACACGGATGAGGTAGTTGTCAAGCCTTTTGTCTTGATCAGATTCTTCAATGGTGTGGTGCTGGACAGTTTGTTGATTCATGGTTTACGTGCCGTTAATATTGTTCGTTGAGGTGATGGGTAGCCCTCAATGGTGCATTGCGGATTGCTTGGGGAGAGAAATTCAGGTAAGGAGTGAAAGCGCATCCATGAAGTGTGACGCTGCTCCGAGGGTGTTGTTTGGTTTGTCATAATGTGAGTGATTGTCTCAAACCCTGACTGTTGGAGTGCCTTTATTAGGACGCTAATTTTTGGAATCCACCAAACATTGCGCATCTGTGCATAGCGTTTGTGGGGAGCTGGTTGGATGGAGTCCTCAGGAAAGTCATTTGGTAGGGTAAGTGTTTCGAGTACAAGTTGACTGCCTGATTTTAGACGTTGAAGTATACTTTGTAGATGTTCGTGTGGGTTTTTCCGGTGGTAGATTATGCCCATTGAACAAACGATGTCAAAGTCTGCTATGTTTGTTGGTAGTTGCTCAAAGGGCAAAGTGAGTAGCCAAAAGGGCAGTTGTGGTACGGAGGTGGTTATTGCTTGATATTGGTGGAAAGCCAATAAATTAGTATCAACGCCGAGCACGCTGCTTGCTCCAGCACCAATCATACGCAAAGCATAGTAGCCATTATTGCAACCAATGTCGAGGATGGTTTTGTTTTTGAAATCGACAAAAGGTTTTAATCTTTGCCATTTAAAGTCGCTCCGCCATTCACAATTTATCATGCAGCCATGAATTACGTAGGGTCCTTTTCGCCATGGACGAAGTTCCATAAAATAATTTTGAAGGTCAAGCGTTTCTGGGCATGAGTTATCACCAACTTGTATAAGGCGATTTTTGAGGTTGAAGTGAGCGGTTTTGGGTGATGAGTGTCGAATTTTTTCAACGCTTGCTTGCCAGCGATAAGTGTCCCCATGTTTGAGAGCGATCAAGTGGTTATGTACAGCCGATTTAGCATCGGCTGCGTTCCATGGAAAGGGCAGAGATGTGTTGAAATTTGCATTAATTATCTTTTCGATTTCAAGGTGCATGGGTTGGAAATAAGGTAAAATGTTGGCGTTTAAATTTGTGTCTGTAGCGTTTTTTACAGCGTTAAAGGGTCAAGGCGTGTTTTGCGCAATATATAGATTGGATGTTGTTATTTAGGCTGGGTGGTAGAGTGGTTATACAGTGGATTGCAAATCCATAGACATCGGTTCGATTCCGTTCCCAGCCTCCATCAAAAGAATCCATGCTAACGGTTCGCAAAAAAATGGGTTTGTTTATCTAATAGATTTTCTTTCTTTTTTCTTCGATTTGGTTTTGTTCAAAAGGCGTACTTTTTGCCATTGATGATTTCTATTGGGATTATACATTTATGTGAAATCGTACAGTCGGACAATCTTTGATGTTAATTTGCTTGCGCTACGCCAGTGGCTTAGTAAGACAAGGATTAGTGAGGCTGTTCTCAATATGCATAATCGCAAAGTGGTTTTGTTTTTGAAATCTCCCTAAAGTTATAGGTGCGTGAATTAGCCTGTTTCGATGAATTGAATACGCTTATAATTTGTTCAAAGCATTCATTTTTGACCCATCTTGTTACATAGAGAATTGCCCTTTATGTTCATTTGAAATATGGTACAGTTCAGCGCTCGTTTATTGCATTGATTGTATTGGATAATCATATAATACTTGAAGTGAAAGTTTTCAGCAAAAACAAATGGTTAGGTACTATGGAAGGTTGTGCTTGTTCCATTTTTTATTATTTGGCTTATTAGGAAAGGAGAAGACCACATGCGCGGTGTGAATAAAGTGATTTTAGTAGGTAATTTAGGAGCAGATCCAGAACGACGGACTGCAAACAATGGCAACGCTATTGCATCCGTTAGCATAGCAACGAGCGAACGTTGGAAAGACAAAAATACTGGAGAAACGCAAGAGCGAACGGAGTGGCATCGAGTTGTGTTTTTTGGACGGTTAGCGGAAGTTGTTTGTGAGTATGCGCGAAAAGGATCAAAGTTGTATGTTGAAGGGCGGTTACAAACCCGCAAATGGCAAGCGCAAGATGGTGGTGATCGTTACACTACCGAGACTGTGGCTGATAATATGCAGTTGCTTGACTCTCAAGGAGGTGGCTACAAACAGAATAATCAGCAATACAACGTTAATCAGAGCCATAACCAGAGTAATCAGAATCAACCTGCAGTGCAAAGTGCGCCACAGCAGCCATTTTCTCCATCAGAACCTCCTTCAACGGAATCAAATTTTGATGACGACATTCCATTCTAAAAATTCGACTCTTAAGTGCTGTTGAAGAAATGATTGGTTGATGCAACTTTTGCATTAGAGGTTGCGGAGGAGAGTGTGCATTCCAGTGCATTTTTTATCCTTATTTATGCGTTTATCAATGCGCCCACTTGCCAGTGTGATCAGTTTCTCACGATGCGTTTTAAACCATAAGCATCAAGTATCAAGCTGTTCAAGCATTAAATTGTGGAAGTTGCTAAAATTTCCGTTACTCATCCCGATGATTGAATCCCCTGTAGTAGCGCCTTTTTTAATATGTTGAATCATTTGGTACAGGTCATCAAATACTAATTTATTTGGGATTTCTAATGCATTTAAATCCCACTCTAATCTTTGATTATCAAAGAAAATAATTTCATCGGCATCTTTAAAGGATAAAGCAAGTTGAGCGGTATGCACACCTTGGCGCATTGAATTTGACGCGGGTTCAAAAACAGCCCATATTTTCCCATGTGTTTCATGTTTTTTTGATGCGGTTGTGCCAACTGAATAAGTATTCCTTTTTGCGTGCTCTTCTTTAAATGCTGATAAGGTTGCTTGAATTTCTGACGGGTGGTGGGCAAAATCATCGTAAACGCTAATTCCATGAACTTCTCCACGAAGCTGTTGTCGACGTTTGACATGCTGAAAACTTTGTAGTGCGTGTAAACTTTTGTTAGGTTCAATGCCTATATGATTGGCTGCGGCGATTGCTGCTAAGGCGTTCAATCGGTTGCATTGTCCAATGAGCTGCCAGTCTAAGGCATCGAAGCGCTCTCCTTTATACAAAAGTTGGTTTTGTTGATTAAAAAGCCAATCGCTATTGATACGCTCTACGTTGCTCCAAACGCCTTGAGCCAATACCTCGTCAATATTCGGATTGTTGTGTGCGCATAAGATGAGGGCGTTGTCGGGTAACTTACGCAGTAAATAATGGAACTGTCGAATAATTGAATGAATGTCAGGGTAGATGTCAGCGTGATCAAAATCTAAGTTATTGATGATGAGTGTGTTCGGATAGTAGTGCTGGAACTTTGCGCTCTTATCAAAAAAAGCCGTATCATATTCATCTGCTTCAATAACGAAGTGGTTGCTACTACCAATGCGAGCGGATAGTCCAAAGTTTTCAGCCACACCGCCAATTAAAAAGCCACAATCATTTTGACATTGATCAAGAATGTGTGCAAGCATAGCGGTCGTGGAAGTTTTACCATGCGTACCACTGACAGCAATGACGTGACGTGTTTTTAATACATTGTCATACAGCCAAAGAGGGGCGCTTTGATAGGGTAGTTTTTCTCTTAAAATCGCTTCTGCTACAGGGTTGCCTCTGGAGACGATATTGCCAATCAAAAAAACGTCAGGTCTTAATTTTATCTGATTTGAATCAAATCCTTGAATCACTTCGATGTCTAATTTTTCAAGTAAAGTTGACATTGGAGGATAAACATTTTGATCGCAACCGCTCACACGCCAACCAGCTTGCTTAGCAATGGAAGCAATGCCCGCCATAAAAGTTCCGCAAATGCCTAAAATATGTACATGTTTCATGGTGCTGATAGTGCTTTACCATTGATAAGTTGGTTGATGGTTGATGCTAACAGGAATACGGAGAAAATACTAGTAGGCAATAGTACGACGTATGCAAAGTATAGGTGATATACAGAATCTAAGTAGTAGGCAATATTGATTGCACCGATAGAAAGAGCAGCAGATGGAAAGATGTATGCCCACGAAGTAAGAGTATGTGGTAATTTTGAAAAACGCCTGTACTGGCTAAGCAATAACAACCATAGAAACGCCGCAGGGTAAAAGAGCATGCGTGCAAAAGGGTCGACCTTGTCAATGAGTTCCATGTAACTAATTGTGCCAACGGCTAATGGAGAGATCAATACGAAAAGACTCGGCATGATTTTTTCAGGCAAGGTCGCTGAGGCAATCACACGAAATACAACCGTAGTGAACACCATCATTGAAAGGATCAATCCGATACTAAAAAATGCCCAACCAACTTCAATATTCGTTATTTGTTTAGCCAGCAGAGCCACAATCATATTGCCAACCATAGGAATGATCCATAAGGGTGATATGTTGTCTAGTTTGGTGTCGTTATAAATCCAAATGGTGAAAACACGCATGGCAGACAATAGGATGAGAATACTGCCAATCCACCACAGTGGTTGATGGGCTACAGACGTGGTAAAACTCCATGATTTGGCTTGCAAAAGCACTGTGATTGCTATAGTTGAATACGAACACACTAGAGTAGGTTCGCTTATTTCTTCTTTTATAGTATCAAAGTGTTTGATGGTTTTTAAAATTTGTAAAACGAGCAGGCTAAAAAATAGTATGCCTGCAATAAATCGTATAAATATTGGGATTTCTAAAGGCAGTCCATAGTATTCGTTTAGAGTAAATCCAGCGATTGATAAGGTGGATACCCCCATTGAGCTAGTGAAAAGGAATGTTGGGAAGTGCTGAAGTGAAGGTTGCGATTGAGCGGGCATGCTACTTTCTCCAGAATAACCAGATAGAGAGTAATAAAAATAGTCCGCTGGACAGAGGTAGGGCGTTGTATAGCAGAGGAGTAATGTTTCCTGCATCTTGGCTGATGCTGAGAATGCCCGCTATTAGAATTCCAATAGGCAACAGGTAGTTCTTTTTTTCTTTTTGAACATTTAATGGCTTCGGTGATTCAATTCGGGAGCGTATGAGTGTCGGTAACTCTTGTCGTATTGCAGGCCAATGAGCACGTAATTCTTTTACAAGAGAGCGTGCGCCATAGTGTTTTTTCAACCATTGTTCAAGAAAAGGTTTTGCTGTATCCCACAAGTCTAAATCAGGATAAAGTTGTCTTCCTAAACCTTCAATGTTAAATAAGGTTTTTTGAAATAGAACCAATTGAGGTTGTACTTCCATGTCAAACTGCCTAGCAACGGAGAAAAGCTGTAATAAAAATTTCCCAAACGAAATTTGGCTAAGTGGCAGGTTCATTATAGGTTCACAAATTGAACGTATAGCGGCTTCTAAATCTTGGCACCGCGTATTAGGGTTGACCCATCCAGAGTCAATGTGAAGTTGAGCGACGCGATGGTAGTCTTGGTTGAAAAACGCAATAAAGTTTTCTGCAAGATAACGCTTGTCTCTTTCTGAGAGTGATCCAACTATTCCAAAATCAATGGCTTTGTATTTGCCATCTGTACTGACAAAGACATTGCCAGGGTGCATGTCGGCATGGAATAAATTATCACGAAAAACCTGTTTGAAGAAAATAAGAACTCCATTTGTTGATAGTTGTTCTCGATCCAATCCGGCCGCTTCAAGGGCTTTTATGTTTGTTATTGGGATGCCATCGATTCGTTCCATTACGAGTATTTTCTCAGTGGTAAATTTCCAATAGATTTTTGCAGTATATACGGTATCATCCCCGGTAAAGTTTCGCCGAATAACGCTGGCGTTTGAACCTTCACGTGTCATGTTGGTTTCGTTCCATAGCGTATATACAAACTCTTCAACTATTTCTTTGGGTCGTATGCGTTGAGCGGCAGGAATAAGTCGTTGAGCAATGTTGGCGAGATGACGCATCGTACATACACTTTTATTAATTCGTGATTCGATATCTGGGCGGACTATTTTGACAATAACCGACTCACCAGTAAGTAGGGTGGCTTGATGAACTTGAGCAATAGAAGCGGCTGCTAAAGGTTGATCGTCAAAGTTTTTAAACACTTTATCAATTGGTTGACCAAGCTGTTTTTCGATTATTTCACGGGCGATGTTTGTAGGAAATGGTGGGCAGTTATCCTGCAACTGACTTAATTCATCTGCTATGTCGTCGGGGATGAAGTCGCGTCTTGCAGATAATGTTTGTCCAAGTTTGATGAATATGGTTCCTAACTCAATCAACATCAACCGAACGCGCTCTCCACGGCTTCTTTTCTTTTGTGTTTTTCTTTTAAAGCAGATCCATGGAAAAAACAACAGTAGCAGATTAAAATGCCTGAGGATTGGTGTTTTTACAAAGAGTTCATCTACGCCATGTTTTAAGGCTACACGGAGGATGAATAGTACGGTTATAAGTGAATTCAATTTGGTGGTTTAGTTTGGTGTTTTATTCTTGAGATTCTATTTGAATATCTACAATAGATTTTTCCCAGAAAATTTGATCAAATTATACGATAACTGCTTAGAGGAGGTTACGGGCTTTGTAAAGATTTGATGGGTTTGTGATTCTATGAAGTTAAAAAGGCAGCTGGGTTTTCAGAGTAATCGCATGATTGATGTAAGGATGATGAAAAGTAAGTTCATGCGCATGTAAATGCAATCGGCAGGTGGTTTTGTTGGAATGTGGTTGGTATAGAGTGTCGCCAATAATTGGATGACCAATGGACGCAAGATGCAGTCTCAATTGATGCGTTCGTCCAGTACTGGGCATAAGTTTTAACCGCGTTGAGCATTGGTCATTGCGTAGGGTGTACCAATGGGTATGTGCAGGTTTTCCCAAAGCATGGCACACGATCTGTTTTGGTCGGTTAGGCCAATCGGCACGTAGAGGTAAATGAATATCTCCACGCGCACTGTGAACTACTCCTGCAACGATGGCAACGTAAATTTTATGAATGGTACGTTGGCGGAACTGCATTTGTATTGCACTTTGACTTTGTTTGTTCAAAGCAAACAATAAAACACCCGAGGTAGGCTCATCAAGGCGATGCACAATGCGTGCTTCTGGGAAAGATTGTTGAATGCTGGTTAATGCATTTGTCCGATTTGGATCTTTTGCAGGAACAGCCAAAAGATTTGCTGGCTTATCGATAGCAATAAACCAAGGGTCTTGGTAAATTAGCTGGAGCACTTAAAAGAAGAAATATAGTGGTGAATACTCAAGTCGCTATAGAGATGAAAAAGAGGAGCATGCCCATTTTCTATGCGTTTTAACGCAGCTGGTAAGTTGACTAGCCCGTATCCAAATATTGGGTCGACACCAGCTTCTCCGATGTCTTCTGCTGTTTCAAAAAGCAGTTCTACAATTTGTTTAGGCGTATATGGACGATTATAAAATCGCGCCGCCTGTATTAGAGTGGCAAGGATGCCAGAAAAAGTAGCAGCAGCTTGCGAAGTTGCGCCTTTTCCAGTCTCAAGGACGCTAAGCGTGTAGCTTGCGGCATCATCGGCTCGAGCTCGGACACTTAGGTATTGATTACCATCAAAAACGACCGCTTGAAGGGTAACAATCGCACCAGATGCTTGTGAAAAATCATAAAAATAAGGCAATAAATTAGTAGGGTCGAGGCATTTAGCACTTGCCCATAAATTAGGGTGGTTTCGATGATTACCTAAAGATTTGCTTACTATGAGCCCATTATCGATTGCTGTTGCCCAATCTTTAGGACGATTTTGGAAATCCCTACTAATAAGGGATACATTGAGTATATCAGCTTGCAGCTCTTTAGCAAGTTGAGCGTAGGCAAAGGGAGAGATCTGTTTACGATTGAACCCGTTTAGTAAAGGGATGTGTGTGTGTGCGGGTCCTGCAAAAACATGAAAGTCAATAAGCTGGGCATCGGGCGCATAGTCAAGTAAGAAACCTGCCATTAATGTGCCGTGGTTGTTTCGTGAAAATGCATCTAAGGGCAGTAGAAACTGATCGTTTAGCTGTTTTAGTCGCCATACGACATTATCGTTGACAGGGTGGTTTTGTAAAATGCCTTCATCCATAAAAGCTACTTTGACTCCCAAGCCACTGAACGAAGAGTTGTTTTCTTGGAGAATCGATTTACCATGCTTCTTCCTTGATAAATTAAGACTTTTGAGTGATTCTTCGTCAAGATCTGCATCAACTTTAAAGGGCTCTAAATTGGGTTCTTGAGTGGATGGTGTGAATAATTTTAATGCGGGGGTACGGAAAGTGGTTAGTTGATATCCATGCATAGCTGCTTGATTGACTGCTCCTTCAACAACACGATCAAGAATTATTTGATATTCTGTGTCAAATAGTAAATTGATGCCTGTTCGATGAACGCCTGTTTTATAAAAAGCAGGAGAGGCAATATGCAACTGGTTGTTATTAATGCGTATCCAAGAACTGTTTGCTTTAATTATGAAAGTATTGGTGTGTGGGTAGTCAAAGCGTGCTTTAGTGACATCTAAAGGTGTGATTTTGATAGTGCCGGTGTCGAGAAGCAAAATAACTTGGGTGAATTCTAACGTTATAGGTTCATAGCTTTGCCATTCCACTGTGTTGGTTGTTGGATAGGATGACAGAAGTTGTAACCCAGAGTGTTGAACCAACTCAGAGCCACTGCTGTGCTGGATGCTGTTATTTTCTTGGTATGCAGTGAGCCACCACTTAACTTCAGTGTTCGCTGCAAAAGGACCAAAAAAATGCGGAGAACTAATGCTGTGCTGTTGACCAGATTGCTGTTGACCAGTGCATTCTTGCGCTGCTGAATTTCTTTTTTGACTAGGTGTACAACTTTGCCAAGTTAGCGTATAGGTCAGTAGGTCATCTTGCAGCCAATTCAATCGTATCTCACCAGGTAATGCGGTTGCTACCAAAGAGTAAATTTTCTCTTCCGTGGATGCTTGTGCGTGTATTGAATTTGAGTATGTCCAAAAACAAATGAGCATAATGATCTGTGTAATACTGATTTTGCTTATATTTTTGTACATTTGCACGATTATTTGGTGGTTCACCCTGTACAATACGCGCGCTTTATTGTGTAAACAATTTGTGAGTGGTTGTCAATGTTTTGTTTACAGTGTTAAATTTTTGAACTAAACACTGGTCGCGGTGTTGATAGGTTTTTATATTGTAGAGCATACCAAGCATTGGATGGTGTCTACATTAATTTTTAGGAGTTTAGAATGTCTGAGTTTACTTTGGAATCAAAAAAACGTACCGATGAAGGGAAGGGTGCGAGCCGCCGTCTTCGTCTATCAGGCGTAGTGCCGGCAATAGTCTATGGTGGGAATAGCAAGCCTGTATCACTTGGGGTTGATCATAATATGCTATGGAACATGCTTGAAGATGAGCGAATATTCACTACTATCATTACTTTGAAAATAGATGGCAAAGCTGAAAAAGTCATTATCAAAGATTTACAACGCCATCCTTTTGCAAATAAAATCAATCATATTGACTTTCAACGTTTGGATGAAAAACGCATGCTT
The DNA here is from genome assembly GCA_965195345.1 of uncultured Thiomicrospira sp. Classification (GTDB taxonomy): domain Bacteria; phylum Pseudomonadota; class Gammaproteobacteria; order CAKMZV01; family CAKMZV01. The sequence goes on along the minus strand of OZ239628.1, from coordinate 1,591,593 downwards.
ACTAAAAAAGTTCCGTTGAGTTTTGATGGCGTGGAAAAATCCGCTGCTGTTAAGTTGGGCGCGTTGTTAACTCCTTTGATGTCAACTGTCGAAGTGCGTTGTTTGCCAAAGGATTTGCCAGAATCTATCAACATCGATTGCAGTATGCTTGAAAGTGGTGTATCAATGAAAATGTCGGATGTGCAATTGCCTAAAGGCGTTGATTTGGTTGCGTTGCGCAAAGGTGGAACGGAATACGACCATGCTGTTTTGATCGTCGGTAAAGTGCGATAAAAAGCATTTGTATAACACTTGATACGATGCCGCATTATGCGGCATCGCTGTTTTAAGACGTCTTACTTGAGAATTTTTTGATGAAAACACGGTTGATCGTTGGTTTAGGGAATCCTGGAAGCAAATATGTTTTTAATAGACATAATGCTGGGATTTGGTTTCTGCATTTATTAGCACGACGTTATCAATCTGAATTCAAAAAAAAGCCAAATTTCACAGGGCAAATAGCTGCATTTGAATTTGAAGGTGAGAAAGTTTTCCTATACCATTCCGATCAGTATATGAATCAGAATGGACAAGGTGTTGGTCAGCTGATGCGATATCACAAGATCCCTTTAGAATCAATATTAATTGCGCATGATGAATTAGATTTCCCAGTAGGGAAAATACGTCTAAAATTAGGTGGTGGGCATGGAGGACATAATGGCTTACGCGATTGTATCCGCCATTGTGGGGGAGATGGTTTTGCTCGAGTACGCATCGGCATTGATCATCCTGGTTCTCCTGATTTGGTGAGTTCGTATGTTCTATCGAATCCACCATTAAATGAAGCGGAGGAAATCATGCAAAGAATAGGTGGTTTTGTACAGGAGATGGATGGTATTTTGCGAGGGGACTATGAAAAAGCAATGAATGATTTACATGGCAATAATGTTAACCAATCCAGTGAGGTCAATTGATGGGATTTAAATGCGGTATTGTAGGATTGCCAAATGTTGGGAAGTCAACATTATTTAATGCGCTGACTAATGCTCAAATTGAAGCGGCTAATTATCCTTTTTGTACTATTGAACCAAATGTAGGCATTGTGCCTGTTCCCGATTTGCGGTTGCAGCAGTTAGCCGATGTGGTGCACCCACAAAAAGTAATACCTGCAGCGATGGAGTTTGTTGACATAGCTGGGTTGGTTAAAGGTGCCTCAACTGGCGAAGGGTTAGGCAATCAATTTCTTGCCAATATTCGGGAAACGGATGCGATAGTGGAAGTGGTTCGATGTTTCAGTGACGATAATGTGGTGCATGTTTCGGGAGAAGTAGATCCGATTGAAGATATTGAAGTTATTAATTATGAGTTGGCATTAGCTGACTTAGCAAGTGTTGAGAAAGCAATCGAGCGTTATAAGAAACAAACTAAATCGGGTGATAAATCTGTGCTGGCTGCTATTGAAACTCTGGAGCAGGCAAAAGAACATTTAGAAAAAGGATTGTGGTTGCGTACATTTCAATGGACGGAGGAACAGTTGAGCGTATTGTCTGTTTTTCAGCTTTTGACGTCAAAGCCTTTGCTTTATGTTGCTAATGTGGACGAAAATGGTTTAAAAGAAAACCCTTTGTTGGATAAAGTAAAAGCCCAAGCTGAAAAAGATAATGCGGCAGTTTTAGCGATATGTGTTCAAATTGAAGGGGAAATTGCAGCATTGGATTTGGAGGAACAGGCATTATTTTTATCCGATTTAGGTTTGGTTGAACCAGGTTTGAATCGATTGATTAGGGCAGGCTATGAATTGCTTGGGTTGCAGACGTATTTTACTGCTGGAGAAAAAGAGGTGCGTGCTTGGACGCTTCCAATTGGCGCAAGTGCACCGCAAGCAGCAGGAAAAATTCACACCGATTTTGAAAAAGGCTTTATTCGCGCCGAAGTGATTGACTTTGACAGTTATATCGCATGCAATGGTGAAGCAGGGGCAAGGGAAAAAGGTTTGTTGCGATTAGAGGGGAAAGGGTATATTGTTAACGATGGCGACGTTATTCACTTTTTATTTAACGTATGAATAGCGTATTTTGTATTTGATGATGCTTGGAAGATTATGATTAAAGGAATTATATTAGCTGGAGGTTCTGGAACAAGGCTTTGGCCATTAAGTCGAAAGCTAATGCCTAAGCAATTTGTGAGGATGTTTGAGGGGCGTTCTTTATTTCAGCAAACGATTGAAAGAAATCAAAGTTTATGCTCGAAATTAATGGTTGTTTCAAATCAGGATCAATACTTTTTGGCGATTGATCAGTTAGAAGGGGTATTAAAAAACACCGACGATTTAAACTTTTTAATTGAACCTATTGGGAAAAATTCAGCACCAGCTATTGCTTTGGCATGTTTTGATATGGATCCAGAAGAAGTTGCTTTGGTTGTACCTTCAGATCATTTGATTAGAAATGTAAGTGCTTATAATGAAGCAGTTAATAATGCCTTCTTATTAGCGAAAGAAGGGGGGCTGGTTACTTTTGGAATTAAACCTGATAAACCTGAAACGGGCTATGGCTACATAGAAGTTGAAGGGAGTCGTGTACTGTCGTTCAATGAAAAACCCACTTTAGATGTTGCCCAATCTTATTTAAAGAAAAGCAATTATTTATGGAATAGTGGCATGTTTTGTTTCCAAGCAGGTGTTTACTTAGAGGAGTTGAAAAAATTTAATGGGGAAATATTTGAGCGTTCAAAATTGGCATATGATTCCGCACAAAGAAATTCTGAAGACTCCCTACAAATTTTAATGGAGCACATGCAATTGATACCAGATGAAAGTATTGACTATGCAGTGATGGAGCATTCGGATGCAGTTAAAGTAGTTGTATGCGATATGGGTTGGTCTGATGTGGGTAGCTTTGATTCATTGAAAGAAGTTATTGATAATGACTCTTCCTCAAATTCTAATTTGAAGCAATCAGCAGATGATCCTGAGCCTATATGCATTAATTCAAAAAATAATTTAATTGTTTCCGACACGAGGCACATCTCATTGCTTGATATAGAGGATACACTGATTGTCGATACAAGCGATGCTTTGATGATATCGAAGATTGGTTCTTCTCAAGGCATCAAGGGGCTAGTGACCTTGATAAAACAGTCCATTCCAGAATTGACTGAAATTCATCAAAAAGCACACCGTCCATGGGGAAGTTATGAAATCCTTGCAGTAGGAACGGGTTACAAGGTTAAACGGATCGTGGTTAAAACATCGGGTAGGTTATCTTTACAAAAGCATCGCTATCGCAATGAGCATTGGGTTGTTGTTTCTGGAAAAGCAACGGTTACAGTGGGTGAGGATATATTTATTGTCTATCCAAATGAGTCGACTTATATAAAAATGGGACAGTTGCATCGTTTAGAAAATCACGAGAGCGAAGATCTGGTAATGATTGAAGTTCAAGTAGGGGAGTATACGGGCGAAGACGACATTGAACGGGTAGAAGATAAGTACGGAAGATGAGCACGAGAGTTTTTAGGTAAGTCTTCAGTAAATTTCAAGTCAGCGTTGAATTTTTTTAGTGTGGCTTTATAAGTCGAAATGTTTTAAGAACCAGCATTTTTAGCCTTCTTTACGTCCACTGATGACTTTTTCTTATAAGTATTCAAAACAGCAAAAGCGCGCTCTACTTTGTAAGATGTTTGATTTGTTTTTGAACAATACTCAATAAGTTAGAACCCTTCGAAAGTCGTTGTCAATGGTATAATATGCAATCTGCTAATGCAGGCTTTTCTATGACTTCAAAATTTATCTTTATTACCGGCGGAGTAGTCTCATCCTTGGGGAAGGGTATTTCAGCGGCTTCCATTGGTGCGTTGTTAGAGGCACGCGGTATTCGTGTTTCAATGTTGAAAATGGATCCCTATATCAATTTGGATCCAGGTACTATGAGCCCATATCAACATGGAGAAGTTTTTGTTACCGATGATGGCGCTGAAACAGATCTTGATCTTGGGCACTATGAGCGCTTCGTCAATCGACGGATGTCTAAGCTGAATAGTTTTACTACCGGGCGCGTGTACGATACTGTATTACAAAAAGAACGCCGAGGCGAGTTTTTAGGAAGTACAGTGCAAGTAATCCCTCATATTACCGATGAAATTAAGCGCCGTATTTTGCTTGCTGGTGAAGGTGTTGACGTAACAATTGCTGAAGTTGGTGGAACTATTGGTGACATTGAGTCTTTACCTTTTCAAGAAGCAATTCGACAATTGCACCTAGAGCTTGGACGTGAAAATACAATATTTATACACGTTACTCTGCTCCCTTTTATAGGGGCTGCGGGAGAGTTTAAAACGAAACCAACTCAGCACTCTGTTAAAGAGTTGCTGTCGATAGGTATTCAACCTGACTTTTTAATTTGTCGATCAGAATTGCCGTTTAAAAAGGAACTAAAACACAAAATTGCGCTATTCACCAATGTCTTTTCTTCACATGTCATCTCTGCTCATAACGTTGATACTATCTATAGATTGCCCGAACATTTTCACAAAGAAGGGTTGGACGCGTTAATTGTCGAACAACTAAAGATACCTTGTGGAGAGCCTGATTTATCCGATTGGGAAGATGTGTTGGAGCGGTTAGATAATTCTCAAATGACTGTTAAAGTAGGCATGGTTGGGAAATATGTTGAACTACTTGATGCTTATAAGTCGGTTAATGAAGCACTGTTACATGCTGGTATTCGCACTCGAGTTAATATTGAAATTGATCATATTGATGCTGAAGTCCTTGAGGAAAAAGGATTGTCTTTGTTGAAGGACTGTGATGCAATTTTAGTTCCAGGGGGGTTCGGTGAGAGAGGGTTTGATGGTAAGTTGCAAGCAGTACGATATGCTCGAGAAAACAAAATTCCATTTTTTGGAATTTGTCTTGGTATGCAATGTGCGGTTATAGAATACGCTCGTAATTGCGCAAATTTAACGCAAGCTAATTCTACCGAATGGAGTCATGATGCTACACAGCCTGTTATTGGGCTGGTGACAGATTGGATGAAAAATGATGGCACGGTAGTTAAACGGGATAAAAATACAAACAAAGGTGGAACGATGCGCTTAGGGGCGCAAGCGTGTTTTCTGACAAAAGATTCTCGAGCTTTCAAAGCCTATGAGAGCGAGCGTATTGACGAGCGACACAGGCATCGATACGAAGTGAATAATAACTACATTGACAATTTAGTGGAAAATGGATTGGTAATCAGTGGCTACTCAAATGATGGTTTAGTTGAAATTATTGAGTTACCTAAAGAAAGTCATCCTTGGTTTGTCGGGTGTCAATTCCATCCTGAATTAAAGTCGACACCTCGCAAAGGGCATCCTTTGTTCGTGTCATTTATCGGGTCGGCTAAGAAACTAAAACAACAAAAACAATGATGCATTTATTCGGTAATAAAGTTGGATTTGAATGCCCTTTTTTTCTGATTGCAGGACCTTGTGTTATTGAGTCTGAATCGATGGTCATTGATATAGCAGGACGGATGAAGGATATATGCAGTAATTTGCAAATACCGTATGCGTTTAAAGCATCGTTTGATAAAGCAAATAGAACTTCAGTGAAAAGTTATAGAGGGCCTGGGCAAGAAGAAGGTTTGCGTATTTTACAGGCGGTGAAAGATCAAATAGGCGTGCCTGTTTTAACCGACGTTCATGAGAACACTTCAATCAATGAAGTGGCAAGTGTTGTTGATGTATTGCAAACGCCTGCTTTTCTTGCGAGACAGACCGATTTCATTTGTGAAGTGGCACAAGCTGGTTTGCCTGTTAATATCAAAAAAGCACAATTTATGGCACCTTGGGACATGGTCCACGTTGTAAACAAAGCGAAAAGTACTGGGAATGAACAAATTATGGTTTGTGATAGAGGTACAAGCTTTGGGTACAATTCGTTGATTTCTGACATGAGGGGGCTTGTGCAGATGAGAGAAACTCATTGCCCTGTGGTTTTTGATGCGACACATTCAGTGCAACAACCCGGTAAACAAGGCGATCGTTCAGGGGGAGATAGAGCAATGGTTCCTGTTTTGGCTAGATCTGCTATAGCAGCAGGCGTTGCAGGGCTATTCATAGAGACGCATGATGATCCTGATAACGCTTTAAGCGATGGGCCTAATATGTGGCCTCTTAGTAAAATGCATGAGTTGCTTAGCGTATTGAAATCTATTGATGAAGCGGTTAAGCAAAAAAGCTATATTGAAAATTCGATTTAAAAAGGAGATAAATGCCTTCTATTAAAAACATAATTGCTCGTCAAATTATTGATTCAAGAGGAAATCCTACTGTAGAAGCAGAAGTGCGATTGAGCGATGATTCAACGGGTCGTGCTGCCGTTCCTTCAGGAGCTTCAACGGGCTCCAGAGAAGCGATTGAAATGCGTGATGGCGGACATGAATGGATGGGGAAAGGCGTGCGTCAAGCAGTGGATAAAGTCAATGGTGAAATTAGACGTTTGTTAGTAGGCACTGATGCAGATTTGACAAAAGCCGATCATAGTATGATCGCTTTGGATAACACGTCGAATAAAGAGGTGTTAGGTGCTAACTCCATATTGGCAGTATCTATGGCGCTTAATCACGCCATTGCAAAGCATCGATCAATTCCTTTGTATCAATTAGTTGCTGAGCAGTTAGGTGTTCGCACGATGCGTTTACCAACGCCTATGATGAACATTATAAATGGTGGTGCACATGCTGACAATAGCATCGATTTCCAAGAGTTTATGATTATTCCTGCAGGTTTTGAGAGTTTTAGTGAAGCATTGCGTTGTGGAGCGGAAATATTTCACAACTTAAAAAGCGTTCTGTATGGCAGAGGCCTTAATACTTCCGTTGGAGATGAAGGCGGTTTCGCGCCAAATTTAAACTCTAATGAAGAGGCGATTCAAGTTATTTTGACTGCGATTGAAAACGCAGGCTACAGCGTGGGAAGTCAAGTGCTATTAGCTCTTGATGTAGCGTCCAGTGAGTTTTATAAAAATGGGGCGTATCATCTAAATAGTGAAAATAGGGCGTTTGATTCAGAAGGTTTTTCTGATTATTTAGTGCATCTTTGTAATCAATATCCTATTATCTCGATTGAAGACGGTCTTGACGAGAGCGATTGGTCAGGATGGAAAGTATTGACTGATAAATTAGGGCAAGATGAGAATAAAGTGCAACTGGTTGGAGATGATTTGTTTGTGACTAACCCTTTGATACTGAAAAAAGGGATTGAAACAGAAACCGCAAATGCAATACTTATTAAAGTCAATCAAATTGGAACGTTAACTGAAACATATGAAACAATGACAATGGCTACGAAAGCGAACTACAATTCAATTTTGTCACATCGTTCAGGCGAGACTGAAGATGTTACTATAGCAGATATTGCTGTTGGCAGTGGTTGTGGGCAAATCAAAACGGGTTCTATGTCTCGCTCAGACAGAGTAGCTAAGTACAACCAATTGCTACGCATTGAAGAGCTTTTGGGTGCTGATGCAGTTTACACAGGTTTTGATGTCTTTGATGAAAAGAGGATTAATCAATTCTAGTATGCAGTTTAATACGAAGTTATACATCGGATTGGCGGTAATTGTGGTATTAGTGCTTCAGGCACGGTTATGGTTTGGAAGTACGGGAATAGTTAGTCTTATAAAACGTAATCAAGCAATCGTTCAACAACAAGACGCTAACAGTGCAGCTCAAAATGAATTGGTGAAGTTGCAAGTTGACGTTGAAATTTTGCGTAAATATCCAGAAGCATTAGAAGGAATTGCAAGGCGTAATTTGGGACGTATTAAGAAAGATGAAACTTGGTACTGGGTCGTTAAGGAATGACTGACATACCTCCTGATACAGGACCTGTTATTTGTGAAAAGTCTTTTCTTGCCTTTATTCCGTCAGATCAGTCCATTGAATTGATACACGATAAACTCAGTGCAGTCCGAAAAGACACACGCTTGGACTCCTTACATTGGTGCGATCCATCAGATTGGTTTATTAGGCTATACAGCATTGGTAGCATCACTCGACGAGGTGCTAATAACTTTCTTGGTTTAATTCAAGCGATGCGGTTCTCAAAACTTCCAAATATTGCATTATCAAGTCTTGGAAACTTCCCTCAACTTGACTCTCCCATACTCGCAGCGTATGGTGGAGTATCTTTTGAATTAGAAAGTTTTCATTCGCAAATTAGCAAAGGTTGCAATGCACTTGGATACAGGAACGATAACGAAACTTTTTGCCCTTGTATTGAATTTGGTAAAAATTTGCAACAACACGTTTTATTTCCTATTAATTGGAAAGTAGATTTTTCTGAAGTTGTTTTAATGGCAGCATTCGATGCAGAGACTATTACTCGTTATCAGGTGATAGACTCCGATTTTATTTCAACTTTGGGTGCAGACTCACGAATAGGGTGATGCAAAGCGGCGGAAATAATCCCAAATAAAATAGCCAAACCCCACACAATTGAGTAACTTTGAAAGTTCTCGTAAGCCCAACCACCAAGCCAAGCACCCAGAAAAGAACCCAATTGATGTGAGAAAAATATAATTCCGTATATTAAAGTCACGTAACGTACTCCAAAAAAATAGATGACTAGTCCACTGGTTAATGGAACGGTTCCTAACCAGAGAAAACCTATAAGCGCACCAAACCCTATAGCCGTTATCGGGGTTAGTGGTAAGATTAAAAATAATGCGATGACGAGTGATCGAAGCAAATAAAACCAAGTCAAAATCACTTTTTTGCGATACTTCCCTCCCAAATAGCCGCACAATAGCGTTCCAAATATGTTGAAAAGTCCAACTAACGCCAAAGACCACGAGGCAATCTCTGAAGAAATATGATGCTCAACTAAATAAGCGATTAAATGCGTTGCAACAAAAACAACCTGAAAGCCACATACAAAAAAACCAGCCATAAGCAATAAGTAGTCTCGATGATTAAAAGCTTGAGAGATGGCTTCTTTGGTTGAAAAATGATTGCCTTTTTCAGGCTGTCGAATATGAGATCCTTTCAAACCATAGGATAGAGGAATCATAATTGTTGCAATCATGCTTAGAATAAGTAATGATGAAGCCCAGCCAAATTCCATTAGTAATTGCCCAGCAATAGGTACCAGCAAGAATTGACCAAGTGATCCAGCAGCTGATACGACACCGAGGAGCATGGAGCGTTTTTCCGGAGTACTTATTTTTGATACAGCCCCGAGAGCAGTAGACATTCCACAAGCGCCTAAGCCAAGCCCAATCAATATTTGTCCTGAAAAAAGATTCGTTAAGCTTGCATCCTGCATGAAAAACAAGCCCATGGAGTAAAGTATGGCTCCGATTAGGGCGGATTTATGCGCGCCATAGCGATCAGCAAGCCCTCCGAAAATAGGAGCGGCAATACCCCAAAGCAAATTTTGCACAGCAATTGCTAGTCCAAACATTTGTCGACCAGCATCACTTATCTCATCAAAAGGAGCTGTATAAACTCCTAAAGATTGACGGAATCCGAGAGAAAGAGTAACTAATAATGAAGCGGTTATTATGACTGTCAAAGGACTAAGCAATTTACTTTTCATAGTTATTCTTTTGATGCTTTTGGTTTAGAGCTTGACATGAGATATTGATTATGTACTATAGTATTGAATCTGATTTCAAGCAATCAATTTTTCTAATTATGCAATGGCATTGTAAAATAGATAATCCCCCTCGAGTGATTTTATGTCATTGCTGAGGATAAGGTGTTGAGTTTTAGGAACATTGTTTTTAATGCTAAGCGTAGGGGAAAAAGTAAATTACAGAGCATAATTTATATGACTTTTTTATTTTTCATAAGTTAGAATAACCTTTAAATTAATAGGATTGTTCGATTAAAATAATTCACATGTAATCACATATTTAAAAATGTTTTACTACAACTAGTTGGTTCTATTCATGTCATTTAAAATTCCCAAAATATCCTCTAACGAAATAACCTCAGAATCGGTATTTGATCAACGCAGAGCATTAATGAAAGCAGGTTTGGTCGGTGCGACAAGCCTGATGATCCCTTCTGCCTTTGCTCATCTTGGAAAAATAAATCCAGAGATGAGTGTTGATTTGAAGCATACAAGTTATAAACGCGTTACAACTTATAATAATTTTTATGAATTAGGCACAGATAAATCTGATCCAGCTCGTAATAGAAAGTGGATGGATAAAGCCTTGAAAAAGTATGATCCTTGGACAATTGAGGTGTCTGGGGAAGTGAAAAACCCAGGGAAAATAGGCATGGAAGAATTGCTGAAATTTCCACTTGAAGAAAGAGTCTATCGTTTTCGATGCGTGGAGCGTTGGTCTATGGTTGTTCCGTGGAACGGTTTTGAACTTCGCCATTTGATCAATCAATTCCAGCCTACAAGTAAAGCAAAATACGTTCGTTTTTCTACTATTTATGATCCAAAAGTCTTAAGAGGGCAACGTTACCCTGTGCTGAAATGGCCCTATCATGAGGGATTACGGATGGATGAAGCAATGCATCCACTGACAATTTTAGCAGTTGGCTTATATGGGAAGGAATTGTTGCCTCAAAACGGCGCGCCTATACGCTTAGTGGTTCCATGGAAGTATGGCTTTAAAAGCATTAAGTCAATAAATAAAATTCATTTTATGGAAGAGATGCCCAAAACCGCATGGAATGAAGCCGCTCCTAGCGAATACGGATTCTATTCTAACGTTAACCCTGATGTCCACCATCCACGTTGGCTGCAAAGTCGCGAGCGCCCACTTGGTAGTTTTGGGAAAGTTAATACGCTACCATTTAATGGATATCGAGAACAAGTTGCTGATCTTTATGAAGGAATGAATCTAACTAAGTACTATTGATATATAACATGTATCAATGGTCCTTTTGGCGAATGGCATTGTTTGTGGGTTCAGTGCTTCCTTCCATCTATTTTGCATGGGGAATCTACACAGACAGCCTCGGAGGAAATCCCATTGAGTATGCTACCCATCAGACAGGGCAGTTATCACTTTTTTTCCTTGGGGTGACTTTGATGATTAGGCCAGCGCAAGAGGTTTTTGGTTTTTTTCAAATCATGCAATATCGCCGTCAATTAGGGTTATTTGCTTTCTATTATGCTGCGTTACACGCAGTTATATACTTTGGCGTTGATTTGGGTTTTTATTGGCAAGAGATTTGGATTGATTTGCTAGAACACCCATACGTTTGGGTTGGCATGATTGCTGTGTTGATTATGCTTTTGTTAGCTGTGACATCAACGCAAGGTTTGCGTAGGAAGCTTAAAAAAACATGGCAAAAAATCCACAATTGGATATATATAGTACCTGTTTTGGGCGTCGTTCATTTCCTGCTTTTAGTCAAAGCAGATTTAGTAGAACCTATTTTGTATGCAATTGTTTTCATAGCTTTATTGTCCTGGAGGATGATAAGTTTAAAAAAGCGAAGGACTTTGAGCATTTTCTATGCTAAAGATTAAAACTGATTTGATAGTCCAAAAATTCTTAATTCAAGTAGTAAACTCAAGAAGTTACTACTTAGTAAGCAACCATGACTTAGGTGCCCAGTTTCCCGTTGCCTGAATAGGTCGCTGTTGTAAATCACTTACCCATACTGCTAAAGCCAATTTATTGGCTCCTTGGACATCTATGCTTTCAGGCAAAACAACGTTCCAAACTCCAGTTTTAGAAGGTTTTTGTTTGAAATGTAAAACAACAAAATCACTCTCGAGAACTTTGCCCTTATTTTCTCCGCGCTCTATAGCGTCCTTCAAACCAAATCCAAGAGTGGCAACATTGACAATTAACTCGTCCGATTTTGCATTCTCGTAACGAACAAGTAACGAATTATCAACAACATGGACGCTTAAATTTTTTGCCGATTGAGTGAGTAGAGGAAGAGGGTGATGAAAGAAAAATCCTTTCCATTCTTTCCCGTTGACTACAAATCCAGGTGTATATCGATAACTTAGGTTGCTATTTGATACATGGTTATATTGGCGTTGCGAATAAGATGCGTTTGAATAAGGATCTTTCCATCCAAGGAAATTCCAATAATCGACATGAAAGGAAACTGGAACAAAACGATTCCACAATTTTGAATTATTTTTGTATTTGTTGATCCATTTTTCAGCAGGAGGGCAAGAGCTGCACCCATGTGAAGTAAATAGCTCAATCAGTTGGACCTTGTTGTTGCCACTTTCAAAGCGCCACGCTTCTGCTACAGCAAAGGAGCTGAAAAAAGTAATACACAAATAAAATATAACCGAACGCATAACTTGACAGATTCTACCATTGTTGCATTACAGTTTTGTAAATTTGAAAAGCACATCCTTAATATTGGAGTAATTTGGTGGTCTGATGAGATCTTATCATGAAGGTGATATATAGAAAGAATGTTAAAATAGTGCAGGTATGCTTTTAGGATATAATCCTCTAAATGCCTTATCTCTCATCCCCTCGGTTATTCCATGTGTTATCTATGATTGGACATGAAACCAGCATTTTAGTAACTTTTAGAGCGGTAGATCGATGATTAAAAAACTTCATTATTTTTCAAATAACTGGAAGTTTGTCGTGCATCTATTGTTGAAAACAAAACATTTCGGCGTTAATAACCGGTGGTGGAGTAGTTGTCCTTCTGATATAAGTTGGTCAATGCCTAAAAAGTTATTTGCAATTTTGTTGGTTTTACCTATTTGGCGCAATTATCAAGCGCTTCGTTTTCGCGCACTGGCGGGCTGGATGCCTAAAGCGCACGCTAGAGATTATTTTAAACAGTGACCTTTCACTGAATTAGCGTACGTGAAATTCTTGGTGCTCGGAAATATCTCTGTGATTCTTGTTAAGTTTAATATCAAAATTGCGGATTGTGAATAGACTATATTTCATTATTGACTTTTTCAATTTTTTCTTGAATGTCCGACAAAATATTCAGAGCTTGTAAAGGCGAAAGACTATTGAGTTGTATTGATTTTATTTCATCTATGATAGGCTGCACCTTGTCATCAATGCTATCTTGTTTCTCCAATGGTAATGCCGCATCCGAAGAAACAAAAAGGTCAAGTTGGTTGTTTATTTTTACATTTTGATTTTCTAATTCACAAAGCTTCTTGCTTGCCGCCTTAATAACCTTTTGGGGTATGCCTGCAAGCTGGGCAACTTGTAAACCATACGATTGATTGGTTGCTCCATTCTCGATGTGATAAAGGAAACGAATTTCATTTTTGTATTCGATTGCTTTTAGGTGCACATTATTCACATTGTCGTAAGAACGAGCTAAAGCGGTTAATTCAAAATAGTGTGTGGCAAATAAACATAAAGCCTTCCTCTGTATCAAGGAAACAGCACATTCCCATGCTAAAGATAATCCATCAAATGTTGATGTCCCGCGACCAATTTCGTCCATTAAAATCAAAGAATGCTTCGTGGCATTATTTAAAATATTGGCTGTTTCTGTCATCTCAACCATAAAAGTGGATCGATTGGATGCCAGATCGTCGGACGCTCCTATTCGCGTAAATATACGGTCTATATTGCCTATTTTTGCATGCTTGGCTGGAACATAAGAGCCACTGCGTGCAAGCAAAGCAATGAGTGCCGTTTGGCGCATATAAGTCGACTTTCCTCCCATATTAGGTCCTGTAATCAGCAGTAAAGATTTATCAGGATCAAGGTGGCAGTCATTTGGAATAAAATTTTCATTGAGGGACTCTTCCACAACAGGATGTCTGCCTTCTTTTATGTCCATACATATGTCGTCTACGTATTCTGGTTTGTTCCAGTTTAATGTTGTTGCGCGCTCGGCTAACGTTGAATAAACGTCGATTAACGCAAAATGATTGGCAATCTCTTGTAATAGCTTAAGATGCTTGAAAATGCTGCCTTGAACTTCAATAAACAGTTTTTTCTCAAGCGCTAATGCCTTTTCATTCGCGCTTAATACTTTGTCCTCAAAACTTTTCAACTCGGGAGTGATATAACGCTCCGCATTTTTAAGTGTTTGTCTGCGCTGATAGTGTGCTGGTATTTCTCCTTTGAAACCATGAGATATTTCAATGTAATAGCCGTGCACGCGATTGTAACTAACACGCAGATTGGGGTTGTTTGTTCGTTCTTTTTCTTCTCCTTCAAGTTTTAACAAATATTCTGCAGCATTTTCGCGTAATGTACGCAAGTCATCCAGCTCTTCATTGAAACCTTTCTTAATAGCGCCTCCATCGCGAATCAGTACAGGCGGTTCTTCAACTATTGATTTTTGTAATAATTCAAGTACTTCAGGACAAGACTTCAAAGGATTAATTGACTCAATACATGGTTGTAAAAGATCATTTAGGATGGGAATGTTATCAAGCGCCAGTCTTAATTGCGAGAGATCGCGAGGTCTTGCTGTTTCGAGGGCTATACGTGTTAATATTCGTGGAATGTCCCCAAATGATTTTAGTAAATGGCGTATCTTAGGACTTTGCTCATTTTGCATCATACTTTCAATGGAATTTAAACGTTGCATTAGTATTGAGTTGCTTCTCAAAGGAGCATTAATCCATTGATTTAAAAGTCTTTTCCCCATGGGGGTCTGGGTATTATCAAGAACGGCCATTAATGTATGAAGCCGTGTGCCTTGCAAGTTATATTCAATTTCAAGGTTACGTCTACAAACAGCATCAAGATAGACGTACTCGTTATTGTTTTCAACTTGAATGGTATTTATATGTGCCAGCGAAGTCCGATGCATTTCTTTCGCGTATATTAAAGCAGCTCCTGCACACATCAAAGCCAAAGGCTTCTCGTTGACGCCGAATCCAGATAGGTCATGCGTTTTAAATTGTTTGCATAAGACATTGAAAGCGTTATCTTTATCAAACCACCATTCGGGAATGTTGTGCACACGCTCGTTTTTTAGCAATAGTGCATGCTCATAAGTGATTAATATCTCTTGTGGGTGCATGCGCTCAATTTCAGCTTCAAGTTGAAGCTTATCGTCAACCTGTTTGCAACAAAATTCGCCACTTGATAAATCCAACCAAGCACAGCCCCAAATGTTATTCTCACACCAAGCGCTTAATAAATAATTTGCGCTTGAATTTTTTAAAAGGTTTTCATCAATTAAAGTGCCAGGAGTGATGATGCGAGTAACTTGGCGTTCAACAGGGCCCTTTCCTGTGACCTCCCCAACCTGTTCACAAATGACGATTGACTCACCTAATTCAAGCAAGCGACTCAAATAATTATCGACGCTATGATAGGGAACGCCAGCCATTGGGATGGGTTCACCACTAGATTTCCCTCTGTGCGTTAACGTAATATCAAGAAGGCTATTAGCACGTTTAGCGTCGTCAAAAAATAATTCATAGAAATCGCCCATACGATAAAACAACAGCATATCTGGATGATCAGCTTTTATCCGTAGGTACTGCTGCATCATAGGAGTATGGGTGGTCATGCTGATAAAACTGCTCCAGTCTATTTAGTGGGGGTTTTTGAAGGAAAAACCCCCGTTTTTTATGATTTTGGTAATATGCATATTGTCCACGATTTAACTTGAGATGGCAAAAAGAAAACGTTATTCAGGAAATGAAAGATGATAAGTTATTACCTGACCTTATAGGTATTGCTTTAACTGCGAGATTGTGATTTGCAGTCAGATTCCTACCAGTTATAATCTCAATATTAACTCTTAAATCATTCATGCTACAATCCCTCTAATGGAGTTAATAATACTTGGAATGCTCGTGTGCATCGTTATCTTTTACCGTTCGCTTGTCGAGATTATTCGGCAATTGTTTTTAAAATAAAAGCACGCTCGATTGTTTGCATGCGCGCAAAGTCTTCTTTTCTAAATCCCATTATCCTAACCAGTTGTGATTTGCAGTCAGATTCCTATCAGTTATAATCCCCACTCCTGCCACCCCGACTAATGTCACAGTTGTGATTTGCAGTCAGATTCCTATCAGTTATAATCTCGGTTGTAGAATTTGCGTTAGTTCTTAGTGTTGTGATTTGCAGTCAGATTCCTATCAGTTATAATCTTGGTTTTGAAAACGCACACGCCCACCCCCGTTGTGATTTGCAGTCAGATTCCTATCAGTTATAATCTATTCATCTGCGAATAGCACCTTCTACTTAGTTGTGATTTGCAGTCAGATTCCTATCAGTTATAATCAGAAAATAAATGACACGCCAAAGGCTGAGAGTTGTGATTTGCAGTCAGATTCCTATCAGTTATAATCGCAGGGCTTCTTTTAGTGCGCAAATGCTTAGTTGTGATTTGCAGTCAGATTCCTATCAGTTATAATCAGGTAAATATTCCATTAAACACAACCTCTTGTTGTGATTTGCAGTCAGATTCCTATCAGTTATAATCCAGATAATTAGCCTATCTTCTTCAGTAACAGTTGTGATTTGCAGTCAGATTCCTATCAGTTATAATCAGGTAAATATTCCATTAAACACAACCTCTTGTTGTGATTTGCAGTCAGATTCCTATCAGTTATAATCCAGATAATTAGCCTATCTTCTTCAGTAACAGTTGTGATTTGCAGTCAGATTCCTATCAGTTATAATCAAATGGCTGTTTGATAGTTTTGTGAGCATAGTTGTGATTTGCAGTCAGATTCCTATCAGTTATAATCACTACAGCGGTCGATGTATTTTTTCAATAAGTTGTGATTTGCAGTCAGATTCCTATCAGTTATAATCAAATTGCAGTAGAGGGTGGTCACGGAAGAAGTTGTGATTTGCAGTCAGATTCCTATCAGTTATAATCCGCACTCCATGATTAAAGACGACTAAAATGGTTGTGATTTGCAGTCAGATTCCTATCAGTTATAATCTTTCCATAGATATAAAAGAACCTTTGTAGAGTTGTGATTTGCAGTCAGATTCCTATCAGTTATAATCATGTTCCAGTCGCATCATTCTTGATTTTGAGTTGTGATTTGCAGTCAGATTCCTATCAGTTATAATCAGTTTGACTTTTTGTGAGATTACCTTTGTAGTTGTGATTTGCAGTCAGATTCCTATCAGTTATAATCGCTATGAAGTAACGCTCCCATTGGCCACAAGTTGTGATTTGCAGTCAGATTCCTATCAGTTATAATCATCACTGAAAAAGATACCACAGCTGTTTCAGTTGTGATTTGCAGTCAGATTCCTATCAGTTATAATCTACTTCCTTTTTGCTACTGCCTATGCTCAAGTTGTGATTTGCAGTCAGATTCCTATCAGTTATAATCCCAAAGGGACTGATATGTTTGTGCTTGGCTGTTGTGATTTGCAGTCAGATTCCTATCAGTTATAATCTGTTCAACAATTGATAGACACATACACAAGTTGTGATTTGCAGTCAGATTCCTATCAGTTATAATCCAGATGCTGAACTGGGTTTTACTGTTCATTGTTGTGATTTGCAGTCAGATTCCTATCAGTTATAATCCCGCAGCAACAAATACCTACTAAACTACAGGTTGTGATTTGCAGTCAGATTCCTATCAGTTATAATCAAATCGTTAAATTCTTCTTGCGTCATTTTTGTTGTGATTTGCAGTCAGATTCCTATCAGTTATAATCAAAATTTCAAGTGCCAAATCATCAACACAAGTTGTGATTTGCAGTCAGATTCCTATCAGTTATAATCTCTCTGTAGGTGTAAGCTGGATTATTCATAGTTGTGATTTGCAGTCAGATTCCTATCAGTTATAATCTGCTAAACCAATGGGAGTGAGTTATAATAGTTGTGATTTGCAGTCAGATTCCTATCAGTTATAATCAAGAACAATGGCAGTAGTGACATTAGAAGAGTTGTGATTTGCAGTCAGATTCCTATCAGTTATAATCCATATCAGGTTTTTCTACAACCTGCTTAGCGTTGTGATTTGCAGTCAGATTCCTATCAGTTATAATCAAAAAATAAAGTGATTAAAGGTATTAACGTGTTGTGATTTGCAGTCAGATTCCTATCAGTTATAATCATGGTTGCAATCGGGGAGGTATTTGTCAAAGTTGTGATTTGCAGTCAGATTCCTATCAGTTATAATCCAGAAAGCACAATTACGCTGTCGCCGCTCAGTTGTGATTTGCAGTCAGATTCCTATCAGTTATAATCTCCACAATATCATCATGCACACCCTTAGAGGTTGTGATTTGCAGTCAGATTCCTATCAGTTATAATCAGCTAACGTTTATTAACAGCCGTATATCCGGTTGTGATTTGCAGTCAGATTCCTATCAGTTATAATCTCTTGCGCTGATGGCGGTGGCACTTTGTCTGTTGTGATTTGCAGTCAGATTCCTATCAGTTATAATCACCGACTGAATAACATAGTCTTGTCTGGAGGTTGTGATTTGCAGTCAGATTCCTATCAGTTATAATCGTGAGGAATTACGGAGCTGTAATTCTGAGAGTTGTGATTTGCAGTCAGATTCCTATCAGTTATAATCTTCTCAAAAGGTCTTCGTATACGTTTGTAGTTGTGATTTGCAGTCAGATTCCTATCAGTTATAATCTGAGTTGTTGTAAATATTTGATTTTGTTAAATTTAGCCCCGTTAAGATTGTCATAAAAGTGATAATTGTGATGGGGCTTGTTCGATGGGTTTGCGGTTTTTCCCATAAAATACTTGAATACGTGAGAACTGCTTATCAGTAATTTTTATAATTCGCACTTCTCCATCGGGAGGTAATGTTTGCTTTACTCTCTTTACATGAACTTCAGCATTTTCATCGCTCGCACTGTGGCGCATATAAACTGAATACTGCATCATGGTGAAACCATCGTTTAATAGGTGCTTGCGAAATAGCGTGTATTGTCTGCGTGCTTTCTTGGTATCTGTTGGTAAATCGAAAAGTACGATAACCCACATGCTGTCTAATCCTCCGTAAACCACTCGGTGATGTCTCGATCCCATTGTGGATACTCCAATTTTAGAGGTCTGCTCAATCCTTCTTTGAAATCTGCCATTAAATAATGCAGAGCAACCATCAATGGCATGCGTTTGCTTTTATACTGGATTTGCAGTGCAGGTAACGAAAGAATCCGAGACTTGAAAAGCTTATCGACTGTTGCATTATCGCAATCATTGAGATGTGTAACAATTAGATAATCAACCCAAGGACGAAAAGGTTCAATTAAATCATCGGCTAAACATAGCCCATTGTTTTGATTGCGATGAAATATACCAATGGTAGGGTGAAGCCCTGCGCCACATAACGCGCGCGCAACCATTGAACGTGCTATAGCGTAGCCGTAATTGAATAGTTGATTGTACCCATCAAGGGCTGTGTCGCGCTTAAAGGGTTTTCCAAACAAATGTTTCCAGTAATATTGTGCAGCTTGTGCTTCAACGTTTGTTCGATCGCCTGTTAGAATGTTTTTCATCACCCGTTGTAAATACGCAGTCGGCCTATTAAGTTTTTTCAATGTCTTAGACTGTTGATCTATTTTATGAGTAACGACTTGTTTCCAAAGTTGTTTGTGCTTTGTTACCGAAGCATTCATCTGTTGCTGGAGTACTTTATGGTGCAAATTGTTTGCTTGAAATATAGGGAGGAACACGGAGCAGGGGAGCATTCTCTTATCGCAGAAGATGACCACTACATTATTCTCTTGGCATTTGCTAATGACATAAGATGATAATGTAATAGCATAATGTGAAAAAATCAATATACCGAGATCTTCTACAGGGGTTTGGCTAACAATCTCTTTGTTTTGCTGAATACATAATTGATTGTTCTTTATTGAAAGCATACTTGGTTGGGCAATATCAATGATTCTTTTAATCACGAGTTACCTTGCTATTATTTTTCCCAACACATTAATCCTGACTTTTTTCATCCCTTCTTCAACAAACTTAACAACGGTTTTATGCAACATTGTCTCTTTATTGTCTATTGTTGCTTCGCGTATTTTTCTCACAGTTATTCTTTTACTTTGTAAATCTAATTTTTGAACGCGATACAATTCGCCAGCAATGCGTACAGTATCATTTTTATAAAGTGTCATTAAAAAATTTTGATTTTCCTTAATGTTGATGGGTATTTGAAGGCGGTTTCCTCTTGTTTTTTGTGCCGCTTCCCAAGAAGTGATAAACTTGCAATTTAATTTGTCTTGTATTTGATAAACATGCACACAATGCGTATTTCCATAGTTCATCCAACGGAATATTTCATTATTTGCGCCTTTTCTTTTAATACCAAGTTTAGTTTTTGCATTTTTTTCAGGGGATAGATTTGATCCACTAATGATTCGCACTCGATGAATGGGTGTTTTTCCATCTTTGTGGAATACTGTTTCAGCAAATGCTTTTTTTACGTCACCGTCATGGTTTTGAATATGTTGGAGTACTTGTTCTTTAACTATTGGATCAATAATATCTTTGACTGAAAGATCTTTATCTACGCGCTTACGCGAGTAGGCAATCTTAAGGCGTTCATTATAGCCACGCCCTGTTTCCTTATGAAGGGCACCTTTTACTTTACGCATGACTTGGTGTGAGATGATAAGTTTATCTATTTTATCTGTTAGTGTTTTTTTCAGGTGGTCACTCAAATCGGGCGCTTTATAGCGAGTCTTTCTGCCTTGTTCAACATCTTCTGCGTTGTTAGCAAGGTGTTGATAAAGTGAACGGTTTGTTAGCGCAATCACACACGCATCTATAGCATGGTGTCGGTGATCTTCGCGGTTTTTCGTCGTATCCTCACTAATAAGACGGTTGAGATCCCATTGTGCGCGGAGCCAGCTAACAGCTCGCCCTTTTGTAGGTAATACTTCTACCCCCAGTTGTTTAAGGTATTTATGGGCTTCGCGTGCGAGATAACCGCTGTTAACTAATTGAGCCTTGGTAAAGTCATGCTCGTTCATTTGTTCTTTTGTCATATAAAAACGTTTTCTTTTTGATGTTAAATCATCGCTCCACTCTTTTAATGAATGTGTTATATCTTGCCATTTTTGATCATTCCCTCCAAAAGCCTCTATAGGTGTTCGTTGTCCTTTGGTTCTGTTTTCATTTGAAAAACAAACAACTTTATTCATATAAGAATCATCTAGGCTCTTGCTTAGGGGCACAATGTGATCAATTTCAATTTCTGCTGAAAATAGCTGATTTATTGAAATTTTCTCATTGCTGTAAATGCATTGATAATCTTGATCTTTCCACAAGCGATACTTCAATTTTTGTTCTCTATTTGCGTAAGGGCTTAATCGATGTTTGGAGGCATACACTTCGTATTCACTTTTAGCTTCATCGTTCATTTTTGCATTACGATCATTTTGTTTTTTTATGGCATTTCTACTTTTTTTCGATTGCACAATGTCTCTTGCCAACTCTATACAAATCAGGTCGGGTTTGCCGAATTCTAAAATCATGGCATTTACTACGCGACGTAATTCGCTCATACCACGATTAACGATTGGGTTTGGTAAAACGGGGGGGAGGGGCAGTTTATCTAATGAATCTTTTTGATCATTGATTTTTGTATTATCATCTAATTTTTTCTCGTATTTTGCCTGATTTATTGCGCAACTAAGGGTATGACCATTTTCCAAATGCGGAAGTATTTTATTAATGGCTTTTAAGGAGAGATTCGAGTGTTTGGGGTCAAGAGTAACTGTACACAATCTCAAGCTCAAATCACGATCAAACTCCCATTTTGAGTGTAGCCTGTTGAACAGTGCTTTTTTTGATCTAATCGTTAATAAATCCTCAACCAAAGCGGTTTGTTTGGCAGGCGATAGGTTGCCCCATTTTTTTTCTATGGCGCAAGCTGTGGAGTTGCTTTTTATGGCTTGTTTATCAAAATCTTCAAATACTTTTGCTATGGCGCAAGCCGTCGTGTTGCCTATGGCTTGTTTAGAAAAGTCTGCTGTTGAATAATTTATTTTCACACGGGTATTAAAACCAACGGCTTGACGAAATTTAGTAATGGTTACTTTTGGATTTTTTTCAAAAAGATTGTGTAAGGCTTTTCGTTGCTCTTGGGTCAACGGTTCCTCTTTTCCAAATTCTCCGTTATAGCGAATATTGCCGATGAAGCTCATATATCTGAAACGCTGCGCTTCAAGTCGTGCAAGAGCGCAACGATATCGAGACTTTTCAAGACTACACTTGCCGATGCGATTTTTTTTCAGTTTGAGCGGGCGTTGAAAAAATATTGTATCTGTTATTTCTTTTATAAATTGGTTGGTCAATGCGCTGTGATGGTCTTTTTGTTTTTTGAAAAGAAGCGCCAATTCATCTTCATACATTTTGCGCTCAGTACGCAAGAAATCTTCATGCGCATGATTTCGGTTACGAGAATGATTATTTGGATCCTGTAGATGGAAGTGTAAGAATTCACCTAAGGTACGAGCGTTTGCATCCTTTATTTTTTCATTGAGTTTTGTGATCGATTCTTTAAATGCAGTTTCTTCTTTTTGTTGACTTTCATCAAGATATTCCAAATCGTCTTGGTCGTCCATCAAATCAATCATATCGGGATTATTGGCAAGATCTCCCAGAATATTTTTTTTAGTACTCAAGAAGCCTCGGCGCTGTCCAATGTGTAAGATGGCGCGACCTAACTCATAAGGTTTAAGTCGATTATCTAAAGCATTAGCTCGAAGTGTATAAGGATTGCCTAATTCGTTCAAGCAACGCTCTCTTTGTTTTGCATCTTTAACGTGCTCAGGAAGCAAATCGTTTTTAATTAAAATGTTCTCTAATTTTTCTTTCCGCCTCGCACGTCTTTGAATAACACGGCGCAATAGTCTATATTTTCGGCGGTCAGCGTTTTTAGGTGGTTTTCCTTCTTGCGCAGCTTCAAGGAAAATCCTGACACCACAATCAATTAGTTCGCCTGTTATTTCTTTATTGTATTCAGTGGGTCTATGAAGATAACTCCACCCTAAACTATTACTACCAATATCGTAACTAAATATTTTTAACATAGAATTCTCTTTTGAAGTTAAAATGTATTTACTTAGTATAACTGATAGGAATCTGACGAAATAGCTTTTCATACCAAGAAATTTTAATTTCGCAGGCGAAGTTTCAATACGAGCCATCGCCCTCCCTAGTGGGGGCGTTTTAATTTTCGGCTCACGTGTTTTGCTCTTTGATCGTGTTGAAAAATCATTAGAGAAATGAAGGATCATTGATCGCTTATCGCATTTTTCGACAAATCTCAAATGTTTGGATGAAATTATAAATTTCCATTGCCGTTAATGGCTGATAGGGTCTTAATTAACGTCCCATATATCCTGTAAATTATAAAAAACAGGTTTCGTAATAAAATGGAATGCCTTTTATAACGGCATCCATCTATTGATTAATTAAACGGATGTTGAGGGGCGTACCCGAGCCTTGTGCGGTAATAGTTTGATGAGTAGTTTTGATTACGATCAAGCGAGTGGTTATTTGATGGGTTTGCAGACGGGTAATATGCTTAAAGGTGATAACACCAATATACAGGATTTGGAGTTTAGTTACGATGCGATGAACAATTTAGTATCGAAACAAGACTATGTACTCACTCGTCAAGAGAGTATGAGCTATGATCATATGGATCGTATCTTAACGCATTCGGTCGTGGCTCCTCAGCAATCATATAACCATACTTACAGTTATAACGATCATGGTGATATTTTAAGTGGTCCAGCGGGTAATTATCTTTATGGGGATTATCAACAACAGTCGAATACGTTAAGGGGGGTATTGTTGAGTGCTGGTGGTGTCAATGTTCATTATGATGCGCTGGGTAATATGACTCGTGCAGTAAACGGTACCCAAATCACTTATAACGCACAGAACAAACCCACACTTTTTAAAAAAGGCAGTAATCGTACGGGATTTGCTTATGATGAGAGTGGTAGTCGTTTTCTAAAGACGGTGAATGGTGTGCAGAGTCTTTATATTGGTAAGATTTATGAGAAGAATCTTGCAAGTGGAGACGAAGTCAATCATATTTACTTTGGTGGAAAACACATAGCAAGTTATGAAAAGCGAGGTGGTGGGAATAATCTAACGAGTTATATGCACAAAGATGCATTGAGGATGACTCATATCACTCATGATGGATTAGTAGATGAAAAAATTGAATCAGTTAGGAATGTCTATTATTGTATAAATGGAAAATGGGAGCATTTATACACAGATGGTTGATTAATACAACATATCATGTCGCCAGTGCTGGTTTAAATATTCATTCCTGAACTTACTCACCATCCATTTTATTTTGAGATTGTTGCATGTGCACTTTCCCCATTATTGAGGTCATTTCAGAAAACGCAAACTTAACCGTTCGGAGTATTTGATCGCAGCACTGAATTTCTCTCCATCAAATCCCAATATTCGATTCATCTCTAATGATGAAGTACTTACTTAAAGCCTCACTATAATATGTAAGTGCTTGAGTGAGGTTGGAATTGAAAGAACGATAGGGAATTCTTGTTAATTATTTGCTTGCGTTGCTGCGGTCCAGTTTGGAATTGCTTTAAAAGCAGTAACCATATCATAGTCAAGTGCAACAGGTTTTTTACCATCTTTCTTTGCAGGTCCCATTGGAGTATAGCCACTATTTCTGCTAAACCATTTCATCCATAATTTACCCCCGGGTTGAGGTAAAACTAAAACCAAATCAGCTACGTTACTATTGTTTGTTAGAGGGATTTCTTTATTTTGAGGAGGATTAGTGGTTGCTGGCAATAAAAAGGAAGTCATAGGATATTGTGCGCTGGAGTGGCATCCAATACACCCTGCTGTTGCAATTCCTTTATGATAGTACCTCACACCTGCCCAAGCAGGTTGGACAACTGCACCGTCATTAGGTCCAGATAATCGACCGTCCCATCCTAACGTTGAACGAGAATACGCGGGGGTATTGTTATTAATCCAATTTTCTGTTAATGAAGCATTGACTATTACTGGAGGGGTTAAAGCAGTAGTATCTGTGTTGATTATCTCTGGATTTCCACCCCAAGTTGCACCTAAAGGAATCATTTTGTCCCAAACATCATTACCTGTACTGTTTTTATCATAAACAAGAGTAGAAAAAACCCACCCAGTATCAGTAGAAGCTTGGCTATCTTTAACGATTATATCGAATTGCATGAGATAGACATTAGTTAGTGTTGGTGAGATTGCATTGCTATCATGACCTCTGTTTGGACATGTTGATTTATCGGATTTAGCGGTACCGTTGCTAATATTTACAGGTGCGTAAATTTGCCAAACTGCTGCTCCTTCCATAGGGCTCCAATCTGAACCACAAGCCGTTACGAACGCAAATTTAACGATTACGCTTCCTTCAGCGTACTGAGTTGTCTCAGTAGTAATATTGGGCTTCATAGCCGATGTGCTGCTCACTCCCCAAATATCTCCAAGCGTTTTAGCTGCTCGTTTGTCGTATAGCGTATAAACATACGTTGTTAAGTCTATATTCTGTCCCGTAAGTGTTTGTGCAGGAAATCCTGAACCAACGTACATTCCATGAATAGGTTCACGTTCTGTTCCAAGCCAAATCGATTGATACCAGTTGACATTATTGGGATTTGTCGTATTAATGATGAGGTTACGCATATCTGTTGATACATAACTTTTTAGTGCCATAACATACTCTAGTGCGTTAGCTTTTGTTATCACTCCATTGTTAGTGACAGTTTTCCAAGGATAATCCTCATTGTTACTGTCGATTTCTGTTGGGTAATTGTGGTTGAGTTCAAAAAAACCACCTGCATAAGTTTGAGATGATGGTTTTGACAATGAAGAGTTGATAAAAGGCTCAATGGTTTTTTTAGAGTCAAAAGTTCTTTTAGCAGCCATCGTAGCGAATGGTGCTTTTGTAGTCACTTCCTCAAAATTCGTTACAGTGTCCGCTTTTGCGATAAAACTTAGAAAAGGGAGTAAAATAATCAAATGAGTGTTTTTCATAATATTTTTTCTGTAATTTATTTCGATAATAGTATTGTACATACTAATATTAAAGAGTATTAAATAGAATTTTTTAACGACTATACGTTATTGATCTTCTTAAGAAACACAACATTTTGGGACACTAATCTTACCATCCCTCTACTTATTATTACTGTGTTGACTGAAAAATTTAGTTTAGAGTTTATTTTTAAGCAAGATGTGCATTATGCAAAATGAGGGATACTGTATTAGGATCCATATAAAATGGTGTTGAATGGACTCTTTTTCATTCTGATCCTATTAGACATCAAATAGATTTAAATTTGGTTAACTCTCTGAAATTAATTCCTATTCAGCGTCCAGAATATAGATGGGGGGCAAATTTTTTGTTTGGCGGAAGCTTCTATTTTCCAGAGATTACTGATGATGTGTACCCGTCCATAGCTTTTTTAGTGTTCAAACAAATTTTATGCCTGCTGGCTGGTTCTTTATTATCTTTTTCCTTACTTTTTGCTGGCACTTGAGGCTGTATGGGAATACTGTGGTGGTGCCCGGGGCCGGAGTCGAACCGGCACGGTATATTATACCGACGGATTTTAAGTCCGTTGCGTCTACCAATTTCGCCACCCGGGCAAGATCATCGCGCGGCATTATATCAAGAAGGTGTACCATGCGGGAGCGCACGTTGCTTATTGTGCAATAACATCAATCCCATCGAGGGGAATAAATTGAAAAATTTCATCTTCAATAGCCTTGTTATAAGACTTATATTGCAATTTCAGTCGAGTTTCGCTATTGTCGTCAAATTGAATCATAGCTAATTCTCTGATGCGCTTGTTACGTATGAGGAATATTACTTCATCAAACAGGAAGCTATTCGTCTTTGGGGTCAACTTATACCAACGTCCTTTTTGATTTTCATGCATGAATTCAACAGTGAATGCATCCGATAATTGAGACGGATTGCTTAAGAGTATAGCCGGTGAATTAATTAAGGCTTGCATCTGGTCATAAACGGCTATTTGTTTAAGGGGAATGTCATAAATCCATAAATTCTTTGAATCCGCAACAACTATCTGTTCATCTTCTCCTTTGGCATGCCATCTGAAACGATTGGGGACACTTACCCATATTTCACCATTCGACTTTTTTTTCGTGAATTGGTCATTACTTCCTTCTGTTTGGATAAATCGCGCATGAAAATTTTTAATATTTTCCAAAGCAGCATCAAGGCTACTATCAGCGCTTGCCATATTGACGACGAGGAAGGAAAAGCCAATGAAAAGAAGTTTTTTTATCATTGTTATTAAATGTTTTTAAAGGGTCATTAAGATGCTGGGATGTTCAGATAGTGCTCGATAGACATTATCCAGTTGATCTCTGTCTTGTACAATAATTTTTATTGTAACAGCTGTATATGATTTGTTTTTGCTTGGACGTGTACTGATGTTGTTACTTTGGACGTCAACGTGCTTTGCTACCAGTTGTGCCACTATATTTACTAAATCAGGCGTCTGCTTGCCTAATGCTTTGATAGAGAATTCACAAGGAAACTCAATAACTAATTCTTTGGTTTGATTCATGTTTATTGATTCATTACTTTCGTTCGATTCTCATTAAATGCGCGATGCAACCACAGGAATGTTTCATGCTTATGGTTTATTTTGAACTGTTGATCCTTATAGAAGATACGGCGAATAGGTTGAAGTTCTTTGGTAGAACTGCACAGCCAAGCGCAGGTGATTTTTGGTAAAAGCGAAAGTTCTATTTTGTTTTCTTTGACTTTCCAAGGGCACTCTTTGAGTAATTCTAAACAAAATGAACGCGTTACGCCTGCGAGAATATCATTACTTGCAGGAGGAGTTACAACGGTATCATCTATCACAGCAAAAAAATTACCAGCGGTGGCTTCGGATAAAAAATTATTGCGCATGTAGAGAATGTCGTCTAAGTTTTCAGCTTTTGCCTTTTGACGCATCAAAACAGATCCAAGCAAGTTGAGAGATTTAATGTGACAGAGCTGCCAGCGAGGGTCTTCAGCGATTCGAATTTGTAGACCGTTTTGTATTACTGTTTGATCGAGCGGTTTAAGTTTTTCAAGATAGACTAGTATTTGAGGCTCTGTATTCGGAGTAGGATTAAAGTCACGCGGTTTTTGTACTCCACGAGTAATTTGGAGGTATACGTAATAATTACCAAGAGGTTGCTGGTCAATAGTTTTTTTAATAATTTCTTCTAGCTTTTGTGCAGAATAGACTATAGGGATGTTGACTGAGTGCAGATTCTTTTCAAAGCGATTTAAGTGTTCCTGTAGTCGAAAAGCTTGACTATTGTATACAGGAATTACTTCATAAATTCCATCGCCGAAAAGATAGCCACGATCAAAAGGACTGATTTTTATACTATCTTCTTTTGACCATTGACCGTTGAAAAAAATAGGTTCTAATGGCATGTAATTAATTTTTTATGTCATTAAGTAAGCTGCGTACCCAAAACATACTGTGATCTTTTAGTTTTTTGAACATGCCGCCCTCAGGAATAGTATTAAGTGCGAATAGAGCGCCTTCATAAAGCACTTCTCCATCTATTTTCACTGTTACAACTCCAATGCTATCACCGCGTTTTATAGGGGCTGTAATTTCTTCAGGAACGCTAAATGAAGTGATCACCTTATTTTCTCGTTTTTTGGGAAAAGTGAGGTTGACGTCCTTAAGTACTCCAAGTTTTAAGTAATCGCTTTCTCCCCCAAGAATACGGATGTCTTTTTGTACGACTTCTGCTGGCAACACTTTTTCAGTCACAAAAAAACGATAACCGTAGTTTAGCATTTTTTGTGATTCAATATTACGATCGTTGATGCTATCAGCTCCTGCAATGACGCTGATAAGGCGCCTGTCTTTTCTTATGGCGGAACTGAGTAGGCAGTATCCAGCGCTTGAGGTATGTCCAGTTTTCAAGCCATCAACACTTGGATCACGCCATAACAATGCATTTCGATTGTTTTGTTTAATGTTGTTGTACGTCATGGAGCGCTCAGAAAACATCCAATAAAGATCGGGGAAATCTTGAATGATGCGATAAGCAAGTTCAGCAAGATCTTTGGTTGTAGTGACGTGATCTGGGTCGGGCCAGCCTGTGCTGTTGATAAAATTTGAGTTTTCCATACCAATTGAAAGGGCAACTTCATTCATTCTGTCGGAAAAAGCAAGCTCGCTTCCTGAAATGAATTCGGCAAGAGCAATACTGGCGTCGTTACCCGATTGTACGATCATGCCAAGTAATAAAGTTTCTATGTCGACTGTAGATCCAATTTCTAAAAAGGTTCTTGATCCTTTTGCGCTATAGGATTGTGCAGATATTTTTGTGGTGTCGGTTAAGCTTATTCTGCCATTGTGTATTTCATCGAATACCACATAAGCGGTCATAACTTTAGTCATGCTTGCCGGCTCAATGAGTTGGTTAGGATTTGAAGAGAATATAATTTTCTTGCTTGCAAAATCCATTAACGTATAGGAACGAGCATTAATGGTCGGCTTTCTTGAGCTTGCGTAGACTTCTGAAGACAGAGATAGTATGAGTAGCGTGATTATGTAGATATGTATGCGCATGTTTTATCTGGTTTTATATGGTGTAATCAATTCTAGGAAAGGAATGAAAGGTGGCACTTCCGTAATTATATTTCCATTAGCAATATAATTATGCGCTTATTTGTGTAAATGACTTCAAATGGAATTTTCGAGTGCTTTTTGTGCGTTAAGAAGTACAATACTGCCAAAATTATCGTCTTATTAACCTTCTTTTAAAATATCACGTATGACTATATCACCAGAAGAGTTGAAGAAAGTAGCTTCGCTTGCTCGGCTGTCTATTGATGAGCAGCTTTTGCCAGTCTATATGCAGAAAATTAACAGTGTGCTTGCAATGATAGCGGAGATGGAAAAAGCAAACACAGAAGACATAAAACCACTTTCACATCCATTGGAGATAACGCAACGTTTGCGTTCTGATGAGATATCTGAAGCTAATCAGAGAGAATCATTTCAAGCAATTGCTCCAAAGACGAGTGTGGGTTTGTATTTGGTTCCTAAAGTAATAGAATGATATTTATTTAAATATGCTACATACCTTATCTATACGCGAATTATCAAAAGCGTTATCAAGTAAAAAAGTTTCTAGTGTTGAGTTGACTAAACACTTTATTGAACGCTCGCAGAGATTACAAAAGACGTTAAATGCCTACATCACGTTGACACCGGATTTGGCATTAAAACAAGCTGCATTAGCCGATGAGGCACTCTCAAAAGGAGATGGCAATGCAGTATGTGGCGTACCATTGGTTCATAAAGATATTTTTTGCACGCAAGGGGTTCGCTCAACGTGCGGATCAAAAATGTTAGAAAATTTCATATCTCCTTACGATGCAACCGTCGTTAAAAAAACGAAAGACGCTTTAATGCCGATGTTAGGCAAGGCAAATTGTGATGAATTTGCTATGGGATCGTCCAATGAAAATTCCTATTTTGGAGCAGTGCACAATCCTTGGGATACGACAAAAGTTCCAGGGGGTTCTTCTGGAGGATCTGCTGCTGTTGTTTCAGCAAGAATGGCTCCTCTTGCCACAGGCAGTGATACTGGTGGTTCAATTCGCCAGCCCGCTGCTTTTTGTGGTATTACTGGCTTAAAACCGACCTATGGAACGGTGTCTCGATTTGGGATGGTTGCTTATGCATCTAGTTTCGATCAAGGTGGACCGATGGCTCGTAGTGCAGAAGATTGTGCTTTTCTATATGATGTTATTCATGGCTTTGATAAGCGTGATTCAACGTCGATAGACAGACCGCGTGTTTCGACCATAGATAACATTAATGCCTCTTTGAAAGGAAAGAAAGTCGGGATTGTAAGCAAGCTGTTTGAAGGAGTGGATGAGGAGATTGTTAAAGCGATTTCGCGCAATATTGAAGATTTGAAAAGTTTGGGCGCAACGATAGTAGATATTGATCTGGATAGTTTACAGCTGTCGCTGCCTGCTTATTATGTGTTGGCTCCAGCGGAGGCGTCATCGAATCTTTCTCGGTTTGATGGTGTGCGCTATGGGCATCGGTGTGAAAATCCCAAGGATTTAGAGGATTTGTACACACGTTCACGAACTGAAGGCTTTGGCGCAGAGGTGCAACGACGGATTATGGTTGGCACTTATGCGTTATCAGCAGGTTATTATGATGCTTACTATTTAAAAGCGCAGAAGCTAAGGAGATTGGTAACGGATGATTTCAAAAAAGCTTTTGCTAAAGTAGATATGATCCATTTGCCGACAACGCCTAATACAGCTTTTAAATTGAATACTTTGCAAAACGATCCCATAGCTATGTATTTGCAAGACATCTTTACGATACCAGTAAATTTAGCGGGACTACCCGCGATAGGCTTTCCAATTGGATTTGATCAAGGCATGCCTATAGGGGCGCAATTGATTGGGAATTATTTTTCAGAAAGCACGCTGTTAGCAACGGTGCATCAATATCAGCAGCACAGTGAATGGCACAGGCAAAGAACACCAGAGGTTGTCGTATGAGTTGGGAAGTAGTTATAGGGCTAGAGGTTCACGCTCAATTGGCAACTAAGACAAAAATATTTTCAGGTTCTTCAATTGCTTTTGGAGCCTTACCAAATACACAAGCTTGTCACATTGATTTGGGAATGCCAGGTATGCTGCCGGTCTTGAATAAAGAAACGGTAAAAATGGCGGTTAAATTTGGTTTGGCTGTTAACGCTGAGATTGCGCCTGTTTCTGTATTTGCTCGTAAAAATTATTTTTATCCAGATCTGCCAAAAGGCTACCAAATATCGCAGTATGAACTGCCCATTGTTGGTGTCGGAAAAATAGACATTGTTTTAGGTGATGGCTCGATGAAGACGATTGGCATAACGCGTGCACATTTAGAAGAAGATGCAGGTAAGTCTTTGCATGAAGACTTTGATAATGAGTCGGGTATTGATTTAAACAGAGCTGGAACTCCTCTTTTAGAAATTGTTTCTGAACCCGATATGTTTTCTCCAGAAGAAGCTGTCGCTTATGCGAAGAAGATTCATGCGACTGTGCAGTATTTGGGTATTTGTGATGGGAATATGCAAGAAGGTTCTTTTCGTATTGATGCCAATATATCATTGCGTAAATCAGGAAAACCATTAGGTATAAGAGCTGAGATAAAAAATATTAATTCATTCCGTTTTTTAGAAAAAGCTTTGCACTATGAGATTGAACGTCAAAGAGAGATACTTGAGGATGGGGGCGTTGTTATTCAAGAGACAAGACTTTACGATGCCGATAAAGATGAAACCCGCTCCATGCGCAGTAAGGAAGAGGCGAACGATTATCGTTACTTCCCAGACCCTGATCTGCTTCCTGTTCAAGTCAGTGAAGAATTTAAAAAAGATGTGCTTATTACAATGCCTGAGCTGCCTGATGTACGTGAAAAGCGATTTATTGAGGAACTAGAACTGCCCGAATATGATGCAGGCGTATTGACTTCAAGCAAAGAGCTGGCTGACTATTTCGAAGCAGTTGTAGATGCTTCTAATGCGGATGTTAAACAGTGTGCTAATTGGGTGATGGGTGATTTCTTGGCGGCTCTTAATCGCGATAATTTAGAATTGCAGAAAAGCCCTATACCGCCTGAAAATTTAGCTTCTTTGTTGAATCGTATTCAAGATAATACCGTTTCAGGAAAAATTGCTAAAGAAGTTTTCGAGGCGATGTGGTTTGAGAGAAAAAGTGCAGACAATATTATTGAAGAAAAAGGTCTAAAACAAATTACAGATGTTGATGCTATTGCAGAGATCGTTAAAAAAGTTGTTGAAGAAAATCCAATGCAACTTGAACAGTATCGAAGTGGGAAAGATAAATTATTTGGTTTCTTTGTTGGACAAGTAATGAAGGCGACTCAAGGGAAAGCCAATCCTTCACAGGTAAATGACCTATTAAAAGAATTATTAAAGTAATTGGAATCTTGTTTGCGAAAAGCGGCTGTGCGATTATTTGTGGTTGTTGATTGAAATTGGAATGATTTTTATGAAGTTTGGCGAGAAGGAATTGTTTTTTACTAATTTTTTTTAACCAATTTAATTCACCCTAACCTTGGTATAAGGGTAATGTCTTTTATTTTCATTCTGATGCGATTTAATGGGATAATGCTTGTATATGATTAAATTATTTCTACAGTGCTTCACACTACTTTTCCTGATGCATACAGCGACAAGTCAGGCTGCTGTATTAGAGGCAGTGAAAGAAATGAGTGAGAGAGTAGTTGAGCCAGAGGGTGTGGTTTTTATCATGCGCGCACAAACCGCAAAGAAAACTGCTGAAGCTATCAAAAACCTCCACGAACAAATACTTTTTTTACGAAAGAATACTCCAAATACTAAATTAGCTATCATTATTGAAGGCGATGGGATTGCAAGTTTTCAGAAAAAAGAATATCGCAGCAAAGGTTATATTCTTTTAAAAGATATTGCTTTGAATCAAAAAGTTCCCATTTATATAGATGCGGCGGCGGCGGCGCTTATGCGTTTAGATGAACGTCATTTTCCGCAGTTTATTAAGTTGGTAGGTGATGTTGTTTATAGATTGTTCTCGCTGCGAAATGAACAGTTTTATGAAGAGATCATGCTTGACTGAGTGCTATTTAGGATAAATAATATTTTTTAATATTCTTTAAATATCTTCACTAATCATATCTTAGGTATCAATTGCCCTTCATCAATTGAGTAACCTTTTTTAATAGCATTTTGGCAGTATTGAAGTGCTAATTCAACAGCCTCTTCTATTTTTTCATTCTTAACCAAATAACTAATTAGGCTGCTTGTGAATAAACATCCAGTTCCATGAAAATTGTTTTCTTGTTTGCGATACGAGTATCGTAATATTTTTTTTTCGCCTTTTTTGTGTAGAGAGATATGTGTGTCTCCTTTGAATACATCATCGGTCAAAACAATTGCCTTACAACCTAAGTTAAACAAATAATTGACTGGATCGGGTGAATAGTCAGTAAGTATTTGCGCTTCATTTAAGTTAGGGGTAACGATGCTATTTAAAAGTAAATCATGCAATAACTTAGGGTTTTCATGAAACGTGTAACCACCTCCAGCAAAAATAATTGGATCAAAAACAACTGGTACATTCATGCGTTTAATAAATGAAGAAATTATTTGTATGTGCTCCTTAGCAATCAGTCCAATTTTGATGGCTTGAATATTGCAATTTAAAATGCTTTCAAGTTGTTTTTGAAAAAGAGGTGCTATAGAGCTATCGAGTACATTGGTTGTATTTTGGGAAGTTTGTACGCTTACTATAGGAAGTGGATGTATTTGCAATGCTCTTGCTACGGGAATGTCAACAGCAAGGCCCGCTCCGCCACTTGGATCCATGCCCCCAATAAAGGCAATGCTGGGTGCGCTTGAGCGCAAGGAGGTGCTCATGTTGCATCGAATGACTGTTTTATTAAACCATGTAGTCTGTTGAAATTCGGATCACCGATTGTTTGAAAAATAATTTTCCCGTTTTTGTCAATTAGAAAATGCGTTGGGGTCAGGCGTACGTTATCAAAAGCTTTTGATATGCGAGCATTTGTATCGAATACGATGGGAAAAGATAATTGAGCATTCCGTTGGAAAGTACGAACAGCACCTAAAGAATCGTAAGACATAGCAACGGCGAGGATCTTAAATCCTTTGCTTTGCCACTGTTCGTGCAGTTTTTTCATCTCAGGCATTTCGGCTATACATTGCGGGCAATTGGTAGCCCAAAAAGTAATTAGTGTGGGTGCTTCAGGATTAACAGTGTTGTGTTTTTGAGAGTCAATATCGATAACACTCAGTTTGGGGGCATCGTAACCATAACTTGGTGAAAACCACAAAAAGATGACGCCTAATACGATTACAAATAGTGAAATGGCTGGTAATATTTTCATACTATACATTACGAGTGTATCTCTTGTATTCCTTCAGGTTCTGCAATTAAAAGAATGTCGGCACTTCGAAGTGCGAAAAGACCGTTCGTTACAACGCCAACAATTTGATTGATTTTTGATTCAAGTGCTTTGGGGTCCACTATATCCAATCCATGAATATCAAGGATTTGGTTTCCATTGTCAGTAATGTAATCTTTCCTCCATACAGGCTCTCCCCCTGTTGTTTTAAATATTTCTCTGGCAACATAACTACGTGCTATTGGGATTACTTCAATTGGGAGAGGAAAGTTTCCAAGCGTGGATACAAGTTTTGACTGGTCCGCAATACACACAAACTTTTTTGCATTGGCAACAAGGATTTTTTCACGTGTTAATGCACCACCGCCACCTTTAATTAAATGGAGAAATTTGTCTGATTCATCACACCCGTCAATATAAACTTCTATTTCAGAAACGTCGTTAAGTTCAAATACTGGGATATTGTGTGCTTGCAATCGTTGCGCACTGGCCTGTGAACTTGCCACAGTCCCTTTTATTTGTCCGCGCATCGTCGCGAGTTTGTCTATAAAGTAATTGGTTGTTGTTCCAGTTCCGATTCCAACAATAAAATCAGGTTTTATAAAATCGAGAGCTGCTTCTGCAACCATTTGTTTAAGTGTATTTTGATTCATAGATTGTTTGGATAAATGCAGTAAAATAAAAGACCTTCATGCTACGTACTGTAGCGTATTATAAGTTAAAAAATCTTTTACTCTTTTATGCAAGTACACAATTACCTAAAGAAAATATTGGATGCACCCGTTTATCAGGTTGTACAGGAGTCTCCGTTAACAAAAGCAGCGAATATTTCGAATCGCTTGCAATGCGAAGTTTTTTTAAAAAGAGAAGATTTGCAATTGGGTTTCTCTTTTAAACTGCGCGGAGCGTACAACAAGATTAGTAAGCTTAGCGAGGCTGAGAAAAAACGCGGTATTATTGCCTTTTCTGCAGGAAATCATGCTCAGGGAGTCGCTTTAGCCGCGAGTCATTTAGGGATAAAGTCGACAATAGTAATGCCGATAACTGTTCCAAGGATTAAAGTAGACGCGGTGAAGAAATACGGCGGGGAAGTGATTTTGCATGGAGATACTTTGGATGAAAGCAAAGCATTTACTTCTAAGAGAGCAGAGGAGACAGGCGCAGTTTTTGTGCCTCCATTCGATGATCCCGATATCATTGCGGGTCAAGGGACAATTGCAATGGAAATA
This sequence comes from uncultured Thiomicrospira sp., assembly GCA_965195345.1. Classification (GTDB taxonomy): domain Bacteria; phylum Pseudomonadota; class Gammaproteobacteria; order CAKMZV01; family CAKMZV01. The sequence goes on along the minus strand of OZ239628.1, from coordinate 1,555,511 downwards.
ATGAAGCAATTAAAAAAACCACCCAAGGCAATTTTTGTTCCTGTTGGTGGTGGTGGGTTGATTGCCGGTATTGCAGCGTATATGAAGGCGTTGTATCCTGAAGTAAGGATAATTAGCGTTGAACCTGAGGACTCAGCATGTTTGAAAGCTGCACATGAAGCAAAGGAGCGTGTTGTTCTTGATCAAGTAGGGATATTTGCCGACGGCGTACAAGTCAAACAAATTGGATACCATCCATGGCAGATTGTCGAACACAATGTAGATGACTTTATAACAGTCACTAATGATGAAATCTGTGCAAGTATTCGAGATATATTTGAAGACACTCGGTCAATATCAGAGCCAGCTGGTGCAGTTGCTTTTGCAGGAATGAAAAATTACTTGCAACTGCATAAAGAATTGGATGAAGTGGTGTGCATAGTTAGCGGCGCGAATATGAATTTCGATCGGTTACGCTATGTGGCTGAACGTGCTTTGATTGGCGAGCATCAAGAGGCATTATTGAGTGTCACTATCCCAGAAAAACCTGGAAGTTTTTTAGAGTTTTGTAAATTGCTCGAAAATAATGATATTACTGAATTTAATTATCGCTACTCCGATTCAACACAAGCCCATGTTTTTGTTGGTCTCGGTATCAATGGTGATGCATCAATGCCTCGTAAGCTCATAGATAAACTTGGATCGGAAGGGTTTAGTGCACGTGATTTAACCGATAATGACTTAGCAAAAACGCATGTGCGTTATATGGTTGGAGGAAGGGCTGGTTCTTTAAAAAATGAAAGGCTATTTCGATTTGAATTTCCTGAGCGACCTAAAGCTTTGTTGGATTTTTTAAAGAAAATTGGAAGAAGATGGAATATCAGCTTATTTCATTATCGAAATCACGGTTCTTCACATGGGCGAGTGCTTGCGGGCATGGAGATTTCTAAAGAGGATGAGGGGGATTTTTATAAATTTCTTGAAGAACTTGATTATCCCTTTTTCGAAGAGAGTGATAATAAAGCTTACGATTTCTTCTTGAAATAAATACACGTAGCACCATAATGAGATAACTAAGAAGAATATAATCAATCAGAATAATTAAGAAAGCAGCGACTAAGATCTATTATGAGTAAAACAAGCACAGTCTCCTCGGTAAGTACACGAGTACGCCGTCCAAAGATGTTTAAAGTGTTATTGATTAATGACAACTTTACAACTTTTGATTTTGTCGTTGAAGTATTGTGTACATTTTTTCAAAAAAACCCAGAAGAGGCTAAAAATATAACCTTGAAAGTCCATCATGAAGGAAAAGGACTGGCAGGAATTTATACGAGGGATGTGGCAGAAACTAAAGTACAACAAGTTAACGCTTATGCAAGAAAAAATGGTCATCCCCTTTTATGTGAGGCAGAGCAGGAATAAACATGTTAAATGACAATTTACAAAATATATTGAACGAAGCCTTTGTATTAGCACAAAGTATGAATCATGAAATAGTGACACTTGAGCACTTATTTCGTGTCATGCTGGATGACGATGAAGTTTTAGAGATATTAAATAATTGTGACGCCGATTGTGAGAAATTAAAACAAGAAGTTGATGACTTCCTTGCTACACAAATGCCGATCAAAAATCTCAGCGTTGGAGATGATAGTGTTAATGTTCATCCGAGTGTTGGCTTCCAAAGAGTTGTGCAACGAGCTATTTTTCAAGTTCAAGGTAATGGACAGGAGGAAGTGCTTCCCTCTCATGTTTTAGTCAGTTTTTATGCCGAACCCGATAGTCATGCCGTATATTTTCTCGAAAAGCAAGGCGTTGAACGTCTTGATATTATTGCTTGGCTCGCGCATGGTATGCCAGAAGATGCTTCCTACAATATGGACGATGAAGGCAGTGAGTCTGACTTTGAAAGCAATGCGCTCTCAAAGTATGCAGTTAGCTTGAACGATAAGGCAATTATTGGCAATATTGATCCGCTAATAGGTCGTGAAAACGAAGTGCAACGGTGTCTTCAGATCTTATGTCGCAGGCGCAAAAATAATCCTCTTTTTGTGGGAGACCCTGGTGTGGGAAAAACGGCTATAGCTGAAGGGTTGGCCTTAAAGATCGTATGCGGTGAGGTTCCTCAAAAACTCTTGACAGCTGAAGTTTTTTCTCTTGATTTGGGTGGGTTAATTGCTGGAACTAAATATCGAGGAGATTTTGAAAAGCGCATAAAAGGGGTCCTCGTTGATATTGCCAAGCATGAGAATGCTATATTGTTTATTGATGAAATTCATACTCTTATAGGGGCTGGAGCGACAGGTGGTGGTGCTTTAGATGCCTCTAATTTAATTAAACCATTGCTTGCTTCAGGAGAGTTGCGATGCATAGGCGCTACGTCTCATGAAGAGTATCGTGAAATCTTTGTTAAAGATAGAGCCTTCTCTCGTCGATTCCAGAAAATTGATGTAGATGAGCCAAGTTTGATTGAGACAATCAATATCCTTAAAGGACTTAAGAGCACGTTAGAAAAACACCACAGTGTACGCTTCACCCCTAAAGCAGTTGAGAAAGCAGCTGAGTTATCTTACCGCTATATAAATGGTCGAAAGGCGCCTGATAAAGCCATTGATGTGCTTGATGAAGCAGGTGCTTGTGTTCAACTTTCAGATAGTGAAAGTACCACGATAGGTGTTGATCAAGTGGAAAAAGTGGTTTCTCAAATGACCAAAATTTCCGTTTCACAAATGACCACTTCTGAAACTCAAAAGCTTAAAGTGCTTGGTGATGATTTGCAACGCGTTATTTTTGGACAGAGTAAGGCGATTCAAGTATTAACAAAGACTATTAAAATGTCCAAAGCTGGATTGAATAACGAAAACAAGCCATTGGGTTCTTTTCTTTTTGTAGGTCCGACTGGTGTTGGGAAAACGGAAATAACACGCCAATTAGCTTTGCAACTCGGGATCGAACTGGTGCGATTTGATATGTCTGAGTACATGGAACGTCATACAGTATCGCGGCTTATAGGCGCACCTCCTGGATATGTTGGTTTTGATCAAGGAGGGCTTTTAACCGAGGCTGTCGTCAAAAACCCGCATTCCATTGTTTTACTAGATGAAATTGAGAAAGCGCATCCAGATTTGTTTAATATTTTGTTACAAGTGATGGATTATGGAATATTGACAGACAATAATGGCAATAAAGCACATTTTCAAAATACGATTATAATTATGACGAGTAATGTGGGTTCAGAAAACACAGATAAATCTTTGTTGGGATTCATTGAGCAGGACCATGAGTATGATATTGAAAAATCAATGAAACAAGTTTTCACTCCTGAGTTTCGCAATCGATTGGATGCAGTGGTGCAGTTTAATAGTTTAAATCATGAAAGTATTTTACAAGTGGTTGATAAGTCTTTGTTTGAACTTGAAAAACGACTATTAAATAAAAAAGTGGGGTTGAATGTTAGTCCTAAGGCACGTCAATGGATGGCACTCAAAGGCTACGACACTAAAATGGGTGCGCGTCCGATGACTCGCTTAATAGAAAACGAACTAACTACCAAATTAGTTGATGAGATATTGTTTGGCAAGCTGAAAAAGGGCGGGCAAGTATCTGTTGATGTCAATGCACAGGATGAACTTCAGTTGATATTTGAGAAGAAACAAAAGCCTGTGAAAAAAGCTGAGACTGTAAAAGCATGAGTTGGCCGACTATAGAAGATTGTGTTGGAAATACGCCGTTGATTCGCTTGCAGCGCTTGCAATCGGAGAATGGGGCTCTTGTATTGCTGAAATTAGAAGGGGACAATCCTGCAGGATCTGTAAAGGATAGGCCTGCCTTGAATATGATTTCTCAAGCTGAAAAAAGTGGCATCATTAAAAAAGGTGATGCATTGATTGAAGCCACTAGCGGTAACACTGGGATAGCACTGGCTATGGCTGCAGCGATACGGGGATTTAAAATGATTTTAATCATGCCCGATAATCTAAGTGTTGAACGGCGCGCGGCAATGACAGCTTATGGTGCCCAATTAATTTTGGTAACAGAGGACGAGGGAATGGAAGGCGCGCGTGACCTTGCTTTGCAAATGCAAAAAGAAGGGAAGGGTTTGGTACTCAATCAATTTGCAAACTTGAATAATCCCAATGTGCATTATCAAACCACTGGGCCAGAATTATGGGAACAAACTGCTGGGAAAATCACGCATTTTGTTTCTTCAATGGGGACTACAGGGACGATTATGGGGTGCTCACGATATTTGAAAGAAAAAAACCCAAAGATACAAATTGTTGGTGTACAACCGGATGATAATTCCCAAATTCCTGGCATTCGCAAATGGCCACCAGAGTACTTGCCTCAATTCTTTGAAAGAGAGCGGGTTGATGAAATTATGGAAGTGAATCAAAACGAGGCAGAAAATTTGACGCGTAAATTGGCTCAAAAAGAAGGCATTTTTGCTGGGATCTCTTCAGGTGGTGCTTTGTACTGCGCTCTTAAATTGGCGTCCACGTTAAGCAAAAAAGATGTAGTTGTTTCCATAGTATGTGATCGAGGGGATCGTTATTTATCAACAGGCGTTTTTGCTTGATGGTAATGCTATGAGTTATAAAAGAGAGATCGAAAAAAAGTACTTAGTCATCAATGAAAGTTGGAAAGAATTTGCCAGTGCTTCAATTCCAATATGCCAAGCAGTTATTAGTGAAAACGATGGGGTGTCGGTGCGTGTGCGAACCCAAGGTACGCATGGTTCAGTAAATATTAAGTTTGTTAAGGGAGAATGGCATACTCGTGACGAATTTGAATATAGAATCTCTTTTTCCGAGGCTGAAAAAATACTTGATTTATCTACTACGAACAAAATTGAGAAGTTACGTTGGCCTGTTATGCACAATGGTTTGTTTTGGGAAGTTGATGTGTTCAAGGGTAATAATGAAGGTTTGATTATTGCTGAAATAGAACTTGAATCAATTGAACAAGAAGTAGTGGATTTGCCCGAATGGGTTGGTGATGAAGTTACTGCAGATCCACGTTATTACAATATAAATTTAGCAAAGAATCCTTATGATAAATGGATTGATTAAAGCTTTTCTATCTGGAGTAGCATTAGGGACATTAACAGTAACTTCTGTTTATGCTGATAATCCGCGTACTTTGTTTGAATATGCGTTGACAAATAATCCAAATTTGCTGCAAGCAGACGTTCAAAGAGATTCCGCAAGCGCTCAAAAAGACATTGCAATAGGCAATATTTACCCAGTAATTGACTATACTTTTAGTGTTAGTAGGGATGATGACAGTACCAATGGTGTTTCTGACTTTAACAGGCATCAACTTCGAGTTCAACAAGTTTTATTCAATGGAGAAGTTTTTAAAAGGCTCAGTCAGGTAAATGCTTTGCTTGAGCAATCTGAAATTGGTAGAGATTTAGCTCGTCAAAACTTGATGATTGACGTGGCTCAAGCGTATGTGAATGTTCTTTTGGCTCAAACACGTTTAGACTTGGCGGATCAGGAGTTAAAGTCCAGTAGGAATTTGGCAGATCGTGCTAGGCAGAGATTAGAGGTCGGTAGCGGCACTCGCGTTGATATGCTTCAAGCCGAAGCGGACTTGCGACTGAGTGAAAGCAGTTTGCTTGCGATGCGCAATAATGTGAAATCGGCATTTTCAGTACTCGACTCTATTGTTGGCAAACGTGTTAAGAATATCGAAGATGTCAACTTTAGCCTGAATTCAATTGAAGCGTATAAATTACCTTTGGAAGAGTTAGTGCAGCAAGTGAAGAATAATAATCTTCGATTGTTGCAAGAGCGCCAAGGCATAAAAGCAGCGAATAAAGGTGCTGACGCGGTTGCGCAACGTATATTTCCTACGGCCAACTTCACTGTTTCTTGGCTACAAACCGAATTTGAAACTGAAACTACTTCGCTTCAGGACTCAAGAGATATCGGTATTCAGTTCAATTTCAATTGGGTGCTTTATAATGGTGGAGTGCGTCAAGCACAGCATGATGAGGCGAAAGCTTTGGTGCGTAGTTCAGCATTTCAAGTTGAAAATACTGAAAGAGAGATTATTGCTCAGCTGGATCAGCTTTTGGCACGTGTTGATAATGGGGTAGGGCAACTGCCAGCGCTTAGTGCACTTGTAAAGGCGCAAGAATCTGCTCTTGAGGCAACAAATGAATCATTGTTGGTGGGATTGAGTGAATTGATAGAAGTTGTGAACGCGCGGCGTAACTTAATATCTGCTAAAACGGATCTGCGCTCAATTCAATTGCAGTTATGGCTGGACGCTCTACAACTGAAGTTTTTAACAGGGAAAATACAAGTAGAAGATTTGTGAGTTGATCAAGACTGTTGTTATATGAATTTTGTTAAGTTTACTTATAAGGAGTAAAAATGTTAAGAGTTGGATTATTTTTATTAACTAACCTGGCTATCCTCTTAGTTGTAGGTGTGGTACTCAGTTTATTTGGAGTAGGTTCTTATCTCGAAGGGACAGGACTAAATTATACGTCTTTGTTTATTTTTTCTGCGGCGTTTGGTTTTGGAGGTTCATTCATTTCATTGCTTCTGTCGCGATGGTTAGCTAAGCGATCGATGCGGGTAAAATTAATTACTGCGCCGTCAAGTGGCAAAGAAAAATGGTTGATTGAAACAGTTGAAAGATTGTGCAGGCAGGCAGGATTGCCCATACCAGAAATTGGCATTTTCCCTTCGGAACAAGTCAATGCCTTTGCTACAGGTTCTTCAAAGAATAAGTCATTGATTGCGGTAAGCTCGGGTTTGTTGCGACAAATGTCAGAGGGAGAAGCTGAGGCTGTAGTGGCTCATGAGGTAGCCCACATTGCCAATGGTGACATGATTACTCTAACTCTGATTCAAGGTGTAGTTAATACTTTTGTTATATTCTTTGCGCGGATTATTGGACATTTTGTTGACCGAGTAATATTTCGTAATGAAGGAGGACATGGAATTGGATTTTTCATTACGTCGCTTGTCGCTCAAATGGTGTTGGGGATATTAGCAAGCACTATCGTTTTTTGGTTCTCAAGAAAAAGGGAGTTTTATGCTGATGCAGGCTCTGCTCGATTAGTAGGAAAAGAAAAAATGATCGCTGCTTTAGAGCGTTTACAAATTAATCATCCAGAACCATTGCCTGATGAGATGATGGCATTTGGTATATCAGGAGGAGAAAGAGGCAAATTTTCTCGCCTCTTTATGAGTCACCCTCCTTTGGGTGAGCGCATAGCAGCTTTACGTTCTCTGCAAAGTTAATCGCAACTGGATGTTGTGACGAAACTACTGATAGGAATTGTAAGGTTTTATCAATATCTTATTAGCCCAATCATAGGCAGTCATTGTCGTTACGATCCAAGTTGTTCTGCCTACATGATAGACGCTTTGAAAAAAAAAGGGTTTTGGCATGGAGGTATTCTTGGTGTAAAACGATTGTTGCGTTGTCATCCTTGGGGAGGGCATGGCTATGATCCAGTTAGTGATGATGAGAAAGGTCTAAAAAACGACAAATAGTATAGGTATTGCGCGTACAATACTGGCTAACTCGGGGCGTAGCGCAGCTTGGTAGCGCACCACAATGGGGTTGTGGGGGTCGCAGGTTCAAATCCTGCCGTCCCGACCACGTATTGTCTTTAATATATCAAATATGTCAAATTTTTCACGGTATACAGGTCTTATAGATAAATATCGATCTCGTCTTCCAATCGCTGATGGCGAGAGAGTTATTAGTCTCGGTGAAGGTCAAACTCCACTGATTAAATTGGTTCGAATTCCTTCCGAATTATCTACTGATGTTAGTATATATGTTAAGTATGAAGGATTGAATCCAACTGGATCTTTTAAAGATCGAGGAATGACTGTGGCGGTTACTCATGCCGTTAACGAGGGTTCAAAAACAATTATCTGTGCGTCTACTGGCAATACTTCAGCCGCCGCTGCTGCATATGCTGCATCGGCTGGTATTCGTTCAGTTGTTCTCATCCCTGAAGGGAAGATTGCTATGGGGAAATTGGCTCAAGCAATGATGTACGGCGCTGAAATCATCCAAGTACGAGGTAATTTTGATGATGGAATGCGATTGGTACAGGAAGTAGCAGAAGAGTCAAACGCTGCAATTGTCAATTCAATTAATCCGTATAGGTTACAAGGTCAAAAAACCGCAGCTTTCGAGATTATTGATGATTTAGGAGATGCGCCAGATTACCACTACTTGCCGGTTGGTAATGCTGGTAATATCAGTGCATACTGGATGGGATATAAAGAATATCAAGTCGATGATTTGAGTACGAAATTACCCGTAATGGTTGGGTATCAAGCGAGTGGTGCCGCTCCATTTTTATCAGGACAACCGGTTGAAAGCCCAGAAACAATTGCAACAGCAATTCGGATAGGGAATCCGCAAAGCTGGGATTTGGCATGGGCAGCTAATAGGGAGTCAAAAGGATGGTTTGGTCAATTAGACGATAAGCATATTCTTGAAGTCCAGTCCATGCTTGCTCGTATGGAAGGAATTTTCTGTGAACCAGCGTCCGCTATTTCTTTAGCGGGTCTCATACGTGACATCAACTTGGGAAAAATTAAAGAAGGATCGCAAATTGTTTGTACTTTGACTGGAAATGGGATGAAAGATCCAGATGTTGCAATTGAACAATGTAAAAGCACTTCAAAAATTGAAATAGTTGAGGCGACTGCTTCAGCAGTTAAAAAAGCAATTTTAAACGATAGCTAGTATGGAGTATACGCTTTATATTGAACGTCTGACAGATTTAGAAGATAGGGTGAAGCAGCTTGCTGAAATGCTGAAAATAGAGGATTTGCGGACTGAATTGGAATATATCGAGAAGCAATTAACCATGCCTGAAGTTTGGTCTGACGTTGAAAAAAGTGCAAATTTTGGGCGTCGTAAGTCAATGCTGGAGGTTCAGGTAGAACAAGTTGATAGTTTAAGTAGTGATGTGAAAGATAGCTGTGAGCTTTGGTTAATGATGCGCGAAGAGGGTGATGTCAACAGTGCGGAGGAGATGGTGGGAGAGGTTGACGTATTAGTTACACGAGTTGAAACCGCCGAATTTCAGCGCATGTTTAATGGGGAGCTTGATGCTAATAATTGTTACGTAGAAATTCAATCTGGTTCCGGTGGTACGGAAGCTCAAGATTGGGCGCAAATGTTGATGCGACAATATTTACGTTGGGTTGAACGTCAAGGATTCCAAGTTGAAATTAATGATGTTTCCTATGGAGATGTTGCAGGGATAAAAAGTGCCTCTTTGCATGTGAAAGGTCATTTTGCATATGGTTGGCTACGTACTGAAACAGGTGTTCATCGATTAGTTAGGAAATCACCTTTCGATTCAAATAGTAAAAGACACACGTCTTTTGCTTCCGTATTTGTTTCTCCAGAGATAGACGATAGTTTTGAGGTGGATGTTAATATAGCGGATGTGCGTGTTGATGTTTATCGGGCTTCAGGTGCAGGAGGGCAACATGTAAATAAAACGGAATCTGCAGTACGTTTAACGCATGAACCTAGTGGCATAGTTACTCAGTGTCAAAACTCTCGATCACAACATGCAAATAAAGCTGAAGCAATGAAGCAGATGCGCGCTAAGCTCTATGAATTAGAGATGCGCAAACGCAATAGTGAAAAGAAGGAATTGGAGGATAATAAGGCGGATATTGGGTGGGGGAGTCAGATTCGTTCTTATGTTCTTGATTCTGGAAGAATAAAAGACTTACGAACAGGTGTTGAGGTAGGCAATACTCAAGCGGTTCTTGATGGAGATTTGAATCAATTCATCGAAGCAAGTCTTAAGATGGGTGTTTGAAAAATAATCATTTAGCACCAATTGCCTTGTCAAGTTTAAATAAATCAGCCAGTTGCGTTATTGACATGGCGTAGAAGTTGCTGTGATTGTACTGTTTTAATATTCTAAAATTTTTCATTCCGTACCAATAAATCGATTTTTCATCAGTACTGAAGTTATATACTTTTCCTAAAGTTTTTGGTGAAAAATTTGGCAACTTTTGACCATAGTTTTTTTGAAGATTCCTTACTGAATAGTTGTATTTGCTACGCGCCATAAAAGAAAGAGTTTTATGAGGATTCAAACGGATTGCTGCCTTCTTATTGTGTTGCCAACCATGATGTTTTAAATAGTTTGCAATACTGGCAATAGCATCCGCTTTTGAGTTAAATAGGTTAACGTGGCCATCGTTGTCAAAATCAATGCCAAAGTTTTTCAAAGATGTAGGAAGAAATTGACTCATACCCATAGCTCCAGCTCGAGAACCGATGTCAGATAGTTGAAGTTTTTTACTCTGATACAACATTAAAAATTCTTTTAACTCTGAAGAAAATAGTTTTTTCCTTCTTGAACGTTTGTGAAAGGATAAGGTAGTTAATGTATCAAAAACTCTCCGAGAACCTTGAAACGCGCCATAGTTTGTTTCAAGCCCGAGAATAGCAAGGATGTAGGAACTGTCTACACGGAATTTTTTCTCTACGCTTGAAAATATCTCATAATTATCAACATAAAAGCGTCGCCCAGCTTCAAGGCGCTCATTGGTTATCGCTTTTCTTTTGTATCTTAGCCAAGGAGATCCTTTTTTCTGTATTGCTGCCACTCTTTTCTTTCGAATAGGTAATAGCGTGGGGTCGTACTGATAAGTTGCAAATATCGTATTTAACTGTTCTGGAGAAAAACCATGTTTTTTCTTAAGAGTAGAAATAAAACGTAAGACCTCTTTTTTTTGCAAATGCTTTAAATTTTTGTTTTCTTGGAAAAGGTTATTAGCAAGTGCATTAACAGGAATGATTACAATTAAAGTAATAAGCAGTTTAGAAGCAAGTGGTTTTAGTAAATATTTCAGCATTATCATTTATTTATTATGTAGAGTTTATGAGATCCGATCGATATCAGCAGTCCAAAGGCAAGCGCGTGTGTCAACAGCGCACTTCCTCCATAACTAATGAGAGGCAATGGCAATCCCACCACGGGTAGCAAACCTGTCACCATAGCAATATTAACAATCGCATTTATAAAAAAACTGGTAGTTAGAGAGATGGCGAGCACTTGTGTGAAAAAATTTTGTGCATTCCATGCTATCAATAATCCACGTATTAACACACAAAAATATAACAAAAAAAGAACAATAATACCAATGAATCCAAACTCCTCAGCGAGAAGGGAAAAGATAAAATCAGTGTGTTGTTCGGGTACGAAATTAAGTTGAGATTGCGTTCCATTCAGCCATCCTTTTCCGACTATACCTCCAGAGCCAATTGCTGTCTGCGACTGGATTACGTGATATCCATGACCTAATGGGTCTTTGAAAGGATCAAGAAAAGTGAGTACACGCGACTTTTGATAGGCGTGCATGTTTAACCATAATATAGGCAGAGCCGATATTCCTAGGGCAAACAGACCGGCTATTTTTTTTTTGGATACTCCAATGGCGATTATGATGATAATGACATTAGCAGAAATCATTAAGCTTGTGCCTAAGTCTGGTTGTAAGACGATAAGCGCAAGAGGCACACAAGTTAGTATGATAAACCCTAACCAAACGATTATAGATTGGTTGCTGCCCCGTGTTTTTTCTAGCCACCATACGAGCATCGCTGGAAGAATGACTTTCACAATTTCGGAAGGCTGCAGGCTGATGCCACCAAATGAAATCCAACGTTGAGCGCCTTTCCCAGTTTGCCCAGCAAACAGTACAAATATTAACAATCCAATAAATAATAAATAGATCCAAGGTGTTAGTGTACGTATATGCCTTACGGGTAGTTGAGCAATTACTAACATAGAAATAAAAGCAATCAAAAAATTCAACGCCTGCTTTTGTACATATTGAAACTCGCCACTACCAGCACTGTATAGTAGAACGAGAGAAACAACAGCAAAGATAAGAAATAATAATAGCAAATACCAATCAATTGTGATCAGCGCGGCGAACGATTTCAAACTGTTTTTCACAGATGATTTAGAGGGTATAGTTCAAAATATTTATCCATTACATCACGCGCAATAGGTGCTGCTAATGAACTCCCACTTCCGCCATTTTCAATGACGACTGCGATTGAAATTCGAGGATTGTTCACTGGGGCGAAAGCAGTAAAGACAGAATGGTCACGTAGTTTTTCCTGTGTTATCTCTTTTTGTTTTTTTCGTATTTCTTTATCTTGAGATAGCTGAAATACCTGGACTGTTCCAGTTTTCCCAGCTATCGAGTATTTTGCTCCTGTGGATATTTTATGTGCTGTTCCATATTTTTTGGAAATACTATTATGCAAAGCACTCGTTACTTTGTTCCAGTAAAGTGTGTTTGCAGTAGGAATGGTTTTGGATTGATTTTTTGAGGATGTGGTCGGAGAGTTCAAGGTTATTTTGGGTGAAATGAGTCGACCTCTATTGGCGATAGCTGACATATTAACAGCCATTTGCAGAGGAGTGGTTAGCAAGTATCCTTGACCAATTCCGAAAATAACAGTTTCTCCTGGGTACCAACGAATCGATTTTTTTTCTTTTTTCCATGCTCGATAAGGAAGAAGTCCAGCACTTTCATTAGGTAAATCAATTCCTGTTGAAGAACCAAAATAAAATTGTGAAAGGTATTCATGGAGATCGTCAATACCAATACGATAGGCTAAATCATAAAAATAAACATCGCATGATTGAGCTATAGCGGTATCCAAGTTAACCCAACCATGACCACCGTCTTTCCAATCATAGAATTTATGTTTTAATTTCCCTGGTATTTGATAATATGGACCTGCAAAAACTTTCTTATTAGGATCAAGTTTATTTTTTTCCATGCCTGCTAATGCGATGAATGGTTTGAACGTAGATCCTGGTGAGTATTGTCCGTTAATAGCACGATTTAGAAATGGGCTATCGAGAGATCGAATCAGTGTCTTATACTCTGAACTGTTACGCTCACCTATAATTAGGTTGAGATCATAATTTGGCATACTGACTAAAGATAAAACCTCACCATTGTGTGTGTCAACAACAACTACTGAACCTTTAAATGGGGATATTAGCTCTTCAATGTATTGTTGAAGTTGGATGTCTATGCTTAATGTTAATGGCATTCCGTCGGTTGGATTCGTGCTTGTTATTTCGCGAATATCATTACCCAAAACATCTTGCTCAATAGTGGCATATCCAGCTTTTCCTCTCAACCATGTATCGTAATACGCCTCTATGCCTTTACGTCCTACTCGCTTAATCCCTCGTAAAGATTGAGGGTCGTTTTTTTCAATGTCCTCTGCTTTGACTATGTCAGTGTATCCAATAACATGTGAACCAACAGAACCGTAAGGATAGTAACGTTTGGGTTCTGATTTTATACGCACCCCTGGTAGTTTGTTTAATCGAGCACTAATTTGAGCGACGACTACTTCACTGATATTTTGCTTTATCAGTAATGGGTTATTAGTGCCTTTTTGTATGGCTCTAATGATTTTATTTTTGTCATTTTCGTCTAATGTGACAATTTCTGATAAAGTATCCAATACCTCTGTGTAGTTGGTACGTTTAAGTTGTTTAGGATGTATTTCAAGGTTAAATGAAGGATGATTGGTTGCGAGTAACTTTCCATTGCGATCATAAATATTGCTACGGGAAGGTGCTAAAGAAATTATGTCTAGTCGATTTCTATCTGAATAAAGAGAGAATTTTTCATGTTTGAATAGCTGCAGATCAATGATGCGAATTAATAGAGTGGCTATCAATAAAAGGCATATGATAAATAGGAAAATAATGCGTCCACTGAGAATACTATTTTCCGTATGCGCATTATTGATATATTGTCGTTTTTGTTGTTGGTATACCATAATTACCTATCACTATAGTATAAGAGGACTAAAGCACGCATCATCATCCATAAAGCGGTAGAAAAAAACAATGAAATTATCAAAGGGATCATTACTTCACCATAGTTTGGTTCAGTCAATAATAGCTCTAGTGCGATCAAATGGATTATTTTTGATAAGAAAAATAATATAAAGGTAAGGATAGCTTCTTGGACATTGCTAATTTGATAAGGACGGTTGAAGAAGATTAAACAAATAACAGCAGAACTTAAAAAAATAAATGCATTTAAACCTAAAGGCATAAAGAGAAGAACGTCTTGAATTAAACCGATTGAGAACGCCAAGATAAGCCCATAACGTTTCGGTGAATGGCGTATTACAAAAAGCACCGTTAAAAGAGGAAAGTCAGGTAACAGTATTTTGAGTGATTTATCCCAAGGTAATATGTAGATAAATAAGGAGATGACAAGAGAAAAGGCCACAAGGCGATAACTTAAATCAGCAAAGTTTTTTTCGTTATATAAAATCATTCTTGATCATCCCACAATAGCAGAACGTATCGAGCTGTGTTCAGCGAAGCCAGTGGCTTAGCAACAATAGAAGTAAAATTATTTGTCTTTTTTTTAACTTCTTTAACTACCGCAACTGGATATCCTGCAGGAAATACGTTACCCAAACCTGAAGTTATCAATATGTCATTCGTGCGAAATTGATTCTCTTGAAAAATAAAGCGAAGTTCAAGGTTTTCACCGTTTCCAAATAATATGCCACGTGCTCCATTCCTTTGGTTTGTAATAGGAGTGGCGTGGGAGATTGAATTAATTAAAGTAACAATGCTTTGATTTTCATTGACTTGACTCACTTGACCTATGATTCCATTATGTTCAACAACTGGTTGGTGCAGATAAACGCCATCATCTGTTCCTCGATCTATGAGTATGTTAGAGTCGAAAGGATTGAAACTAACCGATTGTGTTTCGGCTACGAGCAATCGAACGGATCCTATTCTATCGGTAACACCTAACAATTCACGCAAAGCATCGTTTTCCTGTTCAAGAGAAACTAATTTGTGTAATCTTGACAAAAGTATTTGATTGTATGTTTCCAGTTGTTCATTTTTTTCAAGAAGAGCACTTTGAAAAAGACCTAAGGATTGAATCCAATTAGAAAGGTTGTGTGCTTTAGTCGGTAATGCGTGAAATGGTGTCAAAGGGATGAGTAGTGTTTGACGAATCCCTTGGAGCCATTTCAGATTGATGTCAGTATAGAGAAGTGCTACACATAACAGTGTTAGTATGGAAAATTTTAACCCAAATTTAAGAGGCATCGGGTTTGATTTTATGAATTATCGTACTGATAAAGATTTTCAGTGGTGTTCGAATTTATTCTGTTGTGAATAAATCGGTCATTTTATATTTATCAAGCATTTCCAACGCCATACCACCTCCAAGAGCGACGCAGCTCAAAGGATCATCGGCAATAACTACATTGATGCCTGTGTGCATAGTAATTAATTTGTCAAGACCGTTTAGCAGGGCACCACCACCAGTTAAAGTTATGCCTTTAGATGCGATATCTGCTCCTAGTTCAGGAGGGGTTTTCTCAAGAGCAGAGCGCATCGCAGTAATAATAGAGTTGAGAGGGTCTTCAAGGGCTTCACTAATTTCGTGATTAGTTAAAGTGATGCAATGAGGAATACCTTCAGCAATGTTTCGTCCATGGATCTCCATGCTCAATACTTCACTGTCTCCAACATAGGCGGTGGCAATTTCTTTTTTAATTCTTTCAGCGGTGGATTCTCCTATGAGCGTCCCATATTTTTGACGAACATAGCGCACAATTGCCTCATCAAATGCATCTCCACCAATTTTAACGGATGCAGCGTAAACACTACCATTCAGTGAAAGCGTAGCAACTTCAGTCGTACCGCCACCAATATCAACCACCATTGAACCACTTGCTTCATTAACTGGGATTCCTGCTCCAATGGCTGCGGCAAGCGGCTCTTCAATTAAATGAACTTGTCTAGCTCCAGCACCTAATGCTGATTCACGAATAGCTCTGCGTTCGACTTGCGTAGATCCGCATGGAACACAGACTAATACTCGAGGGCTGGGAGAGAATAAAGTAGATTGATGCGCTTTACGAATAAAGTGTTGTAACATTTTCTCAGTGATATTGAAATCTGCTATCACTCCATCGCGCATTGGTCGAATTGCTTGTATGCTACCGGGTGTTCTGCCAAGCATGTTTTTTGCTTCTTCTCCAACTGCAACAATGTTTTTTTGCCCTTTGGCATTGTCTCGAACAGCTACCACTGATGCCTCATTTAGAACAATTCCTTTCCCACGACTGTAAATTAAAGTATTAGCTGTGCCTAAATCTATGGAAAGGTCTTGCGAAAATAAACCACGAATAATGTTAAACATAAATTTCTCTTTTAATGCTTGTTTTTAAACCATGAACTCAATGTGTTCAACCATTGAAGTTGTGTCAATTAAGTGCGTTCTATTTTACCTTAATATTTGTACTGCATTGTGTTGGTTTA
The DNA here is from genome assembly GCA_965195345.1 of uncultured Thiomicrospira sp. Lineage (GTDB taxonomy): Bacteria > Pseudomonadota > Gammaproteobacteria > CAKMZV01 > CAKMZV01. The sequence goes on along the minus strand of OZ239628.1, from coordinate 1,539,154 downwards.
ATAGATAAAATGCGCACGTGAAAAACGTAACAGCCAACTCCTAAAATGACACAATTTACGAAGACATTAAGAAACGAGAGCATATTTGAAATAATGCTCGATAAACCACCAGCAAATGCTATTGATCATCAGATGAGTTGTGACTTGTACGATGCATTCAAAGAATTGAATAATGACGATAGCTTGCGTGTTGGTATTTTATCGGCCAGCACAAATAACAAAAACATATTTTGTGGAGGCTGGGATTTAAAGGCTTTTGCAAAAGGCGATGGACGAGATCAAGAGGGTGGATTTGATTTAGGTCCAGGTGGCATAGGTGGACTACCTGAATTTTGGGATATGTATAAGCCAGTTGTTGCTGCAGTTGATGGTTTATGCGTCGGTGGTGGCTTCGAAATGGTATTAGGCGCTGATTTAATTATCGCATCGGAAAATACGGAATTTTGGTTGCCAGAAATGCAACGGGGCTTCATCCCAGACGGTGGCGGCATCCAGAAGTTGCACCATCGAATTCCTTACAACGTTGCTTTAGACATGATTTTAACTGGGCGTCGTATGAGTGCTCAAGAAGCTAAACATTGGGGGTTGGTTCGTGATGTGGTTTCAAAGGATAATGTGCGAAAAAAAGCATACGAAGTTGCTCAATTAATTGCCGATGGTGCACCGCTGGTGAGCAAGGCACTTAAAGAGTTTATGCGCTACAACGCCAATTTGTCACCTGAAATGGCACACAAAAACGCACATAAAGCATGGGCAAGGATGAGTAATATGGCGCACTATGAAAAAATGTTGAATTCCGATGATTTTAATGAAGGCGCTGTGGCGTTTGCTGAAAAACGCCCTCCAAAGTTCAAAGGTTCATAAACATGGCTGATATGAAACACCGTCTTGCTCGAATGTTTGAAGCGAATTCTATAGCCATAGTCGGCGCCTCTCCTAAAGAGCATTCATTTGGATTGCGTATGGTTCAATCTGCTGGTAGCGCTGGTTTTGAAGGTGATATGCATTTTATCAATCCTAAGTATGATTCAATGCTTGGTAAAAATTGTTATGCAAGTTTAAAACAATTAGGAAAAAGTGTTGATTTAGCGCTTCTTGGAGTAGGTGGGGCACATATTGAAAGTGCATTAGTGGATGCTATCGAAAGCGGTGCCGGATCAGCGGTTATATATGATGCCTGTCATGGTGTTTCAGGGGAAAAGAACCTTTTACAAAGATTAAAAGACATTGCTAAAGAGGCAAATTTTCCTATTTGTGGTGGCAATTGTATGGGGTTTATTAATGTGCCTTCCCGTTGTGTTGGAACCTATTACCCTGCAGGTCATCTTGAGCAAGGGGGTATTACTTTATTAGCCCACTCGGGCTCCGTTTTTACGCTTCTTGCCTTAAACGATGCTCGGTATAGATTCGATCTGGTTGTTTCTCCTGGACAAGAAATTGGTTCAAGTATAGATGAGTATATTGATTATGCTCTTTCAAGAGAGACTACAAATGTGATTGCTGTATTTATGGAGACGGCTCGAAATCCACAAGGATTAGCACAAGCAATCGAAAAAGCGAAAAAAATGGGTGTTCCAGTAGTAATTTGCAAAGTTGGACGTACGGAAGAAAGCAAGAAAATGGCACAATCCCATACAGGAGCACTTGTTGGATCAGAAACAGCATACGATGCACTTTTTGAAAATTTTGGTGCTATTGTTGTTGACACAATAGATCAAATGATGAATGTTGCATTGCTGTGTTCTCAGGGGAGGATTCCGCGAGCAGGTGGCGTGGCTATGGTCAATGATTCTGGTGGGTTGAGGGAGCTGGCAATGGATTGTGCAGATAAAATGGATTCGCCATTAGCCATTTTGGATGAAAGCCTTATGGAAAAATTGCAAGCCATATTGCCACCACCACTTGTTGCTTCCAATCCTCTTGATTGTGGCGGAAATTTAACGGGTAATTATGCCGACGCCTTTCGTCATTCGCTCGATATCTTCAGCACATCTGATGAAGTATCAATGCTTGGATTTGAAGCCGACTTTAGAGATGACTATATCTACGCCCCAGAATTATTAGAGTTGGCGACAGATCTTCCAAATTTAACATCTAAGCCTTGTTTCATCTATTCAAGTTTTGCTCAGACAAATAATAAAAAACTGGCTAATGCATTAGCTAAGAAAAACGTCCCAATGCTTAACGGTCTGCATGAAGTACTTTATGCGACTAGTAAATTTCTTCAATGGGGAAGGAAAAAAGACGAGAAGGAAGTTTCACCTGAATCTTTTGACTTCCCATCATGCATGATAGAGAAATGGAAAAAAACTTTATCTAATGAAATCATTGATGAGTCATTAGGACTGTCGCTATTACAAGACTTTGGGCTGGATACTGTTGAGAATAGAGTATGCACAACATGGGATCAGCTGAACCAGAGCATCGTTGATTTTGATTTTCCAGTTGCTTTGAAAACTGCATCAGGAATTGAGCATAAAAGTGATCAGCAAGGTGTGTATTTAGACATTGAAAATATTGAGCAACTGAAGTTAGCATATGAAGATATCAGCCAGCGGCTTGGGGAGCGTGTAATAGTACAGAAAATGCTTGATAAAAGAGTAGAGTTAGCTTTTGGTTGTGTATTAGATGCTGATGTGGGTCCAATTGTTATGATTGCAGCCGGTGGTTTTTTGATTGAATTGGTTGCTGATCGTCGGTTTGCTTTAGCTCCTGTTAGTTATTTGAAAGCAGAAGAAATGCTAGAGTCTTTGCGAGTGAAAAAGTTATTGGATGGTGTGCGCGGACAGGAGAAGGTAAATAAAAAAGCGGTTATTGAAGCGTTTGTTAGCTTTTCTTTAATGTGTCATCACCTGCGAGATTATTTCAAAGAAATTGATGTTAACCCGATCATTGTCAATGCAGATTCGGTTGTGGCGGCTGATGTCCTCGTGTTAACTTGAGAGAATTTGAGTAGCATGGGCAATCGTTTGCGAGGTAATGCTGGAACCGCCAATCATTCGTGAAATTTCACTTACTCTTTGTTTTTCATCGAGCCGTTCTACTTTTGTAATTGTTTTGCTCTCTTCAATGCGTTTGATAATCTTAAAATGATTCTGTGCTTGAGCAGCAACTTGGGCTTGATGAGTAATAACGAATACTTGTGAAGTTTCGCTTAAGGTTTTTAATAGTTTCCCTACAGTTTCTGCAGTCTCTCCTCCGATGCCGGTATCAACTTCATCAAAAATTAAACACGAATGTCCGGTTGAAGCGGCAACACATACAGCAATTGCAAGGCTTAATCGCGAGAGTTCTCCGCCAGAGGCGGTTTTATGCAGTTGTTGAGCGGGATGGCCAGGATTTGGTTGGAAAGTAAAAAGGATACGATCGTACCCAAAGTTACTAAGTTCTTTTTTCTCGTCGTTTATTTGAACATTTAAGGTTGGAGGTAAATGTAACTTTTTGAGTAAATTATTGATTGCATGTGATAATTTATCTGAAGTATTTTTTCTTTGCTGATGTAACTCTTCTGCCAGATTCTTATATTTTTCTTGTAACTGCGATAAGGTTTTTTCAAACGCTATTAAGTCCTGTTGTGCATTAGTTAATTGATTGGATTCGGATTCAATTGCGATTTTATATTTGGGCAATGCTTCAGGAGTAACGTTGTGCTTGCGGGCTAACTCATGCCAACGGCTAATCCGACTTTCAACGGCATGAAGTTCATCTTCATTTAATTGCATTTTACTCGCCAAATGTGACATATCCCCACTGGCTTCTTGGCAGAGAGTAATAGCATTTTCAAACATTTCACTAAACTCTTCAGTTTTAGGGAAAGCATTATTAATCGATTTTAGAGCGTGGATCGTACGATGAATTTGTTGAACAGCACCGTTGTCGCCATCAATTAAATCATTAGTAATTTGAATTGCTTCTATTAGTTTTTCAGATTGCCCTAATTGTTTTTGTTTTGTACACAGTGCTTGCCAATCCTCTTCTTCAGCGTTCAACTCTTCCAATTCCTTCAGTTGATATTGCAAATAATCTAATCGAGAAAGTGGGTCATCTGTTGCGTTGATTTCACGGATTTTTTTTCTAACATCGTACATTTCTTGCAAACAATTTTGCAATGGTCTTAGGTCATGCTTGCCATAGTCATCAAGAATTTGCCGCTGCATGTCTAAATTTAGTAATTGCTGATGGGCATGTTGACTATGAATGGCAACCAAATTGGCAGACAGCGTGTGTAAATTGTTAAGAGTAACTGGGACTCCATTTACTAAAGCGCGTGAGGTGCCATTGCTTTTAATGATTCTACGTAATATGCATTCATTGTTGTGTTCTATATCGTGTTTTTCAAACCAACGTTGAGCAAACTCCAAATTTTGAATATTAAAAATAGCAGTGACTTCAGCTTGATTGGAATGATGGTTTATCAAACTCTGATCAGCACGCTGACCTAAAGCAATGTTCAAAGCATCAATAAGGATTGATTTTCCCGCGCCTGTCTCGCCAGTAAGCACGGTCATAGCATCATCAAACTCTAGCTCTAAAAATTCGATTATCGCAAGGTTTTTGATTGTTAAAGAAACAATCACAACTTCTCACCCCATCGTAGTTTGTGTCGCAATATTTGGTAATGATTATGATTGAGGGATTGGATGATTATGGTTTTGTATTGATGCTTTTTGATGATTATTTTGTCTTTAGGTTGTAAAGAAAAAATCTCGATACCATCCCATGAAATTTGCATATTTTCGTGTAATGAATTATTGCTGTTAATTTCAATGATGCTTGAATCATCTACAATAACAGGTCGTTGGCTTATAGTGTGTGGGCAAATAGAAACAATTGAAAAAACTTCTAATCCTGGCAAAATGATAGGCCCTCCTGCTGAGAGCCCGTACGCTGTTGAACCAGTAGGAGAAGAGATGATTAAGCCGTCAGAACGTTGGGAGGTGAAAAATTGCCCATTAACGTAGCACTCAAATTCAATAAGGCGTGAAAAGTTCGTTTTATGTAAAACGCAATCATTGAGTGCAACTTCGTTGACAACGCACTCATTTTCACGAATAACCTGAACATTGAGCATGGTACGGAAGTCTCTTTTGTACTGTCCATTAATTATGTTGGTTAAGTGCGCCTCTATTTTTTCTGCTGGAATGTCCACTAGAAAACCCAAACGACCAAGATTCACACCGATTAATGGTTTCGGGTCACTTGCAACTTCCCTTGCTGCAGTGAGCAATGTACCGTCACCGCCAATACAAATCAATAGATCAGCTTGCTTATAAAAATCTTTTTTGTCAATGAAAGAAATTGAGCACTCGGGGAAAAAAGAAGAAGAGTCACGCATAGCTATAACTTTGCAACCACGGGTGTTTAGTACATCACACGTGCGTATAATTGCATTGAGTGTGCTAGAACTTTTCTTTTTAATGATTATTCCAACGGTGCTAAATTCCATGTTTTTATTTTAACAGTCTGCGTTATAAATCTTGAGAATTCATTGTTTTAGAAATGAATATTATTTTTGGAAACAGATTTGAAAATCTGACGTGGAATCTAAGTAACGTTGTTGAGTTCGAATATCGGAAGCAAAATTGACAAAATAATAATTAAAACAAAACCACCCATTAACAGAATAATAACAGGTCCGATAATGCTAAGCAAACTTGTGGTAAAAGATTCAAGTTCATGCTCTTGATTAATTGCTGCTCTTTGTAACATGTCAGGCATATTTCCACTGGCTTCGCCACTGGCAAGCATATATAAAATCATTGGAGGAAGTGCTTTGTGTTTTTCGAGAGAGCGATAGATACTAGACCCCTCTCTGATATCATTGGCTGCATTTTGTATTGCTTCACTCATAGGTATGCAAGATAACGTGCTTGCAGTAGAACGTAGGGACTCGATTACGGGTACTCCCGATGATTGCATAAGACTAAGGTTGCGAGAAAATTGTGAAGAATTAGAGCCGACGAAAATCTTTCCAATTAAAGGTAGTTTCATTAGAAAGCGGTGCCAATGGCGTTTGACGTTTACATTCCGTAGTGATAGATTGAAAACGGTAAAAAATACAACAATTGAGGAAAAAAGAAGCATACCATTATTACGCAGAAAATCACTAATAGCTATCATCGCTTGAGTTAATGCGGGAAGTTCGCGCTTTGTATTAGCAAATGCCGAGACGACTTCAGGCACTACAAAAGCAAGCAATGCAATGACTACTGCTACAGAAACAATCAGTATCAAAGCAGGATAAATCATTGCCGAAGAGATGTTGCGATTAAACTTTTCTTTGCGCTCGACATCGTCAGCTAATTTTTCGAGGACAGTCGCTAATTCGCCTGTTTTTTCACCTGCTGCGATAGTGGAGGTATATTCTTGATCGAAAATGTTTTGCTCAAGCAAAGCTTCATGTAAAGAAGAACCTTCAATGACTCGGGATCGCGTGGAGGATAGGATACGTTTTATTGATGAATTGTTGTGTTCTGCAATTGTGCGTAATGCTTCCTCTACCGGCAAAGAGGCTCGAATCAAGTTGGCAAGTTGCCTTGTCACTATTATTTTGTCCTTGGTTTTTAATTTGGGCTGAAATAGTCTGAGAGAATTTTGACTTGAATTGTTTTTCTTTACCTGTTTTAAAGAATCGAGTATGAGTTTTTTTTCGCGTAACTGAGCGCGTACGTGGCGTTCTGAGTCGGCCTCCATTACGCCTTTTAGTATGGCTCCTTTAGTGTTTAAAGCTCGATATTCAAATACTGGCATGTGTGCGTTTATTCAGAGTAGAGGACATCAATCATCACCAAGATTTTGTATAATGCGCAAAATCTCTTCCATAGACGTTTGCCCTTCTTTTACTATGCGTATGCCTTCTTCGCGCAATCCAGGGTTTTTCTTCCTTGTATACTCAACAATTAACTCTTCAGGTGATTCTTCATGAATCATTTTACGAACAGTCTCATCAACAGGCAGCATTTCATATACACCGATACGACCATTGTATCCAGTGTTAGAGCATTGTGCGCAGCCATTAGGACGATATAATTTTTCTAAATCTGGATCGTTCAGTAGCATGCGTTCTCTTTCACTTGGAGTATACTCCTCCTTGCAATTTTGACATAATTTCCGTGTGAGTCTTTGAGCGATGATTGCTAGTAGTGATGAAGATAACAAAAAAGACTCAGTACCCATGTCGCGCAAGCGAGTAACAGCACCAACTGCAGAGTTAGTATGTAAAGTTGATAGTACTAAATGGCCTGTTAATGATGCTTGTACAGCAATTTGTGCTGTTTCACTGTCTCGAATTTCCCCGATCATTACTACATCCGGGTCTTGGCGCAAGATAGCACGTAAACCACGAGCAAAGGTCATGTCAATTTTAGGATTTACTTGTGTTTGATTGATGCCATCAATGTGGTATTCAATAGGATCCTCTACAGTCATTATGTTTCGATCGTGTCCGTTAAGGCGACCCAATGATGCGTAGAGAGACGTGGTTTTTCCAGAGCCTGTTGGTCCAGTAACCAAAATGATGCCATAAGGATTTCGAATCAAATCATCGACTTGTGACAATGCAGAGGCAGGCATACCTAATTGTTCTAATTCAAGTCGCCCAGCTTGTTTGTCAAGTAAGCGCATAACTACACGCTCCCCACTTGCCGAAGGCAACGTTGAAACCCTTAAGTCAACAGAGCGACCTCCTAATTTCAGAGAGATTCGACCATCTTGTGGCAATCTTTTTTCTGCAATGTCCAATTTTGCCATTACTTTGATTCTGGATATTATTAGAGGGGCTATTTTTCGATTCGGCTCCATTACTTCGCGCATAACGCCATCGATTCGAAATCGAATACGTGTACGTTGCTCATAGGATTCCACGTGGATGTCAGAAGCATTTAACTTAATTGCTTCAGAAAATAAGGCATTGAGCAGTCGAATAATAGGAGCATCATCATCGCTTTCAAGTAAGTCCTCAGGTTCATCAAATCTTTCGACTAAGGAAGTGAAATCATCCGATCTATTGATACTCTTATTTAAATCCCCAAGATGTTCCGATTGATTTGAGAAATGTTCTTGTAAGGCTTTGTTAAATGTGTCTTCATCGGTTTCTTTTAATGTAATCGGTGTACCGTAAAGGGTGCGTTGCGCTTCTAATAAAACAGCTAAGCTAATAGTTTTTGTGTGCAGCAATTCATACCCAGATTCATTACGCAAAGGGATTATTTGATGGCGTTTACAAAATGAAAAGGTAAGCAACATTTAGCGTCTATTATGATTGCTGGGAAGGGAAGGGAATGTATCTTTGTGTTTGTCAAAAAATTTATCTTTAGCTGACGTAAGCGTTGGTTTATTTGGTGCAATAGGTCCTTTTTCTGTTGTTTCTTCTTCATTTAAAGGATTTAGTAATGGGCGTCCTGAACTCTTAAGAGATCCTTCGTCACGCATTCTCAATTGTTGAGAACGTATGAGATTGTATTTTCCAAAAGTTGCTTGATCAACGTCTAACGCATTACGTAAGATTGAAGGTTTTATGAAAATCATCAAATTCCTTTTGGCCGTTGATTCTGAATCAAAACGAAAGAGAAAACCAATAAGAGGAATATCGCCTAAGAAGGGTACTTTCTGTCTAGTTTCATTTTCTTGTTCATCAATTAATCCACCAAGAACAAGAGTTCTCCCGTCTTCGACTAAAACGGTTGTTTTAATAGTACGTTTTGAAGTGACTGTGTCAACAGTCCTTGCTGATGGGACAACACTTGAAATTTCTTGTTCTATTTCCAATTGAATAGTATCGCCTTCATTGATTTGTGGTTTAACCTTAAGCGTGATACCTACGTCTCTACGTTCAAAATTTTGAAATGGATTAGTGTTACTTGCAGAAAGTTGCGTGTTGCTAATAAAAGGAACTTCTTGACCAACAAGAATGCTTGCTTCTTGGTTATCTAAAGTTACTAATACAGGCGTTGACAGAATATTGGCATTCCCGTTACTACTGAGATAGTTGAGTATGCCACCAAATCCTTGTAAGGAATTACGGTCAGTCACTTGACCAACCAATACTGACGAACCTAAAGGAATAGAAGGGGCTGTTCCAGCGGAAACAGCGGCAGCAAGGCTTGGTATTTGATTGTTAAAGTTAATTATTCCTACAGCAGAATCGGTGTTGGATACAAGTTGAACACCCAGTTCCTCAGAAACGTCTGTGCTTACCTCAGCAATGATGGCTTCAATAAGTACTTGTGCTCTACGAATGTCAAGGCGCCGAATAACACTTTTCAAAGCATTGACTTGATTGACATTGTCTTGAGAGGCGGTAATTATGATAGAGTTTGTTGCGTCATCTGCTTGCAGATTAATGGCTGTGGATCCTGCTGGAGCGCCCTTTGCACCAGCCGATTGAGATTGAGTGCCTGAAACACCTTGGAGTATCGGAAGTATTAATTTTGCATCTGCATAGCGCAAATAGACGACATGTGTATTACCTTGCGCTTCAGCAATATCCAAATCAGCGACTAAAGCACGAATTTTTAAACGCTGCTCATCATCCGCATTTATTATCAGGCGATTTGTTCGACTATCAGCAGCAACTTTTACTTCTTTAGAATTTGGGTCGGTTTTTGCCTTTGCAACGAAATTTTGAATAATTTTTGCCATTTCAGAAGCACTGGCATGGTTCAGTTGAATGATTTCAAAGTTAACGCTTAAAGGCTTATCAATTTTTTTAATAAGTTTGCGTAGTCGATGCAAATTTGCCAGTGTATCGTGAACAATTAATACATTCGTCGGCGCATACACACTTAAAAATGAGGTAGGGGGGACGAAGGGTCTCAGAACTGGAATTATTTGTTGAGCATTTATATATTGGATAGGGATTACAGTTGTCGTTAGCTCTTCTGGATATTTACTTGAAGGGTAATTGCTAGCGCTTTTGCTTTGGCTGGCTGGTAATATTTTTGTGACATGTTCACCATCAACTGCTACAAAGCCATGGACTGATAAAATGGACAAAAACACTTGATAGAGTGCATCTGGCGATAAATCTTCAGAAATTAAAACTGTAACATTTCCATTGACGCGCGGATCAATAATGAAATTTTTCTTAGTAGCTTGAGCAACGGTACTTATTAAAGATCTAATGTTGGCATTCTTTAAGTTAAGTGTTGCAGCTGAAGCCTGAGTAGGGATGAAACTGAGTACTGAGAAATAAGGAAAAGCCATAGTCATAGAAAGCATTGATGCGATCAGATGTTTTTGCAGCCTTGAATAAATCATTGTTTTCATTCTAATTATTTTACTTTGAAGTGTTGTTGGTGATACGCTAAGTTACTTTGAATCCATCAATTTCTAAAGTCAACAAAAATATTTTCATTAGCACCTCGTCTTTCCACAATCATGCTTAAAGTATTTTGTTTGCTTAATTGATTCATGAGAGCCATGCCCGTAGTAAAGTTATTAACCGTTGAAAGGTCAATGCCATTAATCTGGGTAATCACGTCACCTGGCTGTAGTTGTAGTGCAAAGAAGAGTTCTTTTTCACTTCCAGGAGAGACTTGAAATCCAACAATCCGCCCGCTCTGCCTATAAGGCACCGTATTAACTTTTCCAAGCATTTGCAGAGGATTGGTTGCCAATGTTTTTTTAAAGGATTTGAGTTGTTCTTTTTGCGAATTGGTAACTTTTATTTCTTTTGCTACAGGAACAGGTTTACCTCGAAAAACTTTTTCAGTAACAGGGGCTGCAGATTTCGCATTCGCTTTTTTTATAATGGTTTTTTTCGTTGTGCGATTTGAGTTAGCTGGGTCGATTACCTCTACTATTTCTTCAGTACCTCCGCCAAACTCTACGTTTTCTTGATTCAAATAAGCTATGGCTTCTTGGCCTTCATCATCAAATATCACGCTGTCTCTTGTTATATTGACGATTTTTAAATGCCCTATATATTGACCAACTGAATAAGTTTCTTCAACGCCACCGGAACGAATGATTGCCAGGAAAAGATCGCCTAAACTCACAATTCCTATAACTGAAAGAACAATCACTGGTCTATTTTTAATTACTTTTGGTATTTCTTTGGGTGGTGGAGGAGGGGGCGCAACAGGTTTTACTGGAGGTATGCCAAATAATGGATAGTCGAGGAGAAGAGAATAATCAATTTGATTTTCTTCATTTTTAGAGGTTAAGAAATTATCTGATTTAATGGGTGTGGTCGTTGGAGGATACAGCAGCATCCAAATTGTTTTAGATATTTGATTAGCCAATACAATCAACACCAGCGCACTTACAAGCAGCGCTAATTTATTGTTCAGAGAAAAGAGTGTTGTCGTTTTGGAACTGCCCATAGTGCTAATCTTGTTGAGGTTCTGTGAGCTTCGCAGGGTTTAATAAAGATTTCAACTGTTCTTCGTCAAGGTCCGTTTCCATTTTTGCAACTTCAAGAATTGGCTTACCCGTTGAGTATGCTAATTTTGCAATGGCTGCTCCTTTCTCATAACCAATAACGCCATTAAGCGCTGTTACTAAGATAGGGTTGGCAGACAATGCTACATCAATTTTTTCTTGATTTACCGTAAAACCAGCAATTGCTTTATCAGCAAGTTTTTCCATTGCATTACTAAGAAGCTTGATGCTAGAAAGCAAGTTTTGGGCAATCATAGGCAACATAACATTGAGTTGAAAATTGCCACTTTGAGTACCTATAGTAATGGCGGTATCGTTACCTATAACTTGAGCACAGACCATTGCTGTTGCTTCTGGGATGACTGGGTTTACTTTGCCAGGCATAATTGAGCTTCCTGGTTGAAGAGATGGCAGAGAAATCTCTCCAAGTCCAGCCAGAGGGCCGCTATTCATCCAACGAAGATCGTTGGAAATTTTAGTCAAAGCAATTGCAAGAGTTTTCAATTGCCCACTCATTTCTGCAGCATTGTCTTGAGAGCCTATTCCAGTGAATAAAATATCATTCGGTTTGAAAGAATATTGCGTAATTTGGCTTAGGGCTGCGCAAAAACGTGAAGGGAATTCAGGATGTGAATTAATGCCTGTTCCTATGGCAGTTCCGCCTTGAGGTAATGAAGAAAGTCTGGTGAGTGAATGGTTAATTCGACTCTGAGCTTGGGCCAATTGATGCGCCCATGCATTCAACTCTTGTTCCATAGTTAAGGGCATAGCATCCATCAAATGCGTGCGACCCGTCTTCACGATATGTTTAAGCTCTACAGCACGTTTTTCGATGGTCTCCTTAAGATATGCTAATGCAGGCAATAATTTCTCATGTATTTGTAAGCAAGCAGAAACCTGGAGAGTAGTTGGAATGGTGTCGTTGGAACTTTGCCCCATATTGATGTGATCATTAGGATGTACTTCTTTCCCTAACCTTTTAGTAGATAGTGAGGCAAGCACTTCGTTCATATTCATGTTGGTGCTGGTGCCTGATCCTGTTTGATAGATGTCAACAGGGAATTGATCAGTGTGCTCTCCATCGATAACGCTTCGGGCTGAAGCTTCGATTGCATTTAGCATATCTTCATCAATGAGATTAAGACTGTGATTGGTTCGAACACAGGCTAGTTTGACGAGTGCAAGAGCCTCTATAAAGGATTGAGGCATTGGTTGTTGACTTATTGGGAAATTTTCTACTGCTCTTTGAGTTTGCGCTCCCCAAAGTGCGTTTTCTGGAACTTGTAGTTCACCCATACTGTCTTTTTCAATTCTAAATTTCATTTCAGGTTTTTTTTGGCTAAAAGATTTGTTTGATTTATCGTTTGTCTTCTCGTAATATTATTAAGTTTTTTTTAATGTCACAAACTATCTTTTTATTATACGGCACTTGATAGAATACTCTGCATGAGATATGCAAATCAGATGACGATACTTGCGATTTTATCGTGGATGTTTTTTACGTCTGCCGCTGCTGTTCAGATAGAAAAGGATATTTGGAGTGTTTATTACTCATTAGAAGGCGATTGGGCGGAAAGCAATGATTTGCTGCAAGAAGTACTGGAGGATAGAGGACTGGTTGTAACATATACATCATACGCTAGTGAGTTTCTTAACCGGACTCTTGAGGTTTCTGGGGTTGAAAAAACGGTGTATAAGCACGCTCGTATTCATCTTTTTTGCAAAGTCGGATTGTCTCATGAATTAACAAGCAAAAACCCACACGCTATTTCCAGTTGTCCTTATGGTATTTCAGTCTATGAATTAAAAGAAAAGCAGGGGACAATATATTTTGGATATCAAAGAGGCAATCCTCCAGAAGTTAATGAGCTACTCGATGATATTATTCGAGAAGTTGTTGAATATTAAGTAAGAGTTAGTAGTACCTATGGACAGTATTCTTGCAACGATTAAAGTGAAGTTAAAGGATGCAATAAACCCCTCGCTATTGGAGGTTCAAAACGATAGTTATTTGCATAGGAGAGAAGGGGATCAAACGCACTATAAAGTAATAATAGTGAGTGATCATTTTAAGGATGTTTCATTAGTGAAACGGCATCAAAGAATTTATAGAATACTCAACCAAGAAGTTGCAACTATTCATGCTTTACAGTTGCACACGTATACAAAAGAAGAATGGGAAGATGTTGGAAAATATCCTTTATCTTCAAGGTGTTCTGCTGGATCATAAATACTTGATTTAAAAATGTTACTTAGATGCACATTGAACCGTGAAGTTGATTGATGGGGTTGATGCAGTGGATGTTAGTGCTTGAAATGACGCATGCTAGTAAACACCATGGAAATGTCGTATTTATTTGCTGTTGCAATAATTTCATTATCACGAATAGAACCCCCAGGTTGAATAACACTACGAATCCCAGCATTATGCGCGGCTTCAATAGCATCACTGAAAGGGAAAAAAGCATCTGAAGCCATCACAGACCCTGATACGCTTAGTCCTTCTTCTTGTGCCTTTATGAGAGCAATACGAGCTGAATAAACACGACTCATTTGACCTGCTCCAATGCCTATGGTTTGTTCGCCTTGAGCATAAACTATAGCGTTTGATTTCACTGATTTTGCAACTTTCCAAGCAAAATGTAAATCCTTTTGAGTTTGTTCACAGGGAGTGGTTTTTGTGACGACTTGCCAAGTATTAAAGTCGAGTGAATCCGATTCTTGAAGAAGTAATCCACCGCTTATTTGGGTAACTTGCATGGTCGTTGACAGATTGTTGAAAGTCCCTGTGCATTCAAGAATTCGAATGTTATCCTTGTTGCTAAAGACAGAAAGTGCTTCGCTATCGAAATGTGGGGCAATAACGACTTCAGCAAATTGGCGATCTATTATGGTTTGTGCCAAAGAAGCGTCAACATTGCGATTAAAAGCAATAACGCCTCCAAAGGCGGAAGTAGGATCAGTCGAATATGCTTTTTCATACGCGCTTTCTATGTCGTTAGACTGAGCAACTCCACATGGATTGGCGTGCTTCACGATGACGCAAACAGGTTCAGAAAAAGATTTAGCGCAAGTAAGCGCTGCATCAGCATCTACTAAGTTATTGAATGAAAGTTTTTTACCTTGGTGCTGTTTAGCATGTACCACGGTTGCTTCGTCTAATTTTTTCTGTTTATAGAGCGCGGCCATTTGGTGAGGGTTTTCGCCGTAACGTAATTTTTGCTCAAGCGGTGCCGTTATAGAAAGTGCACTAGGGAAAGTATCATGCTCATCATCAAAATAAGTGGCAATATGTGTATCATAATGAGCGGTATGATGGAATGCTTTCGCTGCCAGCTGTTTTCTTGTAGAGTAGTCAAAACCGTTTGGAAGGGCATTTATAACTTCAGAGTAATCATCAGGAGAAACTACGACGCTTACTCGACTATGATTTTTAGCGGCACTTCGAATCATGCAAGGACCCCCAACATCAATATTCTCTACAGCATCTTGGTACGTGCAGTTTTCTTTAGCAATGGTCTCTTGAAACGGGTAGAGATTAACGATGACTAAATCGATAAGTTTGATGTCATGTTCATCTAATACGCTCTCGTCTATCCCGTTACGAGATAGTATGGCGGCATGGATTTTCGGATGTAAAGTTTTTACTCGTCCATCCATTATTTCAGGAAACCCAGTATAGTCACTCACATTAGTGACAGGGAGGCCTAAATTTTTGATAAATGCAGCACTGCCGCCCGTTGAAACAATCTCCACATTATTTTTAACCAGAGCAGTTGCAAGGCTTTCAAGATTGGTTTTGTCGGCAACGCTAATTAGTGCGCGTTTAATAATAGGGGTCAATGAAAACTCTCTTTATTTAGCATATGTTTTTTCATTTTTGCTCGAAGGGTATCTCTATTTATACCAAGAATATTAGCAGAAGCTATCTGGTTACCTTTAGTGTGGGTAAGTACAGAACGAATAACGGCTAATTCCAAAGGATGCAAAACCATATTGTATAGTTTGTTTGGGCAAGTATTTTCTAGTTCAGAGCTATTGAGGAAGGTTGAAACGCATTGTTCCGTCAACGTCGCTATGTCATTTAAATTAGTTGGTGGATAACTTTTTTTTTGCGGCATCTTATTGCTGTGATTAGTCAGTAAAAAGAGGGTAAAATACAGCCCCATTCAGTTGGATTGATTATCTCATTTCAGTTTAGATCAGTTTAGAGGTAGTACCTCTTATCTGATTGGTCAGTCTCTATTCTTAAAATAGAGGCTTGAGGAATGTAATAAGCATGAGTGAGATTATAACCTCATTTATTATTAAATCTATAAAGCAATGAGTTCAAAAAAAACAAAATCGTCTCAAATCATTGATGCTTCAAAATTTGGTATAAAACCATCTGTTTTCCCAAAATCAGTCATTAAAACATTGGATAGAATAGAGTCTGCTGGCTTTTCAGCATGGCTGGTGGGAGGTTGTTTGCGTGATTTGGTGCTTGGAGCAGATCCCAAGGACTATGATATTGTCACCTCAGGGACACCTAATCAAATTAAACAAATTTTCCGTCGAAAAGCCATCATCATTGGAAAGCGTTTTAGATTGGTTCATATTTATACGTCTGATGGGGTAATAGAGGTTTCCACTTTGCGCGCTGACAGTCACCAAGAAGGCATCACAGATATTGAGAGCGAGCGAATCATTGATCATAAAGGAAAAATTCAAAGTGACAATATCTTTGGCACTGAATTGGTTCACGATGTTTGGCGTAGGGATTTTTCAGTGAATGCGTTGTATTATGACAACAATAACAATACTATCATTGATTATTCTGGGGGGTTGGAAGACTTAGCAAACAATCAACTGCGTTTGATTGGTGAGGTTGCAGAACGCGTCATTGAGGATCCTATGCGCCTATTAAGGGCAGTAAGATTTGAAGCAAAACTTGCAGTAGAAATGGATAAAGCTTTGCTGCATGAAATGAGCCTGCATAAGCAGTTAATAAACGACTTACCGCCCGCAAGGTTATTTGACGAATCACTAAAGCTTTTTCAAAAAGGACACGCAGTTAAGAGCTATGAAAAACTCACAAAGTATCGCTTGTTAGATTATTTTTTGCCTCAAGTGCAAGAGGCGACAGAGAGAAATCAAGCGATGAGTGACTTGGTAAATATTGCACTGACTAATTCCGATAACCGTGTATCAGAAGGGAAATTTTTAAATCCAGCATTTATTTTAGCCGTGTTTTTGTGGCCTTTGGTCGTGCGTGAATTCAACAAACTGGCTGGAAGAAATGCGACGTTAAAAATGCAAAAAGCATCTTCCGAAGTGTTGATGGCACAAAATCAAAGAATGCGAATTCCAAGACGCTATATTATAGTTATACAAGATATGTGGTTTGCGCAATTACGCTTCACACGTTTTAAGCACAAGAGCATAAGAAGCCTAAGTCGCACAAAAAATTTCCGTGCAGCATATGATTTTTTATACATGCGATCACAGGTTGATTCTGATTTAACAGGTGTTGTGCAATGGTGGGAGAAGTTTCAAGAGAATAGGAAAGAGTGCGAATTAGAGCTTCCAGAAAATTTGGGCACTCCTGTTATTGTTTCATTGTTAGTATAGCGTATGCGGTTGAATACTATCTTTGTTGGCTTGGGCAGTAACTTGAGCAATCCGCCTGAACAGATTGGATCAGCAATGCGTTTATTAGATGCGCATGCTTCAATCCATAATTTCAAGGCCTCAAAACTTTATTTTTCAAAACCCCTTGGACCACAAGACCAGCCAGATTTTTGTAACGCAGTCGTTGCCTTTCAGTCTGTGTTAAGTCCTCATTTGATTCTTGATTTGCTACAATGGCTTGAGCGCAAGCATAAACGTGTAAGAAGGCGTCGATGGGGGGAGCGTATATTGGATGCAGATTTGCTGTTTTATTCCAATCTATGCTTGCATTCAAAACGATTAACCCTGCCTCATCCACATGCTTTAGAACGTGATTTTGTGGTTCGACCAATGATAGAATTAGTAGGCGAGAGCTATGAAGTTGATAATTACAACTTGAAGCACTGGTTGACTCAGTGCACCCCTCATATAATTTAATCAATGAACACTATAAGTAATTTACTCAATAAAGTGCGCGAAAAGAAGCCGATAGCTGTACTAACAGCTTACGACTCCTCTATAGCTGCAATGGAAGAAAAAGCAGGAGTAGATGCTATTTTGGTAGGCGATTCATTGGGCATGGTTGTACAAGGCAGACAAGATACTCTAACAGTACGGATAGAAGATATTATTTACCATAGCGCCAACGTACGTAGAGGGGCGCGTAACAGTTTTTTAATTGCTGATATGCCATTTATGTCAACAGCGACCATGGAACGTGCTTTGGATGCTGCTCAAAAACTTATACAGTTGGGAAAAGCAGATATGGTGAAGATTGAAGGGGGTGATGAACATACTGTTGACCTCATTGAGAAATTAGTACAATCTTCAGTGCCTGTATGTGCGCATTTAGGTCTATTGCCTCAGAAAGTTCGCTTAAAAGGTGGCTATGCTGTGGCAGGTAAAGCAGAAGAAGAGGCACAAGAAATCTTTGAACAAGCGCTTTCTTTACGCAAAGCAGGTGCACAAATGTTGGTGCTTGAGTGTGTGCCTGATGCATTAGCGGCTAAGATAAGCAAGAGTTGGGGGGAGCAAAACGGAATAGTGATAGGAATAGGAGCGGGTGCTGATTGCCATGGGCAAGTGTTAGTCTGCTATGATGTGTTAGGAATTTCAAATTATATTCCCACTTTTGCCTATGATTTTCTTCAAGACAGTGGGAGCATACAACAGGCGTTTTGTAATTATGTTGAGTCGGTTAGCACGAGAAAATTCCCAAAGATTTAAAAGGGCTTAAAATGACTTCCTTGATTCAACTAACATCTATTGATCAAACACAAAAGTATCTAAACGATTGCCAGAATCGTTCGGACTTGGTTGCTTTTATCCCTACTATGGGAAACCTGCATGATGGACATTTAAGCCTTGTTCAAGCGGCCAAGTCTCAAGCTGATCGCACCATTGTTAGCATTTACATTAATCCGCTACAGTTTTCGCCTAATGAAGATTTTGGTCTATACCCCAGAACGTTGGCTTCAGATCTTGAGAAATTAAGCTCAATAGATTGCGATGCGGTATTTTTACCAACCAACCAAATGATGCATCCAAATGGCATAGAAGGCGTTACTTCAATTGTTCCAAGAAATAAATTAGTTCAAGGATTGTGTGCGACATTAAGACCGCATTTTTTTGGCGGTGTAGCCACGGTGATTATGAAGTTGTTTAGTGCAGTTCCAGCAAAAATTGCTTTTTTTGGAGAAAAAGATTATCAGCAATTGTTGGTTATAAAGCATATGGTAAAAGATTTTAACTTGCCCATCAAAGTTATTGGAGCGCCAACTGTTCGAGAGGCTGATGGATTGGCAATGAGCTCCAGAAACATGTATCTAAGTGAACAAGAGCGTGCAAAAGCACCGTTATTGCACGCCCAAATGCAACGAACAGCAGGAGAAGTATCAGCAGGTGGGAGTATAGAAAGTCTGCTAAACAATGCCTGCGAAGTTTTAAAAAGCGAAGGTTTTGTTATTGACTACTTTGAGATTCGAACGGCTGATCAATTAGAAAAAGTAACGAATTTAAGTAGTCCGGTTCGTCTTTTTGCCGCTGCATATTTGGGTAAAACACGTTTAATTGACAATATCAGTATTAATTGACAATGATTGAAAGACTTACAGCTTGTGGGAGAATTAAAGAAAAAGGGGAGAATAAAGTTCTATTTACGCTTGAGCAGGAAAAACCGTGCCCTGGTTGTAATGGACGCTGTGGTTTATTGACATGGAAGAAACTTGAAAAGCTTAGACAGCCTATTTGGATAAAAACGGATAAAGTTTTCAAAGAAGGGGAACAGGTAGAAATTCATTACCCTGCTCATTTATTTGTCAAAAATACAATTGAAATGTACCTGTTGCCGTTATTTACTTTTATCGCAGGAATATTTCTTGGGGATTGGCTATTAAGCAATGAGCTCTTTGCTTTTATTTTAGGCATTGTTGGGTTGATGGCGGGTATTTTATATTCCATGCGTTCAAATAAAGACAGCCTTAACGAAGAAAACATTTTAATTTCATATAGAAAATGAGGATAGTTCATGTACACAATTTTTAAAATGAATGCATCATTCATTGCGCGAATCAACGTGAAATTTAGTGTGTTAGTTTTGAGTTTTTTTGCAATAACGTCGGTAAACGCTCAACTACCTGACTTTACTGAGTTAGTTGAAAAAAACAGTGCTACTGTAGTGAATATCAGCACACGTAAATTCCAAAACACTAAGAGCCGACGTATTCCTCCAAATCTTCGAGGTATGCCAGAAGATTGGTTGGATTTTTTCTATAGCCTGCCCGATTCACCATGGGAGAACTCGCCCAAGAAAGACGAGGATGAGCAGGAAAGTAAACCCAATGGGTCATTGTTGCATTCTTTGGGTTCAGGGTTCGTCATATCAAAAGATGGGTATATTGTCACTAACCATCATGTAATTGAAGGGGCAGATGAAATTTTTGTGCGACTAAGCGATCTGCGAGAGCTAAAAGCGGAGGTGATGGGCAGCGATAAACGCACAGATATTGCTCTTATTAAAGTGAATGCTGAAGATTTGCCTAAAGTGAAGTTTGGAAAATCTCCGGAAGTTAAAGTAGGGGAATGGGTGATTGCCATTGGCTCGCCTTTTGGATTTGATTATTCTGTGACAAAAGGCATTGTGAGTGCCAAGAGGAGAAGTTTGACAAATGATTTGTATGTGCCTTTTATACAAACTGATGCGGCAATTAATCCAGGCAACTCTGGCGGACCTTTGTTCAACTTAGCAGGCGAGGTGATAGGAGTAAATTCACAAATATATAGCCGCAACGGTGGCTTTATGGGATTGTCTTTTGCCATTCCTGCTGATTTGGTTACCAATGTTGTAGACCAGTTGCGTAAAAATGGCAAAGTAACACGAGGATTCCTTGGAGTCCAAATACAGGCGGTGACTTCTGAACTTGCTCAAAGCTTTAATTTAAAAAAACCACAAGGTGCGCTTGTTTCAGACATTGTTCCAGGTAGCCCAGCCTCTAGAAGTGATATTGAAATAGGCGATGTAATTATAGAATTTAATGGTATGAAGATTGATAAGTCTTATGATTTACCTCCGATGGTTGGCCTGACAAAAGTAGGTTCTCAAGTGCCAATAAAAGTTCTTCGAAATGAGAAAGAGCTGACATTATATGTGGAAATTGCCGTCTTGCCAGAGGAGAAAATGAGGGATGGTCAAACAGCCAAAGAAAATATCAAAAAACCAAATATTGGAATGATTCAAATACTTGGTATTGAGGTCAGTGAATTACCAGATGAGATTAAAAAGGAATTGAATAATGGTCTATTTGTTGAAAGAATCGCATCCAATAGCGTCGCAGATTTTGCTGATGTAAAGCGAGGTGATATTTTGCTTCGCATCGGAAGAAACAAATTGACAAATATTGCTCAACTTCGAAAAATAGCCAATGAGTTGCCGAAAAATGTACGTGTTCCTTTGTTATTGTGGAGGCAAGGGCAAATGCTTTACACAACTCTTGTTATCATTAATTAATTATTATTGAAAACAGTTGAGGAATGGCGACCATGCCATAACAGCAGTCGTCGCAGGTACTATCACAACAGTCGCATCACGACCACGGCATCTTCTCTATCGTTTTTGTCTTTGGAGATTGCTTTGGAATAATACTTTTTTCTCGTGCCGATGTTAACGAATGAAAAACGCTTATAGAATTTTCGAGCATTATGATTTCCTTCTCTCACTTCGAGGAAAACTTTAAGCACACTTTTCTCTTTTAGAATCTCTATGTTTTTTTGCATTAGATAACTTCCCCAACCGCTTTTTTGATGACTTGGATCAATACAAAAATTAAGGATTTGGGCTTGTTCAAATATCACAGATAGAATCATATAGCCAACTAATGTACTCTCTATGAACAGTCCACTATTGATGTAACCAGCATCTATGCAATCTGAAAAATGCTTCATGTTCCACGGAGTTTCTTGGCACTTTCCTTCAATATCTAAAATTGCAGGAATGTCTTCAATCTCGAGTTCTTTGATTGTTATTTTGTTTGGATTCAGACTGTTTTTTTGCACTAGATAAGGCGGTCAATAATTCTGCTTTTGTTGCACATTGGTTTAGTATTTTTGCCATCGAAGGAAGGTGAGCGATGCCTGTTTCTTTCAAGTATTTTGCAGTGCTTTCATTCTGAGGCCATATAGGACAACAGATATTCTCTGGAAAATTGATATCTTCCGATGCGCGACACCAGCCAACATCTTCTATAGAACAATTAAGGTATTGTAATACATCTTCAAGAAGCTGTTTTCCTGCGAGAATTTTTTCTGGACCTTCGCTGTTGAGAACTAAATAAAGGTGCGGATTAATCTTTTTTCCTGACAGGATTGTTTTAGTATCAGTGTTGGTATTGGCACCCACACTTTCCTTCCAAAGTGGAATGTCGAGTATCTTTAGGCAATGTTTTTGACTTGAACTAAGGTTCATTAACTTTTGTGTTTGATGCTAAAGAGTATGCTTTTGAGGATGTGCTTTAACATTTACCGATAGTAGATGATTGACTGCATTTATGTAGGCTTTGGCCGAAGCAATTAATATATCGGTATCTGAACCATGTCCATTAATGATTCGCCCACCCAACTCCAACCGAACAGTTACTTCACCTTGAGAATCAGTGCCATCGGTAACGTTGTTGACCGAGTACAACAGCAACTGTGCACCACTATCAATCATTGACTCAATGCATTTGAACGTTGCATCAACAGCACCACCTCCTTCGGATTGAGCAGTCATTGATTTGTTATCAAATATAATAGTAGCTTCAGCTTTTGGTAAGCGTTCAGACGAAACGCTCGCACTTAATGATACCAACTGTACGCGATCATTTGTTTTGGTAGCGCTGGTATCCGTGATTAAGGATTGCAAATCATCATCAAAAATTTCATGTTTTCGATCGGCTAACTCTTTGAATCGAACAAAGGCAATATTTAAATCTTCAGGGCTTAATTCAATGCTTAACTTCTTTAGCCTATCTGCTAATGCATTGCGACCTGAGTGCTTTCCTAAAACCATACGATTCGTTTTCCAACCAACATCCTCAGCCATCATTATTTCGTAAGTCTCTCTATGTTTAAGAACGCCAGCCTGATGAATGCCAGCTTCATGAGCAAAAGCATTTGCTCCTACAATTGCTTTGTTAGGTTGGACTGGAAATCCAGTAATGCCAGAGACCAGTTTGCTGGTAGGGACCATCTGGGTCGCTTCAATGTTGACTTCTAAGTTGTAAAAGTCTTCACGTGTCTTTAAAGCCATTACCACTTCTTCTAATGCAGTGTTACCAGCACGCTCACCGAGTCCATTGATCGTGCATTCGATTTGACGAGCACCGTTTGCTACCGCTGCTAATGAGTTAGCAACAGCCAATCCTAAGTCATTATGACAATGTGCAGAAAAAACAGCTTTGTCTGAATTAGGAATGCGCGTAATTAATTCATTGATAAGTTGTCCGAACTGTTCAGGCACATTATAGCCAACGGTATCGGGTATGTTAATTGTGGTAGCACCTGCTGTTATTGCAGCCTCAATAATGCGGCATAAAAAATCGACCTCCGAGCGCCCTGCATCTTCAGGAGAAAACTCAACATTATCGGTGAAATTACGCGCATGCTTAACTGCTGAAATCGCTGCATCCTTAACGGCATCTGGCGACATGTTCAGCTTCATTTGCATATGGATGGGAGAGGTTGCTATAAAGGTATGGATACGCTTTTGAGGGGCTGGTGCAATTGCTTCGGCGGCACGATCAATATCTTTTTTATTAGCACGCGCTAAGGAGCAGATAACTGAATCCTTTATTTGAGAAGCAACCGCATGAATGGCTTTAAAATCGCCATCACTTGCTATTGCAAATCCCGCCTCAATCACGTCCACTTTCATCTTCTCTAACGCTTTGGCTATACGGACTTTTTCATCCAAAGTCATTGAAGCACCAGGGCTTTGTTCGCCGTCGCGCAACGTGGTATCAAAAATAATAATTCGGTCTGACATAATAATTTTAAGTTTTAGAAATTAAGACTAATTGGTTTTTTAGGCGTTGAGTCTCAAGCGCCGTTCAAGTCGCTTGTTTCTAAGTTGAATAAGTGTCAGTACTGGTCCTGAGGATAGATAAATCATTCCAACGATGAAAAGCATTAGCGAAGTGTGTGAAGCAAGAATCATTGTTGCTACTACAACGCCAAAAAGAGCAATAAATGGAATTTTGCTGCCGCTAAAGTCTTTGAAGCTATAAAAACGCACATTACTAACCATCAACACTGCTAGAACCAAACATAGTAAGAATAAGGGCCAGCGCATTATTGGGTCGTGCCATTGTAAATTTTCACATGCCCAAACAAAGCTCACCAAAGTCCCAGCAGCAGCAGGTGAGGGCATACCTTGAAAGAAGCCACGAAGATTAGAATCACTTACTTGTGAACTAAAACGAGCAAGACGAAGAGCTGTGCCAGCAACGAAAAAGAAGGCTATTAACCAAGTATTTTCGTTCCAATTTGTTAAACCCCACGAATACGCCAGAACAGCAGGTGCAATACCAAAAGACACCATATCAGCCATAGAGTCGTACTCTGCGCCAAATGGCGTTGATGTTTTGGTCATTCGAGCAACGCGACCATCCAAGCCGTCTAAAACTGCGGCAATTACTACCGCAATTGCCGATTCAATATATCGCCCTGAAAAAGCTAACACAATGCTATAAAAACCACAAAGCAAAGCTGCCGTTGTAAATATATTGGGCAATAAATAAATGCCTTGTCGCCTTTGGGTGTTTTCTGTTTTATTCATATTAATTACTTGAAAATATGCAGTGATTTTATAACAGCACCACTTATTTGTACAGTGCTAAGAAGCTAGCTGACGCAATACATATTGTAAAATGCCACCGTTTTGATAGTATTCTACTTCTTGTGGTGTGTCAATGCGTACTTTAGCTTTGAAGTGCGTTTTTGTTCCGTCCGATCGAACTGCTGTTACTTCAACCGACTTGCTTCTACCGTTGTCAATGCCGCTAATAGTGAAGCGTTCATTACCCGTTAAAGCAAAGCTTTTCGCTGATTCTCCTGCGAGAAACTGAATCGGCAGGATACCCATTCCTACTAAATTAGTACGATGAATGCGCTCAAAAGATTCTGCTATAACTGCTTTAACTCCTAACAAATGTGGTCCTTTTGCTGCCCAGTCACGAGATGAACCTGTACCGTATTCTTTCCCTGATATGATAATGGTACGTTCTCCTGCTTTTTTGTATAACATTGCAGCATCGTAAATCGACATGTTCTCTTCACTTGGAATGTGCTTAGTGACACCGCCTTCTGAGCCAGGGAGCATTAAATTCTGCAAGCGTATGTTTGCAAAAGTACCGCGCATCATTACTTCATGGTTTCCACGTCTTGACCCATAAGAATTAAATTCGGAAACGGGCACATTGTTATCCATAAGGTACTCACCTGCTGGACTATCCACTTTAATGGGTCCAGCCGGTGAAATATGATCGGTTGTGACCGAATCTCCGAGGAGTGCGAGTAGATAGGCACCTTCAATGCTATTGACCACTTGATTTGGTTCAGTAATGTTATCAAAAAATGGTGGTTTTTGCACGTACGTTGAAGTCGGCCAATCGTATTTTTCAACTTGATTGGCATGCAGATTTTTCCAGTTTTGATCGCCATCAAAAACATGTTGATAGGTTCGTGAAAATTGTTGCTGTGTAACGCATTGTGCTACAACATTGTTGACTTCTTCAGTGCTTGGCCATATGTCTTTTAGATATATGTCATCACCATTTTTATTTTGAGTCAATGGTTCGTTATACAAGTCAATATCCATACGTCCAGCTATGGCGTAAGCGACGACTAAAGGAGGCGAAGCAAGGTAGTTCATTTTCACTTCAGGATGAACACGTCCTTCAAAGTTTCGATTTCCAGAAAGTACAGAGCAAACGCTCAAATCTCCTTCGTTAATTCCTTGAGAGATAGGGGTTGGAAGAGGGCCCGAATTACCTATGCAAGTGGTGCATCCAAAACCGACAACGTCAAAATTTAGTGCGCCTAACGCGTTCATCAATCCCGCTTTTTCGAGATATTCAGTAACCACTTTTGAACCAGGAGCCAAAGAGGTTTTAACCCAAGGTTTCACATTCAATCCTAAATCAACCGCCTTCTTAGCAAGCAATCCAGCGCCTAACATAACATAAGGGTTCGACGTATTCGTGCACGAAGTGATAGCGGCAATAACGACCGCTCCATTTTTAAGCTCATATTGCTGCGAGTTATCGTTGACTTGCACTGTTTCTTTGCTTGATTTTATTTCTTTACATGCTGAAAGAAACGCGGATTTAGTGTCTGTCAAATTAATACGATCTTGAGGGCGTTTAGGACCTGCAATACTTGGAACGACCGTGGATAAATCAAGCTCAATATGTTCATTGAATTCGGGCGTTTGGTAGTCCTCATCTAAGAACATGTTTTGTGCTTTAAAATAATTTTTAGTAAGTTCAATCGTTTGCTCATCACGATTTGATAAACGCATGTAACTGAGCGTTTCTTCATCAACAGGGAAAATGCCACAAGTAGCGCCGTATTCGGGAGCCATATTGCCGATAGTTGCTCTATCCGCTAATGGTAAAGCAGCAATACCGTTGCCATAAAACTCAACAAATTTTCCCACCACACCATGCTTGCGCAACATCTCGACAATTACCAAAACAAGATCAGTAGCCGTGATACCCTCAGACAATTTACCGGTTATTTTAAAGCCAACTACTTTGGGAACCAACATCGATATAGGCTGTCCAAGCATAGCAGCTTCAGCTTCAATACCACCGACCCCCCAGCCAAGAACGCCTAACCCATTGACCATAGTTGTGTGTGAATCGGTTCCTACCAATGTATCTGGATAAACTTGATTTTTAGAATTAGTAAAAGCAACGCGTGAAAGATATTCAAGATTAACTTGGTGGACAATCCCTGCCCCTGGGGGAACCACTTTAAAATTAGAAAAAGCTTGTTGTCCCCACTTTAAGAACTGATAGCGTTCTTTATTGCGGTGGTACTCCAATTTGATATTGAGATCAAGCGCATTATCTGTGCCGAAGTTATCAACTTGAACCGAGTGATCGATAACTAATTCAGCAGGCTGTAAAGGGTTAATACGACTTGGATCTGCATTTAATTTAAGCATTGCATCGCGCATTGCAGCCAAATCAACGACTGCAGGCACACCGGTAAAATCTTGCATCAATACACGAGCTGGACGATAGGCTATTTCTTTTTCATCATCTGTATTGGCATTCCAGTCTAAGAACCATTGAATATCTTCTTTTTTTACGGTTTTATTGTCTTCATGACGCAATAGGTTTTCTAATAGAATTTTTAATGAGAAGGGCAAGTTACTCCCACCATCTAAATCGCTAACGCTAAAGTATTCCCAAGACTTGTTGTTGATTTCAAGTGACTTTTTTGAATTGAATGAGTTTTTCACGATGTCTCCAAGTTAAATTTAAAATAGACACACCCCAACTATGTTGAGATGATATTTTTACTTTTCACTGCAATAAGAAAAATAACAATGGAAAATAAAAAACACAATTAGCACAGCTTCTTCTGAAGAATTGTGAGGTATTATAACACATTACGCGCTAATTACTTGCAAAGGTGACGGTTTGGGAAATCACTATCCTTAAGATCATGATGCTTTATTGCTGTCTAAGAAATGGATGCTTAAAGGATTGATTGACAGTAGTTCATGACTTCTTGTGCATGACCATCGACTTTAACTTTTCGCCATATTTTGACAACGACTCCATCTTTATTGATCAAAAATGTTGTCCGATCAATCCCCATGTATTTGCGACCAAACATCGATTTTTCAACTAACACACCAAATTGAGCGCATATCGTCTTTTCCACATCGGCTAATAAAGGCAAAGAAAGAGCATGTTTTTCGCTAAACTTTAAATGACTTTTGAGCGTGTCACGCGATATTCCAACTACTTCAGTGCTGGTCTTTGCAAATGAGGAGAGTAACCTTTCAAAATCCTTGGTCTCAACAGTGCAACCTGGCGTATCGTCCTTTGGATAGAAATAGATGACTAAGTTTTTTTTACCACCGCTTTGCCATTGCCAACGATTGTTTTCTGTGTTTATAGAGGCACATTCAAGGATATTAATCGAGTCGTTTAAATTCATTTTAAAATTATTAGAGTATAGACAGTATAGGGTATGGGTTTTTTATAAAAGTCATTTAATCCATAGGGCGCATGCTCATCATTAGAAAGCCTGTAAAAGCTGCATTTGAAGGGGATAGCGAAGGGTCAACTAATTGTTTCATTGTTGTGACCAACTTGCGGTATCCAGCATAGAAAGTCCAAGAAGGTTTAGCGTTGTAGGTTAAATTTTCTATTTCAAAATGTTGGAGGATATTTTTTGCAGTAGTGGGTTTGACAAAAACCTCTACTGTCGGGTCATAGTATGTGGGGATTATGGTTAATAAGCTCCATCGAGCTAATTTATGATTACGAAGTTCTTCGCATAACATTTCAAACCCATATTCTTGCTCTCCATGTAAGAGTTCTTTTAGTCCTAATGACATGCGTTCTATCCCGTCAGAATTTAAAGTTTTCATGCAATCGCGGAATTTAGGTTTTTCAAACATGGAGACCATGGATGAGCGAGATACTGTTTTTATCATACTCTCTACAATCTGGTTAGGCATGTCAAAACTTCTTACACTAAAAGAATCTTGACAGTTTTCAATCATCTTGTTCATATTGTGCCGTTTAGCAATGGCGAGCAACTGAGGATCAGAAAATCCCAGTGGGTACTGTGCTTTAAAAAGACTTTCTGCAATTTTTAAATTCTGTTTATTCATAGAATTTTTCATGAAAGCGCGCAAGGACGTTTTTATATTCTACTACTTTAATACTGCTTATAAAGGGCAATTATTTAGAGGTATTACTCTCCAATAATTTTGAGAGTCCTGAGTCTTTTAAAAAACTGGCTACTTCTTTATCACTTAATAGCCAATGCTGCCCATGTTTGAGTTGCATCGGTAATAACAGAGTGCCAAAGCGTACTCGGATTAGTCGGGCAACTTGCGAACCTTGTGATTCAATCAAACGGCGCACCATACGATTACGCCCTTGCTCTAACACCACATGATACCAACGATTATGTCCTTCGCCACCGCGCTCCTCAATGCTTTTAAAGGAAGCCATACCATCTTCCAGTTCAACGCCGGATTTTAAAAGTTTCAACTGTTCTTCGCTTAGTAGTCCACGTAAGCGGACAGCGTATTCCTTTTCTAAATCTGAGGAGGGATGCATTAATGCATTGGCTAATTGCCCATCGTTTGTAAATAAAAGCAGACCGCTTGTGTTGATGTCCAACCGACCAACACTGATCCAGCGTCCGCTTTTAGGGCGTGGTAGAGACTGGAATACAGTATCACGTTCTTGAGGATCTTTGCGTGTTACTATTTGCCCTGGTGGCTTGTTGTATAAGATGACTTGCAGACTTGCGGTTTTTTTATTTGGGCGAAAACGTCTTTTATCAAGAAATACGTTGTCAACATCGGGATCTATGATTTGACCAATCTCTGCAATTTTGTGATTTACTTCAATACGCTTGTCCTCAATCATTTTTTCGCAACTGCGGCGTGAGGCTAAGCCGGAGTCAGCAAGCCATTTGTGTAAGCGAATGCGTTTCAAAATTAAAGGAAAATGTTTTGTAAGTAATACAGAGGAGGACCGATTATATTTCCAAGCCAGCCAAATGCGAGGAGAATGATAAGGAATATGAAGCCATATTGTTCAAGGCGATTATATTGATAGCTCAGTCGCAAAGGAAGGAATGCAGAAAGGATTCGACTTCCATCAAGGGGAGGGATGGGGATTAAATTGAGCAACATAAGAGCAAGATTAATCAAAACGCCAGCTTGTGCCATATAAATCATAAGCAATCCAACATCGCTGCTGATGTTGAAAACTATTTTCCCCAAGGGAAGTAACAATGACCATAAGAAAGCCATGATCAAATTTGAAAAAGGTCCAGCAATTGCAACCCAAGCCATATCGCCTCTTGGACTGCGAAGATTGCGCACATCAACAGGTACAGGCTTTGCCCAACCAAACAAAAAGCCACCCAGTAATAATAAGACAATCGGTATGATGATGGTTCCGACTAGATCAATGTGTTTGATGGGATTTAGGGTAAGCCGACCAGCCATGCGAGCGGTATTGTCTCCAAGTCGACTTGCTGCCCACCCATGTGCATATTCATGGACTGTGATAGCAAACAGAACAGGAAGTGTAAAGATGGCAATTTTCTGAAATACGGATAATTCCATGATATAAATCAGTTATTAATATGGCTTCTGTAAGAGTTCTATGTATTGCACCATTCTATCAACATTCGAGCCGTCCAATGCGATTTTAATGAGGAATAGTTTCGTGAAATATTTCTGTATACACTCTTGTAAGTGTTCGTAAGAGGCGTGTTGGAGGCACTAATCTCAAGTAAACATTTAGCTAATCAAAATACCATTTCCTTGGCGAATTACTACAGGCACCTCACCTGTTAAATTAACTATTGTCGTAGGTATTAGCCCACAACTTCCTCCATCGATCAACATATCTATTTGTGACCCTATTTCATCTTCTATAGTGTCGGCTTCGGTCATGATTAGCTCGTTGTCGGACAAATGCATGGTTGAGCTTAACAGTCCACAGTTCAATTCGTTCAAGATACTGTGAACGATATTATTTTTTGGCACACGAATTCCAATTTCTTTGCGCTTCTCATGCAACAGTTTTTTAGGTACTTCTTTGGATGCTTGTAAGATGAACGTGAATGCGCCTGGAATATACGTGCGCATATATCGAAACGAAGAGTTATCAACCTTGGCGTAAGTGGCTATATTTGATAAATCTTGACAAAGCAAACTGAAGCGATGTTTGTCATCTAACTTTCTTATTTGACGAATGCGCGCCGCACCATCAAGGTTACCGATTTTTGTTGTAAGCGCATAGCAAGAGTCGGTAGGTAATACAACCACTCCGCCATCGTTCAGGCATTCACAAACAGCATTAATTTGTTTTTTTTGAGGATTTTCAGGATGAATAGAAAGACGGATCATTTCTGTTGCAAATCTTGTAATGAAGTAACCTGATTATAAGGGTCATAATCCATCGCTTGGATCATGGCACTTGCGGCTCTCAAAGTAGTAGCACAAGTGATTTTTTTCATTAATGCAACGCGTCGAATGTCCGAAGAGTCGCGGATGGACAAAGCGTCTCCTGTTGTATTTATGATAAGATCAATTTGCTTATTCTTAATTGCATCAACCACGTTTGGACGACCTTCAGAAACCTTGTTCACCAACTCACCTTCTATGCCATTTTCTTCTAAGACTTTCAAAGTTCCTCGTGTTGCCATAATATTGAAGCCTTTGTTCTTCAATTTTTTTGCCAAAGGTAGAGCATTGATGCGCTCATTGCGATCAATACTAAAAAATACAGTGCCACTTAATGGAATATCAGTATTGGCGGCAGCTGTGCCTTTGGCAAATGCTTCACCAAAAGTCATACCAACACCCATAACCTCACCAGTAGATCGCATTTCAGGACTTAAGACAGGGTCAATCCCTGGAAATTTATTGAATGGGAATACCGATTCTTTAACAGCAAAATAAGGACGATTGGGGATTATTTGAACACCTTGCTCTTTGAGTGACTTGCCTACCATACAGCGAGCAGCAATTTTTGCCCATGGGGCAGCTGTTGTTTTTGATACAAAAGGCACGGTGCGCGAAGCACGAGGATTAACTTCAATCACGTAAATATCATCGCCTTTTATGGCGAATTGAACATTCATCAAACCGACCACATTTAGCTCCTTAGCCATTTTGATGGTTTGTTCACGAATTCTATCAATTAGTTCATCACTGATTTGATGCGGAGGTAAACAACAGGCAGAGTCTCCAGAATGAATACCTGCTTGCTCAATATGCTCCATTATGCCCGCAACGATAACTTCTTCACCATCAGAAACAGCATCAACATCTAACTCAACAGCGTTATCGAGGAAATAATCAAGCAGCACAGGTGAATCGTTTGAGACTTGTACGGCATTTTCTATGTAATGTTTCAACTCTTGTTGATTGAATACAATTTCCATGGCTCGACCACCAAGAACATAAGAAGGGCGAACAACCAATGGAAAGCCAACTTCCTCAGCCAATAATGCTGCAGAATCACCATCTTTGGCGGTACGATTAGCAGGTTGTAACAACGAAAGTTTGTCTAATAACTCTTTAAATTGCTCACGATCTTCAGCACGATCAATCGCTTCAGGTGAAGTGCCAATAATAGAAACACCGCTGGCGAGTAAGCCTTTAGCAAGTTTTAATGGCGTTTGACCGCCATAATGCACGATAACCCCGTGCGGTTTTTCAACAGCAACAATATTCATGATGTGCTCGTGCGTCAAAGGCTCAAAATAAAGCCTGTCAGAAGTGTCATAATCTGTTGAAACGGTTTCAGGATTACAATTAACCATGATCGTTTCCCAACCATCTTCTCGCAACGCTAGAGCGGCATGAACACAGCAGTAATCAAACTCAATTCCCTGTCCAATTCTATTGGGACCGCCACCAATAATGATGATTTTATTTTTCGAAGTAGGGCGTGCTTCACATTCATGCTCATAAGTTGAATACATATAAGCGGTGTCTGTTGCAAATTCCCCTGCGCAAGTGTCAACGCGTTTAAACGCTGGCAACACGCCTAAATTATTACGTGCAACGTAGACACTATTAGCATCACAATTTAATAAGTATGCGAGGCGTTTGTCGGAGAATCCTTTGCGCTTAAGTTTCCATAGATCATCTTTATCCAATGAGTTGAGCGTTTTCTGTTTCAGACTTGACTCAATATCAATAAGCTCTTTGATTTGGTGCAAAAACCAAGGGTCAATGGAACAAGTAGCAAATATTTTCTCTAACGAAATACCTAATCGAAAAGCATCTGCAAGATACCAGATACGAAAAGCTCCGGGTTGACGTAATTCTTTTAAACATAATGTTTCGTCTTGTTTAAAGTTACCGCTAGGGAAGAAAATCTCATCAAGCCCTGTTTTATCAATTTCCAGTCCAAACAATGCTTTTTGTAGAGACTCTTGAAACGTTCGCCCAATCGCCATTGTTTCTCCAACTGACTTCATTTGAGTGGTCAATAGAGGATTGGCTTCAGGGAATTTCTCGAAAGTAAAGCGTGGTACTTTTGTTACAACATAATCGATACTTGGTTCAAAAGAAGCAGGTGTTTTACCATTCGTAATATCATTCTGCAATTCGTCTAAAGTATAACCTATAGATAGTTTTGCGGCAATTTTCGCAATTGGAAATCCAGTAGCTTTTGAGGCTAAGGCAGACGAACGTGATACACGTGGGTTCATTTCAATAACAATAATGCGGCCGTCTTTTGGGTTAATCGCAAATTGGACATTTGACCCGCCAGTATCTACGCCTACTTCACGCAGTACGGCAATGGATGCATTTCTTAATAGTTGGTACTCTTTATCGGTTAATGTTTGTGCTGGGGCAACAGTAATGGAATCGCCTGTGTGTACTCCCATAGGGTCAAAGTTCTCTATTGCACACACAATAATGCAATTGTCTTTGCGATCGCGCACAACTTCCATTTCAAACTCTTTCCAACCAAGCAAAGACTCTTCAATTAACAGTTCGTGTGTTGGTGACAAATCGAATCCACGCGTACAAATTTCCTCGAATTCTTCATGGTTGTAAGCTATGCCACCGCCTGTTCCACCTAAAGTGAATGAAGGGCGGATAATTGCTGGAAATCCGATATTGGATTGCACACTCCATGCTTCTTCCATGCTATGCGCTATGTGTGAGCGAGCAGAAGATAGACCAATTTTATCCATGGCATCACGGAATTTTTGACGATCTTCAGCTTTATCGATGGCTTCTTGATTCGCACCTATTAATTCACAGTCGTATTTTTTCAAAACCCCTTCGCGCACTAAATCAAGTGCACAGTTCAAAGCAGTCTGTCCGCCCATAGTAGGAAGCAGCGCATCAGGCCTTTCTTTTTCAATGATTTTCTCAACCGCTTTCCAGTGTATTGGCTCAATGTAAGTGGCATCCGCAAGATCAGGATCTGTCATGATTGTTGCTGGATTTGAATTTGTCAAAATAACGCGATAGCCTTCTTCGCGTAAACTTTTACACGCTTGAGCGCCAGAATAATCAAATTCACAAGCTTGACCTATGACAATAGGACCTGCCCCGATAATGAGTATGGATTTAATGTCAGTGCGTTTAGGCATTTACTTGTCTTGTATTAAAGCGACAAAATCGTCAAATAATCCGCCAATGTCGTGAGGCCCTGGGCTCGCTTCAGGGTGTCCTTGAAATCCAAAAGCGCTCTTGTGTCTATGACGGATGCCTTGAATAGAATTATCAAAAAGTGATTGATGAGTGATTTCAAGGTGCGTTGGTAAATTATCAGAGCGTACTGAAAAGCCATGATTTTGGCTAGTAATCATGGTTTTCCCAGTTAATATGTCTTTAACAGGGTGATTTGCGCCATGATGACCGAATTTCATTTTCTCAGTGGTAGCACCACAACTTAAAGCTAGTAATTGGTGTCCCAAGCAAATACCGAAAATGGGCACATCAGCCTCTATTAATGATTGAATTGCAGAAATGGCATAGTCGCACGGGTCTGGGTCGCCAGGACCATTTGAAAGCATTACTCCATCAGGATTCATATTCAATACTTGCTCTGCTGTTGTTTTGGCAGGAACAACGCTTACTCGGCACCCTCTATCTACTAACATGCGCAGAATATTTGTTTTAACACCAAAGTCATACACAACCACATGTATATTCCCTGTCGATTCTTTGATCTTTCCTTCAATATTCCAGCATCCTTGATTCCATGAGTAAGATTTAGAACAAGAAACCTCTTTTGCCAGGTCTACGCCTTTAATCCCTGAGAAAGATTGAGCCATAGCGATGGCTTCGTCAACGTCCACATTTTCCCCACTCAAAATGCATCCTGCTTGAGCGCCGTGGGTACGAAGATATAGAGTTAGGGCACGCGTATCAACTTCAGTAATGCCTACCAGCTTTCTTGCATCCATCCAGTCGTGTAAACTGACATCAGAACGCCAATTGCTGCAGTGTTTTGAATAATCACGAACAATCAATCCTTTAGCATAACTTTTATCGGATTCACAATCTTCGGGATTGGTTCCGATATTGCCAATATGAGGGCAGGTAAGGGCGACTATTTGCTGATAATAAGAAGGGTCTGTGAGAATTTCTTGATAACCGCTCATAGCGGTATTAAAAACGACTTCACCTACGGCTTTTCCGTAATGACCAACGGATTTTCCTTTGAATACACGACCGCTTGCTAGGGCTAATACTGCTTTCACTCAGTGTCCTAAAAATTATCTTATGAGGAGGGTTAAATACGAGCCAACATTATACATGCATCTATACGAATTTTAGTGAATTTTCCGCATGGCATTAATGAACTGAAGTGCGTTAAATGGTCTATTTTCTCGCTTTTAATTTAGATTTAAGCGCGTTCAATAAGAAAGCTGAATATAAATAAACACAATCCACTAAAGAAGCAGGCTGCTCTGCTATAATCTCGCCTGCAAAATCTGGACTGCATAATCTAACCGGTGAAGTGGCTGAGCGGCTGAAAGCGCTCCCCTGCTAAGGGAGTATGTGTTAATAGCGCATCGAGGGTTCGAATCCCTCCTTCACCGCCATATAAAACGCACTTAAATCAATAACTTAAATGTTTGACAAAGCCCCGCATCGTGTGGGATTCGAACGCTCATATATTGCAAATGCTGGTCTAATGGATTTAGGAAATGAAATCCTTGCTGGACCAGTAGGTTTTGTCCCATTTTTGCGAGATCGAAAAACTGCCTATATCCATATGGCTGGAACATCAGCCCTTGGAATGAAATTAAACAGTAAATTTTGATTTATTTTATGCTGAACACTAATCTTTCATTCGAATTTTCTAAAGATGTGACACCTTCACTTAAGGAAAGTGAATATGTTGAAAGAAAAGGTGTCGGGCATCCTGATACTCTGGCTGATACCATAGCAGAGGAAACCACCAATGGAATCAAAGGTTGCCTGGTGGATATCACTTAACTACGGATCTTGGTAAGTCTGGTGTTTACGTACATTATGATGCTCGAGACCCATTAAATGGTGCTTTGGACACTGTTATGCACTTGGGTGAAGTCCTCAGCAATAGCAGTATTTATGTTGACAATCACCCAGACTGGGGGGCACAATAAAGTATGAAGCACATGCTTATTAGTGTACACGCCATCAGATTGGTTGTTGTATGTGTACAGTGGATAGTAATTAAATGATGAATAGGGTACCAACCATTGACTAGGACAATAAAATACCAAATTGCCAATATACTGGTTATATTGATATATTTAATTTCGATTTTTCTATTAATATTAACCAAAAATAATATTTACTTCGCATGGTCTCCTCGTGATTTTTTGATTATCTTTATCGTCTATTTTCTATTGGTATTTTCGGGGGTGCCTTGGGCTTTGTTGTTTGCAAAGATTCATGGAAAAAATGTATATGAATACACATTATTTGGTCTCTTAATAGGCCCAATACAGATAATACTCATCTATTGTTTCTTGATTTTAATTATTAGTTTACCTTAATTCAAGATTTATGAAATATATTTATCACACAAATTGTTTATTTGGAATGAATGGCAAAACGCACACTGGGACAGATAAGCATAAAAAAACAAACGCATTGTGAAAAAAACATTAATTTTTTTAGTTATTTCACTAACAATGTTAGGACTCTATTTTGGAGTATTGATTTTCTCGATTGATGACGTCTTTGGTGAAACGTTCCCTTCGGCATACATTATATCAACGCTGCTCTTTTCTATATTATCAAGCACTGTATATGCTTATAAATTCAAAAAAAACCACTATATTTCGTTGGTATTCGGCATTATATTTTTCTTTCACATGCAAATAAATGGTTTTCTTATCGTTATGATTATAGCGGTAGTGTACGGTACGTAGATTGCAGTGGCTGAAACCCTTTATACATAGGTCTGTACATATCCCTCTTTCACCGCCAGAATAAAAGGGACGCCACCGGTGTCTTTTTTTATTTTGATGCTGAGGCAGTCTTGGTGAGAATGCTGGTTCGACGGTTCGACAATAAGCGTCTTTTAACACGCCCTAAGTAACAACATTAATCTTACCGCTGGCAGTATCAAGCACCCAACCATGCAGTGATAAAGAACCATTATTAACGGCGTCGCTAATAAAGTCATACGATTTTAGATTATCAACACTAAAGGCAACGGCTTTTTCTTCAAGATGGCGACATTTTTCTTCTAATGATAAATTTTCATCATTAAGTGTATCATCAACAGGTAAAAAGCTTCTTAAGTAAAGGTCTAAAGATGGTAAATCAACTCCTGTTAAGGAAGCCTTTATGCCTCCACAATGTGTGTGCCCCATAACAACAATATGTTTTACTTTCAATATCTTAACAGAAAATTCTAAAGTGGAACTTATGATTAACCTCTCGTTAAGTGGCACTGAATGGTGAGAAACAAGAGCGGCAATATTTCTCATGATAATGGCTTTGCCTTTAGGAATGCCTAAATCAGCAATAGGATCTTTTCTTGCATCAACACATGCAATGAGTAATATTTCCGGTTGATGCGGAGCGGGTTCTGCCCCTTCGTCCACATCTTTCAAATCAGAAAAAGATAAAATATGATCGATAATTTTCATAGTAACACCATAATGATTTTTCTAAAGAATTCATATTGTAGACTACCCTTTAGCTGTCACACTTAAAAATAGAGGTTTCTCCTGTTAAGCGTCTAAACGCATGTGGGGGATTGGTAGACCATCAACTTATGCAATGATGGTTGAAACGCTAGGATACCTGGCGTATATGATAAGGAATCATAATGGACCAATAGTGCTCTTAAATTTAAGGACAAATATTCACAATAAAACTCAAGAATGTATGTTCTAAATGCCTCAATGAGGCAGGGTAGCTTACAATAGTTTATATTATCGTCATGCTCCCACAAAATCTTAAGCCTTGCTTCATTGGATGACAATTAATCACTTGATTTAATTAAAGTCTATTGCTAAAAAATATTAGCTATTTAAAAGATAATTTATAATAATTCAAAGTATCAAGGTTTAAAGGAGATTTTTGTTTGTCAAATTTAACTGAGAGAAACTGAGAGAAAAGGGATAATTGGGTTTTAGAATTATAATAGGTACATAAAATCAATTTTTATTGCCCAAATAAGGTTGCTTGCAGCAAAGAGGAAAGGATGTCACTCATAATTAGAAGGAAATAAAACATGTCTTGGTTGATACGTTTTTCTCAAAATAGATGGTTAAAATTATTTGTTGGTATAGTCTTGCTAATTACTTCAGCTCATGACATATTTAGAGAATTTAATCATATTGGTGTCCAACATGGCATTTTCATTTTTAGCATAGTTCATATTTTAAAATCACTATCAGCTTTTATCGATCAAGCTAAGGAAGTAGAAAAAATAAGATGAATAATCAGCACGAGTAATTAAGACTTAAAAAAGACTTGTAGTTTCTTCAGTTTAAGTGGTAGAAACATGGCACTATTTTGTGCGGATAATCCCTATAGCGATGAGCCTCTTTCAAATTATTTAAAGGGCGTAGGAGCATTCGATTTTACGCTATGCTATGTACAGAAAAAACCAGTATCACTTATAGATATGATGTAAAGTTGAAAGTAAAGGTGTGGTCAAAAATTGGGAGCTAAGGTGGATAAACATTTGCTATTTTTGATTTATTTTATATGCTTGAACAATTGCAGTTCACACTCAAGCAAGTTCTGAGAACGCAAAGGCTTCTTTTTTCGTATTCAATTGAATACGGAGGTAATGTCGACTTATGAATGCATTCACCATTACATTTCGGATTGGTGACCCTATCTGACCAGTAATTGCTACAAAAGAAAATGCATTAAATCTTGTTGCAGATCGTGAAAACTATTACATACAAATCAATATTTGAAGATGGAGAAGCCCTTGTTGACATTGAATGGTGGTTTTTTATTAGCAAGTTGAGCACGCGTCTATAAGATGGTTCCATTCAATGGATTGTCAATGCCAAAGAGTGCTAATACGAGGGGGAGTAACTCAATACTTGCATTAACTTACATCAAATTCAACATGAAAATGCATAGGGAAAGGGGTGTTTTCTGTATCTATCTTCCCTGCTTTTCCAGGTGCTCTTCTTAAGTTTTTTGTACACAATAACGGTTTTAATATCGTTGGAATGATTGCTTTATTGATCGTTGCTCCAAAACACTTATGCATACCATAGCCCCAAGTAATGTATGTTTCCCATTCTCTATTTACCAAAAAATCATTTGGAGAAGGTATTTCTTTTCTATCAAAAGTTGCTGAAAGATTTGCTGCTAGAACCATTTGCCCTTGCTTAACTTTTTGCTGACGTAGAGACGTTCTAGCAATCGTGGTATCGCGTGCAGCACGACGAAATATAATGGGATTAAGAGGGTTAAATCGTAATGCTTCCCACAAGTACTGTGCCATTAAATCATCATCATTATTCCTAGCCGCTTGCATTGTTTTTTCCAGTTCTTCTGGGCGACGAAATAGCTCATCTATAGCAAAACAACATGCTTTGGATATCGTTGGTATAGCGCCAATAATTAACCCGAGTAGATTGTTACGAATGTTTATATCGGTAATAATATCTGGATTTGTTGTTTGTAACGATAAGCATCTATTGATTAAATCATCATCAGAATTAGGGTTGTCTTTGCGCGCTTGAATTGTTTTATCTAAGTAAGCACACAGGTCCCTTGCTATGCCCAAAGAGGTTTTATCAAGTGAGTCATTCGCATCTACATCGTTAAATAAATACCAAAATAAAGTCGTGGCCCAATGCTGCATCATTTCAGGATTTTCACCAGGAGTGCCAAAATAAGTCGCAACCATATCCCAAGGTGCTTTTTTTGTAAGTTCTGTTGGAAGGTCGATTTTTCCTTTAGACTGATTAATAGCATCTTGCGCTATAATCTTAGCTCTTGGAACAACAATGCTACTAACATCACTTTGCCGCGCAGCCAAACGCATCATTGAAACATTTCTTTGATAATCTGCAGAAGGTTGCATACCTAAAAAAAAGTTATCACCATCGGTCAATTTTTTCATTCTAGAACCATAGGTAACTTCAAAGTCAGCATTACGCGAAAGTACATCTAAGACATCCTGCCGTCTTGTAACGAGAACAGTTCCTGTATTATGATATGATTTGAAAATAATTTTAGCAAGCGACAAGTTAGGCTTAAAAATACGAAGAACACTAAAAACAAGACGTTGAGTTGCAACTCGATCAAATAACTGTGAAAAGTTCATCTTAAAAGTATGTTTGCCAAACAAACAACGCACTGTTAAATAGAGCAAGCAAGAAATAGCCCTTAATGCATCTAATAAACTTAATATATAACGCCAAATTAAAATTAAAACATTCATAAAATTATCTGATTTTTTTGGCTTATTTTAAGTTGGATCAATGATTCCCATTGCCATCATTTGCAAGGCACTAATTGACGGAATAAAAAAGTAATCACCACCACGTGTTTCAACAAAATTTTTTAAATCGCTCATAACATAAGGCATTTTTTTGCTCGTAGGATCTGATGGAACAATATGATTTTTATGTTTAATATGGTTGCCTATTAAAGGGCATGTATTATTACCAGCATTAAAATCCAATGCATACTCCATCCACTGCTGTTGTACAAATTCGAACTGCCTAAAGATACTAGTACATACAACCATAAATATAACACCCTGTTCAGTTTGATTGTTACCCTTACCCAGTTCGGGGAGGCCATAGGGAAGTCCACGACGTAATATGCGCCGTCTATTGCTCAATTGCGTAGTAGCATCAGCGTTATTACCCTTAGATTTATTATGGGGATCTAGGTAATCTCGTGGGTTAGCACGGCGTAAATGACTAGTAACAGGGCACTTAATACCCTGCATATCATCGCCGTATTTAAAATTAGCGGGTTCATCCGAAAAGTAATAATTTCGAAATGAAATGGCCGCTTCTAATGGATTAGGATTGTCAAATCCTTTTTCTTTTTTAAATGCTATCCAATCTTGGTATGTTGGTACGAGAGAAAGAGGGACACCATCAGGCCACCGACCAACTACCTTGGCTTTTAAGGTTGTTTCAGCCTGCTCAATATCAATATTCATGATTTCAGCATAGTTTTTTGCCTCTTCTGCGATAACTTCTGCAAAAGTATCCACATTTTCATGTAGTTTACGATAAATCATAAAAGTACCATTTCGTGTAAAAT
Organism: uncultured Thiomicrospira sp.; assembly: GCA_965195345.1. GTDB lineage: Bacteria > Pseudomonadota > Gammaproteobacteria > CAKMZV01 > CAKMZV01. Next base: position 1,498,128 of record OZ239628.1, on the reverse strand, counting down.
TCCATGGTACAGTCGTTGGTGGTAGCTCTTGGCTCTCGTCTGGATAACCAAGTATAAACTCACCCGTTGCAAGCGGTTGCCAACCTTGAGACTTAGTCATCCATTTTCCTGAACCTATAACACGTTTTTTCATGACCTCTTCAGGAAATTGACCTTCAAAAACAGGATTACCAATCCCATCAGTAAAACCAAAGTGCTCTTTAGCTGTTGGCACTTTTAGTCCATTGGGAAGGGTATCAAAAATAGCAGAAGCTGACTGATATTCTTCGTTTCCTTTTTGTCCATTAGTTGTCAAAATACGGACCTTCTGCTGTAATTCTTCACAAACATTCCTAAGCCACTCTGTTTGCTCTTCTAATGCAGGGACTGCTTCGTCCGTACCCTCATGTACTTGCGCATTTATGGATATCCAAATGTGCACATTATTTTTATTATTTTTATTATTTTCAGTGCGATTTTCTTTCCAAATCGGATCCCAATGTGCGCACCACTTATCATTATCAAGACTATAGTTTGTATCATCTCCTAAAATGAATGCCCTAGCTTTCATGCCTTCAATAAAATCATTGGGCATAGCTTGCAATGTTCTTATGGGCAAAGATAATTGCATCAATCCCGTAAAGGTAAATCCAATATTTAATGTTACAAGAGGCTTGTCTGAATTCCAGTGAGCCGCCGTTGTTATTTTATGTGTGACCTTATTAATAAATTTTCGACCTGCGGACGCATCTTCAATATGTAAGAAAAAATAGCGTGCCTTCGGAAAGCTATATCGACCGTACCCTCTAATAATATTACCTTGAATATCATCTAAATCAATATGATGTGCCATGATTATGCTCCTTGTATACTGCTAAATATTATCAAAGTTTTTTACCCTTTAAGATCGATTACGCCAGCATTTTGCGTTGGGGAATTTTTTTGATGCAATTTATGCTGTTTTAAAAATTCCCCAAAATTGTTATATAAATCGTCTTTACTCATAGATTGGGCGTCTATGGCAAACTGTTTGAAATTCTGTTGAATATATAGTGATTTTAAAACAGATGGTAGATCTGCGTACTTGCCTGGTGACATAGGTTTACGACCATTCCACAATATATAAAGATAGGCAACATACAGGGCAATAGCAATTGATAGACTACCTAAGGCAAGACTCCAGCCACTTGACCAACCTAAAATAGGAATATGTGATCTACCAAAAATAAAGCAGAGCAAACTGACAAGAGCCACCACAATAGGAGTTCCCACTAAAGCTGCTAGCATAGGTATTGACAAGCGATGAAGTGTTGGCGGGTTAATCCAATAGTCATTAAATGACATAGTAGTCTCTATCTGACATTTTTCTATATACTGTGCAAAATTTTCTGCAGTTTCAACTTTTTCAAACCCAACACAATTACTATATATTTTTTGTATTTCTGTCTGTAAATGCTGCCATAATCTCTTAGCGTAAGCATTGCGTACTTCATTTTGCTCATGTAGACTCAAGGTGTCGGGTAACGAATCACCAATACTCATTACAGCATCAAAATCAACGACAAACATCAGGTATTCGCTCTTTAAACTATCAACATGATTAGGAATAAGAGGGTTAATCTTTTCAAGAACACGCCACAGAACATTTGATTTATTTCGACCATTAAAAACGACATTGTTAATAATAGTGAATCTACAAAAATGTGTGCTTTTTTCTCGTACAAATGGGCTATTTATTCCCACTTTTTCTGTCGCTGGAGATTGCAGAGCCGTTGGCAAAGTGTCCAAAACTCTTTGTAAATTTTGTGCAAACGAAAGCACTTCTTTATCATTATTAACCATTGTGCCTTTTTTTATAGGCGCAAGAGTTGTTAAAAAATAATGTCCTGTATCAAAATTTGGCATTTTTTATCTCACTATTTTCTTGAAAATTTTAAAATATTCATTGTCTTCTTTAATTCAAAGTCTTCTGTCCTTTAAGAAAAGACTCATGATTTATGCTTGCCCTCTCTGTCGCCAAACTTGCTAATGGAGCATAACCCATATCACCCAAACAATTTTGGACTTTGGCTAAAGCTTTTTGATAAGAATCTTGAAACGCCTCGGCATCTTCATTTTCGTGTTTTTTTGACAGAGCGAGCAACTCACTATAAACACGCATCGCACATATAATATCTCTTTGTGCAGCACCGGGAGTAGCGTTATAGTAATAGTTAGTATCGATCTGATTAGCAGTGATATAGCTTTTAAACGGTTTAATAGGAATTGAATTAGGATATTTTGTTGCTGTATACCAAAATAGATCAAGCCCATCTGGAATGCCATCTGAAAAGCTATCTATATATTGATCCCATGTGCCGTTAAAATTTGAACAAAACATCATATAGTCATTTTTCAGACTTTCCTGACCTTGACCTAAATCTGGCCATTGACAAGGTTTTATCAAAATCCACCGAGCAAAATGAATTATAGAAAGACCCATTAGACCTGCGAGCTGACTAGGTAGTCCACGTGCTAACATAAAAATAAAACGATTAATCCAAGTTATTTTTCTTTTACTTGGAGTAATCACATTCATTGCATAAGCTTTGCCTGCTATATTTGACATGAATCAATCTCCTATCTTAAAATACGTTTAACTTCATTTGAGTTATCCTCGGAATACTCGGTTACATTCAAAAATAAAAAGTGTAATTTCAACAGGTTTTGCAATCCGAATACCTTGATTTTTTCAATTTTTTTCAAAAAAATTATTAAACAATTATCGCAAATTAATTTATCTTCCGCTCATTTTAAATTAACCATGTCATATTTTTGAAGTGCTTACACGAGAAGAACCAATATTTAACCTACTTGAAAACATTTCTCCTTCTTAAAGCCAAAGTTGATGTTACACACGATAAAAATGTCTGAACATTTACAGGAAGTATATGTCGATACTATGAATGGCTTACCTGTTGAGTATTACGGGCATGCCGAACCACCACAATGGGAAATAAACGATCAGCAGATTGCATTCCAGCAAGTGTTGTATTTCCGATTCCACCTCTGCTGGTAAGGTTTCACTGTCTGCGTTGTAACGCTGTTTGGTTTGAGCGTGAAAAACCTTTGCGTCTTTGCGAGAGCTGTAGTGACGCGACCCTTCGCATGGGTCGAAGTCCATGTCGTAGGGGTTAGACAGCGTGGTTTGTCATCCGGCGACACCGAGCACTTGTTGCTAGATATCTGATAAGTGTGCATTGAAATATTCTTTCTCTGGATGTGCTAAAACTATGTGTGCGTGTATAAGATTACTTTTTGATTGGATTACCGCGCTATCTTACCCGAGGTAAACTCGCTGATTATTTCCTTCAAAAATTCTTGACTATACTTATACTCTGAACAGTCTTTATATTTTTCACCTGCCCAAGAAGCTATATAAGCTAAAACAGAATCTTGTGTTAATTCGGTGGAACCACAATCAAAGATATTTGGTTTATTCATTTTTCTATTCTTAGTCTGATTTTCCTCCGTTAAGTTATATAATAAATATTCATCATTGGGTATAACTAATTCAATAATGAAAATGCTGGCGTTTAACTCTGAGAGGTTTCCCTTGCCTAAGCATTTCACTGCCAATCTATAGTTTTGCAACAAAGATAATTAATTTTGATGCTTTTGGTTAGACAAGATGAAAACTTGCGATAGCCCAATCAAAACGAGCATGACTGTTAGCATTATCTCGAATAATTCAACACCAATATTCATTTCGTAATTAAATTATCTCGAAGGTACATAAGAAGTTTGCCCATCCAGTTGTGACCACTGAAATCTTCACCTATGCCCCAGAAGTAGTCATTAATGGATTTTTCTATTAATTGGGCGTTACCTGTTTTGATAAGTTTCTTATGCAGTTCGGCATGCTGTGTAAACTTAGTGCATAGAGCTGTGTACATCACTGATATTTTAATAGCTTCCCAATCTTGATGGATGCCGTTTTGTGCTTCAAATTGTTTTAAAAATCGTAAATGTTTGTCAGTATTAATGTCATTATTAATATGCTTGTGCGCTTTATAGAAATGCTCTACACTGTACCATTTAGAGTGATTTACTTTCATTTCATATAATGATAGGTTAGATAGGTAACCATGTGCCTCTTTAGGATTATAGAAATAAATTTTCTTTTCATTGTCAAATTTATGCAATGAAATTTTATGTTCTTTTTTTTGTTTCTTAGACTCTAGATAGTTTAAATTTTCTTCTCTAATAGGGGTAGGGAGTATGACACGTTTCGATACTTTGATTCCATTATTTGTTAATGTTTGCTCTTTTAAAGGGTTATTGCTGATTAAAATTATTGAATAAATGTTTAATTTATTAAGAATTTTTATCACTTTATCATAATTTCGAATATCTGCTGCTAATCCCAATGCATCACATGCTTGGTATGTGTCAAAGTTATTGCCATGCATTTCATTCATAATAGAAATTTTCCCTGAAGTGCCGTGACCTCTTCCTTCTTGATCAAGATAGAAAATAATGCCGTTTGATAGATTTGCTATGTACCATATTGATGATTTTAATTGGTCGTTGCAATCACAATCCCTAGAGCCTATCTGTTCTGAGGCAAAACAAGATGAATGAATACGAACAACAGGATTTTTTTTATTTCTAAAAGATTCCAATGGCATAGAGCTAACTATTTTTAAAGAACTATCATCTGAATCTGTCTGGTATAAAGCACCTTGGGCAAGGTTTTTATAACTTAATTTACAGTAATTATCAAACATTTTTTGTCACTTGATTGCTGATGTTTTTATACAACAACTCTAGGTCAATGTCTTTAGAGATGAATTTGTTTACTTCAAGAACAATATTGTTCATTTTTTCATCAAAAGCAATTAAACACTTAGTGCCAAAAGTCCTTAGTTGTGGGTGTGATTGCATTTTTTTAATCAATTGTTTTATATAAATAACATTCTCTGAAAACAAATTGTTTCTATGTTTTAGCTTTGCTATGAAAAGTTTTTCTAACTTCTTTTTTTCTTGGTTGCTAAAGCACCAGCTGTGATTGTCACCTACAATTTCTTTTAATGCGTGCACAAAGGATGCTCCAATCAACTCGTCAATCATTTTTTCTTGAGAGATTTGACCTTCATTACTTCCTAAATGAATAATAGGCAAATTTGTAGATACAATGTTCATTTGATGCATGGATATATTCATCAATAACCAGATCATATCTGATCTTCTTACACTTCTATTTTCTAAAGTGATAGTGATGTTTGGGGTTAGTAGTGCTGTGGCATTCAGCACAAAAACATTACCTCCTGCATTAATTGAGGGTTTTGCGTGTTGTAAAAGATTGTCAGGGACATCATGTATTAGTTTTCTAGATACGGTTCTTCCGTTCAATAATTGATTTGCGTTTGCTAATAATCTAGTGATTGCTTGAGTAACTGTTTCGGATTCAAATTCAGGCTCTAACCAATAAGGGATTTTTAAATGCGCACTATGTAGTTGTGTAAGGTCATAATAATATTCTGGATATTGCCTACGGAATTTAAAATTATCTTTACTTTTATCAGGTAAGATGTCATTCGGCGGTAAAGATTTTAGCCATTTATAATTTTCATAAATGTCAAATAGTTGAACCCTAAGTCCAGCGTAAAAACAATTTGCTGATTCCCCATCACATGGGCTGATAACCACATCAATATTGTTCTCAAAAAAAATGGGCATAGAGTTTAAGTAATGAGCTACTCTATGATCAATTTCTGTGTCATCATCAATGATCCACGCTACAACATTACATTTTTTATGTATTCGTTTGAATAAGTTTTGATGAATAATCTGTCTTGTTTGAGCTATTGAAAACTTTTGGAACGGTTTTGATTTGATTTCTTGGTTCGGTATTAATAAACAATTCAGATTTTTAACTGCACTCAAGTCATGGAATAATGATTGTTCCTCAGCATTGACATAAATTATAAAGTTCAGCTTCTTTATAATTGGCAGTTCCTCAATATTATTATTTATAAAACTGGTTAATAACTTGTTTAGATTTTCTGGTTTTGATGTAGCTAAACCCACCCACAATTCATATTTCATTTTGGAGAAATCAATTTATATCTGTTGAACTTTCTGCCAAATATTTTCGTAGTAAGGAATTGTTTTGCTAATACCTTCTTCAAGTGACATTTGAACTTCATAATTCAATATGTTTTTAGTTGCATTGAACTCAATAATATAGATGACATTGCTGTTTCTCTTGAACGCATTTCCACGATTTTTTTGCATTCCCATAAATCAATATTGGTTACTATAATATCCGCTACTAATTAATGCCTCCACTAAATTGAGAGCCAATAAAACCGGAACCTTCTGTTACTGAAACTTTATTCATAGTTGTTCTTTGTGTGTATTTTTTCCCAATTTTTTCCTGCTATTTGCCACCATTTAGCATAGGCAGTATTAAAAACATTTCTGGACTTATTCTTTTTATACGCAGCATGTGAAAGCCACAATTTGTGCAATACTTCTGACAATAGATTTTCATCTTTACAAATACCCGCCTCAGATGTTTTGCTAATAATTGCCTTCTTATTCCTTTCTGATGAAAGTAAAGCTGTGATATCTCCATCTCTCATTAAAATTCTTGAAAGCTGTTTACTGATTCTTTTACTTGAATCAAACATCGTAATATCATCAGTCTTGTTTTTCGTTCCTGCATGGATCACCCTATTAGGTTTTGAATAGTCGTCTACTTCACCAAAAATAGGATTTCTGTCACCTCTTAAATACTCACCAGACTGGGTTTCGACAAATTCATTAATTGGATGCCAGTCTACTAAATCTGGACGCCATCTAGAGTAAGGAGGTATCCATAAGGATATATGGGCAGCTCTATTATTAATTTTGATATTAGGTGATGAACGATGCCAAGTTAGGCTGTGCAGGATAATAGTCTCTCCAGTTTTTACTGGTAACTGAATATGCTTCAAGCCTATGTCAAAATCATTTTTTTCTTCTTGCATGAAATCAATAGGTTCTGCACATCCATTCTTATGACTGCAGTCTAATATTTCAAGACATCCTGAATTAATACAAGTGTCTTGTAAAGCCGTCCAACTTGAGCAACCGAGTCTATCAACTGGCCAAAACATAGAGTCTTGATGCCATGGAATCTTATCATTATTTGTAATTGGCTTAGAAATGATGTGGTCATGTAGAAGTTGCAAACCATTCCAGTCCATTGCTTTTTTTACAGTTGATTGGATTTTTTTTTCGTTGAAAATAGCATCTTCAAATGTACCTCCATGCAACCATAAGTCCCTCCATTGATTAATTTCTGACAGGTATTTTTCTAAAGTCACTCCAATATCTTTAGAATACTTTTCAACCATATTTTGCCGCTGTAAGTTTAGACTTTTTATTTCGTTTGAATTAAAAATACCTTTCACAATAACCCAGCCATGCTCTTGATAAAACTCAGCTAACTTAGAGTCGTCTATATCAAAAATTTTATTATTTACGATTTTATTCATGCACATTCATTATATTGCTTTGCCAAATATTCCAAATTTTATTAACGTTTAATGGTTCCATTTCAATATGAAAATTATTCTGCAAACAATGATGTAATTCTGCTGGGTTGCTAATTCGTTTTTTAATATTTTTATCTGCATCCCAGAAAAAATTGTTTCTTAGAAACAATCCTCCTGAATTAGTCCATTTTTTTATTTGAATGCTTTTAAGAAATGGTCCCCAACCAATTTTAGTGTATTGTTTTTTAAGCATGTCATCAAAGCTAGAGAACAAAACACTCTTATCATAAAAATTATAATCGGCTTTCCATTGCTTACTACCTCTCGTTTTATGAAACATATAGTATTTACCTTGTTGGGATTCAACTTTGTAATTGAATAAGCGATGTGAAAATTGTCGCGGCGAAAAAAACCGTTCTTCATCTAAAGGTAAAGGATTTAAATAAGGATATCCATTGCCAGCATCTATTAGGTATTTTCTTCCTTTAATCGAAACTTTTAGAATAATATGGCAATGCGGAAATTCCATTGACGCTGACATGAATGCGATCTCATAACCTAATGATTTAAATACTAGATAAAGAAAAGGGTTCATGACATCACATAAACCACCTTGACCCGTTAACATGAGGTTAATCACATCTTGACTAGTAGGTCTTATACTTTGAGAGTTTAATAGAAATAAATTATTAAATGGAATGTTATAGATAACTCCTTTAATAATGTGCTCTAACTGTATTAGTTGGTCAGTATTTTGATGTACATTAATGGATTGCAGAAAAGATTCTATTTCTTTTTTATCTAATAATGTATTTTCGAAATTCATGAAAAATCAGATTGTTCTCAAACTTATCCATTCTTGAGTTTCTTTCGCATGTGATAAATATCCACCAGCTGTAAGTCCTAAAGGCTGATGCCCTTCTGAAAAGGAATTATTGTTCACTTCTTGAAGATTGTCAGCAATCTTATCAACTATCCAGATGTCTTTCATATTGCCCTAATTCTATCCTAACGAACAATTGAATACTCAACACCATATCAATATCACTAACGGGGACTAATTTATCAGTTTTACTTTTGTTGTGTTGCCTAATATTACCTGTATGCTTTAATCTTTCTCTAGACCATTTATCAAAATCTACCCCATTTATACATGGCTTTCTTCTGCATAACCTTTTCCATGCTCTGCTCCTATTGTGGCTCCTTCACCTACAACACATTCAGGTAGAACAGTTGAATTAGCTCCTATGAAAACATGATTTTCACAAAAATCTGGTATTTGAAATACGTTCTCTTTCTAACGCACCTTTATTCTCAATATTATTCCTGTAAAAGAGCATCTCATCATGAATCACTAAATTATCTACGGCTATGTTTCAATTCCTGCAAACCTTGGTATGCAGTACGGATTATGCTTCTGTGCATCTTGTTTAATAGATAATGCATATTTATATCCAGTTTGTTGACATAACCCCTGTAAACGCTTTGTATTTATTCCATCAGGGTAGCAAAATACATCCACGCTTTGCTTAATTATTTTCTCTAATTCTAATTTAGATTGCGCTATTTCATAAAGTGCATCCTTGTCTTTTAGATTATTTAAATATATATGATTTATAGAGTGGGAAGCAATTGAAAATAATTTAGATAATTCTAAAACCTGATACTCATTCAAAAAAAATGGAGGGTGATTCGATAATTTAATTACTTTAGATAACGCTTTATAAAATTGTTTTATCTCGGTAATGTTTTTCCTGAAAATGAATGATTTAATATCCTCAAAAGAAGATGTTAAGTCATTAGTTGTTAAACTCTTGCTATAGCCTGATTGGTAAAGTAGTTCTATTAGAGTTTCTGCTTTATTATCATGCATCATCAAATAAAACCAATCTGTGCAGATTTTTAAATCTTTAGTGCTATTGCGCACATTAATTGCAAAAGTAATATCTTGTCGTCTCAAGTTGTATCGCTCTTTCAATCTCCGTGCAACTTCAAGGTGTTCAACATAACCGTCATCAAAAGTTAAATGGATTATTTGAGAATCTAAAATAGCTTCTTTTAACGACCCCAAGAGGTATTTATTATTCAACTGTGTATCTAGGTAATTTATTAACGCTTCGTAATCATAAGATAAGCCGAGTTGTCTTGCTCTATAAATGCCATGAATAGCTTCGCCATCAATAGAAATTCTGTGCAACATTTTTATATTATTCATTCTTATTGGCTATCTCTTTATATTTGGTTAAATATAAAACTTATTTGTGGAGTTGATTGTTTTGTTGTGAGCTGTTTTGAATAGAGACTAAGGCAACCTTTGAAAGGTTTTATTTATTGTTTATGCACTAAAGATTATAAGCAATACTTTTTACTATTTTTAGACAAAAGTTTACCTCTCAGCCAAGTTTAATTGCTGCGCATTTTCTTGAGCAGTTGATCACTGCTGCTTGCAAGCAGTGCCGCATCAATGCCACAAGCGACAAAGGAGAATCCCTCATCAAGCAATTTTTTCCCTACCACTTTAGGCAACGAAGCATACAATGCAGTGGAAAAAAAGAATTGCCAACATTTGTTATGCATGAAATTATAAAAAGTGACACAGTTTAAACATTTACAGATTCTGAATAATAATATATGAATATTTTTTTGCGAGTGTTTGTTGGTTTGATAAGTTCTTTGTATATGAACTCAGTAATAGGTGGAGATATATCAAGTAACAATATACCCCAAACCGTACTTGAAAATATTCAATCAAGGGGGTATTCGACCAGTTTCCCTTTAGGTATTAAGAAAATTTCAAAAGGTGTTTACATTCTAAATGCTTATTTAGCACCCAATGTATTTCCTAATGAAACAAGCTACTATAAGTCGATCCCGCTTATCATAGAAAATGAAAAGATTATAGAGCTCGACCAACCCATATTTTCAGGTGAGGGGGTTAATTTGAAATATTTGGATATTAATGATGATGGTTTATACGATGTAGCCGTAAGCGAAAGTTTTGAAACTAAATATTTTGTTAGAATATTTATGCAAGTTAAAAAAGGAGAATTTAAAAAAATATTTCAAGTAGATTCATCGTTGCCATTGAAATTTAATAATATTCCATTGAATGAACATGGTTTTAAAACAATTATTGTTACTTGTGATGCATATCCTGACATGGAGGGTTATGCATACACAGTAATTCTTGTCGTATATGTTTTCAATGGTGAAGAATATGTGCCGTATGATCGTGAGTACGCTTTTAAAGTAGAGGAAAAATGTAAGTAACTCAGTTGTTTTTGCTCAGTCGTTTAAAAAGGAAACCCGATTGACTCATTAAAATGGCTCAATATAATAGGATATATGAATATGTTTTCGCGAGTTTTTGTTGGTTTGATAAGTTCTTTGTATATGAACTCAGTAATAGGTGGAAATATACCAAGTAACAATATACCCCAAACCGTACTTGAAAATATTCAATCAAGGGGGTATTCGACCAGTTTCCCTTTAGGTATTAAGAAAATCTCAAAAGGCGTTTATATTCTAAATGTTTATTTAGCACCTAATGTATTTCCTAATGAAACAAGCCACTATAAGTCGATTCCGCTTATCATAGAAAATGAAAAGATTATAGAACTTGACCAACCCATATTTTCAGGTGATGAAGTTAACTTGAAGCATTTAGATATTAATGATGATGGTTTATACGATGTAGTCGTAAGCGAAATTTTTGAAACTAAATATTTTGTTAGAATATTTATGCAAGTTAAAAAAGGAGAATTTAAAAAAATATTTCAAATAGATTCATCGTTGTTATTAACATTCGATTATTTTCCATCCTATTATTTTCAATTCTATGAAAATGCTTTTAAAGCAATTATTGTTACTTGTGATCCATATCCTGAAATAGGGATATATGCATTAATTCCTGTCGCATATGTTTTTAATGGTGAAAAATATGTGCCGTATGATCGTGATTACGTTTTTAAAGTAAGGGAAAAATGTAAGTAACTCAGTTGTTTTTGCTCAGTCGTTTAAAAAGGAAACCCGATTGACTTAATAAAATGGCTAAATCAATAGGATATATGAATATGTTTTTGCGAGTGCTTGTTGGTTTGATAAGTTCTTTGTATATGAACTCAGTAATAGATGAAAAGACATTTTTAGAAAATTAAGTAGTTCACTTAGCACTAAACTACCTGATAGGTCAAAAGTTTCGATGCCAATTGAAAAATTGATTAAAGAGTAACCCTTTTCTTGTTGTTTAGCTCTGGTTGCTAAAAGTATCTTTAGAGCAGTAACTGCGTTTAGAAATGGCATGCATTCCCTTATATTGCCCTAACGGTTTAATTACTGCGCATTTTCTTGAGTAGTTGATCACTGCTGCTTGCAAGCAGTGCCGCATCAATGCCACAAGCGACAAAGGAGAATCCCTCATCAAGCAGTTTTTTGGCAAATTCAGGATCGAGCACTAATGTGCCAACAGGAATGTTAGCGGTTTGTAATTTTTTAACAGCTGGCATGATTTTTCGCCATACTTCAGGATGCAGTGATTGTCCAATTAAGCCCATATCGGCGGCAATGTCTGAAGGACCGAAAAAAACGCCATCAATTCCTTCGATTTTAGAAATTTCTCCTATTTGTTCTAATGCGCTTTGCGTTTCAATTTGTAAAATAACAGCAGTTTCATTATCTGCTTGAGAAAAATAACTTTTATCGCGCCCAAAAGCGGTAGCGCGTGTGGTGCTACCGACACCGCGAATACCCGCTGGTGGGTAACGAGTGGATGCAATCAAGTGTTTTGCATCCTCTGCCGATTGCACCATTGGAAATACTAATCCTTGTGCGCCAATATCAAGTAGTTGTTTTACTTTCACTGCATCTTTCCACGGTGGTCTAACCAGAACGGTCGTTTCAAAGTTTTCAAAAACTTGCAGTTGTGCCAGTACGCTTTGGAGATCGTTAGGTGAATGTTCCATATCGATAAGCACCCAATCAAAGTTCGTATGCGCAATGACTTCAGCAGAGTGATTGCTGGTTAGTGAAAGCCATAAGCCAATTTGTTGTTTCCCAGAGCGTATAGCCTTGAGGAAAAGGTTTGTTTTCATAAGCTTTTATATGATGGCTTTTTCGACTAATGGGGTATTGTTGAGGATGCGTTCGTAGTGAAATGGACTGAGGTCAAGGCTGCGATATTCACCATAGGTAATAAATTCAGCAGTGCCTCGCCCCAACGCTGGTGATTGTTGCAAGCCATGTCCAGAGAATCCATTTAAGAAAATAAAATTATCAATCTCGGTGTGGGGACCTACTATAGCGTTATGGTCGAAGGTATTGAAGTCGTAATGTCCAGCCCACTCATTGATTACTTTAATGGCTTCAAATTGCGGGATTCGATGAGCGATGACAGGCCATATATGTTCTTCCCAGAGTGAAAAATCCATAATAAAATCATCGTAATCAACTGCTGGATCATATTCTGAATGTCCGCCAGCTAGGTAAGTATCTTTGCCGTCTTGTCTGAAATGAACACCACTAGGATCGATGGTCAATGGTAAATCTTGATCAAGCGGTTTTTCAGCTGAAAAAATCCAAGTGTAGCGTTTGCGTGGTTCAATCGGTATATCAATGCCAACCATTTGCGCAGTTAATGCACCCCGAGTGCCCGTAGCATTAACCAATTTAGAACAGTTAATGGTTTCTCCTGTTTTCAATAGTATGCTGTTGACTTTGTTTTTTTGAGTATTGGTGCTAATGGATACAACTTCGTTATCAATGAATTCAACGCCATGCTCACGTGCCGATCTTCGCCAGCAATCAAACACGGTATTACAATCCCAATAGCCTTCATCAACGGTGTTGATACTGCCCAAGGCAATATCATCGACGTTGTAGAAAGGATAATGCTGTTTTATCACCTCAGGTGTCATTAAACGCGTTGCTGCGCCTGCTTTTTGTTGTACGGCATGACTTTCTTGTAAAACGCTGGCAAAATTCTGATTATCCGCAAGATACATATAACCGTAATTTTGTATGAATAGTTCAGGAATCCTCTCATCATTGCCCATGTATGCGGATAAATTTTTCACAAAATCGGCTGAAAATTGTGAGATGTGGATATTCAACTCGTTGCTAAATTGTTGGCGCATGCATGAGTTTGTATGTGCTGTTGCACTTTTTGCGTATGAAGGGTCTTTTTCTATAACTAATACAGAACCGTTAAAATCGGAATTGTTGCTAAGAAACCATGCGGTTGATGAACCAAACATAGCACCGCCGATGATTACAACATCGTATGTCTTTTGCTTAGGTGTCTGCGGATAAACATGAGAGCTAATCAAATGTTTCTCCTCTTTCTGATTTTTTTAAAACACTTTCAATTTCAGCATCGCTGATTAAATAATGTGTGCGGGCAAATTCTGCTGTGATGTAGCCTTGAGCAAGATCATTTTTGATAAGATTTAAGTCTCGTTTATGCGGGTCGCCATAGCCAGCGCCCCCAGGGAAAGCCATCAACACTTTACGTCCATAAGGTACAAGCTGTTTACCTTTGCCCTTCATGGTAGTGTCATCATCAAGATTGATAGTGGTAGCTGAGCCGTCCGTGCCATTTTTGCGACCTTTGGCTGGATGTTTTACTCGGTCAAGCATTGCTTGAATATCAAATTCGTAGCCTTCAATCGCACCTACTTCCATATATTGCCCCAGTCCTCCACGATATGTTCCAGCACCACCGCTGTCAGGGCGCAATTCTTTACGCCAAATAATTATAGGACCAGCGTGTTCAGTTGCTTCTACCGGCATGGTCATTACTCCAGAAGGGAAGGCGGTGGCATTTAGTCCATCCACTTTTGGGCGTGCACCTGAGCCCCCAGAATTGAAAGTTAACACTTCCGTGTTGTATGTGGAATTGAAATTAAGGGTATTGGCGTGCCTATGCTGGCGTAATGAAACTTGGAAATTACACAAACAACCTGCTCCTTCAGCGGGAACTAAATTAGGGATCAATTTATCCAAAGCATTGTATATAGTATCAGGAATCATGTGTCCGATCACGTGACGCAAGGCAACGGGGGCAGGGTGTTCAGCATTGACAATGCTGTTTCTGGGTGCTACGACTTGAAATGGTTCAAGAGAGGCGGCATTGTTGGGTATTTCTGGTGCGATTGCGCACTTTAATGCATAACAGGTATAGGCTTTGGTATAGATAAGAGGGACGTTTATTCCTTTTTTATCCAAACCCGTTGTTCCAGAAAAATCACAAATAATGCGTTGCTGTTCAATGCTTATTTTGACTTTAAGATCTACAGGTGTAGAGTAACCGTCTATTTTTAGGGAACCTTCAGCGCTTTTTTTAGGTAATTTTGCGATGCATTCAAGAGTTGCTTGTCTTGAATTGTTTAGAATGAAATCGGAAAGCTCTTCAATATCAATTAAGTCGTATTCTTCCATCATGGATATTAATCGTCGATATCCAGTATTATTGCAATTAATTAGTGCATAGATATCGCCTACTAGTTGGTCGGGTTGGCGAACGTTAGCGCGAATCAATTTAATCAAAGTGTCGTCAACAATGCCTCGATGGAAGATTTTCATAATTGGGATGTGTAATCCCTCTTCATATACGGAATGCGCATCTGCACCAAATCCACGGCCTCCTATGTCGGTTATGTGTGCTGTGCAAGCAAAAAACCCAACAAGCTCTCCACGATAAAAAGAAGGAGTGGCTACGGTAATATCGTGTAGATGCCCTGTACCTTCCCATGGATTATTGGTGATGTATACGTCATCTTCAAAAATATTATTTTCTCCAATTCGACGGATAAAATGGGCGAGTGCATCCGCCATAGCGTTAACATGCCCCGGTGTTCCAGTTACTGCTTGAGCAAGCATCTCGCCTTTTAAGTTGTACACACCAGCAGACAAGTCGCCTGCTTCTCGAACGGACGTTGAAAAAGCGGTGCGAATTAGTGCTTGGGCTTGTTCTTCAACGACCGATAACAGACGGTTCCATAAGACTTGAGCTGCTACTTTAGATAGTGATTTCATTGAGAGTTGTCGAGTTTTTTGATGTATAGGCATTCATCAGCCATTTTTTGTGCGGTTCGTGATGTTGGAACAATTGTCGTTGTTTCATCCTC
>OZ239628.1:475000-1477500 GCA_965195345.1 uncultured Thiomicrospira sp. | reverse complement strand
ACTACTAATGCGATTGTAATTGATGAGAGTTCTTGTTCTACGATCTCTGGGGCTGTAGATACTGCAAATAGTACCAATTCATATTTAGCATACAATGTCACGCTCACAGGCTGTACTATTAGCGGATTTAATGGTCAACATCGTATCTTTTTAGGCTTTAGTGCACCGAATCAGTTATTTGTGACGTTGCTTGTAGTAGATCCATCAGGAGCTGCATCTTTTACAGCAGAACTTTACAGAAGGCAGAACTAACACCTTAGCATATTTTTAGCACACCATCTGCGCAAATCCTTTGCCAATCTGGTTATTCTTCCAATTGACATTGGTAGGGGTGCTGGTTCGACCCCAGTCGCGACTACCATTCATACCGAGCACTGCTTGCGCCAGTGACTCTTCTTTCAACTTGTTTCGCTCCTCCATTCCATATGGAACGAGTCGCAATAACGCCAAATATCCAATGTTTAGTTGGATTCCTTTATTTAGAGGTATTTTCAATATTGTTGTTTAAATTTCTGTAGGGGAGTCGTTAATGATTAGTGAACCCATATCCGCCATAAGTGACATTGATCCTAAAAAAACTGTTGTAATTTCCGGATTGATAGAAGTTAGAATGAGTCTATTAAAGGATAAGTGATTATGGAATTGCTAATAAAAACATTCTGAGATTCTGAGTATTCTCATACTTGGATTAAAAATTGTGCCCATAAGTAGTACAATATGCAAAATTACGAAATAAAAAACATCACATAAAATATTTAGCTTAAATATTGATAATCCGCGATATGATTTTCATGGTAATAGTGAGTATCGCAGATAAAATATTTTGGAATGAAGATGGACTAAAAAATATTTCTTTCTGCTAATGATCATTATGCGTTACACTTCCTAGTAAAGGACTAGACTATATGAAAATACCTATAAATATTACCCGCTTGATTCTACTGGTATGTGTTACGCTATTGGCTTCATGTGCTAACTTTAAACCGTATGAAGGTAAAGATGGTGGCTACATAGTTGCCAGCTATTATTTTGAGATTGATCGTGATATATCAGTGGTTAATGAGATTGAATATAAAACAGTAAACGCAAAAAAAATTGATCGTTTTAGCTATATAAATATTCTGTTTCGCTCCTTAGATAGGGAGGGGGATTCCACAATTCATAAAGCTCCGCTGGTAAGTATCAACCCTATTTATCTTGATTACTCTACCGAGTATAAAACAATTATCTTTGATGGAAAAGAATTATTTGGCAAAATAGATGTTAAGTACCTCAAACCAGGACAATACGAAATTTATGATATTTATGCTTCTGCAGATGGGCATAGCAGAACTTTTAAGTTAACTGAAGAGATCAGTATTCCATTTGAAGTTAAAACTGGGGAGGTTATATACTTAGGCAGTTTTGAACCTGACTCAATATTTGGAAAGAATGTTTTTGGTCTAGAGGTGCTGGGAGGAGTTGTTTTTGATATTCATAATCGACAGCAACTTGATATCGAAGAAGCCGAGAAAATCAATGCTGGCATTCAAGGTAAAAAAGTGAATAGTATTTTTGAACGTGATTTAGCTCCGATTTCGATATTTCGTTTCAAAGAAAATAAAATTTAGATGGTGGTAGCATTACTTAGTAATGAATACGTATGAAAACGTATCAAATGGTGGAGGTGGCGGGAGTCGAACCCGCGTCCGAAAGGAGTGCACAATCAAGTCTACGTGCGTAGTCTATATTTTATTTAACGCTCGTTTAGCCGATAGACAAGCTAAATCGAACGCGATCTTGTGTGCATTTTAGCGACTGTACAAACAAGCGGTTATACGATCGCGATCCAGTGATTTAGATGACACTTCGAATCTCAAACCGCTGGCAATCTGAGTGAAGCGAAAGCCGCGCTATTTAAGCAGCTAAAGCGTAATTTTCGTCGTTTGCAATTATGACGATTTACTTAGGATTAACGAGCTGTAAGCTGCTCGGCACGCATTGAATTGCTTAAGTCTTCCGTCGAAGCCAAAGTCACCCCCAGCTTTTCTAAGTCTTAGTATCTACATATTATAGTCAATTTTTCGGTCGGGAAAAGGGAATTGATGGTATTAATTGTGGGTTTAGTATTTGATTGCAGAGTTAGCGTTTGATAGTAAAGCGTTGGCTTCTGTCGTAGTGAAGTATGTCTTCGATCACACCGTTTGTTATTTTTTGTTGTTGATCCTGCCAATACTTGGCGGTTAGCAGTTCAGCGTGATTTTTTCGAAATCGTTCAACGTCTGTTTTATTAGCGAATAGAAACCGATGGAACTCTTCGGGAAATATGTCGTTAGCGGCAACGTTGTACCAAGGCTCCGATTGCAATTCTTGTTCTGGATACATGGGTTCAGGAATTTCTCGAAAGTTACAATCGGTTAAATATTGAATTTCGTCGTAATCATAGAAAAGGATTTTTTCGTTACGAGTAACGCCAAAGTTTTTGAAGAATAGGTCGCCTGGAAATATGTTGGTTACGGCTAGTTGGCGAATGGCGGTTCCGTATTCGTCAATGATGTGTTGTCGTTCAGGATCTTCTAAGTCTTTTAGGTAGAGATTTAGTGGCGTAACACGTCGCTCTATGTAACAGTGTGCGATTGTAAGGGTGTCCTTTTCCTCATCTATTACAACGTTGCTATTGCAAGTGTCTTGTAGCTCGGTTAGAACGGATGTATCAAAACGACTTAGTGGAAAACTCACTTGTGAAAATTCAAGCGTATCCATCATGCGTCCAACTCGGTCGTGATTTTTGACGAGTTGATAGCACGCTTTTATTTTTTGACGCGTTGTTGTTTTAATCGCTGGAATAATATCGCGAATGATTTTGAAAACGTAAGGAAAGGATGGTAAGGTAAAGACGAACATAACCATACCTGGCGTACCTTTAGCAGGTATAAAGTGGTCAGAGGAATGTTTGATGTGGTGTAAAAAGTCGCGATAAAACTCAGTTTTCGCTTGTTTGTGAAAACCTATACCACTGTATAAATCGTGAACGGTTCTACTCGGAACGATGGTGCGTAGGAAACGGACAGATGCTGAAGGGACACGAGTTTTAAGAACAAAATACGATCGAGAAGTACTAAAGATGTTAGCAATATGTTTTGGATCTGTGAGCATTGCTTCGATGTAAAGCTGATAGTCTTTGCTTACGGACATCGACATTACAAAGGGCTGTGTTTTACTCTTATAAATTATGTTGCCCACCAGAAAACAGCATTTGTTGCGATACATGGGCTGTTTGAGTATTTGTACTTGTGTGGGGGAAATTTCATCGAAAGAGAAGTTATCAATTTCATTAAGGCGCTCTACAATGTTTTGCACGTCGCGGGTGATATTTTCAAAAGGCAGTGCTAAGTTCACTGAATTTATTATTTCTTGTAGGCTCTTTGATAGGTCTCCGTTGATAGTGAAGGTTTGATAGGTGGGTTCATCGTTAATAATATCAAGAAATTTAGTGGACATTACTGGACGGACAAAAATATGATCGTTGTTGTAATAGCTGCTGTGAAATAAGCGACAAAATACCGTATTAAAAAAAGTCTCAGCAAGTTCAGGTTGCTGGTGGTTGTGAATGAGGCTTATGAAACGGAATTTGACTTCTAACCAAAGTTTTTCATTAAGGTCTTCGACGTTGAAATGTGTCTTGAGATGTTGGGTGGTCTCAAGTGCGCGCTTTGGGAAAAACCCCATGCGTTGTTGGGTGGTTTTTTGGACTTCCGACCAGTTTTGTACTTTAAATTGACGTATGATTTCGTCACATGTTTGGTCAAAAATTTTGAAATGACGATCGAATCCATGAAGAATGGATTCAGCTATTTTGGTTGCTTCTTCCGATTTATAGTTGCTGAGTGCAGTGGAATAATAGTTATTCGAGTGGTCATTCATGTGCGATTAATGCAGTGCCGATGTTAATCGGCACTGCATATGTGTAACTTTAGAATTGCTCTTCTTCTGTTGAACCGGTTAAAGCAGTTACCGATGATTTACCACCTTGGATGGTAGTGGTTACATCGTCAAAGTAGCCAGTGCCCACTTCTTGTTGGTGTGCTACGAATGTATAACCTCTATCAGCTGCTTTAAATTCTTTTTCTTGCACCATGTTAACGTAATGCTTCATGCCTTCGCCGCGCGCATAGTTGTAAGCCAAATCAAACATGTTGTACCACATGTTATGTATGCCTGCAAGGGTGATAAATTGGAACTTATAACCCATTTCAGAAAGTGCCTCTTGGAATTTTGCAATGGTACTGTCGTCTAAGTTTTTCTTCCAGTTAAAAGATGGGGAGCAGTTGTAAGCCAGCAATTGATCGGGATATTGCGCATGAATTGCTTCGGCAAATACTCGCGCTTCGTCAAGGTCTGGCTTGGCTGTTTCACACCAAATAAGGTCTGCGTACGGCGCATAAGCAAGTCCACGCGAAATGGCTTGGTCAATACCTGCTTTCGTTTGATAGAAACCTTCTGCAGTACGACTGCCAACTATGAATGGGAGGTCGTTGGGGTCAATATCTGAAGTAAGTAAGTCTGCAGCGTTTGCATCGGTGCGTGCGAGTAAGATGGTTGGCGTGTCCATGACATCTGCTGCAAGGCGTGCTGCAACAAGTTTTTGCACAGCTTCTTGCGTTGGAACAAGTACTTTCCCGCCCATGTGCCCACATTTTTTAACAGAAGCCAGTTGATCTTCAAAATGCACACCTGCTGCTCCAGCAGAAATCATGTTTTTCATTAGCTCGTAAGCGTTGAGCACTCCGCCAAAACCAGCTTCAGCATCCGCAACGATGGGTAGAAAATAGTCAATGAATTCTTGATCATTCGGTTGTATGCCTTTTTGTGATTGAATTTGATCAGCACGCAGGAATGAGTTATTAATGCGACGTACAACGGTTGGCACTGAGTCGACAGGGTACAAGGATTGATCAGGGTACATGGTCTCTGATGAGTTGTTGTCGGCTGCAACTTGCCATCCAGATAGATAAATGGACTCCATGCCTGCTTTTGCTTGTTGAATACCTTGTCCGCCTGTGAGCGTTCCCAATGCATTAACGTATCCTTTACGGCAATGACCGTTAATGCCGTCCCATAGTTTTTCAGCACCGCGTCTTGCTAGTGAATGCTCAATATGGATGCTGCCACGGTAACGAAGTACATCTTCTGCGGTGTAGGTGCGTTCTACGCCATGCCAACGGGGGTTGGTTTGCCAATCTTTTTTTAATGCGGCAATTGCTTTTTCTTTGTCAATGTTTTTCATTGGTTTTTCCTCTATAAATGAAATTAAATAGTATGCATCTATAGTTTCTCGATGATAAAGAATCTATAGGATACGCGTTGACAATTCAGGAAAAGTAAGGGGGTTCTACTTGAACAAAGACTGCTGTACAAATTTTATTAGGTCATGCAGGTATGGATGATCTGCATGTAATATATTTGACTTAAATGCGTATTAATTTACGCTAATTTATGCAACAGTCTCACCGAATTGTGTCGTTTTATTTTGTAAAATACAATATATTCTATCAAAGTTTGCATTAAAAAAGAAAAGAAATAAATTTTCACCAAAAATAATTAGGAGCAATTTTGTATTTATAAAGGTCTGTTGGATGGGGAGTGAGTTGAATGTCTTCAGCCAATAAGTTCAATAGTTTTGTTTTTAGATTTTTGTTATTTGTTGAGCTTGAGTAGCCGTGAAGCTGGCGATTATGTGCGACAACTCGATGGCAGGGCAGTTGACTAGCAAGGGGATTGTTTGCCATTATTTGCCCGACGGCTCGAGATGCTTTGGGTGATTGAGTGCGCTTGGCAATGCCCAAATAACTGGTAACCTTGCCAAAAGGAATGTCAAAGGTAGTGGTAAGGACTTGTTGCTGGAAGTCGGTCATTTTGCTAAATTGTAGATAATACTCAGCGAGCATTTTGTACGTTTCAATAGCACTGGGGTAGATTGGTGTAAAACCACTATCTATCAGTTTTTGTGCGTTGATGCGTTTGCCGCTTACATTGTCTTTCTCATTGGTGAGCAAGGGTGTTTGTAATATTGGACAAACGTTTTGATACAACTCCTTCATTTGAAAAGGGGTGTTGTCAGATATGAGGTAGAGCGGCTCGGTTTTTTTTAGCTGCATAAGATGAACAACAGCGCGGGCGGCATCGTGAAGGTGGATGCGGTTTGCCCAATGATTATTTCCAATCAATAGTGTATTTTCGCTTATTTTTCTAAGTATACTCCAGCGAAAAAAACCATACAGACCGCTTAATCGTATGACAGTGGTATCTGAAAATTGATGGGCTACCTGTTCCATAGCTAATAAAACACGAGCGTTTTCACTGTTGGATTTTTTGGAATGTTCATCGATAAGCGAACCATTTTGTTCGGCAAAAACGGAAGTGGAAGATACAATCCAAATTTTTTTAGGAGCGCCTTTTAATGCTTTTAAAACGTTTTGCAATCCATGTAAATATATTTGCTTATAGTCTTGTCTTTTGGTTGGTGCTGGACAAAAGATTAAGTGGTCAGTTTTTGGGAGTTGGGGGATTTCCTTTGTGTTGGCTATGTTTGCAGCGATCGGAGTTATAAATGCTGCAAGGTTGTTGATATTACGACGGATACCAAATATTTGGTGTTTTTGTGTGTGTAGTAGGCAGGCTATCTGATTGCCCAAATCGCCACAGCCGACGATGAGGGTACTTGGCATTCTATTGAAAACCTTAAGTAGAAAGGCTGAAAGGCCAGAGACGTTTTTTTATTTCTGGTTTGCTTGAAATAACTTTATCGTCTTCTTTAAACTCTTGAAAGGTTGACGGACTGTCTTTTTTCTTTCTGCTTTGAGAAGGCAGTTCTGTGGGGTCAAAAGACGTTTGTGCTATTGTATTTTCAGGAGGTAATGGCTTTGGCAAAAAGTGGCTGATGTCGAATAGATAGCCAACATTTTCCTCAATTGAAGTAATTGAACCAACAGCATTCATCGGAATAGATACTCTGAAGGGTTGTGTATTAAAGATCGCGTGAAAATTTACTCCTTCGCCCTCAATACGTAAATTAGTAACTGCTTTTGGAGAAATTGACAATAACACCTCATCTCGATTAGTAAGGTGTGCTGGTAATATGCATCCTTTAATCAATGGTGATATTTGTAACTGCGGACTTAACCCGTAGGTAATCATCCAATCGTACATTGCACGTATTAAAAAAGGTTTTTGAGTATTTAAATCAATCCTTGTACTCATTTTCATACTCCTCAATTATGTTATCAAGATAATTGGAGAAGGTCCGTTATTTTAAATAAAGGTTAATTCTATGAAAACAATTTTCGTAAGTCAATGATTATGTTAATAATTTATTGATAAATTCAAGTTCTATCTCATGTTTTCTTCAAAAAGCGATAGACTGTTAGTAAATGCTTTTCGAGTAAAAACGAGATTAAGATATTTGCTGTAGTGTGGTCCCATGTTTTCATCCGAGATTCCTAAATGATTAAGACGCCATAAAATTGGCGCTATAGAAACATCAACGACAGTGAAACTATCACTCATGCAGTATTTATGATATTCAAATATTGGTTTGAGTTCTTGCAGGTTATTAAGCAATGCTTTTCTTGCTTTCTCCTTGTCTTCTTCGCTCGACGATAAATCATTGAGTACATAAAATGGAGGAAGCCAAAGTTCACGAATCGTAACAAGCATCATGCGTACTTTTGCTCTGGAAATCGGATCAACAGGCATTAAGGTTGGACTTGGAAAACGCTCATCCAAATACTCAAGCATAACTTCTGCATCACGTAGTATCACATCCCTGTCAACTAAAGTGGGCAATGAACCATAAGGGTTAGCATCAATCAATTCTTGAGGTAGGTCGTGAGGAAAAACATTGATAACATCAACTAGATTTTCTTTCTCATGTGCAAGAAAGCGTACTCGATGACTATTCGCACAAGTTGGGTTTGAATAAAGCGTTAGCAACGCATTAGTAGGCATGCTCATTTTAATAATCCTATGGGTTTGACTTTCTTTCTCAAGTATTAGGGAACTTTCTTGATTTCCTGAAATTAAGGAACAAAAAAATTATAGCATACTGTGTCAAGTCTTTAATTTAAAGGGATAGAAGATTTATAATCGATTGTCTAGTACGTGCTGTCCAAGCTGAATAAATCGCTCTATTGAGTTAACCGCCCCGATCTTTTTTTGAACAATTTTGCCGTTTAAATCAATAAAGGCGATTGTTGGAGTAAAGCGCGCTCCCATTTTTTGAGAAAAAGACTTTTGACTGATTTCATTGTTATCAAAATCAATAATTTCAACGCTACCTCGGGTGTCAACGCTAATTATGTTGAAATGTTCATTGTAAAAGTCTTGGACACGCCGACGGTTTAATATGTTTTCTTTCATTGCCTTGCAATACGGGCAATGATCCATTTCAAAAAATAAAACAATGCCTTTTTTACCATCATTCTTGGCAATACTCAATTCTTCAGGGAAGTCTCCAAAGGACTCAGTGAAAAAATGTTTGTATGGATCGCGTATTTCATCGGCTGCAGCATTGTCAGCATAGTAGAGAGTACCTACTAAGATGAAGAGGAGAAAGAGGGGGAAGGATGCGTATTTCATGCTATGAGGTACGTTTTTTTTGCTTTTCTCCCGCATTGATTATTGTGTGTCAATCAGAAAATTGAAGCGTTGCATGGATTAGGGTAATTTATGTAGCTGGCAAGAAATGTTTTCCCAAATTTTTGTTGTGCCGTTGCACATGGATAAATGTTTATCAAAAAAATCAAGATATAAATTTCTCAAGTCTCCTAATTGTAAATATTGAGGATGATGCAGTTCAGCAATAAGTGCGTATTGACTTTTATTAGACTCTTTTTGAACCCATAAGTCGTAAATGTGAATGCATAGATTGTTGGGAATAATTTGCATCTTTTCATACACGAATGAGAGCATCGGCGTATCTTTAAGTTGTCCAAAAAATTTTGACTGTTTGTCGATTTCCCAGTGATTTTTTTTAAAAACTTGACCGATGGATTGACCATCAAGTATTTTTTGATGTTCTGTATGCCAGATACTATTGCCTTTGTTTAGAAAATGAACAACAGATAGTGTTCTAGTTGTATCGGGTTGGGTGCTGAATAAATTTGAAATGCGAGTGTTCTCATCTTGATCAATGATTTCTATATTATAAGATCCAAACGCCGTTTTTATGCGCTCGCTATTGAGCATGTCGGCATTCAAAAGCAAGGGGTCAGATTGTGCCTTTGTTAAATTCTCGCTTGAGTTTGTTGGAATAAAGGTATGGGTGTAATCCATAGAAAGCATATATTTATTATTTACAGCGGGCTTTGGGTAAGAATGATGTTAATCTTTCACGACATTTTTTTAAAGTAGTCAGTGTCGTAATTTATGTTGTGACGATTATAATGCGTAATAGTTATGTTTTAGATTGTCATTGTAATCTTTTGATCGGTATTTTCTAATAAGAGAGTTTATGGACACATTAAATTTTTATATAGATGGACGTTGGGTTGATTCAGTTTGTGCACGCAAAACAATGGGTGTAATTAATCCTGCGACAGAAGAAATAGTCGCAAATGCTTGCCTTGCTGGAGAAGAGGATATAGACGCAGCTCTGTGTGCGGCGCATCATGCCTTTAACTCTTGGCGTTTAACGCCTGTTGAACAGCGAAAGTCTTTAATGCGTTCTTTCCTCCAAGCGTATAAATCACGTTATGAAGAAATTGCTCAAGCAATGACGGTGGAATTAGGTGTACCTATTGATTTTTCGCGCGCTTATCAAGCGGAATCAGGAGTAGGGCATACGGAAGTTTTCCTTGAAGCTATTGATAAGACGCAAGAAGAAGAGCGTGTGGGTCAACATACGTTGATTGTACGCGAGCCGATTGGAGTTTGTGCATTGATTACTCCTTGGAATTGGCCTATTAATCAAGTAATAAGCAAGGTTGCACCTGCATTGTTAGCGGGTTGCACAGTGGTGTTAAAGCCAAGTAGTTTAACACCTTTGTCTGCCAATCTATTTGCCCGTTGTATGGCGGAGGCGGGATTTCCTCCTGGCGTATTTAATTTAATTCTTGGGGAAGGTCGAGAAATAGGGCATTACTTGACCAGTCATCCATTGGTTGATATGGTATCTTTTACGGGTTCAACCCGTGCTGGAGTGGAGATCGCTAAATCAGCAGCTGATACGGTCAAGCGCGTTGCTCAGGAATTAGGAGGGAAGTCGCCCAATATCATTTTTTCAGATGCCAATCTAGAAGTTACTATAACCAATGGGGTGTTAAATTGTATGAGCAATTCTGGGCAATCTTGCGATGCGCCAACAAGAATGCTGATAGAACGTTCAGTGTATCAGCAAGGGGTAGCTATTGCTCAACGTGTAACGCAGTCTATCAAAGTAGATGAACCGTCTAAATCAGGGGAGCATTTGGGTCCGGTTGTTTCACAAAGGCAATGGGGTATTATTCAAGAATATATTCAAATTGGCATAGATGAGGGCGCGACATTATTGGCCGGCGGAATGGGGAAACCTGATGGTATGGAGGTGGGTTATTATGTCAAACCAACTCTTTTTTCAGATGTAAATAATGATATGCGCATAGCCAGAGAGGAAATTTTTGGTCCCGTTCTTGTGCTCATTCCTTTCGATAGTGAGGAAGAGGCAATTGCCATTGCAAATGATACTTCTTATGGGCTCGGTGCTTATGTGTCTACTCGCGATATAGATAGAGGCAGACGAGTGGCGCGTCAATTAAATGCGGGAACATTGCATATTAATGATGCCGCCCACGAATACGAAGCACCCTATGGCGGTTATAAACAATCAGGTAATGGGCGCGAATACGGCGTGCATGGCATCGTTGATTTTCAGGAGATAAAAGCAATTAGCGGCTATTTCTCGACCGAATGAATCACACGCTTTAGGGTGTGATTATTTTATTTCGAACTCCGATGCTATCATCGCTGAAAAGATAGAGCCAAGTGTCTGTTATGCTTTGTGCTTTGGTGAGCTCATTAGGATTTTCACCTGGAAATGCTTTTGAACGCATGCCAGTCGCTACCACTCCTGGATCTATGGCGTTGCAGCGTAAGTCAGTATCATCGTATTCTTGAGCAAGCAGTGACATCATATATTCATTGGCGTACTTGCTAACTCCATACGCTCCCCAAAGAGGAACAGGTTCTATAGCAACGCCCGATGTGGTCCAAATAATGCTGGAATTTTCACTTTTTTCCATCAATGGCAGGCATGCTTGAGTGAGCATCATAGGCGCGTTAACGTTGGTTTGCATAACTTTGTACCATTGTTGTAGTTGGTAATGGCGCATTGGGCTGATATTGCCTAGTGTTGCTGCGTTGTGCAGTAAACCATTAAGTTTGCCAAAGTGCTCTTCTATTGTTTTTGCAAGATCAGCATAGTGCGTGTCGTCAGCTGTTTCAAGATTTAGGGGATAGAGAAATACTTCGTTTTGACATTCATCCTTTATCTCCTTGTGTACGCTTTCTAATTTTCGAGGATTGCGACCTAATAGAATAAGCGTAGCTTGATGGCGCGCGCAACTTAAAGCAACGGCTTTGCCTATGCCTGATGCAGCACCTGTAATAAGGATCACTTTATCTTTTAATAGTGTTCCGTTTTTGGGATATTGATGGGTGTTTTTTATACGTTCCATTGACTTGTTTTTTCCTGTATCCATTGCACGAGTTGTTCGGGTGTTTGACAATAAAAATTAGCATTCCAAGTATGCGGTGGATCCTCTTGTAAATAATAACCGTAGCCTACCGCCACACTTTGCCAGTTGGCAGCATTGGCAGCGGTGATATCTTTACGATGGTCGCCAACATAAATAGCTTCATTGGGGTTGAGGTTCAGCTCTTTGGCAATATGTAATAGCGGGGTAGGGTCGGGTTTTGATATTGGGAAATCATCAGAACAATAAAGGGTTTTAGCATTCCACCACGGTAACATTTCTTGCATGAGCGTTTCGCTGTAAAAGCGCGGTTTATTTGTCATGATGCCCCAAGTGATGGATTGCTCATTCAGGGTTGTTAGCGTTTGTTGTAAATTTCCGAAAAAACGCGTTTTCTCGCTAATATTTCCTTGGTAATCCTCAAGCAGGATAACGCGTGCTTCTTCAACCAGTTCTACTGGTAATACTTGTTTAAGAATGCCATGGCTGCCTTCAGAGACGAAAGGTCGTAATTTCTCAAAGTCTTGTTGTGGGTAACCGAACTTTTTTATAGTGCGGTTGGCAGCACTTATTAAATCAGGTGCGGTATCCAACAGTGTGCCATCAAGGTCAAAAAAAATAGCGTTTTTCATGAGGATATTTTTTGGTAAGCTTGAAGATAATTTATATCGGTATTACTGTGCTGTTTGAATTGTCCAACGATAGGGTCGTAGATTAGTCCGCCAGTGAATCGCCATTGAAGATTAGAGTCCTCTGCCCATTCTTGCAATTCCTCTGGGGTGATAAAATGACTGACATTGTGTGTGCCTTCAGGCAACCAGCGCAGGAGCTTTTCAGCGAACACGACCATACCGAGCCATGCTTTAAAATTACGATTGATTGTGGAAACAAATAGCCAATCACTGGTCAATTTCGATAGGGTGTGCAACATTGCCTTTGGATTCGGTATGTGTTCTAACATTTCCATGCAGCAAACGATTTCAAAGCTTTTGCCATCCTCTGCTAGCTCTTCGGCACTGATGCATTGGTAATTGATATGAAGGTTATTATCTTGGGCGTGTTGTTTTGCTATTTTTAGCGTCTCATGTGCCAAATCAATAGCATATACTTCAGCACCTAACTTTGCGAGCGATTCGCTCAATATACCACCACCACAGCCGACATCAAGCACTCGTTTGCCTTTCAAATCACAAAGATTCAAAATGCAGTTCAGCCGCAGCGGGTTGATTTGATGCAGTGTTTTGTAGCTGCCGTTCGTGTCCCACCAACTCTTAGCGTTAGCGTTAAAGCGATCTATATCATCGGAGTAGGTATTGTTCATGAAAATGGGAAGGTTATTATGGAAGAAGGGAATGCTTTCTTTATATGTGCACTGTTATTTTCTTCAAACAAAATCTTTAAATTCGCTCCAGCGTCCATTGTATAAAAAACAGGCACACCATTTGCACGCAATTGAAGTAATCTATCAATGGCATCTAATGTTTCTTTTTTCCAGTAGTTAAGCATTGGACGCGCACTGTGCATGGTTGCGTGCATTGCCATAGCATTATGCTCAGCGCATTCCCCCAAAGTTTTGAAATCCTTGTCAAGGATAGCGCGGTGTATCGTTTCACAAGAGTGTTGTGCAAATTCTATCCAGGATTTGAATAAGGGTGAAGTCCTTGCTGTTCGATTCATGCCGTCGGTGGAACCAACGGCTTTTTCTTCGGTGGAAATAGTGACAATTGCTATGGCTAATTCTTTCCAGTACATAGGTATTGATTCTGAGAAACTGTCGCTGCCATCACAATTCTCGCCTTTATGCCATATTACAAACCCAGAATATAAAGATCGACTAGCGCTGCCACTGCCCATTCTGGCTAAAATACTGAGTTCACGCAATGAAAGTTGCCAATCGAATAGGTCATTTAACGCAAGGGTCGCTGCAGCAAAGGCTGAAGCAGAAGAGGCTAGACCAGCGCCTGTTGGGATATTATTGTCTGACTTTATAGCAAGTGTAGGTCGCTGGTTTTCTCCATGAAGTTTAAATATATTATCAATCCAGCTAAAAAGACGTTTTTTTCCGATTGAATGTGGTTTGTTATTGAGTGTGAATGTGTCACTTTCAGCACATTCAATAGTGGTGGTTGTGCCCAACCCTTTTAAAGAAATAGACAAACTACTATTGACTGGTAAATTGAGTTTTGCATCTCGCTTTCCCCAGTATTTTGCCAGAGCTATATTGGTATCGGCATAGGCGGTGGATGCTGATTTTATTGGATAGGAGTCAAGTTGCAGTGTGTTGGTGCTCATGCGATTTCGTGTAAGCCTTTGGAAGCAATTTTCAACGTAAAAGCGTCCTGTTTTTTCTCTTTCATCGGGTGATTGAATGCGAGTAGGCAATCGCCTAACCCTGACCCAGAAATTTTAACCGCGCTGGCTCCTTGTTGAAGTAGTTTTTGGCGCAATCGTTGTAATGTTTCATCTTCAACGCCTAATTCGATTAAAAGGTGGTGGTAAGTATTTATGGCTTTTGTGAGGTGTTCAGGGTTGTTTATATTTGCCTTGATGGATTCTGTCAGTGCCCCCATTTTTTCATACAACCGCTTTAGTTTTTCCTCTTTCCCCTGCCAAAGCTTTGATACATGTTGCACGACTTTAGCGGTTTTGGTTTTGTAACCACAGTAATGAAGACTCAGACCTTCTATATTTGGTAATTTCTGGCATTGCAACGTTTGAGGATCAAACAATAACATATTGCCGTTAATGGCCGCTAGAGCATCGGCGCCTGACCCAATTTTTTGAATGGAATGTATAACATTAATACTTTGCTTTAGTAAAGCGTTACGGTCAATAGGTGTATTGTTCGCTTTATGCATGCATGCTAAGGTTGCCACACAGACTGTAGCCGATGAACCAAGCCCAATATTATCAGGAAATTCGGCTTCTATGCTTAGCCTTCCGCCAAAGGGGGGAGGGCAGTGCTCAATAGCAACGCAAACAAAGTTAAGACAAGGTGGATAGTTTCTGTTCGGTTTTTTGAGGTCAACAGAGTGTGCGCCTAATGCAGAGTCAATTGTGATTTTTGTACTCTGTTTGTCAACAAGAAAGTGAACCTTTATCCATTGATCCACTGCTGCTACGATGGCTGGAAATCCGTTTAAGACCGAATGCTCGCCAAACACAATGGCACTGCCTGGTGCTTGAAAAGAAATCAAAGTATTGCTTTATAAAGTTTGGGATGGGATGATTAACTTTTGACCAATTCGGATGATATTACTTCTTAATTGGTTCGTCTCTTTTAATGTGCGCACATCCGTTCCATTGTTCAATGCTATTTCATAGAGACTATCGCCACGACGTACTGTGTATTTTCTATAGGTATATGATTTTACTTTGAGTTTTTTGATGCGAACTTCAAATTGATCTGAATGTTCGTAAGGAACAATCATTTTTACTGTCTTATTTGGTTTAGTCGCCCATCGTCTGTGCGCAGGGTTCAATTTTCTAAATTCATGAATGCTCACTTTTGCAGCAGCAGCAAGCCTTTCTAATTCATAAGGCTTATCGATACTTATTGTTGCAATTTTAGGTTCATTCTCTATGGGATGAATTGGCAGGTCATAGTGTTGATGAGATCGCACGATATAAGCATAGGCTAATAACTTAGGAACGTACTGCCTTGTTTCAGCTGGCAATTTGACGGTCCAAAAATTATTCTTATTTTTGCCTCCTGCTTTGCGCATTGCACGATCTAAATTCCCCATTCCCCAATTGTAAGCTGCTAGAGCAAGATACCAGTCATCGTAACGTTTATACATGTCTTCTAATAAATCAAGTGCAGCATGCGTGGACTCATAGACATCAAATCTTCCGTCGTACCACCAGTTCTGCTCAAGACCATAGAATTTTCCAGTCCAGCGAGTGAACTGCCATAGACCACCAGCTTTGCTACGAGGAGAAACGGCATTCGTGTGGTAGTGACTCTCAACAAAGGGCAATAAAGCCAACTCTAAAGGCAGATTGCGCCTTTCCACTTCTTCAACAATCATATGCAGAAACGGCTCAGCTCGTCGGGTTGCATTAGCGAATGATTTGCGATGCTTTAGTATTTGTTTAATGTGTCGTTTGACTATCGGAAAATCGACTGAAGACTCGGTTAACTCCAGCCCATTTGAAATACGTTGCCATATTGAAGCAAATTCCTCTTCTTCTGCATCGTTCAATAATTCATCTTGTTCATTGCTGGCTAATCCCTCTTCGTTTTGAGGCTTTTCAAGATATTTTAGTTGGAAAAAGTCTAAGATCTTCTTTCTAAAAACAGTTTTTGACGCGTCTAATGTTTTAAGAGATTGCTTATCATCAGTATCCGAATTACTTGATAAAGAGCGGTTTTCAGAATAATCTTCATTGACTAAAACTTCATAGGACAACGAGTCATTAAGCTCGTTATAGGCAATTATGACTTCTTTGGAATTTCCTTGATCGTTTTTAGTGAGATATACTGGATTTGATGCTTGTTTCCCACAAGCAGTTATCAGCAATATGAACAATAAACCAAATAAATAGTTAAGTTTCATTTTTCAACCTCTCCATTCACGAAGTACGCTGAAAACTTCAAACTCTGAGGTGAGTTCTTTTTGTGCGTATTCTTCGCATTTTGTTTTTACTTTTGCAATATGGCTGCGCATGAATGGATTAATCTTTTTTTCCATCTCAATAGTAGAGGGAACATTCGGAAGTTGAGCATTGTCGTTATTAATTGCTTTGTCTAGTTGTTTTTTAATGTGTTGATTCTCTGGTTCCACTTTTAGAGCAAACTGTAGATTTTCAACGGTATATTCATGGGCACAATAAACGATTGTTTTTTCAGGTAAGGCTTTTATTTTATTGACTGAAGCGTACAGTTGTTCCATAGTTCCGTCTGATAATCTCCCACACCCTGCAACGAAAAGAGCGTCTCCAGAGATTAGGTATGTATCATTGTAGAAGGATATCTGATCTTGCGTGTGCCCAGGCGTTTCCATTATGTAGTACTGGTCGGCAATTTCTGGAAGATCAACAATGTCTCCTTCTTTTACTCGATGAGTAATAAGTGGAAACGGATTGTTAGAAGATCCATATACATTGAGCGCACCAAATGTATTTAGTATCGAGGCAACACCATTTATGTGATCAGCGTGTTGATGAGTTATTAAGATGGTAACTGGGGTTAGATTGAGCGCATCAAGCGTTTCAAGGCAAAGATCGGATTCACCCGGATCAACAATTACACAAGCTCTGGATTTATTCTCTGTGGATTCATTACTATGGAGTAGCCAAATGTAGTTTTTATAGGTATCCCAAAGAGCTCTAAGTGGTGTGAATTCGTAGGGGTGGATACTCATGCCTGCGCATTATACATTATTTAAGATTCATCTATTAGAATCCATAAGGGTGTGTGGGATTTTCGTAGTCAAAGGGTTCTACCCCTTAAAAGCACAGAGAGGTGTGTTCAATCAATTAGAAAAAGGCATGAAAGGCGCGGATTTTTCCTTCCGCACCCTCCATTTTTGAAATTCTTATAGCTGTTGTCCGTCAACCACTCGATTTTGATCGGTTGCAGGTCGTGTATCACCAGGTTGTATTGTTGCTCCGGGTGTTTGTGTAATAGCATCCAAAGTAGCAGGATCGGGCAGAGTTAAAGCACTGCAATTCGATACAGCCACCATACGAGGTGACTCTAAAGTGAATGCAGGACGTACTGCAGTATCTCCACTCGTTGCTCCATCTGGAATATTAATTCTAGTACCACTACTATCTGTAGGACTTTCTAAGCTTAAATGTGTAAACTCACCAAAAACATGCCATGTTGCAGTGGTTGATCCAAAAACAAACGTCGTGTTGTCAGCAGGGCTTACTCTGGCGCCAGTAGTTCCATTAAATAAAGCGTAATCGAACACATCAATTGTTGATGATGTTATGTCCAAACAGGAGGTTGAGTTGCTCATAGGATTAAGCATGTCTCTAGAAATAAAATGTACTAATGTGGAATTGAAAGAAGCAAGTACTAAAAGATCTTGTGGTCCTCCATCTCCATTTCCACCTCCATCAATATCACGTATAGCGATTGTCCCAGTTTCAGAGGATGTAAGTTCAATCAACACAGTAAGTGTCGTTCCATTACCTTCAGTACTTATTTCCCTGTCGATAATGCGTGTAGGAGCGATCGATAGAAAAGCATTTAACCCCATATCACTAGAATAACGCAGTTCTAGCTCTCCAAATCGATTTGCGGTTGTAGGAAGAGCGGTAACTTGCATTTCTGCCGAAAAATTTTCCATTGCAGTACTACTCGCATCTATATTAGTCGCAGTTCCATAAATTGTGTATGTTTGCGTACTGTCGTTGTCCGCGCGAACAGCTTGAGTCACGCCTGTTAAAGTAGCAGTAGTCCCAGCAGATATGTCTCTAGCACAAAGTGCAAAATTCACTTCAAAATCGTATATGCCGTTCGCTACCACACCGGTCATACCAGCAAATCCACAAAGAATGGCCTCAATGTTGTTTATCTCATCAAGAGAAGAAAATACAACATATCGCTCACCAACGAAGCTGTTATAGTCGGAATTGGTTGGACCTATTCGAGTATTAAAATCTAAAGATCTCGCAAATGATTGAGCGGCGCTTGCACTTGCTGAAGCACTTGTATTAGTTGCTTGGATAGGTTGTATTGTTCTCGGAACACCTAAAGCAGTTATGCTAGTAGTGCCACCAGTACCATTGTTATTGTTTCCGTCGTCGCTACTACTACCGCAACCCGAGATGGCTAATGTAAGTGTTGAAAGAGCAATTAATAAAGTGATTTTGTTCATGTGATCCCTCCGAATTATTATAATTTATATTAGTGGATTGAAAAAAGCATTTAAATTCCAAATATCCATAACTTTTGACACTATATCATAAGGCGAGTCTATATTGCAAGTTTAACGTAACTATTTAATTAGTACTATCGGAGTTAGTGTGTTAAAAATTGATTGGTGGTGAAAATTTTTCCGCACGCAGAGGCTTTGTTGCAATGACAAGTGCTTAGTATTTTCGCTGCATAGTTTTTTCGCATAAATTGAGACTATTGTTTAGCGCATCCAAGCGTATATGCTGTTGCTCACTGTTGCTCATTTTTTGTTGTAATGTTTTTTTGTAAGAAAAAATGCCTGTAGTACACAGCTGTACGGGGGATAATATAGCGATATAGTAAAAATATTTTTCGACCTGAATTTCTTATATGAATATTGTTTTTCTCGATCGAGATTCTATACCTTCGCGAATATCTTTAAAAAAACCTACGCACAAGCATCAATGGCAAGAATATCCTAATACGTCAAGCGATCAAATAGTAGAGAGATTGAAATTTGCCGATGTTGCAATTTCTAATAAAGTACCAATGAATGCTGAGGTTATGCGGCAACTCCCTAAACTAAAAATGATAGGGGTAGCAGCAACTGGTACTGATCTGATTGACTTGGATTATTGCAAAGGTCATGGAGTTGAAGTTCGTAATGTGAATGATTACACAGGTGCCAGTGTACCAGAACATGCTTTGATGCTAATGTTGATGCTGGCTCGACAATTACCCGCGTATCATCGGGATGTGCTTAAGGGTAAGTGGCAAAAGTCCGCACAGTTTTGTTTGTTAGATCATCCAATTGTGAATTTATCAGGTTCCACGTTGGGTATTGTTGGTTACGGAGTTTTGGGGAAAACACTCTCAGAGTATGCAAAACCCTTAGGAATGAATGTGGTTATTGCTGCTCGTAAAGAGGCCACTACAATAGCAAAGGGTAGGATGCCATTTAAGGAAGTATTGAAGTGCAGCGATTTTGTTTCATTGCATTGTCCGTTAAACGCACAGACGCATCATTTGATTGGGATGAATGAATTCAAGATGATGAAAAGATCGGCTATCTTAATAAATACTGCACGAGGTGGAGTGGTGCACGAAAGTGATTTAGTCAAAGCACTACAACAAAACATCATTGGTGGTGCAGGAGTGGACGTATTGACTAAAGAACCACCAACTGAAGGTAACCCAATTCTTGATGTGCAGTTGCCTAACTTAATCGTGACGCCTCATATTGCTTGGGGGAGTGATGATTCAATTCAAAGATTGGTTGATCAATTAATAGATAGTATTGACGATTTCATGGCGCACTATTGCGACTAATTTTATAGGTAAATATGCAGAAAACAACTATTGATCATCGCATTAGTGCTGGAGACTTTTCGCTTAAAAGTGTATTTAGCCCGACTGGAGATCAACCTGCTGCTATAAAGTCCTTGACTGAAGGAGTACAAAAAGGTCATGCTTGTCAAACTTTGCTCGGAGTGACGGGCTCGGGCAAGACGTTTACCATCGCTAATGTTATTAAAAATACTGGTCGCCCTGTGCTGGTTCTGGCACCTAATAAGACACTTGCTGCTCAACTATACGGCGAGTTTAAGTCATTTTTCCCCAATAATGCCGTTGAGTATTTTGTTTCGTACTATGATTATTATCAACCTGAAGCGTATGTCCCGTCTTCGGATTTGTACATTGAAAAGGATGCCAGTGTTAATGAACATATAGAACAAATGCGCCTTGCGGCAACTAAAGCATTGCTTGAAAGGCGTGATGTGATTATCGTCGCAACGGTTTCTGCTATATATGGATTAGGCGATCCAACTCAGTATTTAAAGATGATGTTGAAGATTGAAGTTGGAGAGAAAGTAAATCAGCGTGAAATATTGAAACGTCTTGCTGATATGCAATATTCACGCAATGAGGTAGAGCTTTTTCGAGGGAATTATAGAGTACGAGGGGAGAATGTTGAAATTTTTCCAGCTGAATCTGAGTTTTGGGCAGTACGTATTGAAATGTTTGACGATGATGTTGAAGGGATCTCATGGTTTGATCCTCTAAACGGACGTGTGGAAAGTCGCATCAATGAGGCAATGATTTATCCAAAAACACACTATGTAACACCGCATGATCGCTTGGTTCAAATGCTTCAGAGTGTGAAAGATGAACTGCGTGATAGATTACAAATATTGCGAGATAATGATCGTTTGGTTGAAGCACAACGCCTTGAAGAACGTACACGCCTCGACATGGAAATGGTTCGCGAACTGGGGTATTGCTCAGGTATTGAGAATTATTCAAGATATTTGTCAGGACGCTCTCATGGGGAAGCGCCGCCTACATTATTTGATTATTTGCCCGAAGATGCTTTGCTGATTGTTGATGAAAGTCATCTTACTTTACCGCAATTGGGAGGGATGTATAAGGGCGATCATGCCCGTAAATCAAACTTAATTGAATATGGTTTCAGGCTACCGTCAGCAATCGATAACCGTCCATTGAGATTTGAGGAGTTTGAAGAGCGCAGACCTCAATCTATTTTCGTTTCAGCAACTCCGGGTGACTATGAACACCTTCATTCCATTGAAACGGTTGAGCAATTAATACGCCCGACTGGCTTAATAGACCCTAAAATTGAAGTGCGCCCTGCACTATCACAGGTTGATGATTTGTATGGGGAAATTAAAGATGTTGTAAGCCGAGGAGAGCGCGTGTTAATTATTACTTTAACCAAAAGAATGGCTGAAGATTTAACCGATTATTATTCCGCTAATGGTGTGGCTGTTCGGTATCTGCATTCAGACATAGATACGGTGGAACGGGTAGAGATCATCCGTGATTTACGCATGGGGCGTTTCGATGTTTTGGTAGGGATTAATTTACTGCGAGAAGGTTTAGATATGCCAGAAGTTTCTGTTGTGGCAATTTTAGATGCCGATAAAGAAGGCTTCTTGCGTTCTGAACGTTCTTTAATTCAAACTATTGGTCGCGTGGCAAGAAATCTCAATGGTAAGGCTATTTTGTATGCTGATAAAATAACCAATTCAATGCGTCGTGCTATGGATGAGACTGAACGTAGGCGGCGCAAACAGCATCGATATAATTTGCGGCACAATATTACGCCTAAAACGGTTGTGCGTGATATTAGAGATGAAATGGAAGGGGCGCATAATGAGACAGAAAGAAAAGTGGCTGATACGGGCGCTGATTATCATCGGTTGTCACCAGTAGAACGGATAAAGTTCATGCGTAAATTGGAGAAACAAATGTATCGTTTTGCTCGTGATCTAGAGTTTGAACAAGCAGCGCAATTACGCAATCAAATTCAGGAATTACGTGCATTAGGATTGGATGAGTTGGTGATCAGTGAATAGCATTGGTTGGTATTCTAGTAAAAATAAATTTATTAAAAACGCAAAGGAGTAACGTATGAAAAAGGTTTTATATTTATTAACATATCTACTAGCACAGAGTGCTTTTGCCGATATGGTTGTAGTGCCTGCTGGTTCATTCAAAATGGGTTGTTCAGTGGGTGATAAGCATTGTGGGCGTGATGAAGCTCCGGCAGATGTGAATGTCTCTACTTTTAAGATTGATATTAATGAAGTAACAGTGGCAGAATATCAGCGTTGTATTGATGCAGGGAAGTGTGCACGCCCTAAAGATCATAATCGCAACAAATATTGTAATTTGGGAGCAGCAGGTCGAGGAAATCATCCTGTTAATTGTGTTGATTGGCAGGAAGCGTTGGATTACTGCCAATGGCAAAAAAAGCGATTGCCTTATGAGGCTGAATGGGAGAAGGCAGCTCGAGCAGGCAGTAAAACGGCTTACCCTTGGGGGCAAGATGTCAGTTGTAAAAACGCGATTTTGGATGATGGGAAAACATTAGGTTCCGTTCCAAAAGAACCAGATGGCTGTGGGGAAGATCGTACTTGGGAGATTGGTTCAAGAGCTCCTAATGGATTCGGATTAAAGGATATGCACGGCAATGCAGGCGAATGGACAATGAACTGGTACGCACCTAGAGCTATTAGTGTATTCTATGCAAAAGGACAGATCGAGCAACCAAATGAGTCAAAACAAAAAGTAGTGCGTGGTGGTTCTTGGGATGAAAATAAAAACAACTTGCGTAGTTCGTATCGTAATGTGAAACCACCAGTTAGTGGGCGAGCGATATACGGCTCCATAGGTTTTCGCTGCGCAAGTAATTGAGGCTTCAATAATAAGTCAGTCGAGCCAAACTTCACCCGAAATGTTCCAGTTTTCAGCAAGTTTTTGCAGATCTGAGCGCACAGAAGATGAAGGAAGCGTTTCAGTGGAGGAGAGAGGCAGTGGCGGTGTGTTTGCTTTTGTGCCGTCGCAGGTGATATGGTTTCTTTCAAGTAAAATGTCCATTTCTTGTAACTGGTTTCCAAAAATCACAACATCACAACCTGCATCAATACAACGTTTTATTCGAATATCAAGCGCTAAGTTTGCAACTGCTTTCATCCCCAGATCATCACTGTAAATACAACCACTAAAGTGTAAATCTTGGCGTAAATACTGAATCAGTTTTTTAGAAAATCCAGTCGGATTATTGTCGTATTTTGGAATAAGTAAGTGCGCCATCATGACATCAGACAAGCCTTGTGAAAAGACTTGTCTGAAAGGATACAGATCATTTCGTTCAAAGTCGTCAAACGGACGTTCATCAATGGGTAACTGTAAGTGTGAGTCGGCAATAACATAGCCGTGTCCGGGAAAGTGTTTTGCTACGCCACGCATACCGTTGTTGTGCAAACCTTGTATCAAAGAGCATGCTAATTCTGCGATAGGTTCGGGTTGGGTGTGAAAGCATCTGTCACCAATCATGGGGTTGCGTTGGTAATCAATGTCAATCACAGGAGCAAAAGTTATATCTATCCCACATTGTTTTAGCTCAAAGCTCATAACTTGACCACAAGCACGCGCCATTTCTAATGATTTGGTTTGATCCTTATCCCAAAGCGCTCCTAAAGCACGCATTGCAGGTAGTTTGGTGAAAGATTCCCTAAAGCGTTGGACGCGCCCACCTTCCTGATCAACCGCTATTTGAAGAGATTTTATCTGGTGTATTGAATTGGTCAGTTTTAAAAGTTGTTCAGGGGATTTGAAGTTGCGTGCGAATAAAAGCACTCCTCCTATAGCTGGATGACTCAAGCGCTTGATATCGTTTGCACTGAGGCTAAGGCTTTCGATGCCCGTTATAATTGAATTTTCTGGGATTGCTATGCCGGTTGTCATATCATTTTTTTGGTGTGTATCTGCAATCGATTACGTAATTTGTCACCAATCGTGTTTATTCCCCAAACACTAACCCAAAGAGCAAGGCTTGGAAAAATGACTAAATGAGGTGCAACCAACATGTAGCGAGCACCTTCACGGATCATTTGACCCCAAGAGGGATTGGGAGGTTGTACTCCTAATCCTAAGAATGAGAGTCCTGCCTCTGACAAAATAGCACCAGCAAATCCAAATGTCGCCTCGATAATCAAAGATGATCCGGCAAGCGGTAAAATGTGCCGCCACCATATAGTGACTGTAGGTACTCCCAGTGTTTTAGCCGCATAGACATGCTCTCTACTTTTAAGGCTTAGAGTTTGTGCTCTCAATAGCCGTGCATATCCAACCCAACTGACTGCCACTAAAGCAATGATTAGGTTGTTAACACCTGGTCCTAGTATCCCTGCTAAAGCGATAGCAAGTAATAGCCCTGGAAAAGCTAAGAAGATATCAACAATGCGCATTAGTACATGATCAAGCCAACCTCCAAAATAACCACTTATCAAACCTATTGTCGATCCAATTACCAGAGAAAAGATCATCACGGTAATTGCGATTTCAAAAGCAACATAAGAACCATTGATAACTCTTGATAAAACAGATCGACCTAATTCATCATAGCCGAAGGGTTCCTCAAAACTTGGAGAAGCCAATAAGTATTCAAGTTGTATGAAATTAGGATTTGTACTGCCCAAAAACAGTAATAAAACTACTATAGATCCTCCAATGAGAAAGGAGGTGTTGAGTAGCGTTAAGTGTTTCATGACTGGGTTATTGCGTTGCTCTTTTTAGCTGGTAGAATTGCTTTCAAGGCGTATTCTTGGATCCAATTTGCTGTAGATAATATCTGTGATTAAATTAATGATGGTGTAGGCAATAGCAATTACTAATATGCAGCTTTGTATTAGCGGATAATCACGATTTTCAATGGCTTGCACAAGGGCGCTGCCAATGCCGGGCCAAGAAAAAACGACTTCGGTAATAACGGCTCCTCCCAGTAAAGTTCCAAGCTGAATTCCAATAATAGTAATCACAGGAAGCAATGCGTTAGGAAGGGCATGTCGCCAGATAACTTGTCTACTACTAAGTCCTCGAGCACGTGCAGCTAAAAGGTATGTTTCATTCCATACTTCCAGCAAGCTTGAACGCATTAATCTTGATAGTACAGCCATCATAGCAGTGCCTAAAGCGATAGTAGGCAGAATAAGTGAAGATGCTTGTGAATTGCCGCCTGTAGGCAACCACTTTAAGAACAATGAAAACACCAAAATTAATAATGGTCCAAGAACAAAATTTGGTATAGATATCCCCATTAACGATACATTAAGGGCTAGGGAGTCTTGCCACCTCCCTTTGTTTTGAGCTGCCCAAATGCCAAGAGGTATTGCCAAAAAAATGGCAAAAATAATGCTTGAAAAAGCGAGTATTGCTGTATTACCTATGCGTTGTGAAATAATTTGACTGATGTTTTTTTTCTGATGTAATGAAGTGCCAAGATCGCCCTTCATTAAATTAAGCAAGTATATTTTATATTGTTGATGAATCGGCAAATGTAAATTAAGTTGTTCACGTAATGCTTGTTTATCGGAAATTTGGGCACGCTCTCCTAACATGACTTCAATTGGGTCACCTGGTGTTAGATGCAAAGTGAAGAAGACTAAAGTGAGCACTCCCCAGATGACAATAATAGCGGAAATGATTCGCTTAATAAGATAATCAAACATTAATTAACAATCGTCAGTACTTCTAATGGTGGAGGCAACTTTATTTCAGGTATGGTGTGTTTGCGATTGATCCCACTGGCAAAGTTGATAAGTCCAATCTGGATGAACTCCCCGATAATGGCATCCAATGACCAATTTGGTTCATCAATACTAACAGCTACTTCCATGGTGTTTTCGCTGGTATGCAAAACTATTTTTTCTTGTTTCAAAGTAATGGTGAGATGAAGTGCCGTTTTATTGGCTTTGTCCTGCAGAACTCTCTTGCTTGTTAATATGAAATTTATTTCATAAGGTGATTCAGGATAGGTTTCAAAATCTAAAAGTTGTAATTGAGTGAATATTGTTTTTTCAAACTCCCGTAGTTTACTATTAATAGTGACCTTTACTGGCCAGTCTTCATTAGCTATCTCTATGAGTTTTATTGGCAAGTACCTTATTTCTCCAGCACTAATAGAAATTTTTCCACCAATTTTTCTATAACCGTTTTTTGTTATTACAAAAAAGTGTTTTCCAGGCGTTAGTAAGATACGATTGTTAGTAATGATTAAGCCGTTAACTTCAATAATGGCATCATTTAAATCTCCTTCAAATGAAAGTGTGCTCATTTCTAAACGTTCTTTAATATATCTATTCGCACGTAGCACAGTCTGTTTCCAATTTGCGGGGATTGCCATATCGTTAAATTCAGAATAATTGGTTAATGCAGTGAGCAATTGTGCATAAGGTTTTAAAGTTAAAACTTCAAATACACGCAATTTTTTCCATTGGACGTTGAGCATTTGATTTGCTTTGTTGCCTATACGTATAAGCCCTCTGTTATTCATTCCAATAATTTCTTCAACAACGTTTGTATTTTCTTTGTTTATTTTTTTAATATTAAAATATTTTTTGTCAAGAATTTTGATGAAAGGATTTTTTTGAAACGCAACGGCATTCGTGTTCGTTGCACTAGGAGAATAAATTTTTCTATAATATTGAGCTAAAATCTCTGCCGTCTTTTGGCGTGTCTTGTTAAATACTTCTTGTTTTTCCTTTTCTGAAATTTCGGCAGAATAATTGCTCGAGTAAAGATAATCGTTTTTTTTTGTATCAGCTTTAGCTTGAAAAGTTATCGTTACGATTGCAATCAAAGAGAGGCGTATTAAGTACATGGTTTTTTTAATGGAGAGGGCATTTAATTGGTGATTTTTTTTTTGTTTTTTTAGTAAATGTTTTTTCATCACACTTTGATTTTTTCGAGTAACAAACTTATTTTTTACATGCGCATTCTAAGTTATTCGCTAATGAGGATATTTTGACACATTGCTTGATTACAGGTAGTCATTCATCGTAAATTTTTAATCAATCCAGCAAATAGTTTTAGTTCTTCCTCCGAAAAACTGGCTCCCTTTATGATATTTCTAACTTTGCTCATGTAGCTTTTTGCTTTCTCAGATTCGAGATATGCACTATCAAGTAGATTTTTTTCAATATACTCAAATAAGAACTCGTAATCTTCATGTCTTGTTTGTTTAGCTTTAATAGGTACTTGTACTAAACCTGCAGTTGTATGAATCGTTGACTGTAGAGTTTCGTAACATATTATTTGTATTGCGTGTGATAGGTTAAGTGATGGGAAATCAGGATTGGATGGTATAGCTAGGCAATAATCACATAAATCCAATGCTTCGTTTGTTAATCCACTGGATTCTGTGCCAAAGAGGATTGCTGTTTTTTCATGTGTCGAATTATTGTTGATATGTTTGTGAAAGTCTTCCATGTCAAAAGGTTTTTTTTTCGATTTTCGCTGGCGATGGGAAGTTCCTATTACATAATTATATGAAG
This sequence comes from uncultured Thiomicrospira sp., assembly GCA_965195345.1. Taxonomy (GTDB): domain Bacteria; phylum Pseudomonadota; class Gammaproteobacteria; order CAKMZV01; family CAKMZV01. Next base: position 1,450,081 of record OZ239628.1, on the reverse strand, counting down.
CAAGGGCTGCTTTAAGATTGTCTGAAATTATCGTATTTTCTAGAATGTCATCTGCACCACTTGATCGCGCCTTAGCCTTTTCATCAATTGAACACGACGGGTTTATCAATACTAGGTTTTGTAATCCCATGTTTTTCATGGCTCGTGATGCTGCGCCGATATTCCCAGACTCTGTCGTATTTATTAGAAAGATGTGAATGTTTTCGAGTGACATTGTATTTTCATACCTTTTATGGGCTTTTTATTAATCATTATGAGATATTGTAAGTTGGCATTTTAGGGTAGAATGATAATTAAATTTAATAAATAAACTAGTTGAATAAGTTCACGAGGAATTACACAATGAAAATGATTACAGCAGTTGTTAAGCCATTTAAATTGGATGATGTTAGAGATGCATTGGGAGAATTGGGTGTTCATGGTATGACAGTTACTGAGGTAAAAGGGTTTGGTAGACAAAAAGGACATACTGAAATGTATAGGGGTGCCGAATATGTAATTGATTTTCTTCCAAAATTAAAAATTGAAATTGCTATACCGTCTGAATTAACTGATTCAGTTGTTGAGTCCATCGTGGCTGCTGCAGGCACTGGACAAATAGGTGACGGTAAAATATTTGTGACGTCTATAGAGAAAGTTGTTCGAATCCGCACAGGCGAACTTGATGAGGAAGCGCTTTAACAATACTCGTTTTTAATTTTCTTTTGGAGTGTTTTCGAAATGATCCCTCCTCTAACTCGGTGCTAGGGTACGACCGATATTTTTATTTTAGGCTACTTTTTCTGGATAAGCCAACAGGGGGTATAAGCCAGTGAGCTATGTTGTGGTCTTATCGTAGTGAACACGAACTTTTGATGACTATCAAGCAGTTCAGAAAGAACAGCATTTTTATTGGAGGGCGTTATCCCTTTTTCGACAAAAAATCCTTTATAGCTTCTACCTCCAGATAGTCTTTTAGTTAATAGCCCGTTTTGAATTTGTTGTTTTTTATCCTTAGTACTCGAAGGCGTTTGGATTCTACTTACCTTAAAAGCCCTGCGTATTTTCTTCGCCAGTTGTTAAAGGGTGCCTATTGATATATCTAAATTCTGGTAATGACTTCAGTTTTGACTCCGTACTAGCGAGTCTTTTTTGGGAAAAGGTGTGGTATAAAGCTGAAGCGTCAAAATAAAAAGGCGACATATGTCGCCTTTTTTTACAAGTTTATGTATATTATTAGTTATTAACTGCGTCTTTAAGTGCTTTACCAGCAGAAAAACGAGGCAGTGTGGCAGCAGCAATTTGTATAGCAGCGCCTGTTTGTGGATTGCGTCCAGCACGTGCAGCTCTTTCTGAAGTTTTAAAAGTTCCGAATCCTACCACACTGACTTGGTCACCTTTAGCCAAAGCTTCTGTAATAGCATCAACGGTAGCGTCTATCGCACGATTTGCATCTGCTCTAGTAAGTCCGCTTTTACTACTTACTTCATTTACTAATTCTGATTTGTTCATGTTTTCTCCTGAAAAGATTGTTATACGTTTGTTTTTTTAAAAAAGTTTCATTTAATCTGCGTAGTTTGACTATTTTTACCTGTTTGGCAGCTTTTTGTCAAGAAATATTTGATTCAAGTAATAAATTATACATGGGGTTGGATTATTTTAAGGTTTATTTTAATTACTACGAATATAAACATCAATTCGTATATTATATAGTGATTAAGGAGTGATTAAGGAGTGATTAAGGTAATATTATTAGATGCTGAAAAATCATGAACTTTAAATTGCCATTCACTACACCGTTGAAATTGCCACATGCATAGTGAATGGGTAATGTCGCAATTTTTAAAGGCTCTTTGAATTGTGTTTTATATGTTTTTATGCGTATTTTTTTGAATGGGATAAAGAAGCGCTTTTTTAGCTGTTTGAATTGAATCGATCTTATCCTGTCTAAGTTGTCCACCAGCTGCACAAGGATGTCCGCCCCCTTGGTAATATTTTTGAGCGATTAAACCAACGTTATTTTGGGGGTCATTTGAGCGCAATGATAGTTTTCCCTGAGAACTTATGCGGATGGCAATTGCAATATTTTTATTGCGTTCAAATAGTCTGGAACTCAGATGCTGAAATAATGTTCCACTCCAAGCGAAGAATACGCAAGCGGTTAGATTATCAATGCGAACTGTGTCAACTCCAGCACGTAATATTTCCTCTAAAACAAGTTCATAAAATTTGTTATCTAATGAACGATTTTCGTCTGAAACAATTGATTCATCTAAGTTATTAAAACGAAGAAAATCTAATCTTATATCAATTAAATGCCGTTCTACATCCAAAACGGTCAGTCCATTTAAAAAGTCTTCACTTATTTTATCGATTAAATGAAATCTGTATTCTCTTCCTAATTCAGTCATATTAGGAGGATACCAAGGGCGTTCAAACATGATGTCCGCTATAAAGTTGGCGTGGTGAAATAGAGGCTCTTTTTTGAGCCACATGTCGGTAACATTGATTAGAGAGGCAACTTGCTCAAGATGTGCAATGCGCTCTGGCGTTGATTCTGATAAAAAAGGTTTAACCCACTGCCAAACCAGCTTGGTTGCACAATAATTAATATCAAGCTTGTACCATGAGTACTTATCAGCCACAGCCGCGCCTGTTGCATGATGGTCAATGAGTAGGATTTCTGGTGGGTTTGTAAGTTTACTCAAGGCACTTTCTAACCAATCAGCCTGTGAAATAGTCAGGTTCAGGTCTGAAATTAGCAGAAATTTTACTACCCCTCCCGTAAGAGATTCTATTTTAATTTGCTTGACTATTTGGACAAGCACATGATTGACCTCTTTGTAGTCGCAATTGTAATAAGCAACGTTATAAAAGGCTTGAGCAAGCATGAATTGACAACCATAGCCGTCAAGGTCAGTATGGCTTAAGTGAAAAATACGATCTGTTGCTAGCATTTTAGGTATTCCAGAAAAATTAAGATGAATGATTTCTTGCAAGCTTAGTCTTGGAAGAGGTTATTATTTGAGTACAATAGGGTTAATTAGTGGGTGCAATTATACCTTGATAACTGGTTGTTCTCATGCTACGATGATGCACTTTTTCAAATTATCAATTGTGTGCTGGAATGTTGCATTGTTGTGATTTTTAAATTCACATGTACTTAATATATATGGCTGCCTTTTTTATTACAATTATTTTAATAATCTCCTTGTTGGGACTAAAGTTTGTTGTTGGTCATTGGCAGAAAAAACAACGTTTTATTTTCAATGAAATGGATGATGAAACTTCTGATGTAGCACAGGAAAGCGAAGGGACTCTAAAAAAAACCGTTCTAACAAACACAGCGCCAGCAGATGAAATACATGCGCCTCCTTTTTCTCCTAGTGTTGAAGTATTATTTGATATAGATGATGAAGAAAAACCGCAAAAAGAAGACGATACTATTGATAAACATGATGGAGTGGAAAAGTCTGCAGTGATCAGAGAGCGGATAGAGTTGACGACTGAAGATTTTAAAAAATCTATGAAACGCGATTCATTTCAATTGACTTCTCCAAACGTAGGCAAAGAGACCAAGAAAACGGGTGAGTCGTTTGTTGGGGTTAGAGATTCCACAAAGAAATCCAGCGCACAAATACGTTCTTCTTTTCCATCTGCACATCGTGAAACGGCTCGGGTCCCAGTAAAACGAAATACAGACGATGGAAAGAAAACAGAGGGAATAACTCAAGCAGTACCGGAATACAAAGATTACGTTTTTTATTTAATTACTGATGAGGAGTTGATTGATGGCAAATCCATTAAAATTGCAGTGGATAGAACGAGAATGCGTTACGATGTGAAGAAAAAATGCTTCGTCTATAACGTTGATAATAACGAATGGTTTCGATTGTGCAATGCAGTTAATCCATTGTTATTTAGCATGCGGGAATTGAATAATTTAAAAACACGGGGAATCATCCTTGCAATGCGTTTACCCATCAATCCTTCAAAACTTTCCGAACAAGCTTTTAAAGCGATGTGCGAAGTTGCTAAACAAATAAGTCGATCTCTTAATGTATCAATTTGTGATGCCAACCGTACTCCGCTTGAGGACGGTGACTTGGAGTCTATGCAGATAAAGATTGCTGAGGAATACGGGTTGAATAAATAACATTACTGATGAAGCAAGCGGACTACATTCAACTTATTGAAAAATTACAAGATTATGCATATCGTTATTACGTTTTAGATGATCCGATTATAAGCGATGCACAGTACGACGAGATTTATCAACAAGTATTAGCGATTGAAAAAGAGTATTCCGATTGGATACTTCCCTTTTCTCCCAGCCAGAGAGTTGGTGGAAGGGTTAAAGGAGGTTTTTCCGCGGAGAAACATATGTATCCTATGCTCTCACTTGACAACGTTTTCAATGTACAAGAGTTGAATCATTTTTGTCAGCGCGCTGTTGAGGCAAATGACGGTTTTCCCGATTTCTGCGTGGAGCCAAAGTTAGACGGATTGGCGGTCAGTTTACTTTATCGAGAAGGTGTGCTGGAAAAAGCACTCACTCGTGGGGATGGTTTTCAAGGAGAAAATATAACTGCCAATGTAAGAGCAATCGGTGCTATTCCTCTTAAATTGATTGGAAGTGTCCCTGAATTCATTGAGCTGCGTGGCGAAGTTTATATGCCAAAGAACTCTTTCGTAAAGCTCAATCAAAAACAATTAATAAAAGGAGACAAGCATTTTGCTAATCCTCGGAATGCGGCGGCTGGAACGTTGCGTCAACTAAATCCTGAAGTGGTTGCTGAGCGTGATTTAAGATTTGCGTGTTACGGCAGCGAGGGAGCGATTGAAGAATACTTCAAAAGCCAAAGCAATATGCTGCAAGTGATTAGTAAGTGGGGTGTTCCAACGCCTCCTAATTGGCAGTGTGTAAATAATATTGCTGATATTGAAGAATACCATAAGCAACAAATATTAATACGCGATGCGCTTTCCTATGAGATTGACGGTACTGTTATTAAGATTGATGATATAGGGTTACGTTCAAAGCTAGGAAGCACAGCGCGCGCTCCGCGTTGGGCGATTGCTTATAAATTCCCGTCAGAAAAAGTCTGGACTACTGTTGAGAATATAGAAATACAAGTGGGACGTACGGGAATACTTACTCCAGTAGTCAAACTTCAACCAGTTAATGTTGGAGGAGTAGTTGTGTCCAATGCAACGTTGCATAATCAAGATGAGTTGATGAGGAAAGATGTGCGTATTGGTGATACCGTTGTCATTCGAAGAGCCGGGGATGTCATTCCAGAAGTGGTCGAGGTTGTGCTGAGCATGCGCCCAGAAAAAGCAGATCCGTTTGATTTTCCTACATCTTGCCCAGAATGTGGTGCAACAGTTGTTAACGATGCGGATACAGCTTATGTCCGTTGTCCTAATGGGTTGAAATGCTCAGCACAGATAAAACGAAGATTGCAACATTTTGTTTCGCGTAAAGCATTGGATATAGAAGGTTTATCAGAGAAAACATTGGATTTGTTGCATGATGAGAAAATCATTGCCACTCCAGCTGATATTTTTCGTTTGCAAAGCGAAAACCTAACGGAATTACCTCTGATGGGAAAAAAACGTATAAGCAATTTGCTCAATGCCATTGAAAAATCTAAGACCGTTGATTTGCACAGGTTTATTTACGGGTTAGGTATTAGAGAAGTCGGGGAAGTGATCGCCAAAAATCTGGCAAATAGTTATAAAAATATGACTTCTTTGATTAACGCTGATGTAACAGAGTTACAGAATATCGATGATGTTGGTGAGGTGGTTGCTAAGCATATTGTTGAATTTTTTAGTGACCCATTTAATAAAGAAATGATTGAGGATCTATTGGGGCAGCGATTGAAACTGATAGAGCCAGTTTTGTTAAATAGAGAGAATGCGCACCAGCTGTTTGGTAAAACAGTAGTCATAACGGGTTCTTTTAAGGCATTTGGACGGACTGAATTGAAAAAAAAATTGGATGGCATCGGTACTAAAGTTACATCGACTGTTTCAAGTAAAACGGATTACTTAGTTGCGGGTGAAAAAGAGGGATCAAAGTTGAATAAAGCGTTGGAATTAGGTATTTCTATTTTAGATGAAGAACAGATTATAGAGCTGTTGTCTGATTCTGATGAATGAGGTGTACGTCGAGAACATTGTTATAGGAGCTGGGATTAGTGGGCTTAACGAAGCGTATAATTTGCATAGCAAAGGGTGTGATGTCGTTGTACTTGAGGCATTGGATACTCCAGGAGGTATGCTTCAAAGCAAAAGGGAGAATGGATTTTTGATTGAGTTGGGTGCAAATTCCTTGCAATCTAGTCCTCGTCTTGAAAAATTAGTTACCGAACTTGATCTCAAAAGTCGTGTTGTCGAAGCGAATCATGCATCACGTAATAGATATGTTTTAAGGAACCAGCAACTGCATGCAGTGCCTTTGTCTCCCTTCTCATTGATTGGTTGTAGCTTGATCTCCCCAATAGAGAAGTTACGTTTATTGCTCGAACCGTTTAAAAGTAAAATGATTGGTGATGTCAGCGTCGCTGATTTTTTCAGTCATCGCATAGGAAAATCACTCACTCAAGTTATGGTTGATGCTTTTGTTTCTGGAGTATGGGCCGGCGATATTAGCAAGCTTTCTATGAAGTTGGCATTTCCACGTGTTTATCAAGGAGTTGCAGATCACGGTTCTTTGATGAAGTACTTGAAGTATGTGAAAAAAAATAGTGCATTAAAAAGAATTATCAATTTTGATGAAGGGTTGACGGTTTTGGTAAAAGGATTTGTTGATGCTTTGAAAGGAAAAGTGTTATTTAATCAAAAAGTTAATCATATTACTCGCGTGCAATTAAGCGATGGTGCATCTGGGTGGCAAGTGCATACAGAAGCAGGAAATTGGCAGTGTAAATCATTGAAATTAGCTGTTCCAGTGTACGAGCTAAAGCGATTGTTGGGGCAATTGCCCGCTAACGTTTTTAATATTTTAAATAATGTTCCTCATGCACCCATAATAAGTGTATCACTGGGATTTAAACGCAATCAAATTGCGCACTCTTTAGATGGTTTTGGGATGTTGTTTCCTCGCAGTGAGGGTAAAGAAACCTTAGGAGTGATCTTTTCAAGTATTTTGTTTGCGAATCGTTGTAATAAAGATGATGTTTTGCTGACTGCTTTAATCGGTGGAAGGCATAACCCTGAGATATTAAGAAAATCTTCAGCAGAAGTCCTACATCAAATAATTGATGAAATTCAGCCCATTTTGAAGATAGAGGGGAATCCTATTTTCTCCCATGAAAAACGATGGGAGTTTGGTATTCCTCAGTACGAAGTAGGCTGTGAGCATTCCCAAGAGACGTTTCAAATTACTATAGAACAGTACTATCCTCAGGTTAAAATATGCAGTAATTACATTGGAGGCGTTGCCATTTCGGATAGATTAAGTCAGACTTGATAATCACTACACACCCTCATATTGTAAGAGGAAATTTCTTTCCCATTCATTTTCAAAATAAGAGCGCAAAACTTCAAGTGAAGCCAAAGATCTTTTGCACTGTAAATGTAGGTTGACAAAATTGTCAATCATGCTTTACAATTCGCGATTATTCAAAACTACCTCCTACGGCATTTTGCAAACAATATCTTATTTTTATGACTTTCCATATCAAGAACTTAACGGTAAAAATTAAGCAAAAAACATTACTTGAAGAGATTAATTTATCGATTGATGAAGGCAAGATCGCGTGTGTTTTTGGTCCCAGTGGTAGCGGGAAGAGTACATTGCTCAATACCATCATTGGTTTTCATAAAGAATATTCTGGAGAAATTTATTTACAGAGTCGTTCGATGTGTTCAATGCGTCCTGCTAAGGATTTTAAAATAGGCTATGTTTTTCAAGATGTTGCTTTGTTTCCCCACTTATCGGTTGAAGACAATATTGCTTATGCCATTCGAACTAAAGATCGTGAGAAAAAACGTTCTCTAATAGAAAAGTATCTCGAGATGGTTGAATTACCTGGTTTTGAAAATAAATATCCGCATCAACTATCTGGAGGGCAGCAACAGCGCATAGGCATTGCTCGATCTCTAGCGATTGAACCTGATATATTGTTACTCGATGAACCTTTTTCCAATATTGACGCAGAATGCACTAGTTGCATTATTAGTGATATGCGTCAATTAGTTTTGGCGCAAAAAATACCTTCTTTGTTGGTGACGCATAATTTATTGGAAGCTGAACAATTTGCTGATGTGACGTACTCCATATCAGATCATCGCCTGCATAAATTTGTTATGCCCTTACCCCTTAATGAGATGAGTCCGAATGTGATGAATGTGAGTACGATGAATCCGATGGAAGAAAGAATAGGTGTGACCGGTTAACCTGAATGAAGGTTTAAAGTATGAAGTCATTTGTTTCAACCTTAGTTTTGATGTCGTTTTTTTTACCTTTGCTGACATACGCAAACCCCACATTGACAGTGTATTCTTCGCGTAAAGAACCTTTAATCAAGCCATTACTTGACGATTTTTCAAAAGAATACAACGTAGATATTAAATTGATTACTGGGAAAGACCAATCTTTGATTGAGCGGTTACACAAATTTGGTGATAACGTTGATGTATTAATACTTTCAGATGTTGGTAATCTCGATTATGCTAAAAAAAAGGGAGTTCTTGCACCTTTTAAAAGCGACGCAGTAATAAAAAAAGTTCCAGAAAAATGGCGTGCAAGCGACAACGGAAGCCTTTATTGGATTGGGCTGTCTTTGCGAGCTCGTAGTATTATTTATAGCACTCAAAGAGTAAAGCCAGCAGCGCTAAGCGATTATGCTGATTTAGCGTCTTCAAAATGGCATAAACGTTTGTGTCTTCGTACAGCAAAGAAGGTTTATAACAAATCTTTAGTATCGGCAATGATTTTGCATTATGGCGAGGATAAAACTGAACAGATTATAGCGGGTTGGGTTAATAATCTTGCCACACGTCCGTTTGCTAAAGATTCTCAAGTGATTAAGGCAATAACAGCGGGTCAATGCGATGTTGGTATTGTCAACACTTATTATTTGGGGCGCGAGTTGAAAAAAAATCCGCAATTGCCTGTTGCATTGTTTTGGTCGAATCAAAAATCTCAAGGTGTGCATGTCAATTTGAGTGGTGGAGGCATAGCTTATAAATCAGACAACAAAAAGCTCGCAAAGCAATTGCTCGAATGGTTGCTTTTTCCAGAGAATCAAAAGCAATTTGCACAACAAAATATGGAATTTCCAATTATTGATGGCGTAGAGCTACACTCCATTGTGAGCAAATGGGGCAAATTCAAAGTAGATGGAATTAAATTAGAAAAGCTTGGGGGAATGCAGAGAAAGGCTGTGGAATTAATGCGCCGAGCAGGGTATAAATAGCCACTTAGCATGAGCAGATCATTCAGTATAGGCATTTTTTGCTTATTTTTCTTCCCATTTATTATCACTTTTCATCAAGGGTTTGGTCAACAGGCGTTTTCTACACTCTTATCAGACAGCGATTTACTTGTTGAAATAACCATCAACACTTTCACATTGGTGTTTAAAGTCGTTGCAATTTCTACAGTAATGGGTGTGTTTTTTGCATGGCATGTAAAACTTTATGCAATAACTGGTGCTCGTTGGCTTCACTACCTTCTGTTATTTCCTTTGGCTTTTCCTTCATACGTCCATGCTTTCATATTTATTGGATTTTGGGACTATTCAGGAGTCATTCAACAATTTGTGCGCGAGACATTTGTTTTGCAGGGCGGCATAGATGTGCGTTCCTCGTCTTGGGGTGTCGCATTTGCCATGAGTACGGCATTGACTCCCTATGTTTATCTATTGGCTAGCGCCTCTTTTGATCGCCAGAGCAACAGTAGTATTCGCGCCGCCAGAGTATATGCACAGGGCAGTTCTTTTAAAATGACAAAAGTATTGATGTCGCTCATTCGTCCTGGAATATTTGCTGGCGCGGTATTGGTTATGATGGAGGTGCTTGCTGATTTTGGTGTGGTCTCAATGTTTGAGTACAACACGTTTACTCTCGCAATTTACAGCTCGTGGGAAGATTATCGCAATATTCAATTAGCAATTATTTTGACTCTGCACTTGTTAGTACTTGCTTTATTGTTTGTTTTTTTTGAACGTTGGGGCAGGGGCAATCAACGATTTGATAATCGACAATTAGTGATGGTTGCTACTACCAGTATTAACTCTCTGCACAAATGGTTTTTCTATTCTGTGACTTTCATCTGGATTGTTATTTCTCTCGCTATCCCATTACTACAACTTATATATTGGAGTTTCGATACATTCACATTGGATAGCCGCTTTTTTGATTGGACGCTTAATACTTTAACTTTAAGCGTTGTTGGTATATTTTGTGTGCTAAGTTTAGCCCTGCTTCTTAGTAGTTTACGCCACAAAAGCAATTCAAAGACAGTGTGTTTTATCGTTGATACTTTTTCTGCCGGCTATGCACTACCGGGAACAACTTTGGGTATTGCTATGCTCAGTATGGCTTTACTATTGCCTGCAAATACCTTTACATGGCTGTTTTTATTGGTATGGGCATACTGTTTAAGATTTATTCCCTTAGCGCTTAATCCTTTAAATGCAACTTGGGAAAGTATGTCACCTTCACTGGAAAATGCTGCATTAATTTATGCTCGATCAAAATTTGATTTGCTTAAACGATTTTATTTTCCAGTGTTGCGCAGTGGTTTGTGGACAGGATTATTATTACTAACACTTGATCTTGTCAAAGAACTGCCTATTACCTTGATTCTTCGCCCTGTTGGTTGGGATACTTTGTCTGTGCGTATCTATAATTTAGCTTCAGAAGGATTATATGAAGCTGCCGCACTTCCTTCTCTTATGCTATTGTTAATGACTGGAACTTTGTTTGCTATCTATCAATCAGTAAAAAAAAGCCAATAAATAGGGGCTTAGATAAGTGTGATGGGGCGTATAATGCGCGCGCCTAAAATATACTTAATACACACCTTAATACACTTTAACAAATGCATAATTTTCGCAATATTGCTATCATCGCACATGTTGATCATGGTAAAACCACCCTCGTCGATGCTCTATTACAACAAAGTGGAACATTCCGCGCAAATCAAGTTGTTGAGAATCGTGTCATGGATTCTTTCGATCAAGAGAAAGAGCGCGGCATTACTATTTATGCCAAGAATACTTCACTGATGGTCGGCGATTGCAAAATTAATGTTGTTGATACGCCTGGGCATGCCGATTTTGGTTCTGAAGTAGAACGTGTTTTACTTATGGTCGATAGTGTTTTACTAGTGGTTGATGCGTATGAAGGCCCTATGCCACAAACCAAATTTGTCTTGTCAAAATCACTTGAATTGGGGCTGCGTCCGATTGTATTGATCAATAAAGTGGATAAACCTTCTGCACGCTGTGATTGGGTGGTTGACTCGTTGTTTGATTTATTCGTAACACTTGGAGCTGACGAAGAACAGCTGGACTTTCCTATCTGTTATTCCATTGCTAAGCAAGGTCGTGCTGGTTATGAGGCCGATAAATTGGAAGATAATGTTCAACCAATTTTCGAAATGATCATTAAGCATGTACCACAAGCACAAACCGATGCCAGTTTGCCATTACGCATGCAAGTAAGTAACTTGGCCTATGATAATTTTTTGGGTCGAATGGCTGTAGGACGTCTATACGAGGGCAGCGTGAAGCGTGGACAAGAAGTAACAGTAACTAATCAAGCGGGCGAACAAAGACGCGCAAAGATATCCGAAGTTCTTATAACAGAGGGACTGCATCGGGAAAAGGTGGAGATGGCAACCAGTGGGGAGATTGTCACTCTAGGAGGACTTAGTGGTATCGATGTTGGAGATACCATTGCAGCTAACAACAGTATTGAAAGAATGCCTGTCATTCAGATAGATGAACCAACCCTTAAGATGTCTATTATGGTGAATGATTCTCCTTTTGCTGGGCAAAGCGGTACATTCCTTACTTCCAGACAAATAAGAGAACGCCTTGAGAGAGAGGAAGAGATTAATGTTGGTATGCGTTTTGACTTTTCTAATCCCGATTGTTTTATCGTTAGTGGGCGTGGAGAGTTGCATTTGGCGGTATTGATTGAATCAATGCGCCGCGAAAAATTTGAATTACAAGTGGGCGCCCCTGAGGTTATTTTTCGAGAAGAAAATGGTGTGAAGAATGAGCCTATTGAACGAGTTGCTATTAGTGCGCCTACATCAATGGTTGGTAATATCATTTCTGAGCTCGGAGCGCGTAAAGGCGAAATGATGAGTCTGATTGAAGAAAATGACATAACCAGTATGGAATATTTAGTGCCATCCAGAGGTCTTTTAGGCTTTAAATCACGATTTACAACGTTAACCAAGGGTGAGGGTATCTTGTCATCTGCTTTTGAAAGTTATGAAGCGTATAAGGGTGATATTGAAAAAAGACAGGTCGGTAGTATGATCTGTGGAGAAAACGGGGCAACAATGGCTTATAGTTTATGGAATTTGCAAGAAAGAGGGCCCTTGTTTATCGGACCCGCAATGCCTGTTTATGAAGGCATGATTATTGGTGAACATTTGAAAGGCAGTGATTTAACCGTTAACCCAACTAAAAATAAAAAGCTCACAAACGTTCGTGCATCTGGAAAAGATGATGCAATCAACCTAGTTCCTATAAGGAAGTTGACACTAGAGCAAGCAATTGATTATATTGGATCAGATGAATATTTGGAGATTACACCCGAGAGCATTCGTTTGAGGAAGAAGTATTTGACCGAGGCTGAGCGCAGGAGACACAAACGAGGTGCCTAATCACTATGGGTTGAATCAGCCTTCAACGCCAAATTAAAAAATTCAAATTTTTGCAGCTACAGTAGAAAATAAGTTTACAGAGCGTTGAATATACAATTATTCTTCTTCAATCTTTGCTTTAACCTTCGCGTCAACTTTGGTTTCATCAAGATGCGTTTCTAAGGGCAATTCTTTACGATTATTCGCACCCATTTTATTGAGGCGACGTGCTATGCTTAATGCATTTCCTCTGCCAGTGGTTAGTTTTTTTAACGCCTCATCTTGGCTACGGTGAGCGCTTTCAATGTGCTTACCTACTTTTTCCAAATCCTCACTGTAAGAAATCAGCTTATCAATCAAGCGGCCCCCAACTTGTGCAATTTCTTCTGCATTTTTGTTTCTTCTCTCCATTTCCCAATTTTGCGCTATTATGCGTAAAGTAGTGAAAAGAGAGCTAGGTGTAACAATGAGAATCTTTTTCTTTAGAGATAAGTCAAATAAAGAAGGTTGAACACTCAATGCAAGTTGCCACGCACTTTCAATTGGTATAAACATCAATACGGCATCTAAACTGTTAAGTTCTCCTATATTAGCATAATCTTTTCCTGCTAAGTTTTGAATGTGTCGCTCAATAGATTTCGCATGTGCTTGCAAGGCTTCTTGTTTGAGATTGTCATCTTCTGAACTGGTCATTTGTTCGTAGTTTTTTAAGCTGACTTTGGCATCAATAATCACTTGTCGATTACTCGGCAGTTTGATAATTGTGTCTGGTATAACTGTTTTGCCATCTTCATAAAAGCTTTGTTGAGAGAAGTATTCGCGATTTTTTTGCAAACCCGCCAATTCCAGCACTCTTTCTAAGATCATTTCTCCCCAATGACCTTGCGTTTTGTTATCGCCTTTAAGCGCGCGTGATAAATTAGTAGCTTCACTGCTCAATTGCTGATTCAATTGGCGTAGTTGCTCTAGTTGTTGCTTTAGTTCGCCGTGTTGGAGGTTCTCTATATCGTTAATTTCATTGATGCGTTTTTGCAGTTTACCCATCTCTTCCTGTAATGGTTTGACGGTTTCAGCAAGTTTTTGTTTTGTGGTTTCAGTCGTTTTTTCGCTGTTTACTTCTATTACTTTTTGAGCGATTTTTTCAACATTGTCTTGCTCGGAGATAAGTTGTTTTATCTGCTCGTCTTTGCGTTTTAAATGTTCACATGCTCTGATATAGCGCAATGAGAAAAACCATAAAGTTCCGATTAGCCCTGCAACACAAAGCCCTAAAAAGAGTTCTAAATTAGATTCCATAGGGCACTTTATACTGCAAAACGTAAGAAATTACTAAGGTAGTTACACGCTATGCTTGATTTCGTTTCAATGTGAGAAACTTACAAGGTTTTAATCAGTTTTTTTCAGTAAAATAGTAACGCTCGTTATAAAGGACGGTGGTACACACCCCACGCATAAACAAAAGATAATTAAACAGCATGGCATTTACGTTGGCTAAATAAAGAAAATGTATATAATCGGTGTCTGAATGATTTGTAGGATTTTATTTTCTTATTGTCATATAAATCAAATAGTTAATATAACACTCAAGGAGTAATGATGGGAAATTTTAGAGCACTTGTACTTAAACAAGAAGACAAAAAAACACTGTCCAGTGTTGAAATGCTTCCAAGGAATCAGCTTCCTGAAGGGGATACGTTAATAAAGGTCGAATATTCAACGATTAATTACAAGGATGCCTTAGCAATAACAGGGAAAGGAAAAATCGTTCGTTCGTTTCCATTCGTCCCAGGTATTGACTTGTTAGGTAAGGTTGTTGAAGGTGGCGACGATCGTATTAAAGTCGGGATGTCGGTTATTCATACAGGTTGGGGTGTGGGTGAAAAACATTTTGGTGGTTTGGCAGGATATGCCCGATTGAAAGCTAAGTGGTTGGTAGAGACGCCTGCAACTTTGACAGGGGATAGAGCAATGGTGGCGGGTACGGCAGGTTTAACAGGGGCGCTTTGTGTGCAGCGATTAATTGATGCGGGTGTGCGCCCTGATAATGGTCCAGTAGTCGTTACTGGCGCTAGCGGTGGCGTTGGTAGTTTCGCAGTGAATATTTTGGCAAATATCGGTTATACAGTCCATGCGGTTAGTCGTCCAGAATCAACAGATTATTTGAAAAGCTTAGGAGCTAAAGAGATAATTGATAGAGCAGAGTTTGGCTTAGAGTCACGCCCTTTAGAGCAAGGAAAGTGGGCTGGAGGAATTGATACGGTTGGCTCTAAAACATTAGCACGTATCTTGGCGGAATCAGAGTACAACGCAACGATTAGTTGTTGTGGCTTAGCTGGGGGATTTGACTTACCATCAACGGTAATGCCTTTTATCTTGCGCAATGTCACTTTAGCTGGCGTTGATTCAGTGTATATTTCGATTATGCAACGCAACGCTGCTTGGAAATTGATTGCTGAATATGTTGATGAGGCGACTTTCAACACTATTAGAACAGCTACTTTGACGTTAGAAGAGGTTGGCTCCTATTGTCACGAAATGCTTAAAGGGAAACATCAGGGCCGCGTTGTAGTCAAGCCGTAGTGGACATGTGGAAAAAAATTGGAGAAGGCGCGTACCTCATTGATACGCACTTAATCAAGGCAGGGCACACGGCTTGTTATTTAATCGTGGATGGTGAAGAGGCAGCTATATTCGATAGCGGATCCAATAATTCCACGCATTATATTATGCAAGCTTTGCAAGCTTTGCGTATAGAACCACAGCAAATCAAATACCATATTGTTTCGCATATTCACCTTGACCACGCTGGTGGTTCGGGCTTGCTCATGCAAAAACTGCCCAATGCAAAAATGTTGATTCATCCTGACGGCGCGGCACATATGATTGACCCTACAGCCTTAGTGCTTGGGAGCATTGATGTGTATGGGAAGGAATTTGTTAAAAAAAATTATGGTGATCTTATTCCAGTTTCACCATCTCGCATCGTATTGGCTGAAGATGGAATGAGTTTTTTACTTGGCAAACGCAAACTTGAGGTGTTATTTACGCCCGGTCATTCTTGGAACCATATAAGTATTTTGGATGCCACCAGTTCAATTGTTTTTGCTGGCGATTCCATGGGTGTTTCTTATGAAAATGCATTGCCTAATGGCGATCAGTTTTTATTTCCTACAACAGCACCAACGCACTTCAATCCAAAAGCAATGATTGATTCAATGCGGATTCAGGAAAAAAGCGGGTTGAATTATTTCGCGCTCACCCATTGCGGGCTTATTGAGAATAAACCATATTGGGTAAATCAATTGGTTAACCGTGTGGGAGAGTATACGGATATGGCGCTCCAATCACCTGATAGCATCGATTTAAAAGACTATGTGTTTGATGGTTTGAGAGGTCTTTTTAGGAAATGGTTGAGTATAAATTACAAAGCAGATGAGTTGGACAAGTTCGTTTTGAATCACGAAAACGATGTTTTCATAAACGGAAGTGGGCTCACCCATTGGGTTAAGCGACACCGTGAGAAAATGAAAGATATGTCTACATAGAACATGAATTTGGGAAGGAGCGTTGATAATGCAAAATAAGTATGACGAGATATATAAAGAATCTATAGGAAAACCACAAGTTTTTTGGAATAACGTGGCTAAAGGTATCTATTGGGACAAACCTTTCGATACAGTACTTAATGAGAGTAATACGCCATTTAATTATTGGTTCGAAGGGGGAAAACTTAACACATGTTATAACGCAATAGATCGGCATGTTGAGGATGGATATGGTGATCAAATAGCATTAATATACGACAGCCCAATCACGAATAAAAAAGCTTACTACTCGTTCAGTCAATTGCAATCATCCATTTCTAAACTTGCTGGAGTTTTAAAGGAGCAGGGGGTGGATCATGGAGACACCGTCATTATTTATATGCCAATGATACCGCAAGCCGTCATGGCAATGCTTGCCTGTGCTCGTATTGGTGCGATACATTCGGTTGTTTTTGGTGGATTTGCTGCTAAAGAATTGGCTATTCGAATTGACGATGCCCAACCTAAAGCGTTAATGAGTGCTTCTTGCGGAATAGAACCTGGGCGGATAATTGATTACAAATCACTGCTTGATGAAGCCCAGCGCATTGCTTCGCACAAAATTTCAAGTGTCATTATTTTGCAAAGAGAAGAGCAAGTTTGCAAATTACGGGATGACGAGATTGACTGGCATATGGCTCTTGAAAAAGCGCATCCAGTTGATTGTGTGTCGGTAGATGCTAATCATCCATTGTACATACTCTATACATCGGGGACTACGGGCAGACCCAAAGGCATCGTTCGAGATAATGGCGGGCATGCGGTGGCTTGTAAATGGACGATGGAAAATCTTTATGATATGAAACCTGGTGAGGTTTTTTGGGCGGCATCGGACGTTGGTTGGATTGTGGGGCATTCTTACATAGTGTATGCACCACTTCTTAATCGAAATACGACCATCGTTTTTGAAGGAAAGCCAATAGGAACACCAGATGCTGGTACGTTCTGGCGTGTGATTGAGGAACATAAGGTTAAAGCTTTATTCACCGCTCCGACAGCTTTTCGAGCAATAAAAAAAGAAGACCCTCAGGGAGATTTTTTAAAAAAATATAATTTATCAAATTTCCAATACTTATATTTGGCTGGTGAACGTTCTGATCCTGATACTATACGATGGGCTCAAAAACATTTAAAAGTACCCGTGATTGACCACTGGTGGCAAACCGAGACAGGGTGGAGTATCGCAGGTAATCCGATGGGGATAGAAAGTTTCCCTATCAAATTAGGTTCGGTTACAAAGCCAACGCCTGGTTATGATTTGAGGATTCTTGATGAAGAAGGGAATCAGCAAACACCAGATAGACTTGGTAATATAACAGTGAAACTTCCAATGCCTCCTGGATCAATGATAACCTTGTGGAAAAATGGTGATCGTTTTGTTGAAGAGTATATGTCGCGTTATCCTGGCTATTATTTAACGGGTGACTCAGGCATTATTGATGATGATGGTTACGTACATATCATGAGTCGGATAGATGATGTTATAAATGTGGCGGGGCACCGGTTGTCTACTGGTCAAATGGAAGAAGTATTGTGTGATCATGCGGACGTGGCTGAAGCTGCCGTATTTGGCGTCAAAGATGATCTCAAAGGGGAAGTGCCTCTTGGCTTGGTTGTGTTAAATGCGCGCGTTGAACGAGAGCATGCAGTTATCGTTCAAGAGTTAGTTAGTCAAGTTCGCACAACAATTGGTGCGGTTGCAGTGTTTAAACTATGTGCTGTTGTGAGTCGTTTGCCTAAAACTCGTTCAGGTAAAATTTTAAGAGCAACTATGCGCTCGATTGCTAATAAAGCAGATTGGAATATGCCAGCTACGATAGATGATCAAGAGGTGTTAAAAGAAATTGAATCAACTCTGTATGACTTATTGGTTTAATATCTGAATTTTTTTGTAAAGTTTTTCATCGATGGTAATGCCGTTTTTTAATGCTTGTTGCCATAGCGAAGCTTTATTGCTACCTGGGATATGGACATCATTTTGTTTGAGGTTTTCAATCAAGCGATTCATCGTCAAGAAAAAGCCGTCGCTTGATATACGCAAAGGATCTATAGCTAAGATAGTTTGACCTATATTGGGCGCATCGCCTTTATCATTAAGTAGTGAAGAAGCCTCAGTACTAAGGTGCATATTTAATAAACACGCACTTAAGATCTCCACCATTAACGCCAGTAGAGCACCTTTTTGACCACCTAAAGGCAATAAGCTTCCTCCATTGAGTGCTTTATCAGGTTCGGTTGTTGGATCGCCGTTTGCATCGATAGCCCAGCCAGTGGATATGGGTTCATTATTCATCTGCGCTTTGATAATACGTCCTCGTGCTACTTGTGATAAAGCCATGTCAATGACTAAAGGAGGCTGTTCTGCAATGGGAGCGGCAAAAGCTATGGGATTTGTTCCAAGAATTGGCGCGTTTGATGGAGGTATGGGCATAGCAACTGGGGTGTTGCCAAAGATGATCGCAACAAATCCCTTTTTTGCCAGTGCCTCACAGGGTGCGCCAGCTTGACCAAAATGATGCGAATTGCAAATGCCTGCCAAAGCCAATCCACTCTCTGGAAGCATTTTTTCCAATGCCTCTACAGCCATGTTTAAAGCTGGAAATGCAAAGCCATTTTGTGCACTTATACGAACAATATTAGCGCTTATTTGATCAGTGGAGGGCATGGCGTGACCATTGACCTTGCCATTATTGGATTGAGGAGCATATGTCAGCAATCGCGAAATTCCGTGCCCGCCTTGCTGTTCAACTTCTGCTTTAACCAGTGCATTTGCTACGATTTTAGCATTCGTGGGCGATGTTTGATTTGCGATTAATGTATTGGCTGCTAATGTGGTTGCCTGCTCTATAGTGAGAGTCAATGTTTTTTTTGATGTTGTATTCATAGGGAATATTTTAAAAAGATTTTTATAGATTTCAAAAATGGTTGTTTCAAATAGCGTGGCTAAAATGATTAAATGCTCTTAATCGTTCAATTCAATTGTTATGTCGCAAGATAAAAGAAGTGGTGGCGATGCTTGCATTTTAAATGTACTATATCTTATGGAAAGACATAGCAAGAGTAAATTTAAAAAAACTAAGTCGAATTATATAATGATGCATACTCATGATGCGAAAGGGTATAATTCAAGGTGTTGCCCTTATGCATTATGCGAAAGGGTGTAATTTTAAAATTCAGATTTATTGTTTTAGGACAAATATAGAGGAAAAATAAATGAGTATTGAAGCACGTGTAAGAAGCATTGTTGCCGAGCAGTTAACCGTTGATGAAGCAGAAATTTCTAATGATTCTTCATTCATTGATGATTTAGGAGCTGACTCCCTTGACACTGTTGAGTTGGTGATGGCTCTCGAAGAAGAATTTGACGCTACTATTCCTGATGAAGATGCTGAGAAAATTACGACTGTACAGGAAGCTATTGACTACGTAACCAATCAGAGTTCTTAATTCCAACATATTCAAAAAAGTCCCAACTATTGTTGGGACTTTTTTTGTAATATGCTCCACATATCAATAAAGTTTACATCATCGTTTATTGATATGATATAAATTTTTTTAAGCGCATTTTCATTATTGTTTGGGAATATGCTCTTGAAGATTGTGTTGATAAGTCAAACGCTTTTGGTTCGTGTTTGAAGGAATTGAATAAAGATTATAAAATCTTAGATATTTCTCCTCAGTCAAAAGCATAAACAAACTTATTTACTATCTTAATTGACGGTTTATAATCCTAATGAAATGTATAAAACTTATCAAAGACTTCAATTAAAACTCTGCTATGAAGGGTAAACGCGTTGTCGTAACAGGCATGGGCTGCGTTACTCCGTTAGGATTAGATGTTGATGCTAATTGGCAAGCATTAATGTCAGGAAAAAGTGGAATTGAATTAATAAAAAGTTTTGATACGACGAATTCTTCTGTGCGGATTGGTGGAGAACTGAAGAATTTTGACTTAGCTCACTGGTTGAAAAACAAACAACTAAAAAGAGTTGATACTTTCATTGTATATGGTGTTGCCGCCGCACAGGAAGCCCTTAATATGGCGTCCCAAGGCGATGTTCATTCCATGCTTTCGGATGTTGATTTAGAACGGTTTGGAGTATGCGCAGGCTCAGGTATTGGTGGATTGTCAAGCATTGAAGATAACAATAGAAAGTATTTTAGTTCGGAGTCAGGCAAGATATCTCCTTTTTATGTCCCTGGGGTAATTATCAATATGTTGTCGGGGATGTTGTCAATGCGTTTTGGACTAAAGGGTCCCAATGTTTCTCCCGTGAGTGCTTGTACTACAGGAACGCATGCACTGTCTTGGGCAAGTAGAATGATTGCCTACGGTGAAGCAGATGTGATGTTGGCCGGTGGCTCCGAGAAAGCTTGCACTCCTACAGGCATAGCAGGTTTTGCAGCAGCTCGCGCATTATCGAGACGTGGCGATGAGCCTGCAAAAGCTTCACGTCCTTGGGATGTTGATCGAGATGGTTTTGTTCTTTCTGATGGTTCAGGCATGGTTGTGCTTGAGTCTTTGGAGCATGCTGAAAAAAGAGGCGCAAAGATATTAGCTGAAATTGTAGGAGTAGGTTATAGCAGCGATGCATATCATATGACATCTCCTCCTGAAGATGGTGATGGTGCATGGAGATGTATGCAAAACGCTCTTGAAGATGCAGACATCAGTTGTGATCAAATTGGTTATATTAATGCACATGGAACGTCAACACCAACAGGAGATGTTGCTGAAGTGAAAGCTGTTAAGCGTTTGATGGAAAAGCACATTGATAGTTTGCTTATGAGCTCCACAAAATCAATGTCTGGTCACATGTTAGGAGCGGCAGGAGCCGTTGAATCAATTTATACAATACTTGCTTTGATGAATCAAATGGCTCCACCCACCATAAATCTTGATAATCCTGATCCATCTTGCGATATTGATTTAGTTGCCCATTTTGCTAAACGCTTCGAGGCGAAATACGCGTTAAGTAATTCGTTTGGGTTTGGTGGTACTAATGGTACATTGATTTTCAAAAGTTGGAATTAATGTCTCATCAAAAATTTGGTGCTGTCAATGTATCAGAGTGGGTTAATAAATCCTTTTCGTTGTTAAAAAGTGATTTAGGTTACCATTGTTTTTTCGATACAGTTACTCCCGTTGATGAGCAGCGGTGGAGTTTTCTCTTCAAAATAGATTCACAAAAAATATGGCCATATCCCAACGGGGATGTAATGGTGTGGGATGATCAGATTGATGATGCGTTACAAAATACGTTGGGGAAAAGTATTAATGACCATAAGACAAATGGAAATGATGTAGGTTTAGAAATTCCATTTAAAGGTGGGCACTTATTATTCTTAGGTTACGAATACGCCAATCAAATCGAGCCAACTTTATCTCTACCGATCAATGGTATGATGAAGGACTTTCCATTTGTTGTTCTTGCTCGATGTAAGCAAGCATTTGCCTATGATCACAGCGAAAAAACCATGTATTTGGTTGCTGAAGAAAGTCAGGGTTTTATCGAATTAAAAAATGACTGGATCAAGGCTAAAAATGAGGAGCGTTCTTTTTGCGAGGTTATTGATGTTGTTGAAGAAAACCCTGAAAGATATATCAATGCAGTTAATGAAATATTGCATTTAATAAAACAAGGGGATGTTTTTCAAGTTAACTTGTCTCGAGCTTGGGATGCTGTCCTAAAAAGCGGTGAAGCGTTATCTTTGTACCGTCAATTACGCGAGGCTAATCCAGCACCAATGGCAACATTTTGGCGTTTTGATGATAACAATTGCCTACTTTCTTCAAGTCCAGAACGCTTAGTCAGTGTGAAAAAAAGAATAGTCGAAACGCGACCTATTGCAGGAACGAGTCCTCGATCAACCGACAAAAAAACTGATGAAGCCTTAGCAAAAAAACTATTGAATCACTTTAAAGAGCGTGCAGAGCATATTATGTTGATTGATCTTGAGCGCAATGATTTGGGTCGTATTGCCGATGTGGGAAGTATCAAAGTGAATAAACTCATGGAACTGGAAAGCTATGCTCATGTTCATCATATCGCTTCAAATATTCAAGGAAAGGTTCGTAGCGATGTGAGCCCAAAAGATATTATTCATGCCGTTTTTCCTGGAGGTACTATTACAGGTTGCCCAAAAGTGCAATGTATGAAAATCATAGGAGAATTAGAAGCAGCGGGAAGAGGCCCGTATACGGGCTCACTTGGTTATATAAATAATGATGGCTCTATGGATATGAATATCTTAATTCGGACCATTGCATTGCAAGGGAGTCGAATAAATTTTCGTGCAGGAGCTGGCATTGTGTATGACTCTGATCCACAGCGCGAACTCCGAGAAACACAGTACAAAGCTGAAGGAATGCTACGTGCATTGCAATAAGTTACTGTCGTCTAGACTACTGTTTGGCGATGGGTTTTTTGAAACGATGCTGTATAGAGATGGGCAGGTACTGTTGTGGAGTCAGCATCGTAAAAGATTAATGGATTCCGCTCACAGACTTGGTATGGTTATTGATGCAGATGCGTTAGAAGAGAGTAAAAAAGAGTACTTTAAAACAATATCGGATAAAACGACGATTTTAAAGCTTTTAGTAGTTCGCAAAGACTCATGCGGTGAAATCACCGATAGTAGTGAGACGGAATTAAGGTGGAGCAAAAGAGCGTTGGTTAAGCGGTCAATAAATAAGTTAGGAGTCATTGAAAACGCATTAGCTCCGTTGCCTAAAATGGCAGGTATCAAGCACACCAATCGATTACCATACGTTTTGGCTGGACATGAAATGCTTCAGAATGGATGGGACGAAGCAGTGCTTTGTTCTACGGCTGGATCGGTTATAGAGTCGCTACACTACAATCTATGGTGTTTTATTGACAACCAATGGTTTACACCCGACCTTAAAGAGTGCGGGGTGGCTGGCGTAGCAAGAGAGTGTATTTTAAAAGCTTCAGTGGAAACGAAAGTCGCTACAATACCAATTGAGGAATTACTTTCTATTCGCTCGTTAGCGCTTAGTAATTCAGTGCATGGCATTGTAATTCCGAATTTTCTAAATGGGCAACGTCTTGATACAAAGCCTGCAGAAGAGCTCCAAAGTGTATGGGGCAAAATAATGGGTGTTGAGCAGTGAAAAAAGTATTATTTTGGATTCTTTCAGTGTTTTTCTTCGTGCTGTGCACTTTTTTTATTTATAACCGAATTCTTGAATTACATCCAGATTTGCATGCAAAAGTGGCGTCAAATCCCAATACTTTTTTTACTATAACGACTGGTGAGTCGATACAAAAGGTAATAAACCGATTAGAACAAGATGGATTGATTCCTTCAGCATTTTTGCTGAACTTCTATGTCAAGGCGAGATTGTCAGATAGTTCAGTAAAAGCAGGAGAATACCGTTTGACAGAACAATCGCCAGTTGAGTTACTCAATCAGTTTATAGATGGAAAGGTGCATCAATATCGTTTTACTATTATTGAAGGTTGGAGTTTTAAAGAATTGAGCGAAGCGATACGTAAGAACAATGCAATCAAGATTAATTTACTAAATGTTGCTGATGAAGCTCGTCCTAAATACTTTGCTAACAAAATATTTGTTCCATATCAGTATATAGATGGTGCTTTTTTGCCAGATACTTATTTTTTTGAAAGAGGTGATACTGATATACAAATACTTCGACGGGCAGCAAAAGCTTCTGAAGATTTTTTCATCAGCGCTTGGGCGAAACGTTCGGTGATCGTTGATAGTTTCTTTACCAACAAGTGGCAAGTGTTATCACTGGCATCTTTGGTTGAAAAAGAAAGTGTGATTGATGAAGAGAGAGCTAAAATTGCAGGCGTTTTTTTTGAGCGTCTCAAGCGTAATATGCGTTTGCAATCTGATCCGACAGTAATATATGCAATGGGCGATTCTTATAAAGGGAAAATTAAGAAAAAAGATTTGCGCGTTGATCATCCTGCTAATACTTATGTGAACAAGGGTATTCCTCCTGCACCAATAGCCTATCCTGGGCGTGAGTCTATTGAAGCGGTTTTGCACCCGCAGTTAAACGGCGATTTGTATTTTGTAGCAAAGGGAGATGGTAGTCATGCTTTTAACAAAACATTGGAAGGGCATAATGCGGATGTTAGAAAATACATTTTAGATAAGAAATAATATGTTTATTAGCTTCGAAGGCATAGATGGTAGTGGAAAATCTACTATTTTAGAGTTTATAGTAACATGGCTTGAATCAAGAGGCGTTTCAGTATATGTTACGCGTGAACCTGGAGGCACTCCAATGGCTGAAGCAATCCGAAAAGTAATGCTTAGCCAGTGGGTTGAAGGCGTCGATGAGCAAACGGAACAATTACTGTTATTTGCCGCTCGTCATCAGCATTTGCACAAAGGCATATTGCCAGCGTTAGCGGAAGGTAAATGGGTATTATGTGATCGTTTCACCGACTCTACGTTGGCATACCAAAGTGATGAGCAGTTTACAAAATTGCTTGCTGAAAAAGTTCACTCTAAATGCTGGCCCGATATGACATTATGGTTTGATGTTGACTTAGAAGTTGCGGCAAAAAGAATGACAGGGCGCAAAGAAAACAATCGATTCGATAAGGCGGGTATGATTTTTCAACAAAAAGTAGCTGAACGCTATCAGGCTATTTGGCAAAATAATCCTCAACGCGTTAAACGTATTGATGCTAATCAAAGTAGAGAGGTAGTCTCTTTAGACATACAAACCCTCTTAAAGCCCTTTGTCACATGAGTATTTAATGAAGTTATATGCTTGGCTTGAACCGTATTGGCAAATTATTTGGAGTGCGTGGGGAAATCATAGAGGAGCCCATGCGTGGATGATTGTTGGTCCGCATGGCAGTGGAAAATTGCAGCTCCCACTCACTTTGAGTCGATTTTTGTTGTGTCAAAATGGACAAATCGGATGTGGAAGTTGCCGTGGTTGTTTACTGCTTAAAGAGGGGACGCATCCAGATTTTATTCATATAAAGTTAGAAGAAAGCGCTCAGAATATTAAAATTTCTCAAATACGTTCTTTAATTCAGCAATTGGAGTTGAAACCGCATCAAGGCGGGTGGAGAGTGGTTTTAATAGAGGATGCTGATAAAATGAATTCAAGTTCAGCAAATGCTTTGTTAAAAACGCTTGAAGAGCCTCCAGAAGATACAGTGCTTGTCTTACTCATTGCCAACGAATCACGATTGCCAGCAACCGTTGCGAGTAGAGCACGGCGACTTTTGATTGCTTTGCCGGAGCATAGCGTTAGCAAGCAGTGGTTACTTGAACAAGGATACGACGAGAAGAGGGTTGAACATGCTTTATTTATGGCAGAGAACGCTCCTCTCATCGCTAAAGAAATCCTTGCCGATTCTTTAGATGAAAAATGGAAGGAGTGGCACAACTCATTGAAACTATTGATGGCTGGTAAAGCAGGAGTTGGTGAAACTGCAGCATTATGGAACGACATGGGAGAGTCGAGTTTGCACTGGTTTGCTCAAATAATGCAAAGAAAGATTTTATTAACTAAGCCTGGAAATGTAAGACAACATAAGTTGTATCAACAAATACAAGTCGCGATAAATGAGTGGCATTTGCCATTGAACCAAACATTGCAATTGGAGAGTTTACTTGATGCATTGAAGGAAGAAGCAACTTGCTTATAGATTCGCATTGCCACCTCAATATGCTTGAAACCAAGGAGTTCGATATTGAAGACGTTGTTAAAAACGCTTATGAGAAATATAAAGTAGACGGCATGCTTAATGTTTGCGTTGCGCTTGAGAGCGCACAGGAAGTTATAGAAACCGCAAATAAATTCAAAAATGTATGGGCATCAGTTGGTGTTCATCCTTGCTATAAAGAAGCCCGTTCTCCTACTGTTGAAAGCCTACTTTATTGGTCTAAAAAACCAAAGGTAGTTGCCATTGGTGAAACAGGGCTTGATTTTTTTCACTTCAAAGAGGAAGAAGCATATGCTTGGCAGTACGCTAATTTCTTGCCTCAAATTGAGGCGGCAAAACAGAGTGACTTACCTGTCATCATTCATTGTAGAGAAGCGGAAAAACAAGTGATGGATATTCTTGAGCGAGAAGGTGCACGTGATTGTGGTGGTGTAATGCACTGTTTTGAAGGAGATATGGAATGCGCAAAACGAGCACTCGATATTGGCTTTTATATTTCGTTCTCTGGCAAGCTTACTTTTAAAAAATTAGATACATTACGCGAAGTTGCTAAAAAAATTCCGCTTGAGCGCTTACTGATTGAAACAGATGCTCCCTATCTGTCTCCCGTTCCTCATAGAGGTAAACCCAATCAACCAGGATATGTTTCCTACACTGCAGAGTGTTTGGCTGATTTACATCGTATGAATTTAAAGGATATGGCGCAAATAACAAGAACTAATTTTTTTAGATGTTTCCCTGCAGCCTCACACAGTTAGTAAAGTTGCAAAGATGATAGAATTAAACTATGCCTACTAAGTGTAGTATTGAAAGGCACCACATAAATAATTTTTAAAAGAGAGAGATTCCCATGACAGACAAAATAAAAGCTTCAGATTTAATTGTAAGAGCTTTAGAAAATGAAGGCGTAGATTATATTTTTGCAGTTCCTGGCGAGGAAAATTTAGATATGCTTGAATCGTTACGAACTTCAACTATAAAGCTTATTCTAACTCGGCATGAGCAGGGAGCAGGTTTTATGGCAGCTACCCATGGTCGTCTGACAGGTCGCACAGGAGTATGTATGGCAACGCTTGGACCTGGTGCTACTAACTTTGTAACTTGTGCTGCATATGCTCAATTAGGAGCTATGCCATTGTTGATGATTACTGGTCAAAAACCAATTAAGAAAAGCAAACAAGGGCGATTTCAAATTGTTGATATTGTTCGAATGATGGAACCCATCACAAAATATACCAAGCAAATTGTCAATGCACACACCATCCCTGCCGTTGTACGCGAAGCGTTTCGCTTGGCAGAAGAAGAAAGACCTGGAGCGGTGCATTTAGAGTTGCCTGAAGACATTGCTGCCGAATACACTGATGATTGGTTCTTGTTCAATAAAAGCCAATCAGGAGTGCCATCGCCAAGTCATGCTACGATTGGAGTGGCAGTTGAAAGAATACTAAAAGCGAAGAATCCACTGATGGTTATTGGTGCTGGATGTAATCGCAACTGGCTCTATGACTCTTTAACCGATTTTGTGAAAAAAACGGGTATTCCATTTATTAATACACAAATGGGCAAAGGAGTAGTTAGTCATTCGATTAAAGGCTTTATTGGGACTGCCGCTTTATCCGATAACGACTATGTTCATAAAGCAGTGAAAAAAGCTGATTTGATTATCAATGTAGGGCATGATGTCGTTGAAAAGCCACCATTTTTCATGCATGATGGAGGCACAGACGTTATCCATGTTAATTACAATTCAGCTGAGATAGACGAAGTTTACTTCCCCCAAATTGAGTTAATAGGAAGTATTGGTAAAACAATGAATCGCCTGTGTGAACAACTGGTCGAAAGAAAAAATAACTTTGATTTGGAATCTTTTTATGCTATTAGGGAGGAGATTTCTAAAGAAATTCACGCCGATGATGCCGACGATCGTTACCCAATGGTACCGCAAAGGTTAGTATCGGATGTACGTAAGGCGTTGCCTAAAGATGCTATTTTGGCATTGGATAATGGTGTTTATAAAATATGGTTTGCACGCAATTTCCCCACTGAAATGCCTAATACAGTGTTACTGGATAATGCACTCGCTACGATGGGCGCTGGTTTACCCTCAGCAATGATGGCAGCAGTGTTGCATCCAGATAGAAATGTTATGGCTGTATGTGGAGATGGCGGGTTTATGATGAACTCTCAAGAGATGGAAACAGCAGTACGATTGAAATTGAACATAGTGGTTTTGGTTCTGCGAGATGATTCTTACGGGATGATTCGTTGGAAACAAGGACATTCTGGATTTGAAGATTGGGGGCTTGAATTTGGTAACCCTGATTTTGTCAAATACGCAGAATCGTATGGTGCAAAAGGACATCGTGTAGAGTCTACAGAAAGTTTTGTAGATTTAATAAAAAACTGCTACACAGAAGGGGGCGTTCATTTGATTGAAGCGCCAATTGATTATTCTGAAAATTCTAAAATTTGAGGCGACTTGTGACTACAGAAACTGTTTTTCAGGCTTATACCCGTGAACCACTGGGCGAGATAACTTTAAATACTCCAGAGCAAGCGGAAGCAATGCTTGAGAGAGCACATTCTCTTTACCGTAATCGCAGTAGCTGGCTTCCTGCTTACAAACGTATAGAAATACTTGAGAAAATGGTTGTTTTTATGCAACATGATAGAGAGCAATTGGCAATGACCATAGCAAACGAAGGTGGTAAGCCACTCGTTGATGCATTGGTTGAAACCGATCGCGCTATCGATGGTATAAAAATAGCGATTCGTACTTTGGCAACCGAATCCGGCTCTACTATTCCTATGGGGATTACGCCTTCGAGTACAAATAGATTGGCCTTTACGCATCACGAACCTATCGGTGTTGTTGTTGCTGTTAGCGCATTTAATCACCCATTAAACCTCATTGTTCATCAAGTAATACCAGCAATAGCAACGGGTTGCCCAGTGATAGTAAAGCCTGCAACTTCAGTGCCATATAGTTGTTTAAAAATTGCCGAATATGCTAAAAGAGCAGGACTTGAGGAAGGTTGGTTGCAAGTATGTTTATCGCGTTCTAATGTGACAGAAAAGTTAGTAACGGATGCGCGTACAGCTTTTTTTACATTTATAGGATCAGCTCGTATTGGCTGGATGTTGCGGTCAAAACTTGCACCCGGTACACGTTGTGCGCTTGAACATGGAGGAGTTGCTCCAGTTATTGTTGATAAAAATGTTGATATTGATGAAATAATCCCTGTACTTGGAAAAGGCGCGTTTTATCACGCTGGTCAAGTTTGTGTTTCGGTTCAGCGTATTTTTGTCGATGAATCTATTGCTGAGACTTTTTCTGAAAAACTAAGTGCATATGCACAAGGTCTAAAAGTAGGTGATGCAGTTCTTCCAGACACTGAAGTAGGACCACTGATAGAACCATCGGAAGTCAATCGTGTTGAAGAATGGGTTAACGAAACAAAACAGGCTGGTGGAAATGTTTTGTGTGGTGGAAAGCGGCTCGGAGATACCAGTTATGCACCAACCGTTATATACAATGCGCCAGCAAGTAGTAAAATTGCGACTTCTGAAGTATTTGGTCCAGTGGTTGGAGTATTTAGTTACCGTGATCGTGAGGAAGCTATTGCACGTGCCAATGAGCTTGATGTTTCATTTCAAGCGTCTGTTTTTTCAAAGGACATTGACGTTGCAATGGACACTGCCAATAAGTTGGATGGGTCAGCGGTTATGATTAACGATCATACGGCATTTAGAGTCGATTGGATGCCTTTTGCAGGGTATAAACATTCAGGGCATGCAGTTGGTGGTATTCCGTATACGATGGAAGACATGTGGCAACAAAAGATGATTGTGATTAAAAGTTCAGGAATTCACTGATTACTGATTTTTACAAGCAAGGTTCTTAAGAATTTCAAATAAATGCTATAGGTCTTTGACTAAACGCAATGCGTCATAAATTGCAGCATGAATATTGCGTGAAGATACTGCGTCGCCAATTCGAAATAACTGAAACTTTCCGTTTGGATTTTTCATCATATTTTGAGATTTCCCAGCAATTAAATCAGCGTAATTGACTGCACCAAGGTTGGTGGATTCTCCTTTGAGTTGGAAATATAAGTCATCTAATGGCAAAGTTCCGTGATTGATGATGACTTGATCGAAAGAGCTATTATGTGTCTTTTTTGTATAATCACTACCGATTGTTGCGGTAAGTTGAGATCCATCTCTACTAACTTCAAGTAATCTGTATGTTAAGTTAAAAGTCACATTTTCCCATTGTAATGCTTGTATGTACGGCACTAAATTTATCCCCATAATTTCTGATGCAAAGGTACGATCTGGAGTCAAAATTTCAAGTTTAGCTCCACTTTTGGCTATCACTTCTGCCGCTTGCAATGCTGCATTGTCTCCTGCATCATCAAAGATTAATACATTGCGCCCTGGTTTGATATCTCCACTGATAATATCCCAAGTTGAATGAACGTATTCATTTCCTTGCTTAAGAAGATCGGTATTAGGGAAGCCACCAGTAGCAACGATAATAATATCGCCGCTTTCATCATGGAGTTCAGGACCATCAATCCAAGTATTGTAGTGAAAAGTGACATCGTGTTTTGCGCATTGCGCTAGCCGCCAATCAATAATGGAAGCCATCTCTGAACGGCGTGTATTTTTAGCTATTAGACGTATTTGCCCACCTGCATCAGGGGCGGCTTCGTAAACCACCACTTCATGTCCACGTTCTGCGGCTACTCGGGCAGCCTCTAAACCAGCAGCGCCTGCGCCAACAATTATAATTTTTTTGCATTTTCGTGCCCGTTTGACCACGTGAGGCATTTGTAGTTCACGCCCAGTTGCAGCGTTGTGAATACACAGTGCTTCGCCTCCTTGGTAAATACGATCAAGGCAGTACGTCGCTCCCACGCAAGGGCGAATGTTTTCTTCACGATTTTGCATTATTTTTTGCACAATATGTGGATCAGCAATGTGTGCTCTTGTCATACCAACCATGTCAAGTTTGCCGCTTGAAATAGCATGGCGTGCGGTTGCAACGTCTTGAATTTTTGCAGCGTGAAAAGTTGGAAGTTTTGTTATTTTTCGAATTTCTCCTGCAAAATCAAGATGCGGTGCGGAAGGCATGCCTTGCAAGGGAATAACTTTTGATAACTCTGGGTCGGAATCAATGCGCCCGCGAATGATATTGAAAAAATCGACCAATCCAGAATCTTTCAATGATTGGGCGATTTGAATTCCATCCTCTGGTGTAATACCTCCTTCCTTCATCTCATCTAAAACACAACGGACACCTACTATGAAATCATTACCAATACGTTCACGAATGGCTTTTAAAATATCCATCGGAACACGCATTCTCTCTTCTAAAGAACCGTTATAAGGAGAGGATAATTTATTAGTGGATGGTGACCAGAAAGAATCAAGTAAATGCCCATATGCCTCCAGTTCTATACCGTCAATCCCACCATTCTTTAGGCGTTCTGCGGCATCTGCATAATCTTTTACAATGCGCTCTATGTCCCAGTCTTCAATTAATTTTGGGATTGCTTTGTGCGCAATTTCTCTTTCGTGTGTGGGTGACACTGTAGGTAACCAATCGCCAGTATTCCAAAAGGTTCGACGCCCAAGATGGGTGATTTGCATCATGACTTTGCAATCGTACTCATGACAGGAATCGACGAGTTCTTTAATCCACGGGACAATTTCATCTTTATAGGCGAGCAAATTGTTAAAAGAAGGGGGACTATCTTGCGAAACAACTGCCGAACCTGCCGTCATGGTCATTGCAACACCGCCCTTTGCTCGTTCAGCATGATAGGCTCTATAGCGCGCTTTCGGCAGACCGTCTTCTGGATATGCGGGTTCATGAGAAGTAATAATAATACGGTTTTTTAGATGAAGATGCTTGATTGCAAAAGGTTGCATTAGAGGATCGTTATTCATAATGTCCAGATGCGTTGAGGATTAGTAAGAACTTCAAGGTTTGGGTGAATTCCAAGACCGGGAAGATTGGGAGCGTGAGCAGCACCATTTTTTATGGGTGCATCAAAATGAGCGGTACTTAAACTCGTCATTGATCGAGTATCAAGGGCGCAACGCAATATATTACGAGGTGTGGATTGTGCTAAATGAAGCACAGCAGCATAAGCAATTTCTGAACCTGTGGTATCTTGTATCGAAGTGACTAAACCAGCACTAATGCATAGGTCACGTTGAACACGTGATCGTGTTAATCCTCCTTGTTTAGTAATTTTTATGCCAATACCATCACACGCATCCGTTTGAATAGCATGAATGATGTCAGCGCTCTCAATAATTAACTCATCGAGCATAATAGGGACGCTGCAACGTTGGCGTAGGGATAGAGTTTCTCGCCAACTTGCGCAAGGTGCTTCAAGGACAAAGTTGGACTCTCGAGGAAGCAATGCCAACATGCGTAATGCCTGTTCAGGCGTTAAACTACCATTGGCATCGGCTAAGAACCATTCTTCAGGTTTTCGATCTGCAAGAGCCGATTGAATACGTTCAGCATCCAATTTTGGACCGCCTTCCGTTTCACCAGCTCCAATCTTAACAGAATGACCCATAAAACCTTGTTCACGATGTTCCTGAATGTTCTTCCTCATTGCCTCTGGGGTGTCGCTGCCAATAGAAGAGATTAGTGGTACAGGGTGATTGATACGCCCTCCAAGCAGATCGCATACGGGACGACCAACTGCTTTGCCAAAAATATCCCAGCAAGCAACATCAAGCGGAGCCTTTGCAGAGTTATGACCTAATAACTGCGCGTCTAATGCATCATTGATACGCTCTGTCTGGATAGGGTCTAGCCCAAGCAATATTGGAGCAAGTTCTTCAAGGGCTGCGTCAACTCCTTTTCCGTGTGCTGCGATGTAGTTGCTGCCAAAAGGAGTGCTTTCACCCCAACCGTCAAGACCATTGTTGCAAATAATATGGACGATCGTCGAATCAAAAGCGCGGTACTCTCTACCATTTGATAGGCGATATACGCCTTTGGAATAGGGCAGTTTAAGTTTATAAGCTTCGATTCTTTCAATATGCATTAAGTAGCGAAGAGCATGACTTTGTTTTTTTGGCAAAAGTCATTGTGAGTTAACCATACAGTAGATTATAACTGTGCGAAATGAAATGCGATGGGTATTTAAGATAGGAAATATATCCCAAGCGCTTTGGTTATATTTATTGATAAGTTAGTATTCTGATGTTCCGAAGCCTATCATACTGAAAGTACGAAGTGCTTCGGAATTTATTTGAGATTCATGGATTAGACTTAAGCTAATTTACCATACTCTTGCATGTGCTTCGCTAAACGCTCTGATGATCCGTACATGAAATGATTCTCCATGTTTTCGTAGTAGCGCATTGCTGGAGGGTTTTTGCCCATAACTTTTGCGAGTTCACGAATATGCATTGGTGATGCGCCACAGCACACGCCAAGATAACGTATATGCAAATCCCATGCTTCTTGAGCAAAATTTTTGACCTCATACCTATTCATATACATTGGATCAAGTGCTGTGGGGAAAGTTCTTCCGTGAGGCGCAGGGCAAGTACATGACTGATCATCGCTCAAGTTGAAAAATGTAGGTTCATTGTCAGTGGTGCGGTATGGAATAGGAAGAGCAGCAACATGGCACTGAACAGCTTTG
Source organism: uncultured Thiomicrospira sp. (assembly GCA_965195345.1). Lineage (GTDB taxonomy): Bacteria > Pseudomonadota > Gammaproteobacteria > CAKMZV01 > CAKMZV01. The sequence goes on along the minus strand of OZ239628.1, from coordinate 1,416,303 downwards.
CGAATTTCTCTAACATAAGGCATCATCGTATTAGGTCCACGAAAACAATTCATACCAACAACAGTGGCGCCTCGTTGTTCTAATTCCTTACAAGTGTCAACAATACTCCATCCGTCAAGCATTACATTTTGTCCCATTGGAGCAACAGTGATAACTGCTGGCAATTTGGCTTGTTGAATAACATCAAGCGCACAAAATGCTTCCTCAGCATAGTAAAAAGTCTCTCCAACGATGAAGTCAGCTTCCTCTTCCTTAGCCCAGCCAACCATTTCTTCAAACATGCCTCTAACTTCTTTTTGTATCGCTGTGTTTGAATCTTCCCAAAGATTAGAATTTGAAATGTTACCAGCGAGCAGGTTAGGTTCATTGCCTGCTCCTACATCGTTAGCTACTTCACGTGCAATTTTTAGCGCACTTCTATTAAGAGGCTCAAGCAAATGCTCTTTTTTGATAACACGCATTTTTTCACGGTGACCATTGTAGGTAAATGCTTCAACAACATCTGATCCTGCGTGTTGAAAATCGCGATGTAAATTGCTCAAAGCTACAGGATTTTCTAAAGCTAATTCGGGGACGAATTCGCCAGAAGTCATATAGCCTCTTCGTTCCATTTCGAACAAAAATCCTTCTGCACAAATAACACCGTCTTGATCCAGCCTAGTAATTAAGTCTCTTTTTTCCATAGTTGCTATTTTCTCGGTAAATTAAGTTTTACGAATGTCTCATTTTCATATTCACGTCCTTAAGAGTAAGTGAACAGGTCGATAATTTTATCTAAGAATTCATTTTTAAATGAAAATAATCTATGAGACCCATTGATAAAAATTATATCTCCTATTTTCGACAATAGTACATAATAATTTGATTAAATGTCGATTCATTATTTAACCATATATTTTCTAATATACTGAGAGAATTCTATCGGATAACGATACGGATAGTAAGATGCTATAGTTACGCAACACTATCTACCAGTAAGTAGAATACGCTAAAGTGCACTAGAAAGGAATGTGGTTCACTTAATTAATTTTGTAAAACCGCACGATATTTTGATGTCATGACTCAAAAGAAAATAAAACGTAATTTAATCGAAGGCACTCCTGCATTAATTATTATCGATATTCAAAAGGATAGTTTTCAAAGTCGAGAAGGTGAGGCAATTCCTACTATGGAGGGTTTTGCTGAACGAATGTTACTGTCACGAAAGCTTATTGATACGGCGCGAGAGAATGATATTCCCATCATCTTCATTCAAGAAATTCATCGCTCAAATTTAGTTGATTTTGGTCGTGAGTTAGATGGAGCAGAAGATGTACATTGTCTCGATAATTGTGAAGGCACCCAAATTGCTGAAAAACAGATGGGTTTTTTGCCCACCGATTATCTGGTTAAAAAAAGACGTTACTCGGCATTTTTCGGCACAGATTTTGAAATTCTCCTAAAAGGTTTAAAAGTAAACACTTTAATATTGTGTGGCGCGTTAACGGATGTGTGCGTACACTATACTTTTGTAGATGGGCATCAGTCGGATTATTTTTGTCGAGTCGTTGAGGATTGTGTGGCAGGTTCAAGTATAGAAGCACATGAAGCATCACTTCGCGCAATGGAATACTTGCAAACAGGTGCCCGCTGTTCAATAGAAAGCGTGCTGAAGTCGATGGAGGACTACGCCTAAAAATAGGCTCATTTATTAATGCATGGATTCATATGATTGAAAGAAGAAAATTTATAAAAATGTCTTCTGCATTGATGCTGTTTGGGGCTCAATCCTTCGCTTCTAACATTTCCACACAGCACAAGAAGAATATAAAGTTAGTCATGCCTGAAGAGAGTGGTCCACATCGCAGGACATGGATGGCATTTGTTGCTAATGACTATATCTGGTCAACAAAGCAAATCCCTCAGGTAAAAAAAGATCTTATCCACGTGGCGGATACTATTGCAAAATACGAACCAGTCGCTATGCTTGTTAATAAACATGAGTATCAAGAAGCAGCAGAGATGTTGCGCAGTTTAGAAAAGCGACGCTATTCTATTGAGCTCATTCCATTTCCAATTGATGATTTATGGTTGCGTGACATAGGACCAACTTTTGTGAGAAATAATAAAGGAGAAAAGGTCGGTATTGATTTTAATTTCAATGGTTGGGGAAACAAGCAAGAGCATAAAAAAGACGAAAAAGTTGCTGCGTTTATTACTAAGCGCGTAGGTGCAATTTTACAAAAAAGTCGCCTTACATTAGAAGGAGGTTGCTTTGAAGTTGACGGTCACGGTAGTGCCATAATTTCTAAGAGTTGCGTGTTGAATGATAATCGCAATCCCGCTTATTCTCAAGATGAAATAGAAAATGAGTTAAAAGAGTTACTCGGCTTGCGAAAAATAATATGGCTTGAAGGTATTAAAGGAAAAGACATTACAGATGGACACACTGACTTTTATGCCCGCTTTGTCCGCAAAGGAGTAGTAGCGGTAAGTAGAGAAAATGATCCAGACTTTTTTGATTATCAAGTCACCAGAGAAAATATAGCAATATTACGTCGCAGCACAGATGCTGACGGGGTTCCTTTGAAATTATTGATATTAGACACTCCCTCGATTGTTAATGAAGATTTTGGCATAAGAGATTTTGCGGCAGGATATATTGGCTATTACGTTTGTAATGGCGCCATTATTATGCAGAAATTTGGTGATGAGTTCGTTGATCTTCAGGCCAAGAAGGTATTGGAAAAAGCATTTCCAAGTCGCGTTGTTGAACAAATTTCTATTGATGGCATTGCATCGGGTGGTGGCAGTGTTCACTGCGCCACGCAACAAGAAATTTAACGGCTGTAGTCGGTTTATAGAGTTATTCCAGTAAATATAAAATGAGAATGTTAATGCGCTGAAAATCTCGCTGTGTGAAGCCAGTAATATTGGATATTGTACAAGCCGCTAGTCGTAGTGGCATTTGCAGACGGCTTAGTCGAGAGGACATTGAGACGTTATGCTAAAAGCAGAGAATCTGCATGGCTATTTCACATCAATAAGCATATTGCTCGACCTCGGTCCATTTATTTGATTATGTTCTTGTACCTCTCTTCACCAGTATCGGTGAATCCATTATGGTTTTTTATACCTGCATATACGCTTGTAGGGATTAGTGTGTATATGATGGGGAAATGGTTTAAGAAGTATCTATAAGGCCATATTAATTAGTACCTAGCCTACCTTTACTGACTAGATACAATGAATTATGGTAAAACAGTCGCGTCGTTGTTATAACTTAACAGGAGAAACCTCTACTTTTAAGTGTGACGGCTAAGGTGTGGTATACAATATATTCAGTACCATTATCTCAAAGAATAGAGGCAGGTTCCCCCCGCCTTCAATGACTTTTTCTAAAGCGCGTATAACAAACAATAATAGTAAAATAAGTGCGATGATTAATCTTTAAATGTAAAGACGGGATAAATAAAGACGAAGAAAGAATAGATTTTAAAATGAGACATAAAATTATAAATGGAGACAGCCGTAGTATGGCTGAATTGAAAAATAAGTCGGTTGATTTGGTTATAACTTCACCGCCATATTGGCAATTAAAAGATTACGGAACAGAAACTCAAATTGGATATAACGACAGTTATGAAGAATATATTAACAACTTAAATCTTGTTTGGAAAGAAAGTTACAGAGTTTTAAATAATGGGTGTCGTTTATGCGTTAATATCGGTGATCAATTCGCAAGAGCTGTTTATTATGGTAGATATAAAGTAATACCAATCAGAACAGAAATAATAAAATTCTGTGAAGCTATTGGCTTTGACTATATGGGAGCTATCATATGGAGAAAAAAAACAACTTCAAATACAACTGGTGGGGCTTCTTTGATGGGTAGTTATCCAACGCCAAGAAACGGCATTCTATCAATTAATTACGAATTTATTCTATTGTTTAAAAAACTTGGAACTCCTATAAAACCAAATAGAGAACTAAAAGAGCGATCCAAAATGACCAAAGAAGAGTGGAAAACATATTTTGATGGTCATTGGGACTTTGGTGGAGTTAGACAAGATGGGCATATAGCAATGTTCCCAGAGGAATTGCCAAAAAGATTAATAAAAATGTTTTCATTTGTTGGAGATACTGTTCTTGATCCATTTCTTGGAAGTGGAACGACTTCACTCGCCGCAAGAAATTTAAACCGAAATTCAGTTGGATATGAAATAAATCCTGAATTTATCCCTTATATTGAAAGAAAATTAGAAATAAATCAAGGTGGAATATTTAATAAATTAGATTATAAATTTTTAAAACAAGAGCAATTAGATGTTGATTTTAAAAGTGAGATAGAAAAATTTCCGTATATTTTCAAAGACTTTCATAAATTTGACAAAAAAATAGACCCTAAAAAATTACAATTTGGTTCTAAAATTGACCAAAATGGTTCAACCAAACGAGAAGACTATTTTTCGGTAAAAGAAATAATAAGCCCTGAATTGATAAAATTAAATAATGATTTAATCGTCCGACTAATTGGGGTTAAAGAAAAAAAGGAAGCCAACGGCAAAGCTATTGAGTTTTTGAAACTTAAAACAAAAGGACAAAAAGTATTTTTAAAATATGATGAAACCAAACACGATGAAGAAAATAATCTTCTCGTTTATTTGTATTTAAAAAATAAAACATTTCTCAATGCTCATCTAATAAAAAATGGTTTTGCAGATGTGGACAAGACCATAAATTTTAAAAATAAAGACCGATTTGTAAATTATTCTAAAGAAGCCCAATTATGAATGAAGAACAACAGGAAATACTACGCTACTTAAATCGGCATGCAGTTGGTTATGACAATAGAAAATCTTCTACGGAAATACGAAATGCTTTAAATTTAGATAGTGGTGGCCCAACAAATGAGCATGTCAGAGATTTAATACGAGATATGATTTTTAATCATGGTTCTTTAATAGGCAGTTTAATGTTTAGAAAAGGTTATTGGATTATCATAAATGAACAAGAATTAAATAGAGTAATAAATCAGTTAAACACTAGAGCAAAAGGAGTGAGAAGAAGAGCAAATGCTTTACAACAAAACTGGGATAATAAAAGATGAGTAAAAAACAAATTAAAAAATACGCAAAACCTTTTGGAAAAAAGGAAAAAGTACTAAATTATACAAGTAATACCTACCAACTTACAAGGCCAAATAAAGTTGGTGCCGTTATGGCATTAATTAGAGACTGTCAACCAAAAGCACTTGATGAATGGGAAAAATTCTATTTTGAAAAAGCATATACCAAGAAGAAAGATAGTGTCAAAGTAACAAAGGAAACATTAGAAGAACTTGGAGAAAGATTATATGCAAAGGTTACGGAAGTAGTTATCCCAGAATGGACAGAAGCTTTTAAAGAATTAACGTTACAAGATTGTAAAGATTACATTTATGAAGTTACGATTGCACGCACTTATGATGGGTTTTTACTTGAAAAATCAGTAATTAATGACGGGCTTTCTAAAATATTTCCTGAAGTTGAATTTGAAGAAAGTGACCCCGAGCTTGATCACGCTGGTGATATTGATTACATCGGGAAAATTGGTAATAAAGCTTTCGGAATACAAATTAAGCCAATTACCGCAAATGCAAATTTCGGGAATTATGATATAACAGATAGAATGAGTGCAAGTTTTCAAAATTTTGAAAAAAAATTTGGTGGCAAAGTATTTGTTGTATTTTCAAAACGAACAGGAAATACAAAAAAAATTGTTAATGAAGATGTTTTAGAAAAAATTAAAGTTGAGATAAAAAGGCTAAAAAACGCATAGGAAATCTCTGCACCTGACATTTTCCACTACGCTGCAAAATGCAAGATGGGCTCAAGCGTTAGGTATACGAGTTAAGATGGAAAATGAGCAGTACAAGTAATTCATGCTTTAGCAAACGAACGAACAAATTGTAATGCCCAAAAGAAGAAGTTGTGGGATGAGTAGAAAATTCTACAATAGCAAGATAGAAGTTTTCTATGCGCAAATCAAGATATTCAGACAGTTAAATATTGGCAATACTCAAATAAGATCAAGCAGGCATACTTGTTCTCGAATTGTATCGAGAACATGGGATGAATTTGGCTCAATTCTATAAATGGCGCGCCAAACTACGAATCAAACCTAAGCGGCGTATTAAACGCGATAAACCTGATGTGTTGGGTGCATCTACACTTTTCCAATACTAAAACATTGATCTTTTAGTTTCTGCGTTTTCGAGATTGTATAGTATGTCACCATGCTAAAACACATACTAAACATACAACTCTTTATAGTGTTTTGTTTGACCACTTCAGCGCTTAAGGTCGATACAAAAGAAAGTATCAGGTATCTTTGAAAGGATATTTGTCACTTAATTCAAAGAGTTGAAGAGTTCTCACAAACAGCAAAATCAGATCAATCGCAAAGACAGTTTGACTTTAAGTCGCTTCAATCTGATTTAATTTTGATCGATGAAGGCATACGTCAGTATTTGGACGATGTTCGCTCAAAACCTCGAGATATTTCGCCACTGCATATTGTTATCATTGCTTATGTTGGCTATGGCTATTTAGACGAAATTGTTTAAAAATGCCTCAAAGTCATTTATTAAAAAAATTCTCCTCCGTTTTTAATAACTGTTTAGTCGAAGAATTAGGAGTTATTACATTTATATCAGGGCTATTTGGTGGTGCTTTGTTGGGATTATTTACTGGTGTAGTATGCAAGTTACTCGCTTTCCCAGTTAATCCTTATGGCATCGCTTTTGCATTAGGCTTTTGTATCGGTGCACTAATAGGTGCATTTAAATTGTCAAAGTCCTATGCAATACTTAAAGTGGAGCGTCCAGATGGGTATCATCGTAATTTAATGAAGTGCTATTTCTGAAAAGGTAGGTGCATCTAAACCCTCGTAAATAAGAGGAAATAAAAGTATAATTTGACCTCTTAATTACATACGCCTAATATAATTTTAATATGCTTCAAAAACATCAATTTCAAGCAATTGTTATTGGCGGTGGTCACGCTGGAACTGAGGCCGCCTCGGCCTCTGCGCGCATGGGTATAAATACTCTATTACTAACCCATAAAATTGATTCAATAGGACAAATGAGTTGTAATCCAGCCATAGGCGGTATTGGCAAGGGGCATTTGGTTAAAGAAATCGATGCACTGGGTGGATTGATGGGGCGTGCGGCTGACCATGCAGGCATTCACTTTCGCACTTTAAATGCCAGTAAAGGCACAGCGGTTCAAGCCACCAGAGCGCAAACTGATCGCCTACTCTATAAAAATTTTATTCGTTCTGCACTTGAGGAAACTGAAAATTTAACAATCGTTGAAGGGGCGGTTGAAAAGTTAATAATAAAAAATAATGAAATAAAAGGAGTTGTTACCGAAGAGAAAGTGACTTTCACTGCACAATGCGTGATTTTAACTGCGGGTACTTTTTTGAACGGAAAAATTCACCTTGGTTCTGACAATCACTCTGCTGGAAGGGTTGGAGATAGACCATCAATTACTCTTGCTAACTATTTGCGTGATTTGAATTTGTCATTTGGGCGATTAAAAACTGGGACGCCTCCACGGATTGATAAAAGGAGCGTTGATTTCAGTCAGATGACTGAGCAAGCTGGGGATAATCCTCGGCCAGTTTTTTCGTTTATTGGCAGTGCGGATGATCACCCTGAACAAGTAAGTTGTTATATTACTCATACTAATATTCAAACGCATGAACTGATACAACAAAGCCTCAATCAATCGCCTATATACAGTGGACAAATTGATGGTGTAGGCCCCAGATACTGCCCATCAATAGAAGACAAGGTGGTACGCTTTTCGGATCGAGAATCTCATCAAGTATTCATCGAGCCTGAGGGATTGAACTCAAATGATATTTATCCAAATGGAATATCAACCAGCCTGCCAGTAGACATTCAATTGCGTATGCTTCATTCTATAAAAGGATTAGAAAATGCAGTTATTACCCAGCCCGGTTATGCAATTGAATACGATTTTTTTGATCCAAGGCAATTAAAAAATTCTCTTGAGTTAATCAATATAGATGGACTGTTCTTTGCTGGTCAAATCAATGGTACTACAGGCTATGAAGAAGCCGCCGCACAAGGTTTGTTAGCTGGTTTAAATGCATCACTTAAAGTGAAGCAACAAGATTGTTGGGTTCCAGAGCGAAACGAAGCGTATCTTGGGGTTTTGGTGGATGATTTGATTACAAACGGAACAAAAGAACCTTATCGTATGTTTACTTCGCGCGCAGAATATCGGTTGTTATTACGTGAGAATAATGCGGATGCGCGTCTTACAGAAATTGGCTATAAACTTGGGTTGGTCAGTGATTTTCGGATGCGCACTTTTGAGAAAAAATGGCAAAAAATCGAACAAGAAAGAAAACGTCTTCGATCAATTAGAGTACATCCGGAAAATTTAAGCGACAAGGCTAAAAAATTATTTGGCGATGCCATCACCAAAGATGTTAGCTTTGAAGAGTTACTCAAGCGTCCCGATTTCAATTATCAAGATTTTTGTTGCTTACCAGAATTTACTGATCCGGCATTGGCAAGAACAATTACGAGACAAGTTGAATCAGAAATTAAATATGCAGGCTATATCAAACGTCAGCAAATGGAAATCGATAAGCAACTTCATCATTCTAATCAAAGAATACCCGAGCAGTTCAAATATGAATCTGTAAAAGGTTTGTCAAATGAGGTTCTTCAGAAGCTTATGGAAACTCGTCCTCAAACCATTGGCCAAGCGTCGCGCATTTCAGGAGTTACGCCAGCAGCCATTTCGATACTGCTGGTGGCTATTAAGCGTCATTCATCAGTACTTGCAGAATAATATCAAATATTGTGCAAGAGTTATTACTTGAAAATGCGCTTAATAAACAAAACATTTTGATTAATGACAAACAGAAAAGTCAAATTGTTGACTATCTCAATATGTTAGGGCAGTGGAATAAAATATACAATCTAACAGCAATTACTTGTTTTGATAAGATGGTGAATTATCATATTATCGATAGCTTAAGCGTACTAGAATATGTGGGGGGAAAACCAACGCTTGACTTTGGTTCAGGAGCAGGTCTTCCTGGAGTTCCTTTAGCAATTATGCATTCGAACCAAGAATTTACTTTGCTTGATAGTAATGGTAAAAAGTGCCGTTTTTTAAGGCACGTAGCACGTGAGCTAAAGTTACATAATATTGAAGTTATAAATGATCGTATTGAGTCATTAGCAAAAAAGCAAACTTTTCCTCAGATTATTTGTCGAGCTGTTTCAAATTTGAGTAATTTAGTGCGGTTTTGCATGCCTGTGTGCGCAGAAGGAGGTAGAATTCTGTGTATGAAAGGAGCTGTTAAGCCAACCAATGTTCTGAAAAATTACGCACAAGAAATCATTCCCCTGAAAGTTCCCGCCGAACTTGGCGAACGCAACTTAATTTGTATAAGTCGCTCTATAGCATGAAGATAATTTCAATTAGCAATCAAAAGGGCGGCGTAGGTAAGACCACTACTGCTGTGAATTTAAGCGCTGCTTTCTCTCTGCGCAAAAAACGTGTGTTACTTATTGACTTTGATCCGCAAGGCAATGCCACTTCAGGATGCGGATTAGAGAAATATTCGCTCAGCCTTACTTCCAATGAAGTGATGCTTGGTCAATGCAATATTAATCAGGCCATTGTTCAACCTGAAAACACTAATTTTTCTCTACTACCTTCAGATGCAAATTTAACCGAATCTGAATTAGCACTTGTTAATATGGATCAACGAGAAAGCCGTTTGCGCATGGCATTGAATCAAATACCTGAAAACCGTTACGACTTGATCTTAATTGATACCCCTCCAACTTTAAATTTGTTGACGCTGAACGCATTGGTCGCATCGACTGGTGTTATTATTCCAGTGCAGTGCGAATACTATTCTCTGGAAGGGCTCAGTGGCTTAATCAATACAATTGAAGGAGTGCGTTCTGAGTTTAATCCTAACTTAGAAGTTAGTGCTGTTATGCGGACAATGTACGACCGTCGGTCAAAATTATCCAGAGATGTGTCTAACCAATTATTCAAGTATTTTTCAAGTAAAGTCTTAACCAGCCTTGTGCCACGCAATATACGACTTGCAGAAGCACCCAGTCACGGACAAGCAGCTATTGACTATGATATAGAGGCCTCGGGGTCGATTGCCTATATGACTGTTGCTTCCGAATTGATGAAGAAACGTATCATTTAAAATAATAAATAAAATTCTGAAAAAGTTGCGGCAGAACTTTTTATTTTAAAGATTTAAGAGATTTAAAAGATTAAAATGCATATTTATTGCTCAAAAAACTTTTATAGTTTTGTTAAAACTGACTTCTGGAGTCAAAATCATGAATAAAATTGGAGGATTGGGGCGCGGGCTTGACAGCCTACTTAAGCCCACACAGCGCACTAAATTAAGCGACGAAGCTCAGTTTGGGAATGTTCAGAAATCGCTTGCAACTTCTAATAATCAATCTCTAAGTCAGCATGTTTCTTTGGATCGAATATACCCGAGTATAAACCAACCTCGTCGCCAATTTAACGAAGAAGCTCTTGAGCGTCTTTCAGATTCCATCCGTTCTCAGGGAGTGATTCAACCCATTACTGTTCGTTCCGATGGTGAGAAGTATGAAATAATCGCAGGAGAACGGCGATGGCGTGCTGCTCAATTAGCAGGAGTGTCAACTATTCCGGTCATAGTGCGTGATGATTTGGATGAACGTACCATTCTTGCTGTTGCGTTGGTCGAAAATTTGCAACGTGAAGACCTTAATGCTATTGAAGAGGCTGAAGCTATCCAAAAGCTGTCTAATAGCTATCACCTAACGCATGAGGAAATTGCAAGATCATTGGGTAAATCCCGCTCAGCCATCACTAACATACTCCGTTTACTTGATCTTGAGGCGAGTGTGAAACAAAAAGTTCGTGATGGACAATTAAAAATGGGACATGTACGTCCTTTGTTGACGCTTTCGATGGAGCAACAAAAAGATTTTGTAAGTAAAATAATGGAAAAAAAATTGTCCGCACGACAAACAGAGCAGGCGGTTAAACAGTTTATTCATTCAACGGAGCCGGAATCTGTACAGTCTGAAATTCCGACTACCACTGATGCGGATATTAAAAAAATTCAGCAACAAATTCGCATGAGCACCTCATTGAACGTTCGTATAAAACAACGGAAAAATGGCGGTGGAGAAATTATTATTCCTTACGATAACTCTGATCTATTGGCTAGTCTCATTAATCGCTATTTTAAATAGCACTTCTAACAAAAATCACTACAGTATTAGGACACGATGGTTGCAAACTTGTAACCAGTGAGTCCGCTCGTCAAGGATTAGAATTTAACACTTTATTTTGTAATTTATTAACTGGAGGTTAATATGAAGATTCATACGAAAAAAGTGTTAAATGTTGGATTATTTTTGTTGGCAACATTGTTTCTGGGGATTGGTTCCGCAGAGGAGGAGGTTCGACAAATTGAAACAGCTACAGTAATGCAGCACCATAAAGGCAAAGGAAAGTATGATGGTATGTTGGGGTCAATCACAGTGCGTAATGAAAAACACGGCGTTTTTAAAATAAGTGTAGGGTTTTCTATGGATGAACGTAGAAATCCGCCACCGATTAGCAGTGTAATTGAATACAAACATAAAGGATTCAGTTCGAAAGGAAAACCTCGATATGTGTCTTTTGTCGATACGTTGAATACAGCTACAGAGTCGGATTAAAAACATCGGATAACATCAGCTTGAGGAGGCTGTGAATGCCTCCTCTATCAAATATACTTGAGGCAATGGGGCGATAGAAATGCGATGATAACATCCCATTTAACTATTCAGATAACGTCATCGGTATTTTAGATTCACGTTATAATTAAAATGGTAATGTAACAAATTTTTTCATTTTTAATTAAATGTTCGCATTCTAACCGGTATATATATATGTATAAATTTCTAATTATTTTAAGTTTTGGCTTAGTTGCTTCTTTGGCACAAGCACATTCACGTTCTTACGAAGTGGACACAAGCAATTCAATGGTGAGTCTTGCCACGATCAAAAAAGAATATATAGTGGAGCCTGCCACCCTCAGCGATGTGACGGGATCTTTATCTGCTTCTGGTGAGGTTAAGATCAAAATTGGTTTGAAGAGCATTGATACTGGAATTTCTATCCGTAATGATCGTCTGAATAAATTGTTTTTTAAATCATTGACTCATCCGAATATAGATATTAGTGCAAAAATTTCAAAGTTGAAAAAGGGTGTGCAAACTATGACTATTCCCATAGATGTTAGTTGGTATGGGACTACAAAAAAATATGAAGTTTTGGTGCTAGCGACTAAATCACGACGTCATATTACGGTAAGCAGCATGAAGCCTATCGTTATAAATAGTCAAGATTTCAAGTTGCCAGCATCTAATTTAATCAACTTGGCTAAAACTGTCGGCGCTATTCCTATTTCAGGCATTGTTCCAGTCAGCTTTGCATTGACTTTTAAGCGTAATAAATAAAAATTAACGATTAAAGTTATTCGTTTATGGTGATGAATTTTTTATTGCGACAATCTATCTATTGACGAATATCTAAATTGTCTGAAAAGTAAGGTAATTTCAATCCTGTTTGGAATTACCTTATGAGATTCTACCGAGATTGTTAAAGGGATTACTCGTCTCACGTAATCAACCTATTTCTTCCATTTAATAGAGCATCCCATGGAAGGGTGTTGAATTTCTGGACCTTTGCCTGTTTTTGCAATTGCAGTCATTGCATCTAACAACTCTGCTTTTCTGTTAGATGGGTCATTCATCATCGCATCATCTAGTCGCCCACGATATTGCAATTGGGCTTCAGCGTTAAATCCGAAAAAGTCAGGCGTGCATATTGCATCGTATGCCCTTCCAACTTTTTGAGTCTCATCCACTAAATAGGGAAAATCCATGTTATTTTGCTGCGCAAATTCCGCCATTTTCTCAGGGCTATCATCTTGGTATGCTTGAAAGTCATTGGGCATGATGGCAACAACGCCTATCCCAATGTTCTCCAAAACCTTTGAATCAGCGACTAAACGATTAATGATTGCATGAACATAAGGACAGTGATTACATATGAAAGCGACCAATAAACCCTTTTCACCGATAACATCATTAAAGCTATAAGATATTCCCCTATAGTCTTTGAGCTCAAAGTTTGGGGCTTTCCATCCAAAATCACAAATAGGAGTATTAAGTAGCATTCAGTTGAATTGATTTGTATGATTTAAAAGTAATTAATAATCATAGATTGCTCTAGGACTATCCAATTGTTGCTTAATTATAGCTTAAAAAAAGATGGATCCGATGCGTTAACAACGCCTTCCTTGAATCTTAGAGGGTATTTAAAAAGAAATAGACAATCATTTCAGCAAACTACCCAGAGATCATTAGCAATTTTAGATATTGGTATATGAATGCGCTTAATGTACATTTAAAATGTCTGATTCTTGCCCTATGTCTGAACGGTATTCAAGATCTCCATGTACATGATTATCAATAGCTTTATTTATAAGGTTGGATGCACTGATGATACTATCATCGACTGCAGTAAGCGCAATAACTCTTGATCTCTTTAATGTCGTATATTTTTCAGCATTCAGTTTTTCGGTACTGGAGCAAAACAATTTTATGCCCATTTCTTCTATTTTCTCAATATCGATGTTATAGAGTGTTTCAGTGGGACTTGCGCTGGGATATTCTTTTGCCACAAGGTATTTGACAACACTTGCTTTTTTAATGAAAGGAACGGTTTTCAGATTTCCATGCAAGATGTCTTCTAAAATTTTAGAAAAAGAGCACCCGAGTACGCTGAGTATATTTAATGCTTCGGGATCTCCAAAGCGGCCATTGAACTCCATGAACTTAATGCCTTGTTTGGTTTTAAAGAAACCACCATTTAAAATGCCATTAAAAAGCAAGTTGTCATTTGACATCCTGTCAATGACCTTTTGCATAATTATTCGACAAGCCTCTAAGTCTTCATCCGTCATGAAGGGCAACTTTTTATCGGAATTGGTGAAGCATCCCATGCCCCCTGTGCCCGCTCCCTTGTCTCCTTTATATCTGAATGGGTAGTCATAACTCGCAGGACAAAGCACAAGGTTTTTGCCATCAGTAAACCCCATTATGGTAAATTCAATACCTTCTAGTTTTTCCACCAAAAGTACTTTTTCATCGGGTCGTCCGTTGAGTAGTTCTTCTACGTATAGAAAGGCATCTTTGTATGATTTGAGGTGGATAGGCATTACTTTCACCCCCTTGCCTCCAGTTAGCCCTTGTGGTTTAACAACGATTTGAATATTGTTTTTTTCGAAAAAAGCCAGTGATTCATTAAGTTCATCAATTGTTGTAATAACATGAAATAACGGTGTAAATTCTGGGCAAAGCTCTTTCACCATAGAGATGGAATACACTTTATCCCATTCGATTTTTGTTGCTTCTTGCGTGCCTCCAATGGCTTCTATTCCGCTGTTGAGCAATGAATCTACTACCCCATTTGCTAATGGTTCATCTGAGCTAATGAAAGCCAAATCAATTTTGTTCTCTAAGGCAAATGACGTAACTGTTTTGGGATCACTGCTTTTTCCAAGTGTCCATTCACCACCACTTTTTTTAACGCAATCAATAATTGTGGGATTTTTATGATCTATTACGGCATAAACGGTTGAGTCAAGCATAAGTTTTGTAGCAAAAGCACTTTCTCTGCCACCTGCACCTACTATAAGGATTTTCATCATTTTATTAATTAATTTGATTGATTGTTGTCAATGATTTTTTCAAGGAAGGCGCTCATCTCAATGTACGTATTGGGATTGTCCTGCTATTATTACCTTGCTGTAGAGTAATTATACAATCCATCTTTGTTTAACGAAGCGACAACTTTTAATTTCACGCGATACATATAGTTTAATGTTTTGCCTGTAATCATTTGTTGGAAAACGGGTGTTTAAGTAGTTTTTTACTTAAGTAGTTTTTTTACTTGAAACGTTAGAGGACAACACCCAAACCCCATCAATCACCATATTTCATTCACTAACTGCCATAATATTAATTAATATTTGTAGGTTGAGACGCCCTGAAGGCCTCTATCCATAAGGCTTCCAGCTTAATAAGTAAAAAACTTTGTTAAATGGTTGACAAGAAGTAATTAAATAAAATCGTGATGCAAGAGAATAAAGTTGCTCGTTCGTTTATTTGATTGAGTATTCGAATCTAGAATGAGCTACTTCTGTTATTTTCAAAGCAAAGTGTCGCGTATTTTAATAAAATACGCGCATACTTTAGTCAAATGAAAAAATTAGCACTTATAAACGGACCCAATTTAAACATGCTCGGGCAGCGTGAGCCAGACATTTATGGGAAAGATTCACTCGATGAAGTGGTGAAGGGTTTGACTGAATATTGCCAAAAGCATTCTGTAATGCTTGAAAGTTTTCAAAGTAATCATGAGGGGGATTTAGTTGACTGCATTCAAGGAGCAATAGGTAAAGTAGATGGCATTGTTATAAATGCAGGTGCCTACTCTCACACGTCTATTGCGTTGCGTGATGCATTACTTTCGACGAATATTCCTTTTATAGAAGTGCACATCAGTAATGTTTATGCGCGTGAAGAATTTAGGCATCATTCTTTATTTGCCGATAAGGCAGTAGCGGTGATTAGTGGGCTGGGTATTAAAGGTTATTACAGCGCATTAGAATATTTTATAAATTAAAAAAGACATCAAATTTGAACAAGATAGGAGACCTATAATGGATATTCGTAAAATTAAAAAACTGATTGAGCTTGTTGAAGAATCGGGTATTTCTGAACTAGAAATTAGTGATAATGAAGAATCGATTCGTATATCTGGACTGCCAACAATGTTGCCTGCCCAGTCAGCACCAGTCGTGCAGAACTATGCTCCACAACCATCTGCACCACCACCCGTTGCTTCACAAACGCATACTGATTCTAGTGCTGAAAACGAGGTCGTCAAAGAAGATAACTCAGCCAATGCTTTTTGTTCGCCTATGGTTGGGACTTATTATGAAGCGTCCAGCCCCGATAAACCCGTTTTTGTGAAGACCGGATCCGTTGTTAAAGCAGGCGATGTTCTTTGTATCATTGAAGCTATGAAGATCATGAATCAGGTTGTTTCTGACCGTGCTGGTACAGTGGAGAAGATACTGGTAAACGATGGTGAACCAATAGAGTTCAATCAGCCTTTGTTCATTATTAAATGAGGCATATAGATTTGTTATGATTAAAAAAATTCTAATTGCTAACCGTGGTGAAATAGCTCTCCGTGTATTGCGTGCCTGTCGTGAATTAGGAATATCTACTGTGGCAATTCATTCGGATGTGGATGTAAATCTTAAACATGTTAAATTGGCTGATGAAGCGATTTGTATTGGACCCGCTTCCTCTGCTCAAAGTTATTTGAATATTCCCGCTATCATTGCCTCAGCTGAAATTAGCGGTGCCGATGCTATTCACCCAGGGTATGGATTTTTATCTGAAAATGCCACTTTTATTGATCAAGTGGAGAGTTCTGGTTTTATTTTTATTGGTCCTACTGCTGAAATGGTAAGTATTATGGGCGATAAAGTCTCTGCTATTGAAGCGATGAAAAGAGCTGGCGTTCCAACAGTTCCTGGTTCAGATGGTGCTTTAACTGACGATATGAGTCGCAATTTAGAGATTGCTGAGCGTATAGGTTACCCTGTAATAATTAAAGCTTCAGGAGGCGGGGGTGGGCGCGGCATGCGTGTGGTTGAAAAAGCTGAAGACATGGAAGAGTCAATTGTGCTGACTAAAGCTGAAGCTAAGGCCGCCTTTAGCAACGATGAAGTATATATGGAAAAGTTTTTGACTAATCCGCGCCACATCGAGATTCAAGTGCTTTCAGATGGGCAAGGAAATGCGATTCATTTAGGAGAGCGCGATTGTTCTATGCAGCGTCGACATCAGAAAGTTGTTGAAGAAGCACCAGCACCAGGAATAACCTCTGAAATACGTTCAGAAATAGGTGATATTTGTGCGAAAGCTTGTGTTGATATCAATTATCGCGGAGCAGGGACGTTTGAGTTTTTATATGAAAACGATCGTTTTTATTTCATAGAAATGAATACTCGAGTTCAAGTAGAGCATCCAGTTACAGAGCTAATCACGGGCGTTGATATCGTTCGTGAACAAATTATGGTTGCCAGTGGTAAGAAGTTAAGCATCCAGCAGGATGATGTTTCTATTTCAGGTCACGCTGTGGAATGTCGTATTAATGCCGAAGACTCAAAAACCTTTATGCCGAGTCCAGGTAAGATTAATATGTTCCATCAACCGGGCGGTCCAGGTGTTCGAATTGACACGCATATTTATTCAGGTTATTCTGTTCCTCCCTACTATGATTCAATGATTGCAAAATACATCACTTATGGTGCCACTCGTGAAATAGCTATTAAGCGTATGGAGCAGGTTTTATCTGAAAGTGTTATTGATGGCATAAAAACCAACGTTGATTTACAAAAGGATAATATGAAAGATGCTGCTTTTCGTAAAGGCGGTGTCAATATACACCACCTTGAAAAACGGTTGAACGAGGCTACTTAGTAGATACTATTGTTGTATTACAATCTGTTATGTGGCGTATTTTTGTAATTAAATCACACGCATTCAGGCAAAGATTAAGATAGATCGTCTAGAACTTTCTTGGCTGCTTTGCGAACTTGTTCTGGAGCGGTGCCACCAATATGATTTCGTGCGCTGACGCATGCTTCTAATTCAAGGTGATCATAAATATCCGCTTTAATTTTCTCGGAATGCTTCTGCATGACTGATAAGGACAATGATTCAAGGGTGCAGTTGTTTTTTTGTGCAGTTTGTACGAGTGCGCCCGTTATTGCATGTGCTTCCCTAAAGGGCATACTCTTTTTCACCAAATAATCTGCTAAGTCGGTAGCATTAGCAAATCCGTTCTTAGACGCCTGATACATTGCTTCTTTATTCGCTTCCATATTGTCAATCATATTAGTAAACAATTTTACACAAACTAGCACTGTATCAACTGTGTCAAAAAGCGGTTCCTTATCTTCTTGATTGTCTTTGTTGTAGGCTAAGGGTTGGCTTTTCATCAGTGTTAGTAAAGCGGTTGAATGACCTATAATACGCGCAGATTTTCCACGAATAAGCTCAGCTACATCTGGATTCTTTTTCTGAGGCATAATTGATGAGCCAGTAGTGTATTCATCGGAAAGGGCAATGAAATTAAATTGCGGGGTGTTCCAAAGGATTATTTCTTCACACATCCGTGATAAATGTACCATCAATAAAGAGGCATTTTGACAAAATTCAATCGCAAAATCACGGTCGGATACAGCGTCTAAAGAATTGGTGCAAAGATGATCAAAATCAAGTAATTTTGCTGTCATCTCTCTTTTGATGGGAAAGCTGGTTCCAGCCAATGCGGCACTGCCCAAAGGTAAGTGATTAATTCGTTTTGATAAGTCACTAAAGCGCCCAACGTCCCGAGAAAACATCTCTTGCCAAGCTAATAAATGATGACCAAATGTAATGGGCTGTGCATTTTGTAAATGTGTCAGTCCGGGCATAATAGTGTCAGCGTGACCAATTGCTTTGTGCGCAATGACTTTACGAGCGTTGTTTAATTCATTTATCAAGTTTTTATTATTAGCTCTTAGCCAAAGTCGAATGTCTGTAGCAACTTGGTCATTACGTGAACGCCCAGTATGAAGTTTTTTCCCAGTTTCTCCAAGTTCCTTAATTAATGCCGCCTCTATGTTCATATGCACGTCTTCTAAAGACTCTTGCCATTCAAAGTTACCACTTTCTATGTCGTGTTCGATTTTCTTTAAACCCTTACAGATTGCTTCGTTGTCGGCATCATTAATTATGCCTTGTGCAGCTAACATAGTGACATGAGCTATTGATCCTTGAATGTCTACTTTGTAAAGGCGTTTGTCAAATGCTATAGAAGCATTGAAAGCACTGACATCAGGGCTTAACTCATTGTCGAATGCGCCATTAATAAGGTGGTTTCGATTTTTTTGATTTTCGGTTTTTTTTGTCATTAGTTATTTCGCATATTTTCTTTGCCTATATCGGCGTTTTTTGTTAAGTAATGGAAGTAAAAATCTATATTGGTTATGCCAATTATACGTGGTGCGATTTCTTTACCATTGGGTCCAACATAAATAATTGTAGGAGTGATGTCTACATCATAATTTAAAGCGAAAGCATCGGGTGTCACGTGTTCGCCGTTAAAATCAATTATTTCTTTTGCATCATCAATTTGCAGTGTTAGGAGAATTCCATTTTCAAGCCCACCACCAAGTATCACAGGGTTAATGACTTCTTCATTTAGGATTTTACAAAACTCGCACCATTTAGCAGAAAAATATAAAACCAAGGGTTTTCCTGCGCTCTTTGATTCTATAGAATGTATGGTAAAATTACTGGCTTGAGTAGGTTGTGGCTTGTCGGCAAAAATATGCCCACACGATAGTCCGAAGAATATCGTCAGTACATACATTTTTATTTTTTTACTCATACTTTAAAATGGTTCCTTTGTGAAAGGTGAATACAGCTCTTACATTTTAATTTTCTATTCCCGATAAAAATTGAAATAATACATGCTTTGCAAATCAAGAAAAATTTTGTCTTTTCAGAACCGAAGTAATATTATAAAATTTATTGCTCCTTTCAGTTGCTTTGGTCCGTTAAGAACCATCCGATGAAGACTACTAAAATAAAGATTACTGAAAGTCCACTGATCCAATTATATTCTATCTAACCCATCACTATATTTAACAGTGCCCAAAGTACTTAAAATTGCCACACGAAAAAGCCCTCTTGCCTTGTGGCAAGCGAACTTTGTGGCGGAAAAACTGCAATCACTACATAAAGGATTACAGGTTGAGTTAATTCCTCTCTCAACTAAAGGGGATGAAATTTTAGATAAAAGTTTGTCTAAAATTGGTGGAAAGGGATTATTTATCAAAGAGTTAGAGATTTCTTTGCGGAATGAAGAGGCTGATTTAGCTGTGCATTCGATGAAAGATGTTCCTGCAATAGTTCCTGAAGGCTTTGAAATAGCTGCTGTTTTACAAAGAGGTAACCCATACGATGCATTTGTTTCGAATGAATTCAATGCACTTGAAGAATTGCCTAAGGGTTCAATAGTTGGAACATCAAGCCTCAGAAGGCAGTGTCAGTTACTTCGTTTTTATCCACATTTAGTAATAAAACCGTTGCGTGGTAATTTAGGAACAAGACTCAAGAAGCTCGACAGCAAAGAGTATTCCGCCATAGTTTTAGCCGCGGCAGGTTTAGAGCGCCTTGGACTGCATTCTAGAATTAGAAGTATCATCGAGTCAGACATTTGCTTACCAGCAGTTGCCCAAGGGGTTTTAGGAATTGAGATTAGAAAAGGGGATGAACTAACTCGAGACTTGGTTTCTCATTTAATCGATGAGCATACGATGCTTGAGGTTTCTGCAGAAAGAGCGTGCAATGAACGGCTTGGAGGAGGGTGCGATACAGCGGTCGGAGTGTTCGCTCAACTGTCACGAAAAAAAACCATTCATTTGCGTGCGTTGGTGGGAAGTGATGATGGAAAAGAAGTCATTTATGCAGATAAAATAGGTGATGTAGCACACGCAAGACAGCTTGGAATAGATATTGCTGATGAGCTAATCAATAAAGGGGCAGGAAAATATTTGTGAGAATATTGCTAACAAGGCCTGTTGAACAATCAATACATCTGAAACAGTTACTTGAAGATAAGGACTTTGAAGTTTTCAACATGCCTTTGATACAGATAGTAACCATGGATGATTATAAGAAACGTGAGCCTGTTGATATGGCTATCTATGTTAGCAGCAATGCAGTGAAGTATGGATTTTATTTCAATAAAAAATGGCCAGCCTTAGGCATTGGAGAAAGCACAACTGAAGCGTTAGTAGATAAGGGTGCCAACATTATGGCGCTGCCTAAACCACCTTTTACTTCTGAAAGCTTATTGACTTTAGAATGCTTCAATCAAGTGAAAAAAAAACGTATTCGTATTGTGAAAGGAGAAGGAGGTAGACAGTTTTTGAAGCAAACGCTTCAAATGCGTGGTGCTACTGTTGACGATGATGTGGTGTACTCTCGTAAATTTTTATCAGCTGATTTTGATAAGATAGAAGCATTCCTTAAAAAGGATATTCAAAAGCAAACGGTTATAGCTACCAGTGTACAATTGCTCGAAGCAATGGAAAGGGGTTTTGCATTAGAACAACTGTCCACCCTAAAAAAGAACGCGATACTGATTTGTATCAGCTCAAGAGTTGCAGAAATGGCAAAAACTTTTTTTTGGGGAAATATATTAGTATCAAAACAAGCAAGCAGCATAGGCTTACTAAATACAGCTATAGATGCTTTAGCATATGAAAAAAGACGATAATAAAGGAAACAGTACCGTTGAAAACAACCCTTCAAATGCGAAGGTTACAGAGTCATTAGAGAAGTCTAAAATTATGTCTGACACCATGTCAAAAAAATCGAGCAATACGGGGAAATTCAAATTTGGAAAAACTTCTAATTTGAATAATAAAGGTGCCACTAAAAATAGTATTTGGCTATTGTTACTCAAGTCAAAGTTTTTTTGGGCATTTTTAGTCCTCGTTCTTGCTTTTGGGACGCTATGGTATTATCAAAAATCTTTTTTAGATGCCCAGTGGAATAAATGGACTGTTTCTGATAGGAAGGATGAGAGCCCCACTATTACTAAAAAGCAAGTGAATCCACTTGAAAAAAGAATGCAGAAAGTGGAGCAACTCTTTCCTGAAATACAAGCAAAAATTCGATCACAGGATGATCAGATTAAACAACAAAAAAATCTTATCATATCATTGCAGAACAGCTTGAGGCTTATTGAGGAAAGAGAACTGAAGCCATCTCAATTATTGCCTTTAATCGATAATCATTTATATTTGATCGAACAGCAATTGATATTTGACTATGATGCTGCACACATAGAGAGGCAGTTGAATGTGGTTTTTGATTTATTACGAAGCCTTCAAGATCCTGATTTGGCGATTGTAATAAGTGCGCTGAATGACTTTAAGCAAAAATTTATTGATTTACCTCGATTTAACGTAATGAATTTAGTTGCTGATCTTGATGCATATATAGCAGTAACAAAACACTATCAGCCTAAAGTTATAGAACAAACAGTAGCTTCTACTGATAGCATAAGTGCTTATTTTAAACAGCGACTGTCACAGTTAATCAGAGTGCAGCAAGAAAATAAAAAGCAATTTGACTTGGGATTTGATTTAGAAACGCGCATGAAGTGGATAATACTTCAATTAGAAAGTATAAAATTACGCTTATTGTTACGCGATTGGACTCTGGTTAATGAACAGTCAGAAGGTTTGAGGTTGTGGCTACAAACGAACCAAAATGATTTGTATGAGCGTTTTAATCCACTATTGTCTCGCCTTCAATTTCTTTCTGATACGAGGGTAAGTGTGAGTTTAAACGAAGTTCGAAGCCAGTTAAATCAAGTGATGAAGGCTAAAAAATGATAAAAATATTTGTGTTTACATTCACTATCATTGCACTTTTAGGTGCTCTCTTTGTAATTAGTGGCGACATGGGGTATTTGCAGGTACGCTTGGCAGGTTGGAAAGTTGAAACAACTCTTGGAATTTCCTTGTTAATATTCACATTGATAGTAGGTGCTACGGGGGTATTGTTTAAGATTATTATGCTGCCCGTTCAATTGAGTAAACAATGGAGTAATGATCGCATACGGTTACAAAGCACAAATTTCTCTGAAGGTCTGGTGTTATTTGCCAACGAGGAGCTTGAGTCTGCCTTAAATAAATTTACTCAAATCAAGCCTGGGGTCTTCTATCTTCCTGCATTGTTTATGAGCATATTAATCGCTCAAAAATCTCATGATTATAGAAAACGAGATGAGCTTGTTCAACGAGCTTTGCACAAACATCCAGAAAATAGAAGTCAAATTCATTTAATTGAAAGTATTTGCTTGCAACAGAGTGGAGAAATTGAGCCTGCTCTACAACTTTTGCAAAGTCACATTGAAAGTAAAGAGCATAATGTCTCTCATTGGCGCAGGTTGGCTAAAATATTCGTTGATGGTGGCAGATGGTCTGCACTTGAAAATGTTTTAGAACGAAGTAAAATAAAATTACCCACTGATGAGTTAGACGATTTACGTGCACGTGTGATTGCGCAACAACTTTCAGATTGCAAGAATTTACAAGATTTTCTATCAGCGTGGGATGGAATTTCGCGGAAAATGCGATTGCATCCTATAGTGTTAGAATCTTTTTGTGAAGAGGGGGGGCGATTGGGCTGGAAAGGCGACTTTGTAGCTCCTATTTTAGCTGGCTTAAAGAAAAACTGGAACATTGCCCTTCTGCACTGCTTAGAGAGAGTTCCAATACAGTCTATTCCTGAAGTTCTTAAATGGTTAGACAAAGAAAAGAAAGGTTTTAACAGTCCAGAACTTTACATTACCTATTCAATATTAGCTGCTCGAGAAAAAATGTGGGGCATTGCTGAAGAATCCATCAAAAAAGCAGAAACTTTTGATGGTAAAGACAGTGACATTTTACTTGCAGCAATGCTGTTAGCTGTTTTACAAGAAAATCCAATACGTGCTAAAGCACTACTGTTCGACCACCTAAAAAACAAGTATCCTCAGTTAATAAAATTGTGAAGTCATACAGTTTTTTGATTTTTATTTGCTTCGGTTTATGGAGTAATTTAGTGAACAGTGATACAGGGTTTAGCGACTATACTGAGTTATTGCGAGTTAAATTACTCAAAAACGAAAATCTTAACAAACAGCTGGTTAGTGATGTTTTGGAAAATTCCAAATACACTGCAAAAGTTGTTTCATATAGTAAAAAGAAGCCTGAAATATTTTTAGATTTATCGACTTATTTGAGAAAGCAATTGTCGAATACTCGGATTGCAACTGGAATTAAGAAACTTCAGACGCATCGTGCTCTTCTCTCTGAAGTAACTGAGAAATATAAAGTTTCTCCCTATATTTTAGTGGCTCTATGGGGGATGGAAAGTGATTATGGGAGGCATCTTGGAAAGGTGCCAGTATTCGATGCGTTATTATCATTAGCGTATTCACACCAATCCTCTAAAGTATATGAAGAACGATTGATTGATGCCTTTCAGTTAATTGAAAGAGAGGGAATTGATTGGAGAGACATGAAGGGCTCTTTAGTAGGGGATTTAGGGCAACCACAGTTTTCGGTAAGCGATTACTTGGATTATGCTGTTGACGGTAATGATAATGGAATTAAAGACCTCTGGAACGAGTTGCCGGATGTTATGCATTCTTCTGCTAACTTTATGAATAGACAAGGGTGGCAAAATCAGCTTTTGTGGGGTGAGGAAGTTAAAATACCAAAAGGTTTTAATGTATCGGGCACGGGGCTAGACATTACTTTACCTGTAAAGCGTTGGCACGACCAAGGGGTGCAGCATTTGGATGGAAGAAGACTTGATTTGCGGAATAAGCATATCAAAGCGTCTTTACTTGTGTTGAAAGGTAAAAAAAGCAGAGCTTTTCTTCTGTATGATAACTTTTACACGTTATTCAATTGGAATGATTCAATAAATTATGCGGTTGCTGTAGGGCTATTAGCTGATGCAATTTCAAAAGGAGGAGCAGAAGAGGCTTTAGATATCCGCGTGATAGGGGAGGGGAAGAAAAAAACGGATAAACATAAAAGTAAGAAAGGAGCAGTCTACGTAACCAACAGCAAAAAAGCAACATCAAGCAATGCGAGCACGGTTAAATCAAGAATAACGAGAGAGAACGTGCGTTTGGTTCAAAGAAGGTTACGTGATCTTGGATACAACCCAGGACCAATTGACGGCTTTATTGGTCCTAAAACAAGAAAGGCTGTTCGAAAATTTCAAATGAATTTTGAATTAGAAGTTAATGGAAGAGTAACCCACAAACTCATTGAAATTATAAGTAGTAAAATTTAACTTTTGGTGTCTGTTTTTTGGACGTTTTATTTTTACTGAGCCGGTGGAGTATGCACTATTAACCCATCTAGTTCGTCTGAGACTTTCAATTGACAACTCAATCTTGAATTTGCTCTACGCTCTGACTCCGTACATTCAAGCATTTCATCTTCTAACGAACTCGGCACTCCTGTTTTTCCTACCCAAGCTTCATCAACATAAACGTGGCAAGTGGCGCATGAACAACATCCGCCGCATTCAGCTACTATGCCATCTATGCCGTTCCGAACGGCACCTTCCATAACACTGGTGTTGTTTTTGAGCTCAACTTCTTCGCGGCTTCCACCATCATCTATATATATGACCTTTGGCACTTTATTCTCCTTTTGAGTGTTTATTCAATGCTTGATAAGATTTGGATGCTATCACGCCTCCACCTATACAGTAGCCATTATCGTATAAAACAACGGATTGCCCAGGGCTTATTGCCCATTGATATTCTAAAAACTCTAATACGAACGATTCGTTATTAATTTCTTTTATAAAACATTTCTGCAAGGGTTGCTGATGACGCAGGCGTGCTTGCAGCTGAGTATCTACACTAGGCGGGGCATTTACCCAAGATATTTGCTCTGTAAATACGATTTTATGATAGTGGCATTGGTGATTTTTAGGTGCAACGTATAGCGTATTTGTAGCTGCATCTTTTTTATATACATACCAAGGACTGCCATCGTGATCTTTAATTCCTCCTATCTCTAAACCTTTTCTCTGTCCGATCGTATGAAAAATCAGTCCATGATGTTGACCTAAAATGTTACCATTTGTGTCAACAATATCTCCTTGTTTTCCTTGAATATATTTATTGAGAAAGCTCTTAAAAGATTTTGCACCAATAAAACAGATCCCAGTGCTGTCTTTTTTCCCATACACGGGTAATTTATTTTTTTCTGCGAATGCGCGCACATCTTTTTTTTGCCAATGATGCAGAGGGAATAAGCTATTCTCAAGTTGGTACTGGCCTAATGCATAGAGGAAGTAAGTTTGGTCTTTGCTATCATCGCTGGCAACACATAAATGATATGTTGAGTTGAGTTTATTTATGCCCGCATAATGACCTGTGGCAATAAAATCCGCACCTAGTGATTTGGCATGATCAAGGAACACTCGAAATTTGATTTCTTTATTGCAGAGTATATCTGGGTTTGGAGTTCGACCTTTTTCGTATTCTGATATGAAATGACTGAATACTTGACTGCGGTATTCTGAAGCAAAATTTTCCACATGCAAAGGAATATCTATAATCTCACAAACTTGCATCACATCCCTTAAATCTTGTGCTACAGGGCAGTCTAAATTTTCTTCATCTTCCCAATTTTTCATGAAGAGCCCTTCAACATCATATCCTTGATTTTTAAGGAGCAAGGCTGTTACTGAAGAATCTACTCCTCCTGAAAGACCTACGATAACTTTCATAGGGATACTGGTTTAAGAAAAATAATAAAAAATGTTGTGATGGGACATGAAGCGTAATGAAAATAACGAACTATGAATTTATTGATACAGTGATTAACGCAGTTGTATTTGTTGGCTACTTTGTGTAAGTAGAATAATGTTTTCAAAAGCATCAAGAAATCTTTCAAGAATGGATTCTTTTGGTGTGTAATTGATCAATGTTATTGGCTTGAAATCACCAGCAGCTTTATACGAATCACCGATGGTATCAATCAGACCAAGTTGTAATGCTTCACTACCTCCCCAAATTAATCCGCTAAAAAGCAATGGATCATCAGTAAGTTTGTTTTGACGTCCTGATTTAACAACACTTATGAACTCTTGATGTGTCTCATCAATAACTGCTTGCAAATGTTCCTCTACTTCTACTGGAACATTAGAAAAAGGATTGATAAGTGCTTTGTATTTTCCTGAAGTGTACAAACGTTGCTTAACACCAACTTTGTTTGCCAATTCTCTTAAATCATAACTTTCCAAACGAACACCTATTGAACCCACAAGGCTTACGGAATCAGCAAAAATTTTATCGCTGTGGGCTATTGCATAATAGCAGGCGGATGCACACAAATCTGAAATGACTGAATAAACTGGCTTGTTATATTCTTCTTTTAACCTGATAAGCGCTTTATTGATTCGAGAGGCTTGGACAGGAGAACCACCAGGAGAGTTTGCATTGAAAAAAACTGCTTTGCTGTTTGGATTTTCAAAAGCCTGTCTCATAACGGGAATAACCGCTTCTGAGCTTGCTTGCGTTCCAGAGAGCATTGGACCAATCAAATCAACCACTGCAATATGCGGTTCAGACACCACATTATTTTCTTTTGAATTAAGAAAAATTGCTATAGAAACGAATAGAACAACCCAAAAGGCGCGCCCCAACCATCGCGCTCTTCTATTTCGTTTATTCTCTTGCAAAATTTCATTTGCAAGTTCAAGTGCTTGCTGATTTACTCTGTGGTCGAGAGGATCCATGTGTGGTTCCTAACCATTAAAACGTTGGCTTACATTATCCCAATTGACAACCTTCCAAAAATTTTTCAAATATTCAGGGCGACGATTTCTATAGTCAACATAATAAGCATGCTCCCACACATCAACACCTAATAGCGTATTCTTGCCGTGTTTAAGAGGGTTGTCTGCGTTAGAACAACTCATTAGACATAGTGTTCCATCGCTTTCTTGAGCAAGCCACGCCCATCCCGAACCAAAAGTTGTTGCACCAGTCGTTTCAAATTGACTTTTGAAATCTTCGAATGTGCCGCTTAATGCACAAATGGCATCTGCTAGTTTTCCAGTTGGTTCATTGCTGCCATTTGGAGCAATCATTTCCCAGAATTGGCAGTGGTTCCAATGTTGCGCTGCGTTGTTGAAAATGCCACCAGCTGGTGCTTTTTGTACAATCTGCTCAAGCGTCATATTTTCATATTCTGTGCCTGGTATCAGTTTGTTTAAATTATCAACATAGGTTTGATGATGCTTACTATGGTGTAATTCCATTGTTTCTTTCCCAATTATTGGGGCTAGATCACCGTATTCGTAACTAATTTTTGGTAAAGTGTGTTCCATGATGACTCCTATAGTCGAGATGTGTCAATGTTATTAATGTCGTATTTTTCCTGAAGAAATTGAAATATCGAGACCTGTTCGTTTTGTTGTTGAAAGTTAAAAAGAAGTTCAACAACTTCTTCTGTCGAATCACTGCTTTCTAAAGGTGATCTGGAGTTTCGGTTTGCCAGTATTAGTATATCTCCCAAGCTGGATTCTGCGACATTATATTGAATTTGGGAAGCAGAGTAAGAGCGTAACATATTAAATAACAATTCGGTAACTTTGTCTTCAAGGTCATTTCCTACTGGATTGCCATCTTTCCAAGTAAAGGTCACGCTTCCTGTTGATATTTCATATTTTGCTAAAACTTCTTCCCAAGTGACATTTTTCTCAGTTAAAGATTTGATGTCTTGTTGTGTTCTTTCTAAAAGTAAATTGGTGGATTTTTCTCTAAGTAGTGAGGTGCGAATACTTTCTTCGACCTCTGCAAGTGGTTTAACGTATGCTGCTGCAACTTCTTTTTTACGAATCATAGCCACATGTTCTGGAGTAATTTCAATTATGTCGCTATTGTTACCGTCAATTTTCACATTTTTACTAAAAGCACTTTCTCTAATATTCTTGTTTCTAGCTATGCCCGTTCCAGAATTGGATGAGAACCACTCTGAAGTATTAACTATTAACCCTGTAGCCTCTGAAGCAACACTGAGAGCGGTTGGATTTTCATACCCAGTCGTTGCTAAAGTATCTTGTAATTCAAAAAATCGAGCTAATGCTTCATCGCGTTGATAGGCACGCTTAACTTCATCAAAAATTATCACGAGCGGTTCAATTTCAGATTCTTCAATATCAACCACTTTAATGATGTGATAGCCAAATTGAGTTTCAACCAATCCAGAAATTTCTCCTTCATCAAGGCTAAAAGCAGATTCTTCAAATGGTGCAACCATAACACCGCGAGAAAACGTTCCTAAGTCTCCTCCGTCTTTACTTGACACAGTATCGATTGAATATTCTCTGGCCAATGCTTCAAAATCTGCACCGTTTTTAATTTCGGCCAGTACATTTTGTGCGGCATCTAAATCCCCTAAATTGAATAGTATATGTCGGATGTGACGACGTTCTTCTTTTAGAAACTGATTCTTATTTTCATCGTAAAAGTTTTCAACATCCTCATCAGAGGCTTGTATGGAGTCAATCAAGTCATCTACTTCAAGCGCAATATATTCAATTTTTATTTCTTCGGGGACGCTAAAGGCTTGTTGATTTTTCTCGTAGAATGAAGCTATTTCTTCTTCACTGACAGTGATTTCATTTGCAACTTGCGACCATGGAAGTGTAACCCAAGCAACCTCTCTTTCGTGCGAAGATAATTCTTTGAATGACTCTACTTCTCCATCGGTAATAAAATTGCTCCGAACATAAGCGTCAGTCAATTGGTTACTTAGACCTTGCCAACGCAATTGTTCTTCATAAACAGCAGGAGTAAATCCATTCAAATTCAAAAAAAGCTTGTACTTCTCAACATCAAAATTACCAGAAGCGTCTAAAAGAGCGGATTGAGAGCGAATGGAATCTGCAAGCATTTTGTCGCTTATTGCAAATCCACTTTCTTTAGCGTAGGATTCAACTAAAGCCGAGAGAATTAATCTCTGAAATACTTGCTGTTGTAGTTTTACATCGTCAACGCGTGTTTCGTACTCGTCTCCTAAATCATCTTGCAAACGTCTTTTTTGAGTGAAGTAAGATTGAGAATAAATAGCTCGAGTGATATCACGTTCACCCACAGTAGTAATTATTTCATGGGTGTCATTGGTTTGAAATCGCTCAACTCCCCAAAGAGCAAAAGGTAGACTGATGAGTGCGACTACTATCCAAGCCCATCTTTTAGAAGAATTTCTTATTGTTTGTAGCATCGTTTATTTTTTTATAATGTTTGATTTTCTGTTATCGGTGATATTCTTGGCTCTTGCCACGAACTGTTTGTTGAATGTGGTTGTGCAACGGGAGCTTGTTGGTTGGACCAATGTGGATTTTGGTTTGATTGTTGATCAGTAATCGGTTCAGGGGTGCTAACTTTAGAGGTTTCCTTTTCAAGAGGAGGGGTGAGTTGCTTATTTAAACCAGTGAAATTTAACTGACTGCCATTTAGGCTTATTTTCAAGGGTAAATCTTTGCGAACATTACTATATTGGTCTTTCTTTGCAAAATAACTGCCGATTGCAATGGCTTCTGCAAGCAATTGATTGGTATAAATTGACGAGTCGGCATTGCCGTTAATGCCAGCAAGAACAACTCCTTCGCATATAGAATGAATCATCACATCCCCAGCAGCAGCAACAATAGCCCCTTTTTCAACTGGGCCAAGAATAACCAAATCGCCTTTTTCATTACGAATACGTTGTCCTGTTTTAACAGGTTGACGTACTATGATGGTTTGTGGGGTCGCTTTTTCTGAGTCTTTTGTTTTTGAATGGCTTTCCTCAGTTGGCTCATGCACGTTAGGTGATTGAGAATTATTATCTACGGCGCCTTGTGAAGAACCATCTATGTCAGCATTGTTGCCTACGGCACTTTGTGAAGAATCCTCTACACCATTGTTATCGAAAATATTTTTGGCATCGTCACTTGGTGTAGGTGTTTTGGGAGGTGATGCTTGGTTTGTAGGTTCTATTTTTGTGCTATCTAAACCAGCATTAAAGTCATTATTATTTTCTTCTTGAGTATTAAGAGAAGGGAGATAATTCATTGACTTAAGCCCACTGTAGTGAGCAAATTCACGGAGTTTTTTATCTGAACTAATGATACCTGCGACAAATATTTCCATTTCTTGCAGAGTGTCAAGAAGCACAGCCATATCAGGGATGGATAATTTCAAATCACCAGATAATTTGAGAATAATGATTTGATTTATTAGATCTGCTTTTTTTTCAATAATATCTTCCAGATCCATTACCAACTTTTCAATGTTGTTTTCCAGTATTGTTAATACTTGAATCTGTAAAGGATGATTGCTTATACTTACAATTGAATTCATATCGCTCCCATTTAATCGGAGTTTTAGTTAAAGGCTTACTTTGAGGGAAAGTCTTTTATAGTATTTTAAATTTAACACGTTTATTAAGCTTACCTCAGCCATTAAATTTCAGGTAAGATACGATTGCCCCAGTACCTTTCATGGATATTATATTATGATTTTAAGTTTGATACTTCAACTATTAAGGGCAGTGAGAGATTCTGCCTTGCATAAATACCAGATTATGACTTTTTCTTAATCGTCTGAATAGCTCATTCTAGGAAGATTCGTATTTTCTGGGATAGCTAAGAGTATTGTTTACGCACCAAGACAATTAAAAATAGAACAAGAGAATACAACTGTGTTTTCTTCATGACAATTATCCTGCTTATATAAATTAGGTAATGATTTTGCCAGAATTCTCTGCTTTTGATTGATACTGTTTTTAAGGAGAAGGTCATCTTGCCTAGTCACAATAAGATTTTTTAGTTTTAATTATGCTAATCTTCTCAAGTGTTCTTTCAACCATAAAGATACCTGCAGTCAATAAATTCTAAAGGTGCAGGTAAGAACCTTATGAAATGAAGGTCAATTTCATTTGAAAAATACCACAATAATAGTACAATTTAAGTGTAATAGTTAATACTAGATATCATACAGCACAGAAAGTAGCAGATCATAGATATTTTGTTTATGGTGTCAGTGGGGAAAACGTTTAGGGAGGAATGATATGCAACGACCGGAATATTTGGTTTCGGGTGAGATAGCGCGCTTAATTCCAGTTGCCAATAAAACGGAATTAAAAAATACATGTGTAACGTGTGCCATGCTCATGGCTGTCCAAGAATTCGCCGAAGAGCTTCTTGGGTCCGTGGGTGCGCCGACTGGCAAACGTTCAAAAGTGTGGGTTTGGCTTGAACCGGTTTTTAAGGCTGGCAAAAATGACAATAAAGATCGACCAGATGCACTCATTGTCGTAAATAACGGCCGCAGGGAGTGGCGAGCTTTGGTCGAGGCAAAAGCCAAGGGCGCCGATTTAGATGCTGGACAGATTGAACGATATTTGGATATCGCAAAATCTCAGAGTGTTGATGCCGTTATTACAGTTTCAAATCAATTTGTGGCAACGCCAACACAGTCTCCGTGCGAAATTAATCGGCAAAAGTTGAAGAAAGTATGCTTGTTTCACTGGTCTTGGTCATATTTGAAGACTGAAGCCAAAATTCAACTATCCAAAAGTGCTGTGTCTGATCCTGATCAAGCCTACATGCTTAATGAATTCGTACGTTTCCTTGAACACGAATCTACTGGTGTCAGCGAATTTGAACAAATGGGCAAGGAATGGGTTGAAGCTTGTAAACTATTTTTTGCTAAGTCTGTGCTCGACAAGAAATCGCCACTTGGACCAGCAGTCGTAAGCGATTGGGATGAATTAACGCGCTGCACTGCACTTTTAATGAGTCGAGACCTCGAGACTAATGTCACGACGGTATTAAACGCTAAAGAACGTAAAGACCCCAATGGTCGTTTGGATGCCATGCATGCATCATTCATTAGGTCAGGAGTACTGGAAAGTCGATTAGATGTGCCGGACGCGGCATCCGCTATTTCAGTTGAGGCTGATCTAACGAGACGTTCTGTAACAGTCTCAATGTCAGTTGATGCTCCTCGAGATAAGACTCGTGCACCGGCTACAGTTAACTGGTTACTTCGGCAACTGGCTAAAACAGAAGATGGAAGTTTGATGGTGGTTGCAAGGTGGCCTGGTCGTAAAGCTGACACATATGCAGAGCTTTCAAAAATAAGAGATGATGTTGATGCTCTTGTTGGAGATCGTAAAGGCCAACTTCCGAGAGTTTTTGAAATCAAATCCGTTTCCGATCTTGGTGGGAAATTCACACAACGAAGAAATTTTGTACCGTCGCTTGTCGACTGCGTTACCAAATTTTACGAGGCTGTGGGTCAACATATTGTGCAGTGGCAGGCTCCACCTCCTAAGCCTAAGAAAACGCCGCAAGTTGAAGATCTCAATGGTGCAAATAGTGATTCAGAGGGTGGTGATGTTAGCGTCTAACACATGTCACCTGAGCTCAGGCGTTTAGCACTTACAAAGATAAAAAAACAGATTAATGATTGGCGTTATTAAATAAAAAAATATTATTGACCACTCAATAAACGGAAGGAATATCAAAGATTTGAATGTCCGGTGAGTAAGCAACGCGAACGAATAAGTTTGATTGACTTGTTAAGTTTTCCAAAAATGATTACATTCATTACATTTTATACCATGCTGAAAAAAGAACAGGGGAAAACCAAAGAGTAAAAAAACAATAAACGCTGGTCTTTTTCCTCTAGTATGAGCAATTAAACGAGTAGATTTACATTCTGGGCACTTATCCGATTCAATATTAAACTTTTTTTCGACTGCTGCGGAATAATCGGTATTTAAGACCTCTAATGCTTCTTGTGTTAGCTCTGTTGGTACTTTAACTTTGACACCGCCAATGGCTAGACTATATAACCACTGCATATTTATCGTATATTCATCAGCCACTTCGGCTGGAATACCTGCTCTTTCTAAACCAGCACGTGCAATTTGCGCTTCGTGCGGAAAAGAATAACTTGCAACTGTCGTTAACTTAATCATTGAATAAAAAGAATGTAACGCTGTGATCTGCAAAAGTTTAGGATCGTCAGCGAGGAAATTTTTCGCGGCAACACCTTGTTATAGATCAGATTTGGAAAGATCATTTTCCATTGAATCCCAAAACTCACTATCAAGCTTTTTAATTTCTATAGTTTGTTCAACTTGAAGACCTAAGCCATAATCGTAAATATATTCAGCTAATTGCTGACCGTCGATTAATATTAAGGTCGTTGTGCCATTTAAATTCTTTGCATAAGTTGTTGCATTTTCAGTAAATGATGAGGTTGTAATGAAGACACCTTTATTTGATTGCGCGACGGCTAAAGCACCTACGAACTTTTGAATTTCTTCTCTGCCGACACTATTTGATCTGGCATATCTTTTAGCTTGAATATGTATTCGTCCTAAGCCAAGCACATCTTCTTTGATGATGCCGTCAATACCACCGTCATTGGTATAGGAGGTTACAGTACTAGAATTTTTGATTTCCCCACCATAGCCCATTTTTTGGAGTAAAGAGACCACAAGCTTTTCAAACTCCCGAGGAGTCTTGCTTAAAACAGTATCAATTATTTCCTGATATCGTGACGTTCTAATTTTTTTCGCCGCAGCGTATAGTCCTTCTTGTGGGGTAAGGCTTTCATCATCTGTTTCAATTTGATTGATGGTTTTTTTTGGCTTATTTTTCTGTTTCTTCGAGAACTCTATCGCAATAAAATCATTTAAGTTATCTGGATTAGATAATTTTTCAGTACCTAGGGGACTAATTTCATAAACACCCCGCTTGGGTTTATTTAAAAGTCCTACCATATTCATAAAGCTCAATGCCCAACCTATTCTGTCATAGAATATCTTCTTGCTGTTTCCGGATTCATATTCTTCGTGGCGTTCGTCCTCGGTTAAACTGAAATGCTCGGCTAGCGGCACTTCAAATTCACTAAGTTTCAATTGCCCTCGCTTAGAGAGTAGGGACAGTGCTGGGACACGAATTTCATCATGTTTAGGGATTGTCACGATCTATCCTTTGACTTATAACGCCACGCAACCCAACGGGTTTGACTGTTTGATGGAAATGAGTAGCGCTGGAACGAATTTGATTGACTTAACATTATATTGCCGATATGCCCGTTGGGGAGAAAAGATCAGTAATAGCTCGTATTAAGAGAAATGATACCAGTGTAAACGATACCGCTATAACTAATGCGGTAGTTCTAACCCAACTAAATTCTTCTGTTTCAATTGCAGTAATTTCTGATATTAATATTTCATTTTTAGCGCCATAAATTTTATTCTCATCAACCTTAGTGACTGTGAACTCATATTGCGCACCATCAATAGTAGCCACTCTTACCTCCTCACCAATTAGTACAATACTCCCATTTTTAAGGGCATTTTGAAGACCGACAGATTTTGCATCATACTTTTGAATAGAGGAGCACCCCGTCATTATGAAAATGAGTATGAGCAGAAAAGCTATACCTTTATTTAAAATCATTTTTTTAACCTTTAATTTATAACGCCAAAGTCAGCGCTAAAATAGGAGCGCACGAGTAGAAATGTCTGGCTGCATGTGTACTTGTTTATAAGGCATTAAATCCATACATTATTTTCTGCAGTAAGATCGCTGTCTTTATCTCCCGTATTTTTTGTTCCTCGCGGTTCAATTAATAGCATTTTAACTTCTTCTTCAGCATAAGGTTTATGCTCAACACCTTTAGGCACAACAAACATTTCTCCATCAGATAATTCTACTTGGCCGTCTCTAAAATCTATGCGGAGTTTTCCTTCCAAAACTATGAATGTTTCGTCAGTGTCTTTGTGATCATGCCATACAAAATCACCTTTAATTTTTACAATCTTGAATTGATAATCGTTCATCTCTGCAATGACTTTTGGCATCCATTGCTCATTAAAGAGTGAAAGTTTGTCTTTAAAGTTTAATGCTTTGTAATTCATAATTCTCCTTATGCCTTATAACGCCGACTCTGCCGTCGTGCTCGGTGTCAGCAACTGCTTATCATGCGTATTCATGGTGTTATTTTCATGTCAATGTTTAATACGAATGTATCAAATTTGTGAGAAGGATATTTAGTGTTTACCATTAGTCCATTGAAACATGAAGTAAGTGTATTAGATGGATGGACAATGGAATTAACAGTATCCCCATTGGAGTTAATTCGGACGAAGTAGTTAAAATCTAAAAGATTTTTCCCTTTCATATACGAACTGCATGCCCTCATAATATTGGTCATAGTTTGACCTGTCGCCTGAATTGCCTTTTGTTCATATTCTTTGCCTTGTTGTGATTTTACATCGGATTTGGATTCATTCTTCATTCTATAACTTCAATTAAAATTAAATTTTGATGAAGCCTAGTTGTGTTAAATGCTTAAATTATATAAAACACCTATGCTTGAATTGAACCGACGCGTTAACGATTGTGAATGATTTCTTATGTTTGATTTTCTAAATCTACTAAGTTTTCAACCCCCGCCATATCAGCCAGCATTTGAGTATAAATTTTTAAATCTTTTTGCAAAACAGCTAATTCTTTACGGAACTCTAAGCAAAGATTCTGATTTTTGTGTTTATTTCCAACTTTATCGAATAAGACAAATCCAAATTCTATAGATGATTTATGCCATTTTGATGTAAATGGTCTTACTTTTTGATTAAGAATTATAATAGCAATTTTTGTGAATTCTGTACAATCTCTTCCATTCAATTTTATGACTTCACGAGTCAGTGGAAAGATAGAGTAGATACTTTTTAATGCTGTTTCTTCATCTCCGTGAGAGTCATTAAGTGGTTGAGTTGTAATTCTTGTAAGTAATTCAACATATAACTCCCAAGCCGCTTTTTTATCAGCATCATGCGGCTTCCACTCCATTTCAAGAAATGAGGTTTTAATCTTTAGGGATGTCATGTTCCATTTTTTTAGCCAGTCAACCAACTTCATTCATACCACCGATCCCCAGAACGATTTTGAGCAAACATATTTCTTGAATTATCTGGAAGATTTTCTTTTCTTCTCTTAAATGCTTCGTGAATCCATTTTTGCACTTCATTTGGATTATCTGACCAATTATAAATTTTTGCGAACCCGCATTTAATATTGTCATGAAGTCTGGGAGGGATGGTGTGTGAGGAGTAAGAGTTTTTTGGATAAGGATAGGTTGGTAAGATAATGCCTAATAACCCAGTGCGAGAATTTAATTTAGTATCTCTGATGCTTGAGGATATTTCCCAATCAACATGCTTCCTTTTCCAAGTTTCTGAGCCGACTAAAACAACTGTAACGCTAGCGGTTCTAATAAAGTTATCTCTGATTTTTTGGCGTACTATCTCTGTGTCCTCATTAGGGTCTATGTCACCGTCATTGACGGACTTAGATTCAAGAATATCATAAATATTTGAAAACAGGCTCTCAAATTTTTTTTTATGATGTTCATCGTTTCCATGATGATAACTAATAAAAACATTGTGCCTATTGCTCATTTATTCCTCCTTTTGAATGATAACAGTTAGGCATTGTACTATGCAGATGTATTATTTTTTAATCAAATTGCCTTTATTTTGTACAGTCTATAATACATTGTATCTTTGATATTTACGAGTGTATGTGTCTTTGGCTGAAAAAAACATTTGAGAGTATGAACAATAATATTTAATTGAAAAATTATCGCTTATGGTAAGGAGGTAATTATCCTAAAGGGAAAAGTTCACTGGTGCTGAATAATTTTGCTGTTGAATCCGCTTTTGTGAATTTATAGAATGCAGTATAATTTCCGTTCTTTTGTTTTAGAAGCTATTGCTTCAATTTTTGAACATCGATACCTTTTAGATTAGTTGGAAGGCTTAGAATGTTTGACTGGTTTATATTGCAATACTAAAAACGACATAGCATCATTTTATTTAACGAATAATCACTAAATATGAATCCTCAAGACATTCAAATTTTTCTTACTGAGAATTGGCCTCTTGCTGCCGCAACAGTTTTTTCTGGCATGATGGTTGTATATGGGTTCAGTGCTACTTTGAAAGGTTATCAATCCGTTTCAACCGAAGAAGCAGTGCGCTTAATCAATGAAGGTGTGCAAGTGTTTGATTTACGTTCGGATGAGGAGTTTGCTTCTGGTCATCTTAGCGGTGCCAAGAATATTAAGCCTGAAGCATTGAAAGAAAGTTTATCAACGCTTGATAAAGATAAGACGTATTTGCTGTATTGCAAAACAGGTACTTCTTCTTCGACTTCTTGCGCGGCTATGAAGAAGGCAGGATTTACTAATATCAAAAACTTGCAGTTAGGACTAACTAGTTGGCGTACGGCAAACTTACCACTTGTTAAAATAGAGAAGATAAGCAAGAAAGAAAGCAAGAAAGAAAATAAGCGAGTAGAAAAAAAGAATAGTAAAAAAGAAACAGTCGCTTCAAATAAAAAGAAATTGGATGTAAAAAAGACGGATAAACCCAAAGTATCATGATATTTCAATTGCGTCATAGCGTTCCATGGCTTGTTTGGCGAGCGGCATGGGGCAAGAAAGATGCACAACCTATAAAAAAAAATATGGCAAACGTTTTTTTGTACACTTGGGTTTCATGCCCATTTTGCATTGCAGCTAAGCAACTCCTTAATCAAAAAGGTGTTGCTTATGAAGAAAAAATAATCGACGGAGATGATGTTGGTTGGTCTGAAATGCAAGAACGAACCTCGGGAGCTACAACAGTTCCTCAAGTATTCATCAATGATGAATCTATTGGTGGGTTTAGTGAATTACGTGCACTTGAGCACAGTGGACAACTTGATGCAATGTTAGATGTCAATCATGCAAGCTAAAAAAAAACTTACTATTCAAAAAATTTATTTGAAAGATTTATCTTGGGAGTCTCCACAGTCCCCAATGATTTTCAATCAAGAAAATATAGAAAAAACTTCAAGTAATATTGATTTAAATGTGGATATAGAGCAGGTTGGAGAGTTCCAATATCAGGTTGTTCTGCACGTGACCGTTTCAATTGAACAGAAAGAAAGCACGCTGTTTCTTGTTGAAGTAAAGCAAGCAGGAATTTTTGAAATAAACGGATTTAGCGAAGAGGAGTTGAAGTCATTGCTTGGAGCATATTGTCCTATGCAGTTGTATCCATACGCTCGAGAAGTCGTCAGTGATGTTACCATGCGTGGTGGTTTTACTCCGTTATTGCTTGATCCAGTCAATTTCGATGCTCTATACCAATCCCGACAGGACTCGATTGATTAAATCATGAAAAATGCACCGAAATGTGTTGCTGTCATCGGTGCAGGAGCATGGGGTAGTGCTTTATCAATGAAGCTTGCTGAGAACGGTTGTGATGTTCGTTTGTGGGGGCGTTCAGCTGAACTTATTTCCTCAATTAAAAGCGAACGATTAAATACCCGCTATCTACCTGGGTGTTTAATTCCAGAGAATATCAGTGTCCACTCAAATTTACAAGATGCTTTGGATGGTGTTTCAGGGATACTTATTGCGACTCCAAGTTCAACCTTTAAAAGCATTTTGATTGATATTGCCAATGTAAGTGAGCAACGTCGTATTCTTTGGGCTTGTAAAGGGTTTACGTCAGATGGACGCTTATTGAGTGATGTTGCTGCGGATTTGGGGTTTGAATGTTCATTGATTTCTGGACCAAATTTTGCTAAAGAAGTGGCTGAAAGATTGCCGGCAGCAGCCGTTGTTGCAAGTAATGTTGACTCGCATGCACGCTTTTGGCAACAACTTCTAAATACACCGTACTTCCGATGTTACCGCAGTGAAGATTTAGTTGGAATCCAAATATGCGGAGGTTGTAAAAATATTATTGCAATCGCTGCTGGAATAAGTGATGGTAAAGGTTTTGGATCCAATGCACGTAGCGCACTAATTACAAGAGGATTGAATGAAATGCGTCAATTAGGTGCTTTTTTAGGGGCACAAGATCGCACTTTTCTTGGATTGGCTGGTGTAGGGGACTTGATACTCACAGCAGCCGATGACCAATCACGCAATAGACGATATGGATTGATGCTGGGACGTGGAGAAAAACGTGAGAAAAATTTTCTTGTCGAAGGGATGACGGCTGCTAGCATTGTTGCGTTAATGGGTGAAGAAAATAATTTGGATTTGCCAATTTGTAAAACTGTGAATGAAATAATTCATAATGATTTAGACATACAGTTGGCGTTTGAGGCTTTGATGGTAAGACCAATAGGGAACGAATTTGCTATAGGAGCACTGCAATGATTGGGCTAATTATTTTAGATGGATGGGGGTGTAGTCAATCAAAAAAAGGAAATGCGATTGCATTAGCAAACACTCCAACTTGGGATGCTTTGCTGGCATCGTGCCCTCATGCACAAATAGAAACACACGGAGAAATTGTTGGTTTACCTAATGGTCAAATGGGTAATTCAGAAGTTGGGCATCTTAATATAGGCGCTGGACGAACCGTTTTTCAAAACTTCACTTTGATCAACAAAGCTATTGAAAATGGTCAGTTTTTTGATAATAAAGTCTTTCATGACGGCATTGAGAAGGCCATTCTAACGGACAAAGCAATGCATGTGATTGGCTTATGGTCAGCAGGAGGCGTGCACAGCCATCAAGAACATATATACGCGTTTCTTAAATTGGCGCATAGTCGAGGTTTGAAGAAAATTTATCTGCATTTGATTACCGATGGACGTGATTGTTCTCCACGCAGTGCATTAGATAATTTGTCACAACTGGAACAAGTGGTGGAAGAGACGGGCACAATTGTTGCAACATTGATTGGGCGCTATTACGCTATGGATCGAGATTCTCGTTGGGAACGCGTTGAAAAGGCGTACGAATTACTAGTCAATAACAAGGCAAATTTTAGGACAGATAGTTTGAAAGAAGCAATTCAAGCGGCGTATGCGCGTGGAGAGAGTGATGAATTCATTCAGTCTGTTCTTATCAAAGAAGGTCGTATCGAAGATGGCGATGTTGTTGTGATGATGAACTTTCGTTCTGACCGAGCACGCCAATTAACAAATGCTTTAAACGATATTGAATTTTCAGGTTTTGAACGTACAAAAGTTCCGCTAATATCCAAATTCATTACTTTAACGCAATACCATCAGGACTATAGCTATCCAATTGCCTTCCCCCCACAGAAATTGGAAAATGGTTTAGGGGTTGTTCTATCTAAAGCTGGAAAAAAGCAGTATCGCAGTGCAGAAACCGAAAAATATCCTCATGTAACGTTTTTCTTTAACGGAGGAGTGGATGAGCCTTTGAGCGGTGAAGAGAGATGTTTGATTGCGTCTCCCAAAGTTTCTACCTATGATTTACAACCTGAGATGAGCCTTCCACTGGTAACACAAGCATTGTGTGCCGCTATTGAATCGGATAATCACGACTTTTTTATTGTTAACTTTGCTAATCCTGATATGGTTGGGCACAGTGGTATTTTATCTGCAACGATAAAGGCAGTTGAGGCCTGCGATGATGCATTATCAAAAATTATCCCTTTGATACAATCAACAGGATCAGAGTTAATTATATGTGCTGACCACGGAAATGCAGAATGCCAAATCGACATCGAAACAGGGAACCCACATACAGCGCATACTACCAATTTAGTACCTTTTTTGTACGTTGGGGCACGTGACTTTACCATTCGAGATGGTGGCAACTTAACAGACATAGCACCGACTTTGCTCTATTTGGCAGGGCTTGAAAAACCCATTGAAATGACAGGGAATAATCTATTGTTAGCAAAGTAATGTGTCGTTTAAAATATTTTTCTCTACTATTGGGCGCTTTTTGTCTTGCTTCTGTTGGAAGTTCATTTGCCGCTACGAATCTCAAGGAGATGAAAAAAAAATACGATCAACAAATTAAAATACTTGAGTCAGCTGAGACAAATAGTGCGAAGTTGCGTTCACAAATAGAGGCGATTAAAAAAAATCAAAAGAAATTGCGCATTTCCATTGGAGAAACAAAAAGTTCGTTGGAAGAGTTGGAAAAAAATCTTGAACTCCACAAGAAACAGTTAAGCAATCAAATTCGTCATTTGCAACGTCATGCCTATATGTCTGATATTTTTTCATTAGCGTCGGCAACTCAATACGCTACAGAGTTTAATCGTAGAGCAAGGTATAGACATTATTACGAGGCTTTAAAAGGATCTCATATCATCAGCATTCACTCCATTGAAAGTCTGAAAAGTCATGAAATTCAATTGACGAATGAATTAGCGCAAGAGCAAACCAATTTAAAAGA
Source organism: uncultured Thiomicrospira sp. (assembly GCA_965195345.1). GTDB lineage: Bacteria > Pseudomonadota > Gammaproteobacteria > CAKMZV01 > CAKMZV01. The sequence continues at coordinate 1,374,229 of OZ239628.1, read as the reverse complement.
TCAAGAAATCAACTTGAAGAACAGGAAAGTAAAGCTTGATAAACAACGAAAATTAGCGCTGATAACCTCTGAAAAAATCAAAAAACAATTAGTAAAAAATAAAAAATTAAAACACTATGCTTTAGGTAAAAGCCGCAAACGCTTGCGAAAAGAAATAGTAAACACTCAGAAAAAAGCATCTTTGCAAAAAGTGTTTAAAAATTCAAATACATTAGCGGCAAGAAAGCGAAGCATTCCTTGGCCAAGTACAGGAAACCCAACAAAAATAAGTCATTTTGATAATGCTTGGCGATTGAAACAAAATGCACCACAGCAAGTAATGTCGATCGCCGCGGGTAAAGTGGTGTCCATACAATGGTTACCCAATCTTGGAAATACAATCATTATTGACCATGGAAATAAATATCGTGGCGTTTATGCACAGGTCGATACGAGCTATGTGAAAGTTGGTGACATCATAAAAAACGGCGATAAAATAGGATTAAGTGGGGGCAGCCCTTCACAGGAAGATAATGGGATGATTTTTATTTTATTACGCAACGCACAACAATTAAATCTCAACGAATGGTTGAGTTCTTCTTAGGGTAGCTTATGAAACGTATTCTTGTAACAGGCGGAGCAGGCTATATAGGGTCGCACGCTGTATTAGTTTTACTTGAGGCCGGATACACTGTTTCAGTGATTGACAATTTAAGTAATGGACATTTACAAGCGTTGAAAAACGTTGAAAAAATTACTGGTCGAAGCGTTGACTTTGAAAATATAGACTTATGTGATATCCAAAGGCTTGAAAAGTATATTTGCGCGTTAATGCCCGCGGCTGTTTTGCACTTCGCTGGTTGTAAAGCAGTTAATGAATCGGTATCAGATCCGCTTAAGTATTATCAAAATAATGTTTCTGGGACGTTGAATTTACTTAATGTAATGCAAAAATGCGCTATTCACGAGCTCATCTTTAGTTCATCAGCGACTGTTTATGGAAGTGCAGATTCACCAATGAAAGAAGATTTGTCTTTGCAAGCTGTTAATCCTTATGGGCGTTCAAAACTCATGATTGAGAAAATGCTTTGCGATGTCAATAGCACGTCAGATGCTTGGAAAATAGCTATATTGAGATACTTTAATCCAATAGGTGCTCATGAGAGTGGAAAAATTGGCGAAGTTCCTCAAGGAATTCCCAATAATTTAATGCCGTTTATTTCTCAAGTTGCTTCAAAAAAGCGTGACATTCTTAGTGTTTTTGGTAATGACTATGACACGCCGGATGGAACCTGTATTCGCGATTATATTCATGTTATGGATTTGGTAGAAGGGCATTTGGCTGCCTTGAATGCTTTAAAAAATCATTGCTCTAGTAAACCGATTGTTTGTAATTTGGGCGTAGGGAAGGGTTATAGTGTTCTTGATTTAATTAATACTTTTGAAAAAGGAAGTGGTCAAAAAATAACGTATAAATATTCACCTCGTAGAAAAGGTGATGTTCCTGTCTGCTTTGCTGATACGGAACGCGCGTGCAATTTGTTAAAATGGAAAGCACAACGTAATCTTGAAGTAATGTGTGCGGATACGTGGCGCTGGCAAAGTATGAATCCTAATGGCTATTCATCAGAATAATTTGCAGCACCTCGATTTTAATAATTATTGGTGTTTTCTAGCCAATCCTGCGGTTTAAGATAGGAATTCAATCGACTCTCTGCAGAATTTTCTTCTGCACGCCAATCGTATTTCCAATGCACAATATTTGGAAGCGAGCCTAAAATGCTTTCAGTACGACCGCCTGATTGCAATCCAAACAAAGTTCCTCGGTCGTAGATAAGATTGAATTCGACATAACGACCTCTACGATATAGTTGAAAAGAACGGGCTTTATCATCATAAGGAATATCCTTACGCTTCATAAGAATGGATGAGTACGCCGATGTATAAGCATGTCCTATACATTTTTGAAAGGCACAGCATTTTTCAAAGGGATAACCATTATTAACTTCATTTAAGTCGTCATAAAAAACACCACCAACCCCACGCGTTTCTTTGCGGTGCTCTAAATAAAAATAATTATCACAAGCCTTTTTGAAACGTTGATAATTTTCTTTTCCCAAAAAATCGCAAGCCTTTTTTGCTTGTTGATGCCAATGAATAATATCTTCGTCAAAAGGATAATAAGGCGTTAAATCCATCCCGCCACCGAACCACCAGATAGGCTTTTTATCACGTGGGTAGGCAACAAAAAGTCGGATGTTGAAATGCGAAGTTGGGACCATTGGGCTTTTGGGGTGCATTACTATTGATACCCCCATTGCTTCAAATGGACTGCCTGCGATTTCTGAGCGAGATATTGTAGCTGCGTCAGGGAGGGAATCTCCGCGCACGTGGGAATAATTAATGCAGCCTTTTTCTATCACGTCTCCATTTTCGATAGTCCAAGTACGTCCTTCACCTTTGAGTTTTTCTTCATCACCACGTTGCCAATTATCCTGTTGGAAGGCGCATGTCTCAAATGAGCCTAAAGATGCACAAAAGTCAGCTTGCATATGCAATAGAACATTACGAAATGTTTCAGTATTCATTCCTATACAGGATTGGGAATATTTATAAAACGGACATCAATGGCGTATTTATCTGCGATTTTTTCCCCCAATGCTCGGACCCCAAATGTTTCCGTGGCGTGATGGCCGCAACACAGATAATGAATGCCTGACTCACGTGCTATATGGGTAGTACGTTCGCTGACTTCGCCACTTATAAAAACATCCGCTCCAAGCATCTGAGCATCTTCAATCATGTCTTGGGCAGCACCTGTACACCAAGCAATCGAGGTTATCTCTTCTGGACCACCTTCTAAGTGTAGAGGTGTGCGATTTAATGTGCGAGAGATGGTTGCAATGAAGTCGCCAATTTTTTGTTTTTTGATGCTTCCAAAACGAAGTAAATTACGAGAATCCAGATTGTTGTCGGTTATTTCTAATGCTTTGGCAAGTAATGCGTTATTACCGTATTCAGGATGAATATCAAGTGGTAGATGATAAGCAATCAGATTGATGTTGTTTTTTATAAGGTGAGTGATTCTCTCACCCTTAATCCCAGTCAGAGGTGCGCTTTCTCCCTTCCAAAAATAGCCGTGATGGACGAGTAGAGCATCTGCTTTATATTCGATAGCTGCATCTATAAGCGCTTGAGAAGCAGTTACTCCAGTAACCAAGCGCTTGATGGTCGAATTGCCAGCAACCTGTAGCCCATTAGGACAATAATCTTCTATTCTCTCAACATCAAGAAGCTCGTTGAGATCGTTTAATAATTGAGTACGTTCAATCATTGGTTTCAGCGGTTATCTTGTGCAGGCAATCCAATAATTGTTCATTTTCCTGTTCTTGTCCTATACTTATTCGTAAACAGTTTGCAAGTAATGGGTGATTACCATTTAAATTTTTCACAAGAATACCTTTGTTTTCTAATTCGGCATGCAATTTATCTGAACTGTATTTTTTTTGTATACGGGTGAGCAAGAAATTCGCTTGACTTGGATAAATTGTTTCAAAAATTGCAAGCTTCTCAAGCGTTTTTGCGAGTGCTTCTCGCTGCTCTACAATTTTTTTTGTTTGATTTGTCAAAGAATCAGGCATTTTCAACCAAGTTGTAATCATTCGCTGGGTGAGCGTATTAATGTTGTAGGGCATACGCACTTTATTTATTTCCTTGACTAACTCTGGATGTGCAATAAGCGTCCCTAGGCGCAAACCAGCTAAACCAATTTTCGAGAATGTTCTTAATAAAATAACATTGTCGAAGTTATTCAATTTATGCAGCAGAGTGTCGTTTGAAAAATTGCAATATGCTTCATCAATAACAACTATTCCATCGATTGTTTTTATTATTTTTTCTATGTCGTCCGATGAGAACGAATTACCTGTGGGGTTATTTGGATAAGCAATGAAAAACACTTTTGGGTTGTGTTTTTTTATTGCCTCAATTGTGGATGCTGTTGGAATAGAAAAATCGTCATTTAAATCCACACCATGAAAATTCAATCGACAGAAGGCAGCGCTCATTCTATACATTGTGAATCCAGGATCAAAAGACATTACAGAGTCTTCGTTTTCGCAGCATGCAAGGAGAATCAATTGAATGAGTTCATCAGAGCCGTTGCCGAATAATAACTGTTGTTCATCAAGCGCAAATGATTGGGCAAAGGCGTTTCGAAGTTCACTCTGTGTTGGGTCTGGGTATAAATTAACTTTTGCTTGAGTTAGCTGTTGCTGCCAAATTTCAATCAACTCAGGGGGAGTGGGCGCAGTGTTTTCCATAGCGTCTAATTTTATTTTCCCTGGAGTGGTATTACTGGCGTATGCCTTTAATTCACGAATAGAATGACGTACAAGATGCTTCATTTATTGGTATCTAAGTTGAGCAGCATGAGCGTGTGCAGTTAGATTTTCGTGTTTCGCAATAGTAGCTGCTATCTGTGACAATTGGTTAGCAGATGATTTTGACGCGTGTACCACACTTGATCGTTTTTGGAAATCATACACACCCAAAGGAGAAGAAAATCGAGAGGTAGATGCAGTAGGCAAAACATGATTGGAACCTGCACAATAATCACCATAGACTTCTGGAGTGTAATGTCCAAGAAATATGGCTCCAGCATGTTTTATATGCGTCAATGCAGACTCAGGATTTTCAATGGCAAGCTGTAGATGCTCTGGTGCAATTTGGTTAGATAAGGCTAAGCTTTCATCCAAGTCTGAAGTTTTTATAAGAGCACCACGGTTTTTTAATGATTGAGCAATAATGGATTGGCGAGACATCTCTGGTAACAATAATGTGATTTGTTTTTGTACTTCTTCTATGTATTGCTCGTCATGACATAACAAAATTGCCTGAGCAAGTTCATCATGCTCTGCTTGGGAGAACATATCTATTGCTGTCCATTTTGCAGGCATTGAACCGTCGGCAATAATAGTAATCTCTGAAGGTCCAGCAATCATATCAATACCGACTTTCCCATATACTTGCCGTTTCGCTTCAGCAACGTATGCATTGCCTGGACCAACAATCTTATCAACGGGTGTAATTGTTTCAGTTCCAAACGCTAAAGCAGCTATCGCTTGTGCTCCACCAACACAATAAATATCTTTAATGCCGCATATATAAGCGGCAGCAAGCACTGCTTGATTGAGTATTCCATTGGGGCAAGGAGTGGCTATTGCAATGCGTCCAACACCTGCAACAAGCGCTGGGATAGCATTCATTAAAACGGTAGATGGATAAGCGGCTTTACCTCCTGGAACATACAAGCCGACGCTATCAATTGGTGTGATTTTTTGTCCTAATTGGACGCCAAGCTCGTCTTGAAACATCCAGTCAGTTTGTACTTGATGCTGATGATATTTTTTAATGCGTTGAGCCGCGTTAGTTAGAGCGTCTAACAAATCTTTTTCAATTTTATCGCAAGAGGAGAGAATTGCCTCATCACTTATTTTTAAAGAAGAAGGAGAAAAACTATCGAATCGATGCGTATATTCAAAAAGTGCGCTGTCTTTTTCATTCTGCACACGAGTGATAATGTCCTTTACGTCTTTTTCAAGCGAAGTGTTGGTGAAGTCAGAGTAGGTTAACAATTGCTCGAATAAATGATCAAAATTTTCTTGTATTGTATCGAGATGTTTAATCATCAATATAGCTGGTAATATGTTTTAACAATGGGGTGATGGTTGCGTTTTTGGTTTTCATCGATGTTGGATTAAAAGCGAGGCGCGCACTAATATCACATATTTTTGTTATGGGTTGGAGTTGATTTGCTTTTAATGTTTTTCCTGATTCAACTAAATCAACAATAAAGTCAGCTAACCCAATAAGAGGAGCAATTTCCATTGAACCATATAGTTTTATAAGTTCGACGGGTTGTCCTTGCTCGGCAAACCAGTTTGATGCAATATTTATGTATTTAGTCGCCACTCTGATTTTAAGAGCAGGGTTCATTTCCCTATTCTTCTTGGCTGCCAAATAAAGCGCACATTGAGCGATTTTCAAATCAGTATATTCACCAATGCCAATTCCGCCATTTTCAAGGAGTAAATCCTTACCTACGATGCCAATATCGGCTACACCTTCCCGTATATATACAGGCACATCAGTGGCACGAAGCAATAATAACTCAATGTTATCGTGATTGGTCTCAAAGATTAACTTGCGAGAATCAAATATGTCAGTAGTCGCTTCAATCCCTGATTTTTTCAATAAAGGAATAGTTTGCTGCAGTATACGTCCTTTTGATAGGGCGATTGTTACTTTATGAATAGTCATGAGAGAGTTCTTCGGAAGAATGAAGTCGATAAATAATCGCTCCTAATTTCCGCAATTTTTCTTCAATTAATTCATAACCACGGTCTATATGGTAGACCTTGTGAATAATTGAAGTATCTTCTGCTATTAATGCAGCCAAAACCAAAGAAGCAGAAGCTCTAAGATCACTGGCAGTAATATCTGCTCCTTTGAGTTTTTTTATGCCATTGGATTCAACGCAATTGCCATTTACTTTAAGCAAAGCACCCATTTTGATCAATTCTTCTACGTGATGAAAACGCCCTTCAAAAACCTCTTCCATAATTTGTCCTTTTCCTTCTGAAATGCTATTAAGTGCTACGAATTGAGCTTGCATGTCAGTGGGAAATCCTGGAAATGGTTGAGTGGTAAGATCAATCGCTTTGAGTGTGCAGCCTATTGCGTCTACCTCAACCCAATCAGGACCGGTGGTTACTCGGACTCCTGCCTCTTTTAACTTGATTATTGTTGACTGTAAATGCTCGACAATGACATCGCACACTCGTACTTTTCCTTTCGTCATCGCCCCAGCAACAAGATAAGTAGCTGCTTCAATTCTATCAGGCATGATGGTGTAATCAGTCCCACCAAGCTTTTCTACTCCTTCTATTGTTATGACATCAGAACCATGTCCACTAATCTTAGCACCCATGGTAATTAAACAATTGGCCAAATCTACCACTTCAGGTTCTTTAGCAGTATTACGAAGTATAGTTGTTCCTTCTGCGAGAACAGCAGCCATTATTAAGTTTTCCGTACCAGTTACTGATACATTGCGTAACGAGATATCACTGCCTTTTAAACGTCCATCAACATGACCAATTATCCAGTTATCATGACTTTGCGAGAAATCGGCGCCCATTTGCTTTAAACCTTCAAGATGAATGTCGATAGGTCGGTCACCGATTACACAACCTCCTGGCATTATTAAGCGCGCCTTTCCTAGTCGAACCATTAATGGACCTAAAGAAAGAATTGAAGCGCGCATCATGCTTGCAACGTCAGTTGGTGGTTCAGAGCTTAAGTTTTTTTTAACGGCTTGAAATATAGTGCTGGATTGATCTACATAATCTACAGTAATATCGACATTTAACCCTGCAAGAAGCTGCATCGTATTACTTACATCTTTGAGGTATGGGATGCGTCGTATAGTTACGGGTTCTTCTGTTAATAATGAAGAAATCATGATAGGAAGAACAGCGTTTTTGGCTCCTGATATGGAAATCTCACCATTTAAGGAAACGCCTCCTTTTATTAGTAACGTATCCATCAATCCTCTTCGGGTGTTGCAGTGGAAATCGAAACGGCATGGAGTGTACCATTTTGAATATCGGCTTTTAGAGCATCGTTAATCATACGATGGCGTTGTATTGTGTTTTTTCCATCAAAGACTGCGGCAACAACTTTCACACTAAAATTACAATCGGATCCATTTAGTTCTATTTCACATGGACCTACCGCATTACGTATTTTCTGAATAATTTCTTCTTTTTTCACTAATACCTCAATTTATATCCTTTATTTAGGATGGAACAACACCACCAACTCAAAGCTATAAACATGAGTGTTACGATAATAACTGCCTTCCAAAAAGGCTGATCAGAAAAACCGAGGGTGGTATAGCGCAAGCCATCTATCATGTATAAAAATGGATTATAAAGTGAAAGGTGCTGCCACAAAGGGGGAAGTTTGTTAATTGAGTAGAACACGCCACTCAAAAATGTCATCGGCAAAATCACAAAGTTTTGAAATCCTGCTAAATGATCAAATTTATCCGCCCAAATTCCAACAATTAATCCCATTGCGCCCATTACTCCAGAGCAAAGTATTGTAAACAGTATAACCAGTAAAGGATGTTCAAGGTTAAAGTCATACAGTATCCAGCCACAAAGGAAAACCGCAAAGCCCACAAGCAGTCCTCTCAGTATTGCAGCAGCAACAAAAGCGGTATATATTTCTATTGCTGAAAGAGGCGCCAGTAACATAAATGTGACGTTTCCATAAAATTTCGATTGAATCATACTCGAAGAAGAGTTTGAAAATGCATTCTGCAATACAGTCATCATAACCAATCCAGGAATAAGGAAAACGCCATACTCATGATCGCTTGAACTGAAGCTGGTCATGTATTCGCCAAACGGGTAAAAAATGATTAGATAGAGAATAGCATTAATGACTGGGGCAAAGATAGTTTGTAAGGAGACTGCTAAGAATCGTTTGATCTCTTTTATAAACAGAACCCATGTGCCATAATAATTAAATATTGAATTATTCATTCTTCTTCTTGGTCTCTTGATTGTTTGATAATATCAAGATACACTTGCTCCAATCGTCGCGATGAATCATTGAGGAGGGTGCTTTTATCTTCAAGGGTTACTAGATTTCCTTGATCTAGTATAGCAATACGATCGCATAGTTGTTCAGCTTCTTCTAAGTAATGTGTTGTGAGAATAATTGTGTGCCCCATGAGGTGTAATTTGCGAATGAACTTCCATAAAGTTTGTCGAAGGTTGACATCAACACCTGCAGTTGGTTCGTCCAAAATGACAATTTTCGGACGATGAACAAGTGCCATAGCTATTAAGGTGCGCCTTTTCATGCCGCCAGATAACGTTTGAGTTAACTCCTCTGCTTTAGCAGTCAAGGCCATAGTGTCGATAAGTTCTTCTATCCAGTCATATTGCTCTTTCCCAAAACCAAAGTAACCAGCCTGAAGACGCAACATGTCACGTACACAGAAAAAACCATCACTAATCAACTCTTGTGGGACAACACCCACCATACGACGCGTATCGCGAAAATCCTTAATTACGTCTTTTCCAAAAATATTTACACTTCCTGAAGTAGGTCTAGCTAAACCTGAAGTGACATTAATGAGTGTTGATTTACCTGCACCATTAGGGCCAAGTAATCCAAAGAATCCGCCTTCTTCGATGGAAAAACTTAATTCATTAAGAGCGTAAACATTACTAAAATGTTTACTAACTTTGTTAAAGGATATGGCTTTGGTAGTCATTTAGTCATTCTCAAACAAAGATTGCAGTCTATATGCTGCAACTATGTTCTCAAATTGAATGGGTAATTTCGTGTATTTAAAAAAGATATTTTTCTTTAACATGGATTTCTGCCAATCAAGTAACCATGCTATAAAAGCGCTATCAACAACTTCAAGTCTCTCAAATTCAACTTCGTAAGTTCCTGGTTTAAGAGTAGGAGGGGGGAGTAATTCGATATTTTTAATGGTTGCTTTACCCAAGAAAAACACACGATTTCCATTGACTTCAATTTTTAATGGCACTGTTATTATTTTTTGAAATTATATCATTAAGGAATTGATCTATATCCTTGTTTTCCAACTGTTCAGCGTATGCTTTGCGATAGTTAATAAGAAGGCTAAGACCTTCAACGCGCAAATCAACAATACGCAAAACTTTTTTTTCTTCAATGACAAAATACTCATAACGGTATTTCTTGGTGTCACTTTGTACTATAGAAGGCACGATATAGGTTCCCTTGCGTAGGCCCTTACGTTCTTCTTGAAAGGTCAAATCGTCAAAAGTAATTTTGATGAGTAGTTGGCTATAAGTGGTGAGGAGTAGGGCTGAAAATTCGTCGATGAAAAGCTGCTTTTTCTGTTTATTCAAGCTGCGCCAGTGTCTGGCTAAAACGAATCGACTGATTTTTTCCCAATCGAACAAAGTGTAAATACGTTCTCTCGTTATAAGCTCCAACGCATTAGGATTATTCTCGTAATATTCGCGATCTAAATCAATTCCTTTGAATAATTCTTTTGTCTCTCCTTGTAAAAAGTCGCTCACGGGACCAGCGTGCGCACTAATTGAGAAAAACACCAATAGTAGTAAGATTTTTTTCATTAGTTATTTAAAAATGTGCTTATTAGATTTTCTAATACTATAGCAGATTGAGTGATTTCAATAAACTCTCCGTCTGCTAAATATTCTTCTTCTCCACCTGGAGTGAGACCAATATATTTCTCTCCAAGTAATCCTGCAGTCAAAATACTTAGACTGCTGTCAATGGGGATTTGGTCATACTTTTCATCAATATTTAAAACAACCCGAGCTTGAAATGACTCTAAATCCAAATAAATACTCTCTACTCGACCAACTCTAACACCTGCTATCGTCACAGGAGCCGATTTTTTCAAACCGCCTATTTCACTGAAGGAAGCCTTGATTCGATAACCATCGCCACTGGAAAAAGCGTTAAGATTGCTGGCGCTCAAAGCGATAAAAACTAGAGAAGATATGCCTAATAAGACAAATATTCCCACCCATAATTGTATTGCTTTTTCTTTCATAATTTAAAACATAATAGCCGTTAATATAAAATCTAGCGCCAATACAGCAAGTGAAGTATAGACAACTGTTTTGGTAGTAGCTAGATTGGTTCCTTCTGCTGTTGGTATACAGTTATAGCCGAAATATAGAGCAACTATAGTTGCGGTCCATCCGAAGAAAAGCGATTTGATTATTCCATTCATTACATCTGCATACCAATCAACTTTGTCCTGCATCTGCGTCCAGTAAGAAGAATCGTCTATTCCTAGTATATACGATCCAATAAACCAAGCTCCGATTAATCCAGCCGATATGAGCATTAAATTGAGCATTGGCATGACGATGAAGCCTGCTAAAAGGCGAGGCTGAAAGATTTTTTGTATAGGATCTATTGCCATAATTTCAAGTGCATCTAATTGTTGAGTTGTTTTCATAAATCCAATTTCTGATGCAATTGATGATCCTGCGCGACCTGCAAATAAAATTGCAGTTAACACTGGTCCTAATTCACGAATAAGCGATAAAGCCACCAATACTCCAAGAGAGCTTTCAGCACCGTAATTAACCAATGTGTAGTAGCCTTGTAAACCTAAAACCATGCCAACAAATAGACCTGAGACTAATATTATTGGTAAAGAGAGAACGCCTATATTGTATATTTGAAAACAACTCGCACTATATAGCCCCTTTAATTTAGGAGTTTGAGTGAGAACTAACCACATAAACATATGCAATTTTCCGAAAGAACGCAGCGTATGAAGCGTTTTTTCTCCTATGTTAATAAAAATGTTATTGCATGTTTGAATCATTGTAATAGCACTTCTGGATAGGGTATGTTGGTGGGTTTGTGGAATGGGATTGGTCCGTCAGGTTCTCCCCGTATAAATTGCTTAACATCAAGTGTGGCATCACTCATTATTTGATCTGCCTTTGCAGACGCAATAACTTGTCCTTGAGATAAAATACATGCCGTGTCTGCAATAGATAGTATTTGAGGAACATCGTGCGAAACAACCACGGAAGTTGCAGAAGAATTCCTTGTGCAGATATCAATGAGACGCACGAGAACTCCTGTACTAATGGGATCTTGACCAGTAAAAGGTTCGTCGTAGAATACTATTTCAGGGTCAAGCGCGATTGCTCTTGCTAAAGATACACGTCTCGCCATCCCTCCCGATAACTCACTGGGAAAGGTTAAAGCTATACCTCTAAGTCCTACCATTTCTAATTTCATAATAACGAGGTTGCGAATCACAGATTCAGACAATGAAGTGTGTTCTCGCAAAGGAAGGGCAATGTTGTCGAATACACTTAAATCAGCAAGCAAACCGCCTTGTTGAAATAGCATGCCGATCTTTTTTCTTAGGGAAAAGAGCGATTTACGATTCAATTTATGAATGTTCTCGCCAAGCAAGCGGACCGTTCCTGAAAGCGGTGTCACTTGTGCGGTAATTAATTTCAGCAATGTTGTTTTACCGCAACCACTAGGACCCATTATTGCGTGAATGCCTTGCGCAGGGATATTAAGAGACAGCCCATCAAAGATGAATTGAGAATTCCTTTTAAATGTCAAATTTTCAAGTTCAATTACATTCATGATTTTTGATAGCTTACGCGTTTAAACATCCTTAATATCGATTAATTCGAATTGCTGATGTCAACAAAATGACCTTCAATGGCGGCTGCGGCTGCCATAGCAGGGCTAACTAAATGTGTCCTTCCTCCTCGTCCTTGTCTGCCCTCAAAGTTGCGGTTTGAGGTAGACGCGCAATGCATGTCTGAGGGCAATTGATCTTCATTCATCCCCAAACACATGGAGCATCCTGCTTCGCGCCATTCAAATCCTGCGGATTTAAATACATCGTCCAAACCTTCATCTTCTGCTTGTTTTCGTACGAGTCCTGAGCCTGGAACGACCATCGCTCTCTGAATTGTAGATGCGATTTTTTTCCCTTGAAGAAATTTTGCAGCAATACGCAAGTCTTCAATACGAGCATTCGTACAAGAGCCAATGAATACATAATCCAAAGGAATGTCTTCAACTGCTGTGCCAGATTTCAATCCCATATAATTCAATGCATTCTCGATATTCTTTGACTGGGCAACAGATTTTGCTTTTTTAGGGGAGGGGATTTTATCATTGACTGAAACCACCATTTCAGGAGAAGTTCCCCAAGTAACTTGCGGTTTTAGCTTGGAGCCGTCAATAACAGTTACACTGTCAAACACAGCATCTTCATCAGAATGAAGAGAGTACCAATAATCCGTCGCATCGTCAAAGAGTTTTCCTGTAGGTGCAAATGGACGATTTTGTATGTATTTAATCGTCTTTTCATCAACCGCGACCATACCAGCTCGCGCGCCCGCTTCAATGGACATGTTACAAACAGTCATACGACCTTCGATGCTCATGTCAGAAAAAACTTCTCCCCCAAACTCTATAGCATAGCCTGAACCACCTGCAGTACCTATAGTGCCAATGATTGCGAGGATTACATCTTTGGGATAAACCCCATCAGGTAAAGTACCATCTACCTTAATGAGCATGCTTTTCATTTTTTTCTGGATCAAACATTGTGTTGCGAGCACATGTTCAACCTCTGAAGTGCCAATGCCATGGGCAAGAGTTGCTAATGCACCATGCGTTGATGTGTGTGAGTCTCCACAAACGACTGTCATTCCAGGGAGTATTGCGCCTTGCTCGGGACCAACAACGTGCACAATCCCTTGTCGAATATCGGTTAGAGCAATTTGTTCTATGCCAAAACTGCGTGTATTTTTTTCAAGCGTTTCTACCTGTAAACGAGAAGTTTTATCAATAATTCCTTGTGCTCCTGCAGCATGATTCATTGTAGGAACGTTGTGATCAGGAACGGCTAAAATGGAATTTGTGCGCCAAGGTTGACGTTTTGCGATACGTAACCCTTCAAAAGCTTGAGGTGATGTTACTTCATGTACCAAATGCCGATCAATATAAAGCAATGAAGAACCCCCTTCTTGGTTATGAACCAAGTGCGAGTCCCACAATTTATCATAAAGTGTTTTAGCTTCTGTCATGTTTGTTTCGGTTAGTTTAGTTTATTGGTTAATTATTAACGCAATATTTTGAGAAAAAAAGCTTATGCCCATTATACTTGACCTACGAAGTTATTTTTGGAGCTGGGCTCCTTAATTAGGTCGTATTGGCATTGAAATAAGCGTTGAAGTACTACAAATTTATATTTTTTCTGCTTTAAATACAGCATTTATTTAAAAATCAAAGTTAATATAGATTGCATCCAATGTTCTATAATTCCACTTGCCAAATGACATTGAGAAATTAAAATATCATGAAGAAGAATTTTAATGGTTGAAAATCATCAAGAATGAATATAAAAGACGTCACACGAGTACATTATTTGCAAATAGCTACGCTTGCAAGCATTTTATTTGCAATAGTAGGGTTTTCCTATAACGTTTGGAGAGCTGAAGAAACGGAGAAAAACAACAACCTTAGAGAAGCCTGTTTTGAAATTACTCGTGAACTTGGCAATTTTGAGCAAATTGTTTATGCGGCTCGCTACGATGGTGACTTAGTGAATGCGGGAAGTCCTCGGTCAGGTTGGGTTAGAATTGGGCTAATTACAGAATTGAGCTTATTAACAACTGAAGACATTACCGAGAAAGCCAACAATCTAAAGATGTTGTGGAGCACACATTGGGAGAGTTTTCATGAGAGCCAGAAGAAAACCGATCTTTTAACTAACGGTATTGATGATCTACGACGGTCTATACGTATAGAACTATTGAGTCTAAAATGAAAAAAATATTTTTATGTTTGAGTGTTTTTTTGTACATGCCATTTTCCGTTTTGGCAGATATTAATGAACATGTAAGTCCTAACAGTATGCGTAATGCTATAAGTGAAGTTAACAGGCACTATCCTGCTCTTCCTGCCGAATGGGTGGAAAAAATGGTCAACAACGCAAGTTTTGTACCCAGTGTGGTGCGTTTGATCAATAATTCGGCAGAAAGCAAACTCAATTGGGAGAAATATCGCAGTATCTTTATGACAAAAGAAAGGATTAAAGTGGGGCAGAAATTCCATCAAAAGTATGGTGATATTATCAAATCATCTGAAAAAAAATACAATGTTCCAGCGTATATAATTTTAGGAATACTTGGGGTAGAGACTTATTTTGGACGAATTCTTGGCAAGACCTCTGTTCGCGATGCGTTGGTTACTTTGTCAACGCATGATCTATCTAAAAGGAAAAGATTCTTTAATGCTCAATTAGCTGACTTTTTGCTGTTAGTACATAGGAAAAAGCTTGACCCTACGATCAAAGGTTCGTATGCAGGAGCAATGGGCATGGGGCAATTCATTCCAACAAGTATCAGACGCTGGGGGGTTGACGGTGATAATGATGGAGTGATTGATTTGGTTTCTTCAAAGAAAGACGCTATTTTCAGCATTGCTAATTACCTCAAAGAACACGGTTGGAAAGAGGGAGTGGGCGTAGCCACTAAATCTAAACAAAAGCAGGATTCTTCCCTACGGTTTGAACTGAATGAAGGAGAAGAATGGTGGATGCCAGATGCTAACTTCAAAGTGCTTAAAACGTATAACAACAGCAACCTGTATGCTTTGGCTGTATATTCTTTAGGAAAAGCAATCGTTGAATAAAGTCTAAGTTTTTTAAACGACTTGCTTTCGGGGATAGCATTGTCTTCATAAACCATGCATTTATGCACCGCGTATGAATTCCTCATAGTAAGTGTTTCTTATTTGGTACACCAACAATCAACCAAATGATCGTTTACCAATCCTACTGCTTGCATATACGAATACATAATGGTAGAGCCCACAAAGCTCATCCCGCGTTTTTTTAGATCATAGGAGATTGCATCACTTATATCAGAATTGGCATTCAATGAGTGATGATCTACTGGTTTGTTAACAATGGTTTTATAGTTTACCCATTTCCAAATGTAATCGTTGAAAGTTTTAAATTCTTTTTGTATTTCCATAAATACAATGGCATTTTTTCGAGTAGAAGATATTTTCAATTTATTGCGAATTATGGCGCTATTGGTATGATTCGATTCAAGATCAGAATCACTCATGTTAGCTACTTTCTGCACATCAAAATTATGAAAAGATTCGCGGTAACCATCTCTTTTCATCAGAACCGTATCCCAACTTAATCCTGCTTGAGCACCTTCCAAAATGAGCATTTCAAAGAGCGTTCTATCACAATGAACAGGAACACCCCATTCTGTATCATGGTATTGAGCACTCACGAGGTTAGAGTTGCCGAAGCATCGTTTTTTCCCATCAAATCCTGGTTTTAACATAAAGTGTTTTTTAAGTGTTTTCTTATGAAGAAGAAATGCATCAATGGTATGTTAATATTAACTACTGTGTTTGGTTAACTTCAGGTTATCACGAACTTCCGCTGGAGTTAAAACAGTAGCCCCCATATTTTCTATTATATTAACTGCCTTTTCAACTAGTTGAGAGTTGGTTGCATAAACTCCTTTCTCAAGAAACAGATTGTCTTCCAATCCTACGCGAACATTCCCGCCAGCTAAAACGGCAGCGGCGACATAAGGCATTTCGTTGCGCCCTATAGAAAATGCAGACCAATTCCAGTTGGTTGGAACATTGTTCACCATTGCCATAAAAGTGTTCAAATCATCAGGTGCACCCCAAGGTATTCCCATGCATAATTGCACTAGTACAGGATCTTTTATAATTCCTTCCTTAACTAATTGTTTAGCAAACCAAAGATGACCAGTGTCGAATGCTTCGATTTCAGAGCGAACGCCTAGATCAGTTATCATTTGAGCCATGGCTCTTAACACACCAGGTGTGTTTGTCATAACATAATCAGCTTCAGCAAAATTCATTGTTCCACAATCCAGCGTGCAGATTTCTGGCAAGCATTCCGCAATATGAGTTATGCGTTCACTAGCACCTACCATATCAGTGCTTTCTTTCAAAGGAAGAGGGGATTCGTGATCCCCAAAAACAATATCGCCTCCCATGCCAGCTGTGAGATTAAGAATTACATCAGTATTGGCACTTCTAATACGCTCGGTTAACTCTTTATATAGTTTGATGTCTCGAGATGGTTTGCCAGTTTCAGGATTTCTTACGTGACAATGGACGATAGCAGCCCCCGCTTTAGCAGCACTTATAGCACTATTGGCTATTTGTTCGGGGGTAATTGGTAGGTGAGGGGTTTTATTTTGAGTATTACCTGAACCAGTTACGGCACAAGTAATAAATACATTGCGGTTGATTTCTAAAGGCATTTTATAATTGTAAGTTAACAATACATTATTGTTTTACTTATTGTAACGGTAATTTTCAAATTATTTGTTGGCGATATTCAGGATTTTTGGCATTTGTATAAGTATATTTCATCAAACGCATTTGTATTATGAGATGCTACAATGATTTCTTTCTTTTTGAGAAATAACCCACCTTCTATTTTGAAAAAGCAATGGATTTTATCTTACCTTATGTTGTGATATTTGGGGCGCTAATAGTAGCGATTATGTCTCCTGGACCGAGTTTCATTTTGATCGCACGTATTGCAACTCATTCTCGTTTAAATGGTGTTGCCGCCGCCGTAGGGCTTGGTATTGGCAGTTTAATTCTGGCTTCAATTGTTTTGTTAGGAATTGACACATTGCTTGCTAACGCTCCAAATTTATATCTTGGTATCAAGGTGTTGGGTGCTTTGTATTTATTGTATTTGGCAACAATGATGTGGAGAGGCTCTAAAAATGCGTTTTTTTTGAAGCACTCAAAGATTAAGTCAGCTGGTTATTGGAGATTTTTAATGATAGGTGTTTTGACACAAATAAGCAATCCAAAAGCAATTATATTTTTTGCTAGCGTTTTTTCCGCATTACTGCCTCAAAACCCAGGGCTTGTTGACTATGTTATTTTACTAATTGGTGTACTCATACTTGAGTCTGGTTGGTATGTGTTGATGGCGTGCGCTTTCTCTTCTGGACCGTATCAATCTTTGTATGTCCGTAGTAAAGTTTTTTTCGATAATACAGCGGCATTATTCATGACTACTTTAGCAGCTAAAGTTTTATACGATAGTATCAAATCAACTTAAGTGCTGATGACATGTTTAATTTCAATTGGAACAAATATCTCATTGCCATAATACCAGTTGTTTTTGTTTTGCTTTGGAGTACTGGATTTATTGCCGCTCGGTTTTCAACTCCTTATGCTGAACCGCTCACTTTTTTAAGCATTCGTATGGCGATTGCTGCATTTGTATTAATACCAATCGTTTTTATTTTCAAACAAAAATTTCCAAGAAAGATAAGCGAAATCGCTCATTCAATTGTGGTTGGGTTTTTGTTGCATGCAGTTTATTTAGGTGGCGTTTTCTATGTAACGAGGAATCAATTTCCAATCGCCTATACGTCACTCATTGTTGGGCTACAGCCTTTATTAGCTAGTTTATTTGCAATGCTCGCATTAAGCGAAAGAATCAATCGCATTCAATGGTTGGGGCTTTTGTTAGGTTTTGGGGGACTGATGGTTGTATTGTCACCTACATTAGGAGAGCATTCGTATTTGCAGTGGCAACATATTATTATCTGCTTTAGCAGTTTATTAGCAATTACCGTTGCTACAACGTATCAAAAGCGTTATTGTGCGAAAATCGACTTGATTGCTGGAGCAACCATTCAATACATTGGTGCATTTGTATTCGTTTTTCTTGCGTCCTTATGGCTAGAAGAGGGTATCATAGTATGGAACACACACACGATTTTCTCGATGGTATGGTTAGTACTTGTGCTATCTATAGGCGCTGTTCTTATTTTGTTATATATGGTTCATAAAAAAGCAGCGGCTTCGGTTACTTCTTTATTTTATTTAACACCCGCGGTGGTGGCTTTTGAGGTTTATTTATTATTTGGTGAGGCAATACAACCGACTGCGATTGGTGGGTTTGTGCTATCGTTATTTGGGGTTTATTTGATTGCCAAGAAAAAAGGAGTGAGTAAAGTTCAATGATAACTTCTGAAGACTTAACCACTTTTACAAAGCAACTGTTAGAATTAAAGGCGACGCTTGAAGCGGAGGCAGTCGAGTCAGCTGGTTCGAGTGAGGTGGTGCCGCTTGATCAAACAAGAGTAGGTCGGTTATCAAGGGTAGACGCTATGCAGTCGCAGCAAATGGCTTTGGAGAGCCAGCGACGCAGGAAAAGCATGATTGCAGCTATTGATGGAGCATTAGAGCGTATCAAAGGGCAAAAATATGGTTTATGCTATAACTGTCATGAGCCTATAACCCTTGATCGGTTGAGAATAAATCCCGTAGCTACTCGATGCATAGAATGTATGAATATTTAATTTAGGAGAAAAAATGGCAAATGTAACGTTTTCTGGAAATGTTGTTCAACTAATGGGGAATCTTCCAAATGTTGGAGATAATTTGGGTTGTCTGAAATTTGTAGGTCAAGACTTAGCAGAAGTAACAATTAATGGACGCGCAATAATCAATTTATTTCCGAGCATTGATACAGGAGTATGCGCTGCACAAACAAGGGAGTTTAATAAACGAGCTGCCGAAGGCGGTTTGCCAGTTTATGTTGTATCAATGGATCTGCCTTTTGCTTTGGCGCGCTTTTGTGGGGCTGAAGGGATAGACAAAGTACAAGCAGTATCTGACTTTCGGCACCGCAGTATGGCTGATAAAGGCATGATTATGGCACAAGGACCTCTGACAGGGTTATATGCAAGGTGTGTGATTGTTGTCAATGATGGAACACTTGAATATATACAGTTAGTTCCAGAAGTGAAAGACGAACCGGACTATGACGCTGTATTTTCTGCTATCTAAGTAGAATGGGTTGTCTATGCAGAGCGATTAAGATTTTTTAGCCATCGGATTTTTTCGGCAATTTGTTTTTCCATACCTCGATCAGTGGGACTATAAAAAACGCTATCGAGTAACTTGGGTGGCAAATACGTTTGACCAGCAGAAAAAGCATTCGGCTCAGCATGTGGGTAGCGATAATTTTTTCCATGCTCAAGTTCTTCAGCAAGTTTAGTTGGGGCATTGCGAATGTGTAGCGGTACTGGATAATCGGGATTCGAACGTACGCAGTGACGAGCACGCGATAGAGCGACATCAACCGCATTGCTTTTAGGGGCGCAAGCTAAGTAGATAATAGCGTGTGCAATGGCACGTTCCCCTTCAGCAGCACCCAAACGCTCATAGGTCTGCCATGCTGAAATCGCCAAAGGTAATGCACGTGGGTCAGCATTCCCAATATCTTCAGAAGCAATTGCCAGTAAACGACGAGCAATGTACAGAGGATCACAGCCTGCTTCAACCATACGTACGTACCAGTATAGTCCTGCATCAGGATCAGAGCCACGAATGGATTTATGTACTGCAGAAATCATATCGTAGTAGTCATCTCCTTGCTTGTCAAAACCGTGAACTTTTGAGTCGAGAATTTTTATAAGATCTTCTGCGGTTGGCTTGACATGCGCTTGGTCACTAAATTGCGTAGACAGGATCTCTATAGTGTTGAGTAATTTGCGAGCATCGCCGTTTGCTATGTTCAATAGGGCACTTTTTATTAAGCTGAAATCGATGGACTGAATACTAGGGTGCTGCTCTTTAACCCATTGGGTACTGCGTGTAATGAGCACTTCTAAATCTTCTTTTCTAAGTGCTTTGAGCTGATACACTCGACAACGAGAAAGCAATGCTTTATTCAACTCAAATGCGGGATTTTCAGTGGTTGCACCAATAAAAAAAACAGTGCCGTCTTCAATATGAGGTAGGAAAGCATCTTGTTGTGCTTTGTTGAAACGATGTACTTCATCGATGAATAGAACCGTTTCTTGAGGCATCAGCCCCGTTTTATTTTGTTTGGCTTGTTCTATAGCGTTGCGTACTTGAGCCACACCATCGAGAACTGCTGATAAGGGTGTAAATGCCCACTTTTCGTTATTTGCTAACAGGCGAGCAAGGGTGGTTTTTCCAGAACCTGGAGGACCCCATAAAATCATTGAGTGTGGGTGTCCTTGCACGATGGTTTGATGCAGAGGCTGTCCTGGACTGATTAAATGATCTTGTCCAATTATTTCATCAATGCTACGCGGGCGTGCTCGCTCTGCTAAAGGAATCATAATTATATTAGTCGGTTATGGTTGTTAAGCAGCCAATATAAGGCTAAAGCAGTTGGAGCAACTTTAATAGTGTTTTCTTTAAGAGCTGTTCGAACGGCATTTAAGGATAATTTTAATACACGAATGTCTTCATTTTCTTCTTCTAAACCTGCGAAATCTAACGCTTGTGTGCTGTCAACAAAAGCGCAATAGATAGATAGTTTTTCACTACAGCCACCTGGGCTGGAGTAATATTGGCCAATATAATAGAGGTTAGAAGAGTCTAACCCGCATTCTTCTTTTAACTCACGAGAAGCTGTTTGTTTCGTATCTTCACCGTCAGCAATCATTCCAGCAATTGTTTCTAAAAGCCATGGGTCTTTGGAATGTATTGCACCTGCACGAAACTGTTCTATTAGTACCACTGTTTGTAGAAGTGGGTCATAGGGGAGAACACAAACAGCATCCCCTCGCTCAAACACTTCTCTTTCAATCATTTCGGTCCATCTGCCGTCATAGCTTTGGTGCTGCAATTGATATTTGTTGAGAGAAAAAAAGCCTTGATAACATTTCTTCTTTGAAATTATTTTGTATTGCATTGCTTGTTTTTTTGTAAATAGCGTATTATGATTAATAATGTACGTATGGTTTTTTTTATAATCCTAATCAACAATCGAAATATAAGACTGATGTTAAAAACTTTTACCAAGACATTTTTTGTGCTGACAATGTTCGTTTTTTCAGCCAATGCCTCTAATATACACCCTGCTGTAGTGGAATTATTGCAAAGTAATGAGGATATTGATGGAATAATTTTAGATATTGAGAGCAATGATCCAGATTTTTGGACTAAAAAGTATTTTTATGTGGAAAATCAAGTGACTGCATTGAAAGAAAAATTTCCTGGTTCTGATGTGGTTATCTTGAGTCATGGGCGTGAGCTTAAACAATTGACAGAAAATGCCAAACTAAAGGAAAAAGTAAAAAATTTGCTTAAATCCGTTTCTTTAAATGTTTGTTCAGTGTCCTCTGACTGGCAAGGCATTGACGAATTTCAATATCAAGAAAATGTGGAAACAGTAGTGTCGGCACCCGCTGAGCGGAAAAACTATATAGAATTGGGTTATTCAGTGATTTATTTGGAACGCTTTACATCGGAACAAATGAAACAATTTTTAATTGATAACCACGTGCATCAAGAATAGTAAACCCTTTGGACTCTTGGAGATATTCGAGTAAATAACTCATAAGCTGAAGTGTTCGCTGCGTCAGCTGCTTCATCGATATGAATATTTTCTCCCCAAAGTTCAACCATATCTCCAACATCAACATTGGTTTGATTTTGACCAAGATAAATGGCTATTAAATCCATCGATGTGCGTCCTGCAATGAAATGCTTTTTGTTTTTACAGAATACGGGAGTTCCAGAAGGCATTGTTTGTGGATAGCCATCGGCGTAGCCTGCACGTATGATGGCGAGATATCCTTTTTCATCATTTTTCCACAAAGAACCGTAGCCAACCCGATCATTTTTTTCTATTGTTTGTATTGCAATGACGGGTGCTTCAAAAGTTGAGACATTGGCTAATTGCACATGATTTCGTATAGGATTGTGACCAAATAGCATAATACCAACTCGTGCGATATCACCTAGCGGATTTTTATTTGCAATGACAGTTGCAGAGTTAGCAAATGATGTTAAAGGATAGTCGCATTGCTTTTCAATCGCTTTAATTTTATTCGCTTGGTTATGATTCATAGGATTTTCTGGGTCATCTGCACACGCATAGTGATTCATTATCAAACGTGGGAAATCCGCAGTTTTTTTGAATATTGTAACAATGCTTTTTGAATCTAATCCGAGACGATTCATGCCGGTATTCGATTTCAACCACAAACGTGGTTTCTTTTTGAATTGGTGCTTTTCCATCCATTCAAATTGCCATTGACTATGAATAACACAATCTAATCGAAATTCATCAATAATTGCCCATTCATCTTCTTGGAGAACGCCATGCATTAAAACAATGGGTATTTTAGAATTATTATTTCGTAGTGCTATGGCTTCTTCTATATGAGCCACAGCAAGACCATCGGCTTTTCTGAGAGTATTTGCTATTTCAAGTAAACCATGCCCGTATGCATTGGATTTAATGACAGCATAAACATGCTGGTTATTATGAAATTTTTTGGCTAATTTATAGTTGTATACGATCCCAGCAGTATTGATTTTCAATTGCGACATTGACATTTTTTATCATAAATCAGGGAAGTATTCCCTTGTTTGTGGAAAAGGAGCATCGTCAACCGATGGATTATCAAAACGCGTAAATTTGCCTTCAAATCGCAATCTCAAGTCACCGATTTCTCCATTCCTTTGCTTTGCAACAATGAGTAGTGCCTCTCCTTTTAACTCTTCTTTTTTGGGTTCATATACCTCTTCACGATGCACAAACATAATAACATCTGCATCTTGTTCAATAGAGCCTGACTCACGCAAATCAGACATGATAGGGCGACGATCAGTACGTTTTTCAACACTACGATTGAGCTGGGACAATACGACTACAGGAATATTTAATTCACGTGCCATTTCTTTAAGTAAACGAGAAATTTGGGTTATTTCTGTTGCCCTATTTTCTTCCCGAGAGGATGCGCTGTTTAGGAGCTGTAAGTAATCAACCACGATAAGCGATAAGTTTGGATTGTCACGTTTAAGGCGGCGCGCGCGTGCGCGTAGTTCAAAAGCAGTTAAACCCGAAGAATCATCAATAAAAATTTGAGTCTTTTTCAGTGTGCCTGCCGCTTTGAAATAATCCGTAAATTCTTTATTATCAATTTTTCCAGAACGAATGTTCTTAAGAGGTATCAATCCCATAGAAGAAACTAAGCGCATCGCTAATTGCTCGGCATCCATTTCCATGCTGAAAACGCCTACAGCAGCAGATGTTGGTTCGGCTTTCTCACCATCAAGCACAACTGTATGAAAGCGTGCGGCATATTCAACAACATTCATAGCCAACGTTGTTTTACCCATGGATGGGCGACCTGCAAGAATAATAAGGTCGCCTTTTTGTAGCCCTGCTGTCATATTATCCAGCTCTATAAGTCCTGTAGGTACGCCTGTTATATTTCCTTCAATTTTACTAAGTTCTTCAAGAGTATCGGTCAAAGAGTCGAGGACAACCTTCATATTGCGAAAACTACTGGTCTTTATTTGCTGTTCAGCTAATTGAAAAACCATTTGCTCTGATTTTTCAGTAAGCTCTCTTGAATCTAATTCGCCTGGTTCAAAACCTAATTTAGCAATCTCTGTGCCGACGTTAATAAGCTCGCGCATAAGTGATCGTTCGCGAACAATGCTTGCATAGCGTAAAATATTGGCAGCAGTAGGTGTATTGTGACTTAGCTCGGCAAGATAGGCGGTGCCTCCAGTTTGTTCAAGTATGTTTTGACGGTCGAGATATTCGCTTAATGTGATTATGTCTACGGCTTGCTGTGAAGATACCAGCGTAATAATAGCATTAAAAATCAGTTGATGATCTCGACGGTAGAAACTATCGGCATTGATGAAGCCAATGACACTATCGGCTGATGAATTATCAATGAGCATCCCACCGATAACGGATTGTTCTGCTTCGATGGAATGCGGAGGAACTCTGGCTTTATCGATTGAATCCATGACTCCTCATCTTATAAACGAGGTGTTACACTTCTTTTTCAGCACTAACAACTACGTTGATTTCAGCTGTCAAATCAGTATGCAATAATAAGCGTACTTTATATTCACCCAAGGCACGTATAGAAGCGTCTAATTGAATTTGACGTTTATCAATTTCGTGTCCCTCAGTGGATAAAGCTTCAAGAATGTCCGTGTTTGCCACAGAACCAAAAATTTTCCCTTCACCAGATTCTTTCTTAAAGATGGTTATTGTAGAACCATTAACTTTATCGGCAATAATCTGAGCTTTCACCAATTGGTCATTGGCTTTTTCTGCAAGTTCCGCTTTACGAGCTTCTACCGATTTGATGTTTTTTTCAGTGGCTGATTGTGCTTTGCCACTAGGTAATAGAAAATTGCGAGCATAGCCGGGCTTAACCTCTACAACTTCTCCGAGATTTCCAAGGTTTTTTATTTTTTCTAACAATATGATTTTCATTCTAAATCCTCTAATAAATTTAATAACTATTTTGGGGTAATTGCTGGTGTTATCTTTTTTCTAAAATTTATCCAGTTATCCACTAAGCCCAATGAAGCCAACAGCAACATTGCTTCAGGTATGAGTAGCACTAAAAAATAAAAGATAAATAACCAAATACGATTCCATTTGCGCACATGCATTATAAAGTGCAAGATAGCAATGCCTTGTACCAAACAAACAGCGCCAATGATACCACTGATGTTAAATGCAAGATTATTATTTATAAATGCCAACCCCAAAATAATGGTCATAACGATGGCCGCATTTGAACCGAAGCTTATGTTTCGAAATAGCGTAGAAAAACTTTCTTCTTCAGATAAAACTGATTTCCAATGATAACCCAAGAAAAAGCTTAACAATGCTGAAAGGAAGGCCATAGCTCCCAAAATTGGAGTAAGCGTTAACGATAATGTTCCGATTTGTTCTACACTCAACGGAACTTGTAGCTGTGAGATTAACGCTTCAAGTCTAACTTGCCAAAAATCACTAAGACTACCACCCAATAAAAATTGTGCTAAAACAGTAAGTGCAATTATCCATCCAGCGATAGACAGACTCGCTTTATCCAGTGATAACCCAGATCGCACAAGGACCGATGCAACAATTACAGGTATGACAAACATACTCAGATAAATGGCTGTGTGGATAAACGTTGATTCTATTAGCCAGAAGCTTGCGAACCCAACAGCGGCACTTGACGCGAAGGAAAGCATGAGGGCAGCATTGAGATTAATAGCAAAGGTTGCTAAAGCAATGATGCCTCCTGCGATTATTCCTAACGGTTTGATAAACAAAGTCAACACAGCAAACAAGCACACAATGACAAACGCTTTACTACGCGAAGCCATTGTGTGTCGTGCTATGGAGTTGAACATTGTTAAATCGCGTGTTGATCCGTATAAGATAACAATGCCATCTGACGTGCTTGTTTAATGGCACGTGTTAGTTGGCGTTGCTGCTTGCCAGTAACACCTGTTACTCGTGCAGGAACGATTTTGCCAGTCTCAGTTAAAAACATTTTAAGCAACTGAATATCTTTATAGTCCGCACCGTGCTCATTAATGGAGTCATGTCGCAAATTACTACGTTTATTACCTCTGTTCATTCCGTGCTCCTTCTTTCTTTGTGGTTTCAGCGTCTTCGTTACTTTGACGTGGGTTTTTGATGACTGAAGGTTCTGTGATTGCATGCGTACGCTGGATTATCAAATGTCTAATGATAACATCGTTAAAACGAAATGCAGATTGCAAGCTATCAATAGCTTCTTGGTTGGCTTCTACATTCATGAGGATGTAGTGTGCTTTGTGTAGTTTTTTTTCTATTGGGTAGGCCAGCTGGCGGCGTCCCCAGTCTTCTAATCGATGCACTTTGCCACCTACAGATGTGAAAATCTGTTGATAACGAGTGACCATTTGCGGGACTTGCTCGCTATGATCTGGGTGCACCATGAACAAAATCTCGTAATGTCGCATAGTAGTACTCCTTATGGTTTAAAAAGCCCTCAATATTGCTACCTACATAGGCAGGCAGGGTTTTATTGTAGAGCAAGGGAAATTAGACGCGCATTCTAACACAGACGAGATTATTTAGAATAAATCTTGATTGTGTGAGAATATCTACACATTGAACTGGTAGGCAGTGGTTTTTGCTTTATTTATTATTTGCAAAAATAAGTTGATTTATAACTGCAGCGCCTATCAATATGATCAGTCCTCCAACAATGGACTGCCAAAGTAAAACTTCTTGTAAAAAAATCATCCCCCAAATAACTCCGAAAAAAGGGATCAATAACGTGACAGATGATGCTTTGCTTGGTCCAATGTTTTTTATGAGATTAAAGTGAATTACAGCAGCTAATCCAGTAGTGAAACAACCAAGGACAAGCGGTGGAATCCATGCTGTTGCAGTTAAATCATTTTCTGGCCAATAGTGCCAAGCAAATGGGAGTAATGATAGGGAGGCGACGAATAAACATGTAAAACCCAAGAAAAAGGGATCAATTCCTTTTAGCGAACGTCGGGTGATACAGTTTGAGATGCCATAACTTAGAGCGGCAGCAAGGCATAAAACAATAGCAAATCCATCACCACCTGGTTTGAATGACATCCGATGAAAAAGGAGTATATACAAGCCGACGATTGCAACGACTAAGCCAATGCTTTGAGCAATAGTAAATTTTTCTTTTAACCAAATGTGCGCTAGGAAAGCAGTAAATACTAAAGTTGTTGCATTAATTATGGAGATCAAGCCAGAGTTTAAAGAGTAACTGGCTTGTATGAGAAAAGCAAATGGTAATGCTGAGCTTAGTAATCCAACACCTGCGATTATCAATATGATTTTAGGGTCCGTTACAACATTTTTGCGATATAAAACAAAAGGTAATAGAAAAAGGCTGCCTATAAAAACACGAAGAAAGGTGAGTGGAGCGGTATCGAAATCATGAACACTCACTTTCATCAAAGAAAAAGAAGACCCCCATAAGGCTGCTAATAAAAGCAGCTTTATATAATTCACATCACCTTCAAAAGAAAATCACTCATTTTGAATTGACTAGTGTTGCCATAATAATTCTACAAATTGCCAAGTTGAGCAACTTCATGCTTCAATTCAGCAATGGCTTTGGCAGGATTTAACCCTTTAGGACATGTGTTGGTGCAATTCATTATGGTATGACAGCGGTAAAGTCGAAATTTATCATTAAGGTAAGTAAGTCGTTTTACTTTTTCTTTATCTCGACTGTCTTTTACAAACCGATGTGCTTGCAACAAAGCTGCTGGTCCCAAATACTTATCAGGGTTCCACCAATAAGATGGACATGATGTTGAGCAACAAGCACATAAAATGCACTCGTACATCCCATCAAGTTTTTTGCGATCTTCGGGTGATTGTAAACGTTCTTTTCCATCTGATGGAAGATCACCAGCTTGCAACCACGGTTCAATCTCTGCATAATGATCGTAAAATGACTGAAGATCGGTCACAAGATCTTTTACCACAGGCATGTGTGGTAAAGGATACAAGCGAATCTCTCCTTTTACTTCGGTGATGGGAAGAGTACATGCAAGTGTGTTTACACCACCAATGTTCATTGCACAAGAACCGCAAACGCCTTCGCGACACGAACGTCTAAAAGTTAAAGAAGAATCCAGATTATCTTTAATCCATATAAGTGCATCAAGTACTTTTGACCCTGTTTTTTCGAGATCAACAGTGTATCGCGTTATATTCGGGTTTTTATTATGATCGGGATCAAAGCGATAAACAGCAAAGGTTTTGGGGTTTTGCATTTCATCTTTTTGACCAGCGTATAAATGCTTGCCTTGCGTAACAACGGAAGAGGAATCGAGAAAAAATTCAGCCATAGTTCTGCCTTTTCGTTTTTAATAAACCCTTTTCTTGGGTGGAAATGTTTCAACTTCATTGGTGAGTGTTTCGAGTCTAACTGGATGATAGTCTAGTGTCGTATTGCCATTATTCAAGTCGACCCAACACATCGAGTGCTTCATCCAATCTGCATCATTACGATCAGTAAAGTCTTCACGTGCGTGTGCTCCACGACTTTCTGTGCGGACTTTTGCTGATCCGACAGTTGCCACCGCGGAAAGTAGTAAGTTTTCAAGTTCAAGCGCTTCAATCAAATCAGAATTCCAAATTAATGAGCGATCTTGTATGCCTATGTTGGTAAAACTTTTATAGATGTCAAGCATGTTCTCATAGCCTGTGTCCAATAGGTCTTGTCGACGAAATACAGCCGCATGTTTTTGCATATTATCTTGCATGGCAGAGCGTACTTCTGATGGAGTAGTTGATCCTTGTGAATGGCGTATACGGTCAAAGCGATTTAAAATTTCATCCACTTTTTTGTGCTCAATAGGTGGCAGTTTTTCACCTGCTTTAAGCGTTTCAGCACAACGCTCAGCCGCTGCTAGTCCAAAAACAACAAGATCGAGTAGGGAATTTGATCCCAATCGGTTAGCACCGTGTACTGATACACAAGCTGCTTCGCCAATCGCCATCAGCCCTTTGACCGTTTGATTGACATCACCATTAAGCATGGAAATAACTTCACAATGGATGTTAGTAGGAATACCACCCATATTGTAATGAACGGTTGGTAGCACAGGTATTGGTTCTTTGGTCACATCAACATTTGCAAAAACCTTAGCATGGGATGAAATGCCCGGAAGGCGCTCTTCAATAATATCGTGATCAAGATGATGTATGTGTAAGTGCATGTGGTCTGCTTTTTCTCCTACACCGCGTCCTTCAATAATTTCCTGAGTCATAGAGCGCGAAACAACGTCACGTGAAGCAAGATCTTTAGCGCTTGGAGCATAGCGTTCCATGAAACGTTCTCCTTCACTGTTGGTAAGATAGCCCCCTTCACCTCGAACGGCTTCGCTAACGAGTACTCCACAGCCGTAAATGCCAGTAGGATGAAACTGAACAAATTCCATATCTTGCAACGGAAGTCCTGCGCGAGCGACCATGCCAGCACCATCGCCAGTACAAGAATGTGCCGATGTGCACGAAAAGTAACTGCGTCCGTAACCACCTGTAGCGAGAATTACTTGTTGACATTTAAATACGTGAATACTTCCATCCATTAAACTAGTACTTACTACACCTCTACAGCTTCCTGTTTCGTCCATTAATAGATCAATAGCAAAATGTTCGATAAAAAATTCCGCTTTAAAACGCAGAGATTGTTGATAAAGAGCATGGAGGATAGCATGACCTGTTCGATCTGCAGCTGCGCAAGTGCGGTGTGCTTGTTTTTCTCCGTAGTTTGTACTCATCCCACCAAAAGCACGTTGATAAATTTTCCCTTCTTCGGTGCGGGAAAAAGGAACGCCATAATGCTCAAGTTCATAGACAGCTCGAGGAGCATTTCGACACATAAATTCTATGGCGTCTTGATCGCCCAACCAATCAGATCCTTTAACAGTATCGTACATATGGTACTGCCATTTGTCATCTTCAACATTGCTGAGTGCTGCTGAAATGCCCCCTTGAGCCGCGACGGTATGTGATCGAGTAGGGAATAACTTTGAAATGCAAGCAGTCTTAAAACCTTTTTCTGCTACGCCCATAGTTGCGCGCAATCCTGCTCCGCCAGCCCCAATAACGACGACATCGTATTCGTGTTCGGTATACTCGTATGTGCTCATAATGTAGTTAGAAAGTTTGAATAATAGAATATACCATCACCACCCAAATAAATAATAGTAGGGCAGAGATTGTTTTCTCAAAGAAGGCTCTCGACTTTGGGTTTGGAATGTAATCTTCAAGAATCACATCAACACCTAATTTTCCGTGATAAAAACCAATCGATATAGTTAGCACAAAAAAGATGGCATTGAAGGGTTGGCTAATCCAAGTCAAAAGGACATAGGCTTCATAAGCTGCTAGATTAAATAAACTGATGAACAGCCACAAACTAAGTGGAATAAGGGCATAAGCGCTGTAACCTTGAATTTTCCAATGCTTAGCAGGAGTCATAATATTACCCAAACGGCTATTAGAGTTATTGCCCATATAGCAATGACGGCGTATCCACTGCAATATGCATGTCTGAGCTCTAACCCTATCAGTTTATCCCATGCAAGATGGCGAATTCCGGCTAAAAAATGGAATATCCAAGCAGCACTTACTGCAAAAATAGCAAAATAAATTATCCATGAAAGTAAAGACGAAGCCAGTGCATCGTAGGCGACGGGATGGAGAATTGCAAAGCTCATCGATAATGCAAGCAATACAAAACCCAAAAACAAAATCATACCCGATATGCGATGTGATATCGATAACATCGAAGTGAGCTGTGGCTTGTAGATTTGCAAATGAGGCGAGGTAACAATCGGTCGTTTAGTCATAATCAAGAACTTCAGTTATTTTATCTTCGCTAATAGTCAAGTTTAATTTTTCAGCAATGGTACTAAGATTATCTCTTGCATTTGCTAAGCAGGCAGTTGCTCCATAGGAGGGGGTGATGTTAAACAAAGATCGATCACCTGCTACTGCAACTGAGCCCATTATAACATTGCCATTGGCACGGTCAATAACTTGAGGGCGATTACCTCCAAAACCTTGTGCAAAAGTTATATTTTCACTGGTCAAAGATGGGAATATTTTTTGGGCACTTTTGGCGAAAAGATACTCTCGAACAAAAGGTATTTCATACAACACATTTAACAATAAATACGTTCTAACACCTGGTTCTTTGAAGATTTTCCAAATTGCTTTCAGCATTCCTTTATCAAACTTTATCAATTCGAAAAAATCTTTCACAGTTCCTTTACGATAACGCTCCAATTGCATCATAAATACGGCGGTTGGTCCAATACGTGTTTTATCAACAGCGATATCAGGGTCACCATGTATTGCGGCAAATGGAAGTTGTGGGTTCTGCATAGTGTAAACCTTGCCCTTTAAAGGGAAGTCGCAAAAATAAAAGCTGCCGCCTACGGATATGGTGGAAAGGTGTTTGCCGTAACCAAGCCGATGAGCAAATAGCAAGCTGTAAGCTCCAGCAGCTACGACGAGAAACTTCGTTTTAATTTCTTGCAGTACGTTGCCATTACGAATAACTTCAATGGTATATCCGCACTCGGTTTTGTGAATGCGATGAACATTGCTATTAAAATAAACGTGCGCTTGTGGTTTGTTGACGAGTGCATTGTTGAGCAAGGATTCACACAGCTTAGAATAATTGACCGCACACCAGTCTTTCTCACATCCAATAGCCGCAATAGGTTCTTTACGTTTTTTGCCATTACCATCTTGAGCAATTAATGGTTCAAACTTATGTATCTTATTAATATCCCACCATTCAATTTCAGGATAGCATTCTTTAAACTCAGCGTATCGAGCATGCAAAGAATCTATTTCTTTTTCACCAACTGCAAGCAACATTTTAGGTAAAGCGTGAATGATTTCATCTCGATTGGTTTGCTTAAGCGCATAGTTTCTAATCATATTGCCTTGCAACTTGACTTTCTTGGCTTTTTCAAGAGAATAATTAGATTCAATTTCACCCAAATGTAACGTTTGAGAATTTGCTTTTGAACTTGAGTTAAGTTCGGCTACACCATGATTTTTTTCAATCAAACAGCTGGACGTAACATCGCTGAATTGATTAAGTAAGTAAAATAATGAAGTGCCGGTTACCCCAGCACCAATGATTACTACATCGTAGTTTAATGAGGACACTTTTTAATATTAGCTTAACGGTGAATTGATGAAAGCTACGTTGAGAACTTTGATATAGGAACCTAACGTAGGTCGCTATTATAACCATTTTGGATGGTGTTTATAATGCCTCTTTACGTCGATAACGCCGATAAAAGTGAGTAAATTAAATCGTACGTAGTTCGCGTCGAAGAACCTTCCCGACATTATTTTTCGGAAGTGCATCAATGGATTCGAATAGTTTTGGTATTTTGTAGCTGGTTAATTGTGTTTCACAAAATGCCTTTAACTCTTCGTCGGTTGCAGCAAATGAAGCATTAAAAACGATATAAGCTTTTACTATCTGCCCGCTTCGCTCATCATCCACACCTATGCAACCACATTCTTTAATTGCAGGATGAGAGGTTAACACATCTTCAATTTCATTTGGATATACATTAAAGCCGGATGTTAAGATCATATCATTTTTTCGATCAACTATATACACATAGCCATTTTCATCGATTTTAGCAATATCACCAGTACGTAGCCAGTTGGTGTGATCAGTATCCTCAATGTCTTCGTTCTCTTGCCAATAACCTTGCATGACTTGCGGTCCACGAACACATAATTCGCCAATTTCTCCTGTAGGCTGAGGGTTATTGAAATCATCAAAAATGACTACTTCTGTTGAGGGGAGTGGTAAGCCAATGCTCCCTGAAAATTCGAGATTAGTGTGAGGCATCACACACACCCCAGGTGAAGTTTCAGTTAAGCCATAAGCCTGATGTATTGGACACCCTGTGGTGCTTTGCCATTGGCGCGCGGTATTGCTTTGTACAGCCATACCACCACCAAGCGTTAATTGCAGATGTGAGAAATCAACGCTAGCGAAATTAGGATGATCAAGCAGTGCCGCAAACAGTGTATTTACTCCAGGCAGTGCATTGAATTTATGACTACTCAGTGTTTTAATAAAAGAAGATATATCTTTAGGATTAGTAATGAGGACATTCAGTGCCCCCAGTTTTGGCATCAATATACCGTTAACCATAAGTGAAAAGATGTGATACAGCGGTAATGGCGCAATGATAGTTATCTGCTTATCAGCACGTGTCAGAGTAGGGTTGAGGTATGCGTCCGCTTGTTCGGTATTGGCGATGAGATTGCGATGAGTCAGAATTGCAGCTTTGGATGCGCCAGTTGTTCCACCAGTGTATTGAAAAAAAGCAGTATCAGTTGAATTGATTTTTACTTGGTGAAGGTTTCGTTTTTTCCCTAATTTAATGACTTCTGAAAAAGGTATTGCGCTTGTCATTGAAAAGGGTTTGACTGCTTTTTTAACATAACGAATTACAGCGTTTATCGCAATACCTTTGATGCCCATCAAATCACCGATGGTAACGAGTACTAGTTTTATTGGAGCATCTATTTTTGTAATGCTTAGGGTATGAGCGGATCCTTCCCACAAAAATATGAGTTTTGCCTTGCTATCATTCAAAACGTGCTTAAGCTCTCGAACAGAGTATTGTGGATTAATGTTAACAACACATAATCCTGCTTTTAATATGCTGTGAAGAATGACTGGGTAAGCGAGGCAGTTGGGCATCATAATAGCAACACGATCCCCTTGTTCAAAAGATTGGCTTTGTAACCAAGCAGCAGTAGCATCGCTCAAATTTTTCATTGCTTTAAAAGTTAACTGAGCACCAAAGTTTTCAAAGGCAACGCGCTCGCTAAATTTTTGACAAGCCTCATCAATTAGCAATGGAATGTTTTCGTATTTATCTGCATCTATAAACTCTGGAACCCCTGGAGGGTAGCTTGTTAACCAAGGTTTAGAAATGTTTAATGATGCTTTTCTCATGAAATCTTTGATGATCTTTCTTCAAAATTTTTGAATAATATATCTGCTATTTTCTCTAGCTGGCTTTGATTTTCTTCAATGTAACTATCTGCAATAGTGAGAATATTTCTTATGCTTTTTTTACTTGCTTCCATCATGGGAACTTTGCCTTTTATCATTGGATTTAACCGATAGTATTGATCAGGAGAATTCCTGAAAACTTGATTAAGGTTAAAATCAACGTTGTTCCCATTGGAGTCGCAAACCAAATCACTAAGCACTTGTGACCACTCAAACATGCCCCAGTGTTTAATTGTTTCGTGCGAATGATCTAATACTGCTTCACCTGTGCCGAGCGACAACAGGAACATTGAATCGGCATGATCTTCTGGATTTAACCGACGCATCTCAGCATAAGCAGAAATAGCAGGGCTATATGCGAATAAGCTACCATCTATGCATAAGAATTCTTTTTTCCCATCAATGCTTGACACATCGGCTGCTGGGAAGAAAACCGGAGCACTTGAAGTCGCTCTCGTTATATCACGGACATAAAAATCTTTAGTGGGGTTTTCCAAAGCATGATGTTGACCAAAAAACAGACTGTTGTGAGAGTGCAAATCATAAGCAGTTATTATGCAAGGACGCAGTAACTCACTCGTCTTTGTATTGCCAAAATACTTTAACATACAATCCTCAATACCTGCTGAAGAGAATTTGGAGTCAGCTATTCCCCAACCGCTTTTTAGTTGTTGAAAAGCATTCAAATCAAATATCTTTGCACCGTTTTTGATGTAGAGCTGTTCAACTTCATCTGTGCTAAACTCAGGACGCTTAGTATCGGGATGCGCCTTAAGGTAAGCACTAACCATAATGCCACCAGTGGATGTTCCTGCCATGAAGTCAAACACGTCAGCAAGGCGCAATTCATTATTATCAGTCTTCTCTTGAAGCCTTTTTTCAACCCACTTTAGTAGGCGAGCAGGAATCAAGCCTCGTATTCCGCCACCATCAATGGAAAGGATTGTATGCATTCTTGAAATTTTACACTCTTCCGTAATCTCAAATGTAATTACAATCGAAATCAAGGTGGAAATTTAAAATAACTTATTCAACAATAAATTACATAAACGATATACTAATGTCATCTATTAGTCTATATTTTATTTACATAATGGCTTTATTAATATCAAAAATGATATATAGTTATTTTTCAAATCTTTGAAAGATAAACCCTGAATAAGGAGTCGCTGGCAAACAAAGTGCAATAAACACATTTTATGGGTGATGCAAGTATATCAAAAGTATTTAACAGCAAATTCAAATGCCACACTCCTTTGATGAGTACAATGCGTCACCTATGGTGAAAGATAAAATATCATCAAATATCAGCGCACTTCTTAATGGCGAAATAGACCATATCCTTTGGGGTGCATTTTCTCTTATCATTATGTTCGGCAGCGTGATGGTTTTATCAGCAACCGTCTACTACAGTCAAACACATTTTAATTTGCCAGCCGTAATGGCTTTAAGGCAGTGGAG
Source organism: uncultured Thiomicrospira sp. (assembly GCA_965195345.1). Taxonomy (GTDB): domain Bacteria; phylum Pseudomonadota; class Gammaproteobacteria; order CAKMZV01; family CAKMZV01. The sequence goes on along the minus strand of OZ239628.1, from coordinate 1,338,707 downwards.
TGTGCTTTTTTTTGGACTGCTATTGTTTTGGTTTATCAGCAAAATTCCATTGGATATTTGGCGCACATTGCGATGGCCGATATTTATTATTGGCTTGACTATGCTCATTTTGGTGCTCATCCCAGGAATTGGTGTGGAAATCAAAGGAAGTCGCCGTTGGTTAAATCTACCAGGTTTTAGTTTTCAACCTTCGGAATATATGAAATTTGCTTTCATAATATTCATGGCAGGCTATATAGAAAAGTTTTCTGTAGTCATGCGCAGAGATTGGCACAACACATTGAAAGTGGTCACGTTACCTATGGCATTGGTGTTGTTGCTGTTGTTTTTTGAGCCAGATGCTGGCGCAATGGCGGGAATGCTTTTTATTGTTATGGGAATGATGTTTTTCGCAGGAGCAAATCTAATAGGGTACGCTATTCTTTCAACGGGCGTTGTCGGCTTGCTTTTTTCGCTTATCTTTTTTACAGAATATCGCCTGCAACGGTGGTTGACTTTTCTTGATCCATGGGCTCATAAGGAAGGTGCAGGTTATCAGGTGTCGAATTCTTTGATGGCTATATCAGAAGGTGGATGGTTTGGAGTAGGCTTGGGGAATTCTGTACAGAAGACGGGTTTTTTGCCCGATCAGCATTCTGATTTCATCATTGCAGTTATTATTGAAGAAGTTGGTTTTATTGGGTTTTGCATAGTTTTATCACTATACTTGACGATTCTTTGGCGCTTGTTCGCTATGGTGATTAGAGCATGGAAAGTTAAAGCATTATTTCTGGGATCATTGCCGCTTGGGCTAGGTCTTTGGATTTTATTTCAAATTATTGTCAACATAGGTTCTGCTTTCGGGTTGCTTCCTCCCAAAGGATTGATACTGCCATTGATCAGTCATGGAGGTAGTAATTTGTTAATGATGTGTATTACTTTTGGACTTGTTTTAAGAGCCGACATAGAGTTGAGGCGTTTGTTATGAAGTTGTGGAAAAATAAAACGCTCATAGTGGCTGCTGCTGGTACGGGCGGGCATATTTTCCCAGCGCTTGCTGTTGCTAATTATGTTTACGAGCAAAGCGCTAAAGTTCATTGGATTGGCATTTCATCTAGCATGGAAGAGGACATTGTTTCTCATACACCGCATACCTTTCATTCCATCAATTTTTCTGGATTTCTAGGAAAAGGATTGATGCAATGGTTAACATTGCTTTGGAAGCTATTTAGGTCTTTTTTGCAATGTCAAAAAATTTTAAGAGTTTTGCGCAGTAATAGTGTGTTGTTGGTTATGGGGGGGTATATCAGTGTTCCGACGGTCTTAGCAGCCAGATTCTTGAAAATCCCTATCATATTGCATGAACAAAATGCACGCGCTGGAGTAGGTAATAGATTTGCTTTTTATTTTGCAGGAACAGTTTGTCAAGGATTTGATGGTGCATTTCCAAAAGGCAAAAAAGTGGTAACCACAGGCAATCCATTGCGTGGAAGCATCCATAGATTAAATTGGAGTGCGCCGACATTTTTTGATGAAAAACGACCACTGAAAATTTTGGTGTTTGGAGGCAGTTTAGGTGCTGTAGCATTTAATGAAATTATACCGAGAACTATCCAATCGCTATTGCAAGATGGGAGACACATTAAATGTTTATTGCAATGTGGACGTGGACGTTCTGAAAGCATAGCGTTACAATATTCAGATATGGTGGCTTCAGGGCAATTGGAATTGGTCGACTTTATAGATAATATGATGACAGCCTATAGCAATACTGATGTCGTTATTGCACGTTCTGGAGCAATCACAATAAGTGAACTTACACAAGTTCAAAAACCTGCAATACTTATACCATTTCCTTACGCTACCCACGATCATCAAAGTGTCAATGCGTCACTTTTTCAAAAAAACGGTGGAGGATGGGTGATGCAACAAAGTAATTTGAACGTTGAAAGCTTAACAGGAAAAATAATAGATTTATACAATAATCCGCTTTTGATTGAGCGCGCGCATAATACACTAAAGCAGATTGAAAACAATGCTACTCAACAGGTAAGCAAATTATGCTTACAACAGTTGGATGATACAAATGCTGATGTTTTGTCTAACAAGCGAATATAAAGAACAGACTTTATAATAAATTTTTGAAAATGAACGCTTTAGCACTTATTCATAGTTGCGTAGGTTTATAAAGGTTAAATAATATAAGGAAAAGTATGCGAGAAAGTGTGCAACACATTCATCTTGTTGGTATAGGCGGCACAGGAATGTCAGGAATAGCTGAGTTGCTTATTGGTGTTGGCTACAATATTACTGGAAGTGATATTCAAAATAGTGCGATGACACATCGATTGCGCAAACAAGGCGCAAAGATATTTATTGGTCATTCTTCCGAAGCCCTTTTGGGCGCTGATGTGGTGGTGGTCTCTTCTGCGATAGCATCGGACAATGTTGAATTAATTACAGCAAAAGAAGCTCGTATACCCGTTATAACGCGTGCACAAATGTTGGCTGAATTGATGCGTTTTAAATATGGTATTGCCGTTGCGGGAACGCATGGGAAAACTACGACGACTTCAATGATCGCTACCGTCCTCGCTAGCGCAAAGTTAGATCCTACCTATGTTATTGGAGGGCGCTTTAATGCAATATCTGCAAATGCAAAGCTGGGTGAAGGGCAGTACTTAGTTGCTGAAGCGGATGAAAGCGATGGTTCATTTTTACAGCTACAACCCGTTATTTCGGTTGTGACCAATATTGATGAAGATCATATGCAAACTTACGATCATAAAATACAGGTTTTGTATAACGCATTTTCTGATTTTTTACATCATTTGCCTTTTTGGGGGCTTGCTGTCCTGTGCATAGATGATGAGGGTGTGCGCCAAATCATGCCAAATATTGCTCGTAAAGTGGTTACTTACGGATTGAGTGAAGAAGCAGACTTCCGTGCAACCAATTTAAAGCAAGAAGGGATAAAAATGCACTTTAACCTCGAAGTAAGAGGAGTACCCAATGGGAGGATAATTTTAAATTTCCCAGGTGTTCATAGCGTTTGCAATGCCTTAGCAGCAATAGCTGTTGCTGATAAGCTGGATATTTCTTTAAAAGATGTAAAAGAGGCATTGGAAAGTTTTTCTGGAGTAGGGCGGCGTTTTGAAATACATGAAGTTTCTTTTCAGTCTAAACCATTAACATGGGTGGATGATTACGCGCATCATCCTAAAGAATTGGCTGTTACGTGGGACGCAGTTATCCGTTGTTGGCCAGATAAAAGAAGAATATTGATTTTTCAGCCTCATCGTTACAGTCGAATTATTGAATTGTTTGATCGTTTTGTGCGTGAATTGAGTTTGGTTACACCAGACGTGCTTATTCTGATGGATGTTTGTTCAGCTGGAGAAGATCCTTCACAAGGTGGTAGTGCAGAAACGATAGCTAACGCATTGCGTTTGCGCGGGGTGAAGCACCTAATACAGGTTGCTGATAATATTGAATTGGAGGATGTGCTTAGCAATATAGTTGAAGAAGAAGACATTTTAATTAGCATGGGAGCAGGGAGTATTTCGGGGTGGATGCGCCAGTTAATGCAAGATATGCCAAGTGAACAAGCAAGTAATGAACTTAATTGAACAGGCTAATGTCGCGATTAATAAATTACCTAAATTAGGTCGTTTAGCAATTTTGCGCGGAGGCGAATCTGGAGAGCGAGCGGTTTCGCTCATAAGTGGTCAATTTGTACTTGAAGCACTTGTGCGCTCTGGAGCTGATGTGGTTGATGTAGTTATTGATCGTTGGGATGATGTTGAAAAACAACTTCAGGAAGTGAAGCCTGATAAAGTTTTTTCAATTTTGCACGGAGAGTTTGGAGAAGATGGAGGCATGCAATGTTTGCTTGATGGGATGGGGATCCCTTATGTTGGTAGCAAAGCACAAGCTTCCGCATTGTGCATGAATAAAATTCAGACTAAGAAAGTGTGGGAGGCATATGGGTTTAAAACACCACAGTCGCAACAATTGAAGTCGGCTAATGAACTGAAAATTCCGTTTCCACTGGTTGTTAAACCTGTTGCACAAGGATCATCATTGGGCCTTTTTATTGTTCACAATACAGACGAACTAAATGCAGCGTTGGAAAAAACACAACAATTTACATTTATGATGGTTGAGCAATACATTAAAGGAAAGGAAATAACAGTCGGTATTGTTTCGGACGTTGCTTTGCCCGCCATTGAAATCATACCATCCAGTGGAATATATGATTATCATGCAAAATATATTGCCGAAGATACACAGTTTTTATCTCCTCCACGAAACTTTTCAAAGCGGCATTCTCAACAATTACAAGATATAGCTCTTAAAGCATTTAATGTAACGGGGGCAACTGGTTGGGGGCGGGTTGATTTTATGATCGATGAAAAAGAGCAGCCATGGTTGATAGAAATTAATACGATACCTGGCATGACCGATCACAGTTTGGTACCTACGGCAGCAAAAAAAGCTGGATTAAGTATTGATCAATTAGTAGCAATGATTGCATGCAATTAATTCGGATAATAGCTGGGGTTTCATTGCTACTTATTGCTGTAGTCATCGGTGGAGTTATGTTGGAAAAAATAGAACGTGTAGAAGTTACAGGGTACCATCCACACGTTGATCTTAAGACGTTGCGCATGCAACTTAAAGAAATAGATAATAAGAGTTGGTGGTTGCTTGATGAAGAAGCATTGAGTGATGAGTTAAGTGAGCTTGCGTGGGTGCGAGAAGTAACAGTTAATAAAAGGTGGCCAAAAAGTGTTTTAATTACTTTGCAAGAGCACGAACCGATACTGCGTTGGAAAGGAAATTATTTGATTTCAAAAACAGGGCAGTGGTTTATTCCCAATAATGAAGAATTGAGCGAATGGGCGCATTTGCCAAAGGTAGAAAGTAGTACTCAGTCTTTAAATTTATTGCTTCCTATTCTTTATCAGGCGAAAGAAGCGTTTGATAAGAATAATATTGAACTAGAGTCGCTTAAAATAACTCCTTGGAAAACTATTGAGTTTACATTGAAAAGTGGCAGTCAAATTGTATTTGATGAGAAGGATATACTCAAAAAAATCAATGAAATAATGATTTTTATTAAATTGAATCCTGATTATGATGGGAAGAGTATAAAGCGCATAGATTTACGTTACAATAATGGCTTCAGTATAAGCAATATAAAACGGAGTTAAAGTGGCGCAAGATAAGTTGCAAAGAGAACTGGTTACAAGCTTGGATGTTGGAACTTCAAGAGTTTTGGTGGTTGTTGCTGAAAGACACGCTGATAAAACTTTTGAAATAATTGCTCAAGCAAGTCACCCATCCCACGGCATTAAACAAGGCGTGGTGGTAAATATTGAAAGCACTGTCCATGCCATTAAGGAAGTTATAGGACAGGTTGAATTAATAGCGGGCTGTAAAATTGAAGAAGTTGTTGTTAATATAGCCGGAACGCATATAGCATCACGAGATACCACAGGTATGGTTGCTATATCCCACAAAGAAGTGAGCAAAGAAGATGTGCAAAGGGTTCTTGACAGTGCCAGCACAGTCGCTTTGACAGCAGATCAACATGTATTACATGTATTGCCGCAAGAATTTATGATTGATAGCCAATCAGGTGTTCTTGAGCCTGTCGGTATGGCAGGTGTACGCTTAGAAGCAAAAGTGCATATGATTACTTGTGCCACTAGTGCTATACAAAATTTAATGAAATGTGTGCGTCAATGTCAACTCAGAGTAAATAGCGTGGTACTGGAGTCTTTAGCAGCAAGTAAAGCGGTTCTTACAGAAGATGAACGTGAACTTGGTATATGTTTAATTGATATAGGTGCTGGGACGACCGATTTGGTGGTTTTCTTTGATGGTGCAATTCGCCATATATCAACAATACCGATCGCAGGACAACAAGTAACTCGTGATATCGCCATGCTACTTAGAACACCACACTATGATGCAGAAAAAATCAAACTGAATCATGCATGTGCTTGGTCAGAGTTAGCTTCTGCAGAAGAAATTGTCGAAGTGCCAAGTGTAGGAGGGCGAGCGCCTCGTGAAATGACCATTGCAACCTTGGCACCTGCCGTGGAAGCACGTTATGCTGAATTATTGAAATCTGTTAGAGAGCATTTAATAAATACCGGTTATTATGATATGTTGCGTGCTGGAATAGTTTTGACTGGTGGCGCTTCTAAAGTATTTGGATTAGTAGAATTAGTGGAAGAGGTTATGGAAATGCCTGCACGTGTAGGTGAACCTCATGGAGTGAAGTCGTTGGTTAATGAAGTCTTTGACCCACAATTTGCAACTTCTATAGGTTTATTGAAGTATGTGAGCAGTAATGATAAAAGTTCCAGCATTGAAAAGCAAAATGAACGTTCTAATGTCGTGAAAAAAATGACAGGCTGGATTGGGAAACACTTTTAATTTCTAGGAAAATACATGAAAAATCAAGCAACAATCAAATATGTAATCAGTGTTTCAGGCGTGGGACTGCATAATGGATTGCCCGTTACAATCACTTTAAACCCCGCTCCGATTAACACGGGTATTGTGTTCAGACGAATTGATTTGGATCCAGTGGTTGAATTTAAAGTGTCAACCGATTTAGTTAAAGAAACTATGCTTTGTACGAGTTTAGTTAAGGGCAATGTAAAGGTTACAACAATAGAACACTTAATGTCTTCCTTGTATGGTTTAGGCATCGATAATATATTCATCGATATTAACTCGTTTGAAGTCCCCATTCTTGACGGTTCTGCTTCCGAATTTATATTTGTATTACAGTCGGCTGGGCTGCAAGAGCAAGATGTTCCTAAACAATTCTTACGCATACTTGATACGATTGAAGTACATGATGAAAAAGGCGGTTGGGCTCGTCTCGAACCTTATGAAGGATTTAAGCTGACTTTCACCGTTGATTTTGAACATCCTGCATTCAATAATGAGTCTAATTTTTCCACTGTGGATTTTTCGAATACCTCCTTTTTAAAAGAAGTAGCGCGTGCGCGTACTTTTGGTTTTTTAAAAGATGTTGAGATGTTGCAGAACAATAACATGGCGCTGGGCGGCAGTGTTAACAATGCAATCGTTTTAGGTGACAATGGACCAATAAATGAAGGAGGCTTTCGTATTGATGAAGAGCCTGTTAAGCATAAAGTACTTGATGCCGTTGGTGATTTATATGTTTTTGGATATTACATAATTGGCAGTTACACTGCGCACAAATCGGGGCATGCTTTGAATAACAAATTGTTGCGCGCGCTCAACGAATTATCCGAGAGATGGACAGTTGTTGAGTTTGACAACGAATCCGACGTTCCCATCAATTTCATTCATTCAAAGGTTGCGTAGCAAAACCAATCAAATAATTTTGCCAATACAAGTAGGACATATAAATGGAACATACGGAGTAAAAGGCTGGCTGCGGATTTACTCTTATATGCAACCACGTGTTGGAATATTGCAATATTCGAATTGGAAAATTGAACACAAAAATACTCTGTTGTCTTTTAAACTTGAAGACGGTAAAGAGCATAAAGGTGGTCAATCTATTTTGGCAAAATTAGCTGGATTAGATTCTCCAGAAGCATCCATCAATTATCAAAAAAGCACTATTTATATAGATGATGATCAACTTCCTCCTTTGCAAGAGGGGGAGTATTATTGGCATGAATTAATAGGCAAAGAAGTGATAAACAGTGATGGAATCGTTATGGGAAAAGTTATTGATTTAATGGAAACAGGCGCAAATGATGTGCTTGTGGTTGAGGGTAAAAATCGTTATTTGATACCTTTTCGTCGTCCTGAAATAGTGTACCAAATTGGCGATGCAATCCGAGTTCACTGGCAAAAAGATTGGTTGTGAAAGTCGAAATAATCACATTATTCCCATCTATCTTTGATGCTTTACGTGAAGAAGGAATTGTTGCACGAGCCCATAAACGGGGTTTAGTGGAATTTGGATTTTGGAATCCTCGTGATTTTGTTGATGATAAATGGAAACGAGTTGATGATCGCCCTTTTGGTGGTGGTCCTGGAATGGTGATGATGTATGAACCATTAGCAAATTGCATACGAGCTTTAAAGAAAAATAATCCTAAAATACCGATTTATTATTTATCCCCTCAAGGTAAGCAATTTAATCAAAATAAGGCACGAAAAATGTGTACTAACACACATTTTGCTTTGCTTTGTGGAAGATATGAAGGAATAGATCAGCGAGTTATTGATGCTTTTGTTTGTGAAGAACTTAGTATTGGACCTTTTGTGTTAAGTGGGGGAGAATTGGCTGCTATGAGCATTATAGATGCTTGTGCGCGCTTAATTCCTGGAGTGCTTGGGAACGATGCGTCTTCTGAGGAGGATTCTTTTGGTGTGGATGGAAGCCTTGATTGTCCTCACTACACACGTCCAGATAGCGTTGACGGAATGACTGTGCCATCTGTGCTATTAAGTGGGGATCACCGTAGAATTGTTCAATGGAGGCGTTATCAGTCTTTATTGGCGACGCAAAAAAAACTTCCACAACGTTTTGATGCCACAATGGCGGAAGAGCTTACGAACTTACAATCAAATTTTACTAAAGATTCGTTTTAGATTGAATGGATTTAAGTAGAACAATGTCGTTTAAAATTCAATATTATTCAGATTTTTTTAACGTATCGTCGGGTAATTGCCCATTGGATGAACCAGAGAATTGTGGTAAATTATCGGCAATTTCATAGAATTGCGCTTTATCTGCTACAAAAATATGACCAATGGTTTCAAGGTGATCAATATTATCCATGCAGCCAGCAACAATGCCAGTAGCTTCTTGGTTTTCTGGTTTCCAAAAAATTGTTGAGCCACACTGACTACAAAAACCACGCAATGCAATTCCGTCATCACACGAATACCATTTAAGTCCATCAGACTTGGTTATTTCAATATGCTCGTTACGTGCTTTAGTATGCGCACCATAGCAACCCATTAGCTTACGGCACATGCTGCAGTGGCAATTCACCACACCACGCAAAGGGCCATTAACTTTGAAACGCACTTCCTTGCACAAACATCCTCCCGTTTGAACTTTAAGCATTGCAATATCCTCAGGTTTAATGAAATAGATAGCACTCAGAAACAGTTAATGAGATGCTGTATGTTTTATTCTAACATTATGGAGATAATTGGCATTCAAGAAAGCATACCGTAGTGATGATAAGATACAATGGTAAGTTATCACTCTGCAAACGGTCGTGGTGTGATAACAATTTTTAGATTTTTAAGATCGTTCTAACTTTCAAGGAGTTATATGTCAATTGATGTCGATACAAAACGTACTATTATTACTGATTATGCAGTTCACGAGGGCGATACAGGATCCCCAGAAGTACAAGTGGCTTTGCTAACAGCTAGCATTAAACACTTAACTGAGCACTTTAAAACCCATAAAAAAGATCATCATTCTCGTCAAGGTTTGTTGCGCCAAGTTAACAAACGTCGTCGTCTGCTACGCTACTTACAGAGCAAGTCGCATCACAGATATCTTGAATTGATAGGTCGTCTTGGTTTGCGTAAATAACATTATTATTCGCATTTTTAGACATTTTGGCACAGAGCAGTTGAATCTTAATTTGGCATGCCTCGATTTTTTATCATTCTGCATGATCTGCAGAGAATTACAGGAAATTTATGAGTAACATAGTAGAGAAGCGTTTTCAATACGGAGCGCATGAAGTGATATTGCGGACTGGAGAAGTTGCTAGACAAGCAACAGGATCGGTAGAAGTAAAGATTGGAGATACTTATGTATTAGTCGCAGTTGTTGCCTCCGATAGTGCCAAAGAAGGACAAAGTTTTTTCCCGCTTACAGTCAACTATATTGAGAAGCATTATGCGGCAGGCCGCATTCCAGGAAGTTTCTTCCGTCGCGAAGGGCGTCCAACTGAGAAAGAAATCTTAACGTCTCGTTTGATAGATCGTCCAATCCGTCCGTTATTTCCTAAAGGATTTCTAAATGAAGTGCAGGTTACGGCACAAGTTATGTCTCTTGATCCTTCAATGGGCGCGGAAGTAGCTGCTATGCTAGGTACTTCAGCAGCCCTTGCTTTATCAGGTGTGCCGTTTAACGGTCCAATTGGTGCAGTTAAAATTGGATATGTGGACAGTCAATTAGTACTTAACCCCAGTCACGAACAATTGAAAGAATCGAAGCTTGAACTTTCGGTTGCTGGTACTGCAAATGCTGTTTTGATGGTTGAGTCCCAAGCAGACGAGCTATCAGAACAAGTGATGCTTGATGCGGTTACATACGGACACGAACAAATGCAAATTGCCATCAATGCCATCAATGAATTGGTAGCAGAAGCAGGGAAAGAAAAATGGAATTGGCAGCTCGATGAATCGGATGCAAGCCTTGTGGAGAAAGTAAAACAAGCTGCTGAAAGTGAATTGTCAAAAGCGTATGATATTTCTGATAAGCAACAAAGACAGATTGCAGTACGCGCAGTTAAAGAGCAGATGGTAGCCGAAATTGCCAGCGATGAAAACGCTGAAGAAGTTTCTGGGCTACTAAACAAATTGGAAAAAAGCATCGTTCGTGGGCGCATACTCAATGATGAACCTCGTATTGATGGACGTGATTTGGTTACGGTAAGACCAATTAATACACGCGTTGGTGTGCTACCAAGAACACATGGTTCCTCGTTATTTACTCGTGGCGAAACGCAATCCATCGTAACAGTAACAATGGGTACTGAGCGTGACTCTCAACGCATTGATGACATTGAAGGAGAGTACAAAAGCAATTGCCTTTTCCACTACAACTTCCCTTCCTACTCAGTTGGAGAATGCGGGCGTTCAGGTGTAACTTCACGTCGTGAAATTGGGCACGGAATGCTTGCTAAAAGAGGGATCATGGCAGTACTGCCAAACAGTGAAGACTTTCCCTATGTATTGCGCATGGTATCTGAAATAACCGAATCAAATGGTTCCAGCTCAATGGCTTCGGTATGTGGCTCATCTATGGCATTGATGGATGCAGGTGTGCCTATAAAAGCACCTGTCTCTGGGATCGCAATGGGGCTCATCAAAGAGGGTGACAACTATCGAGTGCTTTCAGACATACTGGGTGATGAAGATCATTTGGGCGATATGGATTTCAAAGTTGCAGGAACTGCTAATGGAGTAACCGCTTTGCAAATGGACATAAAAATCGAAGGCATTACGCGCGAGATAATGGAGAAAGCTTTATCGCAAGCGAATGATGGGCGAATTCACATATTGAATGAAATGGCAAAAACCATATCAACAAAGCGTGATGATTACTCACAGTATGCTCCCCGTTTGACAACCATTCAAGTTCCAGTTGATAAAATCGGTGATGTTATTGGTAAGGGCGGTTCTGTCATTCGTAATATCCAAGAAGAAACGGGCACAGAAGTTTCAATCAATGATGAAGGGTTAGTTACTATTGCTGCAAGCGATGGAGAAGCGGCAGAAAAAGCTAAAAAATGGGTTGAGCAGCTGGTTGAAGAAGTTGAAGTTAATAGAGTGTATGAAGGGACCGTTATTAAAATTGTTGATTTTGGTGCTTTCGTATCGGTATTACCAAGTAAAGAAGGGTTGGTTCATATTTCTGAAATTGCCAATGACCGTGTACACGATGTTAAAGAGTACTTAAAGGAAGGAGACACTGTAAAAGTGAAGGTTTTGAGTGTTGATAAGCAAGGACGTGTTCGGTTATCGATGAAGGCATTACTCTCCTGAAAAAATGTTTGAATATCCGTATCCAAATCCAGTAGCCTTAGACTTTGGAGCGGTGGTCGTGCATTGGTACGGACTTATGTACGTTGTCGGCTGTTTTTTAGGTTGGTGGCTTGGACGAATACAGTGTAAATGGCCAAATAATGCGTGGACCAAAGTCATGGTTGATGATGTGGTGTTTTACATCGCCATTGGCATGATTGTTGGTGGACGCATTGGCTACATGCTTTTTTACAACTTAGACTACTACATTGAAAACCCTGTAGCATTATTACGAGTTTGGCAAGGTGGAATGTCCTTCCATGGCGGTTTGATTGGTGTTTCTTTATCACTCTTTCTATTTGCAAAAAAACATAAAATCTCTTTGTTTGCGGTTACTGATTTTGTCGCGATGTGTGTGCCACCTGGGCTTGGTGCAGGTCGAATTGGCAATTTTATAAACTCTGAGCTTTGGGGAAAACAGGCTCCTGAAGGCTCTTTCTGGGGCATGCGTGTTTACGATGTTGCGCTTGCTAAAGATGTAGAAAAATACCCAACTCAATTGCTTGAATTTGCTCTTGAAGGCGTTGCGCTATTAGCTATTTTATGGATTATTGCAAGGTATGTTAAACCTAGAAGAAAAGTGATTACAGGACTTTTTCTCATTGGGTATGCCGTATTTCGATCCACCGTCGAAATATGGCGAGTTCCTGATGCACATATTGGCTACTTAACAGGGGATTGGCTAACAATGGGACACCTCCTGTCTTTACCGATGTTGCTTTTAGGCATTGGACTGATCATTTGGGCTTATTCAAAGGCTCCAGCAAAATAGTTAAAATGCATCAGTATTTACAGCTGCTTGATCATGTTTTGAAAAAAGGGTGCCATAAAAGCGATCGTACTGGCGTTGGAACGCGTTCGGTATTAGGTTATCAAATGCGATTTAATCTTAACAATGGATTTCCACTATTAACTACAAAAAAATTGCACTTTAAATCAATTTTGTATGAATTGCTATGGTTCATTAAAGGTGATACCAATATTAAGTACTTACAAGAAAATGGCGTGCGCATTTGGAATGAGTGGGCGGATGAACAGGGTGATCTTGGACCTATATATGGAAGCCAATGGCGCAGTTGGAAAAGTTCGGATGGTGAAATCGATCAATTACTTAAAATCATCAATGAAATTAAAAATAATCCTGATTCAAGGCGATTGATCGTCTCGGCTTGGAATGTTGGAGAACTTGACAAAATGGCATTAACACCTTGTCATTGTTTGTTTCAATTTTACGTAGCCGATGGACGGCTTAGTTGTCAACTTTATCAACGTTCAGCGGATGCTTTTTTAGGCGTTCCATTCAACATTGCAAGCTACGCTTTATTAACGATGATGGTTGCACAAGTTTGTGGTCTGCAAGTAGGGGATTTTGTATGGACAGGAGGGGATGTCCACATATACGAAAACCATATAGATCAGGCAAAAGTGCAGTTACAAAGAGAGCCAATGGTGTTATCAACGTTGACTCTTAATCCTAGTGTTCAAAGCATTGATGCTTTTAGCTTTTCTGATTTTAGGCTGGAAAACTATCAAGCGCACCCGCATATTTCTGCTCCTATTGCTGTATGATTTCATTAATCTGTGCTGTAGGTACTAACGGTGTTATCGGTAAAGACAATCAAATGTTATGGCACTTGCCAAACGATTTTGCATTTTTTAAAAAACATACACTTGGAAAAACGATTTTCATGGGCAGAAAAACATGGGATTCTTTGCCAATTAAACCGTTGCCTGGTCGCCGCAATTTGGTGCTTAGCCGTCAAAGTCTGGATTTGCCTCTTAATACTGAATGTGTTGACAATTTCTCCTGTCTTGATAGTGAGGAAGATGTGATGATTATTGGAGGGGCTCAGATATATGAAGCTACGATTGATATTGCAAATTATTTGTATCTGACGCACGTCGATATCAATATTGACGGCGATGCTTATTTTCCAAATTGGAATAAAGATGAATGGGTGCTTGAAACACATGAAAAGCACAATGCTGATGCGCGCCATGGATATGACTATACCTTTGAAGTTTATAGTAGGAAGTAATCATAGTGTTAAAAAGCAACAATTTATTAAACCTCGTGCAGTCTCCTTCATCAATTAGGCGATGCATCAAAGTATAATACCCCGCCCTGAGTCTAAACGAGAGATAAAAGATGTACTTAAAAAAAGCCCAAGCGGAGAATAAAACGCAGATATTATGGTTGTTGCGTGATTCTCAACAGTCGACACTTGCTGATGATCAGTGGGCTGTAAGTGGTACAAAGCTAATTGAGTTGACAGATGCTGCGATTGAAGCAAATATTCCTGCTATGGAGATTGGTGGTGGACGGTTTTGGGAAATTGCGATTCTAAATGGTCAGAATCCTTTTCGATTAATTCATAAATCGAAAGACGAGATAGATAATTTGGATAAAAGAGATAGTAAGCTGCAATTGCAAGTGTTGATGCGTGGTCCCAACGGTATGGGATTTGATCCAGTCGATCCCAGTGTACAAGAAGAACTAATCAGACAACATGCCCAAGCTGGCATTCAGGTTTTCAGAACTTTCGATGCTTTGAATGATATAAGAAATATAAACTTTTTTAACTTTGATGCTGACAGCAATATTCATATGCAGGGGGCGTTATCATACACCACCGACGGTGATTTAAAAACAGGCGAAGAACCTATTTATACGATTGAATATTATTTGAATTATGCGCGTAAACTGGTTGAAAAGGGCTTTAAATCCTTATGTATAAAAGATATGGCAGGACAACTTAGTGCGGATCGCGCAAGAGAATTAATTACTCGACTTAAGCAAGCATTTCCTAATCATCCCATCACTCTACATATTCATTCTACCTATGAGAGCCAATCCTTAAAAACCATCGAAACAGCATTGGCATGTAATATAGACGGTATTGAACTTGCCTTACCTCCTTTAATTCGTGGCACAGCACACCACGATATGATGGACTTTGTCGATCTTCAAAACGTTCAAACGCTCAATCGTGATGGACTCAATAAAATCATAGATTATCTTCATAGTTATTTTGCAAATGTAACGCGCATTGATACTCAAATTCCTCAAGATGTACGCGAGCGATTTTGCTTAGCAGGTGTTCCTGGTGGTGCGGTTCCATCGGTTGTTAAAATGCTGAGCACTCAGTTCAGTAAAGAATATGCCGAAGCCAATCACGACGAACAAATTGCTTTTCTTGATACATACTTACAATACGTTGCTCGCGTGCGAAGAGATGCTGGAAAACCCCCATTAGTGACACCATCAGCAGACATTGTTTGTCGCCAAGCAGTCTTTAGTTACAGTTCCAACAGAAACTGCAACGATCCAGAAAGCCTTGCATTCGAACAAATGTATCTTAACATTACGCCTGACTTTGCGAATTTAGTATTAGGGCATTTTGGTTTCGTTTACTGCTACGGAAATGCCAATGATCCTGATCGGATAAGCCAACCAAAAGATGAACTGATTAACTTGTCAGCCTCTCGCGTCTTTGTTGGTGATAAACCGTTCACTAACTTATGGAGGGTTGGTGGAGGCAGGCACGCAAGCAGTATCTCAAAGAAAAGTTTGGATGATTTCCTTGCTGAAGTTGATGCTTTTATTTCCCGATTGGCAGATTGTATTGCTGATACGATAGGGCGGCGAACTGCTCAGCACATAGCTGAAAATTTAATTTATCGCTTTGCTAAAAGAGAACACATTGCTTTATTTTTGGCAATGCCACCGAAAGGTAAAGGATCAGACTTCATTTGGTGGGATTTGGTGCTTGCTGATTTCAAACGATTTGGAGAAAAAGTTTCAGGTAAACAATTAGATTCTGACGAAAATCATGAACTTTTGGAAACATTGTACGGTCGCCAGTGCGTTCCCAATGCTTGGCATAGTAAATCATCCGATTTGCATGCATTAGCTGCGTACGTTCCTACAGTCTATCAGCGTTTTAATCGTCGTATTAATGAGATAGAACAAAGTATTGATAAGTGCTATAGAGAAATTCGAGAAATACAGAAGAAATCATGGATGCAGCGCCCACCCATAAAACGTGGATACTTACATCGTCTTGAGCAACAAAAGCGTACATTACAAAATCAGGTTGATTTTTGTCAAAACATCAGCACTCAAACTGCCATAGCCGATAACCCTGAAGGACGCACATTTCTTCATCAGTTCATCTATCCCATCATCTGGGAACATATAAAGCCGAGTGTATAATTTTTGCTAAATTGAATACTGATATATTCGGATTCTTGGTGAATTTTTTTGAATGGAAGATCTGCCATCTTCTAAAGATTTAATCTGTTTTTTAAATCTTTAATAAGACGGCATCAAGCCAGCGCGTTGGTAATAGACGTTTGCATAAATAAAACAGCTTGCTTGGGAAAGTAATGCGATAGCGCGCCTTAGGATGTCGGTTAGTGAGCGCATGTAACAAAGCACGATATACGGCATCGGGTTCAAGAGTAAAAGGGATTTTAGGTAAATTATTGACATCACTATATATTGCCGCTTGTTTGGCGTAATAGCCTTTGAAGTGGCTTTTATCGGGATCAATCCAACGATTAAAAGAAGCAATAGCGTTAAGGCGAAATTTGCTGGTAATAGGACCGGGTTCAATCAAAACGATCTCAATTGGATCGCGTGCCAATTCTAAGCGTAGACTATCTGCAAAGCCTTCTAATGCGTATTTACTTGCATTGTAAGCACCACGAAAAGGAATAGAAACATATCCTAATACCGACGAATTATAAATAATACGTGCTGGTGGGCTACCATTGCGACGTAAATGGTTAATAAACTGGTTGGTTAAGGTCTGTGTGCCAATTACGTTAGTAGAGAATTGCGCGAGCATAGCATCGTGACTCAAATCCTCAACAGCGCTAACAATCCCGAATCCAGCATTATTAAAAAGGGCGTATAAATTGCCGTCGCTTTGTTCAATTGCCCATTGCAAGCCTGATTCGATACTTTGAGGATCATCAACGTCTAGTACACATGCGTTCAATCCTTGTTCTTTTAAAAGTTCAACATCCGTTTCTTTTCGTGCGCTTGCCAATACCTGAAACCCTGATTTTTTAAGAGCTTGGGCGCAATAAAGCCCAATGCCGCTGGAGCAGCCTGTAATGAGAATGGCACCTTGAGGGATATGCATAATAATGGATCGACAATTCAAAGTTACAAAGTAGCGAAATTGTATTGGTAGCGAATTTTAAAAGTATAGTTTAGCACTTTTCAATGCACTAAGAAAGAAAATCACTAAGGATACACATGCTGCTTTGCTTGATTTGAACTTACTCGTTTATAGTAGCGTGCACTTTAGTACATTCTTGTGTTCACCACGCATTGAATCCTTTAAAATGTGAAAGTGAGTTGAGTGGTACTTAGGCTACTTTAAAATATAAGAGCAAAGAATGGATGGATCGTTTCAATAAACTGATCGTTAATTGTAAAAAATCGGGGTAAATTAAAATTATGAATAAAATTGTACTGACGGGAGCAAATGGTCGTTTGGCTACTTATTTGCGTAAACCTTTATCCAAAATGGCTGATTGTTTGGTATCCACGGATATTGTTGAAGACATAGGGGACTTATTAGACGGTGAAATCTACAAACGTGCTGATTTAGCAAACTTTGATCAAATGATGGACGTTATCGAAGGGGCGGATATGGTTGTTCATTTTGGTGCTATTGTTGACGAAGGATCGTTTGATAAGTTGCTTGGTCCAAATTTCATAGGTTCTTATAATGTATGGGAAGCAGCCTATCGTACTGGAGCACGCCGTGTGATATATGCCAGCTCTATTCATGCTGTAGGAATGTATCCAAGAACGCAACTGCTTAACGCCACTATGGCACACCGTCCTGATACTTTTTATGGCTTGGCTAAGTGTTTTAGCGAAGATTTGGGGCGTATGTATTTCGATAAAAATAATTTAGAATCGGTGCACTTGCGAATTTACTCTTGTGCAAAAGTGAACAATGTACGCTCATTGAGTACGTGGCTCTCGTATGACGACTTAATACAGTTGGTAACCCGCGCAGTACAGGCGCAGGTCACAGGGTTTAGTATTGTTTATGGGGTGTCGAATAACGATCGCGTCAATGTTGATAACTCAGATGCTTCCTTTCTGGGGTATCGTCCTAATGATAACGCAGAAATATACGCCGATGAAATGCTGGCAAAAGAAGACTATGGCGATCTAACCGATCTTGCTGCAACATGCCACGGTGGCCCTTTCGCGACAACCGATTTAGGAGTGGGAATTATTGATTCTATGAATATTGAGCGCGATTGAAAAAAATATTTATTGAGTTTTTTTGACTTCAATAAGCTCAATATCAAAAACTAATACTTGGTTTGGACCTATAGCAGGAGGCGCATTTTCTCCATAAGCGATTTCAGCTGGAATAGTTACCAAATATTTTGAACCAGGAGTCATTAACTGAAGTGCTTCAGACCAGCCTTTAATTACTTGATTAAGGGTAAAAGTTGCTGCTTGCTGTCGTGCGTAAGATGAATCAAATTCTTCACCGTTAATAAAACGTCCAGCATAGTGGACAGTGACTGTGTCCGTTGCCTTCGGTTTCACACCAGTTCCTTCCTTAATAACTTTGTATTGAAGTCCTGACTTGGTTACTTTTACGCCTTCTTTTTTCTTATTATCTGCCAAATATTGAATGCCTTTTTTGAGATTCTCCGTGGCAGATGCAGCTTGCTTTTCAAGATTCTTGCTTTGAATTTTTTGTTCAATTTCTTCGAAAATAGTTTGCATTTCTTCAGGAGTTAGCAAATTTTCATTTTCACTCAATCCAGCCTTCACTCCTGCAATGAACTTATCTAAGTCAATTACAAGATCCTGGGCTTTAATTGAAAACCCAATATTTATTCCTATAGCATAAGACTGACGATCTAAGCTTGATTCTAATTTTGTTTCATCAGCGAAGACAGTTTGAGAAAATAAAAGAGCAAATGCTCCAACGCCAGTAAGTAATTTATAAGTTGTTCTATTCATGTTCATTTTTTTTAGTAGTATATTTTGAGAATTGAGCGCCTCATTATAATAGAAATTCGTAATAGAATTATCTTGAGCCGTAAAATAAGGCGCAAATTATAAGTTATATTCTTGTTATCATTTTGGGATTATTGGTGTTGCTGCAATTAATGCTCTCGTGTATTCATTCTCAGGTGATTCAAATATTTTTTTAGTAACCCCAGATTCGATTATCTTACCATCTTTCATAACGGCAACTCGGTGAGCAATGCGTGCAATCAAGGATAGATCGTGGGTTATGAATAAGTAGGTGAGTTGTTTCTCACGTTGTAATTCATCGAGCAAGGTTAAAATTTGCGAACGAACTGAAACGTCAAGGGCACTAGTTGGTTCATCACAAATAATCAACTCAGGTTCTACGGCAAGCGCACGTGCAATGGCAATACGCTGTCGTTGCCCTCCAGAGAATTCGTGAGGGAAGCGGTCTAAATGCTCGGCTTCAAGTCCGATTTTTATAAGCATAGATTTTGAAATTTCTAATGCTTCTTCTTTTTTATCCACCAATCCAAGCGCGCGTATGCCTTCACTGATTATTTCCCCTATACGCATACGTGGGTTCATTGAAGAAAAAGGATCTTGGAAAATGATTTGTATCT
The DNA here is from genome assembly GCA_965195345.1 of uncultured Thiomicrospira sp. Taxonomy (GTDB): domain Bacteria; phylum Pseudomonadota; class Gammaproteobacteria; order CAKMZV01; family CAKMZV01. The sequence continues at coordinate 1,319,267 of OZ239628.1, read as the reverse complement.
TTTTGCGCAGTAGATGTAAGGCTTTTTTATCTGTTCGATGTATGTCAGCACCTTCAAAAAAAATATTACCATTCGTGATGGGCTGTAGATTAATAATGGCGCGTCCAAGAGTGCTTTTGCCACTGCCTGACTCCCCTACAACCGCTAAAGTTTCTCCGTGGTATATTTGGAAGTCAACACCGTCAACGGCTTTAATATGACCAACAGTTCTTTTTAAAAGCCCTTTCTGAATTGGGAAATAGACATTTAACTGTTGAACGTCAAGCAGCACCTTCGGTTGAACTTGTTCGCGAAATTCTTTGGCAGAGGGAAGTAAATGAATAAGGTGCTTACTGTATTGAGTTTGAGGGTTTTTAAAAAACGCTTGAGTCTCTCCCTCTTCAAGCAGTTCTCCATGGCGCATTACACCCACACGATCTGCTATTTTTGCTACTACACCCATATCGTGTGTAATCAGTAAAATACTCAGCTGTCGAGTTTTTTTCAGTTGCAAAAGCAACTCAAGAATTTGTGCTTGTATGGTTACATCAAGCGCAGTGGTTGGTTCGTCAGCTATCAATAAATCAGGTTTGGCAGCCAGTGCACAAGCAATCATTGCGCGTTGTTTCTGTCCACCGGATAATTGATGAGGATACCAATCTATACGCAATTCAGGATCTGGTAACGTCACTTCAGCTAATAGTTCAATCGCACGTATGCGTGCCTTTTTTCCTGAAAGGTTAAGATGGAGCTGCAATACTTCAATAATATGCTCGCCTATTGTACGCACTGGGTTAAGGGCAGATTGAGGCTCTTGAAAAATCATTCCTATGCGAGCCCCCCGAATCGATTGCATTTGTTTTTCGGTCAGCGTAAATAAATCTGATTCGGCAAAGCGTATTTCACCTGTTAAGTTAGCATTGTCGGGTAGTAACCGCATGACTGAAAGGGCTGTTAGTGATTTGCCACTACCAGATTCACCCACTAGAGCATAAACTTCGCCTTTCTTTATGGTTAGGTTAATCCCTTTAATAATTGGTTGATTAGCGTTGAAATGCAACTGCAAATTAGAGATATTTAAAATAGGTATATCATTCATAAAGTTTTTCTTGGGTCAAAGGCATCTCTAATTCTATCGGCAAGTAAATTTACTGCCAAAACTAATACCAGCATAAAGAAAAATACGGAAGCCAAGGGCCACCATACAACGGGTATCCGTGATAACTCAAAGCGAGAGTGATTTATCATATTCCCCCAGCTTGGCATACTTGGTTCAACACCGATACCTATATAGGAGAGCACAGCTTCTGCCAATACAAGCCCACTAAAATCAAGGACGATGGTGATAAGGATTATATGTCCAACGTTAGGTAGTATATGCTGTCTAAGAATGCTGCCTGAAGGTACACCGAACGAACGAGCAGCATTAATATAGTCTAAGGTTCGTATTTTCAGAGTTTCTGCACGTAAAAGTCGACACATACCCGTCCAAGAAGTAAGTCCGAGTATTGCACAAAGCATCATAAAACGAAAATCTACGCGTGCAATTTCGCTATCAAACAAATCGGCATTATTTTGAATAAACGCTTGTGCCAATAGAATCATGGAAGCAATTAAGAGTATGCCAGGGATTGAGTTCAACGTGGTGTATAAATATTGAATAATGTCGTCTACTATCCCTCGGAAATAACCCGCCATTATGCCGAGCGTAATGGCAAAAGGCAGCATGATGAGCGTTGTAAGCGTGCCTATAAGTACAGCGGTTCGTGTACCTTTAACCACTTCAAAAAAAACATCCTGACCCACTTTATCCGTTCCAAGCAGATGGTAATGTTTCGACAATATCAATGCCCAAGTTACTATGAAAATGGCACTGGTAATTGAAAGGTATAAAGTCTTTTTAAACCGCAGTTTTTTGATTGCAGATATTCGTGTCAAAAGAAGCAACAGCAAAGCACTAATTGAAACACCCAGAACAAAGGCATAAAGACTCAGTTTGGCAATGTTTTGAAAGTGGTTGTCTAATTGCTCCACGTACTTAAGTGGTTTGTAGACGCGCACTGTTTTATCACCAATTTGTCGACTTTCTTTATATATTGAATGGCTGGAAAAAGGTTTTGAGTAAGTCCGTTCAACCTGTTTTCTGGAGACGCTCAGAATGGTATCTAATACAGTAATATGAGATTCTTTTTCTGTTGAAAAACGCATTGAATCCAATGTTGTTATCGCCGTGAAAAATATGATCGTTATTGCGCAAATGATACCAACAGGATGGTCGATGATATTTATCCAATTACTACGCAACCATTTATCTTTATAAATGCGTCGAATACTCCAAGCTAATAATGCAATCAGCAAAAACCAGAGTACGTCAGATAAAAGAAGACTGGGCATTATTAATTTAACCGTATGCGCGGATCAACCCATGCATAGGCCAAATCAGTCAAGATTAGTCCTACTATGTACAGCACAGCTCCGAGGTATACCATACTGCGGACTATAGCAAAATCTTGTGAAGCTATGGCATCAACAGTATAGCTCCCCAATCCAGGTATGGCAAAAAATGCTTCCATAATCAAGCTGCCCATGAATAGGGTCGGTATTACTGTAACAACGCCTGTAAGAATTGGGATCATGGCATTTGGTAAAATATGTTTGAAAAGCATTTGAATTTCGGATAGGCCAAGCGCCCGTGCAGTTCGTGCATAGTCTTTGCCAATTTCTTCAAGAAAAAGTATACGATACCAACGGATGCCAATACCTATACCAGCAACCACACCTATAAATACTGGCAACAGTACAAAACGCCATAAATATTCGCCTGAAACGTAGCCTGAAACAGGTAACCAATGCCACAACTCGCTGATCAGATATTGTCCGCCTATGATGTAGAAAAGCCCAGAAATAGACATCATGACAACGGCACTTGACAATACAATTGTTTCAAGCGTACTAAACCGAAATAAAAGCACCAATAACGCAAGTGATATGTTCGTTAGCAGACCAATGACAAAAGTTGGCAAAGCAAGTGCTAATGAGGGGAACATGCGCTCTTTTATATCCGCTGATATGGAACGCCCTCCATCCGATTTTCCAAACTCAAAAACAAAAAGTTTAATGCTTTTGTCAAAAAAAATGGTATCGGTTAATTGTTCCAATCCATCTTTCTGATCATTGATAAAGAGTGGTTTGTCATATCCATTTGCTTGTTTCCATTCGCTGATGCTTTCAGTGTTTAGATGACGATCACCTAAATGCAGACGCGCCATATCATCAGGTGAATTGACGACAAAAAACAGCAAAAAAGTAAGTATATTGATTCCAATCAGTATGGGTATAGCATACAACAATCTACGGACCAAATAACTTAACATTTGCTAACGAACGTTAAGAAAAATTATTTATAAAGTTCTTTGAGAAAAAATTGCATTCTTTTCCAAGAGTCTTTATCCGATTTTTCATTGTAGCCAATGCCAGTCAAATTAAACTTCTCTGCCACCTGATCTGCAGCAGGATTAGTAAAAGAATGAACGGTTCTTTTGTAATTATGTAGTTCAAAATCAACATCATTTGAATTCATTTCATCGCGAAACCTTTCAACTTGTTGACCCGATATATAGGGATCATCTTTTCCATTAAAAACGGCTATTTTAGTGTCAACCTTGCCTTTAATCTTGGTAGCTGCAGCTAGAGAACCATGAAAACTTGCTACGCCTTTGAGTGGCAATCCCATGCGTGCCATATTCAATACAATGCCGCCTCCAAAACAATATCCTATTGCCGAAAGTTTATCGTTGCCGACAGTAGGGTGTTCAGACAGTACTTTCATTGCCGCTTCGAAACGTGCTTTGGCATTAGGCAAGTTTTTAGCCACCATCGTCGCAAATTTTTTCGCTTCTTTGGGGTGGTCCGCTACTTTTCCTTCTCCATAAATATCCATTGCTAAGGCCGTATATCCCAACTTTGCCAACTGCTCAGCACGTTCACGCGGATAACTATTTAGTCCCCACCATTCATGTACGACAATTATTCCTGGGCGTTTCCCTTTGAATTTGTCGTCCCAAACAAGATAGCCAATCATTTCTGTTTCGCCGTCTGTATAGCTTACCTCCTCGCTTTGCAATTGTGCAAAGAGTGAAGTGGACGCAAATAGCAGTAAAAACGCAAAAATGGATTTCCAGTAATGGGAAAAGCCTGCGTGTGATTTTGTAGTGTTATACGATTTCATATTATTCTCCAATAGTTAAGGATTCTAAAAATTTAATATTTATGTGTGTAATTATTACTGTACGTTAATTTTTCTTAATTGACGTTTTTTATACCGCAAATATGCATAGTATATTGAGCCTGTTAAACCGAGCAGCAAGAACCATAACGGAAACCATCGAGGATTATTCCATTCGTTTCTTTTTTCCACACGTAAATAAGGGTCTAATTTTCGGTATTGCAAGTTATTGTGTACCATAGGATTGGGTTGCATGTTACTGAGCCACTGATGATAGATGCTAACTCGAAGAGGATGCCAACCCCATAGCCATGGTGAATCTTCTCTTAAAATATTAACCATGCGGTCAATCACTTCTTGCCGTTCAGCATTGTTGGGAAGATTGGTCATTCTTTTGAATAAACGATTAAACTGTTCATTATTATAATTAGTGGCGTTTTCACCTTCAAAAGAAACTTTGCTATTAGGTCCAAATAACAGGAATAAAAAATTCTCAGGATCAGGATAATCTGCATTCCAACCCCATTCAAACATTTGAGCATTTCCTTTAGTGATTTTTTCGCGGAACCGATTGTAATCGGTAGACCGTACTACCATTTCGATGTTTAACTTGGCGAATTGTTTGTGCATCCAATTAAGGCGAGGGCGACTGTCTGGGCCAGATGCCGATACATCCAAATGCAAAATTAATTGTTTACCTGTTTTAGGATCTATGCCATTGGGGTACCCTGCTTCTACAAGTAGTTTTTTAGCTTTCTCAATATTATGACGCTGTGCTTTATCGTCTTTCCATTGATGGGTTATTGGATTAATCCCACTTTCTCCTTCGCGTTGTCCAAAAATACCGGGGGGGAGGGGGGCGTGCGCTATTTTTCCTCGACCATTAGCAAAAATACTAATCATTTCTTCATAATCGACTGCGATAGCAATGGCTTGTCGCAATGCTTTTTTAGCAGGAGTGTATCCTCCTATTGTCTCATCAAGCATATTGAAACCAAAATAAAATATACTTGGTTCAATGTTTTTGTTCAAACTGATGCCTAATTTGTTAAATTTCTCGCTTAGTTCAAAATCGCCATCGCTTGTAATTCGTAAAGCTTGATCAAACTGGTCAGAACCAACGCCTGAAGCATCATAATAGCCTTGTAAAAACTTTTGCCAATAGGGAATGCTTTCTTTCTCTAATTTAAAAACAACACGGTCAATAAATGGCATTTGCTCTTTCGTATTTGGGTAATACACTTTGCGATAGTTGGGGTTACGCTCAAGAACCATTTCTCTATTCGGATTATTGGTTGTTAATTGGTAAGCTCCAGTTCCAATGGGGTACCAATCGATGCATGATGATTCGTGCCTCTTTCAGGAGAAGCATGCCAGGCGATTATTTCAGGAGGCATCGGTGAGAAGAAAGGCAATGCGAGCCAATAAATAAATTGGGGATATGGCGCATTAAGAATAATTCGATATTTATAGCGTGAAAGCATTTGAATGCCTTTCATTTCGATGCTTAAGAGATCGTTTGCATCTTTCGCTTGTTTTGAAAAATCTTGAAAACCATAGATATGTGCAGCCATAAGTGATCGAATAGGTGATTGATTCTTGGGGTCAGCAATACGTTTTATTTGGTAAATATAATCAGAAGCTGTTAATTCTCTTTTCCCTTCAAATGCAGGGTGCGGTGCATAGTAAATGCCCGGTTGAATTTCGATATCGTATACTGATCGCATTTTGCCATCAATGTCCTGCAAATAGGATACGGGGACACGTTCAGCAGTTAGAGGAATAAGCTGATAAGGTCTTTTCAGATAGTCATATTGCAGGGGAGGCTCGTATATCTGCCCTATGAAAACGTATTCATCACTACTGTAGGAACGTGCTGGGTCAAGGTGTTTTGGGCGTATTTGAAACGAAGAGTAAAGCGTGTTGCTCGTTTCAGAATCATCAGGGTATGGAGTATTTAAAGGATTGCACGCTTGAAGTACAAATAATAATGCTAAAGTTGCTGATGCTTTTATGGAAATCAATTTATTGCGGACTTGTGATTAGAGTTTTTATGTCGTATTACTATTGTAAACTTTTTAATCGACCATATAGATTGTTTTGTATTGTGGAAAATCATAAGAGTTCAGCAGATATAATACAGCATGATCAAATTAATTATGTTGAATCATCAACGTGCTTTGTTCCATATTTGATGGCGGAATGTATAGGGGATAATTGAAAAAAATAGTTTTGTGGAATGATTTTTTATTTCACTACGCATTGAACTAAGTGCGTAAACAAAAAAACGGAGATAAACATGTGGCGTAATTTAGTGACTTGGGTAATTGTAGGATTCGTACTGATTAGTTTATTTAGTCAGTTTGGAGGTGACAACAACTCGAAACGTCAAACAATTGAATATTCCACTTTCATTGAACAAGTGAAAGGAGGACAAATTAGTGCCGTGGAGATTGATGGACCATCTATCTATGGTGAATCAGCAACAGGACAGGATTTTATTACGTTCAATCCCGGTGACAGTGGGTTGATAGGTGACTTGCTCAATTACAACGTACGCATACGTTCAATTCCACCTAAAGAAGAAAGTTTTTGGTTGCAAATGTTAATTTCTTGGTTCCCCATCTTACTATTGGTTTTCCTATGGTTGTTTTTTATGCGTTCAATGATGGGCGGTGGCGGAATGGGAGGTGGACGGGGCAATCCACTCTCGTTTGGCAAGTCTAAGGCACGTATGCTGGAGGCTGATGAAGTCAAAGTCACGTTTCGTGATGTTGCTGGTGTTGATGAAGCAAAAGAAGAAGTCTCCGAATTGGTTGATTTCCTTAGATCACCTGAGAAATACCGCAAACTTGGAGGAAAAATTCCTCGTGGAGTTTTGATGGTTGGACAGCCTGGAACAGGTAAAACTTTGCTTGCAAAATCAATTGCTGGTGAAGCCTCTGTGCCATTCTTTACTATTTCTGGCTCTGATTTCGTTGAGATGTTTGTCGGTGTCGGAGCCTCAAGAGTTCGAAATATGTTTGCTCAAGCCAAGGAACATGCTCCTTGCATCATCTTTATTGATGAAATTGACGCTGTTGGTCGTCATAGAGGGGCTGGAATGGGCGGCGGAAACGACGAGCGAGAACAAACATTGAATCAAATGCTTGTTGAAATGGACGGTTTTGAAGGAAATGAAGGTGTAATTGTTATTGCAGCAACCAATCGTCCTGACGTGCTTGACCCTGCATTGTTGAGACCGGGTCGCTTTGATCGTCAAGTAGTCGTACCTTTGCCTGATTTGAAAGGGCGCGAGCAAATCGTTAAAGTTCACATGCGTCCAGTGCCGACCGCAGATGATGTAAAACCAGAATTTATTGCACGTGGTACTCCTGGATTTTCAGGAGCTGACTTGGCTAATTTGGTCAACGAAGCGTCACTAATCGCTGCTCGATACAATCGTAAGATCGTGAGTATGCGTGAGTTTGATCTGGCTAAGGATAAAGTCATTATGGGGGTTGAGCGTAAAAGCATGGTCATGAGCGAGAAAGAACGCAACCTAACTGCCTATCATGAAGCAGGCCATGCAATCATAGGTTATCTTTTACCCGAACATGACCCTGTGTACAAAGTAAGTATTATTCCACGTGGGCGCGCACTTGGTGTTACTATGTATTTGCCTGAACAAGATCGCTATAGTCATACAAAGAGCTATTTATTAGGTCAATTAACATCAATTTTTGGTGGACGTATTGCTGAAGAAATGGTTTTTGGTGCTGATTTTGTTACAACTGGTGCATCCAATGACATTCAACGAGCCACGCAAATTGCACGCAGTATGGTGACAAAGTGGGGTTTGTCTTCACTCGGTCCATTGCTTTATGACGTTGAAGATGATGATCCTTTCTTGGGGAGAACAATGGGGCGTGGTGGTTCTCAAGCACACGCGTCGGATGAGACATTGCATAAAATAGATTTAGAAATCCGAAAAATAATTGACGAGTGCTATGCTGAAGCCGAAGCTATACTTAAAAAGCATGAAGATCAGCTCCATACAATGAGTAAAGCGTTATTAGAATATGAAACCATTGAAGCATTACAAGTGAAGCAAATCATGGAGGGGGAAGAGATTACTCCACCTTCAGGCTGGGATATGCAGGAAGAGGAAGATTCTAAGGACGATATTGACGCAGAAAATACGCCTGAAGCGACGGACACAGCAAAGGACGAAGAGTTCGATGATGAGCAAGAACCTTTGCCAAACCCCAATAGTGGTTGGCAGTGATTTCATCAACAACTAACGAATTAACAAGGCAATAACAATTTGGATACTGATTGTTGATTAAATGGTTGGTGGATTTTCGTGGCAGACTTTGTTACTTGTCGCCAAAAATTTTTCTCCAATGTTTATAAATTACTTCGCTGATACCACCCACTTGTTCCTTAGTAATAAGAGTTGATTCATTTTGTAGCGAACAATCCATTCCCATTTGGCGCAATTTCAAGTAGTTTTCCGATATTTCGTGTGCGCCTTCTTTAAACTCTGGTAGGACTTTAGCAATTTTGGATAATTGATCATGTACTGACCGTACAGAAGCTATTTCAGGAAATTGCCAAGCGTTTTTCAAAACCAAATACTGAGTAATAAATTCTGCATCAACGAGCCCTCCTGGACCGTGTTTGATATCAAAACATTCATCGGTTGTTTTATCAAGACTTTCGCGCATTTTTTGGCGCATTTCTAAAATTTCTTCGCGTAAAACGTTCTCATCGACCTTAGTGCATATTAGTTTTCTGCGAAAACGATTGAATTTGCCTGCAAGCTTGCTTTCTCCAGCTATAGGTCGTGCTTTTACTAGTGACTGACGCTCCCAAGTTTGGGCTCTTTCTAATTGATATTCTTGGAATTGTTCCAAGCTAACGATCATCGTTCCTGATTTACCATCAGGGCGTAATCTGGTATCAATTTCATAAAGAAAGCCAGCGACACTTGAGGCAGATAAGACTTGGATGAGTTTGCGAGTAAGTCGTAAAAACCAATCTTCTGGCAGCTTGAATTTTTCATGATTTTTATCATAAATTAGGACAATATCCAAATCCGAGCCAAGCCCCATCTCACCGCTGCCCGCTTTTCCATACCCTACTATTATCAAAGGGAGTTTTCTATAGTCTTCAAGACCAGCGATGGGTCTACTGCCTTGCATCATAGTAATAGCGACATCAAGTGATTTACGAATAACCACATAAGCAAGCCAACTTAAAACCAAACTCGTCTTATGAATTGAGATGGTTTGGTTAATATTAGAAAACGCAATACGAAAAACCATTGCGCGCTTGAACTCTTTCAATAAATTCAATTTATTTTCAATTTCATTGCTCGGAACATGCAGCATAAAATTGTCAATCATTTGCATCATCTCTACTTTGTGTGAAGGAACTATAGAGTGTGATGGAACAACCATAGAATCAAGTAACGAAGGATGTTTTTGTAGCTCTTCAGCAAGGAAGCTACTTTTACTGACGACAGTAATGACGAGTTCAAGAATGTTGGTTCTTTCAACAAGTAGCGCTAAATAGTTGCTTCTTTGTATAGTCGTTGAAAGTACTTTTAGCACGTGATCGAGTACCGCGTAATTCTGCGCAAGAGGGTTCTTAAGGATAATTGAATACAGTGTATTCATGTGATGCTTACTTTTTGTCGAAGCATTTATCGCAACTCTGGATTGGTTGAAATTGACGATCAATTCTAACCATCGTTGAGAAGGTGTAAAGGAATAGCCTGAACGAAAAATTTCATTATATAGGGAGTCAATGTTACTCATACTAATCCATTCAATGGTAGCCTCAGCAGGAATGTCATTGAACAGCAATTCGTGGAATTCGTCTGTAACTCGTGTTCTAACTTGTTTGATATGCAGATTGAATTCGTCGGCATTTTTGGCTCCCATTGATTCGATTAACCAATTGAGGTGAGCTTCATCATTTGGCAGCAAGTGGGTTTGATCATCATTCCAATATTGAATTCGTTGTTCTAATTTTCGCAAAAATCGATAGTCGTCAGGCAAAGTTTCCGATGTTTCTCTAGACAAAAGCCCACTAGGAATGAATTGCTCCAAACTTTCAAAAACGCCTCTGCAACGTAAATTCCTCTGCTTTCCAGCATAAATAAGCTGTTTGGACTGCAAGAAAAACTCAACCTCACGAATTCCTCCAGTACCTAATTTAACATTCCACTGATCCGAAATATTTTGCAGTAGTTTATTCTTAATCATTGCTTTAGTATCACGCAAATCTTCAAGAATGCTAAAGTCAGTGTAGCGACGATAAACAAAAGATTCAAACATGGGGATAAGTATGTCCCAATCTTTTTTCGATCCTGTAATAGGGCGTGCCTTTCCAAGAGCAAATCGCTCCCAAGGCCTTGCATTATGCAAAAAATAAAGTTCAAGTGTTTCAAACCCGCAAGCCATAGGACCTGATTTACCGTAAGGGCGCAAGCGCGTATCTACTCGAAAAACGAACCCTTCATGTTCGAGATTGTTCAGTGCATTAACAATCTGTTTGCTGAGGCGAATGAAAAATTCAGAATTTTCAATGGCTCTGTGCGATTTTGGATGATTGGTTTTTCCTTTTTGATTGAATGCAAAAATCAGGTCTATATCTGATGAAAAATTTAACTCTTGCCCTCCAAGTTTACCCATTCCTAAAATAATGAGCGACTGTTCAGTTCCATCATTTTCGGATATTGGGGCACCGAAGCGTTCGACCATTTTGGGATGATAAAAATTGTGAGCAAACCATAAACAGCCATCCGCAAAAGTAGACAAAGCAAAACAAGACGTTCGGATATCGTCTAATTGAAGTAATTCTCGAGCAGCTATATGCGCCATGATTTTGTTCCGCTGCTGGCGTAAAGAAGTAAGCATTTGAGCTTCTGTATCTACTTGAACAGTTTCGTTTAAATGCTGCAGATAATCAACGGGTAGTGGCGAATTTATATACTCAAGAAATGCTTTGACATCGTTTGAAAAGTTGCCTCTCAATCTTCGAATTAGAAAGGGCGTTTGTAGTGTTTTAGGTAGGTTATCTGTTACAATGCACATTTATGAAATAGTGTGTTTGAAAGTGAGTTTCGAGGCGAAAAATTTAAAGAAGCTTTCTTGTATTGTATTAGAGTCTACGAACATATATCTGTTATATCTATTTAAATTCGAATATTAAATTATTATGAATCGATCGCATTTCTTTTTTCTAAATGGTTTGTCTATTATCTTCTTGAGCTTGAGTTTTAGCGCAGTTGCAAATACGCTTGTCAAACAAAGACCAACAGCATTAATTGATATTCAATATCAATCTGAAAACGATGAAGAACTGAGCTTTCGTCATGCACAGATAGGATATATTGGTCAAACAGGTGATTTACATGCATTAGTCAATTTGGACTTGGTGAACGCTGATAAAAGCACCTCACAAGAATACACACCTATATTGGACGAAGCGTGGATAAATTATCAGATTGTTCCTATTTTCTCTATAAAAGTTGGTTTGCAAAGAACAGCTTTTGGGATGGCTTATTCAAGACGAGATGGTAACGAAAGATTTATTAACCGAGGCGGATTTGATACCTTCAATATCAATGAGGCATTAGGATTATCCTCTAAGCTGCGCTTTGCAAAACAAGGATTTTGGCATTTGGGCATTTATCAAAGAGCAGAACGAAGTGCATTGATAGACTCAACTAATTTAGACGGGATAAGCGATGCGCCCAACATAGCTACGCGATTTGAATACCAGTTTCATAAAGCCATTCATTTTGAAGGATCATTTTTTTGGCAACTTCATTCACGAGATAATCTAAACAATCAATTTGGTGTTGACTTTGGAGTATGGGGCTATTTCACTCCCAAATTGAGAGGTGAATTTGAACTTACTTGGGTGGATGGAATTAGAGGCATCAGTGGCGAATCATCCAGTAATGCTTTGTGGGCTCTCAGTTATCGTTTCAATCGCTCATGGAAAGGTTACTTCAGGTATCAAGCAACAAACGATGATGCTCTTAATCTCCAAGAAGCTTTCTTAGGAGGTGCACAGTACAATTTAAACACATGGAGTCTATTTGCGATAGGCTGGGAAGAAGTAACGGAAAATCCGAATTATTCAGGAATCTATCGACCAGAATCTCAACTTTTCCTACAAGCTCAATTTAAACATTAGTGTGGCGTTCTAACCTGTTATACGGGGGACGATGAAAGTAATAGTTACTGGTGGCATCGGAAGTGGGAAAAGCATCGCTCTTGATTATTTTAAGAATGTCGGCTTTTGGTGTGTTAAAGCAGATGACGTGGCACATGAACTTTTAGCAGATGAAAAAGTAAAAGCAACGGCTGTTGAATTATACGGCACAGACATTTTGAAAAATAACGCAATAGATAGAAAAACATTTGGAAAATATTTTTTTGCGGATAAATCTAAAAAATTAAAGTACGAAGCTGTTGTGCATCCGATGATTCAAAAGAGCATTTTAGCAATGTCTGCGCAACATACTAGATTGGCAGTTGAAATCCCTTTGCTTTATGAAGTGATGCAACAAAATCCCGATGCTTATAAAACTTTTGATTGGGTTATCGCTATTGAAGCACAGCAAGACATAATAATGGAACGTATCCTTAAACGTGACAATCGAAATGAAAAACAAATTGAGCAAATCATAGGTGCTCAAGTGGATGCAAACAAACGTATGGAGATTGCAGATGTGGTTTTCATCAATGAACAATCCGTGCAAGCATTGCACAATAAAATAAAAAACTGGCTAGAAGAACGATAGGAGCATTTTAAATTGACATTTATTGCAAATATCACTTGGATTTTTTAGCATTTAGTTGTATTATACGCACCCTTGTGAATCTGCATAGATTCACCCTCCGCTCCGGATTAGCTCAGTTGGTAGAGCAGTTGACTGTTAATCAATTGGTCGCTGGTTCGAGTCCAGCATCCGGAGCCATTTCATTGTTCAGAATTCTGTCATTTCAGCGCGAAGATCGTACGCATTTTCATTGGTAACAACACTTCTTAAAAGCGGTTAATCTACAAAGAGAAAAGTAAATTTACTATTTCACAGTTTGACACATTTCTTGCTCTTTAGTTGATTGAAACAAATAATCAAAACTTTCCGTTGTCGTTTTGCCATTCATTACGCGGAGGGATGATCTCAGTTGTATCCCAGTGCTCAACGATTCTTTCGTTTTCTAATCGATAAAGATCAAAGAAAGAGGTGTGAATCTGATCAATATGGCCCTCACAAACGGACAATACAAAATTTCCCTCTGCCAGAATACGATGACTTTTACTATAAACAGCTTTATTTAAATCGGCATGAACGGAATTAGGTATGTCTTTTTGCAATAGAGCCGAATCCTCTCCAAGTCTTGGACTATGCTCAATGAATTTCTTCGCATCGATATAACAATCAAATCTTTCTAAATGCTTACTAATGAGGACTTCTTCCACGAAACGTTGAACTATCGAACGGTTGCTCTCTGTTAGTTCAACATCTGTAATTTTCGTTGATCCATCAGTCATTATGTAACCCAAACGATTAGGAGATTGCTTCTTTTGAATGTTGTCCCAATGTTCAACCGCTTGACCATTTTCAAAACGAAATATTTCAAAGCCGACATTTTGAGAAGAAAAATGATACTCAGTATGCGCAAAAACAAAAGCGCCGTCTTCAAAGGCGCGCAATATTTTTACTGTTGGTGATGTTTTAGCTAGTTTTTTAAACAATACTGCTAAACCTTCACTGCCTTCAAAAGTTTGTGGGTTATGCTGGATATATTTACTCTCATTGACGACAGAGAGTGCTTTTGGATCACCAGTTTCAATACTTTTTAATAATTCACAAATTTGCTTTTTTTTATGTGTGTGCATAAGAGTAGTTAATAAAATGTTTTGTATGCGTTTAAACGAAATAACATTATATTACTAATGCACTTGTTACCATTAGCATCTATTACAAACACTCCTAATGGGCACGAGTAACCCACAATAGACGATCAAAAAGAAGTGTAAGATTCAGTATTAGCTTGCTTTAATATGATGGCTTTTTTGGTTTTGAAGATTTTTTGGATTGAAACTTTTTCTGCTTGATAGCCTCCCGAGAAAAAGATTTTGGTTTGTCAGAATCGCTCGATTGTCTTTTTTTATGAAACTTACCTTTATGCGGTTTTTTCGACTTGAGCGGTCTTAACTCAGGATTAGGAAACGCCACCGATGGTTCAAAATCTACTTCTTCTTTTCGCTCTATCTTTTTTTGGAGCAAACGCTCGATATCATTCAGAAATTTCATTTCATCAATACTGACCAAAGATATAGCATCTCCTTCAACCCCAGCCCTGCCAGTACGCCCAATGCGATGTATATAATTCTCAGGCAAATTAGGCAACTCATAATTAACAACTTGCGGCAAATCTATAATATCAATGCCCCTTGAAGCAATATCTGTAGCCACGAGTACTCTTACTTTCCCTGATTTAAAGTCCGCTAGAGCACGAGTTCGGGCACCTTGGGTTTTGTTCCCATGGAATGCTACCGCGCTTATCTTGTCGCGATGTAATTGCTCTGCTAACTTATTTGCTCCGTGTTTGGTTCGTGCAAAAATCAACGCCTGCTCCCAACCGTTACTGTGAATCAAATGATTTAATAATGCTGTTTTTCTGTTTTTATCAACGCAATATACGGATTGCTTTACGGTTGATGCAGCAGTATTTTCTGGTGCAACTTCAATTCTGACTGGATTTGTTAGAATCCGAGCAGTCAACTGGCGAATTTCAGCAGAGAAAGTAGCCGAAAATAACAGTTTTTGATGTTGCTTGGGCATCAGAGATATTATTTTCTTAACATCAGGCATGAAACCCATATCAAGCATTCTATCGGCTTCATCTAAAACCAAAACCTCAACTTGTGAGAACCTAATTGCCCTTTGGTTGTATAGATCAAGAAGTCGACCAGGAGTTGCGACAAGCACGTCAACACCTGATCTTAACTTCATCATTTGAGGGTGTATCTTCACTCCGCCAAAAACGGCAGTCGATTTTAGTGGGAGGTGCTTGCTGTAAGTTACTATACTTTCAGCTACTTGTGCAGCCAACTCTCGAGTAGGCGTCAATATCAAAGCTCGGGTATGGTTTGCTTTGGTTTTTTTTTCAGAATTTAATTGTTGTAATATTGGTGCGACGAATGCTGCTGTTTTACCTGTACCTGTCTGTGCAGCAGCCATAATGTCCGCACCCGATAGTATTGCCGGAATCGCTTTTTTTTGAATGGGTGTGGCCTGAGTATAACCATTGTCATTAAAAGCACGGAGTATTGGATCAGACAACCCTAAATCAGAAAATGGAATCATATAAATAAAAAGTTTTAAATTAAAAGAGAATAAAGTTAAGTACAGGTTAAATAAAAATCAATATAAAGAGGAATTATATAAATTCAAGTGAGATACACAGATACTACTACCTATTAAATAATCAGATTAAATATACTCTTTTTCAATTTAAAATGATAAACACAACCCATTAAAACCGTTTGCGAAAAATTATTCACAGTCCCCGTATTTCAATTACACACATCAGAAATCAACAACCATAATCAAATAAAACACTAAATTTTAAAGTTGATTTACGTTGTATCGTTACTGAG
Source organism: uncultured Thiomicrospira sp. (assembly GCA_965195345.1). Taxonomy (GTDB): domain Bacteria; phylum Pseudomonadota; class Gammaproteobacteria; order CAKMZV01; family CAKMZV01. Next base: position 1,303,387 of record OZ239628.1, on the reverse strand, counting down.
AGCTAACTTTATGCTTAAGATCCGTTTTTATGCGCATTGAAATTGAACAACAGGATCACTTCTTTGGGGATGCATCTAAAGTACGATTGCTGGCGACGTCGCTGAGAAGCTGTAGATATGCATTATACAGCAAAAGACACTACAGTAGCGCTTAGTATCTTACAGCGTAGATGCGTAATACCAAGCACCAACTCAATCGTTCAAAGAAAGCTGGAATGTTAGCTACAAAATTAAGCTAACGAACAATTTAGATGAGAGTGATCTTGGATTGGGTGGAGGTCGATTAATCAACATAGTGTTAATTCTCAGTTGCATAACAATAGTATAACTGGCCGTTCTCCTTTCCCTCAATAGTTGTGCAATTTTCTGCTCACATCTAGATGATTAGTATTTATATTTCTTTTTGAATACTATGAGAAAGGTGGTCAAGTAATGAAAGTTAAAAATTAACCAAAAAGCCTCGCATAAGGATATGAAATTCTGCGAGGCTTTTGCAAACGTTGTGAAAAGTTATTCAATCAATAACACCTTGTCAAAAGTATTATTTATCATGTAATTAGAAAGGTTACCGAAAGTCAGAAGCTAATCAGAGGAGGGGCAAAAGTTATGTGTATTTAAGACTACAAGTGAAGAACCAACGGTACCTATTCCCACGGAACGGCTATTCCCGAATGGTGGAACGAAGTCATCAAAAATTAACGGTATGATTGGGTAACCTTTCTCCATAGATACTCGAATACTGTTCCTCGTACCGTCTCTAGACAAAATTTTGGAGAAGATTATTCGTCTGATCCAGCAACAGTTATTGGTAGCACGATCTTTGTTGGTTTTGCAGGAGGATTAGCAGCAACTGCATTAGGGGATGACTTTGTTCGTGGTGCCTATTATTCATCGATTGCACATTTTTATAATGATCTGACTATAATAGAATTAGAAATCTCTGGAGGATTAGTAGGGGAAGGAGCAATCAGTGTTGGAAAAGGCTGTAATGATTATGGAGAATGTAAAGGAATGTTTTCAAAAGGAGGCGGAAAAAGAGTTGGTACAGGTGGAGGTACACTCACGTTTAAACGAACTGTGATAAAAGATACTAACGATTTATCACTGCTTGAAGGGTCTTCGACCGATGTTGGGGGTGATTTAACATTCTATGGGATATCTGGTGGATACGGAGGAACATTTTTACATGGCTCTAACTATAAAGGAGGCTATTTTGAATTTGGAGTGTCACCATCTCTTTTTTCACTTGTTGGATTTTCTGTTATAAGTCATACACAAATAATACCTTTAACGATACCACAAATACCGGATAACGTACCGTAATTTAATGCAAGGAATTTATTGTGAAAAAAAAGCAAAGTTTCTGTCGAACGTACAGCGTTTCGTAATTTATACTTTGTGCATAATCAATACGGTTCTTACTTTTTATTTCTATTTTTCTAATACTTTATTTGATTACGCATTTTTATGCTTTCTACTTAATGCGGGACTGGTCTCATACGTAACTTTCTTTAGGACTCTTATAAATTTTAGTAATTGGGATATTATTAAGCATTGTCACCCTGAAATGTGGAAAAAGCTTGAACCTATTATTAAAAACAGTGCAGCATATAATGGTGTTTTTACAAATTATCAGACAGATTATGTAGAAAAAATTGCGCCTACTTTTACCACTACCTATAAAATGATAAAAGCACTGCAATCAGATGATACAAATTCTCAATACTTGAGAAATTACCTCCGAGAATATATTTTTGAAAAAGTCATAGCTTTTTGGTGTTTGATAAATCTCTTTATAGCATTTATTTTTTGGGTAAATTTATAGTTGCTTCAGTAACGCGCGGTGTAATACTCCCATTTTAAAGGGACTAAATTAGTAGAAAGGTTAAGCCACATTCAGCATCTTCTTGGTCGGAATACCGCCTAAGAGATAGGGTCTGAGTTTAAGGACACTCCGTATAGCTATAAAGTATTTGCACTCCATGGATTGACACAGGGGGCAGTCAGTCAATTTAGTGGTGGTAATTTTGGTAGTGGATTTTTGCGTGGTGTGATCTCGAAATCAGCTAGTTATGTCTTTAGACAAAATTTTGGAGAAGATTATTCGTCTGATCCAGCAACAGTTATTGGTAGCACGATCTTTGTTGGTTTTGCAGGAGGATTAGCAGCAGCTGCATCAGGGAATGACTTTGTTCGTGGTGCCTATTATTCATCGATTGCACATCTGTATAATGATTGTTTTCATGGGCAATGTGGTACTACAGATGGAAATATAAATCCAGAAGAACCGCGCTATGGAAATTTCACCGGTAAGGGGCATACGGATGATGACCAATACCCAAATCCTGCGGACTCAAGATACCTTCCAATTGATAGAATTGATGGTTTTTCACAAGAGCATGATATAGATTTTTATAATAACAACATTGAATGGAGTCCTGGGAAACATTCAAATTACAAAAGACATTTGATTGATCAAAAATATTTAAATTCTCTAAATTCGCTTAATCCTTCTAGCTTAACTTATGGACAAAAAAATATGATTAGGTTTATTAATTGGCAGTTTAAGAATACTTATGAACCTGAGTAGCGCACATGAAATCTTCAGTTATCTTTTTTATTATTTGTGGCAGCACTGCTTATTTAGCAGCTGAGCTTCGATCATATACGTTTTCGTTGAGTAGGGAAATAAATCTACCTTTTGCTTACTATGGTTTACCCATTTATATTTTCACTATTTCATTACCTATGATAGCACTATATTTCTGGAGAAAAAATGAAATATTAATTATTATGTCGTACTGTTATCTGCATTCAGTATTTACGTTTGTAGTTTCTTTTTCTCCTTTAGATATAGAGAGCATTATTTTTGCATTAATAGTACCGATTTCATTGCTATGGCTTTTGTTTCCATCACCAGGAATTTTTGAAGGCGTACTTGCATATTTTATAGGTATCTTTATTATCTCAATTCCTAAAATGAAAAATATTAAGATGAGTCAAGAGTATTACTCAGTTAAACGAGCATTGTTGAAATGGTTCAAGTAAAAGAATAGCTCTATAGGCTAAATGTAATATGATCAAAATTAAAGCACGCTAAACTCACCAAGTAAAAAACCACTTTTTGTGACAAGGGTTTGTGCGTCAAGCAACATCTCACTTTCTTGGTGGGTTTGAAGATATCGGTAATCTTTTAGGAGAGAGTATGGCAGGAACCACCATAATGCAATCAGTAATTGGTGGTAGTATATCGCAGTTAAGTGGTGGGACATTTGCAATGGGTGCGATCACTGCGCGTATGCTCATCTGTATAATGACTTAGGTAACGGACATGATGGTCGGCATGGAAATCCGCTCAATGATGGCCATTATGGAAATGCGGGAAATGCGGGAAATGCTTGTGGAACCAATAACCCTCTAGATTGTCATTTAGCCCCTACTGGACCTGTGGATGAAAAATATAGAGGCCGTGTTTAGATTTTTAGGAATATTAATGTTTTTTGGTGTGATTCCTGTTGCTGTACATCGTTTGGTGATATTAGGTCCTCAATCAATACCTAAATGGAAGTTTCAATTTGGTTGGCGTGAAATAGATTTCTTTCTATATCAGTTATACTTAATTGCAATGTTGATTTTCCCTCTAGGTATTATCATCATAATGGTCATAGGATATCAATACTCAGTCTCTATTCAAATAACGGTTCCACTATTATGGGTCGTTTTTTCTTTGTATTCGTTGAGCAGATTCTCTTTTGTATTTCCTAGCATTGCTGTTGACGAAAAATTTATATTTATAGATTCGTGGTATGCCACAAAGAATCATCAGTCGATAATATTTTTTACAATGTTCACAATTGTATTTGTGATTGCATCATTTATATATGGAGGCTTTGCTTTATATGGAGATTTTTATTTCACATACGCTACGAGTTTCTTGATGATTTTAATAAACTTATGGGCAAGTACAACGCTTGCATTTGCTTATCTTACAGTCATCGGAAAAAACAAAACCTCCAAAGGAAAATTCTAAAGAAGTGTACCTATCTCTTTAGGTAATAACACTAAACTTTTCGCAAGATTTGCAGTTGCTATAACAGGGTATGAAGAAGTAGAACTCTTTGAAAAAATGGGTACACATTAGCAGAATATTATAATTTCAAAGGTGGGGTTTTACATCATGCTGCCAAGGTGTTGTTGGAGATGGACTTAACGAGTTACAAGGTGGAGACTTTTGACAAGGATTTGTGAGTCAAGGGACATCTCACTTTATTGGTGGGTCATTTGCAATGAGTGCGATCACTGCCGCGTATGCTAATCTGTATGCTGAACTTCAGTATCACGGTAAAAATAACACAGAAAATTTAGTTGGTGAAATTTTAGAGGAAGCAATATATTTTGATGGTTTTATTCCAGGTAATACACCTGTTACAGGAGAAAGTGAAGCCATAGGTAATGTTACTAAATTATTTGTGTTGAATATTTGTGATAGTAACGCGAAATTTTCCCACATAAAATATGTGAGAGTTTCCTTGTTTGAGAATTAACGCAATAATTGACAGTTCAAGGCGAGTTTGATGAATTTAGACATTCTTTATATTTCCCTTTAATTTTTCTATACTGTGCAATGTTGCAGCAATAATTTTTTCGTTTTCAACGATACATTTTTCATCAAAAAGTTTTACAAATTTTTTGACATCCTTGATCAATTTACCTGAATCATCTTTATGAGCCGCGTCGTTTCGGAGATTTCTAAACGTGTGTAAGTTTTCTATAGTAATGTTTTTATTATCTTTAACAAAATAAAAGTTAAATAGTTCAATTTTAGTTCCAAAATTAGGATTACTTCTTGTTGGCAAATATTCAAGCAACCCTTTTAATTGACAATCTTCATTATTAATTTTTTCCCAAATTGAATTTTCAATTTCTATCGCTTCTTTAATAATTAGGTTCCTTAAATTATTTTGAATAGAGTTTTGAAGAATCTCTTTAAATATAGGTTCATTTTTATGAAGAATGGAAAATCGTTTTCCTGAAGCATCTGCATCTTTTTCTTCTGTAATAACTTCAACATCACCTATATATTCCTTAAAATCATCTTCATATTTTTTAAAGTCCTCTATGTGGGCAGATGCAATAATAATTTTATAATCTTTATTGATAGTAAATTTTTTAACCACATTTGCAAGAGTAGATACCGCATTTTTATTAAGATGACTTTCATCAATCCCACGATTAGCTAAAAAAAGGTCTAAACAAATATACTTGACATTTTTGAAAAGGAGTTTGTCTCTTTCTAACGGAAAAATACCATCTTTTTCTGGATCAGCATCGGTATAAAAACATCTAATGTGCGATTCTTTTAATGTTAAAAATGTCTCTTGCACTTCTTCAAACTTATCATCAATAAATAAAACGTCGTACATTATAAAATCCTATTGCTTAAATATTAATTTAATGAGTGCGCCGTTGCTAAACTCATCAGGTAGCTTTTCTTCTTCAAATTGAGCCTGCAAAAGAAAGCCTTGATGTGCCGTCATCACTTGGTCAGCCAAATAAAGGCCTATACCCATAGAACTATCATCTTGCCTTCCAGTGATAAAGGGCATGATGGCAGACTCAAAATCAATGATAAATCCTAACCCATTATCCGCAATCAATAGATGCACTTGCCCTTCTTTCTTGTAGGCTTTTATATATATTTGTTTATCTTCAATATTTTGGTGATTAAGCCAATATATACAATTATCAAATAGATTGTTTAGTAAGCCAGAAACCAAATTCTTTTTTACATTTATTTCTAAATCATTGGGTATGTCCAATCTATATTTAATATTATGTGCTTCAAACCTTAACTCGACATTGAAAAGAGTTGTTTTAATAAGAGATTGAACCGAGACAAGGTTATTTTTTTTGTCTAAACGAATAATATCGCCATAATTTTTAACTGTTGTTTGTAGTAATTTTGTTACATCTATAGCCTTATTCCAATTTCCCAATTTGAGGTCAGAACTTAATCTATTTAGTAGGTGTCTTAATTCATGCACAACAATTGCCAAATTTAATCCTGTGGAGGTGGCACTTAAAAATACGTTTTTTGTATGATCAAAATCTTTTGATAATTTATCAAGTTCTACCCCTATTTTTTCTTTTTTGTCCTCTTCAATACTTGATTGAGCAACCAGTTTTTTTATATCCTTAATTTTGTGTTCTATTGTTACCCTGTCTTTGGCATTCTCTAGGTGCGCTGTTATGATTTTAGCTTTATCATCTTGCTTCAATGTGCTAATTAAATTAAATGTAACTTCTTTTAGACAGTTTTGAAAAGCCGTTAAAGCGCGGTTATTTATAAATCCTTCTCTATTTGTCTTTTCTATTAAATCTGTGCTATCTTTTCTTTTCAGCTTTATAGCTGCTAAGACTTGATTAGAGCTAATTCTTCCAGCAGGGCGATTTACTCTTTCCAAATCCAGCTCTAAAATATCACTTCCATACTCACCGTAATTAAATATTCTAAAATTATCTCGATAAACACGAACCCCTCCATTTGATTTCATATAATCTTTTGTGATTTTTTTTCTATTTTTAGGCATTTGTGTTTGAATGTCCCACAATTCATTGTCAAAATCATATATGACTCCTTGAAATTCAATTTCACCAATATTAAGATTTTGATATTCTTCTATCTCGTTATCAACACTTAAAAAGTTAGATTTTTTTCCAATCATTTTAGCTATAAAGTCTTTATCTTCTGCAAGCGTGATAGTTCTTGGGCGCACTTTTTCTAGTCCTTGCCAAGTTTTAAATTTATACCGAAAATCTTTTATTAATCCATTTGCAATTAAAACATGAAATTCAAATAAAGCATTTTCTTTAATGAGTCTCACCTCATCTAATAAGTCGTTAGTAAATAATTCGGTATTTTTTTTAAATCTAATTTGAAATTTTTCATCTTTTCCTGCAAATGGTGAAATTAAATTGGTTAAATCTCTTGAAAGATTCTGGTAATCCAAGTCTAACCAAGTCTCTTTTAACTCGGATATTAATATTTTCGTCCCTGTTTGCTTATCTTTGAAAACAACAGGTTGACTATTTTCAGTCACTACAATAGCCTGCAAATTACTCAAACTGTCTGCTTTCTCAATATCATGCCAATTTATTCTTAAATGAATTTCATTACTTTGCTTTGTCTTGGTAAATAGTTCAATAGCTTGTCCTAATTTATGAGAACCTAAACGCCCAACTCCTTTTTCCCCAATAGGCATTCGATGATGTTTTGGGGTAAGTCTACCTGTTTTAATATTATCTTTAGAACTAACTCCAGGTTTTAGCCAAACATTCTGAATAGTATCAATGTCCATGCCACAACCATTGTCGTAAATTGAAATGAAATTTTCCCCAACATTTACTTCAACCCAATCTGCGTCTGCATCATAAGCATTTTTTACCAATTCAGATACAGCAATTTTTTTATCGTGTATGAGTTGTTCTCCTAATAAGGTGATTAAATTAGGAGAAAATTCAAATTTGAAATTATGTTTCATAACATTTTTTTATACTTTGGGATAAAGACTTAGAGAGTAATGGAGGGACAGCATTGCCAATTTGAGTAAATTGGGCGGTTCTAGGACCTTCAAAAAAGAAATTGTCAGGGAAAGACTGTATTCTTGCCGCTTCTCTAACTGATATACTTCTGCATTGATTAACATCTGGGTGAATGTAATGATGTCCATCTTTTGCAATGTGTGCAACTAAAGTATGTGACGACTCTAAATCTGCACATACTACTTTGAACCTATCTAAAAATGATTTCTCGTTTTTATGGGTTCTAAGTTTTTCGGGTAAATCTGAATATTTTAATCTTGTTTTACTTCTGTTCCATAAATCTATAGCAAATTTATAGATCTCCAAGTCTCTTTGATTATGAGGTCTTGCATTGTGTAAAGTTAACACATCTTCTTCTTTTCTAATTGAACTTTTTTTAAGATATTCATTAGGAGAGGAAACATATTGATTTTTTATTTCACTGGGTTTTAGTGGTTTAAGATCTGCAAAAAGAGCTTCAACATTATATTTGAGCTTGTTTTTCTGTAATTGAGCAAGGTTGATTTTTTTATTAATGTTTCCTACTACTATTAACCTTTTTCTTTCTTGCAATACACCATAATCATGAGAATTTAATGTCTCAAAAGTTACTTTATACCCCAATTTTTCAAAGTCTTTGATAATAGAATTAAATAAATCTCCTTTATCAATGCTCAGTAAGCCAGGTACATTCTCAAAAACAAAGGTAGTAGGCTTTAGTTTAGATAAAAATTGCAAATAGTATTTATATAAAAACAGTCTTTCATCATTCTTTTTTGTTTTATTTTGTGCTCTGCCGATTAAAGAGTATGCCTGACAAGGAGGTCCACCTAATATTAAATCTAATTTCTTGTTTTTTAAGCGTTTTTCAATATTGCTAATTAATGCATCAATACTACTTTTATTTATTTCCTTGTTAAAAATCATATCAAATTTCCTTTTAGGAATGAAGTTGTAAAAATCACTCTTTGATATTTTTTTAGATAGATATTGATAATATATGTTTAATTTATCGGTTGACTTTAAATGAAAATACGCCTGCCTAGTTTTTAATGTATCACAACAATATTTGTCTTTTTCAATGAATGCTACTGGTTTAAAACCACTTTCAATAAAACCTTCGCTCAGACCTCCAACTCCCGCAAACAATTCTAAAAAAGTCTTTTTACTCATAGTGTAGATGTCTTAGAGGTGTAAATATCTTCCTAATTTTATCGCTGATAAATTTGGGGAAGAGGGTGTCTGTAGGATGAGGATTTGGCTTCGTTGCTTGCAAGGAATTAGTTTTGAATTAATTTCATTGATTTTAAACTTTAGCAGCTTTAAGCTTTCTTTTGATGGCATTAATACCTGAAGGGTTTTCAAAGTATTTCCTGATATTGTCATAAAAGTGGAATCTATTGTAATGGATTTTAATCCTTCTATATTTATTTTTACAATATTGTAAAAATATTCTGTAAGATAGCCTTTGTTAGAGGGAGCAAAGCTTGAAAAGCTTGATGGGACTAAAAATTGTCTCAGTTGAAGAATTGCAAAAAAAGAGACTAGCCAAATTCCCAGTACTGTGGGATTAGCGCAATACACTGAGTGAAATTGAACCACTATTTTTTATAATGGCGGTGAGAGAGGGATTACCAGCCGCTTTGCGACTGTTCACAATCTAAGATTGAATGACACCACATTGGAATTTGATCGTTACCTAACTGCAAAACGGCTTTCCCAAATAGCAAAGTTTTTACTGGTCGAACAATATTGGTTTTTAAATACTTAATTTCTATTTCTCCTCCTGCTAGAACTACTTTATCAAACCGATGGTGGCAACAAAACCAAATTTCTTTAAACAATAGGCTGAGTATCTTGTAGAGGTTTCCTCTGCTATGGTATCAGCCAGAGTATCAGGATGCCCAACACTTTTACCGTTAATCAAACCGTTTAGTTTGAGCGGGGTTTTAAGTCCTTTTATCTGCTCAATAATCTGCTGTATTTCGCTGGCGGTGAGCTGTACATCGTTTAAGCGATCCCGTTTTTCGTTGTTTATTATTTTCAAATAAAATAGCCGCTCAATTTTTTAGTAACTCGGTTTCGGTTTTATTTTTTAGTATCTCAGCTTCCACCCCTTATGGGTAAGCACCTCAATAAAGGCCTGTCAAACTGCGTTTCGGTTTTAAAGATGGTCATGGTAGACGTTCCTTGCTAAACAAACATTTTGCTCAAGCAGGCTTGCTTGATGTTATTGAGTCTGGTGATTTGCTTTTGTTGTTGGTGTTGGTTGATTAGGGCATCAGCTCTCTGGAAAAATGTGCCTTTCCAGCTATAGGACAAATCCCTGTATCTGAAGTTAGTAGGTGCAAATATTAGAAATATTACAGCCGATTTGGTTTGATAAAACAGAGACAGCAGATCGAGTAAGAAGAATCGCATCTATTTTAGACGTGGCTATATCTAATGATCTCAGAACAGAGAGAAATCCAGCTATTTGGTCTATACCGTCACGCAGAATGAAAGGGCTAAAAGATATGCATCCCTCTCAGCAAACAATCCATTGCTTTAATCGAACAATATTATCAAAATGTCCTCAGCATTGAAACGAATGCAAAAAAACAAGAGAGTTGGAAAGACAGGCGCGGCCAACTAATCACGGTTAATGGATTTAGAGGTACATTTAAGACATGGAATACGGAGAAGGCCGATAAAGACTGGCTGACAGGAGAGATCGCCCTCGCGCATAAGATCAAAGATAAGTCAGCTGGCACCTATCAGAAGAGTCATCTTATTGATAAACGGCGTCGCTTGATGCAAAAGTATAGTGATTACGCATGCTCAACACCTTTGACAAAGGTAGTTTCAATCATAGGATGATTTTAAGGCTCGCCTAAGCGATTAGATGATCGATATCTGACCCGTAGTATATTATTTATTCCTGAGTTCGTTGTCGTGCCTAGCAAGCAAAGTGCGTTAAAAGACTATACAATCAAGCCTAGTACAAAACTCTAGGATGCAATCGTGGAAAGTCTCCTCCAATCAATTTCAGTAAGTCTAATATTATTCACTTTTGCACTATGTCTTTTTGGCATCAACTCAAAAGGCAAGGTGCTGTCAGCAGTATCGTCTAGTGGTCCGACTATCCTAACGTCGTTCGGTATATTTTTTACCTTTCTTGGCATCTTTTTAGCACTTCAGGCTTTCGATGTTAATGACATGAACAGATCAATTCCGAGACTTCTTGGTGGATTAAAGTTAGCATTTTTATCGAGTGTAGTTGGGCTTGGTTTAAGCCTTCTTTACCGTGTGGTGTATCCGTCAATACGAAGCGAGCAATCAGCAAATGATGCTTCCGGAGAAGATTTACTGTTAGAACTTCGAGAAATAACTAAAGGGACTAACCAAGTTAGAGACGCATTAGTTGGTGAGGGTGACTCAAGTCTATCTACTCAGTTCAGTAAACTCAGGAATGACTTTAGAGACTTTGCCGAAAAGGTTTCTGAGGATGGTAGTAAAGCACTTGTTGAGGCTTTAGAGTCTGTTATTAAAGACTTTAATGAAAAGATATCAGAACAATTTGGTGATAACTTTAAGCAACTCAATGAGGCAGTCGGTGCACAGTTAGAGTGGCAACAGGAGCACAAAGAACAAGTTAGAGCGCTTACGGAAGCATTCCTTGCGATCCAAGCTGGTATTGATGCAGTGCAAAAGAGTGTTAAGCTGATCGAAGGTTCTACTCAGCAGATACCTGAGCATATGGATAAAATCTCCATTGTTTTTGAGGCAACTGATGAGAGAATGAACCAGTTACATGAGGGGTTATCTTCTTTAGATGAGATGAGGAAAAACGCTGAGAATGCAATTCCATCAATCAGGGAGCAGATTACATGCCTAACAGAGGGGTTGAAGCAGTCTATTCAGGATGAATTATCTGTTATCGACAAGCAGTTTGGGTCAATGCGTGATTCTCAAATTGAAACTCAACAAACGATAAAAAACCTAACAAATGGCTTAAATGATCTGATGACCTCATCATTCGAACACTCAGAAAAAATGTATGCTGAGCAGCAAAGTAAGTTTCAAGGTGTTCTTGATAGCCTTAATATTGCGGCCGACAATGTTCTAGATTCTACTAAAAAAGTAAGTGCCAATGTTGAGTCAATAGTTAAGGACTTTAGTGACAGTCAACAGTCTACCTCCAACGATATAAAGTCGCGCATTGATCAGTCTCTTGCCGAGAATACAGAACATATGAATCAATCGCTCCAGATTCTAGATGAAGGAATGCAAAAACAACTCCAGCGTTCGCTCGACAAAATGGGGAATAATTTGGTATCGATTACCGATAAGTTTGTAGATACCTACGAGCAATCTGCATCGAAGATAATTGATCTGACCTCTAAAATTTCTAGGAATTAATAGGTCAATATATGAATTTTCTATCTAAAAGTTCTAACGATGACGATACATGGATTTCTGCTGCGGATATGATGGCGGGTTTAATGATGATTTTCCTGTTTATTGCAGTGATATATATTGAGAATCTTAGTAAATATTTTAATGAAGTAAGTGACATACGAGATGAAATATGTGGAGATCTACTCGCTGAATTTTCTCAGGATATAGATCGTTGGAATATGACAATATGTGAGGGAGGCTTATTGATCCGCTTTGAGAGCGATTCGAGCTTTGAAAGCGCAAGCTCAAGTCTCTCTCCGAGCTTTAGGAATTTGCTGAATAATTTTATGCCTCGGCTTATGGAGGTGATATGGGACTACAAAGAATCTATAAGTGAGTTAAGAATCGAGGGGCACACCGACTCTAATGTTAGAGGAGTTGACACTAAACTTAGTGGTTACATATATAACACTGAGCTATCTCAAAATAGATCTAGAAACGTAATGAGCTATGCTTTGAACATTCCTAGCATTGCATCAAATTCTGGCTATCTAGATTGGAGTTTTTCAAGTATGACAGCTCACGGGATGTCGTCGAGTGATCTTATTAAAGCTGGTAATGCTGAACTTTATGACAAGTCCCGCAGAGTTGAATTTAGAATGAAAACTCGCGCAGAAGATGATCTTCTTAACCTTGTAACCAAGTTGAAACGTAGTGAAACTTTCCGATAGTTCTGATCGGCTTGATTCGCTCAGAGCTCGTATAGGAGCCGATTTAGTCCAGCTCGAATTTGGAGCTGCGCTGTCCGAATTTGAGAGAGTAGTTGTTCAGCTAGAGACAAATGAAGGTCTCATAGTTGAACGAGAGGATATCAAGACCGTAGGGCCATTCTTAACTTATAAAGGTGATGTTCTTGCGATTCTTTACATTTTTAATTCCAATTACAGTAAGCTCGATCTGGAGGCAGAAATTCCTCAACAGAGCGCCCCCCGCTTCCACTTTACTTGGTGTGATGTCCTCGTTAAGATGGAAAAGAAAGGGAGATTTGAGCGTTATGTTCTCTCAAGATCTAAGTCAGGGCTGTTTCAGGTAGAGGCAAGAGAGAGAGAGCCAGATCAAATTTCGTTATATGGTGAGTATCATGTTCTAGACAATATCAGGCTTGCCCCGTGCCAAAGATGTTTGGATAAGCTGCAATATCACGACTTTGACTGTAGACAACTTAAAGGTGATCGAGTGGAGGCTGTCAAAAACTTCTCATTACAGACTTACTTAGGTGAGAATGATGGCACATTTAATGTCATGAGGCGCACACCGAAGCATACAGCAGCATCTCAGCCGCGGGGTGGCTACACTGATTATTTTCCAAAAATATCGACAGATCTTCGTCAACGATGTGGCTGGGAATGCTCAAGATGCGGGGTAAATATGAGCCAGATGAAGAAAGGATTGCATGTCCATCATATTAATGGTGTGAAGGGGGATAATAGCGAGTCCAACCTTTCTGTACTCTGCGCTATGTGCCATAAAGCGGAGCCTCACCATGAAACTATGCATGTGGCCTCAGATATAGAGCGTTTTATAGCTTCGAATCGAACTTAAACAGAGCAGCTCTTAATTAAAAGCTTCATAACGTTCTTACCGTGATCTAGCTCTGATTTGACTGGATGGGCTATTTAGTTATGATTAGATAAAACGAAATCGAAAGAAGGGGACCTGAGATGACAGATTTGGACACTCTTTCTGTTTATTCATCGGAAAACATGCTAGCTCCGGAGCCGTTGACAGGCGTCACGTGTAAAGTGGCTCCACAAACAGATATCCACCTATTTCATTTTCCCCAATCACTGTGCTCGATGAAAGTTCGCCAAGTCCTTGCGGAGAATGCTGTGCAGTGGACTGCCTCCCATATGCCAACCATAAACGGTTAGAGAATTGTAATCGATGGTTTGATGAGAACGTATAACAACGTTTAACAATAAGAACATGGGGGGAGATTATTATGGTTATGCAACGCGTTCATGAGATGGATTTAGCCGGTTATCTGAAAGCCAAGGAAAAGAGGGCGGTAGCCGGTATATGCCATTAGCATTGCCTGTCATTGCTGAAAAAAATGAAGTGATGACACTAAGGAATGAAGGTATTTATAAACGTCAGCAGGCGAACCATTAAATTCTGCTCGTGAAAGCTTGCAAACATTAAGAGGAACTAAAAATAACTTAGGGGCCTATATCTTTGCTGATCAGTATCAACAGTATCCAGTGCCTATTGGAGAGACGATAGTTAGAGAACAATGGTTTATGTGCTATAAGCAGCCACATTCTGACTTCAATATGGTTATCCAAAGCTGAGATAAGGCGATGACCGCCAATGATGTCGCCGACTACTCAGTCGGCATGGCCATGATTAAGGCTTTCTAATAAATGATGCAAACTATACCCAAATACGTTTGCTATTAGTACTAAATAGCCAGAAATGTTATTAACAGAGAAGCAGAGGGCTGGCGAATCGTTAAATTTGGCGGTAGCACAGCAAACACTTTATTGGCGGTGAGAGAGGGATTCGAACCCTCGATGAGTTTCCCCATACACGCGTTCCAGGCGTGCTCCTTAAACCACTCGGACATCTCACCTAATTTTTAGGTGTTGCATTCTACCTAATTTCTCTTTCAAGAACCTTTGTTTTGAAAAGAGAAAGCATGCCAAGTGCAGTATAATATGCTTTCAATTTTTTTCGCATAACAAATCAAATAACATTATGTCTGACTCAACGTCCGAATCAACTATTTTGAACGATCATATTATTGCTGCTTCTCTCGAAGAAGAAATGAAAAACTCATATCTTGACTATGCTATGAGCGTGATTGTCGGTAGAGCTTTGCCTGACGTGCGTGATGGATTAAAACCCGTTCATCGACGTATTTTGTTTGCGATGAATGAGCTTGGCAATGGCTACAACACCTCTTATAAGAAATCTGCACGGATTGTTGGTGATGTCATCGGTAAGTACCATCCTCATGGAGATTCTGCAGTTTATGACGCTATTGTTCGTATGGCACAACCTTTCTCTATGCGTAATATGCTTGTCGATGGACAGGGTAACTTTGGCTCGGTTGATGGGGACGCAGCAGCGGCTATGCGATATACGGAAATTCGCATGGCGCGTATTGCGCATGACTTGTTAATTGATATTGATAAAGACACTGTCGACTTTATACCCAATTACGATGAATCCGAATCAGAACCTGCCGTATTGCCCACGCGCGTACCCAATCTGTTAGTAAATGGTTCAAGTGGCATTGCTGTTGGCATGGCAACTAACATTCCTCCACATAATTTAGCCGAAGTTATAGATGCAGCATTGTTGTTGTCAAACAATCCTGATACCACTATTGATGAACTTATAGAAGTTCTTCCTGGACCTGATTTCCCAACGTACGGTGAAATAAATGGAGTATCTGGTATTCATGAAGCCTATCATACTGGACGAGGAAAAGTTTACACTAGGGCTAAAGCACATTTTGAAACGCGCGAGGGTGATAGACAGTCAATTATTGTTACTGAATTACCTTATGCAGTAAACAAAGCGCGGCTTATTGAACGCATTGCTGAGTTAGTTAAAGATAAAAAGGTTGAATCCATTAGTGGATTGCGAGACGAATCAGATAAGCAAGGCATGCGCATGGTGATTGAGCTTAAACGCGGGGAAGTACCAGAAGTAGTGCTCAATCAACTTTATAAAATGACTGCGATGCAAAGCGTTTTTGGCATCAACATGGTCGCTTTATCAGGTGGGCAGCCTCGGCTATTGAATTTAAAACAAATACTCGAAGCCTTTTTGGCGCATCGAGCAGATGTTGTTACACGTAGATCATTGTTTGATTTGGCGAAAGCACGCAACCGTGCACATATATTAGAGGGTCTGGCAATTGCATTGGCGAATATTGACGATATGATTGAGATTATTCGGCATTCAAAATCCCCAGCGACTGCTAAGCAAGCGTTGCTTGATAGGAAGTGGTCTATAGGTTTCGTTAAACAGTTGATCAATGATGAAGGGTTTGATCAATCGCGTCCTCAAGATTTGCCAGAAGGGGTAGGTTTACAGTCGGGCGATGAGTATCAATTAAGTGAAATACAAGTTCAAGCCATTTTGGATTTGCGGTTGAATCGTTTAACAGGTTTAGAGCAAGAAAAGATTCATGAGGAATTTAAAACTTTGCTTGATGTTATTGCTAAATTATTAGAAATTCTTCGTGATTCAGACAAATTACTCCAAGTGATTCGCGATGAGTTGATTGAGATACGTGAAAAATATCAATCTCCAAGACGCTCTCGAATTAGCAAGCATTTTCAAGATCTTAGTGTAGAGGATTTAATTCCTATTGAGCAGCGTGTTGTTACAATTTCTCACTTGGGTTACATTAAAACGCAGGCGTTGGATGAATATCAAGCCCAACATCGTGGGGGTAGGGGACGTATGGCAGCGGCAACCAAAGAAGAAGATGTGTTGTCACAAATGTTTGTTGCTAATTCACACGATACATTACTGTGTTTTTCATCTGCTGGGAAGGTGTATTGGAAGAAAGTATATGAAGTTCCAGTAGGCTCTCGACAAGCTAGAGGCAAACCGATTGTTAATTTGTTGCCATTGGATGGGCAGGAGATTATTACGGCTGTCCTTCCTATAAAAAACTATGACCCCGAACATTACATTGTCATGTCGACCAAATGTGGGATTATCAAAAAAACCCCACTCACCAGCTATTCAAATCAACGTGCTAATGGCATTATTGCCCTTAGTTTGAATGAAGGGGATGAGATGATTGGTGCGGCTTTAACGGATGGTTCTAAAGATATACTTCTGTTTTCTAATACTGGTAAAGCAGTGCGCTTTAAAGAATCAGATGTGCGCTCTATGGGTAGAACTGCCAAGGGTGTGATTGGTATGCGCGTTGATAAAAAGGACATGGTGATGACCATGATGATTGCCGAAGAAGATGCTCAGGTATTAACGGCAACGGTCATGGGGTACGGTAAACGCACGCTTGTAACTGATTATCCTGTTAAGAGACGTGGCGGTAAAGGGGTTATTTCAATTAAAACAGGAGAGCGTAACGGACAGGTGGCGGCAGCGGTTATGGTACGCGAAGAAGACGAAGTAATGTTGATTTCTGATGGGGGTACTATGGTGCGCATTGGCGTTCATGAGATTTCCAGCAGCGGTAGAAACACGATGGGTGTGCGTCTTATTCGTCTTGACGATAAAGAGTCACTTGCTGGAATTGCACGTATTTGTCCAGAAGAAGAATTGGGCGAAGATGAGGTAGGTGAAGAAATCTTAAGTCATGACAGATTAGGAGAGGATAGCTCTCACGAAACGGAAACTTTAGATTCTAATGTGCAAGACGAACATTCCGAATCAGACGACGTATTGGCTGAAAAAGCATCAGATATACATTCAGAAGATTAGTACAAATCAAGTTTACCCTTAACTATTTGAAGCGTTTCAATTGCTTCAAATAGTTAGGGTGATAATTTATGGCTTTTAATAGCCAAATACTATGAATAAATCTAATGAAATGAAAAGAGTTTATAATTTTAGTCCCGGTCCTGCTCAATTGCCTCAAGCAGTGCTGGAGAAAGTTCAGCACGACTTGCTTAATTGGCAAGGCAGTGGCATGTCGTCTATGGAAGTGAGCCATCGATCTGCTGCGTTCATGGAAATGACTGCTCTGTGTGAGAAAAATTTACGGGAATTACTAAGCATTCCTGAAAACTACGAAGTTCTTTTTTTACAAGGGGGCGCATCGGGACAATTTTCGGCTATTCCCTTGAATCTACGCTATAGAGCAGGCAAAGCTGCGTATATTAAAACAGGGCATTGGGGTGAGAAAGCAATAACTGAAGGTAAACGATATATTGATGTTGATGTGTTATCCGATACTTCCGCTGACTTTCGAGTACCAAAACCTGAGGAATGGCAGTTTGAAGAGGAGTATGCATATCTGCACTACACGCCTAATGAAACAATAACAGGGGTTGAATTTTCCTATATTCCTGCCAGTGGAATAACGCCGTTAGTTGCTGATTTTTCTTCAACGCTGTTATCTCGACCCATTGATGTAAGTCAATTTGGCGTTATTTATGCTGGAGCGCAGAAAAACATTGCCCCCGCAGGAATGGTTATTTTGATTGTTCGGAAGGATTTGATAAATGGTTTGGATGCAGATTTACCAACTATTTTTAACTGGAAAAAACAAAGCGAAAATCATTCCATGTTTAATACACCAGCTACCTTTTCTTGGTACGTGGCAGGGGAGGTTTTTGCATGGCTGAAAGCCCAAGGTGGGTTGAAAGCCATGGGTGAGATTAATAAGCAGAAAGCAGAAATTCTTTATGCATTTATTGACGATAATGAGTTCTATAACAACCCTATAGAGAAAGGTTCAAGATCTTGGATGAATATACCTTTTACATTACGAGAGAGTGCACTGGAGACACGGTTTTTAGAACGTGCTGAAACTGAAGGCTTAACCAATTTGAAAGGACATAGGGTGATCGGTGGAATGCGAGCAAGTATTTACAATTCTATGCCACTTGCTGGTGTTGAGAAACTTATTGAATTTATGGCAGAGTTTGCCAAGCAACACGGATAATAATGTACAGCATTTTGACTTTAAATAATATAGCACGAGCAGGTTTGAATCGGTTTGACAAAAATTTTTGTAAAGCGGTTACTCGACATGACAACCCTGATGCCATTATGGTTCGATCATTTAAAATGCATGACATGGAATTTGGTTCAAGTTTAAAAGCAGTAGGTCGTGCTGGAGCAGGATATAACAACATTCCGGTTGAAATGCTAACAGAGCGGGGTATACCAGTATTCAACGCGCCAGGAGCAAATGCGAATGCGGTTAAAGAGTTAACTATAGCGGGTATGCTTTTAGCGGCTCGCAATATTTGCCAAGCATACGATTTCACTCGAGGTTTAACAATGAATGGTGAATCGTTGAACGAAGCAGTGGAGGCTGGAAAAAAACAGTTTGCAGGTTTCGAACTCGCAGGAAAAAAATTGGGAATTATTGGACTGGGTGCTGTAGGGGTGGAAGTGGCAAACGCTGCTTGTTCCTTAGGGATGAAGGTCGCAGGATTTGACCCTAAAATCACGGTGAAAAATGCGTGGAAACTTAATTCCAATATTACTCGAGTGAATACGATGGAAGATATTTATAAGTCGTGCGATTTCATTACCTTCCATGTTCCGTTGATAGACTCTACATGCAATTTATTTAATACAGAATCGTTGAAAAAATTGCCAGAAGGTAAAATAATCATAAACCTATCTAGGGCAGAAGTTGTCGAGGAAGATGCTATCATCAGTGGTCTTGAACAAGGAAAGGTTCGTTGTTATGTGACTGATTTTCCAAGTGAAAGAGTTTCTAACCTTGATAATGTGATTGCTTTGCCTCACTTAGGAGCATCAACGAAAGAAGCAGAAGAGAATTGTGCTGTTTTAGTTGCATCTCAACTCAATGAGTTTCTTGTTAGAGGCAACGTCACCAATGCTGTTAATTTCCCTGAAGTTATTTTGCAGGATGACTTTGAAGTGCGAATAGTTATCGCGAATGACAATAAACCTGGCATGATTGAAAAAATAACTGGTGAGTTAGCGCAGAGAAGCATAAATATCAAAGATCTATTAAACAAGTCTAACAATGACGTTGCCTATACAATTGTTGATATAGAGGATAAGGAAAAAAACGATCTTGATGAGATGATTATGAATTTTTTGTTAATAGACGGTATTCGCTCTGCTCGGTATTGTATGTACAAAGATGAATAGCTTGAATAAATTACGTGAAAAGATTGATGCAACTGATGATGCAGTGCTTAAGTTGCTTGTTCAACGCGCACAATTGGCAGAGCAAGTAGCAAGTATCAAAAAAGTATCAGCCCCACCAGAAGGAATTCAATATTTCAGACCTGAGAGAGAATCTCAAATTATTCGCAGATTGTTGCAATTGAAAAAGGAGTATGGTTTAAATTTCACAGACGCGTCTATAAAAGCGATCTATCGCGAAATAATAGCGGCTTGTTTGTCTTTGGAACAACAGCAAATAATTGCTTATTTAGGTCCTGAAGAAACCTATACGCACCAAGTTAGTCAACAATATTTCGGTCAATCCAATGAATTTGTTTCATTGAAAAACATCAATGCAATATTTGATGAAGTAACTAAAAAGCGTTGTCATTTCGGCGTGGTTCCCATTGAAAATTCTTATGAAGGGACAGTGCATCAAACGATCGATGCATTAATAAAATACGAAAATATAAAAGTATGTCTTGAGCTAATGCTGCCAATTGAGCATTGTTTTATGAGTTTTGACGGGAATGATTTTAGTAAGATCCATACAATTGTTGCGCACGAACAAACAATTGGTCAATGCCGTCGATGGTTAGAGCGATTTCCTGATGCTCATCTGCAAAATATGGACTCCAATGCTGGTGCTGTAAAATTGGTTAAAGAGAAGGGCAGTGGTTATGCTGCTATTGCTTCTGAACAGGCATCAATTCATTATGAAGTGCCTATTGTGCAGCGTCGCATTCAAGATGCTTTAGATAATCGCACACGTTTTCTTGTTATTGGGGATTGTGATTCGGGCATTAGTGGTAACGATCGTACGGCATTGCTTATTGCGGTGAAAAATCAACCGGGCACGCTTTTTAATATTTTACAGCCATTTGCTAACGAAGGCATAAGCTTGAGCAGCATCAGTTCTCGACCATCGCATCAGGCTCTGTGGGACTATATTTTTTATATTGAAGTTGATGGGCATGCACAAGAAGAGGCACTTAAACTTGTATTGGAAAAGATTAAAACCAACGTAGAATTGGTAAGGGTTTTGGGGTCTTTTCCACGAGCAAACTAACGCTACAATGGATGAGATGACAAACCGAAATATAGGCACGGGAATTCGATCATTACAAGCATATCAGCCAGGGCGTCCTATATCTGAAATTAAGAGAGAGTATGGCATCGAGAAGATTGTTAAGCTGGCCTCTAATGAAAATCCTTTTGGACCGTCTCCAAGAATTTTAGAAACACTCACTGCAAATTCTGAGGATTTGTTGCGTTATCCTGATGGCAATGGTTATCGTTTGAAACAAGTTATTGCCTCATTTCATAAAGTATCACCTCAACAAATCACGCTTGGTAATGGTTCAAATGATGTACTTGATCTCATTGCACGGACTTTTCTTCGAGAAGGGAAGTCGGCATTATTCTCTCAACATGCGTTTGTAGTATATGCAATTTCTTCTCAAAGCATGGGAGCTCATTTGCAGGTTGTTCCTGCTACGAATTTTGGTTATGATCTAGAGCGTTGTGCTCAATCTATCGACGAAACCACAAGCGTTGTCTTTATTGCAAATCCTAATAATCCAACAGGTACATTTGTTTCATCTGATAAGATTTTACGGTTTTTACGACAAGTACCTGATGATATTGTAGTCGTACTTGATGAAGCGTATATAGAGTATTTGGACGCGAATGATTACACTGACAGTACCGTATGGCTTGAGGAATTTCCTAATTTAATAATAACAAGAACTTTTTCAAAAGCCTATGCTTTAGCTGGGTTGCGGGTCGGTTATGGATTATCTTCTCCAGAAATAACAGATGTTTTAAACCGCGTTCGACAACCATTCAATGTAAATACATTAGCTCTTAATGCTGCTGAAATGGCACTAAAAGATCAAGAGTGGATACAAAAAACAACCCATGAATTTCATCAGATAAAGAAGGAATTTGAGGAAAGATTAGCAACACTAAATATTGAATGGATACCGTCTAAAGCCAATTTTCTGTGCATTCATTTCCCAAACCAAGCAAAAGAAATTAATCAATGTTTGCTTGAAAAAGGTGTGATTGTGCGAGATATTTCAGGTTATGGGCTTTCGCATCATCTTAGAGTGTCAATCGGAACTCCCGAAGAGAATACTTTTTTTTTCAATGCTCTTGAAGGCTTATTATGAAAACTGCAATTTTGGGTGTTGGCATGATTGGTGGATCTTTGGCACTTTCATTAAAGAAGAATGGCATGATTGTCTCTGGCTACGGAAGAGAAGAGACGATAAAGAAAGCAATGGATTTGCAGATTATTAACCAAGGATCGAGCAACCTCGCTGAGGCAGTACACGGAGCAGATATAGTAGTATTAGCCACACCAGTTGGCACTTTTCATTCTTTGCTTACCGATCTGAAAAATTGTTGGAGCGATACTTGGGTGTGCACCGATGTTGGCAGTACCAAATTATCTGTTTTTAGAGATGCTAAGTCCGTTTTTGGAAAAATTCCTGATAATTTCATTCCTTCTCATCCAGTAGCTGGCAAAGAAAAAAGTGGTCTTGAGGCTGCGAGTAGTGATTTGTTTGTTGGCGCAAAAGTAATTGTGACACCCCATCAGAATCAATCATTACGTGCTCAAAAAGTGCTCAACGAAATGTGGTCATCTATTGGCGGTATAGTTGTTAATATGGATGCAAAGGAACACGATTTGCTACTAGCACACGTTAGTCATTTGCCTCATGTAATAGCATTTTCTTTGTTTAATTTGGTCGCCCAAAAGGAAGACGCTCAAGACTATTTGGATTTATCGGCAGGCGGTTTTGGGGATTTAACACGCACAGCGTCCAGTCATCCTGATATGTGGCGTGATATTGCTATTGCCAATGAACCTGCAATTATTGAGGCGATTGAAGGGTTCAAAGCTTGCCTTGATGATATTCAAGAAGCTATAAAAGATAAAAATAAACAAAAATTATATGAAATCATGTCGACTGCACGCAATGCTCGAAATCAATGGATGAATAATATAATAAATTCTACTAAGAAAACTACTGAAAAATGAAAATACTATTATTAGCTGGCGACGGTATTGGCCCTGAAATCATGAATCAAGCAGAACTCTGCCTTGAAGCACTTAGAAAAAATGGTTTACCGATTGAAATTGAAAAAAGCCTCGTTGGAGGGTGTGCAATAGATGCTGAAGGTACACCGCTCCCAGAGTCCACTTTAGATTTAGCAAAAGCAAGTGATGCAATTCTTCTTGGAGCCGTTGGTGGCTTTAAATGGGAAGAGTTGCCGATGGCGCAAAGACCCGAAAAGGGCTTGTTAAATTTGCGTAAAACGTTTAATTTGTTTGCAAACTTACGCCCTGCAATACTGTATCCACAATTAGCGCAAGCATCATCGCTCAAACCAGAAATTGTTAGTGGTTTAGACATTCTCATCGTTAGAGAATTGACTGGGGGAATCTATTTTGGAGAACCACGCGGCATAACTTTAGAGAATGGGTTGCGTAAAGGATTTAATACATATGTTTATGATGAAAACGAAATAAGGCGCATCGCAAAAGTTGCTTTTGAATTGGCTAGGCAGAGGGAAGGGAAATTGTGTTCAGTCGATAAAGCGAACGTTTTAGAAGTGACAGAATTGTGGCGCAATGTATTGATAGAAGAAGCGGTTAATTATTCCGATGTGGAATTAAGCCATATGTATGTTGATAACGCAGCAATGCAATTGATAAAAAACCCGAAGCAATTTGATGTGCTGCTCACAGGTAATATGTTCGGTGATATACTTTCTGATGCTGCGTCTATGCTAACAGGATCTATTGGAATGTTGCCTTCTGCCTCAATGAATGCGGATTTATTTGGCATGTATGAGCCTATTCATGGTTCAGCTCCTGATATTGCTGGTATGGATCGTGCGAATCCTCTAGCAATGATGCTTTCTATTGCCATGATGCTAAGATATACATTTAATGAGCCAAGTTATGCTGAGAAAATTGAAAAGGCTGTTGAGGCGGTGCTTGATAAAGGCATGAGAACGTTTGATATATATACCAAAGAGCACGTTCTAATTGGTACAAAAGAGATGGGGGCCGCTGTAGTAGAGTCTTTACAGCAACAATTTTAGATGCATGCGTAACCAAGTAACTCTAACAATATCTAGCATTAAAGGATCAAGGAATTATTCCTTAAGCAAATTCTTACGTGTATCTTTTTGGATCGTAGCGTCCATTACTATAGTTTTATTAGTTTGTAGTATATCTTTGGTCATTTGGTTACGCTCTGAAGTGACAGGGTTAGAGGAAAAACATAAAGAAGTTATCTCTAAGCATGAAGAGTTTGCACTGAGGAAAACGATTGATTCACAGTTGTCATTTGAAGAAAGAGAATCCATTTATCAAGATGCGCTCGCTGAACAACAAGTACTTTTAAATGTGTTGCGTAAAGAACAAGGGAAAGTGAGTTTGCTTAACAATGCGCTTGGTCGAATCGAAGATTTAATTGGCGTGGATGAGGGTATAGAAACCAAAGATTATGAAGCCAGGTTGAAACTGCTTGAACAAACTTCGTTGGAAAAGAAATTTATGCTACGGTCTATTCCAAGCGGCTATCCACTTAAAATAAATAGGACTATAACAAGTCATTACGGACTTCGCAAACACCCTAATAAGAAAAATATGCAACTGCACACGGGGATCGATTTTAGAGCAAAACCAGGTGTTAAAATATACGCTACTGCTGATGGTGCTGTTGAATTTGCAGGTCGTCATTCAAGCGGTTATGGTAATTTAATAATATTAAACCATTCATTAGGGTTTCGAACAATATACGCGCATTTAAGTAGGATTCTGGTAAAATCTGGGCAGGTAGTAGAGAAGGGACATTACATAGGACTGACTGGAAATTCTGGTATCACTACGGGACCTCATCTTCATTATGAAGTAACTTTCATACAGCGTACGCTTGATCCCAAACATTTCGTGAAATGGTCCCTTGAAAATTACGATGAATTATTTAGAAAAGAGAGGAAAGTAGCATGGGAATCTTTAGTAAAAGTAGTGCGAAGCAAGCTGCATCAAAAAACAAAACAATTATCGCAAACGGAAACCATATCAACGGATTAATGAAACTAAAAGACCCAGCGCATTTGGACGGTATTTTTGAAGGACAAGTTTATTCAATAAATGATTTTTCCATCGGAGAGAATGGGATTATGGAAGGATTTTTGCGTGCTCGGCATGTTATTGTTAGTGGCAAGTTTACAGGTCAAATAGACTGTGACGTTCTTGAAATCATACAAAAGGGCGAAGTGAAAGGTGATATTCATGCGCGTGAGATTTGCGTTGAGACGGGCAGTCGATTCACTGGTAAAAGCTATGTTTATGATGATTTTGAATTTCATGATAAGCTGCCCTCTAACGTACAGGCTGACCTTAACCTTTTTAGAACTAATTCAAGTGATGGAAAAATTATTACTGTTGACTTGTTTCAAGAGTCGAAGCAAGTAAATTAGTAAGTAACAATTTCAATCTTAGCAAAAACATAGAAATCTAAAAGCCAATTAAATTGGTTGAAATAAAATGAAAAAATATAATGTTTGTGTGGTAGGTGCCACAGGTGCAGTCGGACGCACTATCTTAAAATGTCTTGAGGAAAGAAATTTCCCCGTCAATAATTTATATCCCTTAGCCAGTAAGCGTTCTGCAGGGAATACAATTCCTTTTAATGGTACAGATGTTACTGTGCATGATTTAGAAACATTCGATTTCACTAAAGCCGAAATTGGCTTGTTTTCGCCTGGAGCGAGTGTTTCCAAAATCTATGCGCCTCGAGCTGCCGAGAGTGGTTGTGTTGTCATTGATAACACTTCGCATTTTCGCATGCATCCCGAAGTACCTCTTGTGGTACCAGAGGTGAATGCCTACGCCATAGCGGATTATAAAAAAACAGGAATCATTGCCAATCCTAACTGCTCAACTATTCAAATGCTGGTTGCTTTGAAACCTATTTACGATAAAGTTGGAATTAGTAGAATTAATGTATGCACATATCAAGCGGTTTCTGGTTCAGGAATGAAAGCAATTAAAGAGCTGCAAGAGCAAAGTAAACTTATGTTAGCAGGAGATACTCCTGAGTGCAGTGTTTATCCAAAAATTATTGCTTTTAATGCGATACCACAAGTTGATTCGTTTACTGATAACGGATACACCAAAGAAGAAATGAAAATGGTCAATGAGACACGTAAGATTTTTGCGGACAATTCCATTGAAATTAATCCAACAACAGTGCGTATTCCAGTTTTTTATGGACATGCAGAAGCACTCCATATAGAAACGAAAGAGAAAATAACAGCTGGTGAAGCACTTGAATGTTTAAGCAATCTCGAAGGGGTCACTGTGATAGATGAACAAGTGGATGGTGGTTATCCAACCAATTTAGACAGTGCAGGTAAAGACTCTGTTTATGTTGGGCGTATTCGTGAGGATATATCACATCCTTTGGGTCTTAACCTGTGGGTGGTGGCTGATAATGTTCGCAAAGGAGCCGCAACAAATACTGTGCAGATTGCTGAAAAGTTGATTGAAAACTATTTGTGAAAAAAAACTCCTAATACGGTTTTTCTTCCTTCATTGGTCAGCAAATTATAAGTATGACATGCAGACTGCACGCGCATGATTTCAACTCCTATGCCAAGTTGTACGATTGCGGTATGAATATGCGGACTAACCCAGTGTATTAAATCTGGAGCATTGCTACCTAGTATAATTGTCATGGGTTTCATTGTGATGGCATCAGTTAAATCTTCGATGTCAATGAAGTCTGTTTTTTTAGGGTGCCATGGTTGTACATGATCTGCATCAATGAAAGCTGAGTAGTCGATTAACTGTTCTTTGATGTAGATCCCATTGTCATCAATAGCGGTTATTAGATTCGCGTTGGGAATGTTTTGTTCATAGAATTGCATGAGCGCTATTTTAATTCAAATTATTTATTGTAATGACGTATAAAAAACAAATTAGTATAGGAATGCTGGGATTTGGAACGGTAGGGCAAGGTATTGCCGAAATACTGCGTGGGGAAAATATAAAGTTAGTAGAAAAAAAAGCTACTGCAAATTTGGTCATTCATTCGATTGCTGTTAAAAATTTACATGCTAAACGCAACAGTAGCATCGAGGGATTAACGTTAACGGGCAATGCTCATGAAGTGGCTGCCGATCCTAATGTTGATGTGGTGATTGAAGTTATGGGTGGTACTCATGAGGCGTATTTGGCAGTAAAAACGGCTCTAACTTCAGGCAAACCAGTCATAACAGCGAACAAAGCTCTATTAGCAATCCATGGAAAAGAACTTTTTAAAATTGCCGCTGAAAATAATGTTGCTCTATTGTATGAAGCAGCGGTTGCTGGAGGTATTCCTATCATAAAGGTTTTACGTGAAGGAATGGATGGAAATAGGATTAGCTTGCTTGCAGGCATTATAAATGGGACCTGCAATTACATTCTTTCTCGTATGGATAATGAAGAGTTGCCATTTTCTGATGTGTTAAAAGATGCTCAAGCATTGGGTTACGCTGAAGCAGACCCTACGTTCGATATTGAGGGTATTGATGCCGCGCATAAATTAACGATAATGGCGTCATTGGTTAAACAACAATCACTTGATTTCGAAAAAGTTTATACTGAAGGAATTTCACGGGTTACTAATGTTGATCTGAGTTATGCAAAGAAAATGGGCTATCAAATCAAGCATCTCGGTATAGCGCGATTTGATGGACCGTTAGAGTTAAGAGTACATCCTGCCTTAGTTAAGCAAGATAAGTTATTATCTAGAGTAGATGGGGTTATGAATGCTGTTTGGGTGAAAGGCGATGCTTTGGGAGAGAGCATGTACTTTGGAGCGGGTGCTGGTGGCTTACCTACTGCTTCGGCAATAATCGCTGATTTATGCGAGATTTGCCGCTGTATTGTTACTAATAGCAGACCAGCAAACAATCTGATGAACGCTACTGAAGAGAATCAATATCGCTCTATATCTGAGATTGAAAGTCATTATTACCTAAGATTGAATGTTGAAGATGTTCCAGGAGTAATGAAAACTGTCGCTGAGGTTATGGCCGACCATGATATCAGTATAGAGTGCTTACATCAAGAGCAACCACTGCGTGAAGGTGCGGAAGCCACGATCATTTTAACGACAAATCGAGTGAAAGAATCTGAGTTTATCGATGTAATTACAAATTTGAAAAAGCGATTGATATTTTTTCAGGAACCTTTTTATATTCGTATTTTTGAATAGTTTAAACATTATCAAATGGACAGCGCTCAGACATCTGGAAAGTTGATTATATACGGAGAGCATGCAGTCTTAAATGGCTTACCTTCATTGGCACTGCCAACCAACCAATATTGTCAATGTCACATAATTCCTGATTCTTTTGAAGGAGTACGCACGCAAGAAAGTCTCTGGTCGTGGGATGCTTTAGTCCATAACAAACAGATTCTTGATGAAATACATCAGACGACAAATCAAAGAATAGATGCACAGGCATTAGCTAAATCATGCACGGACGATGCATTTATCGCATACGTAATTCAATCTTGCTACGCAAATGCTGAGGATAAATTAAATATAGGAAGTGGTTTTAGCGTAAGCATTGAGAGCACTATCCCAATTGGCGCTGGAATGGGTTCCTCTGCTGCTCTAATAGCAGCAATTATTAAATGTTGGCAGCAACGATACCAACGGTTTTTTGATGGCTATCAGCTTGCTACCCGCTGCGAAGATATCAAGCATGGGAAAGCTGGAGGACTTGATACTTGGGTTAGCTGGTATGGACGACCAGTTAGATTTATAAAAGATAACGAGGAAATCAAAATCAGCAAGCCTTTTGATATCCCTCGTTTTCAGCTCGTACACACGGGTAGACCAACAAGCACAACTGCTGAGTGTGTGGCACATACTCAGCTTTTATTCCATCGTGTGAAATCAAAGTTCACACAATGCATAGCTACAATAGAGCAAGCGTTAGAACAGAATAATTTGGTGCTTTTTTTTGAACAAGTACGCGTGCTCAATCAACTTTTAATGGAATTGGGTGTGGTTCCTTCTAAAGTGGCCGAGATGATAACAACAGTGGAGAAACGAGGAGGCGTTGCTAAAATAAGTGGAGCAGGTTCTATAAAGGGTGATTGTGCCGGTATGGTAATTGTGTGGAATATTGATGAAAAGGAATTGCAACAGATTATTGAAGTGTTTGGTTATTCAAAATTATAGAGTACCAATCACTCTGTTATAGAATTCGCACTTCAAACTCTAAAGATACTCCAAATTTATGCGCAACATCGTTCTTTATGAGCAAAGCAAGGTCAGCGATATTTTTCCCAAGCGCTTGGCCATGATTGACTAATATAAGCGCATGTTTTTCGTATACTCCAGCATCATTTTTATCTTTATATCCCTTCCAACCCGCTCGCTCAATTAGTTTCGCCGCAGAAATTTTGAAATATCTAGGCGAAACTTCATAACCGGTTATGTCTATTTCATTTAATGCTTCAAATACATCCAAATGAACGATTGGGTTCTTGAAAAAACTGCCTGCATTCCCTAAATCTAAAGGATCGGGTAATTTACTACGCCGAATAGAAGAAACCTTAGCAACTATTTGTTTTGGGTCTGTTGGATTTTTTGGAAAGAAATTTTTCAAATCATGATAGTCCAGCACAGGAATGGCGTTTTTCGTAAGCTTGAGATCAATATGCGTAATGAACCATCTGTTGATGTTTTGTTTGAAAATACTGTTTCGATAAGAAAACGCGCATTCGTCATTAGAAAGAACAAAACTTTTTCCATCCGATAAGTTTACTACGTGTACATTGAGGAGGCTATCACTTAATTCGACACCGTATGCCCCTATGTTTTGTATGGGTGCAGCTCCAACGGTACCAGGGATTAAAGCCAGATTTTCAATTCCCCACAAATTATGTTCTGCGCAATAAATCACAAGATCGTGCCACGCTGTCCCTCCGCCAGCTCTGACAATCACTTCATTTTCTCTCTCTGCTATAAGCGTAATCTCTTGAATATCATTTTGCAGCACATCAAACACCACATCTTGTGTGAATAGTATGTTTGTCCCAGAGCCTAAAATTAAGCGCTCTTTTTCCCCACAGTGCCGTTTTAAGTGATGCTGTGTTGTAATGTTATGCAGTTTTTGTGCTTTAACATGCAATTGGAATGAATTTTTAATAAACAAATTGATGCCAGTTGAATAGAATGAGCTGCCATTATCGTAAATTAATAAAGACTTCGGAGAATAAAAATTCTATGTACAATATTTTTAAAGGAATGAAGGAGGCAATAGATTGGGTACGCGAACCACATAAGATAGAAGATCTGTTCACTGAAATCAGTCAAAATACTTGGTTGGAAATTACCGAAACGGGTGATATGTTTCATATTTTATGGCGACTTTCTTGTGGAGAGGAGATCACTAAAGAAGAAAGTGAGGTTGCTTTAGAGCAAGCAAAAGATCTTGCGAGAACAATACCAGCGTTTGGTATTTTCATGTTACCAGGTGGTTCAATTCTTCTTCCTATAGTTGCTAAAATTATCCCATGGGATATATTGCCATCATCATTTAGAAAAAAATCCTAACATAATGAACGGCATTATTTTGTTTTCTGAAAACGTTTTCAATCGCAGCGCGTTTATTGATTTTTTACGAGCATCATCTATCTTGTTGATGCTAATTTATCATTTCATATTTGATCTTGGCTATTTTGGTTATCATGATATTGACATGAATAACGAAATGGAGTGGATAACTTTCCGTTACATCATTATCAGTGGTTTCCTTTTGAGTGTTGGTTTCTCTTTAGTGCTGGCCCATAGAGGCAGAGTACGTTTGTCTCCTTTCATCAAAAGATTGAGTTGGTTATTAGTAGCTTCAATTTTTGTTTCTCTCAGTAGTTATCTGATTTTCCCAACCAGTTGGATTTATTTTGGAATTTTGCACTTCATATTGACTGCCTCATTGTGCGCTATTGGATTGCGCAAGCATCCCATTTTGTGTTTAGTATTAGGAATAACCATTTTGGTAACATATAACACAGGATTACTCTCTAATCATTTTGTGTATCAGTTATTGCAAGAGCCTCTTAATTTACCATTAGCTACCGAGGACTTAGTGCCATTTTTCCCATGGTTTTCTGTAGTGCTATTTGGGATTTTTTTAGGGTACTTCCGTTTTTATGAAGTGGCTTTTTTCCAAGTGCTAACCCCAAGTTGGATGCGATGGTTATCAAGAAATTCCTTGTTTGTATATCTAATCCATCAGCCGATATTTTTCGCTGGTTTCTATTTGTTCAGCTGATATTTATTTTGCAATCGTTTTATTTGAAGAAAATAACCCATGTTGCAAAATCGGAACTAAAGTCCACAAAGCGGTGTTCTTGCTTTGCTGGAACAAATAATACTTCACCTTTTTCAAATGGGCACATCACGTCTCCATTTATAAAGGTTCCGTTACCAGAAGCAATCACATAGATTTCATCAATTTCATGCGGTTGTTGTTTGTCAATACCCTCTGGTCGATAGAACTCTACGCTGATATTAGAGTTTGCAAAAAGTTCGACGAAACTTTCAGAAGATTTTTTTAATGCACCAATTGCTTGAGTAACTGTCATTCGATCTGTGTGGATTGAATGATCAACAAACGTTGTCATCTGATTTCCAATTGTAAGGTGTATATCTGTCAATGCAGCGGCTTCAAAGGCATCATGTGTTACATACAGTATTGGCATGGCTGCTTGATCTGAGAGTTTTTTTAAAGCGCTCAATAATTGATATCTGGCGGAGATGTCTACAGAAGATAATGCTTCATCCAAGAGCATTAATGAAGGATTTGCTACTGCTGCACGCGCTAAAAGAACACGTTGGCACTCCCCCCCTGATAATTCATGTGCTTTGCGGCTCAATAAGTCTTCAACATCAAAAATTGCCAATATTTCTTTGAGCGATAGTCGATGCTTCCTGTTGCTTCTTTTCCACGCGTAATTGATATTACCTGCAACGTCCAAATGATTAAATAATTGCGGGTTTTGAAATACATAGCCTATAGAACGTTCATGTACTGGCACGAACTGATCATTATCTTGCCATACAACATCATCAAAACGTATAAACGTATTCGGATGTCTATCAAGCCCTGCAATTGTTCTAAGTAGGGACGTTTTGCCACTTCCAGATTTACCAGTAATAGCGGTTATACCTCGAGAGCTTAAGCTTAAATCTATGTTGAGCTTAAAGCCGTTTCGTTGAATTTTAGTGGTTATATCTATAGTCACGACTACTTCCAAACTCGATTAGCTGTATAAACTATTGATAATAAAGCAAAAGACAAACCAAGTAATAATAAAGCAAGTGTGTGTGCCTTGGCATATTGCAAATTTTCAACATGTTCGAAAAGAGCTATTGAAACAACTTGGGTCTCACCTGGGATGTTTCCTCCAATCATTAGTACGACTCCAAATTCTCCTAAAGTATGAGAAAAACCTAATATTGATGCAGTTAAAAAACCTGTTCTTGAATATGGAACAACCACACTGAAAAAGCGATCAATCGGACTGGCTCCCAATAAACTGGCTGACTCAAGATGTTGTTGATTAATCAGAGTGAATGCATTTTGCAAGGGCTGAACTACAAATGGTAAGCTGTATATTACTGAACCAATAATAAGACCATAGAAACTAAACGCCAACGATCCTAAGCCTAAAAAATTGGTCAATGTTCCAATGAATCCATTCGTTCCAAGCGCAACCAAAAGATAGAAACCTAAAACGGTTGGAGGTAAAACCAAAGGCAGGGCAACTAAGGATTCAATTAAAAATTTGAAACGCCATTTGCTTTGTGCTAGCCACCAAGACAAAGGTGCGCCAAAAACCAATAGAATCAATGTTGTAATGCTGGCAAGTTTTAATGTAAGCCACAAGGCTTCAAATTCAAGTGCTCCCATCATGGCACCTTGTATCCTTGACTAAGAATTAAAGAGCGCACCTTGATACTGTTCATATATTTTAAGAAATCTTTAGAGAGAGGACTGTCACGTAATTGCACCATTTGTTGCTCAATTGGATTATGATAACGCACAGGCACTACCCATTTACTGCCTTGCCTATTTATGACTTGGCTCAAGGCAACAAATCCTAAGTCGGCATTTTCTGACTCTACAAAAAGCATAGTTTGAGCAATATTTTCACCGTAAACGAATTTATTAATCAGTTTGTCCCAAAGGTTTTCCTCTTGCAGCATTTGTTTGGTTGCTTCTCCATAAGGCGCAAGTTTTGGGTTGGCAATTGCGATGTATTTTACTTTCTCAGACAACAATTCATTTAGCCCCAATGTTATATTTCCTTGAGATTGCCATAAAACCAATTGTCCAAAAGCGTAAGTTTGACGTGAGTTTTTTATGATTAAGTTGTTTTCTTCAAGCAATCGTGGATGTTTGTTATCTGCTGCAAAAAAAATATCGTAAGGGGCTCCATTGCGAATTTGTGCGTATAATTTGCTTGTTGAACCAATGCTTACTTTGACTAAGTTACCTGTTTCACTCTCATAAAGACCAATAATGTCTTTGAGTGTTGGGGCAAAATTACTGGCTACCGCGATGATCAGGGTTTCTGATATTTTTTTCTCGCTGCAAGCCGTTAAAGCGCATAGTGCTATAGCTAATAAAAATTTAGAGAAGCCGCTCATTTTTTAATATTCAGTTGTTCTAGAACACTTTGATTAAGCCGCTGATGGCTACTCAACTGAATCTCATCAAGACGACTCAAAGAGCTAAATAATTTATGGTTGTCCATTTCTGAATTAACGAGAACTTGCATAAGTGTATTGCTGACTTTTAAACCTGCAGATTTTGCGCGTATTCGTAAAGCTTCTACTTTCTGATTTCTATTTAACTTCGCAAGACGTAAACTTAACCCGAGGTGAAGCCGTGTTTGTAAATCAGCTAAACCAATTGAAGTGTTTCTGTTGATTGAAAACATAAGATGTCGATCCTTGCTTCTTGCATTCTCTATGAAATCAACAATTGAGGTGGCAAACTCTGGGTTTTTTGTGACGGCATCCACATTATCTAAACAATACACTTGTGTTACGTTATCGATTAAGTCGCTTGTTTGATCTGATAAATCTATATAGCGACTGCTCAAGCCGTTTTTGCGAGCATGTTGACAAACGGCAAGTAATAAATGCGTTTTTCCTAAACTAGGACCGCCTTCTACAAGTAATTGTGTGCATTTTTTGTCGTTTAATGATTGCAACCAACTTGAAAAAACGCCTTGTGAAAGGACGTCACTCCAAACAAAATCTTGTAATAAATGTTTCCTTTTAAGGAGAAGATTCAATGGAGGTTGCATTTTTCAATGAAAATTTAAAGTATGTCTTGCTAGTATTAGTGCTGACAGAGTCAAAATCTTGCAGAAACTGTTCATCATCTTGCGTTTTCCACTCATACAATTTTTTAGCGTACAAGTTTGTTATGTATTCCTCTCCAGAACCAAAAGTTATGAGCTCATATTGCAGAGTGCTGTGCTCAATAGCTAATAGAAATGCGTCTTTCAACCATCGAGAGTTAAACAAACTTTTCTTTACTTTTTGGTAATCTTCAAATGTATATACATTGCTAACGTCAAGGAAAATTTTACGCTCCTTGCTCAACATACTGTGTTCGCTTAACAATGTTAAATCTACTGCCTTATCTGCTACTCTTGAAATTCCTTGATTTATTTTTTCTATATAAAATTGACCTTTTTTAATCAGCAAATCATCTAAGCCATAAAAATGCCATTTGAAACCCCAATTTTGAGGTTGTTGTTTTATAACAACTATCAACGACTGTTTGACAGGATAGGCTTTGCTCAATTTGAGAAAAGAGTTGTCGTTATCTGAGAGAATTTGATTGGATTGTATGGTCTGGAGTTCTAACAAAGAGGATATTGGCAATATAAACTGCACACCTCTAGCCATCTCAACTTTCTGCAAAGTATTTTCCCAAGTTTTAAGAATGTTTCGATCTGAAATAACTGTTTGCTCGCCTGAACTGTTCTCTAACACCATCCATATGATAGTAAGCGGTCTGGGAATAGGCCATTGTATTAAATTCAATGAATCTAGTAAGTCATTCAAATGACTTTGGCTAATATCAACTTTGTGTTGATAGGGTGTTTGATCTTTAATTATTTGATGGCGATTAACAAATTCTATGTTAACCTTTTTAATTGCTTTTTGAACTTCAGCGTTAAACCTTAAATTTTTATTACCCGTTGTTTTTACGATCATTTTAAGAATCATATCTTGAATGAGTTCTTTTGATAATTCAGGGTATTCCACTTGAGAAGCATAAGCAGTGTAAAAATCATGCTCAGACGCGGCCTTTGTTGCCGGTGAGAGCAATAGAAAGATGAAGAAAAATAATCCAAAATTAATAGACTTCATCGCATTGATAGATTTGAAAAGTTTTTGAGAATACAACTTACACGCATTCATGTTACAAAATAAGAATTAAATAGTGAATTTATTGTGCCTTCATCGGACTAAATCGCGGATGTGATTTAACACGTCCAATCCAGTGACACACTGCGTGGTAATTTGACAAGTCAAACCCGCCTTCGCATGCAACATGCGTGTAGGCAAATAAGGTAATGTCTGCGATGCTTAATTGATTGTTTACCAAATAATTTTTTCCTTCCAATGCATTCTCCATTATAGTAAGTGCTTTATAACCTTTTTCTATTGCTTTTTCCCATGCATTTCTTTTGTCGTCTGGCAGCTCCAAATAATGCTTAATGAATCGTGCAACAGCAACGCAAGGCTCGTGTGAATATTGTTCAAAAAACTGCCATTGTTGAACTTTAGCTAAGAGCAGGGGATCTTTGGGTAATAACCAAGAATCTGCAGCAAGGAAATTTATAATGGCATTTGACTCGCTTAGAATCTCTCCATCGTCTAACATGACGATGGGGATTTGACCAGCAGGGTTCATGTTTAGATAGTCAGTCGATTGATTCTCTTTTTTAAGAATATCAACATCCACCCATTCGTAATCTATCCCTAATAAATCAGCAGTTAGTTGAATCTTATAACAATTTCCCGATCTATAATCTCCAAACACTTTCATAAAAATCTCCGAATACGCTTTAAAAGTTAGAGAGTATCTGACGTTACTATTTCATTTTCTTGAATAATAGCATCAAAATATCGGCAATCTGAAAATGGATGGTTTTGTAAAAAATCATCCCTACAGCCTAAGTTGCAGAAACCAACAATAACACCTTTGTATTCAGCTAATGCGTCTTTAGATACTGCTTTAGATGAACGAGGACAAAATTTATTAATGCTATTCATAATTCTCTAATCATATCTCTTATATTTCGGCGGTTGTTAATAATGGAAAGGGGGCAGCTTTTAGTTTATTGATTTCTTAATACGCGTATCTGACCCAAGTTGATTTTTCTGTACTAATTGAGTCATATAAAATTTGTGCTTTTTTATTGGTCGGGGCGGTATTCCATACAATCTGTTGTGCACCTTTTTTAATCGCGAATTTCTTACAATGCTCAATCAATGCGCGCCCGACGCCTTTGCCTCGCGCCTCGCGTACTGTAAACAAATCATTCATAACACCTATCATGCAGGGAGTAGATGACTTATAAGTCAGATACAATGTTGCAAAACCAACGGCTCTATCATCAATGCGAAAAAGAAATTGACTGCCATGTGAGTGATCCTCATGAAATTGAGAGAAAAAAGCTCTATTAGCAACGTCTGATATGTTTTTCACTTTATAAAACGCTTGATATTGACGAATCAATGGTAGTATTTCATCTATATTGTTTTCGGTGACACTTTCTATCATATTTCTCCATTCTAATTTTGCACATTAATTTCTGTTGTTGATTCGCATCAATTCTACTTTTAATAATCAAAAAATACAAGGCATGACTAAATCATCCTATCTATTCAATATTGCAATCTTGGTACAGCCTTATGGCATTTGAGACTTCTGAATGAATATGCTTTCCTTTGGGTTTTTGATGAATGATTTAATGAAGGGTAGTGATACAGAAACGAGTATTGTAGAATACAGCTTTTTCCCAGAAACATAATGACAGAGCGCATTGCATTAAGCACATTTACTGAAAAATCATACTTAGACTATGCCATGTACGTCATACTTGATCGTGCACTGCCGCATATAGCTGATGGGTTGAAGCCTGTACAAAGGCGTATCATATACGCCATGAGTGAACTTGGACTTCGTAGTACTTCAAAACACAAAAAATCGGCACGTACGGTGGGAGACGTTCTTGGCAAGTTTCATCCCCATGGTGATTCTGCTTGCTATGAAGCTATGGTGCTCATGGCGCAACCATTTTCTTATCGTTACTGCTTAATCGATGGTCAAGGCAATTGGGGTGCTTTAGACGACCCTAAATCCTTTGCTGCTATGCGTTATACAGAGGCACGCTTATCTGCCTATGCTGATTTGTTATTAAGCGAAACTGGGCAGGGAACGGTTGAATGGGTTGCGAATTTTGATGGTACTGTGGATGAACCTCGATTATTACCTGCGCAAACACCCAACATTCTTCTTAATGGTGGAAGTGGTATTGCAGTTGGCATGTCTACCGATATACCACCACATAATCTTACGGAAGTATTAAACGCCTGCATAGCATTGCTAAAGAATCCAAGTATGGAACTTCACGAAATTATGGCAATATTGCCTGCTCCTGACCTACCTACTGGCGGAGAGATTATTACGTCCAAAGCGGATATTAAGCAAATGTATTTGACTGGTAACGGACAGTTTCGAGTGCGTGCTATTTATCAGGATAATAAAAGCGAAATTATAATTTCTGCACTGCCTTGGCAAGTTTCCACATCCAAGCTGCTTACACAAATAGCGGCACAAATGCGCGATAAGAAAATCCCATGGATAGAGGATGTGCGCGATGAATCAGATGAGAATCATCCCGTTCGATTAGTGCTTGTTTTGCGTTCATCTCGCGTGGATTGTGAGAAATTAATGTCGCATTTATTTGCGAGTACTGATCTGGAAAAAAGTTACCGTGTGAATTTAAATATGATTGGTTTGGATGGGCGTCCACAAGTAAAACCGCTATTAATGGTTTTGCACGAATGGTTGGACTATCGACGTAAAACCATTCGTAACCGATTGCAATATCGTCTCAATTATGTGGATGAAAGGTTGCATGTGCTGCAGGGATTGCTGATTGCATATTTAAATCTTGATGAAGTTATTGCTATTATTCGAGAATCTGACGACCCAAAAGCGCGATTAGTAGAACGTTTTAAATTGAGTGAAAAACAAGCGACTGCGATTCTTGAAATTCGTCTTCGTCAATTGGCAAAGTTAGAACAAATTAAGATTGAAGAAGAGAGCGAAAAATTGAATGCGGAAAAGCAGATACTTGAAGCATTATTATCATCTGAAAAAAGA
Organism: uncultured Thiomicrospira sp.; assembly: GCA_965195345.1. Classification (GTDB taxonomy): domain Bacteria; phylum Pseudomonadota; class Gammaproteobacteria; order CAKMZV01; family CAKMZV01. The sequence goes on along the minus strand of OZ239628.1, from coordinate 1,265,041 downwards.
CTAACCACGCTCATGCGTAAAGAACTTGAATCAATAATTACCCGATACGGCGATGATCGTCGCACTCAGCTTGTTGAGCGGCAAAGAGCGATCGCTTTAAATAGCGACGTGCTAACACCTTCCGAACCACTAACTGTAGTGCTCTCCAAGAAAGGATGGATACGTGGGGGGAAAGGAGAAATAGAAGGCGAAAAAATTTCGTACAGAGGGGACGATAAATTCTTATGTCAAGCAAAAGGACGTACTAATCAAAAAGTTGTCCTGATTGATAATGAAGGAAAAAGCTATACCATTTCAGCCGTAGATTTACCATCCGCACGTGGTTACGGTGAACCGTTAACGGGGCGAATTAATATAAATGAGAATGTGTATTTTGAGAATTTGCTCATCGACGACGAAAGTGCACGCTATTTGTTATGCACTGAAGATGCTTATGGCTTCATCGTTCCTTATGCGGCTTTATTGAGTAAGACACGTAATGGTAAGCAAATCGTTAATAAGGCTCTTAGTACAATACTTCTTAAACCGATTAAGTTACAAGATAATCATTCGCACATCATTACTGTTTCAAGCAGTGGGCGTTATCTTGTTTTTTCTGTTGATGCGTTGACCCAAATTAATCGAGGTAGGGGTACTAAGTTAATGGGCGTCAAGTTTAAAGATGATGAGCGGGTCATTCATGTTGCTAGTTTTTCCATGGAAAACTCCATAATTCTCCATGCTGGTCGCCGCAAACTACGCTTAATGTGGAAGGATGTTGAGGGAATAGTTTCTTCTCGTGGTAAGCGTGGACACTCTTTACCCAGAGGATTTACTAACGTAAATTCAATAGTTGTTGAATAGCCTTAAATTTTAGGCATGGTATTATATGGCAGTTATAAAAACACCTTCAATAACACACTGGCAAACTTTGCTTGATTTGGCATTTTTGGAGGATTTAGGTGCAAAAGCATATGATCCAAATGTAGAAGTTTGTGATAACCAACGGGTAAAAGCCAAGGTTATTACAAGAGACCCGTGCATATTAAGTGGCGCTTTTTGGTTTGAAGCAGCCATTCGTCATTTTGATTCTACCGCTATTTTTCTATGGAAAACTAATGATGGCGACAGTTCCAATGCGAACAGTATATTGTGCAATATAGAATCATATGGACAGGCTTTACTTTCAACAGAACGTATTGCTTTGAATGGATTGCAGTTGCTTTCGGCCACAGCGACAGCCACAAATAACCTTGTGAAAATGATAGCACATACAAAATGCAAACTTTTGGATACGCGTAAAACAATCCCAGGGTTTCGGGTGTTACAAAAATATGCAGTTCGTTGTGGAGGAGGCGTTAATCATCGTATGGGGCTTTATGATGCTGTACTCCTCAAGGAAAATCATATTAAAACTTGCGGTAGTATCGGTGCTTGTGTAGATCGAATTAGAGCTAAGCATCCTTCAATTAAACTAATGGTAGAAGTTGAAACGTTTGAGCAGTTAGCAGAGTGCTTGTCGTATGGCGTTGAACACATAATGCTGGATAATTTCAAAAAAGAAGATATTTGTATCGCAGTTGATAAAGTTAATGGTAGGGCAAAGCTTGAAGTTTCTGGTAATATTGATGAAACCAATATAGTTGCTATTGCAGAAACGGGTGTTGATTTTATATCGGTTGGAGCAATAACTAAAAATATTCAAGCGATTGATCTATCATTGCAAATAATGTAACTTCTTATAGAACAAAATACGATAAATATTTCACTAAAATGAGTGAGACGTAAAGTGAGTAAGCGTAGAATGACTAAAACGGTAGTACTTTTTGTTATTAGCATTTTATTGACTGCGTGTTCAAAAAAAGAGGTTGAAGTGAGACAAGCGTGGATTCGCGCTGCTCCTCCTTCTGCTAATGTAATGGCGGCGTATATGGATTTATATAATGGCAGTGGAAGTATGGTCGTTTTGACTGGAGTAGAGTCAGAGGACTTCAATCGTGCAGAAATTCACGAAACGCGTATCGAAAATGGACAATCGCAAATGATTCACCATGCGCATGTAGAAATAGAAGATGGTGCGTTGTTACAATTCAAACCAAACTCATGGCACGTAATGCTTGTAGGACCTAAAATGGCGAAAAAAAACAGTGGAGAAGTAACGATAAAATTATTGTTTGCTGATGACAATTATAAATATATTAAAGTGCCCATAAAAACTCAAAATCCGAATTAATAATATGAAGAAAAAATCTTTCATTGTTGTTTTTATTACTCTATTTGCTGTGCTCGTTGGCGTAGGAAGTATCTGGTTAAAATCTGGAAAAGATGTTCAACTATACAATGCTACCAAATTGCAAAAAGGGAAAGAAATTCCTAACTTTTCTCTAAAGTATGCCGATGGGCAAAACATGAATTTGCAGAATTTGAAAGGTCAGTGGGACTTGATTTTTTTTGGATTTGCCTCATGCCCTGATGTTTGCCCTACAGGGTTACAAACACTTTCAAATATATATAAAAAAATGCAGGAAATGGAACAGAATCCAATTCCTAAAATAACGTTTATTTCGCTGGATCCTCAACGAGATAATCTTGAGGATTTGGGTGACTATGTGCATTTTTTTAATGAAAACTTTTCTGCTGCGACAGGACAAATAAATCAGCTTAATATTTTAACTGCAGCATTAGGTGTAGTACATCAACGGATCTTCGACATTAATGGTCAATCCGTAGTTATCAAAAACTACGAACATGTGCCTGATGCGATTAAAGATAAATATACGATTAATCATTCCGCCACTTTGTATCTTATAAACTCAGAAGGGAGTTTGATTGCATATTTTTTGGAGCAATCCGATGAGGTTGAAAAAATCGTTAATGATTTGGTGCTGATTATGCAAGACGAAGATAGGTTTAAAAGAGGATGAAGATATAATCTCAGTCGTTAAATAAAAATTAAAAAGAAACAATGTAATTCAGAGGAATCTAATGGATGAAAAAAGAATATTAATAACTGGAGCAAGTCGAGGAATAGGTGCTGCTATTTCTGATTTATTGGCGGCGGATGGGCATTTTGTCGCGGGCACAGCAACAACTCTTGAAGGATCGGTTAATATTGAAAAAAGATTATCAGCGATACAACAGAATGCAAAAGGATATCCTCTTGAAGTTTGTAATACAAAGTCAATTGAGGCAACGCTTGATTCATTCGCGAAAGACTTTGGTGACATGCCAGAAATTTTGATCAACAATGCAGGAATTACCCGTGACAACTTATTGATGCGTATGAGCGAAGATGAATGGGATAGTATGATGCAAACCAATCTGCGTTCCGTATTTCTTCTTTCTAAAGCGTGTTTGCGTTCAATGATGAAGGCGCGTTTTGGACGCATCGTGTCGATTACTTCAGTGGTTGGTTCTATAGGCAATGCTGGGCAGACTAATTACGCTGCCGCCAAAGCAGGAATCAATGGATTCACTCGTTCATTAGCACGTGAAGTGGGGTCTCGTAATATCACAGTTAATAGCGTTGCACCTGGATTCATAGATACGGACATGACCAAAGCGTTAAGCGATGCTCAAAAGCAAACATTGCTTGAAAATATTCCTATATCTCGATTGGGTGACCCAAAAGACATTGCTAATGCAGTGCAATTTTTAGTATCCGATCGTGCATCCTATATTACGGGTCAAACGCTACATGTTAATGGCGGAATGTTCATGCAATGAGAATTTTTAATATTCTGTTATGTCTGTTAGCAGTCTCTGCACATGCCGATTTTATAGATCATTTAGCTCCTATAGAAAAACAGCAATTATCTGTAAATGCTCTGCAAGATTTGTCTAAAGCACGTAATGCAATATTATCAGGAAAAGATGATGAAGCGATCATTCACTATAGGTCATTAGCTCTAAAAGGCGTTGTTAGTGCTCAGATAGCTTTGAGCAGATTGTATGGGAATTATTTAGACGGTAAACACATAGAAGAAACTCTAAAGTGGAGCTATTACGCAGCCTTGGCTAATGACGGCGCCTCGCAAGCAAGGCTTGCAAAAGCCTATATTGTTGGAAATGGTTTGACAAAAAGCGCCAGAAAGGCGAAGTTTTGGCTTGATAAAGCAATTAGCAATGGCTATATTGATGCGCGCACTCAATTTAAAGATTTACTGACTTTAAGCTTAGAGGAAGCAAACGCACTGCAAAAAAGCACACAAAGTGCAGAAGCAGAAGGTTTAATCTTACCTTTAGCGGAGCTTGGTTTTACAAAAGCACAGCTCTGGTTAATCCGCCACTATCAGAGCACGCAGTTTAAAACTACCGCAAATGGTATAGATGGATTTTGGCTAAATCGGGTATTGAGTGAATCTGATGTCGTTGATAGGTTAAGCATAATCAAATCCTTTGTGCATCAAGGAGATCCTGCGCATGACGAGATCATCAAGGATTTTTTATTGAATGAATTGGAAAAAAAACAAGCAGATAGAGAATCATTATTTATTCTTTCGCAACTGTTGTTTAACAATGAAAAATCAATTCCTCTTGCGATTGAAGTACTGCGTGATTCAGGGCAACGCGGTCATTCAGAAGCTCAATTCCAATTAGGCGTGCTTTACTTGCATGGCAAATTAGTGACTGCAGACCAAAAAACAGCAGTAGCATGGTTGAATAAGGCATCTCAGCAAGGCTATACACCAGCCTACAACTTACTAAAAACTGTCTTACCGTATGATGATCAAAAAAATATAACTCCTATTGAGCAACCTCCTATTCCTGAATTTCCTATCCTTCAATCAATTGCATTGAATAAAGGCAATGAAAATTTAGAAGCGGATCAGGGCACTAAGAAAAGGAAAGAAAAGTCAACGTCAAAGAATCACAATGAAACAGCAATCGAAGAGAGAAAAAATAATGTGCGCTTTCTTTTGGGAAAAAAATGGTTAAAAGATTTACCAAAGACAGGATACATTTTACAGTTTGCCAGTTCTCTCAAGAGGGATGTTGTTGAAAAAACACGTAAACATGTGAAATTAAGTGATAATTGTTTGATATATCAATATGATGATTATTTTGTTTTATCTGGATACTATTTTCCTTCCTATTCGCAAGCACAAAAATACGCAGAAGTAAAAACGAATAAGAAAATTGGGGTAATACCTATAGTAAGAAACCTGAAAGTAATTAAAGGATTGTTGCTAACAGAATAGTAAACAAGCAGAGAGTAAATGACAAATAAGAAAATTTTTATCTCCGTGTGTTTATTCCTACTAGGAATGGCAACGTTTTCGCATGCAAAAACAATAAAACACATTTATCTCGAAGATAGCATCAAAGCAGAGCAATTCAGTTCAAATCTTGCTGCAAAAATTCAAGAATCTATAGCCGATTTGGTTGTTGTTAGTTTAATTAAAGTAAAGAGCAAAATACAAGTAGTCGAGGAATGGGAAGGCGCATTCAATGACTCAACTTCAGATATAAATGCGTCTGATAAAAGCACACTGGATGAACAACGAACGTATCGTTTTAATAACTCTATATTATTGAATCTTGAACGACAAATAGAAGAATTGACCGAACAGAAAATTGAATTAACCGATGTAACATTGCTGACTGTTCTTGAACAACAGTTGATTGATACTAAAAAACAATATCGAAAGCTTAAAGAACTCGTTGATGCATACAAAGCCAAATATGGGCTAAAGAAAAAATTATCTGAAAAAATAGAGATTTTGCACCTTGGGGTCGTTGCTATCGTTGATGTAAACGGAGGTGGTGAGCATTTGGTAACTGTTCGTAATAAGATTATTGAAACAGCTAACATTCGTTTTGAAAAGGGAGACACGCTGCAAATTGAAAATTTCCCCTCAAATTCGGTCGTCGAACCCAAAAAAGGATTTGATCCAAAGACTTTAGAGCAAGTATCTTTGAGCGAATCAAAGCAATTGATCTCAACAGATAACACTGATGATACTATAGTCGATTCTAGTAAAAACTTTGTTGTAGAAGAGCAAACAGATCAATCATTGCAAGGGTTCAAGTCACCGGATGGTAGCAATAACTCGGTCGAACTCAAAAATAACGAGTATGTTGCAGAAAGGGATGATGAAATCATTGAAGATTTATTAAGCACTTACCTTGAAAATTTTTTCTCTATTGACCCTTACTGGTTTAAGTATCTACTTACCCATTGGATATGGTTAACTGGCGGTTTAATTTTAATTTTGTATTTGCTGATTATGTTGTTCATGCTACGCAGCAAAAAAAAACGAGCATCGGTAGATGATGATTCTAAAAATGAAAAGCCAAAAGTAGAGCCTGTCCCTAAAGTAGCTTATTCAAATTCTACTGAACAAGAACGTGTTGCCTTTGAACCCACTGTTTCAAATTCTACCGAACAAGAACGTGTTGCCTTTGAACCCACTGTTTCACCTTCTTTTCAAGTTAACCACTCACCAAAACCAGCTGCCGTCTCAGAAGAAAATACAAGGACAATACTTCATTCTATAAATGTAAATGAGAATGAGAATGAGAATGCTCCATTCTCTCAAGATATGCTGAGTAGAAACGACATACAAAACACTGATATGAAAGATGCGTCTAAAGTAGAAAGTGCATTAGAGGTCGAAGACATTCAAGAATTCGAAGGTACACCGGGAATAGAAAACACATTAGAGGAAAGTGCGAAAGAGGAATATGAAACTGACATCAACGAAAGCATGTATTTAACACTCGATACGCATACGCTTAATCAACTATTAGAAGATGAGGATCTTGAAACACGAACATTAGTAGTTGCTCGACTTGAACCAGATAAAGCGGCGAGATTATTAACAACATTTACTTCAAAAAAACAGGGGGAGCTTATCAGTTCGATTGCAAGCGTAAAAGAAATCGATGAGAATTATTGTCACGAACTCGACGAACGGCTTAATAAGAAGATAAAATCGATGTTAGAGGAGAACCATATAACTCAAATGGGGCTGAGCATTGCAAGTGAAATGATTAGCATGCTTGCTTCGAAAGATGTTGAAGCGGCTTTGGAGAGCATTCGCCAAAACAATCCTCAACTATACAATCAATTGTTAGAACGGCATCAAAAACCTCACGAGAATGAAAACGATGACTTTTTTGATTTTAGCCATTTGAAATTTTAAGATGTGGTTCTCCACTATATTTATGATAATGACTTCGAATGAACTTAATGGTATAAGAATATAACTATGCCGAAACAATATAACGCATCTTCGATTGAAGTACTTACAGGGTTAGAACCTGTTCGAAAGCGCCCAGGCATGTACACTGACACTCAAAACCCTAACCATTTAGTACAAGAAGTGGTTGATAACAGTGTTGATGAGGCAATATCTGGATATGCTTCAAACATCGTCGTTCGCGTTTTAAATGATGGTTCTTTTAGTGTTTCAGACGATGGACGGGGTATGCCCGTTGATAATCATCCTGAGCAAAACCGCAGCGCAGTGGAAGTCATTCTAACAACGTTGCATGCTGGTGGTAAGTTTTCGAATGACAATTATCAATTCTCAGGTGGGTTACATGGGGTTGGCGTTTCTGTAGTTAATGCTTTGTCATCAAAGTTATCTGTAGAAGTACGCCGAGATGGATGTATATATGGTTTGGAATTCAACTATGGAACACCAAATGGCAATCTTGAAGTTATAGGTAAAGTAACCAAGAAAACCACAGGAACATTCATACACTTTACTCCAGCCTTTGAATTTTTCGTAACAGAAAAATGTGATTTGAAGGCGTTGAAAAAATACCTGCAAGCCAAAGCAGTTCTATGCCCGGGCTTGTCTATACACTTGCATATTGATTCCACCAATGAATTGATCGAGTGGTGTTATAACAGCGGTTTGCGTGAATATTTAGTTAATCACTATCCTGATGAAATCTTACTACCCAAAGAGTCATTTTATTCAAAAAACGTAAACAAAGAGGGAGAGGTGGAGTTTGCCATTGCATGGACGCAAGAAGTGCAATCTCCTGTGCAAGAAAGTTATGTGAATTCGATTGCCACCGCACAGGGTGGAACGCATGTCAATGGGCTTCGATCAGGAATGACAGAAGCTTTGCGGGAATTTTGTGAATTTCAGAATTTACTGCCAAGACATATGAAATTGACTCCAGATGACGTATGGAGAAATGTGGTTTTCATTTTGTCTATTAAACTCAGTAATCCTCAATTTGTTGGGCAAACTAAGGAAAAACTATCTTCACGAGAGGCCGTAACCCTTGTCTCGAATATTGCTAAAGACAGCTTTAGTCTATGGTTGAATCAACATGTTGAAATAGGGCGTTTAATTGCTGAACTTGTCATGAGTGCGGCGCGTTCTCGCATAAGATCTTCGCAAAAAGTAACACGCAAGAAGATTTCTGCAGGACCTGCTTTGCCAGGAAAATTGACGGATTGTCTATCCGATGATTTAGATCAAACAGAATTATTTATTGTCGAAGGTGACTCAGCAGGTGGCTCAGCACGGCAAGCAAGAGAGAAAAATTTTCAAGCAATATTACCTTTGCGAGGAAAAATATTAAATACTTGGGAAGTAGACTCGAATGAGATACTTTCTTCGAATGAAATTCACGATATTAGTGTTGCCATAGGAGTGGAGCCTGATCGCTGGTCGGTTGAAGGGCTTCGTTATGGCAAAATTTGTATTTTGGCAGACGCTGACTCTGACGGACTGCACATAGCAACCCTATTATGTGTTTTGTTTGTACGGCATTTTCGAGCTTTAGTGGAAAAAGGACATATTTATATGGCAATGCCTCCGCTGTTTCGAGTTGATATTGGTAAGGATACGTGGTACGCACTAGACGAATCTGAACGAGATCGTATTATTAAAACGAAGAGTAATGAACGCAGCAAAGTATCTGTTACACGTTTCAAAGGATTAGGTGAAATGAATCCAAAGCAACTTAAAGAATCTACAATGCACCCTGACTCGCGCAGACTTGTACAGTTACAAATCGAAGATAATGATGATACGTTAGCTATGCTTGATATGCTATTTGCTAAGAAACGCTCTTCTGATCGCAGAGTTTGGCTTGAAAAACGAGGTGATCTTGCCTCTTTCTAAGGTGATGTAATGCAACCAAAACAACACGCAAACCGTCGTAACCACCTTCTCAAAACAATTGGGAACGAAAATATAGCAATTATTTGGTCAGGCGAAAAAAAAAGTCGAAATGAGGATGTTTATTTTCCATTTCGACAAGATAGCGATTTTGATTATCTAACTGGATTTAGCGAATCATCAGCCGTATTAGTACTTGCTCCCAATTGTGAAAAGGGAGAAAGCCTACTGTTTTGTCAACCTAGGAACTCAATAATTGAGTGCTGGGATGGGGAAATTATAGGACCCGAGCGTGTAAAGAGTGAATATCTTATTGATAATGCTTTTGATATAGCCATGTTGCCAGAAATGCTGCCTGATTTAATGGCAAATCGCCAAGGGATCGTCGTTGATTTTGACGGAAGCAGTAAACGATATAAGCTCATAATGGATTCCATCTCAAAAGTAGGAAGTAAGGCGAGACTTGGTGTGGAGAGCCCTACGAACATTCAATTTCTTCGACCATTGCTTAGCGAAATGCGACTCATTAAAAATGCTGAAGAAATAGAATCCATGCAACATGCAGCTGATGTAACTGTAGCTGCACACAAAGTTGCTATGCTTGCTGCTCAAACTATGCAATGGGAATATCAAGTACAGGCAGTCCTTGAGGGTAAAATGCGTTTAATGGGCGCTTCCAATACCGCATTCTTGTCCATTGTCGCATCTGGAGACAATGCTTGCGTACTGCACTATGTTGATAACAACGCTCAACTTGACCCTACTAAGCTCATGCTTATTGACGCTGGAGCGGAAATTCAAGGATACGCAAGTGATGTAACAACTGCATTTCCATTAAACGGTGAATTTACAGGTGAGCAACGCGCAATTTATGAAGTAGTACACGATGCGCACAAAAAAGCGTTAAGCGCTCTTAATTTAGAGAGTAGTTGGCAGGATATACACGAGTTAACTTGCTCTAATTTAACGCAAGGTTTGATTGATCTTGGCGTGCTTCAAGGCAGTAGAGACAGATTATTAGAAGAAGAGGCTTATAAACCATGGTTTATGCATCGAACTGGGCACTGGATTGGAAGAGACGTGCATGACGTCGGAACATATCGTAAACAAGGGGAATGGCGAAAATTTAAGCCTGGGATGGCTTTAACTATTGAACCTGGACTGTATTTTCCAAAATCAGAAGATATTCATGAACGCTGGTGGGGAATTGGTGTGCGTATTGAAGATTCTGTTGTTATAACGGAAGAGGGGCATCGTAATTTGACAGAAGACATACCTCGCAGTATAGAAGATATAGAAATGTTTTTGAAACAATGATTGAAAAAGACAAAAATAGACAATTAGCGATTGTAGGTGGCGGGCCTGTAGGTAGTGTTTTGGCTATTGGATTGGCGCAACAAGGTTGGAGCGTCGATGTTCTTGAAGCAACGGCTGACCCTAAAAAACGCTGGGGTTACGATGCACGCACTTTAGCTATAAATCTTGGTAGTTATTTCCTATTAAAACGTTTAGGTATAGCTGAAATGCTTGATTGGCAACCTATTTATAAAGTTCGGGTAAGTCAACGAGCACATTTTGGATCTACACTTTTAAATGCTGAGGAAGTAGATGCAGACGCTTTAGGCTATACTGTTATTGCTCGTGATCTTGGTGTGGCGCTTGACGATGTCCTAAGCAAGACGAAAGGTGTTCGATTATCATTAGGGCAATCGATTGAAGAAATACATCCAGTCAGCAATGAAGAGGGTTTGTTGAAAGAAATAAAACTCTCTTCTGCTAAAGACAGTGCTTCCTATCAGTTGATAATGGCCTGTGATGGTAGTAATTCAATAATACGTTCAAGAGCAAACATTCCAACTTCTAAGCATAACTTTCAGCAAAGAGCGTTATTAGGTAAAGTTATCCACGAAAAACCACACAATAATACAGCGCACGAGCGTTTTCTTGATAAAACATCTCCAGGCGTTTTTGCAATGTTGCCCCTTGTTAATCCACACGAGTCTTCACTTGTTTGGGTAATGCCACAAGAGAGAGCACAAAAACAAATGTGTTTAAGCGATAGTGATTTTATGAGCGCATGTAATGTGGTTTTTTCAGAACATCTCGGAAGGTTTACTAGTATTCGAGATCGTGCAGATTATCCGATGACTGAGTGCATAGCCAATCATTACTATAATCAACGGACATTGTTGCTCGGCAACGCGGCACATGCTCTTCATCCAATCGCTGGACAGGGACTAAACATTGGTTTTAGAGATGTTTCCACTTTGCTTGAGTGTTTTAAAGAAGATAACATTGCTGAAGAAACATTGTTGAATTGGGCAGGAAAACGCCACATAGATAGCACGAGAATGTCAAGGTTGACTCATTTGATGATTAGATCATTTTCTCATCCAGTTTTATCGCGCTTTGCTTCTGCTTCATTGGTTGGGCTTGAGTTTGTATCTCCATTAAAACGTGCTTTTTCTCGACATATGATGAGCGTATGAAGACGGAGTACGATTTCATCGTTGTTGGTGGAAATATGGTAGGAGCGGCTATTGCTTTGAATCTTGCCATGCATTCTTACAAGGTTGCACTCATTGAGCGTAACACAGTTGATTGTTCAGAAAGCTCCCACGACGGAAAACCTTTTGATCTGCGTGTAAGTGCAATAATACCTCCAGTAATTAAGTATTTTAAGTATTTAGACGTTTGGAGCAATATTTGCAAAAAAAGATATCAGCCTTTCGACCGTATGACGGTTTGGGAAAATAATTTAGATTATGCTTTTCATTTTAATGCAAGCGAAATAGCTCAAGAAAATTTAGGGGCTATTATTGAAAATTCAATTATACAAAGTGCATTGTGGCAACGTTTGAGGCAGTATGAAAATGTTCATTTGTTTCAAGGAACATGGGAAGGCATCGAAGAATTTGACGAAAGCATTGCTGTTACGCTAAGCGATGGAAGAATAGTTGACGGGGGAATGCTAATTGCTGCAGACGGTGCACAATCTAAGATAAGAGAATGGGCAAATATTGAGTGTGCTAATAAAAAATATAACCAAGTCTGTTTAGTTGGCACTGTTTACTGCGAAAAAGCGCATCAAAACACTTGTTGGCAACGTTATCAAAATAGCTTGCCGTTCGCATTTTTACCGCTTCCTAACAATCACTGCTCTATAGCTTGGTATATTAATCCAGATGAGAAAGAGCATCTGCTACAAGATGAACACCTCGAAGATAAATTGTTTGAAGTCTCAAATGGCGTGCTTGGTAAGATTACAAAAGTAGGAGAGTTCGGTGCATTTCCTCTACATCGCCAGCATGCTAAAAATTGGTACAAAGAAAAAGTAGTGCTTGTTGGAGATGCGGCACACAGTGTCCATCCAATGGCCGGTCAAGGAGCCAATCTAGGTTTGATTGATGCCGCTGTTCTTGCTGAAGAAGTTTTAAAAGCGGGCAGTTACTATACAAAGGAAGCGGTTAAGAAAAGCTATCAAAGACGGAGATCAGAGGTGATGATTATTGAATACGGAATGGATGCAATCAACGTTCTCTTTCAAAAGACTCCGCATTTTATGCAAGGAAAGCGCGAAAAAATGCTTTCCTTAGCCAACGATATTACGCCACTTAAAAGGTTATTAGGCAGATACGGTAGTGGGCTTTCTCGTGATCTGCCTGTTTCTATGATAGATGGTTAATCTATGTAATCCTCTAACGGAGGACATGAACATACCAAGTGTTTATCGCCATGCATATTATCAATGCGCGAAACGGGTGGCCAAAATTTAGTACTTCTTGCCACGCTTCGAGGCAACCCGCCAATTTCTCGGCTATATGGACGATCCCAATTATCTTTCAATAAATCTTCAGCAATATGCGGTGCATTGCTTAAAGGGTTATTGTCTTTAGGCCAAACGCCATTTTCGATATTTTCAATTTCCTCATGAATTACTGTTAATGCATCTACAAAACGATCAAGCTCTTCCAGTGATTCAGACTCGGTTGGTTCAATCATCAAAGTGCCAACCACTGGCCATGACATAGTGGGGGCATGAAAACCAAAATCCATCAGGCGTTTAGCAATATCATCAACACTAATATTTGCAGTTTTCTTATACTCTCTTGGATCGATGATACATTCATGTGCAACGCGGTTATTTTGCCCAGTGTAAAGGACAGGGAAAATATCTTTCAGTTTAACCGCGAGATAGTTGGCATTGAGAATTGCAACTCTAGTTGCTTCAACTAAGCCATTGCCACCCAGCATTCGAATATACATCCACGTTATAGGTAAGATAGAGGCAGAACCAAAGGGGGCAGCAGAAACTGCACCTTTACTGCCAAGGCTAGTATGCCCTGGTAAATGAGGTACCAAATGCTTAGCAACTCCGATTGGGCCTATTCCAGGACCTCCACCACCATGCGGAATGCAAAACGTTTTGTGCAAGTTTAAATGACATACGTCTGCACCCAACTCACCAGGTTTGGCAAGTCCAACCATTGCATTAAGGTTTGCTCCGTCTAAATAGACCTGTCCACCATTGTCATGAATGATTTGACAAACTTCACGAATATTTGTTTCGAATACGCCGTGCGTTGAAGGATAGGTAATCATTAGAGCCGCTAGATTGTCTTTGTTAAGTTCCGCTTTTTCTCGCAGATCAGCAAGATCAATATCACCATTTTCAAGACATTTAGTAACAACCACTTTATAGCCAGCCATTTGTGCTGAAGCAGGGTTTGTTCCGTGTGCAGAGGAGGGGATCAAACATATAGAGCGGTGTTCTTCACCATTGGCAGCATGATAACGGCTAATGGCTTTTAGTCCAGCGAATTCTCCCTGACTGCCTGCATTAGGCTGAAGACTGACTTTAGCAAACCCAGTAATAGTCGACAACCACGCATCCAAGTCATCAAACATTTTTTGATAACCCTTAGATTGATGGGATGGAGCAAAAGGGTGAATTCTGTTCACTTTTTCCCAGCTAACAGGCATCATTTCCGCTGCAGAATTGAGTTTCATCGTGCAAGAACCAAGCGGAATCATTGTTCGATTTAAGCCAAGGTCTTTTTCACTTAGAGAGCGGAAGAAGCGCATCATCTCAGTCTCACATCGATTTTTCCAAAATACTTCCTGCGACATAAAGCCTTTAGGATTGCGCTTTTCTGCAAAAGAATTTTCTGCTTCATCAACGATGCTGCAACCTATTATTTTGCCAATATTTTGCAAATCAACTTCACCACTCGTTTCATCAAATGCAATACTGATTAAGTTATTGTCGATTTTTCGTACTAAGTAGTTCTCTTGTTCAGCTTTTTTCTGTAGCTCGGATGCATTGTCATCTTTAAAGGTTACTGTGTCAAAGAAATTAGATCCTATTAACTCAAAACCGCCATTCTGTAGCGATTTAGCCAAGCGAGCTGCCAACTGGTGGGTTTTCATCGCAATGTTTCGCAATCCAATAGGACCGTGCCATATTGCATAAGCAGCTGCCATATTAGCAAGCAATGCCTGAGCAGTGCAGATATTTGAAGTGGCTTTTTCACGGCGAATGTGTTGCTCTCGTGTTTGCAAAGCAAGTCGGTATGCAGGGCGTCCTTCACTATCAATACTCTGACCAATAATACGACCTGGAATAATACGCGTCAACTTTTCAGTGGTCGCCATGAAGGCAGCATGTGGTCCACCATTGCCCATTGGTACGCCGAAACGCTGAATAGATCCTACAACCATATCCGCTCCCAAGTTGCCAGGTGGCTCAAAAAGCACCAAAGCAAGAGGGTCAGCAGAAAATATAATCAACACATCAAGTTGTTTCGCTTTTTGAATTAAGTCGCGCATATCTGATTGCACGCCATAAGTATCAGGGTATTGTATGAGGAGTGCTGCTGTTTCCTCATCAATGTCTCCATTGCTCAAGGTATAGCCAACGGATTTACCTCTTGTAGCAACAACATCTAATGTTTGTGGATGGAACTGATTTGCCAAAACCATTTTAGAACGTTTGCCCTTATGTTGACGAAAAGCGATAATAGCAGCTTCAGCAACAGCAGTTGCCTCGTCTAATAACGACGCATTCGCTACAGGCAACCCTGTCAATTCAGTAATGAGTGTTTGAAAGTTAAACAGCATTTCCAAACGCCCCTGTGATATTTCAGGTTGGTAGGGGGTATATGCGGTGTACCAAGCAGGATTTTCCAGCATGTTTCGAAGAATAACTGGAGGCACATGACAATCATGATAGCCTTGTCCAATCATTGAACGAGGAACGACATTTTGATTCATGATCCCTTTTAACTCAAGTAAAGCCTCTTCTTCACTAATGCCATCAGGTATCTCAAGCGGAGTGTTTGAGCGTATGTTTTCTGGAACCACCTGTTCAATTAAATTATCAAGTGATGTTGCATCTATATCCTGTAGCATTTTTGTGTAATCACTGACACGAGGTCCTAAATGTCTTGGTAAGAAAGAACTTTGCATAATTTTCCTTTTGGGATGTTTTAACAGTTAAAGCACTAGCGTATAATGCAAATAACTATTCGTTATAAATCAATACTGTAAGACTCATTCAATACGTTTTAATGATCAAGCGTTTCGTTATAAGAAGCTTCGTCAAGTAAATCGTCAATTTCAGAAGGAGTGCTCATTTCTACACGATATAGCCAACAATCCATAGGAGAGTCAGCAGAAGCAATGGAGGCATCATCAGCCAACTCTTCATTTACTTCACGGATAGTCCCAGATACAGCAGCATAAACATCGGATGCGGCTTTAACAGACTCAACGACAGCGGATTCACCGCCCTTAGAAATATCAGATCCAACTTCAGGTAATTCAATATAAACCAAGTCGCCTAATTGTTCCAAAGCAAAACTAGTAACACCTATTGTTGCAATGTTATCTTTGACTTGTACCCATTCGTGCGTTTGTGTGTAGTAAATGCTCATAAATCTCCTTTGTTATGTTGTGTAATTCGTCTAATAAATCTCGTAATCAAATAATCACCTTTTGTATGTGTGTGCAACAAAAGGTAGGGTGTGGACGTTCATTTCAATGCGTTTATTCCTAACTAAAGCCCAACAGCTAGAATCATTGAAGTCTTTAGCAACCAAGGCCATAGCAATTGCAGAGTCGCAAGTTGAGCCGATCCCACCAGAGGTTACTTCTCCAATGGATTCATTTTGATTGTTAAATAATTCAGTATGCGATCTTACGGGTAATTTGCCAACAATTTTCAGCCCGATACGTTTCCGAGGAATAACGCCATTTAGCTGCTTAATAAGCGCCTTTGAACCTAAATACTCTCCGTTCGAACGCAATTTTTTGGGGATAGCCCAAAGTTGCCCAGCTTCAGCGGGCGATATGTCATCTGTCAAATCTTGACTATATAACGATAATCCAGCTTCTAATCTTAAGGAATCTCGTGCGCCAAGCCCGATTAAAGCAACGCGCTTATCATTTAATAATTGCTGTGATAACTCAAATATCTCATTTTCTGATGCTGCAATTTCAAAACCATCTTCACCAGTATATCCACTGCGCGTGATAAACCAATCAGGTTTTAGTACTTTTGCAGTCATGAACACCATATCACTGAAGTCATGACCACAATTTTTCAGTACACTCTCTGAATCAGGTCCTTGCAAGGCAATGAAAGCAAGTTCTAACTTCTCTATAGTAACATCAAAATCAGCGGATATTTTTAGCATATGTGCCCAATCTTTGTCAGCACATCCAGCATTTACTACAACTCGATATTGATTTTGCCCTAAGCGGGTTATCATTAAGTCATCAATCACGCCGCCATTATCATTAAGGAAGAACGAATATCGACAGGTATTGATTGATTGTTCGGATGCAAGACAAGGGCATATTTTCTCAAGAAAAGAGGCTGCTTCAACCCCTTCAACTGAGATATGCACCATATGAGATATATCAAACAATCCAGCTTTAGTGCGAGTGTGTATGTGTTCTTTAACCATACCCAACGGATAAAACAACGGCATTTCAAAACCAGCGAAAGGTCCCATTTTTGCATTTGCATTTTCGTGAAGAGGAAATAGTGTGGTTTTTTTCATATTTAGATGCCTCTGTGGGTATCAGTTTATAGTCGTTAATAACCGTTATAGTCTAAAAATCAGAGCAGGACAAGAACGACATTATAGTAAATGATTAAGAAATATTTGAATGGATTTTTTATGGAAACATCAAAGTCATAATGAAAACCTTATTTTCGTCTAATGTGAGAGTTATTACTGTTTGATTTACCCTCAATGAGCTGCTACAAAATTATGAAAAAACAATCATTACTCCAGATATTACAATAAGAGTTATTGTCAAATAACTAATGGATTGTGGACTGATGCTGTGATTCAATTTACCCGACAAAGGAATAGCGATAAAAGACCCCACCAACAGTATTGCCAATAGGCCGAGATGACTTTGGTCACCACTAGAGTAGATGAGGGCAGTTGCGGCAGATAAGACGAGAGCAATAAAGATGGATGTCCCAACAACCTGCTTAATGTTATCATTAGAAATAAACAATAGCGTAGGAATCAATAAAATACCACCGCCTATGCCAGTAGCTCCCATAATGAGCCCGACCATTGCGCAAATAATAACTCTAATAAATCCAGAAGGCTCTTTATGCTCTACTTGATGTTGTAACATCCTATTTTGACTATAAATCAAATAACACGCAAGTACCATAATTCCCAAAACAAAAAACGATAAAACGTCTTGAATCAACATGTTATGCTGAGGAGTATATGCAAGCAAAAGATTTACCAGCAAGCTACTAACCAAAGTGGCTGGTAGGGCGATTGTTAGTATTTTTTTTGAAAGTGAAAAATTAACATTCTTCCGACTAATATGATCAGCACATGACATCACTTTGGTAATAGTGGAATAAATACTGGCGGTGCCAATAGCAACCGAGGGGGGCAGATCAAAAAGCAAGACAAGAGAGGGGATAATTAACACACCTCCACCCACGCCTGTTAAATTGATTAAAAAGGCAATTACAAAACCAACGGCAAGTGCTTTAAGGGTATAAAGGCTCCAAATAGCATCCAACCAGACTTTAAGTTCTGATGGGGACGTAAGAAAGGATTCCAAAGTGCCTTAGGAAATGCTTCTAATTAAAGAAATTGAGAGCTTTTATTGATCCAACAAGCCTAAGCGATCAAGGCTATAAATGAGAATGTTATTAGCATCTACTCGATTTTCGTATCTCTTTAAAAAAAGTTTCCCTACGACCTCACCTTCCTTTGAAACGACTAATGTGCCAGGATACGGAAGTCCATAATTGTCGTTGCCTTTGGGATAATCTGAGTGTAAAACCTCTAATGCTTTCATCGATTCAGCATCAATATCAGAAATAATGGGATATTGAATAGAAAATTCATCAGCAAATTGTTGTTGTAGTTTAGGATCGTCGTAGGTGATCATAACGACTTTCAGACCATTTTTTTCAAACTCACTCACATGTTCATTTACGTTGACTGCCTGTTTCTTACAAAATGGGCACCAATCTACTGAACGATTTATAATGACTACATAACCGTTTTCGCCTGAGAATTGATTCATATCTTCAACGACATCTCCTTTGTATGAAGCTTTAATGGCTGGCATAGCATCTCCTATATCAAGAGAAGCAGTAAAGCTATCATCATCTCCATTGCGGAACATATCATTGGTCATCATATCGCCCACCATTTCCATTAAGGGTTCTTTTAAAAAAAGAGCACTTCCACCGACAACAAATGCAATGATCAATATCCACTTTAAAGTTTTTTTCATTTCTGATTCCTTGTTTAGTACTAATTTATTTCTATGTTGTCATGCAAATATATAAACATCCATTCAAAAAAGCATGGCAGAAGCTTATCTTATATGTACGTATTTTATCAGCAATCCCTTTGCCATGTATGTTTGAAGCATTTTAATGTGCTAAATGACGGCATAAACTAGTTGAGTATTTTGCAAGAAATATTGGATAATATTCATGCAATATGCATGCGTTTAATTTAATAGTAGTTGAGAAACGCATTATCATTTTTTTGCAATTTTAAAGATGCAACTCTATATTATTTGAGAGGAAATATGCTTGATAAACGACAGTTTTATATTAATGGAAAATGGGTGAATCCTTTTCAGAAACATGATTTTAACGTGATTAACCCTTCCAATGAATCGGTTTGCGCCGTTATATCACTGGGTGGCGTTGTAGATGTGAATACAGCTGTTTTGGCAGCAAAAGATGCTTTTAAAAGTTGGAGTTTAACCAGCAAAAAAGAACGATTGGAATTACTCGAGAATTTATATTCTATCTACAAAAGAAGAGCAAGTGAGATGGGCGAGGCAATTTCACTGGAAATGGGGGCTCCTAAAGACTTGTCCAATAGCTCTCAAGTTGGAGCGGGGATAGGGCACATAAAATCCACAATAGAAGCTTTTAAGAATTTTGATTTTGTCAGAGCGCTAGGAGAACACGCCCCTAACGATCGCATTCTGTACGAACCAATAGGAGTATGTGGGTTGATTACACCTTGGAATTGGCCCATGAATCAAGTTACATTAAAAGTGATTCCTGCACTAGCCGCAGGCTGTACTATGATTTTAAAGCCTTCTGAAATTGCACCACTATCTTCAATGTTGTTTAGTGAAATGCTTGATGAAGCGGGTTTTCCTTCAGGGGTTTACAATATGATAAATGGTGATGGTTTAGGAGTCGGATCAATTTTATCAGGGCATGAAGACGTTGATATGATTTCCTTCACTGGATCGGCAAGAGCTGGTTCTCTGATTAGTAAAAATGCCGCCAACACGATTAAAAAAGTTTCCCTTGAGTTGGGTGGAAAAGGGGCAAATATAATATTTGCAGATGCGGACGAAAAAGCAGTAAAAAGAGGCGTTTTTCATTGTTTCAATAACTCGGGACAGTCTTGCAACGCCCCCAGTCGCATGCTCGTTGAGCGCTCAATATACGAGCAGTCCATAGAAGAAGCACTTGCTGCTGCTCAAATTAGTTCTGTTGATATTGCATCAAAATCAGGCCGTCATATTGGACCTGTTGTGTCAAAAGAGCAATATGATAAAATTCAAAAACACATTCAAATTGGCATAGATGAAGGGGCTCGTCTTCTTGCTGGAGGGTTGGGGAAGGCAGATGGACATACAAAAGGCTATTTTGTTAAGCCCACCCTGTTTGCCGATGTTAACAATTCAATGACTATTGCTAGAGAAGAAATATTTGGTCCAGTATTGTCTATCATCCCCTTTAACACTGTTGAAGAAGCAATTGAAATTGCTAATGATACGGAATTTGGTTTAACGAACTACATAGAAACTTTAGATATGGATAAGGCGGTAGCGGTGGCAAAGAGATTGCGCTCTGGTATGGTTGAAATAAATGGAGAATCCCGAGGAGCTGGTGCGCCATTTGGTGGATACAAAAAATCTGGAAATGGTCGTGAAGGAGGCGTTTGGGGACTCGAAGATTATTTAGAAATAAAAGCGGTTAGTGGCTGGAGAGAAGGCTAGTTCTTGTTTTCACAGATAGGATAGTTTATAGAAAACACAGAAAAAAAGCGTTTGATAGGTAACATCACAATCATATTGCAACAACTTTTAAACGTATCCGAAAGCCTCATCAATGAGGTCATGCACATTAGAAATGCATAACCTCGTCAATCTCTGTAGAAGTTTCTTTTGTTGCACCACAACTATATCAAAGACAATGCCTGCTCAAGATCGTCTTTAATGTCCTCTATATGCTCAATGCCAATGCATAGACGCAACATTTCAGGCGTTACTCCCGCTCTTTTAAGCTCAGGTTCTGTTAACTGCCTATGCGTAGTTGAAGCAGGGTGACATGCTAAAGACTTAGCATCACCGATGTTAACTAATCTTTTAATCATTTTCAAAGCATCATAGAATTTTGTAGCTGGTTCATATCCACCTTTGACACCGAATGTCAACAAAGAAGCAGGTTTCCCATCAAAATACTTTTTCGCTAAAGAATAGTAAGGGCTGTCAGGTAAGCCAGCATAATGCACCCAATCAACTTTCGGATGCGCTTTCAAATAATCACACACATCGATAGCATTTTGACAATGGCGCTCCATACGCAGAGGAAGGGTTTCAATACCTTGTAGTAATAAGAAAGCACTTATAGGAGAAAGTGCTGCCCCCGTATTTCTTAAAGCCACCGTTCGTGCACGTGCGATGTAAGCAGCTTCACCAAAATGGTCAGTATAGACTACGTCATGGTAGGCCGGCTCAGGTGTGCTGAATTGTGGGAACCGATCACTGTTTGCTTTCCAATCGAATTTACCCGAATCGACAATAATGCCACCTAAAGTTGTGCCATGTCCTCCCATGTACTTAGTCAAAGAGTGAACAACTATATGAGCACCATGCGCTATTGGATTAAACAATGCCGGTGTTGCTACTGTGTTATCAACAATCAAAGGCAGATTATTTTCATTCGCTATTTGCGCTAACGTTTCAATATCAGCAATATTTCCAGCAGGGTTGCCTATTGATTCACAGAATATAGCTTTTGTTTTTTCATCAATCAATTTTGAAAAATCTTCTGCTTTATCTGAATCAGGAAAACGCACTTCAATACCTTGTTTTGGCAACATATGTGCGAAGAGTGTATGAGTTCCACCATATAGCTGCGGTGTGCTAATAATGTTGTCTCCCACTTCAGCTAAATTTAAAATCGAATAATTGATTGCTGCACTTCCGGCAGAAGTTACCAATGATGCAAGTCCCCCTTCAAGGGCTGAAACACGTTTTTCTAAAACATCCCACGTGGGATTCATAATCCGTGAATAAATATTGCCAGGTACAGCAAGATCAAATAAATCAGCGCCATGTTGCGCGTTATCGAACTCATAGGCGACCGTTTGGTGAATAGGGACTGCGCATGAATTGTTCGAATCCTTATCGTACCCTTCATGAATACAAATGCTTTCTTTTCTCATTAGCTTTTCTTTGATTTGAATGTTAGATTTAAATACGTGAATTGAATAGGCAAGCTAAAACTTGCAGTTTTCGTAAGCAATTATAGTATAGAGGCTCTGGTTACATTTGATTTATCGATAAATAATTGGCGAATAACCCAGCAAAAATGGAAGAACATATTTTTTTGACATACTTGTTTTATTTTATTTGCTTGCATTTTGCAATGCGGTTCTTTAACTGCGTTTCTCTTTTAGTTTATTTGCAATAGAAATTCAAAAAACATGAAAACGAACGAAAAAGCAGTTCATGGGGCATAAATGATTGTCATAACATTATAGCGTTACGCTTGGAATCGTAAAACAAGAATTAATAAATCTTCAATCTCTTAAATAATATGCTAGATGCGTTAAAATTAGATATTGCTATAACCATCAAAAAATCATTCAATGAATTCGTGCTTTGCAAGGTTAAGCAACAAAGAATAACTAAGTCATAAAAAATCAATTGAAAAACACAAATTGCACTCCATCAGTTTTCTCAAGTGAGAAATGTAAGATTCACCTACTTTTTTCGTTGAAATGCTCACTTCATCCACCAAATGTCGCTTAACACGCACTTATTAGAATATTAGGAAAATTATGCAAAATCAGCAGGACTCATTCATTACTTCTTTTTTGAAATTAGAATCTTCTGGCGGCATTCTGCTCTTCTTAACGTCGCTGCTGGCAATAATACTGACAAACTCCTTCCTTGAACCCTACTACCAGTTGTTAATCTCAACACCAGTAGCAGTACATATTGGACCTTTGGAAATATCAAAGCCGTTACTGCTTTGGATTAATGACGGATTGATGGCGGTGTTCTTTTTCTTAGTTGGTCTTGAATTAAAGCGTGAATTAGTAGAAGGCGAGCTTTCAGACAAGAGGAACATCATATTGCCTGGGGTTGGTGCGATTGGTGGGATGGTAGTTCCTGCGCTGGTATATCTATATTTTAATAGCAATGATGTCGTTGCTGCGAAAGGCTGGGCAATACCTGCCACTACTGATGTGGCTTTCGCCTTAGCCGTTTTAACGCTTCTTGGTTCTCGTGTTCCAATTCAGCTTAAAATATTTCTGACTTCTTTAGCTATATTCGATGACATCGGAGCAATCCTTATCATTTCATTTTTCTACGCATCAAAAATATCACTGACTGCGCTCGTTGTGGTGGTACTTTGCATACCAATTCTTTGGTACATGAACAAAAAAAACGTCATCTCTAAAAGCCCCTATATTCTTATTGGCATCATTATGTGGGCAGCAATGGTGAAATCAGGTGTGCATGCAACATTGGCAGGTGTGGTGTTGGCTATGTTCATCCCCTTGCGCTCAAATGATAACCCTGACTACTCTCCCCTTAAAAGCCTAGAGCATGATTTGCATAAGGTTGTTGCATTCTTTGTTCTTCCCGTTTTTGCTTTTGCAAATGCGGGTATGAATTTAACACAAGTAAGCCTGGATCAAGTTTTTCATGGAGTACCAATCGGAATTGCCCTTGGTCTGTTTTTTGGCAAACAGATTGGTATTTTTGGACTGTGTTGGCTTGTCATAAAACTGAAAATAACACAGTTGCCTGCAGGGATGAATTGGGTAAGTTTATACGGCACTTCTGCGCTTTGTGGAATAGGGTTTACTATGAGCCTTTTCATTGGATCATTGGCTTTTGAAGAGACTGGTGTTAACCTCTTATTCGATGAAAGACTGGGTATCATTATCGGCTCGGTTTTATCAGGTCTGTTTGGATTTTTTGTACTACGTTACAACTTGAGCCCTAACAAATCCAATTAAGTCCTAAAGCATTGCGCTAAAGGGACTCTTTTCCAATGCAAAGCCAGATGCATTGGGTAATGTGATGTGACAAACAATCAAAGGTTATCATGGTGCAGTAGATACACCATGATGCCCTTTGAAAATCTCAAATTATTGCAGGGGATGGCAGAGCCATCGCTTGCAGCAACTTGACATGCCCGAAGCTCCTACGTTTACTGAAGATTCTTCTCTAATGATGTTTAAACGGTCGCAGCTGAAAACCTTTAGATTAAATTAAAACTTCACTAACAACTCGCAACCCGTTAACTACAAAGATACTGACTATAGCTTTGTGAGAATAAAGATGGCTTTATCTTAAATAACATACTTATTATACAAATAAGCACATGAATAATTGTTGTGCAAAAGTGGCATTTTTATTAGTTTAGCAACTATGCTACAATGTTTCAAAATTCCAATTAAATAAGGATATTATGAGTCAATCAATTAGTATTACAGATGATTTATACAGGAGGCTTAAAGTGCATGCATCAGGCTTTGATACACTGTCAAATGTAATAGAAACCATTTTAAATGCATACGAATCATCAAATCCTGTGGCAATAAGTAGTATTGCTAAAAATAGCGTTTCAACTATTAAGCCTTCAACTAATTTAGAAATTTGTTATATAAATAGTACGAAATATGGTTTTAAGCAAGCACTTATCGCTAATAAAAAAGCATATATCAAAATATACTATTCAAATGGTACGCATGACCTTAAAAAATGGACTGCTCTTAAATTTAACTCATCCTCAAATTTAGAGGTGAATTTACGATCAGGTTTTTTAAGAGATTGGAAAAAACGTGGCATTTACAAAGCTGAATTAACTATTAATCGTGAAGAAATCGCATGACAAATAGATCAAGCTTATTCCATTTCGCTCCAAAGTTACTTCAATACACAATTGTATATGTCTTTACAAGAACAGGTACGATATGATGTTTTTCTGCTCATTCATATCTGACATATTGAACACAATTGCAGGAGGCGCTATATTAGCGCTTCTGTTCTTCTTGTCTCGAGAAAAATTTTTCCCACTCCCTGAGATAACTGGACAGTGGTACTACCAAATCACTACGACAGAATCTAAGCATAAACCCTTTGAAGGGATGATTCTTAGATACATCGTAATTTTGTGGCGAGAGGGGAGCAAAATTAGAGGTACAATTGAAAAGATCTACGAAGATTCTTCAACGGGAGAGAGAGAATACGTTGGTAAGAATCGAACTCGAGGAAAGATTGAAGGGTATATGGAAAAGAATTACCTTGGAAAAGATCGAATATTTATGCATATCGTAGAGTATGGTCATGGAAGAGAGTCGACGAGCTACTTTGAACTGACTGTAGTCAAGTCCGTGCAATTGATAGGTGAATTTTCCTCTATGGTAGGGGGGCAAAAAGGACATGTTAAATGGCAGCGCAACGAATTCTAATTTTTCTACTGTCGTGTCCTCTCCTTGTACTCGCTTGGTTCTCTTTTCATTTTAGTCGCAGAGTCCAACTCGACTTGAAAAAATGCTTAATGCGAGTAGATCAACTTACTTTTACGCCCTCGCGTGAATTGATCCGAGCTCTTGTACTTGCTGAAGACCATCGAAACAGTATTCATTTTGGAGTAGACCCAATTGGTATCCTTCGTGCGCTTTTCATCTTCGCATCGAAACGTCAGATTCAAGGTGCTAGTACAATCGAGCAACAGTTCGTGAGGACAGTAACCGGCAAACGAGAACGTACTTTTCGCAGGAAGATACAGGAACAAATGACCGCGATAAACCTTTGCTTTTTTCGAGACAAAGAACAAGTTGCTGCCGCTTATCTTGATTCAGCTCATTACGGCGCTGGATTCAAAGGAGTCTTTAGCTTCAGATATCAACCCACAAACTTCAAGCGTGCATTATGGATAGTGTCCCATTTAAAATATCCTCGGCCAATGCATCCAAATACCATCTGGTATCAGAAATTGGAGATGCGAGTTTCCTATCTGGTAGCTATTTCTCCTAATACAAAGGCACACGCAAAGCTGAATCCAACGTTATTCAAGCAGGCATACAACATGAAGTTGAAGTCGCACATTGCATGTGCTTGGACGAAGCACCTGCGGTCAAAATGTTAATCACATTTTTCCCTCGGCGTCTTCATCACTTAACTTGGCTTTATATACTCATGCAAAACATCGGAGACGTAAGTGTTAGAAGTAGAAATTAGAAAAGCCAATATCAATGATTCCAATCTTATCCTGAATTTTGTAAACGAGCTCGCAGCATACGAGAAAGCTCAAGATAAAGTGACAGCTACAGTTGAAGATATAGAAAAGAATTTGTTTGATAAAAACACGACCACGGAAGCCGTAATTTGTCTTTTAGACAACAAACCAATTGGATTCGCCGTGTATTTTCTGAATTTTTCAACATGGTTTGGAAAGAACGGGTTATATCTTGAAGATTTATATATTAGTCCTAGATTCCGTGGCTATGGGGCAGGGAAAAAGATTCTCAAATACTTAGCTATTATGGCCATAGAGTATAATTGTGGAAGGTTCGAGTGGAGTGTCTTAGATTGGAATGAACCAGCCATAAAGTTCTATGAGTCAATCGGCGCAAAATCTCAAAATGAATGGATTGGTTATCGTTTGCAAGGGCAGTCTTTAATAGATTTTGCTAAAACCTAAGCAAATACACACAAAATGCAGGCATTACGCTTGTAATGCAACTGATTGAGGCGTTATACAAAAACAGAAAAGCTATGGTCATTAAGTTACCTCAAGGAAACCCTGTAAATTCTTTCACTCTAGAGTCGGCATTAAGTCAAAGGGCAACTAAAAGGGAATACTTGGATAATGAGCTTTCTCTAACTAAACTTTCTAAATTATTGTTTTCTGCACAAGGCATGAGAGGCAATGGCGGTAAATTGCTTGCTCCATCTGCTCAAGAACAATACCCATTGTCTACGTATGTTGCTGTGAGAAAAGTCACTGGTATTGATGCGGGTTTATATCTATACAAAAGTGCAGAGCATTCTATAGAGAAAATAGAAGAGGGGGATTTTTCTAAGTCTCTTGAAATATCAGCTATAGGTGAGCAACCTTGGGTTTCTAATGCGGCAGCAGTAATTATTCTTGCTGGCAACATACAATCGATGAATCAACATTTTTCTGAGCAGCCTCCTTTAAATAAGCGCGGTGAAAGATACACTTATATTGAGGTAGGTGCTGTAGCCCAAAATATACAACTGCAAGGAACAGCTTTAAATATAGGCATGGTATTGGTTGGAGGATTTGATAATGAAGATGTTAAAAATATTTTAAAACTTCCACCAGAACTTGAACCCTCTGCATTGTTGTGTGTCGGTAATGTATGACAAGTTGCGCATCAGAAAAACCACTTGCTACCACTCGCGTTTTCCGTGAACAAGGGATTAAGGCTTACTCGTAAATGGAGGATATATTGAAGTACATTACAAAAAAACCAATGTTAATTTTCTTTGTTGCAGGGTGTTGAAATTCACCAAAACCAATAGTCTCAATTAGTGATGATAAATCAAAATTGCTAACGCCAACGGAATAAGACACTCACCATCAGTACAGCAAAGCACTTCGATATTACAAATAAGCATACAAGGCAAGGTCATCTTGTTTGCGACAGCTAGTACTACTTTAAGTGGTTATAGTCACTGATGAGGGAGGGGGCTAAGCGCTTCTGCAACGGCTACAGTCAGAGTTTCAAATCTTCTCAATATAACATTAGGTCTTAAACAGATATCATTTTCTTGGAATGCAGTGCCTCAAGCAGATCATTACCGCCTCCAACTTGGATTTGAACGCTGGAGGAGGCTTTGTTGATGCCAGTACAGCCGGTTTAACATTTACACCAATAGCACAAACATCACAATACAACCACAGCTACAGCGCTAAATGTAGTGAATTACCTTTCTACCGTTAATGGACGATAGTATTTGTTACAACTTTGCACTAGCACGATAATTCACTCTGCTCTGATGCTGCACCCCAACGAACACTGAGTAACACTCAGCTAAATGGATTGATTGGTTATTTCAAGACATCCAACACAGATTTGGGCGATCAGTTTGCTGGTGCTGTATGTATTAGTAGTGATGGCAACACATTAGTCGTCGGTGCTCGAGTGGGAAATGGCAATGCGGTGGGTATTAACGGAGGTCAAACCAACAAAAGTACTTCTAACGCTTGTGCTGCATATTTGTGTTATGATGTTTGCAATGATTTTGTTAACAACCATTGATTGGTCGAAATAACATATCTAAAGTGATTTTGAATATAACGGGTTTTATTAAGCCATAGAAGAAAAATAATCATTTTTTTGTAAAAATCAATCTATTTAAGGAGAATTGTTTTCCTACTATAGATATAAATTACTCTGAAATGAATAAGATTTCTCTGAAATATGGAGCTGTCGATTATCTTAATAAGAATACTATGCCAGATGTAAAGCCCTTTTTTTATTACAAAGGTACAATAAGTACCTTAGGTTATTTATTGCATCTATGCAGGATGCATTAGAAAAGTCTTTTGATACATGATGCTTAATTTTTAGACTCAAATTTGCCAATTAAATAATGATTATGCAAGGTTGAAAAAATGTTAGTGCAAAATATATATCGTATGAAGTATTGGTTTTTTGCATTGATGCTTGTTTTTTTATCTGCTTGTAGTGGTGGTGGTGGTGAAACAGCCCCTCCCGCGTCCAATAATAATCCATCACTCAGCTTAAGTCTACCTACCAATAGTGTAACACTCGATGAAGACTTTTCAACCTTTTCCTTTAATACTACGGCTACCGATATAGAAGATGGGGTACTATTAGTCACTATCTCAGGGCAAGATGCCGCTCTTTTAACCGTCGATGTTACCACTAATCAAATCACCCTCACATCCATTGCTAACGCCAATGGAATAAGCACGCTCACCGTCAATGTTACCGACAGTGATAACCTATCTGCCACTACCGAAGTGGTAGTCACTATCAATCCCATCAATGATACGCCAGTATTGACACTATCAACGACTAACCTAACACTCAATGAAGACTTTTCAACCTTTTCCTTCAACACGTCGGCTACCGATGTAGAAGATGGGGTATTATTAGCCACAGTATCAGGGCAAGATGCCACTCTTTTAACCGTCGATGTTACTACTAATCAAATCACCCTCACATCCATTGCTAACGCTAACGGAATAAGCACGCTCACCGTCAATGTTACCGATAGTGATAACCTGTCTGCCTCTACCGAAGTGGTCGTTACTATCAATGCTATCAACGATACGCCGACATTAGCACTATCAACGACTAATATTACACTCAATGAAGACTTTTCAACCTTTACCATCAACACGTCGGCTACCGATGTAGAAGATGGAACATTATTAGTCACTGTATCAGGGCAAGATACCGCTCTTTTAACCGTCGATATTACTACTAATCAAATTACCCTTACGTCCATTGCCAACGCCAACGGAATAAGCACGCTCACCGTCAATGTTACCGATAGTGATAACCTATCTGCCTCTACCGAAGTGGTCGTTACTATCAACGCCATCAACGATACACCAACATTAACACTATCAACGACTAATCTTACACTCAATGAAGATTTTGTAACCTTTTCCTTTAACACGCCGGCTACCGATGTAGAAGAGGGGGCATTATTAGTCACTATATCAGGACAAGATACCACTCTTTTAACCGTCGATGTTACCACTAATCAAATCACCCTTACGTCCATTGCCAACGCCAACGGAATAAGCACGCTCACCGTCAATGTTACCGATAGTGATAACCTATCTGCCACTACCGAAGTGGTCGTTATTATCAACGCCATCAATGACACCCCAACACTAAGTCTATCTAATACAAACTTTATTTTAGATCCTAACACTTCGGGAGCACTTACGGCCTTCGGTGTCGATATAGATTCAACATCACTGACCTATTCAGTACAGCAAAGCACTTCGATATTACAAATAAGCATACAAGGCAATGTCATCTTGTTTGCAGCAGCTAGTACTCTTGGCTCTACTACTTTAGTGGTTACAGTTACTGATGAGGGAGGGCTAAGCGCTTCTGCAGTGGCTACAGTCAGCATTTCTGCAAATCTTCTCAATATAACATTAGGTCTTAAACAGATGTCATTTTCTTGGAATGCAGTGCCTCAAGCAAATCATTACCGCCTACTCACCAATTTGGATTTGAACGCTGGAGGAGGCTTTGTTGACGCCAGTACAGCCGGTTTGACATTTACACTAAATAGCACAAACATCACCAATATAACCACAACTGCAGCGGTAAATGTAGTGAATTACCTTTCTAGTGTTAATGGACCACAGTATTTGTTGCAACTTTGTACCAGCACGGATAATTCACTCTGCTCTAATGCTGCACCCCAACGAACATTGAGTAACACTCAACTAAACAGATTGATTGGTTATTTCAAAGCTTCCAACCCAGATTCGAGTGACATATTCGGTGACTCCGTATCGATTAGTAGTGATGGCAACACATTAGTCGTTAGTGCTCTATTGGAGGATAGCAATGCGGTGGGCATCAACGGAGATCAAACTAATAATAATGCTATTGCTGCTGGTGCTGTTTATGTTTTTGTGCGCAGTGCGACGGGCACATGGTCGCAGCAAGCCTACATCAAAGCCTCTAATACTGGTGTGGTTGATGTATTTGGTTCAGCAGTATCAGTCAGTGGAAATGGTAATACATTAGTCGTTGGTGCTCAAAATGAAGATAGCAATGCAGTGGGCATCAACGGAGAGCAAAGCAATAATAATGCTCGTAACTCTGGTGCTGTTTATGTTTTTGTGCGCAGTGGCACGGGCACATGGTCGCAACAAGCCTACATCAAAGCCTCTAATACTGATACGAATGATGCATTTGGCGAAGCAGTATCAGTCAGTGGAGATGGTAATACATTAGTCGTTGGTGCTCAACCCGAAGATAGCAGTGCAGTGGGCATTAACGGAGATCAAACCAATAATAGTACTTCTAACTCTGGTGCTGCTTATGTTTTTGTGCGCAGTAGTACTGGTACATGGAGCCAACAAGCCTACGTCAAAGCCTCTAATACTGATGCAGATGATACATTTGGCGAGGCAGTATCAGTCAGTGGAGATGGTAATACATTAGTCGTTGGTGCTCCATTGGAAGATAGCAGTGCAGTGGGCACCAACGGAGATCAAACTAATAATAGTGCTTTTGACGCTGGTGCTGTTTATGTTTTTGTGCGCAGTGCCACGGGCACATGGTCGCAACAAGCCTATATCAAAGCCTCTAACACTGGCGCGGGTGATCTATTTGGCGAGGTCATCTCAGTCAGTGGAGATGGTCATACATTAGTTGTTGGTGCTCAATCCGAGGATAGTAATGCAGTGGGCATCAATGCAGAGCAAAGTAATAATAATGCTCGTAACGCTGGTGCTGTTTATGTTTTTGTGCGCAGTGCCACGGGAACATGGTCGCAACAAGCCTACGTCAAAGCCTCTAATACCGGTGCGGGTGATGGCTTTGGCGAAGCAGTATCAGTCAGTGGAGATGGTAATACATTAGTTGTTGGTGCTCAGTCCGAAGATAGCAATGCGGTGAGCATTAACGGAGATCAAACCAATAATAGTGCTCTTGATGCTGGTGCTGTCTATGTTTTTGTACGCAGTGCCACGGGCACATGGTCGCAACAAGCCTACGTCAAAGCCTCTAATACTGATGCGAATGATATATTTGGCGCAGCAGTATCAGTCAGCGGAGATGGTAATACACTAGCCGTTGGTGCTGAATTGGAAGATAGCAATGCAGTGGGTATTGACGGAGATCAAACCAATGATAGTGTTTCTAACACTGGTGCAGTATATTTGTATTAGGATGTTTGCAATGATTTTGTCAAAATCATTGATTGATCGGAATAACATATCTAACGTGATTTTGAATATAACGGGTTTTATTAAGGCATAGAGAAAAATAATCATTTTTTTGTAGAAATCAATCTATTTAAGGAGGATTTTTTTCCACCATAGAGATAAATTACAGTAAATGAATAAGATTGCTCTGAAATATGGAACTGTCGATTATCTTAATAAGAATACTTTGCCAGATGTAAAACTTTTTTTTATTACAAAGGTAGAATACGTACCTTAGTTGATTATTGCATCTATGTGGAATGTCATGGAAACGTTTTTTAATGTGATGTTTAATTCAGATTAAAAAGTCATTAATTAAATAACATTTATAATAAAACTGGAAAAATGGTAGTGCAAAATATATATCGTATAAAGTATTGGTTTTTTGCATTGATGCTTATTTTTTTATCTGCTTGTGGTGGTGGTGGTGAAACAGCCCCCCCCGCGTCCGATAATAGTCCATCACTCATCTTAAGTTTACCTACCATTAGTGTAACACTCAATGAGGATTTTTCAACCTTTCCTTTCAATACTACGGCTACTACTTTCAACACTACGGCTGCCGATCTAGAAGAGGGGGCATTATTAGTCACTATATCAGGGCAAGATACCACTCTTTTAACCGTTGATGTTACTACTAACCAAATCGTCCTCACGTCCATTGCCAACGCCAACGGAATAAGCACACTCACCGTCAATTTTACCGATAGTGATAACCTATCTGCCACTGCCGAAGTGGTCGTTACTATCAATCCCATCAATGACACCCCGGTATTAACACTATCAACGACTAACCTTACACTCGATGAAGACTTTTCAACCTTTACCATCAACACGTCGGCTACCGATGTAGAAGAGGGTGCGCTATTAGTCACTGTATCAGGGCAAGATACCACTCTTTTGACCGTCGATGTTACCACTAATCAAATCACTCTCACGTCCATTGCTAACGCCAGTGGAATAAGCACGCTCACCGTCAATGTTACCGATAGTGATAACCTATCTGCCTCTACCGAAGTGGTCGTTACTATCAATCCCATCAATGACACGCCGGTATTAACACTATCAACAACTAACCTTACACTCAATGAAGACTTTTCAACCTTTACCATCAACACGTCGGCTACCGATGTAGAAGAGGGTGCGTTATTGGTCACTGTATCAGGGCAAGACACCACTCTTTTAACCGTCGATGTTACCACTAATCAAATCACCCTTACGTCCATTGCCAACGCCAGCGGGATAAGCACACTCACCGTCAATGTTACCGATAGTGGTAATCTATCTGCCTCTACCGAAGTGGTTGTCACTATCAATCCCATCAACGATACGCCAACATTAGCACTATCAACGACTAATATTACACTCAATGAAGACTTTTCAACCTTTACCATCAACACGTCGGCTACCGATGTAGAAGAGGGTGCGTTATTGGTCACTGTATCAGGGCAAGATACCAGCCTTTTAACCGTCGATGTTAGCACTAATCAAATCACCCTCACGTCCATTGCTAACGCCAGTGGAATAAGCACATTCACCGTCAATGTTACCGATAGTAATAATTTATCCGCCTCTACCGAAGTGGTCGTTACTATCAATCCCATCAACGATACGCCAACATTAGCACTATCAACGACTAATATTACACTCAATGAAGACTTTTCAACCTTTTCCTTTAATACTACGGCTACCGATGTAGAAGATGGAACATTATTAGTCACTGTATCAGGGCAAGATACCAGCCTTTTAACCGTCGATGTTACCACTAATCAAATCACCCTCACGTCCATTGCTGACGCCAACGGAATAAGCACACTCACTGTCAATGCCACCGATAGTGATAACCTATCTTCCACTGCCCAAGTGGTCGTTACTATCAACGCTATCAATGATACGCCAACATTAAGTCTATCGAGTACAAACTTTACTTTAGACCCTAACACGTCGGGAACACTTACAGCCTTTGGTGTCGATATAGATTCAACATCACTGACCTATTCAGTACAGCTCACTTCGTTATTACAAATAAGCATACAAGGCAATATTATCTCGCTTGCGTCAGCTAATACCCTTGGTTCTACTACTTTAGTGGTTACAGTCACTGATGAGGGTGGGCTAAGCGCTTCTGCAACGGCTACAGTCAGAGTTTCAAATCTTCTCAATATAACATTAGGTCTTAAACAGATATCATTTTCTTGGACTGCAGTGCCTCAAGCAGATCATTACCGCCTACTCACCAATTTGGATTTGAACGTTGGAGGAGGCTTTGTTGATGCCAGTACAGTCGGTTTGGCATTTACACCAAATAGCACAAACATCACCAATACGACCACAACTGCAGCGGTAAATGTAGTGAATTACCTTTCTACCGTTAATGGTCCACAGTATTTGTTACAACTTTGTACCAGCACGGATAATTCACTCTGCTCAGATGCTGCACCCCAACGAACACTGAGTAACACTCAACTAAATGGATTGATTGGTTATTTCAAGGCATCCAACACAGATTTAGGCGATCAGTTTGCTGGTGCTGTATCTATTAGTAGTGATGGCAACACATTCGTCGTCGGTGCTCGATTGGAAAATAGCAATGCGATGGGCATCAACGGAGATCAAACCAATAATAGCGCTACTGACGCTGGTGCTGCTTATGTTTTTGTGCGCAGTGGCACGGGCACATGGTCGCAACAAGCCTACATCAAAGCCTCTAATGCTAATGTGTTTGATGAATTTGGCGGAGCAGTCTCAGTCAGTGGAGATGGTAATACATTAGTCGTTGGTGCTCAGCGAGAAGATAGCAATGCAGTGGGCATCAACGGAGATCAAACCAATAATAGTGATTTTGACGCTGGTGCTGTTTATGTTTTTGTGCGCAGTGGCACGGGCACATGGTCGCAACAAGCCTACATCAAAGCCTCTAATACTGATGCGAGTGATCGATTTGGCGCAGCAGTATCAATCAGCGGAGATGGTAATACATTAGTCGTTGGTGCTGAATTGGAAGATAGCAATGCGGCGGGCATTAACGGAAATCAAACCGATAATACTGCTTTTAGCGCTGGTGCTGTTTATGTTTTTGTACGCAGTAGTACAGGTACATGGAGCCAACAAGCTTATATCAAACCTTCTTCTGTGGGACTTGGAGATCGATTCGGTGGCGCTGTAGCAATAAGCGGTGACGGCAATAACCTAATTGTTGGTGCAATTGGGGAAGACAGCGCTGCCACCGGCATCAACGGAAATCGAATCAATAATAGTGCTACTGACGCTGGTGCAGCTTATGTTTTTGTGCGCAGTGCCGCGGGCGCATGGTCGCAACAAGCCTACATCAAAGCCTCTAATACTGATACAGGTGATACATTTGGCGAAGCAGTCTCAGTCAGTGGAGATGGTAATACATTAGTCGTTGGTGCTCCATTGGAAGATGGCAATGCAATGGGCATCAACGAAGATCAAATCAATAATAGTGCTACTAACGCTGGTGCTGCTTATGTTTTTGTGCGTAGTGCCACGGGCACATGGTCGCAACAAGCTTACGTCAAAGCCTCTAATACCGGTACGGGTGATGGCTTTGGCGAAGCAGTCTCAGTCAGTGGAGATGGTAATACATTAATCGTTGGTGCTACATTGGAGGATAGCAATGCGGTGGGCATCAACATGAATCAAATCAATAATAGTGCCTCTAGCGCTGGTGCTGCTTATTTTTTTGTACGCAGTGCCACAGGCACATGGTCGCAACAAGCCTACGTCAAAGCTTCTAATACTGATGCGGATGATCGATTTGGCGCGGCAGTATCAGTCAGTGGAGATGGTAATGCATTAGCCGTTGGTGCTTCATTGGAAGATAGCAATGCAGTGGGTATCAACGGAGTTCAAACCAATAATAGTGCTTCTAACTCTGGTGCGGTATATTTGTATTAGGATATTTGGAATGATTTTTGTTAAAGTCATTGATTGATAGAGACATAAGAGTAGTTAACAAATGCATGTTCCTGAAAAATACGATATTTATTGTATGTTTTGCTTGTCTTGCCATTATATTTTGAAATATTAACCCTATTTACTTCACAGAAGCTAACCAAAATGAGAGGGAGAGAAGGGTGTTCCGTCTTGACAAGATTTCTACCGTCAGACGATTCGATTGAAATCAAATCTCAGCGAGGGCAAATGAACAAATGCAGCACTGGCAAAAAAAGCGTTTAAAAACTTGTCTTTTTCTGAGCTGATAATCTCTAGTGAAACCTCAAAAACACAGCCCAGTCGTGAGCCTTCATGCAATTGCTTAAGTAATTGATAATGCTTATTGAACCATAGACGGTGTGATGTTCGATATTAGGATAAATAGTCTCAATTTTCCAAATATATTCCCTACTCAAAGCCAAAATACAGGGAATTTACAGAGAAATGCGATTACGAATGAAATCATGGTTTTATTTTCAACGATAAACCTTAAAAGACTATAATTATCAACATGAATGATGATGTAATTTTGACTGTTAAAGAGCTTGCATTCTATCTTTAAAATAGTAGAAAAAACAGCTGTCGTTTTATTGCTAAGGGCAAACTACCGAATTTCAACCTAGATAGTTCTTGGCGTTTTCGTAAATCAAAAATTGACGAATGGAAAAAAACAATAAATCCGAAGGACAAGTTGCTAATTAAGCATGTTACTAGATAACAAAAATCACGGAAAAGTTATAACAGAGCTGAAGAAGTCATTAGACACTTCTTCAAAACTTGCTGTGCTTTCTGGAATGTTTTCTATCTATGGCTATTCAGCTCTTAAAAAAGAATTAGGAAGCCTCGCAGACGTGCGCTTATTGCTATCCAAATGGGATGACGCTTCACTGCATACGATTGCGGGTACACCACAAGAAACACGCCTTAAAAACAAGTTAGACCAAAGCCGAATTGCCAAAGAATGTGCCGCTTGGATTAAGAAGAATACGCAAGCAAAGGCAATGACGAGGCAAATGGCATTCCCGCCTCAAAACATGTTCCATATCAGCAATGCAGATGATAATTTTGTAACCCAAGGCGCATCTCATTTTACCGCTGCAGGCCTCGGTGAAGTCAAATCCGACAGTTTTGAAATAAATATGGGTATTTCAGATGCGAAGACAACAAAACAGCTTCTTCAATGGTTCGATACAATTTGGAATGATGGTAAAGCCACTCAAGATATTAAAGACGAACTAATGGCTCATTTAGAATACCTTGCATCAGATAAACCGGCAAACCAAGTCTATTCCATCACCCTCTATAATATTTTTAAAGACTATCTTGAAGACATTGATGAAGAGAGCATCATCCGCTCTAAGACTGGATTCAAAGATACCATCGTGTGGAATAAGCTATATAAATTTCAATGCGACGGTGTAATGGGTGCAATTGATAAGTTGGAGAAATACAACGGCTGTATCATTGCGGACAGCGTTGGTTTGGGTAAAACCTTTGAAGCCCTCGCTGTTATCAAATACTACGAGTTACGCAACGACCGTGTGCTCGTGCTTGCTCCTAAAAAACTCCGTGAGAACTGGAGCGTTTACACCATTAACGACAAACGTAATCTGCTGGCAGCCGATCGCTTTAACTATGACGTACTCAATCATACAGACCTAAGCCGTGATAGAGGAAAATCTGGCGAGATTAATCTAGAAACGATTAATTGGGGTAATTATGACCTGCTCGTTATTGATGAGTCTCATAACTTTAGAAACAGCGGGACAAAGCTTGATGGTTCAACGCGCTACCAACGTTTAATGGATCAAATCATTAGATCAGGTGTAAAAACAAAGGTGCTTATGTTATCCGCCACCCCGGTCAACAGCCGTATGAACGATCTCAAAAACCAAGTGGCATTCATAACCGAAGGACGAGATACAGCGCTCGCTGATTTTGGGATTAACAGCATTGAGCAGACGCTCAAAAAAGCACAAACCAACTTTAATAAGTGGTTAAATCTGCCAGAAGTCCAAAGAAATGCAGAAGCATTGCTTGAAAAGCTGAATTTTGATTATTTTAAGCTCCTTGACCTCATGACCATCGCTCGCTCTCGTAAGCACATCGAAAAATACTACGATGTTTCTGAAATCGGCAAATTCCCTGAGCGTTTAAAACCAAGGAATATCAAGCCTAATATTGATACCAACGATCAATTCCCACCGCTTAGAGACGTAAATATGGCGATTAAGCGTCTTAATTTGGCAGCATACTCACCTCTTGAATATGTGCGGATGGATAAAAAGGACGAGTACAGCCGAAAATATGACCAAGAAGTCCAAGATGGCAAGTCAGTCTTTCGTCAGATTGACCGTGAACAAAACATTATTCAGTTAATGCGGGTGAACCTTCTCAAGCGTATGGAAAGCTCGATCAAGTCGTTTGCTCTCACGGTTGATAAAGTTCATGGAAAAATTAGTGGGCTATTAGTGCAGATTGACGCACATGAAAGTAACGAGATTGAAGAGCTGAGTATCGAAGATATCGAAACAGATGACCCTGCGCTTGAAGATTACCTGATTGGAAATAAAATTAAGGTACTGGTACAAGATATGGATTTAGTCCGTTGGAAACAAGATTTAAAAGAAGACCTTGCCTTACTAAAGGATCTTCTGGTCGATGCCGTAACCGTTGATCCCACTCGTGATGCAAAGCTCCTTAAACTGAAAGAAGTTATAAAAACAAAGGTGCGTAATCCCTTTAATCCGAACAACAAGAAGATTGTTATTTTTACCGCGTTTTCTGATACTGCAGAATACCTCTATGATCATATATCACCTTGGGCATCAGGCGAATTAGGGCTTCACTCTGCGCTCGTTACAGGGCAAACCAAAAAATGTACGATTAAAGGTATTAACAAAGATTTGAACAATCTTCTAACGCACTTCTCACCGATTTCAAAAGAGCTTGACAAGGTTGATCCTGAGGCAACAACTGAAATTGATATCCTTATAGCCACCGATTGTATTTCTGAAGGTCAAAACCTGCAGGACTGCGACACGTTAGTGAATTATGATATTCATTGGAATCCTGTCCGAATTATCCAGCGTTTCGGTCGTGTGGACCGTTTAGGCTCACAAAATTCCACTATCCTACTGGTGAACTTCTGGCCAAACATGGAACTGGATGAATATATCAACTTAGAGGCTCGGGTGAGTGGGCGTATGGTGCTGCTTGATATCTCCGCCTCTGGCGAAGAGAATGTAATCGAGTATGACAACGATAAGCAGATGAATGATCTTGATTACCGCAGAAAGCAAATGAAACAACTTCAAACCTCGGTGATTGATTTAGAAGATATGGATGGCAGTGTTTCTATCACGGATATGACGCTCAATGATTTCCGCATGGATTTGTCAGGTTACATGAAGGACAATCTTTCTCAGTTGGAAAAATCCCCTTCAGGGTTTTATGCCGCGATCCAAAACTCAAATGGCGAATTTGTTGCCGGCACGATATTCTGCTTAAAGGATATCCATGATAAAGTTGAGAGCGATGCCAATTACGCCTTGGCCCCTTATTACATTGTCTATGTCGCAGAAAATGGCGACATTGTTTTCAATCACCTGCAGGGCAAGAAAATCCTCGATATATTCAAGAAGCTCTGCGCCACGAACAAAACGCTTGATTACAAATCTATCGAAGCCCTAAATGCACAAACTAAAAACGGTAAAGATATGGGCGCATACCAATATATGCTGGAATGCGCTATGCAATCAATCGTCGGTAAAACCGAAGAGAAAGGTGTTGAAAGCCTGTTTGCGCGTGGCGGTACAGTTTTAACGCAGGAGCATTTCTCTAGCATTGAAGATTTTGAAGTGATCTCATATCTGATTATCAAGGAGGCTGTTGCATGATTCAAGACTTCCTTGACAGCCTCAGCATACCGCCAAAATGCTTTCTTAGTAAAACGCTTTTCAAAAAGCTATTTTTAGAAAGTGGCATGCTGGATATTACCGACAAAAAAGCACTGAAAGACGATATTGATAAAATTCGCTGGCTCTATACCCTGAAGCCTAGTACCATCAATATCGAGCCTTACAAAGACCAAACCCGCGAATACGATGAAGTGGCAATCCTTCAAATTGACCTGTCCAGCGACACACGCGTTAAGCGGATAGCCTCCTTCGTGAACAAGGCAATTCCATACCCTTTAATTTTAATCTTTAGCCATGGTGATATGGTTGCCTTGAGTGTTGCCGATAAACGCCTCTCCCAAGCTGATAAAGCCAAATGGGTGGTTGAGGATGACTGGATAACGCCTTGGTTTAACCCCAGCGCCCCTGCGCAGAGTGCGCGTCAGTTCATGGCTGATATAAATATTAAAAACTTGTCTTTCCTGAACTTCTACGCACTCTATTCAGATGTGAAGTCTCGCGTAATTGCATTAAATTCTGCATGTCGATCCGGAACATATACGATCACAACAAAGACAGAGACCGATGCGCGCCTTAAAAACCTCAGGCGCATTGATGAGCTTGAAAACGAAATGGCGCAATTGCGGGCCGCGCTAAAAAAAGAAACGCAATTCAATACAAAACTAAAGTTGAACGTTGCAGTGAAAGAGAGCCAAGATGCAATCACGCAACTCGAGCAAAAACTATAAGGCAATTCTATGAACAACGGTGAAATGATCATTTACAAAACCGAAGATGGATTAGCCCAGATTAACCTCACGGCAATAGACGGAA
The DNA here is from genome assembly GCA_965195345.1 of uncultured Thiomicrospira sp. Lineage (GTDB taxonomy): Bacteria > Pseudomonadota > Gammaproteobacteria > CAKMZV01 > CAKMZV01. The sequence continues at coordinate 1,224,527 of OZ239628.1, read as the reverse complement.
CCGTTTGGCTTACACAAGAAGAGATTGCTGATCTATTTGATAAAGGTCGCTCGACCATTACCGAACATATTCAAAACATTCTCTCTGATGGAGAATTAGAAGAAAATTCAGTATGTCGGAATTTCCGACGAACTGCTAAAGATGGTAAAGATTATAGTGTCTTACAGTATAGCCTTGACATGATAATGACCGTCGGTTTTCGTGTACGCTCGCCCAGAGGGACGCAATTTCGGCGCTGGGCGAACACGGTATTAAAAGAATACCTGATCAAAGGCTTTGCCATGGATGACGAACGCCTGAAACAAGCCGATAAATGCGACTATTTTGACGAATGGCTTGCACGCATCCGTGATATTCGCGCCTCGGAAAAACGGTTTTATCAAAAAGTTAAAGACCTCTACATCACTGCTATTGACTACGACAAGAATTCTGAGCATGCACAGATTTTCTTCAAAAAAGTGCAAAATAAAATGTTGTGGGCTATCACGGGAAAAACTGCAGCGGAACTGATTGAAGGCAGAAGCAACTCTACTGAGCCAAACATGGGCGTCACCTCTTTCAAAGGCAGCATTGTCCGCAAAGGCGATGTTGGTACTGCCAAAAATTACCTGCAGAAAAATGAAATTGATGAACTCAATCGAATTGTGACAATGTATCTGGATTACGCAGAAGATCAGGCGCAAAAGCGAAAAACCATATCCATGAATGATTGGGGCGATAAATTGGACGCGTTTTTAAAATTTAATGAGAGGGATTTGCTAACCCACGCAGGCAAAGTGCACATGAGCGTTGCAAAAAAATTGGCGGAAGAACGCTATGATGATTTTGATAAAAAGCGCAAAAAAGCCGAAGCACGCGCCGCCGATAAAGACGATATTAAAGAGTTAGAAGCCCTAGAGCAACAATTAACCAAAAAAGATAAATAACGCCCTATAACGAGCGGAAGGACTTAAAACTATGAGCGAAGAAAAAATGGAAAAACTGGACGGGAAGACAAAGGATATTGTGGAGCAGAATATTGAACAATTAAAAGAGCTGTTCCCCAGCGTTTTTTCCGAAGGAAAAATCCAGTTTAACAAGCTGGAAGAGCTGCTTGGTAATTATGTGGTTGAGGATGAAGATCATTATAACTTCACATGGCACGGCAAGCGCAACGCTGGTCGTTTAGCACAAACACCCAGCACTGGCACACTGCGCCCTTGCAAAGATGAAAGCGTTGATTGGGACAATACAGAGAATTTATTTATCGAGGGCGATAATCTCGAAGTTCTCAAGCTGCTGCAAAAATCATACCACCGCCAAGTCAAAATGATCTATATCGACCCGCCCTATAACACGGGTAAAGAGTTCATCTACCCCGACAAGTTCCAAGACAACCTCGATACTTACCTTAAGTACACAGGGCAAGTAGATGCCGAGGGTTATAAGTTTTCAGCCAACACCGACACCACAGGGCGTTATCATACCAACTGGCTCAATATGATGTATCCACGTTTAAAACTGGCTCGGAATTTGCTGAAGGACGATGGCGTTATTTTTATTTCTATCAGTGACCAGGAAATTGGGAATTTAAGAAAGTTATGCGATGAAATTTTCGGTGAGGAGAACTTTGAAGGGCATATACATTGGAGAAGAAGGCACAATCAGCCTAATGATCCTACTAAAATGATCGGCTTAGTAGCAGAGCATATATTAGCTTATGCTAAAGATATTAAAAAACATAAAGAATCTGGGGTTGGAAAAATAGATCTGACTGGTGACTTTTCAAATCCAGATAATGACCCACGAGGTGATTGGTCCTCAAAGCCGTGGAAAGTTGGAAGCGATCAAAGTGGCTCAGCTTATAAAATAACTTTAACATCTGGTGAAGTTATTGACGGGGAGTGGATGGGAGAAAAAGCCACCTTCGATAGACTCATGGAAGACAATAGGATTATCTTTCCCAATAGCGGGAAAGGCTGTCCTAGGAAGAAATATTTTAAATTTGAGCGGGAGGAAGAAGGTCAATGCGCCACAAACTGGTGGTCTCATGAACAATTTGGGCATAATCAAGAAGGCAATACTATATTAACAGAACTAATGAATGGTGTAAAAAACACCTTCAGTAATCCAAAGCCAATTAGATTAATAGATAGCTTAATTTCAATCGCTAATTGCAAAAATGATGATCTAGTTCTTGATTTTTTTGCAGGATCTGGAACCACAGCACATGCTGCTTATGAACATGAAAACCATTTGAGATCCATATTAGTTCAATTGCCAGAAAAACTTACGAAAACAGTCAAAGAGCATAGACCTGCTATAGAGTTCTGCGATCTAAATAATTTAGAATATTCACTTGCAGAACTGACTAAAGAACGTATTCGCCGAGCAGGCAAAAAAATCAAAGAAGAAAACCGTGACTATGAAGGCGATCTTGGCTTTAAAGTCTTCAAACTCGCCAGCTCCAACATCAAACGATGGGATGCCGGTTTTGACACACTTGAAAGCGACCTGATGGATGCGGTTGATTATCTGGTTAAAGATCGCACAGACGAAGATATACTGTATGAACTTTGCATCAAACTTGGCTTAGACCTGTCCATCAAAATTCAAGAAAAGACCATTGACGGTAAAAAGCTGTTCATCCTTGGGCGTGGTTATTTGGTTGTGTGTTTGGATAATGCAATAACCATGGATCTGGTCAATGGCATTGGCGCACTGAAAGCCGAGCTTGCCCCCGAAGATGGCATGCGCGTTGTGTTCAAAGATGATAGTTTTAAGGATGATGTGGTCAAAGCCAATGCCCTGCAAACGCTTAAGCGTTTTGGCATTGATGATGTTAAAAGTCTGTAGGGGAATTTAACATGAGCAAAAACATGAAGATTAAATTCGACCCGAACCAAAACCACCAACGCATTGCCTTGGAATCTGTTTACCGCGTCTTTGAGGGGCAAGAGTTAAATAAAACCACATTCTCTATGCCAACAATCCAGCATAGCGACAAATCACCGCGGGATCTGTTCGCTAACCAAACGGATCATGGATATGCTAACCGCCTGAAGTTATTGCCAGAAGAGGTGTTGGCAAATGTTCGCCAAATCCAGTTAAAGAATGGGCTTAAACAGTCCGAAGGCGAGATGAAAAACTTCGATTTTACGGTGGAAATGGAAACGGGAACAGGTAAAACCTATGTTTACCTGCGCTCAGTCTTTGAAATGAACCAGCTTTATGGTTTCACTAAATTCATCATTGTTGTACCAAGTATCGCGATTAAGGAAGGCGTTCTGAAATCTTTGCAAATGACAGAGGGTCATTTTAAGGAGCTATACAACAATACGCCATTTCATTATTTCACCTACGATTCAAGCGATCTTTCTAAGGTTCGAACATTCGCCACAAATGATTATATCCAAATCATGGTCATCAACATTGATGCCTTCCGCAGAAGCTTTACCGATGAAACAAAAGAAACCAGCGCCAATATTATCCACCGTTGGAATGATAAGATGCAGGGTGTGCCGATTGATCTTATTCGAGAGACAAACCCAGTGGTAATCATTGATGAACCGCAAAGCGTTGATACAACAACAAAGGCTTCAGATGCGATTAAATCGCTCAATCCACTATGTACACTCCGCTATTCTGCCACTCATGTTGATAAGCACCACATGCTTTATAAGCTGGACTCTATTGATGCGTATGAGCAAAAATTGGTAAAACAGATTGAGGTTGCCTCCATTCAGGTCAAAGACGGTCATAACAAGGCTTATATCAAGTTGCTCGCAGTCGATAACAAGAACGGTCACCGCGCCAAGATTGAAGTAGATGTTCAGCAAGTAGGAAATACCAAGAAAAAAATAAAATGGGTCAAATCTGGGCAAGACTTAATGGAGCTGACAAAGCGTAGCATTTACGATGGCTATATCGTCAACGATATCTATTGTGAAGAAGGTAGTGAATATATCGACTTCACCAGCAAGGAAGATACTATTTATCTGCACCACGCCATTGGTGAAGTGAATGAAGATGAATATAAAATTTTACAAATTCGCAAAACCATCGAAGAACATTTGGATAAAGAGCTAAGGCTTACTCCGATGGATGTTAAGGTTTTAAGCCTGTTCTTCATTGATAAAGTCTCGAATTATCGTGATTACGATGCACCCGAGCAGAAGGGTAAATATGCCCGTATGTTTGAAGAGGAGTATCGCAAGGCAATCAAAAAGCCCAAATATAGAAGCCTCTTTTCTGATATGGATACAGATAGCTTGCCTAATCAGGTTCATAACGGGTATTTCTCTGCTGATCAGAAAGGTGTATTCAAAGATACTAAAGGAACGTCTGCTGCGGATGAGGACACTTACACTCTAATTATGAAGGACAAGGAAAAGCTGCTGAGTTTTGATTCAAAGCTGAAGTTTATCTTCTCACACTCTGCGCTGAAAGAAGGATGGGATAATCCGAATGTATTCCAAATCTGCACCTTAAATGAAACAAAATCCACGATCAAAAAACGCCAAGAGATCGGTCGTGGGCTTCGTATATCTGTTAACCAAGACGGCGAACGTGTACATGGATTTGAGGTCAATACTCTCACCGTCATGGCCAATGAATCCTATGAAGATTTTGTTGAAGGCTTACAAACAGAGATTGAGAACGAAGAAGGCATCCGCTTTGGTGTCGTGGATAATCATTTGTTTGCCAATATTGTAATTCAGGATGCTGAGGGGAACGATATGTTCCTTGGTGCGGATAAATCAGAGGAAATACACCAGCACCTTTTGACAGAAAAATACATCGACCAGCGCGATAAGGTGACTGATGATCTAAGAGTGGCGTTAAAAAACGATACTGTTGAATTGCCAGAAGAACACGCAGAATACGCCAATCAGATTCTTGGCTCACTTAAAAGAGTAGCTGGCGGACTTAATATTAAAAACAGCGGTGATAAACGCACAGTGCGTTTGAATAAAGCCGTATTTGAAAGTTCTGAATTTAAGGAACTGTGGGAGAAAATTAAATATAAAACGACTTATAACGTTGATTTTGATCCTGAAGAGTTGATCAAAAAATGTGCTGAGAAAATCAAAAACACGCTAGTCGTTGGCAAAACCAAGTTCACCTATAGCAGGGCTACAACTGAAATAACGCGAGGCGGAGTAGATACCAGAGAATGCAAAGAAAGTACGCACGTGTATGATGTCAGAGACTATCATATCCCTGATATCTTAAGTTTCTTACAAAATGAGACGAACCTTAAACGAAAATCGATATTAGATATTTTGATTAAAAGCGAACGCTTAGCGGATTTTAAAAATAACCCTCAAAAATTCATCGATGAGGTAAAGGGCATTATCAAACGTGAAATGTGCCGTTTTGTAATTGATGGTATTAAGTACCAAAAAATAGGTGATAATTATTTTTATGCTCAGGAGCTTTTTGAAAATGAAGAGCTTATAGGCTATCTCAACAAAAATATGATTGAAACAGGGCGCTCAATCTATGACCACGTTGTTTATGATTCAGGCACAGAATCAAAACTGGCTCAATCCTTTGAAATTAACGATGAAGTAAAAGTCTATGCCAAGCTACCAGCATGGTTCAAGATAGACACTCCACTTGGTACTTACAACCCAGACTGGGCCGTCTTAATGGAAATGGATGGAGCAGAGCGCTTGTATTTTGTGGTTGAAACAAAAAACACAAACACCGGTACCGTTATTGAAGACCTCCTTAAAGGCAGTGAACAAGACAAAATAAAATGTGGTCGCGAACATTTTAAAGCCCTTGGGGAAGAAGCTAAATACCTCGTTGCTAGTGATTATGAAACGCTGCTCGACCAAATATAATCAAACCACAATTCAATGCTAATCTCTATGTTCGCGTGCTTTAAAGAGAAAAGCAGTGTGCTGTGATTCATGGCTGCTCAACACTCCCCTTCATAAGCAGAACATACAAAAGTCTAAAAAGCAAGTTTCTAGGGTCGCTTGGGAAGGAAGTAGTGAACCTCCAAAAAGACGTTTGAGATACTGAGCATATTTCGACGATAAACTGTCTTAATACAAAGTATCAAAAAATGAAAGTAGGAAAAAAGCCTCGTTTTTGTGAGATTATTGAATATAGATTAGTGAGCTTGAACCACTATCTTTGATAATGGCGGAGGGGGTGGGATTCGAACCCACGGAGCTTTTACACTCGCCGGTTTTCAAGACCGGTGCATTCGACCACTCTGCCACCCCTCCAGCGACAAGAATTATACCTGAGAGTACTATTTCATCTTGTGGATTCTTGCGGATTTTTTAGATAGTGAATATTATTTAATGGCACCGTATAATTTGATTTGGTTGAACTTTGGCATTAGAAATTTTAGTGAAAAAGTGTGAGATTCCAGTTATTAGAGTGGGGACGAAATATTGTTTGATAGATAATCTCCTGTGCATGTATATGTATATAATCACGGTTGGTCAGACACTGTTAAGCAAGCAGAGTTGGTCGATAACTTTCATCCGAGAACAATAAATCATGAATGAATTCGAATTGATAGAACAATTGTTTGCTAAACGCGCAGCACCGAGTACGAAATTGGGTATCGGCGATGATTGTGCAGTTATAAGTTCGAATAAACTGCAAACTGTTTGCACAGATACTTTGGTGCGCGGAGTTCACTATCCCATTAAAGACGTTGACTATCATGCCATCGGATATAAATCCATAGCGGTCAATGTTAGCGACACTGTTGCAATGAGCAGTCTTCCAAAATGGGCAACTCTTTCTTTGAGTGCCAAAGATGATTTTGATTTTCGAGCCTTTTCAAAAGGTTTTGAACAAGCTTTGGATGAGTACGGTATCGATCTAATCGGAGGTGATACTACCAGCGGTGCTGAGGTGGTCGGGGTTACTTTGATAGGGGAGTGCGAGCGCATTGTTAAGCGACAAGGTGCGCAATCAGGTGATGCTATAGTACTAACTGGGGAATTAGGTTTTGCCGCAGCAGCACTGGCAGCAATCCAAACTGGGCAGGTTCTAAGCGATAAGTTGTATCAATCTTATTGGCGTCCCAAAATTGATTTGCACTGGAGATGTTGGATTGAAGATTATGCAAGCGCGTGTATCGATATATCCGATGGGTTATTGCAGGATTTAAGCCACATATTAAAGGCATCGGGTGATTTGGGTGCGCAATTGGATAAAAATACCTTTAGTGAATTGTCTAAGCTTGAAAAGTTGAAGTTTGATTCGCGGTTTGATCCATTGGACTGGATTTTACGCGGTGGAGATGATTATAAAATGTGTTTCTGTGTGCATCAAGAGAAGATGCCTGAAATGCAAAAACTGGTACAATCACACAACGATTTAAGAATCATAGGCAAAGTGACAGATCACGCTGGTATTTTTTTAGACGACATTCCACAATCAGCTACGGGTTACCGTCACTTCTGATGTCTTTTTTATTTGATTTTTTTAGCGTATTCAAGTTTTTCTTTACTAGACATTAAATTATGCGTTTTTTACACACCATGCTACGTGTCGTTGATTTGCAAAAGTCCGTTGACTTTTACACGAATGTTTTAGATATGCGATTACTCCGGCAAAAAGACTACCCTGAAGGGAGATTTACTCTGGCTTTTTTGTCTTATGGCGAAGAAAGCGAAGTTACTGCATTGGAACTAACGCATAACTGGGATACTGATTCGTATACCCACGGGGATGCTTTTGGTCATCTTGCCATAGGTGTTTCTGATTTATACGCCACTTGTGAACGGATACGTTCTATGGGCGGAGTAATAAGCCGTGAACCCGGTCCAATGAACGCAGGAACTACTTTACTCGCTTTTATTCAAGATCCCGATGGCTATGAAATTGAATTATTGGAGCGCGAATGAAAACCTTTCCTGATGAGCATGGCTATTTTGGTGATTATGGTGGCAAGTACGTTGCTGAAACACTTATAAAACCTTTAGCGGATCTTGAAAAAGCTTATGAAGAAGCCTCTAAAGACGTTGCATTTCAAAAAGAAATCCAAAACACTTTAAAACATTATGTTGGTCGGCCTTCACCGCTTTATTTTGCACAGCGATGGTCTGAAATGTTTGGCGGTGCAAAAATCTATTTTAAGCGAGAGGATTTAAACCATACGGGCGCGCATAAGATCAACAACACAATTGGTCAAATAATGCTTGCTAAGCGTATGGGGAAAACACGTTTGATTGCTGAAACAGGAGCAGGGCAGCACGGTGTTGCTAGCGCTACTATTGCCGCCCGTATGGACTTAGAGTGCGTTGTTTATATGGGGTCTACTGATACTGAACGACAAGCATCGAATGTGCATCGGATGGAAATGCTCGGTGCTAAAGTAGTGCCTGTTCATTCGGGAACAAAAACATTGAAGGATGCTTTAAATGAAGCGTTACGTGATTGGGTTAAAAATGTTGATAATACTTTTTATGTGATTGGCACGGTTGCTGGTCCTCATCCATATCCCGTCATGGTGCGTGATTTTCAAAAAATCATTGGAGAAGAAGTAAGAAGACAAATGCCTGAAACAGGACAAGCGCTTCCAGATGCTGTTGTTGCCTGCGTTGGCGGTGGTTCTAACGCAATTGGTATTTTCCATGACTTCGTGCGAGATGAAAAAGTTAAGCTCTATGGTGTAGAAGCAGGTGGTCTTGGCTTGTCAACTGGATTACACGCCGCTCCGTTATGTGCAGGTAAACCAGGCATATTGCACGGTAATAACACCTATCTTATGTCTGATGAAAACGGTCAAATATCATCCACGCATTCTATTTCTGCTGGTTTAGATTATCCGGGCGTTGGTCCTGAGCACTCTTGGCTTAAAGATAGTAATCGTGTGGAGTACACCAGTGTAACCGATGAAGAAGTTATTGAAGCATTCTATGAAGTAACACGAATGGAAGGAATTATTCCAGCATTAGAGAGCGCTCATGCTTTAGCTTATACGCGCAAATTAGCACCGAAAATGCAAAAAGATCAAACCATCGTCGTTTGTATGTCGGGACGCGGTGATAAAGACATCGAAACAATGCGCTCGCTTGAGGAAAGAGAGGACGATTCATGAATCGTCTCAAAGACACATTTGCACAGTTGCGTGCAAATAACCAAACAGCGTTAATTCCTTTTATTACAGCAGGATACCCAAAAAGGGAAGTTTTTCCAAAATTATTGCATGACATGGTCAGTGTTGGCGCAGATGTCATTGAATTGGGCATGCCTTTTTCAGATCCTATGGCGGATGGTCCAATCATTCAACATTCCAGTGATGTGGCCTTGGCGAATGGTATGTCTTTGAATGGTTTTTTACAAATAGTTACTGATTTTCGCAAGCACGACGAAGCTACACCGATAGTCTTAATGGGCTATTTGAATCCCATTATTGCTATGGGCGTTGACACTTTCATGCAAAAGGCTGTCAAAGCTGGTATTGATGGAATTTTATTAGTAGACAGTCCTCCTGAGGAGAACTCGCATTTACTCAATATTGCCAAACAGAATAATATTGACATTATCTTTTTAACTGCACCGACAACGTCAAGTGAACGCATGCAAATGATTTGTAAACAGGCTACAGGTTTTGTATACTATGTTTCTATCAAAGGAGTAACAGGAGACAGCATTTTGGATTTCTCAAGTGTTAAGGAAAAAATACAGGAAATAAAAATGCACTCAAGCGTTCCTGTTGGCGTAGGATTTGGTATAAGCACTCCTGAACAGGCAGAACAAATTTCGTCCATTGCCGATGCAGTAGTTGTAGGCAGTGCTTTAATTAAAGTACTTGGACAGGATGACTACGATGGCGCGCGCGAACAAATGCTTGACTTGTTGAGTAGAATGCGTGAAGCAATGGATGCAAAAAACAACAATGATTTAACAACAATGCCTAATAAGAAAAATATTGAAGGCTATGAGAGAGCTCTGATATGAATTGGTTTGAAAAATTAATCCCATCAAAAATCCAAACAAGCCGCAAAGAAACAAGCGTACCCGAGGGAATTTGGATTAAGTGTCCTGATTGCAGCGCTACGCTGTACAGTATTGAAGTCGATAAACGTCAGTATGTGTGCAATAAATGTGAACATCATCTACGCCTAACTGGACGAAAAAGGCTTGACCTTTTTCTTGATGAAGACGGTAAAGAAGAATTGGCTCAATCTTTGGAGGCAATCGACAGCTTGAAATTCCGTGATACTAAGAGATATGTTGACCGCATTACGGATGCAAAACGCTCAACTGGTGAAAAGGAAGCGATGCTTGTTATGTCTGGTCGATTAAAGGGCATGCCTGTTGTTGCTTCTGCTTTCGATTTTAATTTTTTAGGCGGTTCTATGGGTTCAGTTGTGGGCGAAAAGTTCAGACGCGCATGCGATTATGCAATCCAAGAGAAAGTTCCACATGTGTGCTTTTCAGCCAGCGGTGGTGCACGTATGCAAGAATCGATGCTTTCTCTAACTCAAATGGCTAAAACAAGTGCTGTGCTTAAAAAAATGCAAAAAAACAAATTGCCTTTTATTTCAGTGCTAACAGATCCAACGATGGGCGGTGTCTCTGCGAGCCTTGCCATGCTCGGCGACGTTATCATTGCAGAACCTAAAGCATTGATTGGCTTCGCTGGACCTCGTGTAATAGAGCAAACAATTCGTGAAAAACTTCCAGAGGGTTTTCAAAGAAGTGAGTTTTTGCTTGATCACGGTTGTATAGATATGATAGTAAAACGTCTTGATATGCGCGATCGTATTTTTGAGATACTCGGTTTACTTATGTCTGGAAATAGACATTCTTTATAAATATAGAATCTATTAGTTATGCGTGTTGATAAGTGGTTGACACGTCTTCAACATCCCCAAAACATTCATATGGGGCTTGACAGGGCTAAAAGTGTTGCCGAAAAACTGGGAATTGAAAAGATAGCCACCCACACTATTACTGTAGCAGGAACTAACGGAAAGGGTTCTTGTTGCGCCATTATTGATTCTCTCGCACGCTCTCATGGTCTTCGCACCGCAGTATATACATCGCCTCATCTACTCCACTTTAACGAACGCCTTCGTTTGTGCGGACAAGAGGTTAGCGATGAGAAATTATTGAATGCTTTTGAAGAAGTTGAAAATACACGAGATCATGTTGAGTTAACTTATTTTGAATTCACAACACTTGCCATTTTTCATATTATTGCTAAAAGCCAAGTAGATCTGGCGATTCTCGAGGTTGGATTAGGTGGTCGACTTGATGCAGTAAACATTATTGATGCTGATTGTTCGGTTATCACTTCAATAGCCAACGATCACGAAGCCTTTTTGGGAAAGGATTTGACAAACATCTTCAAAGAGAAGGCTGGAATAGCCCGCTCTGAAATGCCTCTTGTTATTGGTGCTGGCATTGAAGTAAATGTCAATAAGGCGTTGGAATGCGATGCACAAGTTTCGTTTATAAATAAAAGCGACAGCGGTTATTTTGTATCAAAAAAGCAACGAGCAGTGCAAAAATTTCCTCCTTTTAATTCATGGAGCTATCAAGATGACAATATTCTGTTCGAAAATCTTCCTAGACCGGCTCTATCGGGTGATTATCAGGTGGCAAATGCTGCTTGTTCTATCGCAGCATTGAAGCAAGTCTGCCCTCTAAATAAAGAGGATACTGTTGAAGGACTGCAACAAATCACTTTGAATGGGCGACTTCAAATTTTGAGCATGCCAAATAAGAAATTACTGGTTGACGTTGGTCATAATCCACAAGCAGTCACAGAATTAGCGCATCATGTTCAAGAAAATTTCAAGAAAATAGACGTGATTTTTTCTTCATTCGCCGATAAAGATATAGAAGGGAATATTCTTAAAATCAAACCCATAGTTCAACATTGGTATATATATCAATTAGAAGATACATCAAGTGGTTTTCGAAACGCTGGATTGGATATAATCCATGATGTCTTGATTAACTCGGGAATTCATGAGTCAAATATTACGACAGGCGAAAATTTTGATGCGTTATGGTTTAAAGCCTTGAATAAAAACAGTCCATTCCCCTTACTGGCTTTTGGTTCATTTATGGTTGTTAAAGATGCTTTGACGCTGCAACAGAAATATTTGACAGAGCAATCAAGTGAATAAGCGAGCCATTGCCATCGGCATAGCTATTTGGATTATTCCAGTATTAATAATGTTGCAGATTCTGACTTGGATAGGTCTTGATCGCGTCACAAAAAAATCAAATACTGAAAAGGTTCTTACCGTTGATTTCAAAGTTGAAGAAGCACCCAAAATCACTGATGATTTTGAAAAAGAAATCACAGCAAAAAAAGCACAAGAAAATGATTCCATTTGGATTATTCAACTGGGGGCATTTTCTGAAGAACGCTACGCCAAAGCACTCGAAAAGAAATTGAAAAATGCAAACTTTCCTATTTATAGAATTAAGAAAGAGCAAGAGGGAAAATCATTATATCTATTGCGAATGGGCCCATTTGTAAAGCGTCCAGAAGCTGAAAAGTATCGTGATGAGTTGAATAGGCAGTTAAAAATCAAAAGTTTTATATTTAAAGTGAATTCATAATATGTGTGGAATTATAGGTATGGTTGGTCATAGCGATGTTATACATTCTTTGTATGAAGGGCTTAGTATGTTGCAACACCGTGGACAGGATGCTGCTGGCATTGTTACATGGAGTGAAGAAGGGCAGTTTTGTCTACGAAAAAACACAGGCTTAGTCCGCGATGTTTTCCGAGAAGAGCATTTGAAAATTTTGCGCGGAAGAAGCGGAATAGGGCATGTGCGCTATCCAACAGCAGGTGCTGATTCAAGCGCAGAAGCACAACCTTTGTATGTGAATTCGCCTTATGGGATAGTAATGGGACATAATGGGAATTTAACCAATGCGGAAGTTTTAGCTCAAGAGATCTTCGCAAAAGATCGCCGACACATTAACACTTTTTCAGACTCTGAAGTGCTATTGAACGTGTTTGCTGATGAAATTGGTAATAGCAAATCGCTTAGCAAAAAAACGCTTTTCAATGCAATAACAAAGGTTCATAAAAGAGCAGAGGGTGCTTATGCAGTAGTTGGAATGATTGCGCATTTTGGTTTATTTGCTTTTCGAGACCCTTATGGATTAAGACCTTTGATTTTGGGGAAAAAGAAAAACCTTGTTGGTGAGGAGTGGGTTGTTGCTTCAGAAAGTGTGGCATTTGATATATTAGGGTTTGAACGTGAAAGAGATATTCTCCCAGGAGAAGCAATCTTCATTGATACCGATGGAGAATTAACTTCATTTCAATGCGGTGAACGCAAGAAGTATTCGCCTTGTTTATTTGAATATGTATACTTTGCACGACCTGATACCATAATGGACGGCATTTCTGTATATCAAGCGCGTTTGAAAATGGGTGAGATGCTCGCTAAAAGAATTGCACCATTTAAAGAAAAACTGCAAGTTGAAGTGGTCATGCCAATACCCGACACATCACGTACTGCAGCACTTGAATTGGCTAAAGGATTAAAAGTTGACTTTAGAGAAGGGTTTATAAAAAATCGCTACATTGGACGAACTTTTATAATGCCTGGACAAAAGTTAAGAACAAAATCGGTTAGAAGAAAGCTCAATCCTATACACTCCGAACTGAATGGTAAAAATGTTTTACTTGTTGATGATTCCATCGTGCGTGGTACAACTTCAAGAGAAATTGTTCGTTTGGCAAAGTCAGCGGGTGCAAAAAAGATATATTTCGCCTCAGCTTCTCCTCCAGTTAGACATCAATACGTTTATGGTATCGACATGCCCAGTCAACAAGAGTTAATAGCACATGAGCGTAGCGTTGAAGAAGTTTGCGAGTTCATCGGCGCAGATGCCTTGTTTTATCAAGAATTGGACGATATGATCTCAGTTTTGAAAGCACTAAATCCAAAACTTGATGGCTTTGATGCTTCTTGTTTTAATGGCTGCTATACAACTGGAAATATCACACAATCGTATTTGAACAAATTGCTGGCTACGAGAAAATTGGCGCGCGTAGTGCCAAGCATTGATTCGATTGAAATGCATAATACGCAATAATCAACGATATTAAAGGCTCAACGTTTGTACTATCAATTCAATTGGATGAATGGGACGATGTTTGGATAAATCAATAAATTGATGTCGACATGATGTACCAGCAGTTACGATGATCGCGTTTTTATCTATCCCATTGACGCATTTTAATATTCCTTTTTCGGCAATTTTCTTTGATAACTGGAAGTGTTGATACCCAAATTGGCCTGCCATACCGCAACAACTGCTTTCAATATGCTTAACTTTAATTTTTGGAATGCATTTAAGCATCAATTCAGCAGTGTTTTTAACAAGAGTACGCTGATGACAATGGGTGTGCAAATAAACAGTTTCATCTTTAGGCTTTAAATGTTCCTGCTTGGACAATGGGGTGGGTAAAAACTCATCAAGCAACCATACTTTAGGAAGAACATTGCCAATCAAATCGCTGCAATCATCTCTAAAGACTAAAGTTTCTGAAGGTTCAATGCCAATCCAATGATCCACTTTCAATTGAGCCATTTGTATCCTCAACTTCATCAATACTTCGGTTGCTTCAAGCAGCATACCACTGCTAATAAGTAATCTTGGGGAATGTGTAAGAAACACAGGGAAGATCTTATAACCGAGTTTATTGAGAACTTTACAAGTAGCTATTGACACATGAGGCTCGTAGAAGTTGCTGTACAAGTCAATGATTAGCCCAATAGGTCTAAGTTGCTCTTTTTCAGGCAATGCTTTCTGTAGTGCACTCTGAAGTGATTCCCACTGAGAATGGAAAGGTTTAACGGCATGTGGGAAGTTTCTCTGCGGATCAACACCTAACAATTTTTTTATAACGTTCAAATTAGCAATATGACTAAATATTGGTTGACTACTCTGTAGCTTCAGCAAGAATGGAAACTTCTTAATAGCCATGCGTTGGCGTTTTTCTTGCCCACTAAGCATGCCCTTCGTAGCACGCAAATTCAAAAACTCGGATTTTATTTTCGCCATATCGACACTGGCAGGGCACTCAGTTTTACAGGCTTTGCAAGATAGACAAGTATCTAATGCTTCTTTAATTAAGGGAAGATTGAAAAGTGCTTTTGGATCTTTTGCTGAAAAAATATGCCGTAATAAATTTGCACGTCCTCGCGTAGAAAGGGATTCTTCTTGCGTAGCTTGGAATGAAGGACACATCAACCCGTCACTTTTGCGGCAAGCACCCGAGCCGTTACATTTTTGAATGGCAGCAGAAAAACTGCTTTCTTTCTCCCAATTAAAACGCACTTCTTTATTGAACTCTGTGCTCAAGGTAGGACGAAAATCTTCAACTAAAGGTTGAATTTGCGTTATTTTCCCAGGGTTTAATCGGTTGTTTGGGTCAAAAAGATGTTTAACTTTAATGAGTAATTGATGATATTCTTTACCGTGAATCCACGGTAGCCATTTTGAACGTAGCCTGCCATCTCCATGCTCACCAGAAATGGATCCATTGTATTGTTTGACCAACTCTGCAGAGTATTGGGCAATTTTTTCGAATAACAGTTTATCATCAGTTATCTCCAAATCGAGTTTTGGACGCATATGTATCACTCCAACAGAAGCGTGTCCATAAATTACCAAATCAATGTTATTTTGTTTAGCGTATTCTTGCATTTGAACGACGTAGTCTAACAAATGCGGGATTGGTATTGCAGCATCTTCAATTACGGCAACTGCTTTTTTGTTCTCCTTTTCGCCCATGAGCAAACCAAGAGAAGCTTTGCGTAGATTCCATACTTTTTCCATTTCATTTGCGTGAAGAATCGGTAGGGCATAAGCAGTATTACTCAGTGCTTCGCTAATCGTTTGTAACTTTCTTTTCAAATCGTGTGCATCATTTGCTATGCACTCTATCACTTGTACCGCTTCGGGATTGTCCTCAATCCAAAATCGATTCCTTGATTGCTCACTGTTGTTCTTGCTGGCATTAAGCGTAGAGCGATCGAACAACTCAATCGCACTCGGATGATGTTCTAATATTTTTGGCACCGCTTTAAATGCTTCGGATAGCGAATGAAAATGCGCACAAATTATGCCTGTATGTTTCGGTAGTTCACTCAAAGAAACGGTTACTTCAGTAATAATTGCCAGTGTTCCTTCAGAACCGCAAATTAATCGACTTAGATTAAAGCCTTCTCCCTTTTGCAAAAGAGTGTTTAAAGCATATCCACTGTTGTCTCTAATCAATGATGCGTTAGGCTGTGCTTCTTTTATAGTCGTTTCATGTTTTTTGATCAATGCATCAATGTCTCTATAGATTTCCCCCTCAAGTCCTTTATTTTGTTTGAATGATGCCAATTCCTTTTGGGATAGTGGTGAAAAATTGAAGGAGCTGCCATCGCTTAGAAACCCTTTGATTGAACGAATATGTTCTCTGGTCGTTCCATAAAAAATAGAACGTGTGCCACAAGCGTTGTTTCCGACCATTCCGCTGATGGTACAGCTGCTTGTTGTGGATGTTTCTGGAGCAAAAAACAAGTCGTATTTTTTAAGTTCTTTGTTTAAGTCATTACGAATGACGCCCGCTTGTACCACTGCTGTCCTCTGCTCTGGATCAATTGAAATAATAGTGCGGTAATATTTCGACATGTCAAGAATGATACTCTCACCAACCAATTGACCAGCAAGCGAAGTGCCACCTGTACGAGGGATGATAGAAAAATTATGCTTTCGAGCAAATCCAAGAACTTCTGCTATGTCTTCATCCAATTTAGGAATGCATACGGCAACAGGTTTTTTTTGATACACAGACGCATCTTGTGCGTACAAAGAACAATAGGGCTCATCAAACCGAAACTCCCCTGTTATATTCTTGGCGAGTTCTTTGAATGCGTTTAGCATCCCTTGATCAAGGTTTCAAGTTTTTCACACATAACACGGTTTGAAATACTCTCATAGCAAGGTGGGTTGGTTTTTGAATACTTGCAGTGTTTCGTCATACAGGGTGCACAATGGTATTGCGCTTTTAAAATTTCAACTTGTTGTCCTAATGCTGCAGTAAGTTTGGGATTAGTTGCACCAAAAACATTTATTAAAGGTGTGCTGAGTGCAGCAGTAAGGTGTGCCAATCCTGTATCTACGGAAAAAACAGCAAGGGCATGCTTTAACACACTGGCAAGACTTAACAGATTCGATGGTGGTAATACTTCAACGTTTTCTGACACACTGGCAATTGATTCGGCAAATTTCTTTTCCTCGATGTTTCCATGTGGAAGCAATAATATAGTCCTATGTTTATGCAATGTTGATGCCAATTCAATCCAATATTGTTTAGATAACTCTTTACTCTTCCAAGTTGTACCATGTAAACCAACTACATAGTTTGAATATTGAGGCTTTGGCAGATTAGGAAGTATGCGGTAATCTATCATCTTATCGGGTCGATATGGATAGTTAAGCGCTGTTGCAAATAAAAGGCGTAGCCGTTCAACGGCATGTTGCCCTTGAGGTATTGTTATCTTTTCGTCATAAAAAAACGATGCGGCCTTTTCTTTACGTATGGAGGTCCAATCCATACCGACACTGCGCCCATTTGCCAATTTGGTTAATATGGCACTTTTATAAAGACCCTGTGCATCAATAATTAAGTCGTATTTTTGGGATTGTAATTGCTGTTTGAACAAATGAATTTCTTTCTTTGTTTCACTTGCAAATAATGACTTTCTCCAACGTCTCCAAGCAATTTCTATCGTTGCATTGACGTTGGGGTGCCACGTTGCAATTTCTGCAAAATTTTTCTCGACAACCCAATCAACTTCAAAATTTGGTATGGAGTCTGCGGCATCACTCAAGGCAGGCAGACAATGAACAACGTCACCTAAAGAGGATTGCTTGATGATTAGAACTCTCACTCAATAATTATGCCATACTGGAAGATTGGAGAATCAAGAGAACCTCTTATTCAAAAAGATTAATTAATGCGAAAAGGAGTGAATTCTTCCTTGATTATTTGAGCAATAAGCGACAAATCTTGTTTTTCAAAAGTCAATGGTATACGCATATCCAATGTTTTAGCTAAAATTGCATGCGTGTTAGGCAGTTTAGGAATTTCATCGATAAATTGCCAACTATCGTAACGACTGGTGAACCCAGTAGGGTGCTCATTGCCGAACCATTTCAATTCAACACCTCGATGCAAACAATTTTGTTGGAAAGTGATAATTTGTTGTTCAGATAGTGTGGGGATAGAGAACTGTATGGAACTCCCAACGTACTTTTCTTTGGGGTCTCTTTGAGGGATTTCTATACCGTCTATATTTCTGATTTGCTGCACCATAAAATCATACAAAGTGTTCCAATGTGTGCAGTTTCGCTCGAGCTCTAATAATTGCTCGTTGAGTAAGGCAGCCCTTAAATTATCCATCCTTCCGCTGTAATTGGGAACTTTCAATTTAACTTTATCAAAATAATGTGCTTTTGGTATCGTTCCATGTTTTTCATACAACATATAAGAGCCACTTAGAATAATTGCTGAAGCCATTATGTGTGGGTCATTAGTTGTAAGCAACCCACCTTCGCCACTGTTTAAGTGCTTATAGGTTTGAGTACTGAAGCAAGCTACTTGCGCGTACGTTCCTGAATGTCTTCCATTCCACTTTGCTCCCATAGTATGCGCGCAATCTTCAATCAAAATCACATCGTGTTGCGCACATAATTCAGCTATAGCATCCATGTCAGCCATGTGTCCACGCATGTGTGAAAGCAATAAAAAACGCGCATTACTGCTCTGCATCTTGGTTTTCAGATCGTCCAAATCGATGCAGTAATTCGTGTCGATTTCAACCAACACGACTTTCCCGCCAGCATTGTCTATCGCTCCGGGAACAGGGGAGAGTGTGAAAGCGTTTGTGAGGACTTTATCTCCCCTTTTTAGCCCCGATGCTTTTAAGGCTATGTGCATTGCATAACCGCCAGAAGCACAAGCTAAGCAATACTGAACTCCTAAGTATTGAGCAAAATTCTTTTCAAGTTGAGCGGCTTGAGGTATTTCATCTGCATTGCTGTTATAACGATGCAAACGGCCAGTGCGCATAATCTCCACCGCTTTTTTGATGGTGTTTTCTGAAAGCGGTTGCTGTTGGGTAAAGCTTTTCTTAAAGTGCACGGACATTGAAGCAAGAAATTAAAAAATTATCATTATAGACGAACATAAGAAATAACATTAAAAATGCAAAATTTAACTCTGTTTTCTTTTTTACTTTCAAAGATCTGTCAAACTGAGTATTGTTAGATTGAACTAATCGTATTTAATCAAATCCAAAGCATTCTCAGGCAAGTCGCTTAAGAATCTAGAAGGTGGAAAAGAAACGAATTGATTGCCATACAACTGTCTGGAATAGGCAAATAATATATACAACTTCTCTTTTGCTCTGGTTATACCCACATAAGTTAATCTACGCTCTTCTGCTAATTTAAGTGTGTCGTTCAAACTTCGTGAAGTAGGTAGGATGCCGTCTTCAACTCCAATCATAAATACTAAAGGAAATTCTAAACCTTTGGCAGCATGCAAAGTCATCAACTGTACTTTATCCGTTTCGTTGTATTCTTCTGTTTCACCGCTGTCAAGTGCGGTGTTTGCAAGGAAGTCACTCAAATTGCCACCTTGGTATTCATGCGCAGCAGCAATTAATTCATCAAGGTTTTCTTTGCGTGTTAATGCGCGCTCACTTCCTTCTTTTTCATAATGCTCAACCAATCCACTTGCTTTCACAATATGCTCGATTAGCTCGCTAAGCTGTAAATCTTCATTTAATGCACGCCATTCATCCATTAAATTTAAAAAAGCGGCAACTTTAGAGTGATTACTGGCAAGATCCTTAGCAGCCTGCCACATTGAAAAATCATGTTCATTAGCATACGCTGCCAAAGTTTGGATGGCTTTAGCACCAATGCCACGAGGTGGAGTATTGATAATGCGCATAAAAGCGGTATTGTTATCTGGATTTGATATTAAAGCTGCATAGGCTAATACGTCTTTAACTTCAGCGCGTTCAAAAAACCGTAACCCTCCATAAACTTGATATGGGATTTTGTTTTTTAGCAAAAACTGCTCAATAACCCTTGATTGTGCATTAGATCGATACAGGACGGCACAATCTTGAAAATCCCTTCCATCCTCACTCCAATCATTTATCGCGTCACAGACAAACTCAGCTTCATCAAGTCCATTGATTGCGCGATATATGCCTATGCGCTGTCCGCCCTTGCTATTAGTCCATAAATTTTTCTCTAACCGTTGGGTATTCTTGCTAATTACTGCATTAGCAGCTTCTAATATATGCTGTGTTGATCGATAGTTTTGTTCAAGGCGTATTATTTGAACAGGTTTTGTCGAAGAAAAATCGTCTTGGAATCTTTGAATGTTCTCTACTTTTGCACCTCGCCAACCATAAATAGACTGATCATCATCACCTACGGCAAATACGCACCCGCTATCGCCAGCTAACAATCTTATCCAAGCATATTGCGTTGAGTTGGTATCTTGAAATTCGTCAACCAATATATGTTGAAAACGTTTTTGATAAAGTTTCAATATTTCCGAATAATCACGCCAAACTTCAACGGTACGTAGCAATAATTCACCAAAGTCAACCAAGCCATCTCTATCGCAAATTACGTCGTATCTTTCGTATACCTTTTTCATCGTTTCTTGCCATTCGTTTTCGCTTGTTATTGACGAAACGCGTTGACCTTGATCTTTATGTGATGAAATAAAGTGTGCTGCTTGCTTTGGTAAAAAATGTTTCTCATCAATTGCCATGTCTCTAATAATTTGGCGACAAAGCCGTATTTGATCGTCGCTATCGATTATTTGAAAATTGGGATTAAGCCCACACTCTTGGGCATGTTGGCGCAAGAACCTTAAGCTAAGTGAGTGAAATGTTCCCGTCCACATATGCGGACTCGATTGATTGAGTAGGGCTTCAGAACGATGTCGCATTTCACCTGCAGCTTTATTAGTAAAAGTAACAGCAACAATCGATGCAGGAGGATTTTTTAATTGTTGAATCAGCCAGCCTATCCTATGCACTAATACGCGTGTCTTACCACTGCCTGCACCGGCAACTATGAGAGCATGTTCATTCCCTTCCAAACATACAGCACGCGCTTGCTCAGGGTTGAGTTTGTCTAGTAATTTATTGTTAGGTTGATTAAGGAAATCATCCAGTTTTGAAGAATTCATTCTCTTTTCAAAACCCGATTGACAAACCAAGAAAACCAGCGATTTGCTTGAAAAGAGCGAGCCGTTTCTTCAGGATCGTAAACATTCTCTACCCAATCTAAAAAAAGAGTGTCAGGGTGGGCGGCGCGATAACTTTTCCACTCATCAACAAAAACATCAAGCACCCCAGTTTCTGCCACTGTAAAGTGCCCATAATACCAACGCAACTGATTAGCATCATCTACACTCATCTTAGGATAATAAATTAAATTGTAAAGCGTTACCACCAATCCTGCTCTATCAGCTCCTGATTTACAATGTACGAGGAATGGCTTTTCACTTTCATCAAACATTTTTTTAATCTTATTGATTTCCTCAAACACTGGAGCACGTCTTGATGAAATAGCTATGAATACCATCTTTACTGCATGCTTTTCACAAAACACTCTCTCTAACGCAGTAGAAGCCGAATCTGTGCTATCACCACGCAAATTGATAATGGTTTTTATGTTATTACGCCGAATACGTCTAAAGTGAATGGGGAGAGGGTGGTTTGAGCGAAACATTTCATCATTGACTTTGAAAAAATTGTTATAAAACAGACGAACATAACCATCATCTAAGAACAACATTTTCAGCCATGCTCTAATTGTTTTTGTTTTTGTTAGTGGCAAACGAAAAGTCATATTTTGTTGAAAAGGGAGGGCGATAGCTTTGGAGTTCACAGGGAATTTATGGTATTATACGTGTCCTTAAAGTTCGACGTCATCTTATACATATTCGATGACAAAAAAATCATCTCAATTTCAAAAAATGGCATTAATCGTACAAAAATACGGTGGCACTTCTGTAGGAAGTGCTGAACGAATAAAAAAGGTAGCTGAGAGAATCAAGAAGTGGAGTGATGCCGGTCACAAAGTGGTGACGGTAGTCTCTGCCATGTCTGGCGAAACCAATCGTTTAGTTGACATATCCACTTCTTTAAACCATGCCCCTCCAAAAAGAGAAATGGATGTTATCCTGTCGGCTGGAGAACAAATTAGCATGGGGCTTTTATGTTTGGCTTTGCAAGAATTAGGGCAACCCGCTGTTTCTTATACAGGTTGGCAAGCAGGTATTCATACTGATAGCGCACACACTAAAGCACGAATAACAGGCATTGAACCGCACCGTATATTTAAAAGTTTGGATGACGGAAGAGTCGTTGTCGTGGCTGGATTTCAAGGCATTGATGATTTTGAAAATATTACCACGTTAGGACGTGGAGGCTCAGATACGAGTGCCGTTGCCATAGCCGCTGCGCTAAATGCGGATGAGTGCCAAATATATACCGATGTAGACGGTGTTTACACAACAGACCCAAGAGTTGAAACGAACGCTAGACCTATGGAAGTAATTACTTTTGAAGAGATGCTCGAAATGGCGAGTTTGGGCTCTAAAGTATTGCAAATTCGATCGGTTGAGTTCGCTTTTAAAAATAACATTCCAATCCGAGTATTGTCTTCTATGAACGAAGAAGTAAAACTTGACAATCTTGGTGGAACGCTCATAAGAGCAGATATTGGAGAAGATAACATCATGGAACAGCCACTTATTTCTGGAATTGCCTTTAATCGTGATGAGGCTAAAATCACCATCCTTGGAGTGCCTGATAAGCCGGGCATTGCCTATGACATTCTTGGAAAAATCGCTAGCGAAAATATTGAGGTAGATATGATTGTACAAAACATATCGCCTGATAATAAACTGACTGATTTTACGTTTACCGTTACCAAGCAAGACTTTAAAGATGCCATGCGGATAACGAAAAGAAAAGCGCAAGAATTAGGGGCAAATGACGTCATTGGTGATGATAACATTGCAAAACTTTCTATTGTTGGAGTGGGAATGCGTTCGCATGCAGGTGTTGCAAGTAGTATGTTTGGTGCTTTAGCAGAAGAAGGCATCAATATTCTATCAATTTCCACTTCCGAAATAAAAATATCCGTAATAATTGAACAATCTCAACTTGATCACGCAGTACGCTGCTTGCACAAGGCCTTTGAGTTAGATAAGTAAGTATTCTATAGTTGAGATAGTCTGATAAAGCAGCTTAACGATAGTAATTTGGGTTTTACTAACTTTAAAACACCAATTATTTAAAAAAATCAACTTTAAACGATTAAATTGACAGTACTTGTTTGCACTATCTAATTGATATTGTGTATAATTCCCCGCCTTAAGAACGTCTTAAAAGCAGGATTAAGAATTTTAATTAAACTTCTACCATTTATATCAAGTTTGCCACCTGCAGCTCACTTAGATATAAATTCTTTCAGGAAACCACATGAGTGAACAAAGTTTTGCCGAAATGTTTGAGGCATCCTATACGCCAGAGAAATTTAGCCAAGGCGCAATAATAACAGCAAGAATAATAGGATTCAGAGGAGATGAGGCTGTTCTTGACGCTGGGATGAAATCCGAAGCGTACATACCTATTTCCCAATTTAGAGATATAAGTGGCGATCCTGAAATAAAAATTGGCGACGATGTGGAAGTTTTAGTAGAGACAGTGGTTGACATGTCTGGGGAGACTCGACTTTCTCGCGAAAAAGCACAACGCATTGCGACATGGAATCGCTTAGAAAAAGCAATGGAAGACCAAGAAATAGTAACAGGTTTAGTTACTACTCGTGTGAAAGGTGGTCTCAGCCTTGATATTGGAAAAGTAAGAGCATTTTTACCACGCTCTCTTATTGATGTCCGCCAAATACCCGATATGGGCGTTTTTGAAGGCGAACAAATTCAAGTTAAAATAGTAAAACTTGATGCGGAAAGGAACAATCTTGTTGTCTCAAGACGCGCAGTCATTGAAGAAGAAAATCGTGCTGAGCGCCAAGCATTGCTAAGCAATCTGGCAGAAGGCGATGTTTTAGAAGGGACAGTGAAGAATTTAACCGATTATGGTGCTTTCGTTGATATGGGCGGTACAGATGGCTTACTACATATTACAGACATGGCATGGAAACGTGTGAACCATCCTTCAGAGATTTTATCCATCGGTGACGTTATTGAAGTTAAGGTTTTAAAATTTGATCTTGAACGGTATCGTGTGTCACTTGGAATGAAACAGCTAACCGAAGATCCGTGGCAAAGTATTCATGAAAAATATCCTTCAGGAATGATTATTCCATTAGCAAAAGTAGTTAATATTACCGATTATGGTGCGTTTGTCGCCCTTGAAGAAGCTGTTGATGGATTAGTGCATACTTCTGAGTTAGATTGGACTAACCGCAATATTCATCCGAATAAAGTGCTTAGCGTTGGTCAAGAAGTCGCTGTTAAAGTTCTCGAAGTTGATGTTGAAAGAAGACGCATTTCTTTATCCATAAAGCAATGCAGTGAAAATCCATGGGTAACTTTCACAGACAATTATAAGCGTGGAGATATCGTCTCTGGTCAAATCCGTTCCATTACTGATTTTGGTTTGTTCATTGGGTTGGAAAATGGCATTGATGGACTTGTCCATTTGACCGACTTATCTTGGGAAGAAAGCGAAGAGAATACATTACGTGAATTCCAGAAAGGCTCTGAGATTGAAGCCATGATTTTGAGCATTGATGTTGATCGTGAGCGCATTTCATTGGGTGTCAAGCAATTGATGAAAGACTCATTTATGGAATTCGTAAGCAATAATGGAAAGGGCGCAATCGTTGAAGGCGTAATCACAGAAGAAATAGACAAAGGTTATTCTGTCACATTAAGTAGTGGCGTTTTTGGGGTTTTAAGAAAATCAGAACTTATAGGTGAAGCGGCAGTTGGAGATACGATGCGAGTTGCTATAACCAGTGTTGATCGTAAAAACCGTAAGATTTTCTTATCTATGAAGAGCGTAGCCGATATGGAAGAAAAACAAGCGGTTAAAGACTATAAGAAGTCGAGTAGTAAAGACGGAAGCCAAATGAATAATACATTAGGGGCACTTTTCGATAATCTCGAAAAATAGAAACACATGATACGAGTTGATTTGGCAAAACGCATAGCCCATCAAGTTCCTTTATTATTTGAAAAAGATGTAGAGGAGGCTGTTAAAGTTATGATAGATTCCCTTTCAGATGCTTTAGTTGCAGGTGATAGGATTGAAATTCGTGGGTTTGGAACATTCAGCCTCAGAAATTACGAGAGTCGCTCCGCGACAAATCCTAAGACGGGCGAAAAACTCGTGTTGAACTCTCGTAGTATTCCACATTTTCGTTTTAGTAAAAGAATGCTCGCACAACTTAACAAAGGTGATGAGTAACGCTTATATCATCCGTAGCGAAACCACTGAGGGAAAAACATTCAGACCAAGTGACTGGATTGATCGTATGGCTTCGCTTGGAGCAAACTATAAACTAAATCGACTCGTATTTTCCCCTCACATGCACCCAGAGGTGGTTGATGGAAAAAAATGTCTTTTCGTGTGTGATAAATTAGACAGTGAAAGCCCTGGTCTGTACCAGCATATTATCCGTTTTGCTCAAAATAACAATTTGGTCATAGAAAACAGAAACTGTTAGTACTACTTACTAATACAGCGCGCCAAAATAGTTTACCAAAAACCTCTCAATCCAGCAATGCCGTGAGCGTTGTTGTCTTGAGCAATTTCCATCATGGACGGCGTCATTCCTCCAAGCGCATAACACAGTATTTTAGTATTACCAATAATATTTGAAAACCTTTGCCACCCAATTCCTTCAGCGTCAGGGTGTGTCTGCGTGGGAAGTACGGGTGATATCATGACATAGTCAACGCCTAATCTCAACGCTTTCTCTAGTTCGTCTTCATTATGCACGGATGCTCCCAAAATCAATTCATGATTGTCTGATCGCATGAAACGCATTGTTTGATGGCGATTCAAATGAATTCCTGTATAGGGAGTAGGGATGATGTATTCAAAATCATTGGGATCGAACATCACATAACTTTTACTTTGAGCACTTAACTCAACAATTTCTGATAATTGCTGACTTGTGGGGGCAAGACGATTAGAAAACCTCAGTCGTAATATAGTATTTTGATTGGCAAGGTGCATTTTTACTCTTTGCATCCAGGTGTTCATCTCATTGCAATCAGGAGTGATGACGATACTATTAGGCAAAGTTAATAGGTTTATAGCGTATCTATTGGCTTCAGGAAATTTATAAGTACGCAATTCTTCAGGATAGACCCATTTGATTTTTTGACTTTCATTAGCATGTGGCTGCCCTTTGTAGGAATGCACATGAAAAAATGTCAGGTGTATTTCTTTATCGTTGTAAACCCAACTGAACTCTTTGAAAAGCGTAGCATGCTCAACGATGATATTAATCTCTTCTTTCAACTCTCGTGTAAGCGCATCTAAAGGGGATTCACCCGCCTCTTGTTTCCCTCCGGGAAACTCCCAATAACCCGATAACTCTTTACCATCTTGCCTAAGAGCAATTAAGTATTGAGCATCATTTTGAAGAATACCAACGCTGACTAATATTTTTTTCATTGGATGGCAAGTTTATTCAATCGTTCGATACACGGATGATAACATTTTTCACTTGTGTGTAATTAGCCAATGTTTCAAGCCCGCGCTCTCGTCCTATTCCGCTTTTTTTCATCCCTCCAAAAGGAGAGGCCATTTCACCAGAAAAATATTCATTAACATAAATAGTGCCTGCTTGTATTTTTTTTGATAGTCGCAAAGCACGATCAATGTCTTTAGTAAAAACTCCAGCAGCCAAACCAAATTTAGTGTCATTAGCCATAGTTAAAGCCTGCTCCTCATCATCGAAATCGAACACCGCCAATACAGGCCCAAATATCTCTTCTTGTGCAATGCTCGCCTGTTGATTAACATTAGTAAAGATAGTCGGTTCTATAAAATATCCTTTATTCAGATGCTCAGGACGTTTGCCACCATGAACAAGCTCAGCACCTTCGGCAATCCCAGATTTTATAAAATCAAAAACTTTTGCATGCTGAGAAGCAGATATCAAGGGTCCCATATCAACGCTGTCTTCTGGCAAACCCGTTGTTATTTTTTTTGTTTTTTCAAACAAGCATTCAACAACATTGTCGTGTATCTTTTTTGAAACCAATAATCTTGATCCGGCATCACAGTATTGACCAGTATTAGAATAGATGCCTTTTATAGCTTCTTCAGCAATAACTTTTGGATCTGCATCGTCAAATACCAATAGCGGTGATTTGCCACCCAATTCAAGCACGAGAGGAGTTATATGTTCTGCGCAAGCTTTCATAATAGCGCTACCGGTTGCAACCGATCCAGTGAAAATAAGGGCGTCAATTCCAGGGTGTGCGGCAAGAGCGGCTCCAGCTTCCGCACCATACCCATTTATAATATTTACAACACCTGCTGGCACTCCAGCATCTTTTAAAATATCGGCAAGCATCAATGATGTCATTGGCGTTAATTCAGCAGGTTTAACAACTGCTGTGCAACCTGCTGCTAAAGCAGGAGCAACCCCTCTGGCTAACATGTTAAGCGGGACATTCCATGGAATGATGTGTGCCGTTACTCCCACCGCTTCACGCAAGGTAAAATCAAGATAACCTTCACCAACAGGAATAGTTGTCCCTTGAATTTTATCGGCAACACCACTATAAAATTCGAAATATCTTGCGACTTGTTGCATTGCTGAACGTGCAAATAAACGTGGTTTGCCAGTTTCTAACATTTCCAACTCAGTTAAAGCATCAATGCGCTCAAGGATAAGTGTTGAAATACGCATCAATACACGTCCTCGATCCCATGGGTTGGCTTTGCTCCATACGTTCTCAAATGCTAAGCGCGCACTGTCAACCGCCAAGTCAATTTCATCAGCCCCACCACATATAACCTCGCCAATAACACTTTCATCAGAAGGGTTAATGGATATTATTTTTTTACTATTACTTGGAGTGTACCATTCATTGTTGATAAACAATTGCGTGTTTAAATGATCAATCATAATTTTCCTTTCCCATTATCAAAATTCTTTAGAAGCAGATTTGAATATCGCCCAAGTAGCACTATTTTCACGCGCATTTTGACGGCTACAAAAGACTTCTTAAATTGACTCAAAACTATTCATCAAATTAGAACTTTTTCAAGCATTGAGGTAAATATTAAAAGAGAGGGCGTTTTGCTGTTCTCTTATCTCTTCTTCGTCAAGCATTCTATTTAAAGAAATCACAACACAATATTTCAAACTGAGCCTTGCTTTGTACTTATCTTTAGAAAGCTCAAAGCATACAACAATGCGTTTTTTTAAATGAAACAGTCTGAAGATAAAGAAATCAGCCTTTTTCATTAACTGGGCATAGTATTCAATCATTTGCCGAATAGAAGTGAACAGTTTATCTACTGTGTTTGTGAAAAATTGCGCACTATTGTAGTAACGAGTAAGAAGAGTATTTAGTAAATAATTAGCAGTCAATCTATTATCTCCAGCAATGTGGCACTAATGTTCAGATGTCAGAATCTATGTAAAACGTGTCATACCATTGTACAAAAAAAACTGTTAATATATGCGCGAACGCCATTGGAATAATCAATCTACCAAACCAAATAACTCTATATTTCCTCCTTTCGCAATTAAATTTTCAGTTCGGGTCTTCTCCGTAACAAAGCGCACTAAATAATTTGGTCCTCCTGCTTTTGGACCTGTTCCAGATAGTTTGTTTCCTCCAAATGGATTTACACCTACCACTGCGCCAATGATATTGCGATTTATATAAGTGTTTCCTACTTTTGTTTTTCTGAAAATCGATTCGGCAAAACTTTCTATGCGACTATGGATACCTAAAGTTAATCCATAACCGCTATTGTTGATGCTATCGATTACTTGTTCTAATTCATTGTTTTTATAGCGAATCACATGCAAAACTGGCCCAAATACTTCACCTGATAATTGTTCAAGACGATCAATTTCAAAAACAGTTGGTGCGACATAATTAGCGGCATTTTGTTCTCTGGTTAACGTGCATTGCGCAACAAGTTTTGATTCAACAGTCATTTTTTCTATATATGCTGTCAATTTCTGAGCCGCCTGAGCATCAATAACGGGACCAATGTCAGTTGATAATTCAGCAGGATCTCCGATAGTAAGCGCATTCATTGCACCGGCAAGCATATTTATCGTTTTATCCGCTATATCATTTTGAATAAACAATACTCGTAAAGCAGAACATCTTTGCCCAGCGCTCTTAAAAGCAGATTGAATAATGTCATCTACTAACTGCTCTATCAATGATGTTGAATCAGCAATCATACAGTTTATTCCACCTGTTTCAGCAATAAGAGTAGCGATCGATTGTGTGCGCTTTGCTAAATTTTTATTAATTCTTATAGCTGTGTCATTAGAACCTGTAAAGGCAACACCTGCCAGTCGTTCATCGGGTAGAAGGGCATTTGCTAATTCAGCTCCTTCACCCGGTAAAAAAACCAATACTTCTTTGGGAATCCCCGCCTGATGAAATAATTTAACGGCAAAATCCGCTACGCATGGTGTTTGCTCAGCGGGCTTAGCAAGTACAGTATTACCAGTAATCAAAGCAGCGCTAACCTGCCCAACAAAAATTGCTAATGGGAAATTCCAAGGGCTGATGCATAAAAATGTCCCTTTGCCATGCAATGACAATTGATTCAGCTCTCCCGTTGGTCCTGACATAGTGCTCTCAAGCATCATTGATTGTGCTTGTACAGCATAATAGCGGCAAAAATCGACGGCTTCCCTAACTTCCGAAAGAGCATCATCAATCGTGCGATGTGCTTCACTGACTATTATGCTGATCAATTTTTGAGTATTATCTTCAAGCAACTGACCTGCTTGCAACAACAATTGAGCACGATTCTCAACGCCTAAATCATCCCAGCTTTTCTGCGCATCGCTGACGACAGATAAGGCATAGAGGGCGTCTTGCGCAGTTGCATGTGTAATGCTGCCAGCATAACAATCTTGTTTGATGTCGTTCATCAATGATGGTATCGATAAAGGACAATGCAGATCAATCCCGCGCGAGTTGTCTCTCAAATCATTTTGAAAGCGATATAAATTGACTGGGATGGGAATTTTTGAATGACGGTTTAATTGTGAAGATTTGATTAATTCAATAGGATCAAGTATAAGTTCTTCTACTGGAACCTTGGCGTCTAAAAATCGATTAACAAAAGAGCTATTTGCACCATTTTCTAAGAGTCTTCGAACCAAATATGGGAGTAAATCCTTATGTTTTCCAACAGGAGCGTAGACACGCATCTGATATTTAAAATCAGAGTGTAATGAACTAAACTGCTTATACAACAAGTCACCCATACCATGTAAACGTTGATATTCAAACTGCTGTGAAGAGCAATTGTAAAGAGATGCTAAGTGCATAACAAGCACTACACTATAAGCATTATGCGTAGCAAATTGAGGGAATATACGATCACTCGCATGCAACAATTTCTCAGCACAAATTTGATAAGAAAGATCAGTATTTACTTTGCATGTAAATACAGGATAATCAGTCAATCCTTGTTCTTGCGCGTTTTTTATTTCAGCATCCCAATATGCTCCTTTGACTAAGCGAATCATCAACTTTCTTTGGGATTGGTTCGCCAATTCAATCAACCACTCAACAACAGCAACAGCCCGCTTCTGATAGGCTTGTAAAACAAAGCCTAACCCGTTCCAGTCAGATAATTCACTATCCGTCGCCAACTCCGCAAATAAGTCAAGAGATAAGTCTAATCGTTCAGCTTCTTCAGCATCAATGCTGAGCCCCAAATGATGCTTTTTAGCAAGTAAGGCAAGTTCTTTTACTTTAGGTAATAATTCTTCAAATACTTTAGATTCTTGTCCATACTCGTAGCGAGGATGTAATGCTGATAGTTTTATGGAAATTCCGTTGTTGTGATATACGTCATTCTCCGTTTCCCTATTGGGATTTTCAGCGATAACTTCAATGGCATCACGATATGCATCGTAATAGTTTTGTGCATCTTCGTAAGTACGTGCACCTTCGCCGAGCATGTCAAAAGAAAATCTTGTGTCGGTTTTATTATTCGCAACGCCTCTTTTAATCCCTTCCTTGATGTGCCTTCCAAGTACATACTGCCCGCCCATAATACGCATAGCTTGCAACATTGCCTGACGAATAATAGGTTCACCAGTTTTTTTTGTTACTTTGGCAAGCCATTGACTAGGGTTTGAAGTTACTTTTTTGTCAAGTTTAACAATCCCACCAGTCAACATTAATCCCCACACAGTTGCATTGACAAACGTTGAACTTGAGTTGCCTTGATGGGAGGACCAATCTGCCGTTGCTATTTTTTCTTCAATAAGTTTATTCGCTGTAGACTCATCAGGGATTCGTAATAAAGATTCAGCCAAACACATCAGCGCAACGCCTTCTTTATTAGACAAACCGAACTCTTGCAAAAAAGTGCTGAGTAAGTCACTGTCATGTTTGTTTTTGCGACAACTAACAACCAAAGAACGAGCGTTTTTTAAAATATTTTTGCGATCACTGCTTTTTAAATTAGATTGGTCTAATAAATACTCAACACATTTTTTCTCATCAGCATGGGTGAGCAAGCGCAAATTTTGTCTTAGCTTAGTTAGTGTATTGTTGGACATTATGAATGCAAAGGGTTATGACCGATAGAGATAGGTATTTGAATATTAGAAGTATAGCATTGCGTAGAAACATTAGAAGGGCACTAATAGACTTTTATTTTTCGTTGAATTAAGACGTTGTCATTCACCAATTCAAGAACCAAGAGGATCAATTAAACGCTAAAAATCAAACCCTACTAGTCCAAGATATGCTTGTTCAGTCAAAGGAAAGGTTGAGAACATTGCTGGAATAGTTTCAGTTTGAGTCGAAGACCTTGAAATAACTGGTGTATAAACGTTCCGCGGTACACTTAGAAGACCATTGGATTCTAATGAATACGTTAGTATGCGGTGTGTATTCAATGCCCCAGACAAATAAAAATAGTTGCCAGCTATATACATGTCTTTGTTGTCCCCGATACCCGCAGGTATGTTTATTTCTCTCCCTGATATCTGACGAGGACTTAATGTACCATCTGAAGCAACATCAAAGACAGAAACAATATTCCCTCCAAAACTGGCGACATAGATGTTGTCGTTGTTTGCCAATACCCAACACGCTTCGTCATTGTCTCCATTTGTTCCAGAAAATCCAGTTAAAGTTGCAGCAGTGCTGCTCACTGAAATCACGCTAACGCTTTGATCTCTGCGTTCAACGCTAAGATTAAAGTTTGAAACAAATACTCTGTCATCGGAGACAGAAGAACGCCGATCCCATTCAAAACCAATACTGCCAGAAACTCCTGCACGTTTATACTGTGCACGAGAGGTTAGCGTAAGAGTAACTCCACTTACAGCAATGTTATAAAATTCTACAGTGCTTATTCCCGTGGTGTCATTATTCGTCAGTGTCGGTGAAGTTACACCAAATTGAGGAACCCCCCAAAGCGTCGCTGCAAGAATGTTGTCTTTCACATCAAGCTGGGAAACCCCTCCATTTAAACCACTGAATGTTTTCAGTACTTGTTGGTTGCTTAAAGCACCTGAAACGCTATCCATCAAGAACGCAGTAATATTTCTGTTTTGAGAGCTTGTCGCTAAATCTGTGAAATTAATACCACACTCCATAAAAGTAGTTGGTGTAGAGCTCGTACAAGCAGGGTTGCTTAGCTGATTGCCAATAAAAACCCATGTCTGATTATTAGTGGTTGTATAGGCAATGCTCACAGGTCGTACACCACCTGAATCATAAACGCCTACGCGAGTAAGTCTTCCATTGGTGACGTTTGCTTCAAAAACAGTAATAGAGCCGTTCCCAGTAGTAATGCCACTTTGTTCATGATCTCCTGCGTTAACCGCTAACAAAAATCTTCGAGCGCCGATGTCAATTAAACGAAGAGACCACTGTCCATCAAAATCTCCATCATCGGCATCGCCAACCCCTCCTGTAAAAGTGGTTTGAAGTTCGTTTAGCGTGCCATCAGAAAATCGGTTTAGAGCAATTACACTATTACCAGAAGGATCATTCGTAGACGTATAAATGACGCCTAAACTATTGTTTGAGCTACTGTCGCCAACGTCACCGTTATCACTACTTCCGCAACCTGTTAGTGTTGCTGCTAACAACGATATTAATAATAATGTGAGATGCGAAGAGTATTTTTTCATAATGATTTTCCAGATGTGTTCTGTTTTAGAAAGCCCTGCTTAGAGTAAGATATCCCAATTTAAATTTCAACATGCCGATGTTTAAATATATGCAATCTAAGCATGCTCCTTGCAACTTAAACTACTATATCAACAAAGCATTATACTCATAAGACTATAATCAACATTCAATTTATATATTTTCACGTTTTCATGATGCTGTTCTAATCATGAAAAATTTGTGGAGAAAACAATAAATCAAAGCAGTAAAAGCGTTTTTTTGGCATTTTGTTAATTATGCTTGACAATAAATGATATGTGCTTTTGCTCCGTAGTATAATTGCAGGACTATTACATTTATATAAATTCTCTTGGTTTTGTTTATGGAAAACGTATTACATTTTAGTGATTCCGCTGCAGTTAAGGTTGGTGGTCTAATCAAAGATGAAAATAATGACAATTTAAAACTACGTGTTTACATTACAGGAGGCGGTTGTTCAGGGTTTCAATATGGATTCACATTCGATGAAAACCAGTTGGATGATGACACCGTAGTTCAAAATCAAGGGGTCATTTTATTAGTTGATTCAATGAGTGTTCAGTATCTTGAAGGCGCTAAAATCGATTATCTTGAAGATTTACAGGGTGCCCGATTTATCATAGACAATCCTAATGCGTCTACTACATGCGGTTGCGGATCTTCCTTTAGCGTATAGCTTTATACTTCGTTGAGACATCTGAGTTAAGGAATTAAACATGGATTACATACCAGGACTAGCAGGCGTACCTGCAACAGAATCATCAATTTCATCTATTGACGGAGAGAAAGGAATTCTTTTTTACCGAGGATATCCAATTGAAGAATTAACGAAGCACAGTCACTTTACTGAAACAGCGTTATTATTGCTTGATGGTGAACTGCCTAATAAAGAAAAGCTTAAGTCGTTCAAAAAAGACTTGATTTCTCAAAGACGCATAAAATTCAATATTGAAAAGATATTACAAAGACTTCCTGATTCTACGCATCCAATGCATGCCTTGCAAATAGGCATTACCTGCTTATCCAGTTTCTTTCCAAGCACTAACGTTTCAGATGAAGGTGATTATTCCGATGAACAAAAATATCAAAGCGCCGTAACCATTCTTTCGCATGTTGGAACATTAGTAGCAATGTGGGAACAAACACGCAAAGGTTATCGAGCCATTAGTCCACTATACGACAGCACTTATGCGGAAAATTTCCTCTATACAGTAACAGGAGATGAACCCGATCCTATTCTAGCGCGCATTTTAGATGTTTGCTTTATACTGCATGCAGAGCACACAATCAATGCTTCAACTTTCACAGCAATGGTCACGGCTTCTACATTAGCCAATCCTTGTTCGGTAATAGCCGCTGCTGTTGCATCACTCTCGGGTCCTTTACATGGTGGAGCGAACAGAGCAGTCGTTGATATGATTGAAGAAATTGGTGATTTGAGTAATGTTGAGAAATACATTCAAAATAGAATCAAAAACAAGCAAGTTATCTGGGGAATGGGGCATAGAGAATACAAAACGAAAGACCCTCGCGCAAAAATTCTTCAAACTATGGTTGAAGAATTAATCTCTAAAAAGAAAAAAGTATCTAAGCAATTGGAAATTGCCATTAAAGTAGAACAAGTTTGTGAAAGAATTCTTGGTGAAAAAGGCGTTTATCCAAATGTTGATTTCTATTCGGGTATTTTGTATAGAGAAATGGGACTGCGCCCCGCATTATTTACTCCTATTTTTGCAGTTGCACGTACAGCTGGATGGTTAGCACACTACCTTGAGCAAGTTTCTCACAACCGTATTTTCCGACCTACACAAATATACAAAGGATACGATCAAAGAAAATACTTACCCATTGAAAAACGAAGTTGACAATTGTTTTTGGGACAGATGGTGTTCGTGGTTGTTGGGGAGATTTTCCCCTTAATAGCGAAGGAATTAAGCAAATCGCAGTAGGCCTATCTTGCTTTGCAACGGAAGAAAATACTTCGATTGCTATAGGGATGGATACACGCGAATCCTCAATTGTCATTAGCAAAATACTTAACGCTGTTTTTTCTAAGTTTGGCGTTCACACTATAAATTTTGGAGTTATTCCTACCCCAGGTCTTGCTTATTCTATGCGCCAAAAAGGAATTGGTTTAGGCGTGATGATTAGTGCATCGCACAATCCATGGCACGATAATGGAATAAAATGCTTTAGGGATGGAATAAAGCTCAACGCCACGCAAGAAAAACGACTCGAAGCACTAATCAATCAATCAACCATCGATAAGCTGACTTCAATTCCTAGTGAAGAGATCACTCAGAACGATGACGATTCCATGTATTGTGATTTTTTAAAAAAGCAGATGCAAGGAATGCCGTGTAAGTCCGTATTGATTGATGCTGCTAACGGTGCAGCTTCGATTACAGCCTGCAAAGTATTTGAGCATTATCAGATCACTGAAGTTGCAACGACACCTAATGGACGTAATATCAATGAAGAATGTGGAGCAACTTTTTTAGAGACTGCACAGAATAAACTGCTCGAATCAAAATCGGAGATAGGGATTGTATTGGACGGCGATGCAGATCGTCTGCACTTAATTGATGAGCAGGGGGGGATTGTCGACGGCGATGCTATTTTATACCTGCTGGCAAAATATTCGGATACTCCAGGAGTTGTAGGCACTCTTATGAGCAACGTCGCATTGGAAATGGCAATTGTTTCGATGAATAAGAAGTTTTTACGAACGGATGTAGGCGATAAATATGTAGCTTACGCGCTAGAACAAGAAGGCTGGTTTTTTGGAGCCGAACCCTCAGGACATGTAATCGCTCAGAAAATAAACCCTACTGGCGATGGAATACTTGCTGCCATTTTAATCATGAATATTATGTTTCAAGAAAAGAAACCATTGCTCGAATTGCTGGCAGAGTACATACCTGCGCCGCAAGTTTTACTCAACATTAGAGTAAAATCAAACGCAAACAACATATTAGAAAACACCACATTGAAGAATAAAATTTCTCAGGTTGAACAAGAACTGGGAGCATCGGGCAGGGTACTAGTACGAGCGTCTGGAACGCAACCTTTAATCCGAGTGATGGTTGAAGGGCTTGTCCTATCAGAAGTCAAAGCACACGTAAACGACATTGCAGCGTGCGTGCGTGTTAGGTAATTAGAATTAGAAAAAAACAACCACAGAAAAACTAGTCAGCACTTCGCTACCTTCTATATTTACTGGACGTTCAGAATAAAAATGGTATTCTAATGTCGTTTTGACAGCAACTAAATCAGTAACACGGTACGTAGGTGATACTGAATAAAGCCAATAAACATTTACGAAATTGAATTCAATATTGAAAGTTTGCTCAATAAAAAAGTCTGGTTCAATATAAATATCGAGTGCATTAAACAAATCCAGTACAAAACGTTCCTCATCTAATTCATTGCGACCTGGAGCAGCGTCATATTGTAAATTTTGATAACCCAAACCAACGTACTGTTGTATGTCAAACGTAGAATCCTTTGAAAAATAACTACCGCCTAAGCTAATGGTAAAATCGGTCGAACATTCTGAATTTTGACAAGTATCTCTACTACGTCTGTTATTAGTAATACTCCAGTTATCCGAAAGCGCATAATTTGTATAACCGCGCACATCAAAACGGAAAATTTCTTGACCTGATAATTTGCCATAGGCAGTAGAAATTATATTCCGATTGAATAATGCACCTCTTGTAGTGTCTAAATGAATGCGAGCATTTACCCATGAAACATCTTCAGGACCAGAAGCAATGTAACCACCAGCTTCTACGCCGACATTAATATCTACGCCATCGAATAGCATTCCAGGCTTCAACTCAGCATCGGCATTTGAAAAAGAAGAGAACAAGCATAAGAGACTGACGTTAAATACTTTAAATAAAGTCAGTCTAGGAAAAAATAATATAAATGAAATAATTTTTTTAGTCATTATTGGGCTCAAAAATTGTTAGAAACAAGCAATGCCTGAATTCATTAGGGTTTTCTTAAGGGTTCTCGTTAATTTTAAAGTGCTTAAATGCGCATCCGAACTTTACTCATGGATAATTTTTCGTAAAAGGTATTGATAGATGAGGAAAATGCTTTTAACACATGATACATACAATTCATTATATGGTAAATTATGTTTCTAACGTTCATTTTCCCAGTCGCTTTTTATGAGTGAATTTTTTGACAATTTGGACAGAAAAAAGTTGATCGATTACCTATTATTATTCGTTCGATTTTGCTCTTACAAAACGTGCAGGACTCTCCGCATAGTGCATATACATGAATTTTTTGGGAGAAATAACCATGCGTGCCATCTGGATTAACGAAATCTTTAAGAGTGCTACCACCAACCTTTATAGCAGTACGAAGGGTGTTTTGTAAGTTCACGCACAAACTTATACATTTTTCTTTACTAATCATACAAGCTTTTTGAGATGGGTGAATTTTTGATAGAAAAAGCACTTCATTGGCATAAATATTACCAACACCTACAATTATTTTTTGGTCCATTATCAATGATTTAATAGCGCGTTTGCTGTTTTTGCAAACTTCGTACAGAAAATGACCGGTAAAAGTTTTTTCCAATGGTTCTACGCCCATTTTCCTTATACTTTCAGTACGGTCTTCTAGCCATGTTAAAAAGCCAAATCGTCTTGGGTCATGATAGCGTATTCCAGCAGATTCAAACTGCCAATGCCAATGATCATGTTTGCGCCATTCAGATTTTTTCTCAACGATGCGAAGACTGCCAGACATGCCTAAATGCACTATGCATTGAGATTTTTCAAAAGAAAATATTAAATATTTACCACGTCTTTTTATCGATGTTAATTGCTGATTAGTAAGAGTGGTTTTTAAATTATCAGGGATTAGATAACGCAGTTTATGCGTTCTTATGACGACCTCATTGAGCGTACTTTTCTCTATATGAGGCTGAAGGCCTTGTAATGTGACTTCTACTTCAGGTAGCTCAGGCACTTTTTACAGGACTAAGAAAACAAAAAAATTAAGACTAAACTAAGACTTTATCTTTGTTTCTTTATATATGACGTGCTTGCGCACTACAGGATCAAATTTTTTAATGGATAGCTTGTCAGGAGTATTTCTCTTGCTTTTAACGGTAGTATAAAAATGTCCAGTTTTAGCAGAAGATTCCAACTTTATTTTTTCACGCATTCGGGTTACCTATATTCATTATTTCTTTGTACTTAATATTGTGTACTTGATAGTTATACTTTCTCTCCACGCTTACGAATATCTTTCAGCACTTCATCAATACCAAGCTTGTCAATCATTCGCATACCTTTTGTGGAGGTTTTTAATTTAACCCACCGATTTTCACTTTCAACCCAAAAGCGATGCGTATGTAGATTAGGCATGAATCGACGTCTCGTCTTACGATGAGAGTGTGATACGTTATTACCAGCCATAGGGCGCTTTCCAGTTACTTGGCAAACTTTTGACATATTAAAACTTTATTGTTGTTTAAGGTTAATTGGGAAACGTATTATCTTGGAAATGAGTATGTTTTGCAGGACTTTGAAGCATAATTATCTTCATTTCTCCAAGCACTGGGTCTATCCATCCATTTTCAAGCGATTTATTGTATGCATCCAATGCCAAAGGTAAGATTATGCAACGCCTTTTTCCATCATACTGAAATTATGGGTGCAACTCGTTCTATATATACATAGTGACAATACTAAACTTGATTTACGTCTGTATTATTCCGTGCTTTACAGCCGAAATAGAAGGTTCTCTAAGGCATCGTATTGTCAATCTACTTGAAAAAAATGAAACATTTTTTGTATTCTTGCTCACTAATCAAAACAACGTCGATTATTCCAATCAGATGTTGTACGAACATTCCCGTCGTAGTCAATCAAATACACATATTTGAGATCCATGGAGTCAATAACTTCTTCCCAACGATCTCCTGCAGCAATTAGAGCAGTAGCAGCCACATCAGCTACGACAGCGTCATCATGAATGACACTTGCTGAGACCCATGTATATTCAGGAAATCCACTCTTAGGGTTAAGGATATGATGATAATTTTTTCCTTCCCATTCAAAAAATCGCTCATAAGTCCCTGAACTGAATATCGCTTGATTAGGGCATAGCCCAACCGTGATCGCTGCCTCTTCAGGCTTTATTGGGTTGGTAATTCCAATTTTCCATGCGCGATTTTGGTACTGCCCCAGAACCTTAACGTCACCGCCTAAATTTATAATGGCATTGTCGACATTGTTAGTGCGTAAGATATTCGAAATTAAATCAGCAGCATAGCCTTTGGCAATACCACCCAAATCAATTTTCAATTGCGGATTAGTACTAGACAGTCGATTCCCTTTAATATGCAATTGTTCTATTTTTGCTGGGTTTTTCAAATATCGTTCAATAGCGTTAAATGGTGGTGCTCTGTCTTCAATAATGTTACTCTGAAACCCCCAAGCCGCGATAAGATTACCAATCACTGGATTAAAATATTGTTTAGATAAAGCACTCAAGGAACGCGCTTTAATGATGACTTCAAGTACTCTTTGATCAACTTCTATAAATTCTCCTTGAGACAAAGCAGTGTTGATTTTACTTAAAATGCCACCTTGCTCCCAAGCATGCCAATCGTAATGTAATTGATCAAAGCGGGCTTTAAGAGATTGATCAATTAAAGCGTGTTTGCCTTTTGGAGCAAAGTATACGATTTCAATTTCCGTTCCAAAAGAATAGAGCTTGAATTTATTCAAGCTGCCGGGTTTTTCACATCCTGTGAGAGAATAGATGAAAAGTACTGAAAGTACTAGAGTAACAAAAAATTTCAAAAGTCAGAGTGCGTTTGCGCCATTAACTCCACTTGATATTCAAGAATTAACGGTTCAACAATAACATCTAAGCTCCCCTCCATAACTTGCAGTAATTTGTATTCTGTTAAATTTATACGGTGATCAGTAACC
The DNA here is from genome assembly GCA_965195345.1 of uncultured Thiomicrospira sp. GTDB lineage: Bacteria > Pseudomonadota > Gammaproteobacteria > CAKMZV01 > CAKMZV01. The sequence goes on along the minus strand of OZ239628.1, from coordinate 1,184,125 downwards.
CTTCCTTGCGGAAAATTATAAGTTCGAATACGTTCTGAACGATCGCCAGAGCCAACGAGTGATTTACGTTCTTCCGTCTGTTTTGTCACTACTTGACGTTGTTGTTCATCCGCCAAACGCGCTTGAAGAATAGTCAATGCATGCGCTTTATTTTGGTGCTGAGAACGCCCTTGCTGGCATTCAACAACTATACCACTTGGAAGGTGAGTTATTCGAATAGCGGAATCGGTTTTATTAACATGCTGTCCACCTGCACCAGAAGCTCTAAAGGTATCTATACGTAAGTCTTTTGTATCTATTTCAATCTCTTCGAAATCATCGGGTTCAGCCATTACTGCTACGGTGCAAGCTGATGTATGGATACGTCCTTGTGATTCCGTTGTTGGTACACGTTGCACTCGATGCGCACCCGATTCAAACTTTAAGCGCGAATAGGCGCCTTTGCCAATAACACGTGTAATAACTTCTTTATAACCGCCAACTTCTCCTTCACTTACGCTAAGTATTTCAATTTTCCAGCGTTTTTGCTCTGCGTATCGAGAATACATACGCAATAAGTCCCCAACAAATATAGATGCTTCATTGCCCCCAGTTCCCGCACGAATTTCAAGCAAAATGTTATTGTCATCGTGTGGATTTTTAGGCAGAAGCAGTGTATTAATCTGCGTAGTTAGTTCACTCAACTTTTGCTTCAGACTGTTAATCTCCCCTTGCGCCATTTCTTCCATTTCAGGGTCATCTAATAGGGTATGAGTTTCTTCAATATCAATTTCTGTTTGCAAATAACTCTGCCAAGCTTCAATTATGCTACTTAAAGAGGAGCGTTCTTGTGAATATTGACGCAAAAGCGCATGATCATTTAAAATGGAGGAATCAGACAGCTTGTTTTCTAAATCATCGAATCGATCATTCAATGTTAGAATTTTATTTCGTATGTTTGCCTTTATCATATTGTGCCGTCTTCGATATCCTTTTTAAATTTTTTGTCATTTAAATAAATCTTTTCAATTGTTTCAACCAAATCTATATCATTCGTCTCACATGCCTTTTTTAAAGCAATAGTAGGAGGGTGAAGTAATTTATTAGTTAATTGATTTGCCAGTTGTTCCATCACTTCATCGGTTGAACGACCATTCTTCAGTTGCCTCTTAGCTTGCTCAAGTAGAGCCGTTTTTGAATCATCTGCCAGTGTTCTGATTTTCAAAAGAGACGGGACAACCGATTTTTCATTAATCCATTGCATAAACTCGCCACCGTGCTGCTCAATAATTTTTTCTGCTTCACGTGCGGCTTTCTTTCTTTGCTCTAAATTCTCTTGGATGATGTCTTTAAGATCATCCACTGTATAAAGATACGCATCTGCTAATGCTGATACGCTACTCTCAACATCTCTTGGAACAGCAAGGTCTGCTAAAAAAATCGGGCTATGATTGCGCTTCTTTAATGCAGATTCAATCATCTTGTGGCTAAAAATTGGAATAGGCGAGGACGTCGAAGAGATAATAACGTCTGCTTTATAAGCATGAAGTGGTATTTTATCCAGCGTAATTGCGTAGCCATCAAAACGTTCAGCAAGTTTTTGAGCATTTTCAATACTGCGATTAGCGAACATCATACTGCCAATGTTTTGCTGTTTTAAGTGTGTAGCAACCAGTTCAATTGTTTCTCCAGCACCTGAAAGAAGGGCGGTACAGGATGAAAGGTCATTAAAAATCTTTTGTGAGAGCTGTGTAGCCGCGTAAGCGATAGAAACGCTATGTGCACCTATTTCTGTTTCTGAACGTATTGATTTCGCCGCTCTAAAGGCACTTTGAAACATTTTTTCAAGCTGTGCATCAATCGTACCAGCCTGCTGTGCAGTTTGATGTGCTTTCTTCATTTGCCCAAGAATTTGTGGCTCCCCTAAAATCAATGAATTTAGACCCGCTGAAACGCGCATAACATGATGTACAAGATCAATACCCTTAAGGTGGTATAAATAAGGGGCAAGTGCATCTTTAGTTAAATTGTGCGATGAGTGTAGCCAATTTTTTAATTGATCAAATTTAGGTTCTTTTAGAGCGCAATAGATTTCGGTTCGATTACACGTTGAAAGCAAAACGATTCCTGTAACTTCTGGAAAATCAAAGATTTCAATAAGATTTTTCTTCAAATTTTCTTCAGAAATAACAACGCACTCGCGTGCGCTAAGCGGAGCGGTTTCATGACTAATTCCAAGACCATATAACATGTGGATATTCTACCTTGAACACTTCTTGAAGAAGGCATTGCTTAAGGGAGTCATTTTATTGAGTGATTTTGTTTTAATAAACTTGTTTAATGCGTTGAGTAAAAAGACAATCGTAGTGAACAGAAATAATCAATTGAAACGACCTATTTTTTCAAAGTTTGAATGGACAAAAAGTACTTACATTTCGAAGAGAATCATAATAATCAATCGTTTAGAAGCATTGTTAATAACTAAACAATGACATTCTGCCCATGTATGAAAGTGATTTATAGGAAAAATGGCTTATTTTCTTATATTTCAATGCCTTTCATTAATTCCATTCATGATTTTTTCTAATTATTTACACTCTATTCCTGTGGATAACTCTGTGGAAAATGCTGTTAGAACTTAGTAATTTTGTATGTTCAATATCACTGCCGAAATATTCGGCAAGCCTTTTGTTAAGAAAAGAAGGACATGGAGAAGATAATCAACGATTTTCAATTATTTTTGTGCTTGCGCAACAGAATAGGCCATCATGTTATATATACTCCGTATGGATGATGTACCATTCATTATATGCACTGGTTTTGCACTGCCAGATAAAATTGGTCCTATTGTGAAATCGTTTACCGTCTTAAGCATGCGATATGCAATGCTAGCCGCATCCAAGTTTGGCATTATGAGCAAATTAGCAAAACTCGTTAGGTTTTTAGAATGCTTAAAATAATTTCTAATATCCTCATTTAAAGCAGCTTCAGCGCTCATTTCTCCATCGAAAGATAATTCTGGAAAATTTGAATGTATCAACTGAGCAGTTTCGTGTGCTTTTTGTGCAGATTCAAGATTGGAACTACCAAAATTTGAATGTGATAGCACTGCAACTCTTGGAGTTAAGCCAAATGTTTTGACGACTTCCACTCCTTGACGAGTTATATCTAATAGTCGCTGAGGACAGGGTGAATCAGCAAAGACCGTATCAGTAAGAAAAACAGGCTCTTCATTGATTAGTACACAATGTGTGCCACTTAGATATTCACTTCCATCTTTCAAACCGATAATACTACGGATTGCACGAAAATTATTCTTAACATCGCCATCAACCCCTGATATGACCGCATCGCATTGATTCCTTTCCAATAAAAGCATTGCCACACCATGATGATCAAGTCCCATTGACTCACATTCAGATAGCATGTTCTGATACTTCTCAGATTCGGTATCCAGTACTAATACTTCTTCGTCCAGTTTAAATCTTAATCCAAATTCAGCCATCTTGCATTCGATGGTACTACGATTTCCTATCAATGTAGGGTGAACAATAATGCCTTCATTAATTCCAATTTGTATGGCTTGTAATACTTTTGAATTATCGCCATCACTCATGACTAAGCGTTTAGGATCACCCAACGCCGCATTAAATATAGGCTGCATAACTCCAGCTGACCTATAGACTAAACGTTCTAAAGATCTTTTATAAGCATCGAAATCTTCTATCGGCCTTGTGGCAACGCCACTATCCATGGCAGCCTTTGCGACTGCAGGAGGCACGTAAAGCATCAACCGTCCATCAAAGGGCTTAGGTATTAACATTTCTGAGCCAAACTTTAAATCTTCACCAACGTAGGCTTTTTGTACAGCATCGTCAGTTTCTAACCGAGCCAATTTAGCGACTGCATGTGCACACGCAACCTTCATTTCATCATTAATGCATCGTGCTCCAACATCTAAAGCCCCTCTAAAAATAAATGGAAAGCACAAAACATTGTTGACCTGATTTGGGAAATCAGAGCGACCTGTTGCACAAATAACGTCAGGGCGTGCAGCCTTTGCGTCCTCTGGCAAAATTTCTGGATTTGGGTTTGCCATTGCAAACACTAACGGCGTATCAGCCATTGAGCGCACCATGTCCTTAGTAACCGTATTTGGCTTAGATACGCCAATAAATACATCGGCTCCAACCATTGCATCTGCAAGGGTTCTGTATTCTGTTTCATTAGCAAATTTACTCTTATATTTATTAATGCCATGTTCACGATTTTTATAGACAACTCCTCTAGAGTCGCACAGAGTAATATTTTCCACACGAGCTCCCAAAGCGATAAACATATTGAGGCATGCGAGACCTGCCGCTCCGGCACCATTGCAAACAATGCGTACCTTAGCTATTTCCTTGTTTGCTAGATCTAAACCGTTGATAAGTGCCGCAGAAGCTGTAATAGCTGTACCGTGTTGATCGTCATGAAAAACGGGGATATTCATGATCTCTTGAAGTTTCTTCTCTATTTCAAAGCATTCAGGTGCTTTTATGTCCTCAAGATTTATACCGCCAAAAGTAGGTTCAAGAGATGAAACAACTTGGCAAAAGCGGTCAACATCCGTTTCGTCAACTTCTAAATCAAATGCGTTAATATCTCCGAAACGTTTAAAAAGAACCGCTTTTCCCTCCATAACAGGCTTTGAAGCTAATGCACCAATATTGCCTAAGCCTAAAACAGCCGTGCCATTAGAGATAATACCAACTAAATTTCCTTTCGTTGTCATCGTATATGCCTGCTCGGCATCTTTCGCAATGAGTTCACATGCTGCAGCAACACCTGGAGAGTAGGCAAGACTCAGATCGTGTCTATTTCCCATTGGCTTTGTCGCACGAATTTCAAGTTTCCCAGCTGGGGCAATCCGATGATACTCTATGGCTTGAGCATCTAATGTTTTATTAGTTTTCATAAAAGTGTTTGATGGTATTTAAAATGTGTGAAATAGATTTAACCACTATTTTAACCATTAAAAAACGTGATATCACACAAAAAGTACTCTTATACTGCAAACGACAGTGTAGTTATTTATCACGGCATTAGTGTTCATTCTGTATGAAACTGCGATTTTAAATAAAATCAACAGATTAGCGCACTACTATTGCAAAAACCCAGAATCCAACAATATCCTTTGCAAAACATATCTGGACTCCCAATGTAGTAAATCGTCAAACCCTGCATTTCTTTCTGTTTGGGGCTTGTGCTCTGTATACACAAAATATTCATTGGCATTAATACCATAATCCCCATTCCCTTGAATCACCGATTCTCCAGCATTTTCAATCTCCAAAGCCCCTCTAGGTCTAACATACTCCCCTAATGATAAAAGTACATAGGGCGCACTATTGGTAAATAATGAGACGTTGCTTATATCGCAATCCTCAGAGCATACCTTAAGATCTCCCGTCAACGTGGAAAGATCCTTTAAATTCTTCATATCATTCAATGAAAACCACAACCATTCGCTTGCCTTACTTACATGATAACGCACGGGTTGATTCCATTGATCAAGCAACAGCCCATCTGCATTTCTTTTTCCAGCCAAACCAAGGGTCGTTGCAGGCACAAAGCCATTGCTTATTAAACAACGATCACCATCAAAAGTCTCATTACCATTGCTTGAAGCGCTTGCAGGGCAGGGCAAACGCCCTTGAGATGCTACGAACGCATTTATAACACTCCCTAAATGAGTCAATTGACGCTCTGCCGATCTGAATTTCTCTTGCGCCTCCCTTTGATGCAAGGGGATGCCTACATTGTTTATCAAAATAGCAATAATCAACAACACCAGCGCAATTTCGATCAAAGAGAATCCTTTGCTTAATCTTGTTAACATATAACAATATCGTGTTGAATATCAAGACAATAAGCCACGTCATTAGAATTGGCGTGTGCTGTGAAAGGCTCTTCTAAGTAATCAGATAAATCGGAAGAAGGGCGCGTTTGAGAATCAAGCCTTTCACCAGCGAAAAGTAATATAGCCATATATGATTTTCCCTTGTATTCAACACATTTCCCACCAACACCGCACTTAACTGAGACCTTCCAAAACCAATGATCTTTCCAGTTCATCCAAAAACGCCTATGCGCTGATGTAGTAGAGCCTGAAACTCGATCAAGAGGAGCAACATTTAAATTATAATAATCACAGTCGTATATCAACTCATCTCGCTTAGAGTTGCCCTTAGCATCCAAGATTGGCAACCATCCTAAACTTTCAGACCCCTCTCTATAATTCGATATTTTGTGTCCATTGGCAATATTAGTATTTATGAATGCTGCAGGAAGTCCGTTATGAGTGTCGTTTGCAATAGAATTAGATCTTTGGCTTAAGCAAGTTAGCATGGATTGAGCAAACTCATCACGCACACGCTTAAAAGAATTATTTGTATAGATATCAACAAATAATTGCTTAGCAGTGATGAGACGAACGTTTACGCCCAATTCATCGAGCACCAATGAGTTTTTAACAGCTGTAGGCAAGTCAAGTATTTCATTAAGCGCATTCAGTGTACGTTCGTCATTACACTGTTCAAATTGATTTACTCGGATACGATCAATATTCTCTATTACAGCAGCTACTCCTCTGCTACCATTAAAGTAAATTTTTTCCTCTATATCTGCGTTATGTAAGGTGTTTATGGTCAAGCTATTTTGATGAACATTCCCTGGAACAAGCAGCCAGTAGCATTTTGATAGTTTCTTTGGTTTTTGCAATCCCAAAGTGAACCACGGTATAGATCCAATGGAGTAATTACTTGAGCTTCTTGCAAAACAATCGGACGCATCATCACGTACAGCATACTTCCCGCCAGGACAGGGGAGGTATCTATATAGTCCAGAAAAAGCATTGCCAGAAGTGGATTGGCGTAAATCAAACGTTCGTGAAAACGACAACAAAGTTTTGAGCATTTGACTAAGCTCATAACCCTTATCTAAATCTATCCTTTGGGTTAAAGCACTCAGCGGTGCAATAAATAGTAATACAAGAACAGGAATCATCGGCAATAAAAAGCCTTTCTGGCTGCCTTTCTTTTGACTATACACTGATTTTTTGTAGTTCCCGTTGAGATTGAGTTTTGATGTATTTGAGCTTGTTACTCCTACTATTTTTTCTACAGTATAGTCGCTCATTTTGTTTTCTTAACCCAACTTTTCCCTTGCAACACCCAAACAAAATCTCTTGTTTCAATCCATTGATTTAAAAGAACATTGAGATTTTCTTTAATCTTATTTACTTCATTTTTATCTTCCTCTTTAGCTTTATTATCTAATGCAGTCTCCACCACATCCTCCACATCAAAATCCGCCTGAGTTGTATCGGGTAAATCTTTAAAGTCTATGGGATTATTGTTCTTGGTTTCAGTGACACTCAATCCATGCGACGATGCTTCCGCAACATCATTCATCTGAGTGGAAGTTTTAAAAATTGGCACATATTGCTCATATGCAACAGCCGAAGCAATAGGTGCAATGAGAAAAAAGAAAGCAATCAGTAGCGCAATGTGCATTTTGCCTCCAACTGACCCAATCCTTTTAAGTTGAGGGCACACTCTTTTAGATATAACGTTGAGTAAGTTATGCTGTTTTTTGAAAAATCACTTACCTCTTGCCAAAATTGAAACCATTCGTGCTCATTTACGCTTGAACTTTGCAAAATTATTTGCCCCTCTCCGTGACTTACTTCCGCCTTAAAACTACGCTGGAGTAGTAATTTTGAAAGTCCGTCAAGATCTTTTGAGGGCGAATATACTCCTTTCACATCCACCCCTTTCGTTGGCTCATTCTGCAAACGCTTTTGCTCAAGTGTCACTTCTCTATTTATTGTTATTTCCTGCGAAAACAAAGTGTTATAAGTGAAAACTACGGCGACAACCCAACACGCTCCAAACAATATATGCTTTGCTATATTCATGCTAACCTTTCTGATTCAAGCGTATAGAAAATTGTTTTTCCATCTCCCAAACACCCATTAATGGATTTATATCAATACGTACGGAAGAACTGGCACTTACGTCATCAATAAATTGTTTCCAGATGTTTTCAAATTCAACAAAATTCGTCTGCCTTATTAGCCACTCGCCCGAAATGTGCAACGATTCCTGTTGCCAGTTAAGACGTTTAATGCTAATTTGAGGATATTTCCTGATAGTTTTGCTTATATGCATCAAGTCATTCAAATACTTCTGAGCTAATTCTTCTGTATTGACCGATGCAATACTAACCTTCGGGACTATTCGGCTTGTTTGACCTTCTATCTGCTTGTTTTTTTGAAATTGCAGACAATATATACCTAAAAAAATAGCAATACTACTACCTATTAGCCATGTCCAAAGCGAAATTGCCGGTCTATATACTACCCATGTATTTGCTATTTGCCTTTCTTCTGGAAGTTTCCACGGCAACTGACTTTCTTTCTCCAAAGCAATAGGGTGGGAATTTATTACTACCCCATCATTGCACTGAATTATGTGTGCATGCTTACCTTCAAGAATACATGCACTATGCCCATCAATATAAGGAGCTGACACACCCGGGTAAATAACAGCATTTTTCAAGTTTTTCAGCAATGCATCGTATTTTTTTTCAAAAATAATTTGCCCATCAGACATATTAAAATGCGCTAGACTTACTTGAATGCTCAACCTTCCCGTTGGTAATTTTGCACTTTGTATAAATTGCCCACGTTTAAAAACATAGAAGTTATTTGCTATAACCACTTGTTCTCTTGCTAATAATTTGCAAAAACTCATACCTATCCTGCATACATAGGTAAAAGAAACAACATGACAAACCCTACTACAATAAGACCTGTTATGGATGTCAATACGGGCTCAATCACTGGCTCAATCTTATTTACTTTAGTGTTTACACGTTCTTCGAAATAGTGCGCCAACTGCTCCCACGCTTTCTCAAAGTCTTTTAAATGACGACAATTCGCTATTAAATGACCAATAACATTAGGCCAATGCGGATAGTTTGACAGAACCAAAGAGAAAGGCTCTCCGTTTAGTAACCGTTGATGAATTTCTATCCATTCCTTTTTAAATGCGGATACACGTATTATTTTGCAGCCAATTTGTAATTGTCGTTCTAAAGCTAAATTGGCACAATGTAGAAGTTGCAAGACGTGGAAAAAGCGCATCGCCTCAAACTCTTGAACCGTGGCGTTTATAAAAGAATTGCGATTTAGTAATAGTGCAATTGTTTTCTTTAATCGATTGCGCACTGAATAAAGAAAAGCAAGCATGAACAACACACTGCTTATAAATACCACAGGATAGTCAAAAATAATTAACATCCAACGGCTAACTATTGGCAACTCTCCACCGCTTGCTTCAAATAACCTTAAGTTGGGTAATATGAACCATATTGCTATAAGAAGTGCTGTTAAAACAACGAGTAGTACGATAATTGGATAACGTAATTTATCAATTAACCGCTTTTTCCAAGCATTCTGCCATTCTAACCATTGAGTCCACATCTGAAAACTTTCCTTTACAGAGCTTGTTGACTCTGAGTTTTCTATTAAACTCAATAAATTATCATCAAAGCTATCAATTGCGCTCATCGACTGACTAAATGTATTACCTGAAAACACAAGATCATTGACTTTTTCTATCTTTTCCTGCCATGTAATAGGGTTATTCTGTAAAGCTAATTCACGTAATGCTACAACAGGTTTCAAGCCACTTTGAAGCAGCATTCCCATTTGCTGGCAAAAATACTGTTCAAACATTTTTTTATTAAATTTAGAGCGAAACATTGCCTAGAACTCTTTCTACTTCTTTTAAATCAGTCAAACCCTTGCTAACACTCTCCAAAGCGATTTCATTTAGATGTTTCTGTGGCGCACTTGATTGAGAAAAATCAATGATTTCCATAATGGCGAAACGCCCATCGTAACCAGTGCCAGAGCAACGAGGACAAGATGCACCTTTACAATGCGAGCATAGACGTCTCAAAAGTCTTTGTGCAATTAAACCTTTCAACTGTTTTTCCAACAATTGCTTTCTCACATTCAAATCCTGCATACGCGTATAGATACCCAAAGTGTCATCGGCATGAACCGTCGTCAATACTAAATGCCCTGTCATGCTCGCTTTTACTCCAAGGTTAGCCGTCTGTTCATCACGCATTTCTCCAATCAATATGACATCTGGATCTTGCCTAAGTACACTTTTGAGCACTTTATGGAAGCCAAGCCCACTGTCTTCATTTATTTGAATTTGACGAACATTAACGAGCCTTTGTTCAACAGGGTCTTCGAGAGTAATAACGTTAAGTTTTTGATTATCGAGTCGTTGCAACATACCGTAAAGCGTAGTACTCTTACCACTGCCTGTTGGTCCTGCAACGATAATCATCCCATATGGTTGGGAAATAATATTGGAAAGCATTGCTATTTGCTTGCTACCAATTCCTGAGTTATCCAGAATATCGCACGTCTCTTTACGTAGAAACCGCAGTACGAAGTGTTCACCGTTCATTCCCGGAACGACCGACAAGCGAATATCCACCTGTTGTGTAAGAGCAGCAACAAAACTGCCTTCTTGGGGGAAACGCTTTTCTGTAATATCGATATTTGCTAAAACTTTAAAACGAATACTTACCGCTTGCCAAAGATGCGAGTGTATGCAAATTCTATGACGCAAAACGCCATCTATCCTATAACGTACTGTAGTTTCATATCCACAAGGATCAAAATGAACATCTGAAGCATTATTTTCTAATGCATCCTCAATAATTGCTGTGACTAAGCGAACCACAGGATGATCCATTTTTGAGTATTGTTCGCGTAAACACTGAGGATGAACAGAAATATCATCCACTAAGTCGGTTAAATTCCCCAACTGTTCAGTAAAACGCCTTTGCAACGATATAAATTTAGTATAGCTTGTAAGCAAGGTGCATATTTGAACGTTAAAATTTAGACGCTCGCGTAGGTAATGAACGTGTTCATTCAACCACGGATAGGGCGTAAGAACTATGCATTCATTGTCTTTATAAGAAATAGGTAGAAAATCTAATTTTGACAATTCGTGAAATTCAAATTGTTTAGTGAAGTCATTATCAATACTCTGTTTTTCTGGATTATATTTATTCAAATTCCAATGTTCAAAGCAAAAGTCAAACCAACATTCTGTATCAAGGTAACCTTCAAGCAATAAAAATTTAACTCCAGAGTCTCCTGTTAGATTATGCTCATAAGTCGCTAAACGAAAATTCTCTTCATCTATTACTTTCTCACGTAAAAGGGTACTCAAATAATGTTTATCTGCTTCTTTATTCATAAGAAAAATATCATGTTTTGAGAATATAAGAAACCACTTAAAATCATAATCAGCATCATGCACACCACATAAAGCATGCTATGCAATAGCCATTTTTTCTTCGCTTGGCTTCGCGCTTGCGCAAACGGTAACAGGTTACTCCTTGGGGTTATCCAGTCCTTATTTTTAACGTTCTTTAGCAAGTTAAAATTCATTGAATAATCTTTGGTTTAATCAACAGAACCAATTCAGAATTTCTTTTGCTGCTTCCATCAAGCCCCAGCCCACTTAAATTTGGCAAGCTGCTATTGCTGTGCACAGCGCGTTGCTGAATAAGCCCGCCAATAACCGCTGTAGAGCCAGAACGTACTTTTAAAATTGATTCCAATTCACGCTTTTGAATTATAGGAACTTCAGAAATAACCCCTTGCTGTGCCAATACAGGATGCGGATCACGAACAGTGCCAGCTATTCGAGAAATAGTAGGGCGGAGGTTAAGCAATATTTCATCTTGATTATTTATAAATGGCGTTAACGCGAGAATCAAACCAACCGCTACACTATTGATTTCTGTATCAAAATTTGTAACAGAACCGTTCTGATTAATGGAAGTGGCTGAATCAACAGTGAAGTAAACAAGGTTATCTACCACTTTAAGCAACGCTGTTTGGTTATTTAGCACTTGCAGACGCGGCGATGATAGTACTTTTGTGCTGCCAAACTGCTCTAACAAACGAATATTTACATTGGCAGTCAAATCATCGGAAACCAATGAAGTCAATATTTGTCCATTTGGGGATTGTACTAGTGCAGCTCCTAATAGCGATTGAGAGACTGAATTATTGCCACTTATAACCGACCAATCAATACCCTGTTGATATTCGTTATTTAACTCAACCTCTAAAATAGAAACCTCAATAATAACTTGACGACTATGTGATTTCATCACTTTATTCAAATACTTATCGATTATTTCTTGTGTGCTTTGCGTGGCATGAACACTAATAACTCCAGCTTCATGGTTCACAACCAATCGATCATTTTCTTCCAAGAAAAACTCTAAATTATTCTTTAAATTCCCCCAAAAACTATTTTCAACAGCATTATCAATTTGCGTAATATCACCTGAATTTGAGCCGTCTTGATTTATGCTTTGTTTAAGTGCTAGTCTGGAAATACTTTTGCGCCGTATATTGAGATACGGAACATCGTGAGCGCGCCAAGATGCAACGTTTTTTTGAAATAGGACTTTTTTAGAATACCACTTGACTTGCACGCCGCTTTGCCTTTCAAGGCTGGCAATAATATGTGCTAATGGTATGTTATTCCCTTGGAAATTAATTTTCTCATGAATTGCAAAATCGATAGAAAAATCAAATTCAAATGACTCACTCAATCCTTTTAAAGCAATACTCAAAGGTAAATCTTCAAAATGAACCGACGCTTCTCTCTGCCAAAAAGCAGTATCTCTAAATTCAACTCTTTTTTTATTCGCTTTTTGTGTTTCTTTTAAAAGCGGATTATTGCTGTTTACATAACTTACATTGTTTATCTTCTTCTTCGGTAAAGAAAGATCAAATGATTGCTCATTAAGTTCTTCATACTCTTCTGGGAGGTTAGCACACCCGTTCATAAACAGACAAAGTGTGCTACACAATGAAATGATAGCTAAATGATTCGTTGCCATTTGATACCATATATCGATTTAACATTGCCTTTCATCTCATGCGCAATAAGAACACTCTGTAATTTGTATAAATCCATCTCAATGCTTTCAACAAGATCGTCTATATGCCACACATCAAATCCCATATGCTTCAACAACTTGTCATTACACTCTTCATCCAAAGAAGATGGGAGGTTTTGGGACGCAAGGATACAACCGCCTTGCTCGACAATGTCATCAACACTCATGAATAAATTTGCGCCTTGCTGTATAAGCCAATGGCATCCTCTGGACACTTCTGAGTGAATACTACCTGGGAAAGCAAAAACCTCTCTGCCTTGTTCAATCGCTTGCCGAGCAGTGAGTAATGAACCACTTTTCATTGCAGCCTCAACCACGATAGTAACAGAGCATATTCCACTGATTATGCGATTTCTTGGTGGGAAGTTTCTCGGTAAAGGAGGGCTTCCAAAAGGCATTTCACTGATCAGTATGCCACCTTTTTCTACAATCCTTTCTGCCAATTCCAAATGCCTTTTAGGGTATATCTTATCTATACCAGTGCCCAACACTGCTATAGTAATTCCTTCACAATCCAGCGTTGATTGATGCGCACAGCCGTCTATTCCCAAAGCCAACCCACTACAAACTACAAAATCCAATTGGACAAGATCATTAACAAGAGAACGCGTACTTTTTTGTCCAATAGGAGTAGGTGTTCTCGTGCCAACGACTGCAATAGCTTGTTTTTTTAACGCATGTGTATCTCCCCTGACATAGAGAATAGGTGGTGGATCAGGTATTTCCTTGAGTAGACTAGGGTAATGGTCATCGCAATAGGCAACGATGTGGTATTTTTCTGCCAAAACGAAATCTGCCACTTCCATCTTCTTTCGAGAGGCATTGCGCCATTCAGTTGAGATTTTATTATTTTCACCAATAAATGCTTTGATTCCTTTTTCGTCAAAAGAGAAACCAGCATCAATGAACTGTCTAAATAAATGGTTGCCTAAGTTTTTAGTCAGTGACCACTGTAAGAAAAAAAGTTGTTCGCATGAATACATCCCAAAAATATATCATGCACAGAAAAGACAATACGTCCGTTATAAATAGAACTACGAGAACTTATTCTATAAAGTGTGGGTTTATGAATAGACGCGCGCTCAATCAAGGCTTTGATTCAACTGAACTTTTCAGGTTGCACTCGAAAGTGTAATACAAATATCGCAGTTTATTCAAATTCCATTTCTTGAAAAACCCGACCAGCATTTCTTTTTGCCAATTCCTTAAACGTATCAAGATGCTTATAAGGGCTTTGGTCTATTTCATAGGCATCCGTCAAATCTCCCCCGTCCTCGATTAACACGCCTATTTTGTCCCGCAAATACTCCAAGTAATTCTTCGTGTACTTGGTCACTTCTGCCATATTGGTTGGACTGCCATGTCCGGGTATTACATGTTGCGCCTTTAAGTCGGCAAATTTTTCCCATGTGTCAAGCCATCCCGCTGTATCCGTATGTTCAAAAATAGGCAACAATCGTTCGTGGAAAGCCATATCACCTGTAATTATAAGTGAACGTTTTGGCAACCAAACCATCGTGTCACCTGGACTGTGTGCTGGACCAAGGTTTAACAACTCGATACGCTCATCGCCCAAATCAATAACGTATTTATCTTCAAAAGAAATATCAGGTTTACTAAGTTTGGTTTTGTGAAATTTATCCCGCAAAAACGTCTTCGATCGATCTTCAATGTCGTGCCCATGCTCTTCTATTTCAGTGAAGGTATCTTCATGCGCAATAATTTTTACTCCCAACTCTTGCCAGTAATTCATACCCATCATGGCATGTCCTTGTCCATTTTCTAAGACCACATATTTAACGGGCTGTTGCGTGATTTTTTTGATTCGATCATGCAAAGCTGCAGAAAGCAAATAACTATTTCCTGCATTGACAACAACAACGCCTTCTTTAGTAAGAATAAAAGATAAATTATTGTTATGACCACCATTCTCATAAGAGGGCGGAGCAGTTGCGCCAACGGCCACCCATATTCCCGAGATAACCTCAACAGGTTCTGAAAAGAGCGCAGTGTCCATCTTTTCACGTGCATTAGAAGAGAGAGTTAACGAACTTTCTGCAAAAAGAAGATGTGAAAAACTCAAAGAAAGCAGTAAAAAAAGTATATACGAAACATTTCTTTTCATTTTTAAATTATTTTTTAGAATGTTAGAATACTATCATTATGACAATAAAACCGCCTTTTGACACTATAAATTTTAGCAATAGCTTCTTGCTTGCTATGCCAAATTTAGATGGGAGTTTTTTTGAGCGAAAAATCGTTTATGTTGTTGATCACAACGAAGAGGGCGCACTAGGTATTATCATAAATCATGCGCTCAAAGAAGTCAGTCTTAACGAATTGTTTTTAGTTGAAGAAGAGCAATTAGACAAAAGCGTCGAATTTACCGAAAAACTGGACAGATTGTCTAATGAATGCGTTTACCAAGGCGGACCCGTTCAAGTTGACAGAGGGTTTATTTTGCATGAAGGGGGTAGCCGTTGGGCATCAACCATTAACATTGAAGAATCTGGTTTAGCACTAACTACCTCAAATGATCTGCTCGAGAAAATCTTTAAAGGCGACTGCTGGGAAAGATATATGGTTGCATTAGGCTATAGCGGTTGGGGAGCGAATCAATTAGATGAAGAAATAAAAGAAAGTTGCTGGTGGGTAATGCCTGCTTTCAAAGAACTCATTTTTGATGTGCCTTGCGATCAGCGCTGGAGCGTAGCAGCAGAACAATTAGGTATTGACATGTCAGCCCTTAGCAGAGAACACGGAATTGCCTGATTTTAATGGCAATGTGCTTGCATTTGATGTCGGGTCCAAACGTATAGGAATTGCCATCGCTCAAAACATAACCAAAACAGCCACACCTTTAAGCATTGTAGCTAACGATAATCAGTTACATAATGCACTGCAAAAATTAATAAAGGATTACAATCCAAAAGCACTGGTCGTTGGCTATCCTCTTGATGTTAAAGGTCAAAAAATGTCATCGATGAAATACATAGAACGTTTTATCGAGCAACTCAAATTATTTTCAAACGCACCAATACACACTATCAACGAATGTTTCACCACAAAACTTGCAAAAAACTGGTGCAGAGAAAACAAAGTTACACGCAACGATACAGAACTTGATGACATCGCAGCCTCCATTATTCTAAATGCATGGCTGCATTCTTAATTTTCAAAATACAACGCATCCTTGCTTTAACCAGCACTTCAACCAATAAAAAGAGGTAAAATAGCTATTCAATCACTATGAAAAGCATTATCTTCACAACCGCTTTTGTTTTCGCAAATGTCCATTCGGACAATGAAGATGTTATTTTTTCAAATCACTCATTCGTTCTTCACCAAAACGTATCTATTAATAAATCCAGTGTGCTAAATGATTAATCCTAACAATCAACCCCGATGATTAACAGAATGCAACTTGATTCCGACGGGAACCTAAAACATTTATTAACGATTGACGGCTTAAGTAAAAGTTTAATAGAAAAAATCATATCTTTAGCAGATGCTTTCATGGATGCGGATCGCAACCCCATTAAGCAATCGCTATTAAAAGATATTTCAATTTTCAATCTATTTTTCGAACCAAGCACACGCACTCGTACAACTTTTCAGATTGCCGAGAAAAATCTTGGAGCTAATATCATTAGTCTCGATATGAATAACTCTGCAACTAAGAAAGGCGAGACATTGCTCGACACCATACACAATTTAGAATCTATGGGCGCTGATTTATTCGTCATCCGCCATCACGTTAGCGGCGCCGCCAGCTTCTTTGCAAAACACGCTAACTCATCCGTATCCATAATCAACGCAGGAGACGGAAGCTATTCACACCCTACACAAGCTCTGCTTGACATGGCAACAATCAAACGTGTAAAAGGAAGCATATCAGGCTTGAAAGTAGCCATAGTAGGTGATATCCTACACTCAAGAGTTGCACGCTCTCAAATTCACGCTCTCAATACATTAGACGCACTCGAAATACGCGTTATTGGTCCAAAAACATTAGTGCCGCCTTGCACCGTCAACTTAGGTGTAAGTGTGTATCACAATCTTGAAGAAGGATTAAAAGATGCCGATGTAATTATCGGATTACGTTTGCAAAAAGAACGAATGGAACACGCTTTTTTCCCAACGGAGCGTGAGTTTTATCATCGTTACGGATTAACAAACAAGGCACTGGAAAAAGCAAAACCTGATGCCATCGTTATGCATCCCGGTCCAGTAAATCGCGGTGTTGAAATGGAATTTTCTTTAATTGATAGCGAACGCTCTGTCATATTACAACAAGTTACCGAAGGTATCGCTATCCGAATGGCTGTATTAATGCTGATTGCTCGCCCAGACAAAGCGAGTGAAATATTAAACAATGTGGGGGCAGGGTGAGTCGTTTAATAATAAACAACGGTCTTTTGATTGATCCTACCAACGGCGTAAATCAAATTACGCATCTATTGATAGAAAATAGACGCATCAAACAACTCTCAAATGAACCAATTAAAGCGCAGAAGGGTGAACAAGTCATTGATGCAAGTGGTTTGATTGTAGCACCAGGATTGGTTGATGCTCAAGCACGTATGCGTGAACCCGGTCATGAACACATAACCACTATTCTCTCTGAAACAAAAGCTGCGGTCGCTCACGGTTGTACTACATTGATATGCCCACCCGACACACAACCCATAATTGATACAGCAGCAGCAGCAGAATTGGTCGTCAATAGAGCCATCAAAGCAAACACTGCAAAAGTATTTGCCAGTGGAGCTTTAACCAGCGGTTTGAATGGAGAAACACTTGCAGAGATGCACTTACTTAAAGAAGCGGGATGTGTAGCATTAAGTAATGCCGATGTGCCAATCATCAATACTAAAACGCTACTGCACGCTTTAATGTACGCCGCAACCATAGATCTTCCAATCATAATGCAACCAAATGAGCCTTGGCTTAATAATGGAATTGCCAATGACGATGAGATTGCATTACGCCACGGAATACCGACGGTGCCTGAAGAAAATGAATTAATCGGGCTATATAGATTATTGAAACTCATTGAAAAATCAGGAGCAAGAGTTCTCATAGGCCCGTTGAGCTGCGCTCGATCATTGAAATTGATTCGCGAAGCAAAAGAGGATGGCTTGAGCATCTTTGCGATGACGACTATTCACCATCTTATGTTCACTAGCATGGACAGTGCTGGATTCAACTCGGTTGGGCGTGTTATGCCACCTTTTCGCACTCAACGAGATCAACAAGCTTTGCGCGAAGCACTCAAAGACGGAACGATTGACATTATATGCAGTGATCACCGCCCTTGGCGTTTGGATGATTATCTACTGCCGTATGAATTGGCACAACACGGGAACAGCGGTCTTGACACCTTTTTCAGCGTTGCTCTTAAACTGGCACAAGAAATCGACATGCCGCTGCAAGATATTCTGCAAAAGATAACGCATAATCCTGCAAATGCATTAGAGCTAAGCGCAGGTCGTCTTGGAGTGGGTGATAAAGCGGATGTATTTATATTTGACGCAGACAGTTCATGGCTCGTTACTGAAGACAAGTTGCTTAGTCAAGGAAAGAACAATGCTTTTATAAACTGGGAATTACCTGGAATCGTTCACTACACCATTAAATCAGGCGATTTAGTGTACTCACGCCATTAATTTAATTGACGGCTGTATTTAGCAATCTTGAATATGGACTGCTTTCGGCAATAGTACTTCTTGCCGCCATAACCCGTGGATATGCTGGTTTTGGTTTTTCTGCCATCGTTGTAGTAGCAGGATCATTCTTCCTACCAACCAAAGAAATAGTACCCTTAGTAATCGTGCTTGAGATCGTTGCCAGCATTCAAATGGCGAATCAAGTATGGAAAGAAATAGCATGGAAAATGGTTGGTGTACTCTTCTTGTGTTCCTTAGTAATGATTCCTTTAGGACAATTTCTACTATTAAAAATCCCCGTTGAATTGACGCGCATACTCGTATCAGCAGCATTGATTACGGCAGTTACACTGTATCTTATAAACTTCAAACTACCAATTCGAAACAACGTTAAAGGCTGGACAGTGATCGGTAGCATTTCAGGTTTCATGTCGGGATTATTCTCCTTTGGTGGCTTGTGGATTGTCGTATTATTGTTAAATACCGACATCAAAATTGCCCACTTGCGTGCTTCACTGATAACTGTTTTCTTTTTCACTGGTTTCTATGCAACACTCAGCGGATATGCTCAAGGCTTATTCACCGAAACTTCAACAATCCGTACCATTTGGCTCTTACCCGCGCTTATTATCGGGGTTATTATAGGATCCAAACGGTTTGCTGGAACATCTGATAAAACCTACAAAAAAATAGTTATAACAATCTTAGGCGTTTTAGGCTTGGCATTAGCCGTAAAGACGACACTATCTTTTTAAAAATACCCTTCTTAAGGCGTTAGCCCGTTGTGAACGCGACCGCAACAGTAAATACCACCGCCCGTAATCGTTTTCATTGTGCTTTTGTTCATTCTTTCCCCAAAGTAAAACAATCATTTAATAATTAAAAGCGACTTATACAAAACACATGCAGACGCGTGCCAAGCAACCTTTTAACTTTCGCAGACGGAGAGGGTAAAATTCACTTACTCAAAAACTAAAAGAGATGAAAAATGAATATTTTTGAATGGATTAAGAAGTATTGGAAATGGTTGAAACAAATAAAAATAAAACAATTTGTTAATTTATCAAGAACAGAATTCTTAAAACAGTCAAAAGTTTATGCTTTTTTCAAGAAGTATTATCGATGGTTCAGACGGTTCGGTTGGAAAGGGCTTACTCAAACAAAAAAAGGGCGATTTATAAGTTTAATAATTCTTTCTATTGTAGGCATGTTTTTAACTACTCTCTTTTCTGATTGCATCATTGAACTTCTATCCTTTGATGGTGATGAGCGTCAAGAAAGTTACGCAGCGAGTTCAATAAGAGTTTTATTATTGGGGTTGCCTGTATTTATTGGTTTATGGTATTTCAGAACACATGACACCAGAGAACAAATTGAAAAGACACAAGAGCAGATTGAAAAATCACAAGAGCAGATTGAAATATCACATAAGCAGACTACCCAATCAAAAGAGCAGATTGAAAAATCACAGGAGAACACTTACACCTCCATCTTATCAAATGGATTAAATTTAATTAGCACTAATAATGTCAATGCCCGTAGACTTGGATTAGTCACATTGGCTGTATTGAAGCAAACGGTTGAAAGTTCAGTTATCCAAACTCAACTTGATCAATCTACTACTGCTCTTTCTTTAAACGGTTTTTCTGATAATAAGGAAAGATTACGCCTTATGTATGTGGATCTTTCAGGGATGAATTTTCCCAATAGTATTTCGCATTTTGTTGATTTTTCCTATTCTGATTTAAGGTATTCAAACTTTGAAAATGCGACTTTTATAGAGGTAGATTTTAAGGAAAGTAAATTACAAGGTGCTAACTTACAAGGTGCATGCTTTTGCCCAGCAGACATGAATCATCAAGTGGCAAAGGCACTTGGTTTAGATGTTAATAGCATGCTCTCCTCGGACTTGAATTCCAAATTAGATACGGCACTTTTAGATGGAGCTTTTTATGATACTGAAACAAAATTCCCTCCAGGGTTTGAACCTGAAGATCATGGGATGATTGAAGTAGACGAAAATGGCTACCCGATAAACAAAAAATAAAAAAGCACCCCGCAGAGTGCTTCACAATTCACTTAATAATCAAAAAAAGGAATGAAAAATGAATATTGAAAATTGGCTCATACAAATTAGCCTTAGCCCGATGCTTAAGCAATTTATTACTTTAGTAGTTGCCATTTTTCTTTTATGTCTTCTTCCCACCAGTTCTAAACAAAGAATCGAATGGCTTAAACAAAAAAAGAATAAAGGAATGAAGATTTGGGAATGCCTTACACAAACAAAATTAGGGCGATTTATAAGTTTAATAATTCTTTCTATTGTAGGCATGTTTTTAACTACTCTCTTTTCTGATTGCATCATTGAACTTCTATCCTTTGATGGTGATAAATTTCAAGAAAGTTACGCAGCGAGTTCAATAAGAGTTTTATTATTGGGGTTGCCTGTATTTATTGGTTTATGGTATTTCAGAACACATGACACCAGAGAACAAATCCAAAAAGCACAAGAGAGCATCCATACTGCAATTCTATCCAATGCTTATACTTTACTGGCATCAACTGAATTACCAAGTCGTTGTATTGGTGTTAAGTCATTAGCAACTTTAAAAAGAAATTATCCAGCTTTTACCAATCAAATTGATAATGTTACTAAAGATTTGATACTCACCAGCAAAGAAAGAGCCAATCCACAAAAAGTACCAGGTTCACAGATAGGAGCAATAAAGAATTCAGAGGTTGCAAATTTTGTAGGGGCGGAGTTACAAGGGGTGAATTTAGAAAGGGCGAAGTTACAAGGGGCGGAGTTAACAGGGGTGTATTTACAAGGGGCGTATTTACAATGGGCGGAGTTACAAGGGGCGTATTTACAAGGGGCGAAGTTACAAGGGGCGAATTTACAATGGGCGAATTTAAAAGAGGTGAAGTTACAAGGGGCGTATTTACAAGGGGCGAAGTTACAAGAGGCGAAGTTACAAAGGGCGAAGTATGACAGATACACAATCTTTCCTGCAGATTTCGATCCTGAAGAAAACGACATGATTGAAGTGGACGAAAATGGCAACCCTATAAAAGAAGAATAAAAAAAGGAATGAAAAATGAATATTGAAAATTGGATCATGCAAATTAGTCTTAGCCCGATGCTAAAGCAATTTATTACTTTAGTAGTTGCCATTTTTCTTTTATGTTTTTTCTCCACCAGTTCTAAACAAAGAATCGAATGGTTTAAGCAAAAAAAGAAAAAAGGAATGAAGATTTGGGAATGCCTTACACAAACAAAAAAAGGGCGATTTATAAGTTTAATAATTCTTTCTATTGTCGGCATGTTTTTAACTACTCTCTTTTCTGATTGCATCATTGAACTTCTATCCTTTGATGGTAATGAGTCTCAAGAAAGTTACGCAGCGAGTTCAATAAGAGTTTTATTATTGGGGTTGCCTGTATTTATTGGTTTATGGTATTTCAGAACACATGACACCAGAGAACAAATTGAAAAGACACAGGAGCATATTGAAAAATCAGACAAGAGCATCCATACTGCAATTCTGTCCAATGGTTTTATATTGATTACATCACCTGAATTAGTAAGTCGTTGTATTGGTGTTAAGTCATTAGCAACATTAAGAAGAAATTATCCAGCTTTTTCCGATCAAATTGATAGTGCTACTGATGGCTTGATACTTACCAGTGAGGCACAACTCAATGCACCCGAAGATCCAACAAATGAACAAATAAAGCAAATAAATGAGTCATCAGAGGTTGCAAATTTTTTCGGAGCGAATTTACAAGGGATGAGCTTACTGCTGGCGAAGTTACAAGGGGCGAACTTACTGGTGGCGAAGTTACAAGGGTCGTATTTACAAGGGACGGATTTACAAAGGGCGGATTTACGAGGAGCGGAGTTACAAGGGGCGAATTTAGAAGAGGCGGATTTACGAGGAGCGGATTTACGAGGAGCGGAGTTACAAGGGGCGGAGTTACAAGAGGCGAAGTTACAAGGGGCGTATTATAACGAAAAAACAATCTTTCCTGCAGATTTCGATCCTGAAGAAAACGACATGATTGAAGTTGACGAAAATGGCAATTTTACAGTCCTGATAAAAAAAGAATAAAAAAGCACCCCGCAGGGTGCTTCACATGTTTTCGCCATTGGGGGGATATATTACTTCATGAGTAATGCAATGGCGAATAACAAAGCGGGAATGCTGATCGTTGCAAGAAAATCAAGAAAAGAGGGCGTACCACGTCCAGAAATAAGATCGTATATTTCAACTGCTCCAGCAAGGAAAACACCACAAGCAAGCCCAAACCCTAATGCATAGGTACTACTGATGTCTGTTGTTGCAAGGTTAGCAAATGCAACAGTACCCAACAAGGAAAATGACGCACCATATATTGCATGATTTGCCTTGTCTCCTAATCCTGATATAGTCAATAATTGTTTGTTTGCGCTCATAGCTTAATTTCCATTTTTCGCTCACCATTATAGAACGTTGGAATTGTTTTATTGCCTTTTTTAACAAATTGTAAATTGCCTTTTTTAATCGTCAAGCCCTTTGATGCTTCCCATTGAATGAATTTTAGATTTTCATCAGGTAGTGCGCCATCATCAATGCCAATTGATTTTGAAAGTGATTTTCTATCATTACCTTGTATTCGCCAGATGTGGATCAAGTCCGCTTGATTGAATGTTGTTTTGTCTATCTCCGTTGGACGTTGAGCAATCACGACCACGACCAACCCAAAAGCACGCGATTGATTGATCAACACGTTATAAGCACCTTTTTTAGCCTCCATTCGTGATTATCTTCATACGCAACTTATCTTCAAAATCAAAGACTTACAGCAAAAATATAATGCCGTTCATTATCTTTCTTTATTTATCTTTTTGAATTATCAAAATTTGTTTGAATTTATTTTCCCATCTCGATGATGAATAATAAGCCGTGAACCTTGTGTATCACTGATATTTTTTGCATACTTTATGGTTTCAGCTTGTGTAAGAAAAGTTTTTGAGACACGCCGTGATCCGTATTTTCTTACACTCCATCCCCCAGACGGGTTTTTAACCACGTGATGACTTTTTCTATTTGGCTTTATTATTTTTTTGCCCTGGTAAATGTTCTTTCTGAAAATACTACGGAATTATTTTTTTGCCCTGGTAAATGTTCTTTCTGAAAATACTACGGAATTATTTTTTTGCTTTTGCCTTAACTACGCGCCCACCTTTTAAGAACCTATGCCCCTTTTTTAATGCGCCGTTACCCTTAAGCCCTTCCTTACACATAATTGATCTTACTTTTCGCTTGGCTGGTGCTTTTCGCTTTGCTGGTGCTTTGGCTTTGGTTAGTGCTTTGGCTTTGGTTGGTGCTTTTCGCTTGGTTGGTGCTTTTCGCTTGGTTGGTGCTTTGGCTTTGGTTGGTGCTGGTGCTGTTAGCTCATATAGTTTGTTTGTCAATGGGTCAATAGGCATCAGCTCATTCATTTCCATAATCTCAAAATATTCTGGCTTTTCGCCTTTCTTCCTATTTTTGTTGGCTTGCGAAAATATTTTAGTTGTTTTCGTTATTTGGAACTCTTGTGCTGTTTTGCTCATAATCTTGTTTGTGGTTTGTGGTAACCTGCTTTTTCTAAGTTTTTCGCAATTTCTTTGTATTTATCTGTTTCTATCGTTTGCATTCTGTGTTTGCATTCTGAATCACTAATGTATTCCTTTTCCATTTCAGCTTGTTTATGTTCTAAAACCAGTAAACGCTTGTCTATTGATTGAACAGCTGACTGCACTGCGCGTTGTGTTATCAAATAATTAGCGATCAGCTGAACACCAATACCGCCCGCTATGAGTTCAAAAAAACTAAACCCGTCCATTATTTTGATTCAATGTGTCAATTACTTTAGGCGCGATTTTTTCAACGCTTCGCCCGACTACATACCCACCAATCCCAATTTGCAAAAGCGTCCATGCTTCGGGTGCAAGTGGATTTGCTAAGTGTCCACCTGAATCAAGTACGACCAGAATTAAAAAGGTAAGCATCGTTATTGGACGCCATGAGCGTTGTAGCCATGATTGCCCTTGTGCCTCTGCGGTAATTATTTTTGTTTGCGCCGTTAGCAGCTGTTTTTCTAATGCCAGCACCTTAATAGAAACAGCGTTCTTAATGCGTGCAAATTCGTTGCGCATTTTGTCGCGTTCTTCATCAGTGGTAAACCACTCGTCTATGTGCTTTGAACTTGTTTCAAATATGTCTGCAATCCAGTCAAATATCATAAAAATCCTTTATCTTTTTTACCCATAAAAACACCTGCTGAAACTTCTTGAGGATCAATGGTTTCGCCGTTTTCATGTCTGATTATTGCCTTGACAATTAGCGGCATCTTTTCAATGAACATATCCCGATCAAGATGTTGATTTTCATCAATGTCAATCCGATCTTCAACGTGATCAATATAAGCGTCCGTTTTGTTTTCAAAAGAGGGCGCATAAGTTGAAATAATTTCGCGTATTGTCGTCAATCCACGTTTGTAGTAGTTGATGATCACAATCGTCATAGCGCGCACGCCTGCTTCCATCGTCATAAACTGGACAAAACGACCGTCTGTGTTTTGGGAGCGTGGAATTGAACCTTTCCAACGATTGCTAAAATTTATCGTTATGTTCCCAGGGTTATTATTTCTAATTCCTCTCGGTTTTCTTCTTTGCATTTCTTTCCCTAAATAAAAGACTAAAACTGCAAGCAATGCGCCTGCAAATAAACCTACTTTCACAACTTGCCAAACTCATTAACATAATCATGATTAACACGTTTCTGTGCTATCTTGTTGCCACTTTCTGCAAGCTGTTTATCGGTTGGTTTTATCGATAAAAGTAAATACACAATAGCAAATCCTGCAATAAATCCAACAGATTGACCCATTAGGCAGGCTCATCAGGAAAAACAACGGCATCCGCTTCTTTGGCTGTTGTTATCCCATCAGCAATTGCACGCAACTTTGCGCGGTATTGCGTCCATTCCACACCTGCTTCATTACTCAATGCAACATCTGCCAATTGTGTCCAGTCGGAGCGGGCGAGCAGGGCATTACGTCTTTCTTTTATGCCCGCCAATAAGCCTGCAACTGCTTCTTGTTCTATTTCTTTTTTTGATTTTTCCTCTACTGTTCCATCATCACGAATAACATAGTTCGTGAAGTTTCTTTTATTTGCGCCTTTAGGGGCTTCTGCATAGGTTGTGTTTAGAAATACTTTTTCATCAACAATACTTACACACTCGCCTTTTTTGTTAAATGCTAAAAATTTGCTCATTTTTTTCCTTATAAATTAAAAATAAGTGACGCGGACAGTTCCAGCATCCATGGACGTATCGTCTGATTCATCGTGGTAGAGTAAATTCCCCGTTTGTATCTCTATTTCTGAAACATTTATTGCCACTATTGCGCCTACATGATGCTGGCGACCGCTCCAAAAATCCGTTGGAGAAGAAATTAAACGCCATTTGTTAACAGAAAAATCACTACGTTCAGCATCGGTAATCTTTACGGACAACTGTACGCCTTTAGGCAATGCACCAAGCGAGTGCGGAATTATGTAGGTCTGGTTTTTTACAACGTCTATATCAATATAGTTAGTCGTTATCCCATCTGCACCGTTGTCGCCTTTTTCGCCCTGTACGCCCTGTACGCCCTGTATGCCTTGCTCGCCTTTTTCGCCTTGCTCGCCTTTGATAGACGGTATGCCAACATTGCCATCATCGACCTCTATACCATTGACTTGCTCCAATGCGCTAATGCGATCGTTTTGTCGTTCTTCGTAAGATTGATATTTGTTTGCCATTGTTAAACTCCGATTTTCTCTAATATTTTTTGCAAGTCTGCTGGATGTTCTGCCTCTGGCACTTCATCAGGATGCGCTATGTAGTAGTTACCAATGACGACACTGCGCGCAATCTTGGCTTCTGATACTTGATTGCTTATTTCAATTGCATTGGCAATTTCTACCGCATTACTAATTGCTATTGCTTCGCTGATTACTACATCATTGACAGGGATAATAATGCGGTTGCCACTTATGACATAATCAATTGTTGTATAAGTGTTGCTTGGATTTTCAATGCGGATTAGTGGCTCTAATTCTGAACGCTCAACTGTTAATCCTCGAGTGATCCGTACGCCTTCAATCGTTGCACGTGAACTACTAAGAAAAAGAATAAATCGCTGATTGATTGGTAAATCGATCGCGCCATGCGCTTTTATGTTTATTCTTGCCATGTTATTTCTTAATTAAAAATACAACCGCTACTAAAGAAATCGCGCCCGCTCCGCTAACGATCAAGAGGTTTTTACCAATGCCTTGCGTTTCTGATTTGAATGCACTGATTGCGCCACTGAATGCTTTGTTTTGCTCGCTTGCGCTTTCGCTTGCTTCACGATGGGCATCCTGTACCGCCTCAATTGCAAACTCTGCTGAATCTGCACTTCTATCAATCGCCAATGCGCCAATGCGCTCGCCAAAACTAAACGATGCTTCAATTGCGCCATGATCCGTGTTCTCAATAACTACATCACCGCCAACATTGCCAGTTACGGCCGTTTGATTTCCGTTACCACTTGGTGCAAAAACAACCGATCTATCTTGCTGTTGATTGAAAACGTCCGCACTGGTTCTGCTTTTGCTACTACCGCCCATTACGCAACCTCCAGCCGATATATACCGATTGCTACTTCATCAAATACAAACCCTTTAATGCGAATAAAGCGCACCCATTTTGGATTGTTCGTGTGAATGCGGATCGATTGAAAACCACCATTCTTTGCAGATTGATAGATTGCTGAAAAAACATTTGAAGTATTGCGTCCAGTAAATGCCACAATCACTAACTCCTTATGCTCAATGCGGGTAATGAAACGCCCATTGTTAAATTTCCAGCATTGACTAACGCCCTTGATACATTCCATTTTGATTTCATCGAGGGCAGTACCAAGTGCTTTTTTAATGCCTGCAGGCACAAATGTTTCATCTATGCCCGCCGTCCAAAAAACCATAATCCACCCGCGATTAAAATACCACCTGCAACAGCAATCCATGCTGGAATGCCTTGTGCGCCGTTGTTGATGTGCTTATCTCCAAAGCTAAAGTTATTTTCACTATCATTGCTCGCATCACCACTTGTTGCGGTTGATGATAGATCAGGCGAAATATCGCCACCTGCTGAAACGGGTCCGAGTGGCGAGATCATGCTAACTTAAACCGCTTAATTACAAATGCACCCAATACAGTAGCAACCACTGCCAAGCCTACTTT
This sequence comes from uncultured Thiomicrospira sp., assembly GCA_965195345.1. Taxonomy (GTDB): domain Bacteria; phylum Pseudomonadota; class Gammaproteobacteria; order CAKMZV01; family CAKMZV01. The sequence continues at coordinate 1,156,114 of OZ239628.1, read as the reverse complement.
CCCAATGGGGGAGGATAGGGCTTGCGATAAACCATATCCCGCACCAACTCCCGCACCAGCACCAAACAATGCCAATGGCGCGCCTGTTTTATGAATAGGCTCGCTTCCCGCAATGCTTGCTTGTGTAGGGTGGATGGGTGAATATTTGATTGGTTCATTCAATAAGCGTGTTCCTGCATTGCCTATCTCGTTGCTAATATCAGTATCACCCGCGTTTTCAATATCGCGGGTGATGTCTTGACCGCCTCGAATGATGTCATTCAACGAAAGTTTACTCATTACTGTGCTTGAGTAGGTTCAATCGTGTGAATAAGCACAGACGTTGCACCCACTTCCGTTGCTGAAAATTCAATACGTGCATTAGCACCATTGAGCTTGTCAGCCGCTTCAAAACCTTCCATTGCTGGAACAAAGGCAAAATGCCCGTCTTGAGGCGTTAGCCCGTTGCGCTCTAACATGAAACGATTTAATTCATCGCTCGTTACAAACAACGCTTGCCCGTTTTGCACAATCTTGAATTTATCAGGTGCGCCACCAGTCAATATCATTGTGCGAACAAAACGGCGTGCATGGGGGTAAGAAAACAAACGCTCGCCAACCTCAACTTGGGGCAGGGGAATGCGTTGTATTCTTGGTAATGCCGTGCGAGTTGCTGCAAACTGATAACGGATGAAACCATCAACTGAGGGATTGCCATTACCAGCACCAATGCTTAAGCGGATAACGCATTGTTCATTTGGTAATATTGTCAATAGTCCGTCCGTTGCTCCTTCCCACGTTTGACTGTTTTGCCCTGAAAAAGGAATAATCAGAGTGTTGTCTTTTTGTGGTTTTGAGTAGAGTGCTTGCAATAGGGACAAATCTTCTCCACTGCATTCAACGTTAGTAACGCCGTCTATTTCAACCACTACCTTTTTGACATCGCTTATAGCCATTGCAGAAAGCACGAATGCCACTTCATGAATGCTGATGCCTTTTGGCAGGGTAAAGATAAAATCGTTATCAAATCCGCCTCCATTAGGCGAATCAAGTTTTTGTTGTCTAATTCTCATCGCAACCTCTTAATAGTTGTCAACGTTCAACACTTTACGTGCTGGTTTAAAACGCGTTGCAATTGCAACCGTTGCGAATGCGACCGCAGCAGTAAATACTACGCCCGTAATCGTTTTCATTGTGCTTTTGTTCATTCTTTCTCCAAAGTAAAACAGTCATTTAATAATTAAATGCGACTTATACAAAACACATGCAGACGCGTGTCAAGCACTTTTTTAACTTTCGCAGACGGAGCGGGTACAATTGCCTTAATAATCAAACAAAAAAAGGAAATGTCAATGGAGCGGCATACAAAAAAATTGAGCGAGCTTGATAAATTAAAAATAACCCGATTATTTATTTTATTAGCCTCCAGTTTAACCGGGTGGTTTTTTATCAGTGGCAACATAATATTTCATACATTTGATTGGTCAGTATTGAACTTTTTCTGTGAGAAATTAGGACTTAGAACTCCAGTAGAAATAACTTCATTAAGAGCTTTGCTATTGGGATTGCCTGTATTTATTGCCTTATGGTTATTCAGAACACAAGACACCAAAGACGGTCACTATCTTTCACTCTTAACTAGTGCATATGATCTCTTGTCTTCTGATGCCGAGGAAAGAAAGGCTATAGGTATAAGATCAATAGCTGATGCAAGAAGAAACTTGCCCGCATTCACAGATCAGATAGATAACATTACAAGAGGCAACCAAGAACAAAAACAAAAACAAAAACAAGAACAAGAACAAGAACAAAAACAAAAACAAGAACAAGAACAAAAACAAGAACAAAAACAAGAACAAAAACAAGAACAAAAACAAGAACAAGAACAAGAACAAGAACAAGAACAAGAACAAGAACAAGAACAAAAACAAGAACAAAAGGAAGTAATAGTGCAAGCAGAAATACCCATACCCCCCCCCCAAACATCTAAAGCTCATGATTCCTCAAAAATTCAGTATAAAAATGCAATATTAGATCATCTTGATTTAAGTAATACATTTCAAGTGAAAAATAACTTTTCTTTTTCATCTCTGAAAAAAGCTAGTCTTTCAAGTAGTAATTTCACTTTAGCAAATTTAGAAGGGGCGAATTTAGAAGGGGCGGATTTACGAGATGCTAAGTTATTTAGGACGAATTTACAAGACGCGAATTTAGAAGTGGCGAATTTACAAGGGGCGAATTTACGAGGGGCGAATTTAGAAGTGGCGAATTTACGAGGGGCGAATTTACAAGAGGCGAATTTACAAAGGGCTAATTTACAAGACGCGAATTTACAAAACACGAATTTAGTAAATGCGGATTTACAAGGGGCGAATTTAGAAAGGGCGGATTTATTTGGGGCGGATTTGCAAGGGGTGAAGTTAGAATGGGCGAATTTACGAGGGGCGAATTTACAAGAGGCGAATTTACAAGAGAAGAATTTAGTAGATGCGGCTTTAGAAGGGGCGAATTTAGAAAGGGCGAATTTAATTGAGGCGGATTTAATATTGGCGAATTTAATTGAGGCGAATTTAGAAGGGGCGAATTTAGAAAGGGCGAATTTAGAAGGGGCGATTTTAGAAGGGGCGATTTTAGAAGGGGCAAATTTAAAAGAGATTGCTTATAACATCTACACAATTTTTCCTGAAGGCTTCGATCCTAAAGATCATATATGATATGAAATTTAGAAAAATGACACCCGATTTACTAAGTTTTCAATAATTTATTACCACTGTAAAGCATCGGTGCTTTGTCTTTGAATTGAATTTTACCATTCGACAAATCTAATCCCTTACCCGCTATTATGCGGATAAACTTTAGCGGTTCACTTGGAAATGATTTTAATGCTTTAGCATCCAATCCAAAGCGATCGCCCATGTAGCTTGCAGTCTTCGTTGAAACTTGACAACAATAAATTTCTTTTGCCTGATCCAATGTGCTTTTATCTATCTCTTCAGGTTTTTGTGCCAAAACTAACACATTAGCACCTAATGCTCTTGATTGATTAACTGCTATATTCCAGCCATCTTTTGCCTTACCTACACTGGTAACAGCTGATAACTCCTCAACCACGGCCGTGCATTCCTTTTGACGCGCCCAATTGCTAAAGCATCGCGTGAAAAAGTCAAATTCTTTCGAGGATTGCGCGACACAATGCGCGATTCGCCCGCTTGCCTTTGTTGCTTTTAGTTTTTCCAACAATTGACGTTGGCTTTCTGTTTTAACAAATCCTGATAACTGGCAAAATTCCAGTTTTGGATCATACGCTAATATACGTTTTTGTGATTTCATCAAAGCCTTTGCGATCGATGTCTTGCCCGATCCAGTAACGCCTAATATAAGCGTGATTTTTCCGTCTTTTCTCATAATGGGTCTATTGGTTGTGTGTTTGCTTTGGATGCTCTACCACTTTTGCCCTCTGTTTGATCAAGGGGTTCTTCTCTGTGTTCAACTGCTTTGAAAAGCAAATATCCTGTATTGAATACCATCATTACTTCAACGCCGTAACGTTCTAAGAAAACATGAAAACCACCAAACCTTTTTACAAAAAAAGCATCCCACGCTTTTGCGCATTCTTGTATTTCTGGCTCGATCTTTGCAATGTCAACATTAACCCACTTATTACCCAACCCCATTTTCAAGGTTTTGGTAAACAGATCCGCGCATGCAATATCAGGTTGATCCGTTTGCTCTTCTGCTTGTTCATCTGGTTCAATTGGATCAATGACAGGATTATCAACAATAGTATTTTCAAGTGTGGACCAGCCTTTATTGATCGTGTCATCACTGGTATCAATTGTGTTTGTGTTTTCTTCGCTCATGTACTACCTTTGGAATAAGAAAGGACCATCATCGTGGCCGTCTGGATCATCCTCTTGTGGATTGTCATCTGTTGCAGGCGGTGGCACTTTGTTTGCCTTGTCAATCAGGCTTTGAAGGTGTGCTTGTCCTTTCTTCGTTTGAAAACTCATCATGCCATTAACATTTTTTGCGTACAGCCTGTTTTGAGTATTCTTGTATATTTCTGAATCCAATCCATCTATAACCGCATTGCAAATAAATTCAGTCATTACGAGCCTCCTGTAGTTTTTCAATTTCTCTTGCCATTCTTAAATTCAATACAGCTGTACGCTGTAACAACGTCCGTACTTCTGCAGGCAATAATTGCGCTCTCATGCTTTGCAGTATGCGCGTGGTAGCCTCCTCAATTTCAGAAGCTTCTTCGTAAATTTCTATTTTTTCCATTGACCACCTCTAATTATTTTTTTGCCCTGGTAAATATTTCCTTTCTTCTAAATCTCCGTACAGTTATTGATACAAGTCCAAGTTTTAAGAAAAACCAAAAAAACGCGGGTAGAGCTTCGGAACGCCCGCCCGCGTTGACTTGTTCATAACTGCATTACAGCGGGGCGAACGCCCGCGATCGCCTGCATACCCGCCTGCGTCTGCTGTATTTGCCACGCTTCAAGTTCTGCTTCATCGAGCAAATCTTCTGCCTTTCCAATTACCCATTTAATAAAGCGCGTAATTATCTGGACGGGCTTGGCTTCCTTAAACAAAAGCCCCTGCGTTTTTGTTACATCTTCATCATATTTGTTTTTTACTGTTTCTTTCAATAGGCGTATTTTTTTACTGTAGCGGTGCATCAACTTCATATAGCGATAATAATCGCCGTCTGTGGATGCCTGCATTGCTTGTCGTAATGGGCGGTACTTGTCGCCTGCAATCTTGCGGGCGTTGCGTCCGCAATAATCACGCGATGCCCGCCGTAATTCACGCCAAACGCCTACGGGTTGAATGCCTATCGACTGAAATTGGCGAATGCCCCATACTTTTGCCCACGCTGTCACCGCTTTCAACGCCTGCACATAATCAACTTTTCCATATAAATCGCGCGGGGCGCGTCTGCTGTTTATGTTCTTTGTTAGATATTTGATTAGGTATGCAATAACATCGCCCCGCGAGCGATCTATTGCTTTGAATTCAATTCGATGGTTGCTTCCATATTCGCCTGCACTATCTTTTAATCCGTGTTCCAAAAAAGCACCACGCATTTTGTATGTGTCTTCTTTTTTGTGAAAAATAGTATAGTGATGATGGGGTGTGCCATTGCGATGCGGTTCAGCAACGCGTAAACCGAAATAATCTAAACCATCGCGGGCAAATTTCGCCCGCACTCGCGACCACACACCACCCAAATATTGAGACGTTTCGCGGGGGGTAAAATCTTCATACTTTGGATTGCTCTCAAGCGGTGCATTGTCTATATCTGGATTGCTCGATTTGCTCGCGTGATAGCGTGATGGTGCTGTAACTGTAACGAAAGTACAGATATACCCGAATTCGTCGGCGTACTTCTGCGCACCGCGCATCCGTACAATCAATTCAGCCATCTTTATATCGGGATTACTAACCGATTTATCAATTGCCTCTTGTAATGCCATCGTATTCGCGGACGTTGGCATCTCTTCATGCGTGGCAACCATCTGCGCCATCAAATTATTACTACGCTTTTGTGCTTCATTTACCAAGTTGACTACATCATCAGCAATGTAATTGGCGTTTAATCCCTCTTTCATCAATGTATGCGCCCACCAGCGAAGCGTTGCTTGCTTCCATTTCTTGCGCCAGTAGCTTGAGGATTCAGCGCGGGCGAGTAGGGCATCATCCGTGTGCGTTAGCCCCGCATAGCCCCGCCATTTACTGCATTCATCGCCCACAACGCCATAAACAGCTTTTTCCCCGTTGCGCAGACGCGCGCCGTAGCATTTATGCGCCATGTGATCGCCCGCGTTTTCAATAGCATCAAGATCAAGGCTGCACGGCGCATCTTGAAAACCTTTTTCAAAGTCTTCAAAGTCTTTGTAATTTTCTGAAAGCGCATTGCCAATGCGGGCGAGGGCGGGCGGTAAGGGCGAAAAATAATCGCTCATCACGTCAAACCCTGCACAATTTGATACTCTCTGCTTTTATAGAATTCAACTCGTGATCTATACATGCGATTTGCATGGACCGCGTCTTCTGTCCTGCCTGCGTCAGCTTCACGTTTTTCAGCATTGAACACTGAAAAAGTATGCACATTGAATAAGCCGTGTTCTGGAATGCGCTGTAATTCTTCATTCAAATGAATCAGATCACACGACAACACAACAACAACAAAATCTATACCACGAATTAAATACGTACTCGCTATTGGCGAGCAATAGCCAACGGTTACATTCACAAGCGTTTTAAAATCACTATTAAAGACATCTTGATTAACGCGCTGAATCATTTACTTTTCTCGATCAATCTATCAGGTTTAACATATCTGATCCTTACATCCTCTGATACAAAGCTACGAAAACCAAAAACCACAACTTTAGCCATACCTCTCTTTGTTGTTTTTAATGGCAAGCAATCCATCGAATAATCAATTCCAACACTGCCATTAAAGCTACGGCATTGCAGTAAGTGCGTTGCATCTGCTTTTGTATAGTTTGTCATGCCATCACCTGCGCTTTATTGAATAGGGGCAGGTGGGCGTGTGAATTTGGCTTTATCCATACACGATCAATACGCTTGTTACTGCCTGCATCAACGCTATTAATGTCTAATGTTTCCCAACCCTTTAAGGTATCTCTGTACATATCAGAAGGATAACCAGACAAAACAACCAGACCATCACAACGCTGCAATTGCTCCAAAAGGCTCAAGTGATCCGCTTCGCTCATTTCGTGCAAATATTGCTTTGATTTTGCTTGTCTGCGTGTGCTTGGTAAGTAGGGCGGATCAACATAGAAAAGCGTTTTTGTACTATCCCACAGCTCAATTATTCTGTTCGCACTGTCGTTCTCAATGGTAACTCCCTGCAGGCGCGCCGTAAAAAGTTCAAGCAGATCAATCTTGTTTGCATAAATTTTTGCTATGTTTGCGTCCGCATGACGGGCAAATCCTGAACAGATGTTGTTGCCTGCAGAGTAACCACCGTAACACATTGCCCCGCTTACAAAAAGACGGCGCGCGTCTTCGACTGGATCATCTGATTGCTCTGCACATCGATAAAATTCAGTTTTAGAATAGGGCGTATTTTTTAATAAAGAGCATAACTTTTCAGCAAGTTCAGGAGAACGCAAAACAGAAAATAAATTGACAATGCGATCATATCGATCGTTGTAAACCTCAACCCGTGAACGCTCCTTTCTGAACAGAACAGAACCCGCACCGCCAAAAGGCTCAACGTATGTATGATGATCAGGAAAATGCGCAATTATTTGCGGTGCAATAGAGTGCTTACCACCTAAATATTTAAGGATTGGTGGCAGTTTCATTTCACGTCCTTTTTCGTTACGTGCATGCGCCTAATGAAATAATTACGACCAAGCGAAAGCAGGGTATAGAAGCTGGTTACTAAAAAAGCAACAATAAACGTTGTTTGATCGCCACCTTGCTCAATGTGCCATGATAGGGCAGGGGCTACTATGTATTTGTGCGCCAATAGCGACACAACGAACGCCAACGCGGTATTCCTGTACGCCTCGCGCCAACTCTCTTTTTTACTTTGTGCGTGCATTAGTTAGACCATCCTCTCAATGATACTGGAATGCTTATCAATTCAGGACGACCACTTTTTGTGAATTCGCCATTGATTTCAATTTCTTTGCCTGTAGCACATTGGTACTCACCATAAATGCTTTGGTACGCGTTTTCGCCTATCTCGCGTAGTGCGTTATCTGATAGCTTTCCTGATTTTTTAACACTAAATGCTATGTTGTTGTTTTTAAAATCCCAGACAGAAGCAATTTTTCTTCCCATCCGCATATACAATTTATCATCGCGTCCCATGATCAACCTCATTCACTTCTTTTTCCAACTCTTGCGATGTAAATTCGTTAAATTCCAATAAATTCACTTCTCTTGCGCTACTGCCTATGTCCATCAAATCACCATCACTAACATTGTTAAAGTCTAAAAATCTAATGCGGGCTTTACTATCAATCCTATGAATGCAAGACGACAGCACAAATCCTGTGCATCTGTGATCAAAATTAAATGGTGGAATCGAATTGAAAAGCAGACCTTTTCTGTAAATTCGGACTACAATTTTTCCGAATACAGTAATACTATTTTTGGTTTTGTTTTTATCTACACCCGACGCCAATAAGACTGTCCATTCATTTGATTTCAATATTTCGGCATTGCTCTCGATCGATTTCAAAGCCTTTTCAATATCTTTTCTCATAATAAATTACTCTCAATGATTAGTGGATTGTTTCGCTTGCAATGTTTGCTTCAATTTTGCTATCTGGTTTAAGTACATCGGCTCGGATGAATTCACTCGCCCGTGCAAGTTCTGTTACAGATATTAAAGCGTTTAAATATTTCATTGAGGTTTCTTCTGGTACTAATAGCATTTCTGGAGTTATAGTGCCACCAGCTTCAATGATGGTTTTTTCAACTGCTTCTTGTTCAGCACGCAATTCTTGCGACGCTTTTAAAAACCTATCAATTAAAGGGTTATTGGTCGTTGTGTTCATCGCTCGCCTGGTTCGTTATCTATTATTTCGTTGATGATTCCAAATTCAAACTTCAAGCGTTCATGTAATTCTGGATCAACTTTGTATAAGCCCAGATCGCTATAATGAAAATCATGATATAGCTTATATCGCTTTCCTTTTTTGTCGTACAGGTAATAGACAACTTGTCCTTGCTTATTAAATTTTGCTATCGTTAGTTTAGGTTTACTCATTGATTTGCTCCGTTCGATAAAAAAAAGGGGGTGCGTACTAAGCCTACGCACCCCCCACACATTGGGAATACAAAGCAATTGTTCCCGCTGATCTGTTGTTGTTTGTTTATTGCTTTGTTGATGTTCATTGTTCTGCTTAGTTGATGAATATGAAGTGCAACCGAATACACTTTGTATAAATATACCGCAATATAGATTGATTTGTCAACCGCAATACAGATATATTTCTATATTGCGATTGGTTGCCAATTAAGATATACTAAATAAAAGCAATTGTTCAACGAGGTTTAAATGAATATACCAACTACCGCTGATTTTCTTAATCGAGCACAAAAAGCAATCGGAGCATCCTCTGATTACCAACTTTGGAAGCAAACAGGAATTGCACAATCTGCAATATCTGATTACAGACAATGCAAAAGGGCATTTGATGATAAGGCAATCGTTGTCTTTTCTGATATTACAGGTGAAAATCCAATGGCAGTGTTAGCCGCTTCAAATTATCAAAGGGCAAGTAAAGACCCACGCAAAGCCAAACAAGACGTTGAGTGGTGGGCGCATAAATACGCCACGTTTACAGGCTTTGAACTGGTTGATGACGTTCGTAACTCTGAAGATAATCACGAGACGAAGTAAATCAAAGGTTTAGAACGCTGAAAGCCCCGTTATATTTGGGCTTTAGGCTATTTTCACGGCGGTAAAAACAGGAATATTCATCGTTTCATCGCCGCCTAAGTCATCAGTGCGTAGCATATCGGCGATCACGTTAGCGATAAAGCTGTATTCTTTTGTTTTCAATCTGAAAGCGAAAGTAGAGAAGAATGACGCATCAAATTTATTAATAATTCTATATATCCCATTTATGCCTATTTGATTAACGTCATAAGTGCGCAAATACTTGTTGTATAGCTGTTCTAAAGCACTTGCACCAACTTCACCAAGTTCATCAACAATCATTTCCTTGACCCGTGATTTTTTAGAAGATTCGAACGATATAAGCGGTTCATAATTTGATCGATTATTTTCGTTTTCATTGCTTAAATATTCGGCAGTTTTTAGCCTCCATTCGTGATTATCTTCATACGCAACTTATATTCAAAATCAAAGACTTACAGCAAAAATATAATGCCGTTCATTATCTTTCTTTATTTATCTTTTTGAATTATCAAAAAATGGCGATCGCCAAACCAAGAGCCACACAAATATAAACCCTTAATTATTATTATTTTTTTGCCCAGGGAAATGTTCTTTCTGAAAATACTACGGAATTATTTTTTTGCCCAGGGAAATGTTCTTTCTGAAAATAATACGGAATTATTTTTTTGCCCTGGTAAATGTTCTTTCTGAAAATACTACGGAATTATTTTTTTGCTTTTGCCTTAACTACGCGCCCACCTTTTAAGAACCTATGCCCCTTTTTTAATGCGCCGTTACCCTTAAGCCCTTCCTTACACATAATTGATCTTACTTTTCGCTTGGCTGGTGCTTTTCGCTTGGCTGGTGCTTTTCGCTTGGTTGGTGCTTTTCGCTTGGCTGGTGCTTTTCGCTTTGCTGGTGCTTTGGCTTTGGTTGGTGCTTTCCGCTTGGCTGGTGCTGGTGCTGTTAGCTCATATAGTTTGTTTGTCAATGGGTCAATAGGCATCAGCTCATTCATTTCCATAATCTCAAAATATTCTGGCTTTTCGCCTTTCTTCCTATTTTTGTTGGCTTGCGAAAATATTTTAGTTGTTTTCGTTATTTGGAATTCTTGTGCTGTTTTGCTCATAATCTTGTTTGTGGTTTGTGGTAACCTGCTTTTTCTAAGTTTTTCGCAATTTCTTTGTATTTATCTGTTTCTATCGTTTGCATTCTGTGTTTGCATTCTGAATCACTAATGTATTCCTTTTCCATTTCAGCTTGTTTATGTTCTAAAACCAGTAAACGCTTGTCTATTGATTGAACAGCTGACTGCACTGCGCGTTGTGTTATCAAATAATTAGCGATCAGCTGAACACCAATACCGCCCGCTATGAGTTCAAAAAAACTAAACCCGTCCATTATTTTGATTCAATGTGTCAATTACTTTAGGCGCGATTTTTTCAACGCTTCGCCCGACTACATACCCACCAATCCCAATTTGCAAAAGCGTCCATGCTTCGGGTGCAAGTGGATTTGCTAAGTGTCCACCTGAATCAAGTACGACCAGAATTAAAAAGGTAAGCATCGTTATTGGACGCCATGAGCGTTGTAGCCATGATTGCCCTTGTGCCTCTGCGGTAATTATTTTTGTTTGCGCCGTTAGCAGCTGTTTTTCTAATGCCAGCACCTTAATAGAAACAGCGTTCTTAATGCGTGCAAATTCGTTGCGCATTTTGTCGCGTTCTTCATCAGTGGTAAACCACTCGTCTATGTGCTTTGAACTTGTTTCAAATATGTCTGCAACCCAGTCAAATATCATAAAAATCCTTTATCTTTTTTACCCATAAAAACACCTGCTGAAACTTCTTGAGGATCAATGGTTTCGCCGTTTTCATGTCTGATTATTGCCTTGACAATTAGCGGTATCTTTTCAATGAACATATCCCGATCAAGATGTTGATTTTCATCAATGTCAATCCGATCTTCAACGTGATCAATATAAGCGTCCGTTCTGTTTTCAAAAGAGGGCGCATAAGTTGAAATCATTTCGCGTATTGTCGTCAATCCACGTTTGTAGTAGTTGATGATCACAATCGTCATAGCGCGCACGCCTGCTTCCATCGTCATAAACTGGACAAAACGACCGTCTGTGTTTTGGGAGCGTGGAATTGAACCTTTCCAACGATTGCTAAAATTTATCGTTATGTTCCCAGGGTTATTATTTCTAATTCCTCTTGGTTTTCTTCTTTGCATTTCTTTCCCTAAATAAAAGACTAAAACTGCAAGCAATGCGCCTGCAAATAAACCTACTTTCACAACTTGCCAAATTCATTAACATAATCATGATTAACACGTTTTTGTGCTATCGTGTTGCCACTTTCTGCAAGCTGTTTATCCGTTGGTTTTATCGATAAAAGTAAATACACAATAGCAAATCCTGCAATAAATCCAACAGCTTGACCCATTAGGCAGGCTCATCAGGAAAAACAACGGCATCCGCTTCTTTGGCTGTTGTTATCCCATCAGCAATTGCACGCAACTTTGCGCGGTATTGCGTCCATTCCACACCTGCTTCATTACTCAATGCAACATCTGCCAATTGTGTCCAGTCGGAGCGGGCGAGCAGGGCATTACGTCTTTCTTTTATGCCCGCCAATAAGCCTGCAACTGCTTCTTGTTCTATTTCTTTTTTTGATTTTTCCTCTACTGTTCCATCATCACGAATAACATAGTTCGTGAAGTTTCTTTTATTTGCGCCTTTAGGGGCTTCTGCATAGGTTGTGTTTAGAAATACTTTTTCATCAACAATACTTACACACTCGCCTTTTTTGTTAAATGCTAAAAATTTGCTCATTTTTTTCCTTATAAATTAAAAATAAGTGACGCGGACAGTTCCAGCATCCATGGACGTATCGTCTGATTCATCGTGGTAGAGTAAATTCCCCGTTTGTATCTCTATTTCTGAAACATTTATTGCCACTATTGCGCCTACATGATGCTGGCGACCGCTCCAAAAATCCGTTGGAGAAGAAATTAAACGCCATTTGTTAACAGAAAAATCACTACGTTCAGCATCGGTAATCTTTACGGACAACTGTACGCCTTTAGGCAATGCACCAAGCGAGTGCGGAATTATGTAGGTCTGGTTTTTTACAACGTCTATATCAATATAGTTAGTCGTTATCCCATCTGCACCGTTGTCGCCTTTTTCGCCCTGTACGCCCTGTACGCCCTGTATGCCTTGCTCGCCTTTTTCGCCTTGCTCGCCTTTGATAGACGGTATGCCAACATTGCCATCATCGACCTCTATACCATTGACTTGCTCCAATGCGCTAATGCGATCGTTTTGTCGTTCTTCGTAAGATTGATATTTGTTTGCCATTGTTAAACTCCGATTTTCTCTAATATTTTTTGCAAGTCTGCTGGATGTTCTGCCTCTGGCACTTCATCAGGATGCGCTATGTAGTAGTTACCAATGACGACACTGCGCGCAATTTTTGCCTCTGATATTTGGTTTTTTATTTCAACAGCATTGGCAATTTCTACCGCATTACTAATTGCTATTGCTTCGCTGATTACTACATCATTGACAGGGATAATAATGCGGTTGCCACTTATGACATAATCAATTGTTGTAGAAGTGGTGCTTGGATTTTCAATGCGGATTAGTGGCTCTATATCTGAACGCTCAACTGTTAATCCTCGAGTGATCCGCACGCCTTCAATAGTTGCACGTGAACTACTAAGAAAAAGAATAAATCGCTGATTGATTGGTAAATCGATCGCGCCATGCGCTTTTATGTTTATTCTTGCCATGTTATTTCTTAATTAAAAATACAATCGCTACTAAAGAAAACGCGCCCGCTCCGCTAACGATCAAGAGGTTTTTACCAAGCCCTTGCGTTTCTGATTTGAATGCACTGATTGCGCCACTGAATGCTTTGTTTTGCTCGCTTGCGCTTTCGCTTGCTTCACGATGGGCATCTTGTACCGCCTCAATTGCAAACTCTGCTGAATCGGCACTTCTATCAATCGCCAATGCGCCAATGCGCTCGCCAAAGCTAAACGAGGCTTCAATTGCGCCATGATCCGTGTTCTCAATAACTACATCACCGCCAACATTGCCCGTTACGGCCGTTTGATTTCCGTTACCACTTGGTGCAAAAACAACCGATCTATCCTGCTGTTGATTGTAAACATCTGAGGACGTTCTGCTCCTGCTACTACCGCCCATTACGCAACCTCCAACTGATATACACCGCTTGCTAATTCATCAAATACAAACCCTTTAATGCGAATAAAGCGCACCCATTTTGGATTGTTCGTGTGAATGCGGATCGATTGAAAACCACCATTCTTTGCAGATTGATAGATTGCTGAAAAAACATTTGAAGTATTGCGTCCAGTGAATGCCACGATCACTAACTCCTTATGCTCAATGCGGGTAATGAAACGCCCATTGTTAAATTTCCAGCATTGACAAACGCCCTTGATACATTCAATCTTGATTGCATTGATTGCATTACCAAGTGCTTTTTTAATGCCTGCAGGCACAAATGTTTCATCTATGCCCGCCGTCCAAAAAACCATAATCCACCTGCGATTAAAATACCACCTGCAACAGCAATCCATGCTGGAATGCCTTGCGCGCCGTTGTTGATGTGCTTATCTCCAAAGCTAAAGTTATTTTCACTATCATTGCTTGCATCACCACTTGTTGCGGTTGATGATAGATCAGGCGAAATATCGCCACCTGCTGAAACGGGTCCGAGTGGCGAGATCATGCTAACTTAAACCGTTTAATTACAAATGCACCCAATACAGTAGCAACCACTGCCAAGCCTACTTTCCCAATGGGGGAGGATAGGGCTTGCGATAAACCATATCCCGCACCAACTCCCGCACCTGCACCAAACAATGCCAATGGCGCGCCTGTTTTATGAATAGGCTCGCTTCCCGCAATGCTTGCTTGTGTAGGGTGGATGGGTGAATATTTGATTGGTTCATTCAATAAGCGTGTTCCTGCATTGCCTATCTCGTTGCTAATATCAGTATCACCCGCGTTTTCAATATCGCGGGTGATGTCTTGACCGCCTCGAATGATGTCATTCAACGAAAGTTTACTCATTACTGCGCTTGAGTAGGCTCGATCGTATGAATAAGCACAGACGTTGCACCCGCTTGCGTTGCTGAAAATTCAATACGTGCATTAGCACCATTGAGCTTGTCAGCCGCTTCAAAACCTTCCATTGCTGGAACAAATGCAAAATGCCCGTCTTGAGGCGTTAGCCCGTTGCGCTCTAACATGAAACGATTTAATTCATCGGTCGTTACAAACAACGCTTGCCCGTTTTGCACAATCTTGAATTTATCAGGTGCGCCACCAGTCAATATCATTGTGCGAACAAAACGGCGTGCATGGGGGTAAGAAAACAAACGCTCGCCAATCTCAACTTGGGGCAGGGGAATGCGTTGTATTCTTGGTAATGCCGTGCGAGCTGTTGCAAACTGATAACGGATGAAACCATCAACTGAGGGATTACCATTACCATTACCAGCACCAATGCTTAAGCGGATAACGCATTGTTCATTTGGTAATATTGTCAATAGTCCGTCTATTGCTCCTTGCCACGTTTGACTGTTTTGCCCTGAAAAAGGAATAATCAGAGTGTTGTCTTTTTGTGGTTTTGAGTAGAGTGCTTGCAATAGGGACAAATCTTCTCCACTGCATTCAACATTAGTAACGCCGTCTATTTCAACCACTACCTTTTTGACATCACTTATAGCCATTGCAGAAAGCACGAATGCCACTTCATGAATGCTGATGCCTTTTGGCAGGGTAAAAATAAAATCGTTATCAAATCCGCCTCCATTAGGCGAATCAAGTTTTTGTTGTCTAATTCTCATTGCAACCCCTTAATAGTTGTCAACGTTCAACACTTTGCGTGCTGGCTTAAAACGCGTTGCAATTGCAACCGTTGCGAATGCGACCGCAGCAGTAAATACTACGCCCGTAATCGTTTTCATTGTGCTTTTGTTCATTCTTTCTCCAAAGTAAAACAGCCATTTAATAATTAAAAGCGACTTATACAAAACACATGCAGACGCGTGTCAAGCACTTTTTTAACTTTCGCAGACGGAGAGGGTAAAATTCACTTGATAATCTAACAAAACCAAAATAAAAAGGAAAAGAACAATGGAATGGTTAATACAAACGGAAAATATAGATTCTTTAATGCTTGTTCTAAACGGAAGAACAATGGAAACGCTTAAACAAACGGGAATTAAAAGTCCTTTAGTGCTCCTTCTCTACTGCCTTTCATATTTCGCTACATTCTTCGTAGTGTATTTTTTCATGAAGAATCCAGAAAAACCATCTGAAAAAAAGATGAATCGATTGTTCTTCCTTTCTGCATTAGCTGTATTGGGTTTCCTATCTGCTACTGAGATAACTAAATTTATTTTAGATATTTGGAAAATCACTGACGAAAATAATTATGCAGGACACTCTATGCGCTTTCTATTACTATCTCTCCCTGTATTAATTGGTTTGTGGTACTTCAGAACAAATGACACCAGAGAACAAATTGAAAAAACACAAATTCAGATTGAAATATCACAAAATCAGATTGAAAAATCACAGGAGCAAGTTGAAAAAACAGACGAGAGCATCAACACATCAACACTATCTCATGGCTATAATTTACTGGCATCACCTGAATTAGTGAGTCGTTGTATTGGTGTTAAGTCATTAGCAATATTAAAAAGAAATTATCCCGCTTTTAGCGAGCAGATTGATAGTATTACTAGAGGCTTGATACTCACGAGCACCGAAAGAGCCAATAAACCAACAATGCCAACACTACAACAGAGTAAGAAAATAGATGCGTCAGAGGTTGCAAATTTACAAGTGGCGGATTTAGGAGGGATGAATTTAGAAAGGGCGAAGTTACATGGGGCGGATTTAGAAAAGGCAAATTTAAAAGAAACGAATTTAGAAAAGGCAAATTTAGAAAGGGCGAATTTAAGAGAGGCGAATTTAAAAGAGGCGAATTTAAAAGAGGCGTATTTAGAAATGGTGGTTTTATTTTATGCGAATTTACAAGAGGCGAATTTAGAAAGGGCGAATTTACAAAAGGCGTCTTTATTTGATGCGGATTTAAAAGGGGCGAATTTAAAAGGGGCGGATTTACAAGTGGCGAATTTATACGGGGCGGATTTAAAAGGGGCGAATTTATACGGGGCGGATTTACAAGTGGCGAATTTAGAAAGGGCGATTTTACAAGGGGCGGATTTACAAGAGGCGAATTTAGAAGAGGCGAATTTAAAAGAGGCGAATTTAAAAGAGGCGAATTTAAAAGAGGCGAATTTAAAAGAGGCGAATTTAGAAGGTGCGAATTTAAAAGAGGCGAATTTAGAATACGCAAATTTACAAAAGGCGAATTTAAAAGGGGCTACTTATAACAGCCACACAATTTTTCCTGAAGACTTCGATCCTAAAGATCATCTATGATATGAAATACAGAAAAATGACGACCCGATAAATAAAGAATAAAAAAAGCACCCCGCAGGGTGCTTCACATGTTTTCGCGGTTGGGGGGATTGTTACTTAATAAGCAACTCAACCGCGAATAACAAAGCAGGGATGCTGATCGTTGCGAGAAAATCAAGAAAAGAAGACGTTCCTCGTCCTGTAACATAATCGTAGATTTCAACGCCACCAGCAACAAGAGCCGAAACGAACAAGCCACCCGTCATTGATCCAGTCATAGCTATACCAAGACCGCCCGCAACTGCACCATATAAAACATGGTTTAGCTTGTCGTTCTCAAATATTGCTAATGCTTGTTTGTTTGTGCTCATCTCTACCCCTTTAATTCTTTCTTCCCATTGTAAAGCATCGGTTCTTTATCTTTGAATTGAATTTTACCATTCGACAAATCTAATCCTTTACCTGCAATTATGCGAATAAACTTCAATGGTTCACTTGGAAATGATTTTAATGCTTTAGCATCTAATCCAAAGCGATCGCCCATATAGCTTGCAGTCTTCGCCGACACTTGACAACAATAAATCTCTTTTGCTTGATCCAGTGTGCTTTTATCTATCTCTTCGGGTTTTTGTGCCAAAACTAATACATTAGCTCCTAATGCTCTTGATTGATTGACTGCTATATTCCAACCATCGCGCGCCTTTCCTACACTGGTAACAGCTGCTAATTCTTCAACAACGGCCGTGCATTCCTTTTGACGCGCCCAATTGCTAAAGCATCGCGTGAAAAAGTCAAATTCTTTCGAGGATTGCGCGACACAATGCGCGATTCGCCCACTTGCCTTTGTTGCTTTTAGTTTTTCCAACAATTGACGTTGGCTTTCTGTTTTAACAAATCCTGATAACTGGCAAAATTCCAGTTTTGGATCATACGCTAATATACGCTTGTGCGATTTCATCAAAGCCTTTGCGATCGATGTTTTACCCGATCCAGTAACGCCTAATATAAGCGTGATTTTTCCGTCTTTTCTCATAATGGGTCTATTGTTTGCGTGGTTGTTTTAGGTGCTGCACCAGCTTTGACCTCTTCTTGATCAGTGGGTGCTTTTCTATGATCAGCTGCTGTAAAAAGCAAATATCCTGTATTGAATACCATCATTACTTCAACGCCGTAGCGTTCAAGAAAACCATGCATACCACCAAATCTTTTGTTAATAAAAGCATTCCATGATTGAGCGCATTTCATTATTTCTTCATCTATTTTCGTAATATCAACATTGACTTTGCTGTTACCCAGTCCCATTTTCAGCATTTTATAAAGCATATCCGCGCATTCTGCATCATCGTGTTCAGCTGCTTGTTCTTCTGCTTGTTCATCTGGTTCAATTGGATCAATGACAGGATTATCAATAATAGTAGTTTCTATCGTGTCCCAGCCTTTATTGATGGTTTCATCACTGGTATCAATGGTGTTTGTGTTTTCTTTGCTCATGTTCTACCTTTAAATTAAGAAGATACTATCATCATCTGGATCATCCTCTTGTGAATTGTCATCTGTTGCAGGCGGTGGCACTTTGTTTGCCTTGTCAATCAGGCTTTGAAGGTGTGCTTGTCCTTTCTTCGTTTGAAAACTCATCATGCCATTAACATTTTTCGCATATAGCCTGTTTTGAGTATTCTTGTATATTTCTGAATCCAATCCATCTATAACCGCCTTGCATATAAATTCCGTCATTACCGCTCCTCCTGTAGTTTTTTAATCGCGCTTGCCATTCTTAAATTCAATACAGCTGTGCGCTGTAACAACGTCCGTACTTCTGCAGGCAATAATTGCGCTTTCATGCTTTGCAGTATGCGCGTGGTAGCCTCCTCAATTTCAGAAGCTTCTTCGTAAATTTCTATTTTTTCCATTGACCACCTCTAATTATTTTTTTGCCCTGGTAAATATTTCCTTTCTTCTAAATCTCCGTACAGTTATTGATACAAGTCCAAGTTTTAAGAAAAACCAAAAAAACGCGGGTAGAGCTTTGGAACGCCCGCCCGCGTTGGCTTGTTCATAACTGCATTACAGCGGGGCGAACGCCCGCGATCGCCTGCATACCCGCCTGCGTCTGCTGCTTCATTTGCCATGCTTCAAGTTCTGCTTCATCGAGCAAATCTTCTGCCTTTCCAATTACCCATTTAATAAAGCGCGTAATTATCTGGACGGGCTTGGCTTCCTTAAATAAAAGCCCCTGCGTTTTTGTTACATCTTCATCATATTTGTTTTTTACTGTTTCTTTCAATAGGCGTATTTTTTTACTGTAGCGGTGCATCAACTTCATATAGCGATAATAATCGCCGTCTGTGGATGCCTGCATTGCTTGTCGTAATGGGCGGTACTTGTCGCCTGCAATCTTGCGGGCGTTGCGTCCGCAATAATCACGCGATGCCCGCCGTAATTCCCGCCAAACGCCTACAGGTTGAATCCCTATGGGATCAAACTGGCGAATACCCCAGACTTTTGCCCACGCTGTCACCGCTTTCAACGCTTCATCATAACCAATATTTCCGTATAAATCGCGGGGCGCGCGTCTGCTGTGTATGTTCTTTGCTAAATATTTGATTAGGTATGCAATAACATCGCCCCGCGAGCGATCTATTGCTTTGAATTTAATGCGGTGATTACTTCCATATTCGCCCGCACTCGCTTTTAGTCCCTGATGAAGAAATACGGCGCGCATCTGCTGTGTATCTTCTTTTTTGTGAAAGATCACATAATGGTGGTGCGGTGTGCCGTTGCGATGCGGTTCAGCAACCCGCAAACCGAAATAATCTAAACAATCGCGACCAAACTTCGCCCGCACTCGCTTCCACACAAGCCCCAAATATTGAGACGTCTCGCGGGGGGTAAAATCTTCATACTTTGGATTGCTCTCAAGCGGTGCATTGTCTATATCTGGATTGCTTGATTTGCTCGCGTGATACTTTGACGGTGCTGTAACTGTAACGAATGTGCAAACATACCCGAATTCATCCGCATACTTCTGCGCACCGCGCAGGCGCACAATCAATTCTGCTTTCTTTATGTGCGGATTACTAACCGATTTATCAATTGCATCTTGTAATACCATCGTATTTGCAGACGTGGGCATCTCTTCATGCGTGGCAACCATCTGTGCCATCAAATTATTACTACGCTTTTGTGCTTCATTTACCAAGTTGACTACATCATCAGCAATGTAATTGGCGTTTAATCCCTCTTTCATCAATGTATGCGCCCACCAGCGAAGCGTTGCTTGCTTCCATTTCTTGCGCCAGTAGCTTGAGGATTCAGCGCGGGCGAGTAGGGCATCATCCGTGTGCGTTAGCCCCGCATAGCCCCGCCATTTACTGCATTCATCGCCCACAACGCCATAAACAGCTTTTTCCCCGTTGCGCAGACGCGCGCCGTAGCATTTATGCGCCATGTGATCGCCGGCGTTTTCAATAGCATCAAGATCAAGGCTGCACGGCGCATCTTGAAAACCTTTTTCAAAGTCTTCAAAGTCTTTGTAATTTTCTGAAAGCGCATTGCCAATGCGGGCGAGGGCGGGCGGTAAGGGCGAAAAATAATCGCTCATCACGTCAAGCCCTGCACTTTTTGATACTCTATGCTTTTATAGTATTCAACTCGCGAGTTATAAATGCGGTTGGCATGGATCGCATCTTCTGTCCTGCCGGCATCCGCTTCGCGTTTTTCAGCATTGAACACTGAAAAAGTATGCACATTGAATAAGCCGTGTTCTGGAATGCGCTGTAATTCTTCATTCAAATGAATCAGATCACACGACAACACAACCACAACAAAATCAATACCACGAATTAAATAAGTGCTGGCAATAGGCGTACATTCGCCAACGGTTACATTCACAAGCGTTTTAAAATCACTATTAAAGACATCTTGATTAACGCGCTGGATCATTTACTTTTCTCGATCAATCTATCAGGTTTAACATATCTGATCCTTACATCCTCTGATACAAAGCTACGAAAACCAAAAACCACAACTTTAGCCATACCTCTCTTTGTTGTTTTTAATGGCAAGCAATCCATAGAATAATCAATTCCAACACTGCCATTAAAGCTACGGCATTGCAGTAAGTGCGTTGCATCTGATTTTGTATAGTTTTTCATGCCATTACCTGCGCTTTATTGAATAGGGGCAGGTGGGCGTGTGAATTTGGCTTTATCCATACACGATCAATGCGCTTGTTGCTGCCTGCATCAACGCTATTAATGTCTAATGTTTCCCAACCCTCTAAAAACTCATCATATAGATCAGAGGGATAACCAGACAAAACCACCATACCTGCGCAACTCTTTAACCTCTCCAATAACACCACGTGATCCATCTCGTTCATCTCGTATGCATATTGTTTGGATTTTGCTTGTTTGCGTGTGCTTGGTAAGTAGGGCGGATCAACATAGAAAAGCGTTTTTGTACTATCCCAAAGTTCTATTATTCTGTCCGCACTGTCGTTCTCAAAAGTAACTCCCTGCAGGCGGGCGGTAAAAAGTTCAAGCTGCTCAATCTTGTTTGCGTAAGTTTTTGCTATGTTTGCGTCCGCAGTACGGGCAAATCCTGTAATGCTATTTCTGCCACTGTTGTAACCTCCAAAACACATTGCCCCGCTTACAAAAAGACGCCGCGCGTCTTCAACTGGATCATCTGATTGCTCTGCACATCGATAAAATTCAGTTTTAGAATAGGGCGTATTTTTTAATAAAGAGCGTAACTTTTCAGAAAGTTCAGGAGAACGCAAAACAGAAAACAAATTGACAATGCGATCATACTTATCGTTGTAAACCTCAACCCGTGAACGCTCCTTTCTGAACAGAACAGAACCCGCACCGCCAAAAGGCTCAACGTATGTATGATGATCAGGAAAATGCGCAATTATTTGCGGTGCAATAGAGTGCTTACCTCCTAAATATTTAAGGATCGGAGGCAACTTCATTTCACGCGTGGGATGGGTGGCATCGGTGGCAATACCTTATTTTTAACGTGCATACGCCTAATGAAATAATTACGACCAAGCGAAAGCAGGGTATAGAAGCTGGTTACTAAAAAAGCAACAATAAACGTTGTTTGATCCCCACCTTGCTCAATGTGCCATGATAGAGCAGGGGCTACTATGTATTTGTGCGCCAATAGCGACACAACGAAAGCCAGCGCGGTATTCCTGTACGCCTCGCGCCAACTCTCTTTTTTACTTTGTGCGCTCATTTTGATTAGTGGATTGTTTCGCTTGCAATGTTTGCTTCAATTTTGCTATCTGGTTTAAGTACATCGGCTCGGATGAATTCACTCGCCCGTGCAAGTTCTGTTACAGATATTAAAGCGTTTAAATATTTCATTGAGGTTTCTTCTGGTACTAATAGCATTTCTGGAGTTATAGTGCCACCAGCTTCAATGATGGTTTTTTCAACTGCTTCTTGTTCAGCACGCAATTCTTGCGACGCTTTTAAAAACCTATCAATTAAAGGGTTATTGGTCGTTGTGTTCATCGCTCGCCTGGTTCGTTATCTATTATTTCGTTGATGATTCCAAATTCAAACTTCAAGCGTTCATGTAATTCTGGATCAACTTTGTATAAGCCCAGATCGCTATAATGAAAATCATGATATAGCTTATATCGCTTTCCTTTTTTGTCGTACAGATAATAGACAACTTGTCCTTGCTTATTAAATTTTGCTATCGTTAGTTTAGGTTTACTCATTAGTTTGCTCCATTGGTTAAAAGGTGGAGAATGGGCGTTTCCATAGAAAAAACGCCCGCTCTCCAATCAATGGACGGTATGCTAATAACCGCTTTTGATTTCGTTGAGTTTGATAGATTGATGGCGGTTTTTTCGTTTAGCATTTTGTCCATGCCAAGAATATACCATGATTATGGAGTATAAGTCAACCATGATTATGGTTTATAACATAGTAATGGTTGAACCATATTTATTGTATACTTTAATTATGTACTATACCAATGGACGGAAAAATGCTAAACATACCAACAACGGCGGAATACTTAGATCGCGTTAAAAATGCGCTTGGTGTCAATTCAGATTATAAAATTTGGAAACAAACATCAATATCACAACAAGCCCTATCAAGCTATAGAAAAGAGATAAACTCTTTCGATGATCGTGCATGTCTTGTTTTCTCTGATTTACTCAATGAAAACCCGCTTGCATTGATCGCAGCATCAAACTATCAAAGAGCGATCAAAGACCCGCGTAAAGACAAGTCAATCGCTCAATGGTGGGCGCATAAATACGCCCAATATACTGGCTTTGAACTGGTTGATGACGTTCGTAACTCTGAAGATAATCACGAGACGAAGTAAATCAAAGGTTTAGAACGCTGAAAGCCCCGTTATATTGGGGCTTTAGGCTATTTTCACGGCGGTAAAAACAGGAATATCCATTGTTTCATCACCGCCTAATTCGTCCGTGCGTAGCATGTCGGCGATCACGTTAGCGATAAAGCTGTATTCTTTTGTTTTCAATCTAAAAGCGAAAGTAGAGAGGAATGAGGCATCAAATTTATTAATAATTCTATATATCCCATTTATGCCTATTTGATTAACGTCATAAGGGCGCAAATACTTGTTGTATAGCTGTTCTAAAGCATTTGCACCAACTTCACCAAGTTCATCAACAATCATTTCCTTGACCCGTGATTTTTTAGAAGATTCGAACGATATAAGCGGTTCATAATTTGATCGATTATTTCCGTTTTCATTGCTTAAATATCCGGCAGTTTTTAGCCTCCATTCGTGATTATCTTCATAATCACGAATTACATATATTCTTTTTTAACAAGATGTTATAATCATTAAATTGAAAATTTAATGAGATGCGCATGCACAATTCCAAAGATCTTATCAAACCCATTGAAACGCCATTAACTCTCCCTGACACGCTCAATGGCCGTTTCGGTACTAATCGAAATGCCACCCCATCTTCTTTGATTAAAGCGGATGATGATTTGGAAGCCATTGGGGCGTGGTTGAATTTATATCGAGACTCACCGCAAACTTTCCGAAGCTATCGCAAAGAAGTCGAACGTTTGTATCGCTGGTGCTTGGTAGATTGCCGAAAGCCAATATCAAGCCTTGATGTTGAGGACATAACCGCTTATTGGCGCTTTATGCGTAATCCGTCACCAGCAGAAGTTTGGTGTGGACCAAAACGCCCGCGACATCATAAACATTGGAAACCTTTTTCTGGTCCATTATCTGATCCCAGTCGCGAATTAGCTTTAACTATTCTTGGACGTTGTTTCTCATTCCTCACTGACGCAGGGTATCTCAGAGGTAATCCTATACGCTTGATGGGAAAAAGTGGCCGTAGAAATGTTGACAAACGTGCAACTATTGAGCGCTATCTACCACGGGAACTGTGGGATTTCCTTTGGCGCTTTATTGAAAGTAAGCAATCTAATGACCCCAAAGAAATCGCCAAAAAGGAACGAATGCGTTTTTTATTTGCATTACTTTATTTACAGATGCCTCGTGTTAGCGAAGTGGTAAAGCATTCTATGAGTAGTTTTTACAAAGACAGGGGTAATTGGTGGTGGCTTATTCATGGAAAAGGTAATAAAACAAGGAAAGTCCCCGTATCAGAAGAGATGATGAAATCGTTAGAGCGTTATCGACTACACCGCAATCTACCTGCCACCCCTACCCCCTCTTCCCATGAACCTTTGCTCACTTCACTGGATGGAACTCGTGCGATAACAGCGGATATGGTTTATAGAATTGTCAAAGGTTGCGTTGCTGAAGCTGCATTAGAGCTTGAACACGTTGATCCTTATGAAGCTGAGCGATTGAGAAAAACCTCTACACATTGGTTGCGACACACTGGTTTGACACATTTAGCCGATAGCGGTGTTGATATGCGGTTTCTTAAAGCAACAGCAAGACACGAGAGCCTTGAAACGACGCAACGCTACTTACATATTGAAGAAGATGAATGGCACAATGCCATGAAAAAGAAGCGCTTGTAGATCACGCAGGCGCAGTTTTTTTGAATTTCAGGATGATTTTAAAAAAATGAAGACATCCCCATTCAACTAACGAAGTTTTGAAAGCAAGGTACAATAAGGCATATGAGTTCAAATAGTCCAAAAGATTATAGCAAATATCACAGCCAAACACGCGCGGTGAGAACGCGCTCTGAAAGTTCGCCCCACGGAGAGCATTCAGAACCTGTTTATTTAACTTCCAGCTTTGTTTTCAAGGATGCGCAACAAGCAGCGGCTCGTTTTAGAGGCGATGAAGAAGGCAATATATATGCACGCTTTAGCAATCCCAATGAAAGCACGTTTTCTCGAAGATTAGCAATTTTAGAAGAAGGTAGCTATGGGATAGCGACAAATACAGGAATGTCGGCTATTTTGACTATGGCTCTTGCTCACCTTAAAAGCGGGGATCATGTTGTTTGTGCCGATTGCGTTTTTGGCACGACCATTGGACTTTTTAGGGACTTAATGGCGCAATTCGCTATTAAAACCACTTTTGTACCTTTGTCCGAAGCACAAGAGTGGCGAGATGCTATTTGTTCGGATACGAAAATTTTATTTTGCGAAACACCTGCTAATCCAACAGCTGAAATAGCGGATTTACAAGTATTGGCTGATATTGCGCATGAGAATAACGCACTTTTAGTTGTAGATAATTGTTTTTGCACGCCTCATTTACAAAAACCTTTGAAATTTGGTGCAGACGTTGTAATGCATTCCGCCACTAAATTCATCGATGGTCAGGGCCGTTGTTTGGGGGGAGCATTAATTACTAATCAAGAAAGTTTGTATAAAGAACAATACAGTGTAGTTCGTACCGCTGGCACTGGATTGAATGCTTTCAATTCTTGGGTGCTTGCCAAAAGCCTTGAAACATTGTCACTGCGTATGCAAAAACATTGCGATAATGCGTTGGCTTTAGCGTTGTGGTTACAAGAACAGCCACAAGTAGAGCAAGTTAATTATTCCGCCCTACCTTCACATCCTCAAAGAGAGCTGGCAAAAAAACAGCATCCTGATGGCGGTGGTGGTGTGTTATCCTTTCAGGTGAAGGGAGATAGAAAAGAGGCTTGGACTCTTATAAATAGATGTCAACTTCTTTCTATTACGGCAAATCTCGGTGACGCTAAAAGCACGATTACGCATCCAGCAACAACAACGCATTGGAGAATGAGTGCGCAAGAGCGAGAAAATGCAGGAATTTCAGAAAATATGATTCGAATCTCTGTTGGACTTGAGCATATAGACGACATAATAAACGACATCCGGTTTTAAACATGCAATTAACTAAGAATCAAATTAGACATTTACTTCAAATTGGACATAATACAAAAACGCCTTTGATGCGTTTGGGAGATAAAGGTCTTTCAGAGAGTTTTATTGGCGAGGCTGATAATATGTTGGTTACGCATGAATTGATTAAAATTCGTATTTCTGAAGAAACACGCGAATTAAGAGAGGGCCAAATAACAGCATTATCAAATAAACTAAATGCGTCCTTAGTGCAAAAGATTGGGAAGATGTGCCTGCTGTATCGCCGAAATGAAAAAAAACCTCTAATCGCTTTGCCTTCAAAATAACCTACATAATGTATGGCACGCTCAGTAAGCTCTCAACGGTGGTTAAATAGGCAGCATAGTGACCCTTATGTAAAAGAGGCGAAGAAAGCTGGATACCGCTCAAGGTCCTTGTTTAAATTACAAGAAATTGACCTCAAATATAAAATAATTAAAAATTGCAACTCAATAGTCGACTTAGGTTGTTCTCCTGGCGGATGGTCTCAGTATGCTGTAAATCACTCTAATGCAAAAATTGTAGGTTGTGATTTATTAGAAATGGACTCGTTAGCACGTGTATCTTTCATTCAAGGCAATTTTATCGAAGATGAAACGCTCGCTAAAATTCTCGAGAGCGTTGGCGACTCTCGTGTTGATCTTATTATGTCGGATATGGCACCAAACATGAGTGGGAACAAGTCTGTTGATATGCCTAAGAGTATGTATTTATGTGAGTTAGTACTTGAATTGACTCAATCTATTCTAAAAAAAGAAGGTTATTTGATTATGAAAAGCTTTCATGGAGAAGGCTTTGAGCCCTTATTGGCTTCAGTTCGTAAGCAATTTAAGCAAGTCAAAACAATTAAGCCTGAATCATCGCGTAAAAACTCGCGTGAAACGTATTTAATTGGGTTAAATCATTTGCCTGTATAGCCACGATGTTCATGAGATCGTACGCATATTCACTCATGAAACCACTGTAAGACTCATTATAGGATTACTGTCGCCATAGATGCCCTATCTCCGGCTTTGGCTGACCATCAAGCCAACGCATTGGCGTTATATCGATGCCACCTCTGCGACTAAAAGCCATAATCACAGATAAACGCTCGAAAGAAAAGGTGTTGCGCAAATCATCAAAAATGCGTTCGCAACAGTTTTCGTGAAATCCCGTATGATTACGATAACTTTGTAAATATCTCAATAAGTTCTCTGGATCAATAATTTCTCCAACGGAAGCAATCACAACCGTTGCGTAGTCGGGTTGATTGGTTACGGGACAAAGGCTGCGAAAAGTATCCGTGTTGTATATACATACTTTATTTATATGTTCTTTGCTTTCCACTTCCTTTTTTGAAAACTTAAGTAATTCTTTGTTATAGCAGAAATTATCAACTCTTCCTTCAAGTAAAGAGTTATCCAAATTCAACCCAGGGGTTGCTGTGCGTATAACACCGAGCGGAGGGATCAATTTAGCAACAACGCTATCCTTTAAACATTCGCTCAAATCTTGAACGATAACTTTAAGATATGCCTCTTCATTTTCAAATTTTATCCAAGTAATCCCTTCTAAATAATGCTTGAGAGATTTGGATTCGACGATATACTTTGAAGATGCGTCAATTTCAAGTTGTAACAAGCAGCAATGGGCTTGATTATTGCAATCTACCCAGTAAGCATCCCATACATTCCAGAGATCTGTGCCCTTGAAATTAAAATCTAAACTGATTTTATTGCGTTGTTCCTCTCTGGGGATGGCTTGAAGCACTTCGGCAGTACGTTCTTTGGGGGCTGCTACTCGTTTTCCTAAAATTGTTTGTCGATTATATGTTTCGTTTTCTTTTATCATGTCAATCATATTTTATTATTAAAGGAGCATGATCTGAAAAACGCTTATTTTTATAAATTTCAACGCTTTGCGCTTTCTCTGCCATATCCTTTGTAGTTATTTGATAATCAATACGCCACCCAACATTGTTTGCCCATGCTTGTCCTCGATTGGACCACCAAGTGTATTGATGCTCCTCGTTATTCAACGTTCTAAAAACATCAACCCATCCCATAGAGAACACTGCATCCAACCAAGCCCTTTCATGCGGTAAAAATCCCGAGTTCTTTTGATTTCCACGCCAATTTTTTATATCTTTGTTAGTATGCGCTATATTAAAGTCACCACATATAATCCATGAATCGCCATCGTCCTGTTTTTTCTGAAGTTCAGGCAATAGCCAATCGAGAATTTTATTTTTTTTACACTGTGCAATATCTCCAGATGAACCTGACGGCAAATAGAGAGATACGATATGCAGTTTTCCTATAATTACTTCAATCCATCGGCCTTCTACCGTCATTACGGTGTTATTGCAAGCACTAACTACTTTATCTATTTTTAAACGGCTGTAGATGCTAACACCACTGTAGCCTTTCTTTTCTGCAACCACATGATGATGCACGTATCCATTTAAAGTGAATTTTTCATCCGCTAAAACTTCTTTATCTGCACGTACTTCCTGTAGGCAAAGAACATCACAATCCATGCTAGCAACCCATGCAAAAAAATCTTTTTTGTATGCAGCACGGATACCATTACAGTTTATAGAAAGGACTTTGAGCATTGATATTCAGATTAGGATAATAATATTTTGCTGACGAGTGAAATGACGAAGTCATTCTGAATAGCTTTTCCCGCCTGCCACTAATTTATCTGGTATTATAGCTTAATGGATAATGAAAACAGACTGCCTAAAATACAAAAAAACCTTGACTTAAAACACACACTGCCGACTGTTGAACGCTCAGAACTCCTAATTAATCATTCCAATTATCGGTTAGAGGTGCAGGATTTGTGCTTTAGTAACGGAGAGAGAAGACAATTCAGGCGTGCTCTTGGCAGTAAAAAAGGTTCTGTTCTTGCAGTCCCTATTACCGATAATTTCGAAGCATTGATCATACGTGAATATTGTGCAGGTAATGCTCAATACGAGTGGGCATTACCGAAAGGACATATCGAAGAGCATGAAACCCCCGTCAAAGCCGCCTGTAGAGAAAGTCAAGAAGAGACTGGCTACGGTGCAAAAAAAGCGACATATCTTAAAAGTGTTAGCTTATCGCCTGGATACATGACACACATGACGCATATTGTTATGCTTGAAGACCTTTATTTTTCTCCTCTTGTAGGCGATGAACCCGAACAACTTGAAGTGTGCCCTATTGACTTAAACAGTATAGAAAGTTTAGTGCTGCGTGATGATGTAACAGAAGCGCGTTCATTGTTTGCTTTGTATTATGTGCGCTCTATTTTACTGAATAGATGATTTTTTCCATTCTTTTACGGGGTAATAGTCACTTTTTATCGTCTTAGTAGACTGAGAGCAATTAGAATTGCTATTTTTTATAACTCTAAATTGGAGAATCTGATGGATAGAAATATCGCAAAAGTAACACTAGCTAGTGTTTTCACTGCTGGACTATTATTGGCATCTAGCGCAAATGCAGCCGTTCCTGATGCACCTAAAGCATGGGAAAAGTGTGCAGGTATTGCAAAAGCTGGAAAGAATGATTGCGGCGCTCTTGATGGCAAGCATGCTTGTGCTGGACAAGCTAAATCTACTAACCTTGATAGTGAGTGGGTCTACGTTCCTCAAGGAACTTGTTCCAAAATCACTGGTGGTAAAGTTGCTTTAGTTAAAAAAGCTAAGTAATTAATGTCATCAGGTGAAAATTCTTCGTCCGCCTCAATATTTGGGGCGGACGTTTTGCCCATTGGATTAGGGTTTAGGTCACAACACTTCAAAGAAGTTCTTCAAAAAGATCCCAATATAGATTGGTTCGAAATTCTGGCAGATAATCACACTTGCGGTGGAGGTGCTTCTTTATATGAAGCACAAATGATCGCTGAGCGCTATCCAATAACGCAACACTCCGTTGGTTTATCTATAGGAAGCACGGATCCTTTAGATCGTGAGTACATGCGTAAGTTGAAGGAACTGGCAAAATTGGTCAATCCTTGGCTCATGTCAGATCATTTATGCTGGACAAGTGTTCATGGTCAACACGCTCATGATTTGTTACCCTTGCCGTATACTGAAGAAACGGTTAAACACGCTGCATCTCGCATACGAGAAATTCAAGATTATTTCGAATGTCCTTTTGCAATTGAGAATGTTTCAACTTATTTGAATTTTGAACATTCCACTATGACTGAAGGTGAATTTGTTGCTAATGTGGCAATTGAATCCGACTGCAAAATCTTGTTTGATATCAATAATATATACGTGGCACATTACAATAATGGCACCGACATCGAAGACTATTTTAATAAAATTCCTGTCGATCGAATTGCAGAAATACACCTCGCTGGTTTTGAAGATTGTGATGAGTATCTAATCGATGCACACAATAATAAAGTGCACCCAAAGGTTTGGGATTTATATGCACGCTTCATCCGAGAAAATCATCATATTCCTACTTTAATTGAATGGGACAATGATTTACCAGATTTTATGACTCTCTATAAGGAAGCTGATTACGCACGTAACATAGTGAAAAATGAAGCCTGAAGCGCCTTCTTTAAAACAATTACAAAATGATTTTTGGAAGATGATTCGAGTGGCGGATGCAAAGAATAATTTTAAGAGCTATCTCGCAGAGAAATCTCGTTCGGAAAATCGACACGAAATTTATAAAAAAACTGTTAAGTATGCGCATATTAGTGCGTTAAGAACACGTTTCCCTTGCGTTAAAAAGTTATTGGGTGATGTATATACAGGCATCGCAAACTACTATTATTTAAATGAAAGTGCCTATAGTCAAGATTTGAATGAGTATGGTGATAATTTTTCTGAGTACTTAAAACTTTACCCAGACGCAAGACAAATTAAAGGCTTAATTACCTTAGCTGCTTGCGAATTAAGCATTGAAAAGACTTATTATGCTGAAAATCAACCTCAATTTGACATGTCAATGGTTGAAAAGTGGATAGAAGCTCAACAGTCACAAGAATCTATTAAAACTTTCTTAGAGTTCCAAGATACGTTATCCTCGTTCTTTATCAATAGTGATCATGTAGCTTTACTAGCAGAAGAGCACCCGTATTTGAGTGTAGACAGTTTAAATGGCGGATGGTACATCATATACCGTTTAAACAATAAAGTCTGTCTAAGCCTCTGTGAACGCAATGAGGCTTTAGCAGTCAAAGCATTGATTCGTGGAATGAGTCTTGAAGCGCTTGGAAACCGAATACCTCAACTAAATACGTGGATACCGATATGGATTCAACGCACATGCCTCACTAATCTTACTGTCAGCTATTAACTTTTAAAGAGTAACGTTTAGCATCGATAAATAAAATATTTCTTTTTCATTAATATTCAACGACTTAACGAACGCTTTACTCGTACCTGAAAACGCGCCAGCCGTCTCGTTCATGCTAAAACAACGGTGAGCAACTCCCCAATCTTCCAAAAGAGGCAGTGCGCCAATGACTCCATCCGGTGCGTTCACTATTATTTTGGCAGGTGTTAAGGGTTGTTTCAAGAGTTCTATTGGACCTAATAGAATCAATTTTTTTCTGCGGCTATCCTTTTGAATTTTTTGGATATAATGAAATAATAAATAAATTTCTTTAAGTGAATCGGCTACCCAAAAAAGTTTATCCTCATCGGTTTTCCTAAGTGCGGGCAGAAGCAGTTTTCCTTGAATGGCAAGTTCCAATTTATCTGGCACGCTCATTTGATGACTGTCTGTGCATTGATAATAGTTTCAAATAATGATGAGCAAAGGCTAATCCCATGAAAACAGAGGCAAATAAATTCAAAAAGGGAATGAAATAAATCGACCCTAACAGCGCACTTAGCCAGAAACCATCTTTTCTCAATGTACTCAATTCATTTTTTGATGCGTAATCACAAAGTGCCTCATAAGCAAATAAACGCTTGTTGACCCAAGCGCTCAAAAAAAGCGTAATTACGAAACCCAGCGGCAGAAAGAACCAGAAAGGCAATAATAACAGCCATAAGAACAAATAGATAATCATTGTAATTACTGTGTTAAAGATCGAACCGATAAAAGTTCCGCCTGAATACTGCTCTAACTCTGGATAATGATTCTGTGAAACGTGTTTCATGATGAGAGGCATAATGAAAAAAGCGACAATTAATAGACTCGTTATATAAACTGCAGGCATCCACAGTAGGAATAAAAGAAAAAAGCCCAAATACGCTGTTAACCAATGGAGTCCGTTGGTTTCACCCAAATCATCTATCCAAGTATCACTGTAGAAATGATTTATGCTTACGTTCCAATCGCCAGCAAAAATGTAGAACACACTCGTCCAAAAAATGATTGATAATGCCAATGGCCAAATAGATAGCCATAAAAATTTAGCCGCAAATAAATCCTGCGCTGCTTTTTTTAACGTCTCAAGCATGTTATTTTTTTCCTGTACTGCCAAATCCACCTACCCCTCTGTTGGTTGATTCATCAAATTCTTCTACAATATCGAAGTGCATCTGCGCAACAGGGAGCAGTAACATTTGAGCCATACGTAAACCTGGTTCTATAGTCACCGCTTTATCACTGCGGTTCCATAGTGGAACTTTCAATGGCCCTTGATAGTCTGAGTCTATTAAACCAACTAAATTGCCTAAAACGATACCATCTCGCACTCCCAGACCAGATCGAGGTACCAGTAAAGCTGCGTAGGATTTATCTTGTATGTAGATAGACAAACCCGTTGATATTAGTTGACATTCTCCAGCTTTTAAATCAACTGCTTGATCAATGCAAGCGACCAAGTCAATCGCTGCAGATCCTTCAGTAGCATAACTAGGCATTGGAAATTGATTTCCGATACGTTTATCTAAAATTTTTAATTGAATATTTTTTTTCATCTAATTTAAACTTAAAATTGAATTTTCAAAATTACATGGAATTTAAGAGAAGATTAAAACCCATTCTTTAAGTTCCCATCCTATTTGTAGCAAATTTCCGCAACCAATCTTTTTTCAACCATTGCACCAATAATTTTGCTAGTGCCTCTTTTGTCATTTTTTCTGTTTCTATAAAATTATTTTTTGTAACAATAACGACTTGATTGCTATCGCTCCCCATAGCGCATCTGGCATCGTTGGCAAAAATAACGTCCAGTCCCTTACCGTGCATTTTTTCGTACGCATTCTGTTGAATATTGGTTGTTTCAGCGGCAAAACCTGCCACATAGGGGCAGCGACCAACTACTCCAGCAATAATGTCTGGTGCCTTTTCAAATATTAAATTGATACCCTGTTGCTTCTTAATTTTGTTCGCGCTATTTTGGGGAATAAAGTCAGAAACTGCCGCACACCCTACAAAAAGTTGCGGTTTAAAATTAATCATTTGTTGATTTACAGATGCCAGCATTTCACTTGAACTACTTACTTCATGTATTTCAATATTACTTGGTATATCAATGCTTTCACAGTGTGCTTTTATGACACACACATTACAACCAAGCTCTTGAAAAGCTTTAATCAGTGCAACGCCCATTTTCCCAGAACTACGATTAGATATATATCGAACAGGATCAATGGACTCTCTTGTTGCGCCCAGAGTGAGTAATACTCTTTCAAAAGAAGTTTTGCAATCGCTCATGTAATTCATTAGGTTCAAGCATTCTTCCTTCACCGTGCTCACCACAAGCCTGTTCTCCACTGTCTGGACCCCAGATTTGCACGCCATCGGCTTTTAATTGCTCTACATTGCGTTGTGTCGCTGAATTTTTGTACATTGCCTGATTCATTGCTGGTGCAAGAACTATTGGTATCTCATCGACAGCCAATAACGCACTGCTTAATAAGTCATCAGCGTTTCCGTTAGCGGTTTTAGCAAGGCATTGAGCTGTTGCTGGAGCGACAAGAAAGCAATCAGCCCATCGAGTCAATGTAATATGTGCCATGCTATTTTCAGCATCCCACAAATCCTGAACAACTTTATCAACACCCAGAGAAAGAAATGCAAGAGGATGGATAAATCGTGCACCTCCTGCAGTTAAAATTACTTTTATTTCGCACTCATTTTTGTTCAAAAGTCGAATTAACTCGAGACTTTTATAAGCAGCAACACTGCCACAAACACCTAATAACAACTTCATTGAACACCACCTATAAGGATATGTTTTATTTTGATTTCTTTATAGTACTAAATTATCAGCTTGCTTAAGCAGTCTAACGGATTCGTGCGCTTGGCAATTAAAATATCACAATCACGCACAAATAATTTTGTAAACGCCTAACGTTTATCTAAGATGTGCATTATCGTATAAATCGTGCATAGTTGCTTCATTTGAGAATAAGCACCCCCTCACCTTTCTATTGCAAGAAAACAGTCAAATCCTTTTAAATAAGCTGCTTATGTGCTATCGTTAAGTGACACTCCAGTGGAGTTTTATCTTCAAACCAAAAAAAAGCGCCCTGAAGGGCGCTTCATATACGCAATATATTCGAAAAATTATAGCGAATAATACATTTCGTATTCGATAGGATGAGTAGACATACGAATACGGTCAACATCAGCTTGTTTCAATTCCAAATAACCCTGTATCATATCTTTATCGAAAACGCCTCCTTTCTCCAAAAAGGCCGAATCTTTAGCCAATGCATCCAACGCTTCATCAAGCGATGCACATACCGTTGGAAAGTCTTTTTCAACTTCTGGAGGTAAATCGTATAAATCTTTATCAGAAGGATCACCTGGGTGAATTTTATTTTCGATTCCATCTAGTCCAGCCATCAAAATGGCAGAAAATGCTAAGTATGGGTTCGCTGATGGATCAGGATAACGTAATTCAACCCTACGCGCTTTAGCACTTAACACTAAAGGAATACGAATTGATGCTGAACGATTTTTTGCAGAATACGCAAGTAACACAGGTGCTTCATATCCCGGCACTAACCGTTTATATGAATTTGTTCCTGGATTAGCGAATGCATTGATTACTCTCGAATGCTTAAGCAAGCCACCAATAAAGAAAATAGCTTCCTCTGATAGACTTGCATAATTATTGCCATCAAATATGTTTTGCCCATTTTTTGACAATGAGACGTTGCAATGCATTCCTGAGCCATTGTCTCCTACAAGAGGTTTAGGCATAAAAGTGGATGTTTTCCCGTACAAATGCGCCATATTGTGCACAATGTATTTGAAGAGCTGAACTTCATCGGCCTTGTTAACCAAGGTATTGCCAGCACAACCTATTTCACATTGTCCGCCAGTAGCAACTTCATGATGATGTACCTCAACTTTGATACCGACTTCTTTCAATACCTGACAAGTTTCAGAACGAAAATCGTGCAATGAATCAACTGGAGGAACTGGGAAATAACCGCCCTTTTGTGATGGTCTATGACCAAGGTTCCCACCTTCAATTTTATGACTAGAAGCCCATGCACCTTCGTTTGAATTTATTTCAGAGAAACATCCGTTTGGAGCATTTCCCCAACGCACATCGTCAAAAACAAAAAACTCTGGCTCTGGTCCAACAAAACAAGAATCAGCTATTCCAGTAGATTTTAAGTATGCTTCTGCACGTTTTGCCACCGAACGTGGATCTCGGTTATACCCTGTCATACTTCCTGAATCAATTATATCGCAACGAATGTTTAATTGAGAAGCCTGCGCAAAGGGATCAACCACTCCAGTGGTCAAGTCGGGCTGCAAAATCATATCAGAGTCATGAATATCTTTCCACCCTTTTATAGACGAACCATCAAAAGTCTTTCCGTCTTCAAGAATTGCCTCGTCAACATCGTCTGCCGCCAATGTTACGTGGTGTTCTTTTCCCAGTGTATCGGTAAATCGAAAATCAACAAATTCGATTTCCTTTTCTTCTATCAACTGAAGTATATCGCCACTATCCATGAGTGCTCCTATAAGTTTTTATTGATCGTAAGTATTTCATTATATCAAAACAGTTTTCAATATGATATTCTTATACATATTAAAGTTTTAATTCTGATGTTAACATACACAAGCATGTTCCATGATTGATAAAAATTCATCTCCTTTCAGCGAAGCGCCCCCAATCAATCCGCCATCTATATCACTTTGCGACAATAAATCTTTGACATTTTGAACATTCATGCTTCCACCATAAATGATATAGATGTCTTCAAGAGATCTGTCATGCGCGCGACATAGTTCACGAATCATGGAATGCACTTCTTGTGCTTGTTCAGGAGTTGCAGTTTTTCCTGTGCCTATAGCCCATACTGGTTCGTAGGCAATAATCATATTTTCAAGAGTTGATTTGTTGCCAAATTGAAAAATATGCTCTATTTGTTTTTTTATAATTGCAGGCATTCGTCCGCTTTCTCTCTCTTCCAAAGATTCACCTACACATATAACTGGAAGTAAACCAGCATCGGCCGCCGCATTTGCTTTAGTAACGACTAATTCATCACTTTCGTTATGGTATTGTCGACGCTCTGAATGTCCAACCAAACACCATTTAGCTTCCAGACTTGCAATCATTTGTGCCGAGTTCTCACCAGTGTATGCCCCTGCATTGTGTACGCTGCAATCTTGTGCCCCTAAAGTGACTTGACTGCCTCGCAATAACGCAGCAATTTGTCCTAGATATACACTAGGAGGACAAACACCAACCAATGCCGTTCCTTCCCAAGCATGAATGTGCTTAATCAATGCTGTATTGGAATCCAATGAACCATTCATCTTCCAATTTCCAAGTATTAGTTTCTTTTTCATTTAATCTCACGTTTTTCAATGTTTTAATTTCTTTAACCTAAAGACAATTCAAATAATCGGTGACGCCATCACTTACACTATAAAAATCTTTTTTATAGCCCAGTTCATATAGACGCCCCATATCCGCCTGAGTATAGCTTTGATATGCCTTTTTGAGGTGATCAGGAAAATCTATATACTCTATTTCTCCGCACTGATAATAATCTATAATTGCATGAGCTACTGAATTGAATGTTTCAGCTTGTCCAGAGCCGCAGTTAACAACACCCGTCACTTCTGGATTCTCAAGCAGCCATAAATTCACTGCTACTACATCTTTAACGTATATGAAGTCACGCATTTGCTCACCAGCAGCAAATCCATCCCAAGAACCAAATAATTTCAGATTTTCTCCCCGCATATGTTGATTGTATAAATGCCATGCTACCGAAGCCATTGAACCTTTGTGTTGTTCATTAGGACCATAAACATTGAAATAGCGCAATCCCACAACTTGCGTACTTGAAGGAGCTTGTTGGAGGAGATAATAATCAAATAGCCATTTAGAATAGCCATAGACATTCAATGGATTTTCACACTCTGGAGAAACAGAGAAACCTCTAACACCATCGCCATACACTGCTGCAGAGGATGCATAAAGGAATCGAATTCTTTTTTCCACACACATATGATATAGCTTTTTAGTATATTCATAATTATTGTGCATCATGTATTTGCCATCCCATTCAGTAGTTGTTGAACAAGCACCTTGATGAAATACGCAATCTATTTTTCCCAAACGATCGTTAGCGAGGCTTTCTAAAAAATCCAACTTATCGATATAGTCACTTATTTTCATTCCAACTAAATTCAAAAACTTGTGTCCATTGGTTAAGTCATCAACCGCAACAACATCATCGTAACCATTTTCATTAAGCCCTGAGATAATATTACTACCGATCATTCCCGCCGCACCAGTTACTACTATACGTTTTTTCATTGGTCGATCTCTTTTAATTTCCTAACCATAGCAGTCGTTGATAACTCCTCAAGTAATTCAATAGTAACAACTTTCCCGCCAGCCTCTATTACCGCTTGAGCTCCGGCAATATCTTTCGTTTCATAATCCCCGCCTTTGACTAACACGTTGGGCAACAGAATCTCATACAAAGACTGTGGAGTGTCTGCATCTAAAATATCATCGCCAAAATCCACTACCCAATCAACACAACTTAGTGCATTTAAAATCATTATGCGATGTTCTAATTTGTTAATAGGACGTCCCTGCCCTTTTAGTCGATGTACTGAAGCGTTGCTATTAACCGCGACTATTAAGCGATCACCTAAAGAGCGTGCTTTTTCAAGTGACTCAATGTGCCCCGCATGTAGAATATCAAAACAGCCATTGGTCATTACAACTGTTTCTCCGCGACTCTTTGATTCAAGAACTAAGTTTTTTAAAAGCTCTAATGGTATAGGTTTGTCTTTAGATTCAACAAATTCACCAAATAACTCGCTAACTGTTATGCTCGCAGTGCCTTGCTTGCTAACGACTATTCCTGCCGCATGGTTTGCGAATTCAATAGCTTGTTTAGTGGAGCAACCAGCAGCCAAACAAGCTCCCAATGTAGCAATAACTGTGTCGCCTGCTCCAGAAACATCAAATACTTCGCGTGCTTTTGTTGGTATATGAAAGGCTTCCCCATGTACAGGCACCCAACTCATGCCTTTAGAACCACGCGTTACTAAAATGGCTTCAATGTCATTTACTTCCGCAAGAAAACGTGCCTTATTGATAAGGTCTTCATTGTCTTCCCATTCACCCACCAGTGCTTTTAATTCATTGCTGTTAGGGGTGATGATGTCAGCCCCTGCATAACGACCAAAATCACTTCCTTTAGGATCGATTAAAACCGTTTTATTCTGCTGTTTAGCTTCATCAATCAAAGACTCTATGTTTTGTAAGCATCCTTTGGCATAATCTGAAAAAATAACCAAATCACATTGATCCCATAACTCTTTTATGTGCGCAGACAGTAACTTCGAATCATATTCTGGGAAACCGTCTTCAAAATCTGCGCGTAATATTTGTTGTTGTCGCCCAAGAACTCTTAGCTTAGAGATTGTTGGAGAGTTTTCCATTTTTAAAAAATGACATTCCACCTTTGAGCTGACTAACTCTTCTTCAAGCAGCTTAGCATTCTCATCATTACCAGTTATTCCGACTAATGTAACTTTGGTGTCAAGACAAGCCAAGTTCAATGCAACATTAGCAGCGCCACCTGGTCTATATTCTTCGCGTTCTACGCCGATGATAGGCACGGGTGCCTCTGGGGATAAACGGCTAACGTCACCGTACCAATAACGATCCAGCATGACATCGCCAATAACCAATATATTTGCTTCTTTTAGGTTCATTTCGCTGTACTTCTAATGCTTTCTTCAATTTTTTGGCACCACCAATGAGCAATGAGCGCGTGCGCTTCTTGAATACGCGCCGTATCTGCTGAAGGCACATGTATAACCATATCTGCATTGCGAGATAATTGGGATTCTTTACTTCCAGTTAATACAATCACGCAAATTTTCTTCTCTTTGGCAAGAAGCGCTGCCTTGATACAGTTTTCACTATTGCCTGAAGTACTTAATAAAATCAGTGCATCTCCAGCGTTTCCTAACGCTTCGACTTGACGAGCAAATAATTCTTCATAGCCAAAGTCATTACTACAAGCTGTTAAAGTAGAGGTGTCTGTGTTTAATGCTATTGATGGAAGAGCGCGTCGGTTTTTACGAAATCGTACAACTAATTCAGCAGACATATGCTGTGCATCAGCGGCACTGCCACCATTTCCTGCCCACATTAATTTTTTATTATTTTCAAATGTATCAATTAGGCACTCAGCAATCTGTTCTATATCCTTGACATGATCAGATAACGCTCCAACGGTCTCTTGGTGTTGTTTCAATGTGTCAAGAAAAGACATTAATCTTGCAATTGATATTTAGATCCGCAATATGGACACTGTGCGCTAAGATCTGGGTTATCTTCAATGGGAATAAATACTCTTGGGTGTGAGTTCCAAGCACTATCTTCATCGCGGGGGCAATGCAATGGTAACTCAGAACGCGTTAGCACAATAGTTTTAGTTTTAGCATCATCCATTGTTTACCTCTTTATAACTGCTCTTATTCTAATTCAGAAACTAATGACAACCAATCGTCATAGCCTTCTAACTTTCCACTGACTAAATCAAAATATGTCTTTTGCAGACGTTTCGTTATTTCGCCTCTTTGTCCGTTACCTATAGCTCTTCCGTCAAGTTCACGAATAGGCGTTACTTCTGCCGCTGTTCCAGTGAAAAAAGCCTCATCAGCACAATAAACTTCATCACGGGTTATGCGCTTTTCTACAATTTCAATTCCTTGTTCACGTGCAAGAAACATGATCGTTTGTCTGGTAATACCATCAAGCGCTGATGTTAAATCAGGCGTATAGATAACGCCTTTATTGATTATGAAGAAATTCTCTCCGCTTCCTTCAGCAACAAAGCCATCGACATCAAGTAAAAGGGCTTCATCATAGCCATTACGTAGTGCTTCAGACAGTGCCATCATAGAGTTGATATATTGTCCATTTGCTTTTGCACGGCACATTGAAACATTAACATGATGGCGTGCAAAAGACGAAGTGTGAATGCGAATGCCACGCTCTAAATTCTCTTGTCCGAGATAAGCTCCCCAAGACCATGCGGCAATAGCAACGTGTACACATAGATTGTCTGCGCGCAACCCCATGCCTTCAGAACCATAGAATACTACGGGCCTTATATAGGCAGAAGATAGATTGTTGCGTGCCACAGATTCAAGTTGAACTTGATTCAATATTTCCTTATCAAAAGGAATGTCCATTTGCATGATCTTTGCCGAATTGAACAACCGATCCGTATGATCGCTCAAACGAAAAATAGCAGGACCTTTAGAGGTTTCATAAGCTCTCACCCCTTCAAAAACTCCCATTCCATAGTGGAGCGTATGAGTCATAACGTGAATTTTCGCATCACGCCAATCCACCCACTCCCCATCCATCCAAATTGTGCCATCTCGATCAGAAAAATTCATAAGTAGGTTCCTAATTTTTTATCGCTTCTACATAATATTAGAAAAAACTAACAATCCATTCAAAAAAGTTAAACTTTAGACGGAGATATCACCATTATCATTTGTCGCCCTTCCATTTTCGCTTCCGATTGAACATTAACATTCTCGCCTAAGTCTTCATGTACTTGGTTTAGCAAGCGCGTCCCTAATTGTTGATGCGCCATTTCCCTTCCCCTAAACCACACAATAACTTTAACGTGATTGCCTTTCTCCAAAAAGTCATTGATCTTTTTCATTTTGACTTCATAATCACCTTTATCGGTGTTTGGTCTAAATTTTATGGATTTGTGTACTATTTGTTTTTGATTCTTCTTTGCTTCTAATTTCTTTTTCTTGAGCTCAAAAAGATACTTACTGTAATTCATTATTTTGCATACAGGAGGCTCTGCTTGGCTCGCTATTTCAACCAGATCTAATTCTGCTTCACTGGCTTTTTCTTGAGCCTCTTTAAGGTCAACTATCCCTAAAAATTCCCCATCCGAATCAAGCAGCCGAACAGTGGCAGCTCTTATCTTTTCATTAATATTTACCTTTGGTAAT
The DNA here is from genome assembly GCA_965195345.1 of uncultured Thiomicrospira sp. Classification (GTDB taxonomy): domain Bacteria; phylum Pseudomonadota; class Gammaproteobacteria; order CAKMZV01; family CAKMZV01. The sequence continues at coordinate 1,114,525 of OZ239628.1, read as the reverse complement.
GAAATTCTTTCTTGTGGACGACGTCCTCCTTTTCTCTTCATTTAAGCGTTTTCCTCGTTTGTTGATGCCATATCATTTTTTTGTTTTATATACGTCGTTATTTTTTCAATAAAATCATCTGCTGTAACGACCCCTAAATTACGACCGTCACGATGGCGCAATGCAATCATGTTACTTTCCATTTCTTGTTGACCTACTATGATTAACCAAGGGATGCGTTGTAGGGTGTTTTCTCGTATCTTATACCCAATTTTTTCGTTACGAAAATCTCCCTCTACGCGTATACCTGCAGCTTTGAGTTGATCAACAACTGTTTGTGCATAATTCGTTTGCGCTTGAGTTATTGTCATTACTGCTACTTGAACCGGCGCCAACCAAACGGGAAACTTTCCTTCGTATTGTTCAATCAAAATACCAATAAACCGCTCTAATGAACCTATGATGGCTCGATGAATCATGACAGGAGTCTTTTTCAGTCCATTTTCATCAACAAATTGTGCCCCCAAACGCTCTGGCATTGAAAAATCCAACTGCACCGTCCCACATTGCCATACTCGATTGATGCAGTCGCGCAATGAACATTCGATTTTAGGACCATAAAAAGCGCCTTCTCCTATCTGCAACTCCCATTTACTACCACTCTCGTCGAGCACTTTTTCCAGTGCCTGCTCAGCTTGATCCCACATTTCGTCGCTACCAACACGCTCTTTTGGTCGTGTTGACAATTTAAGTTCAACCTCTTCAAATCCAAAGTCTTTGTACACTTCAAATACCAAATCAAGACACCCTTTGACTTCTTCAGATATCATTTCTGGGGAGCAGAAAATATGCCCATCATCTTGCGTAAAGCTGCGCGCGCGCATCAAACCATGTAGTGTGCCAGATGCTTCATTACGGTGGCAGTTACCAAACTCTGACAAGCGAATTGGTAAATCACGATAACTGTGTAAGTGTTGATTGAATATTTGAACATGACACGGGCAATTCATGGGTTTGATTGCATATTCACGATTGTCTGTGCTGATAGTAAACATGTCATCTGCATACTTTTCCCAATGACCAGAGCGCTCCCACAATGAACGATCTAATAGAAGCGGTGTACGTACTTCTTGATATCCTCTTTCTAAAGTCTTCTCTCGCATATAGTTCTCTACTGTTTGGTATAGAACTTTGCCTCTTGGATGCCAAAAGGGCATGCCTGGTGCATCTTCTTGGGTATGGAAAATTTTTAATGCCTTGCCAATCTTTCTATGATCTCTTTTTTCCGCCTCTATTTGCATTTCCAAATATGCAGACAAATCTTTTTTGTTCTCAAAAGCAACTCCATAAATCCGTTGCAACATATTATTATTGGAATCTCCACGCCAATATGCTCCAGCAAGACTGGTCAGTTTGAATGCTTTGCAAAATTGCATTGATGGCACATGGGGTCCTATGCACATGTCCGTATATTCTTCGTGATGATATAAGGCAAAAGCGGACTCATTTGGTAAATCAGCGATTAATTGGAGCTTATAATCTTCGCCACGCTTTTTGAACAGCTCTATAGAAGCGTCACGCGAAGTAATTACTTTATTGACTGGGTAGCCTGTTTTAGCCAACACATACATTCGCTCTTCAAGAGCGGACAAATCATCAAAAGTGAGCGAAGGATCGATATCAATATCGTAGTAAAACCCATTTTCAATAACAGGACCTATCGCCATTTTTGCTTGAGGGAAAAGCTGTTTTAGCGCATGACCAAGTAGATGCGCACACGAATGGCGCATAATATGCAACCCTTCTTCATCTTTAATAGTAACTATGTTAATTGAGCTATTGTTTTCAACAACATCACTCAAATCATGAAGATTTCCATTTATTTTTCCAGCAACTGCGACCTTAGCAAGACCTGACCCGATGTCTCTTGCTATATCAAATAAAGAAATTGGCGCTTCAAAGCGCCGTGATGAACCGTCCGGTAATGTAATAAGTGGCATCTAAGTCTGCTAAACTCCTAAATGTTTAAATAAACGCTTCCTATCCTAATTATATAATTTCCAAGAATCAGTGAATCGAATTTTAAAAGGCATTTAAACCGCACTTAAATATTCTTAGAAATTGAGGAAAAGGCATTGTATCAGGAAAAACATCATCAAGCAGTTAGAAAGAAAAGAATGAATTATGACTTATTCCTCAGCACTTAACTTTCAAAAACTTCAGAAGATAGAATATAAAACTCTAATCTGATTTACAAAGTTGTCTTGTTACTCAATACAATCACAGATCTATTGCTCATTATGGGAAGTAAAAAAGAGTTCTTACTTAGTGTAGAAATAAGGGTACAGTTCATGTTTTCCTCTACTTGTCATGAGTTTTTTTAATAGTACTTTCAATACTATATTCAGTGCAATATTTAATACTATATAATCGCACAATGCAGTGAAAATGAATCCCATTTTTCAGCGGGTTCTACTAAGAAATCCATGTATTTAACAATTGTCATTAATTACGAGAAATTATCATGTTTATCAGCGCTTTAGATCTACTTAAAATAGGAATCGGTCCATCAAGCTCTCATACGATGGGTCCAATGTTTGCAGCGAATGAATTTTTGACACGCATTCTGCAAAAATTATCGTCATTAGACGACACTAACAAGCAATATTCAATACGTTGCGTACTCAAAGGCTCACTCGCTTTTACAGGACGGGGGCACGCTACAGACCGTGCAGTGTTATTAGGTTTGCACGATTACACACCAAAGGTTTTAGCAAAACTGAATGTTAATTCCGTAGTAGAGGATTTATGGAAAACGTCTTCTATAACTGTAGGAGAACACAACATCTCGTTTCGTCCAGAGTTTGATATTGTATTTGACAAGTCTGAAACGTTGCCTGAGCATGCCAATGGTATGATTTTTGAATTGATAGAGGTTGAGAATTGTATTGTATTAGAGGAAACTTATTTCTCCATCGGAGGAGGCTTCATTTGTGACAAAGCAGAAATAGCAAATATTAAGGCTCCCCTCCTTTCAGAATCTGCTTCTCGTTGCCCTTACCCTTTTAATAACGCAAAATCCATGTTGGAAATGGCTAAATCGAGCAACAAAACCATCGCACAGATTAAACGAGAAAACGAATTGGTATTTATATCTGAAAAAGATCTAAATAATGGGCTTGATGAGATATGGGAGGCTATGCGTACTTGTGTTGAAAATGGTCTTTCTGCTGATGGAATTCTACCTGGTGGTTTAAAGGTTAAACGTCGCGCCAAGGAAATATATCAAAAACTCCTCAATGAAGAACAACCCACAATAAATGAATGGCTTAGTACCTATGCAATGGCCGTTAACGAGGAGAATGCCGATGGGCACATGGTTGTAACTGCCCCAACAAACGGTGCTGCTGGAGTTCTCCCGGCCGTTGTTTATTATTTCTTCAAACATTGCAACGGCACTGTTGAGCAAATACGAGATTTTCTTTTGACTGCAACAGCTATTGGTGGGATTATTAAGCATAATAGTTCAATATCTGGAGCTGAAGCTGGTTGTCAAGGAGAGGTAGGATCAGCTTCTGCTATGACAGCTGCCGGTCTTTGTGCGGTAAACGGGGGCAGCATAACCCAAATAGAAAACGCTGCTGAAATGGCTCTTGAACACCATTTAGGTATGACATGCGACCCAGTAGCCGGTTTGGTTCAAGTCCCTTGTATAGAAAGAAACGCTTTTGGGGCAGTTAAAGCATTCACAGCATCTTCCCTTGCATTAAAAGGCGATGGTGAGCATTTTATGCCACTTGATAATTGCATTAGTGCCATGAAAGACATAGGCGATGAAATGTCTCACCGATTCAAAGAAACTTCACTTGGAGGCTTGGCGGTTAATATTACAGCCTGCTAATTAGTAATATCAATAAGCTTAGAGGCAAAATCCTCAATTCCTCTAATCCTAGTTCTGGCAATCAAAAGAATGCAGACCATTTTTCTGACAAGGTCATTGCTTGGCAGGTAGAGCACGGGCGGAAGAATCTACCATGGCAGAATGAAAAAACCTATTATGCGGTATGGGTTTCTGAAATTATGCTTCAACAGACCCAAGTTTCTAAAGTTATCCCTTATTACCAGCGGTTTATTCTACGGTTTCCCAATGTACAGAGTTTGAGCGTTGCACATAGTGACGAGGTCATGCATTTATGGTCGGGTTTAGGATACTACTCGCGCGCGATAAATCTGCACAAAAGTGCGCGTATTATTTGTAAAGATTTTCAAGGAAAGTTCCCTGAAAAATACGACGATTTGATAAAACTGCCCGGCATTGGACCTTCTACTGCTGGTGCTGTGTTAAGTCTTGCAGGAAAACAACGTCACGTTGTGCTGGATACCAATCTAAAACGTGTATTAGCACGATACTTAGGCAATAAAGAAGACTTAACGCAAAGCAAAGCACATAACAAGTTGTGGCAACAAGCCCAAAGCATGCTGCCAACCAGTAATGTTGATATATACAATCAAGGATTGATGGATCTTGGAGCAAGTATTTGCTCTATCAAGCAGCCCCAATGCTCTGAATGCCCTTTAAAGTCAGGTTGTTTGGCATTTTCATATAATTGGCAAACAGAAATTCCAGTAAAGAAAAAGAACAAGGTAAAACCTTTTAAAAAAGCAAACTTTATGTTGTTGTTTGACGGTGAGCATGTTCTTTTGAAAAAAAGGCCTTCTACTGGAGTTTGGGCAAATTTATGGGCTTTACCGGAGTACAAAGAATTGTCTAATCAAATTTGGCAATGGATGGAATACGATACGTGGCCCATAAGAAGAACAACGTTCAGTCATTATCATTTAGATTTCACTATTACGCCTGCACAAGTGCTTCAATTTGAACATCCTAATGATGGATGGCTTTGGTACAATCTAAGTAGTCCTGCTGCAATTGGACTTGCTGCTCCAATAAGCACTGTATTGCAGGATTTTAGTTCGAAAACGAGCTTATCGATGGTCGCTGAAAAAAACAACTTGGAGAAATATGAGTAAAGTAGTATTTTGCTTAAAGCATGAACGTGAATTGCCAGCCTTAGAAAAAGCGCCGTTTCCTAATGATGAAGGTCAACGAATTTTTGAGAACATTTCTCAAAAGGCATGGGAGGAGTGGATAGGCTATCAAACTATATTAATCAATGAATACCGCCTATCCTCTCTTGATCCTAAAGCACGCACTTTTCTTGCTGATGAACGTGAAAAGTTTTTATTTGGCGATTCTGATATTGAATTGCCTGATGCTTTCAAACCGATGGAATAAATATGAAAGCTGTTATTGTTACTGAATTTGGTGATGCAAAAAAATTACAAATAGTTGATGATTGGGCGCAACCGCAATTAGCGGCTGATGAAGTTTTATTAAAAGTTCGCTGTGCAAGCATTAACCCCATAGATTGGAAAACCCGTAAAGGGCTTGGTTGGGCGGCTGAGAGCATAAAAAACAAACTCCCCTGGGTATTAGGTTTCGACGTTGCTGGCGAAGTAATTTCGGTGGGGAAGGATGTGGATTCTTTTAAGGTTGGTTCGCGGGTGTGCACAACGACTGATATGCTCAACAGTGGGGGCAGTTATGCTGAATTAATTGCTGTTTCTGCCTCACGTCTTGTCGCAATTCCTGAAAATGTTGATTTCAAAGACGCTGCCGCATTACCACTTGCAGGAATGACAGGGTGGCAATCTCTTGATCTCATTGGAATTGAGCAAAATGATCAAATTCTTATACTAGGTGGCGCTGGTGGTGTAGGACATCTATGCTGTCAATTTGCAAGACTTCGTGGTGCACATGTTAGCGCAACCACATCCACAAAGAATAAAGTATTTTTGCAAAGCTTAGGCGTACACCCAATTGACTACAACGCAGAAACCCTTGAGGAAAAATCTTTCGATGGCATTATTGATCTAATAGGTGGCAATACGGGAATTAACGCTCTAAGTGCGCTTAAAGACGGGGGGAAAATGGTCACCATTCCATCTATTACCGCTAAAGAAATAATCGAAGTGGCTGAAACGCATGGGAAAAACGCCGATACTATGATCTATCAGTTAGACGTTGTACTTCTTGAAAAAATGCTTGTTTTGCTTTCTGAAAAGAAAGTGAAAGTAGAAATCCAAAAAACGTATGCATTGCATGAGATTACACCAGCGCACCAGATTTGTGAAGAAGGACATGTTCGAGGAAAAATTGTCATTACTGTAGCAGAATGAATAGCATGCCTCGAAGCATAGGTCAACGATTAGAAATACTTGAACTGTCAATAGTCGATGCACTTAACAATGCCAATCGAGAAAGAACGTCACTTCAAGTAATTGCGGTAAGCAAACGTCAACCTATAGAAAGCATTCGAGCAGCGTATACAGCAGGTCAATTGCATTTTGGTGAAAATTATTGGAAAGAAATGCAAGAGAAAATATCTCGGTTAGACGATCTAAATATTTGTTGGCATTTTATCGGAGGCATTCAAAGCAACAAGGCGTCTGAAATCGCCAAACAAGTTCATTGGGTGCACAGCGTTGATCGTGTTAAGATAGCAAAAATACTGAATGACCAGCGACCCAGTAACCTTTCACCTTTAAACATATGCATTCAAATTAATTTGCATGAAGAAGCACAAAAATACGGTTTGCACAAAAGCGAACTACTACCACTTATTGAAGAAATTAAAGATCTAAATAACATAAACATCAGAGGTTTGATGTCAATACCAGCAATTGGTTGCAATGCTTTAGAGCAAGAAAGCACTTTTCAACAAATGCAACAATTATTAGTAGAAGCAAAAAACACATTTCCCACATTAACGTTAGATACTTTATCAATGGGAATGAGCTCTGACTGGCAAACTGCTGTTCACTGTGGCAGTACCATGATTCGTTTAGGTACAAGTATATTCGGTCCTAGAAATTGACTTAGAAAGATAAATCCATGAAAAGTAATACAGAAAAAGACATTCATTCAATTATTGATTTTTGGCATTCAAAGCCCATGTCAAATCACTGGTTTATGAGTACACCAGAAGTAGATAGTACTATTAAGTCGCATTATGAAGAACTATGGGAACGTGCCTGCGCTGGCGCACTCGATGATTGGAAACATTCAGCGCTTGGTTGTCTCGCACTATGTATCGTACTTGATCAGTTTCCTCTCAACATGTTTAGAGGCGATTCCAAAGCTTGGAGCTCTGAAAAGAAAGCGGTGACAATTTGTAAACATGCTCTTGATATGGGATTCCTCCAGCAATTACCAGCTGATAAAGCGCTTTTCTTACTAATGCCATTGATGCACAGCGAAGATATTCAAGATCAAGAGTTAAACGTTGCTACGATGAGCAAGATTGCTGGAGAATCAAACATCCATTATGCTAAGCACCACAGAGAGATAATTTATAAGTTTGGTCGTTTCCCCCATCGCAACGCCCTGCTCGGTCGCACAAGTACACCCGAAGAAGTTGAATGGTTGAATTCAGATCAGGCTTTTACCGGCTAATTTCAGTCCAAACTGGCACATGGTCAGAAGGCTTCTCCATCGCTCGAATAGGGTAATCTACGCCAGAGTCCTTGACTAAATCAAGTAATGCTGGGGTAAGTAATATGTGGTCTATGCGCAATCCTGGTTTATGTGAGCGATCAAAAGCACGTGTACGGTAGTCGAACCACGAGTAATCTTTACCTTCAGGCTTTATATATCGGTAGCTATCGCTCAACCCCCATTCATATAATTTATTAAGCCAATCCCTCTCTTCAGGCAAAAAACTGCATGCACCTCTTCTCAACCAAGACTCTGGATGATCTATCCCAATATCAATGTCTTGAGGTGCAACATTTAAATCACCCATAACTATTATTTCTTCATCCTTATTGTGAAATTTTTGTAAATGCGCAAGTAAATCAGCATAGAAAGAACGTTTGTCAGAAAATTTTGTAGGATGCGCCAAATTGTCTCCTTGCGGGAAATATCCGTTGAACACATGTAACTCACGACCTAACCAATCAAGCTTACAGTATATCAATCGTGTTTGTGTCTCACTCGGACCGATATCCAAGCCACACGCAGACTCAATGATCGGTAAATTTGTCAATAAAGCAACGCCTCTATGGGTTTTTTCGCCATGGATAATAGATTCATATCCTAATTCCTTTATAGCATCAAAAGGATAATCATGATCTTGCACTTTGGTTTCTTGCAATCCAATTATTTGAGGTTGATGATTTTCAACAATCACTTGTAATTGATGAAGCCTTAGGCGTACCGAATTGACATTAAATGAAATGATTTTCATTGGCTTTCTTGTTTTTCTAACCTTTCGTAATACAAGTCACTAATTGGATTTTCTAAACGTATTCCACGTTCCTCGTACTTTGTTACTGGTCTGCTGTGTAATGATTCATCAGACTTTTTCAATGTTGTGAAATGTTCACTTTCTTCTATTTTTTCTTGAATAAATCCCGCATAGTCTATGCAGTCTGTGGCTATATGCCAGACGCCTTTTGCCACTAGAATTCTTGAAACTTCTGATATTAGTTTTGATGTCACTATCCTTCTTTTTTGCTGTCGTTTTTTAGGCCAAGGATCAGGGAAAAATAATAATACTTTTGATATTGAGTCACTAAGAATTCGATGCATAGTCAAATAAGCGTCTTGACGTACTATGCGTACATTATTCAAACCATGTTTTTTTAATTCATGCGTTGCTTTAGCAATGCCTGGTAAATGCACTTCTACGCCAATGAAATTATAATCAGGTCTAAGCAAAGCCATCTCCACCATCAAGTGCCCCATTCCAAAACCAATTTCTAATATAGTTGGATTTTGATTGCCAAATAAAGATGAGGGGTCTATGGTTGATTCTTCGGGCGAAAGCGCATAACCTTGACCAATAGTAAACTGATCCACATGTTCTAATGCTTTTTTTTGAGCATTTGTCATCCGCCCTTGCCTAAGGACATAACTACGAACACTACCTGAAATCACTGCAGAACTCAAAAGAAAAGTCCCTCTTCAGGAGATGAAGCAGAAGCAAAACGTTTGCGAGGCATTCTACCTGCCAAGTATGACAATCTACCTGCTCGCACTCCATGACGCATAGCATTTGCCATTTTAACGGGATCTTTAGCTGCTGCGATAGCGGTGTTCATTAACACGCCATCACAGCCAAGTTCCATCGCAATAGCCGCATCTGAAGCACAACCTACCCCTGCATCCACAAGAACTGGTACTTCTGCTTGTTCAACAATAGTACGGATATTGTATGGATTGCGAATACCCATTCCTGAGCCAATAGGAGCAGCAAGAGGCATCACTGCAACACAACCTAACTGTTCTAATTTCTTTGCAGTTATAGGATCATCATTTGTATACACCATAACCTCAAATCCATCATCTACCAGTATTTTGGCAGCTTCTAATGTTGCGGGTATGTCTGGATAAAGTGTTTTCTCATCGCCCAATACTTCTAATTTTGTTAATCGATAATCGTTCAACAATTCTCGCGCCAAATAACAAACCCTCAGTGCATCTTTGATGGTGTAGCAACCAGCTGTGTTAGGCAAATACATATACTTATCAGGAGATAGTACATCAACTAAGCTTTCTTCTTCATTATTTTGCCCGATATTGGTGCGTCGCAATGAAACAGTGATTATTTCAGCACCGCTTGCCTCGACAGCAGCGATAGTTTCTGCATTATTCTTGTATTTTCCAGTACCAACTAACAAGCGAGAATGTAAAACGCGCTCACCAATTTTAAAGCTATCATTCTCCATCAGCCACCTCCTACTGCTTTTATAATTTCAATTTTGTCGTTCTCATTAATCGCATAAATCGAATGTTTTGATCGAGGAATGACCAATTCATTAATTTCAACCGCGTATCGTGTGTCCGATAAGTTTAAATTTTCAATCAAATCAGAAATAGATTCGCCGTCCTGAATGCTTCGTGATTTTCCGTTGAGAATAATATTCACTTTTTTTGTAATCACAAATTAAATAATATTTGAGTCATTAGAGGTCTGAGCACCAAATTCTGCGTCATTTGAATAATAAACAACAAAATCATTGGCGATAAGTCAACCCCGCCTATAGCTGGAATAATACGCCGTACAGGCATTTCTATCCAATATGTTAACGGCACCAATAATTGCTCGTTCATAAGGTTAGATTGCGGAGAGATCCAACTAATTAGAGCCTTAACCAATATTGCGAAAAAAAATATATTGAGCATCGTTTCAATGGACTTCAAGCACATAAATAAAATCAAAGGTATGATTTTCGAAGTATCTGGAAGACCGTAAACAAGCACAAATTGGAAAAACACCAAAATTAACAAAAGAACAACCGCTGGTATATCAATGCGGCGAGAACTCGGGATAATTAACGATAATACTTTTATGAATGGACGCGTTAGTTGAATAACGAACGGTGCTAAAGGAGCATGAGGGCTAACAAAACACGCGCGCATCATAATCCTAAGAGCCGCTACCACACTGAGTAGATGTAATAACAGCTGTAAAATACTACTCAAAAGTACAATCATATATTTTCTATTAATTTTTTGCTAATTCACGCGCTCTGTCGTTGGCAGCTAAGAGAGCAGCTTCTACAGTGGCGTTTAAATTTAATTCTTGAAATACGTGCAATGCAGCTTCAGTCGTTCCACCTGGAGAAGTTACTTGTTGGCGTAATTCAGAAAGAGAATGTGCGCTTGACTCTACTAATTTTACAGCCCCAAGTAATGTTTGGGTAATCAATCGCAATGAGTCTTCATCTGACAGCCCAAGTTTTATAGCAGAGGCATGCATAGCTTCCATAAAAGCGTAGACGTATGCAGGACCGCTACCAGAAATAGCAGTAACAGCATCAATCAACATTTCATGTTCCACTTGTACTATCTGAGGACCAAGAGCACTCAGTATGTGCATTATGAGTGTTTTATCGTTGTCAGCAACAGCGTCATTAAAATATATGCCAGTTGCGCCTTCACCAATAAGAGCAGGAGTATTAGGCATTGCTCTGGAGATTGATTTGATATTGGTCAAATTTTGCAAAGAATCTACAGAAATCCCCGCCATGACAGAGAGTAATACTTTGTTTTGTTGCGTTGAAATACGAGTGAGTGCTTTTTCAGCTTGTTGCGGCTTAACAGCTACGACGATAACATCACTCATCTCATTCAATTCAGGAGTACTTCTCGCAACTTGTACTCCTCTTGCACTCCATTCTGTTAGGAGTTCTTCACGCAAATCGTACACGACTATGTTCGTAGAGTTGAACCCAGAATCGATTAGTCCATGCAACATGGCAGATGCCATGTTTCCTGCACCGATAAAACCAATTATTTTCTTTTCATGAGACATGTTCTGCATAGTGCTATTTTAACGCTTTGTGGCAATGAAAATCTTATAATTAGGGTGCTGGAAATGTTGATGTACTTTTTGTTTCATTCAAAATGACTTTCATCTAAGATATTCAAAGTACATAAAAAATCGAATAGCCAAGATTATAGAAAGAATGCAAAATAATGCTCGCATAAATTGTTTGATAACGATCACGGAAAAAGCCAAAAACCAACGATGGGAAAAAAACACTTATTGTATAAATGTTCATCGTTACTAATAGATGTGCGAGTGTGAATACTACGGAAACTATGACATTTGCGCAAGAAAAGCCTCTATAACTTTTTTTCATGCCTTTTTTACCGATAAGAAAACCTTGTAATTCTTTTCGAAAAATATATTCTTCCAAAATAGGAACTAAAAGTATATTTAATCCCCAGCTAAAGAGTGTCTCCCTATTAGGAAAGTTAAGATTACTCGGTAGATAAAAAGACATCAGCAACCACAATACTGGAGCGGCAACAACGGCAATCCAAAAAAAGTAGTCTCTCGACATAATCGAACCGGCCACTTTTAAAGTTGCAATTACTTGGCTAAAACGCATTCGAATTACTCTATGAAAATTTGGTTATACTATTCGCATCAATAATATATGGCTGCGAATGTTTAGGAGGACGAGGAGTGCCTTTAAAACAGTGTCCATGTACTACTTCATAAGTCATAGAGTATCCTTCTGGGATGCTGGACTGACGAGACAGTTCTTCAATCATTTTGCGCCACCGCTGTCTCCCTGTCAAAGTTTTCCGCCTTCCTTTTAACAAATTGCTAGAACCAACACCGCGCACATCGTTTAGTGCAGGGCGCCAATCTTTGTATTCCAATATCATAGTGTGCATATCCATGACTGGGTCAACAAGCCCGCTATGCATTAGCATATCACCAATATCATGCATGTCCACAAACGGATTAACATGTGGATGAGCATCCACCGTTTGCCAAGCTAAGCGAAGCTCAGACAACGTTAAAGGACCGAAAGTTGCAAAGATAAATAATCCTTCTGGTTTTAAAACACGCTGGACTTCTTTAAGCAACAACGGCAAATCATACGACCATTGAAGCATTGCACTTGAAACGATCAAATCAACGCTTTCTGCTTGCAAAGGCAATTTATGTACATCAGCGCATAGTGCTAAAGTGTTGCTCTTTTGATTTTTCTCTAACATCGTTTCTAACATCGGTTGGGCAATATCAAGAGCGTAGATATATGCCTCGTCAAAGCGATTTTGCAGCTTGCGAGTCAGAAGACCCGTGCCACTTCCAAGATCCAAGCAAACCTTGGGTTTTAAAAGAAAAAAATCAAGCCTCTGGTCTATTTCTTCTACCATGTGCTTTTGTATGGCTGCAAAATCTTCGTAAGCTTGAGCAGCCTTGCTGAATGATCGAGATATGCTTAAGGAGTTAACCATTTAATAATCTCTTTCGAAAATCTCTCAGGATGTTCAAGCATTGGAAAATGCCCTCCTGAATTTGTAATAACATTCACATTAAATTGATTCTGCACGTATGCTGCAACTTCAAATGGCACTAATGGATCATTTTCTGCAAACCACATGGTACATTTATTGGCTCGTTTCATTAAATTTTTATAACCATTTAAGACGCGCAAATGCTTTAACCCAGCAGTGGTATTAAGTTTCACTTGAGGATGCACCTCTAACATTTCTGACCTTTTTAATACTTGACGTTTAAATAATTTCAATGCACCACTCGTGTTTTTGTCAAATTGCTTTTCAAGAAAATTAAAATACTCTTCGTCAACACCTGGATTATTATCCGTTTTAATAAAGCTTGGGTTCGTTGCTACGCAAAATACTGACTTCGCACGTTCAGACGCTTCTAATGCCCATTGACCACCTAGAGAATGTCCAATAATGTATGAATTTTTGGGGATAGTATCGAGCAACCAAGCACGTGCCTTTGAAACGTTTTCTATAGCTGGCAGTTCACAAAAAACGGAGTCAATACCTAATTCTTCGAGCAAGCGTATCAATGATTGATAAATGGTCTTGGGCATATTCCAACCCGGCAATACAATCACTTTTTTGCTGTTCAAACAATCACTCTCTTTTAATATCAGGCTTATCCCACGAACCTTTAATAGTATAAACCTCGGTTAAAACTTCATTTCCACCGGATAAATTAAACACCTCATTAGCAGCTATTGCACCGAAGCCTACTCCCGCTGTAACGCCACCAAACAATAGATATAAAGGAACCAATGCATCAGTGTACTTAGGGACTACAAGCGCTCGTAAATCATGCGTCTTGTTGTTCGCATTACTACTCCCTTCAATATTTAAATTAGCCGCAGTTGATTTAATGGCTATTTCATTCAATGTAATGCGACCCTCATTAATATCCAAATTTAAAACCGCTTCATCAAATGCCATACCGGGTTGGGTAACATCTGACCATTCAAAGGAAAAACGACGAGACAATGTACGTAAATTCAGTAAAGAAAGTAGTCTCCCGAATCCAGGATCAGCACTATATATCGCACCGTCCTTTCCATTGCCTTCTATTTTCCCATGCAATTTATCAAAAGTGGGACAAAATAAAGATCCAACCCATGACACCATTCCAGAAGTACGAACCTCTTTAGCTTCTACTTCATTCTCACTCAAATCAACCAATCTCAACAAATAAAGCAATTTATTCCCGTCATAGTTGAAATTTAATGTCGTACTGCTCTTATAAAGATTATGCTGCGCATCGCCCGTTAATTCAAAATTAGAATTACTTATTTTGAATGCAGGCACAACCAAGTGCGCATGATCTTGTGAAGCAGTAAGGGTAAGATGACCCAAATCTTGATTACCAAATTTAAACTGCTTTACATCAACTTGAATATTATTCCAATCACTTTTTTTATAAGATAAACATTTCTTTTCGCCACTAGATTGAGAATTCGACAGATGAAATTGTTCCAGATTAACTACAGCATATTTCGTTTCAACATCATAGTCTATAGTACCTTTGGCTGCTGGAGAGTCCAGTGTTATAGTCCACGTATCATTGCTCAATTGGGCAAATGCATTGACATCATCATAATTGGATTCGCTAAGACGTAGTATATTTGTTTTAATTTTAACTTGGTCAATCGGAGGGAACTCTAAACCACTACTATCGGTATTCGATTTTCGATGCTTTTTAAACTGTTCAATAAATTTAAACCATCTATTTGTAGAAACGATGGGTAACGTCAAATCGACTAAAAAAGAACCTTCTCGTAAAGATAATTTACTTTTCTCTCCAATCCACATCGCCCCTTTATTAAATTGAGTCTGCCCATTACGTCGGATTAATTTCACGCCTGATAGTTCTTTTCCAATCTTAACATCCACTTGCAAATTCTCAGTTGACTGAGAAGCATTCAATGTAAAGTCCATTCTATCTTTTTTCGCTTTATTGAAAGGCAACGGCAAAAAGCTGGTTACCCCTTCAAGCGAAGAATTAAATTGAAAAAGCGTAGAATTTTTATCATGATCAACTGGGATATCAATAAACCCTTCAAAATTGCTAGTCCCAGCCACATGTGACGTCCAGTTATTTGGTTCAATTATTCCTGATAGTTGTATTCTGTAACCATCCGTATATATAGGGCTATTAATAAGGTTAGCCGTTATTGGATGATCATGCCACAACGCTTTTAAATTAGAGAACATTGTTCTTCCATTTTTAAACTCTATCCGACCTTCCCCATCGACAAAGCGTTGGTTATACATTTCAACCGATGTTTCATCAAACTGAACAAACCCATTAACTGTTGTTGGCTTTTCATCAGTATCGCTTATTCGAACTCCTAATTTAAGTTCAACAGAAACCTTACCAGACTTAAGCTGTGTATTCGTAATAAAATCCTCAATACCTAATATTGCTGGTAGCCTTGAATTTCTAAAATATTGGTCAGTTACTAGCGCGTTACCTTCTAGGTTCGTATCGATCAATACTCTATTTTTTGTCGTATTTGTATCAAGGATAACTTTTGTTTGTCCAATATTTATTCCAGCCAAATTTCCTTTTGACGCATTAACTTTTAGTACGTTTTTAAAAAAGATTAAATCTGCATTTTCTATTTCTATTTTTTCCCATCCAGCAAGTGGAGTCATTATTGTTTGATCTAAAACTCCTTCTATTTTCAAATGATGATCTTTATGCTTTAGCGATGCGATTGATTCAGGAGTGCCTTTAAGTTCAAAGAAAAAATTCTTTACATCTCCTTTAATCAAGTTTTGATTTATCCAAGAGTATGCAACTGGATTCATATTGTTGTCTGGCAACCAATCCTTGGCCTCGTCGCTTGAAACTATTGGGAGTTTCAGTTCGTAAAAGATATTTAGGTTATCTGGAAAGCCGGATAACTGCAATGACATATCGGCTTTGTTGCCTTTAAGCGTTTCAAATGACGCTTTAGTCAGTTCAATATCAAACGAAGAGTTTGCAGCCCTTTTTAATTTGCCATAGCCTGATAGATTTTGCCCATATTTTGGTTGAGAGTAAAGAGCGGAAGCAACAAAATTAACGTTTTCTGATTGTATTCTAAATTCACCTGCATCATTTGCATACTCGAGTTGCAAATCGATAGAAGCAATGGATTGAAAGTCAGCATTATCTAATTCCAATGAAAAATCACTCATATCAAGTTTAAGAGAATCCATGCTGTTTTTTTCTGAATCAAACACCACATCAATTTCATTTAAAACCCCGTCAAGTACTACTCCTTTAGTAGAAGTCGTGAAGATCGCAACAACTGTTTGCAATTGTTTAATAGGAATGTTTTGATCAGCAACAGTTACTTTACTCCCACTTTTCTTAATTTCAATTCCTTTAGTGAAAAACGCACCAAGCCTCAAATCTTCAATCACCACTTGATCGTTATTCAATCGTGCATTTACTTCAAGGCGTTGTAATTCTTCTCCTTCAAGCCAACCGATTTCTCCAATCAATCCAACGTGCCAAATGTTATCCTTAATGTGCCAAAAACTTTGTATTCCCAAATTATTAGTTATTTGACTCGAGTCCTTGAAAATCGATGGCACATTCATTTCAAATAGCCAATTACTATTCTCGTCTTCTCGCGCTTCAATCCATAATCCTTGACCATGAATATTTTTATTTTCCCATTTGAAATCTATTTCTCCTGTTAAAGACGCCAAGTCTTTTTTGATGTAAGAAAGATTGTCG
This sequence comes from uncultured Thiomicrospira sp., assembly GCA_965195345.1. Classification (GTDB taxonomy): domain Bacteria; phylum Pseudomonadota; class Gammaproteobacteria; order CAKMZV01; family CAKMZV01. The sequence goes on along the minus strand of OZ239628.1, from coordinate 1,097,942 downwards.
AGTTGCACAGTAAGCGCTTCATCTTCATCCGTTATGATTAACTTAGTGAAAATAATGGATTTCCAATGAGAAAGTGCGTTTAACAATTCCAATTGTCCAGACATACTTTTTGAAGTACCTTCCTCATCGCTAATAATCACTTTTGCATTTTCAGCATAAAAAGAAGACATTCCGGTTTTAAAAAAGCTAGGGAATAACGACAAGTCGAGAAAAATAGAATCCGCTGTGAAAGTAAAGTTTTCTTGAAATACTTTAAGTTGATCAATCTTTAGTTTCCAGTGATTGAGTTGAGTGCTTAGTTCGGCATTTTGATAGCGCACGTCAATACCAGAAAAATCATAAATCGCTTGGCGAATAATGATTGGGTCATTCTTCACGTAGTGAATAAGAATGCGACTTGAAGTAGCCAAGATTGCGGTTGGAATCAAAACTAACATAATGAGCGTTAGTAGCGATTTAGAAAATATGTTTAAAGCCATCAGTGATGATAAGGATGTTTTTTGATGATGCTGACTGCCCTGTATATTTGCTCCATTAATATAATACGTACCAGTGCATGAGGAAATGTTAATTTTGACAAAGACCAACACGAATCGGCTCTTTGCAACACTTCATCACAAAGCCCATCCGCGCCTCCAATAATAAAACAAGGTGGCGTACTTTCATTAAAAAAACGTTCTATGTGCTGAGCAAATAGTTTTGTAGAGATTTCTTTCCCTGCCACATCAAGTGCGACTATGTGCATGCCCTTCGGCAATTTATTCACTATCTCTTTTCCTTCAGATACTTTTCGCACATCAGAGCTTCGTATGTTTTTAATGTTGGGAATCTCAGTTACCTCTACAGTAAATGGATCGTGCAAACGTTTCTGATAATTCGACACCCCTTTATCAATCCAGTCAGGCAATTTATTTCCTATAGCAACTATATGTATCATACAGAAAACACTAAGCCCACAACTTCTCTAAAGCATACCTTTCTCGCGTCTCATCTTGCATTACGTGAATAATAACGTCACCGCAATCAACTAAGACCCACTCAGCGCCCTCTTCTCCTTCGGACGATGGAATATGTGACGAATGCTTCTTATACTGCAAAGCAATCTCTTCTGAAATGGCAACGACATGGCGAGAGGAGCGTCCAGTAGAAATAACCATCCAGTCGGTGAAATTGCATAATTTTGATACGTCAAGTATCGTAATATCAGATCCCTTCATCGCTTCAATCGTCTCGACAATGAGATTTATAAGTTCAGGGTACTTGATCGGTTGTTCTTGATTCATACTAATCCAATAATTGTTCTTTCTAATTGCTTAATTGTGCTTCATTAATCGCCAAAACTTCTAAGTTGTCTGATACGTGTTGAACTTATGTCAGGTGCATCTACATCCCAGAAAAATATGTACCCACTCTTCTCATTTTTTATTATCCATTCATCATCTGAAAAGTGTCGTTCATACCATTCATTAACTTCGACAGGCATTATCCCTTCAACACCCTGACGCTTTATTACAACAATATGACAAAATTTCAATAAGTCTTTCCAAGACTTCCATTTATCAATTGTTAGTAATACATCTTCTCCTATTACGTATACTAATATTGAATCTCTTTTTTCACCACGTATTTCTTTCAAGGTGTTGATGGTGTAACTTACCCCACCTTTATTCAATTCTCGACTATCTATGCGCATGCTCGATTGTTTTTCCAGCATTTGTCGCATATATTCCAATCGTCTTTTAGCGGACATTTCAGGTTTTTTATTGCTTGATGCGTTACAAGGCAACAAATAAAGATATTCAATTTTCAATCGTTCACATACTGCTTGAGCACAATGAATGTGTCCTTCATGCAACGGATCGAAACTGCCTCCAAAATAAGCCGTCAAAGACAATTCGTCATTATCGTATTTGTCCATCACCAAAAACCACATATTTTTGTGAAGTTAATCCGTGTAATCCCACTGGTCCTCTGGCATGAAATTTGTCGGTGCTTATGCCTATTTCAGCTCCTAATCCATATTCAAAACCATCTCCAAATCGAGTTGACGCATTAACAATCACCGAGGCTGAATCAACTTCCTTCAAAAATCTTTTTATTACCGAATAGTCTTCGCTAACTATCGAGTCAGTATGATGAGACCCGTAATGATTAATATGAGTAATAGCTTCATCAATATCACTCACAACACGTATAGACAAGATAGGAGCTAAATATTCAGTAAACCAGTCTGCTTCTGTAGCATCTTCAATATTCTTGATTATTTTCTTAGTTTTTTCGCACCCTTTCAGCGTGACACTTTTTTCTCTATACAATTTTGCTAATTGCTCTAAGACATCAGGGGCAATTTTTGCATCAACAAGAAGTGTTTCCATAGCGTTGCACACGCCGTAACGATGCGTTTTAGAATTCATTGCGATGTTAATTGATTTCTCTATGTCTGCATTAGCATGGATGTATACATGGCAAACACCATCTAAATGCTTAATGACGGGCATAATAGCTTCTTCGCTAACTCGCTGAATCAACTCTTTTCCTCCGCGAGGTATCATCAGATCAATATGAGGAGAGCGCAGCATTTGGGCGACTACTTCTCTATCGGTCACATTGATTACCTGAACCACTTCAGCAGGTAATTTTGCTTCTAAAAGACCCAATTGAATGCAACGAGCGATGGCTTTATTTGAATTCAACGCTTCGGATCCACCCCTCAATACGCAAGCGTTTCCTGCCTTTAAGCATAAAGCTGCAGCATCTACCGTTACATTTGGCCTTGACTCATAGATAATTGCTATCACACCTAAAGGTACTCGCATCGTCCCAACGCTTATACCTGAAGGGCGGGGCTTCACGTCATTGACTTCCCCAATAGGATCAGCAAGTGCTATTATTTCGTGTAGACTGGTAATTGTTGCATCAATTATGTTATCGTCAAACTGTAATCGGTCAATCAAAGCAGCGCTCACATTATTTGCAGTAGCATTTTGTAAGTCTTTTTCATTGGCTTCCTTCAAAGCAGACCTATTCAAATCAAGATTATTTGCAATAGCCAACAAGGCACTGTTTTTTTTCTCAGAATCAGCAGAAACAATTGCCTCTCCTGCTTTATTGGCCTTTAAGCCCACTGTATTTATATAAGATTGTAAACTAGACATCTCGAAATGAAATTTGTAGCCGTTAGGATTATAGATTTGTAAAAATTAGATACTAAGCGTATTTTACAGCAATAAGGTACTATCAAGCTGTTGATTAAGCCGAAACAAAATATCTTATTTTAGTGGCGTATTTTCTTTCGCGTAACTTTTAATGATATATTATTGAAAACAATTGATAGTTACTTAAATTGTAAATGAATTTGTTAGAATACCTTTTACCCTTACAGCTTTCTGAATGCACTAATAGTAAGCCACCATAGGGAAAAATATTTGCTGCTATTCCTGATAAAGACAGCCCTTAAAAAGATATTCCTCTATTACCTAATTAATAAAAACATGATCGAATCCTTGGCAGCTACTTTCATATTCTGGCTCACTTTTGTATTTACAGCAGGTGCATTTTGGACAGCTATAATGGAAACATCAAGCCACACTTCATTTTCCCATATCTATAAGAACTACAGCATTTACATACTAGTATGTTGGCTTCCAATTATTACCATCATCGGACTTGTTATCGGTTTGGTAGGCGAATTGAATGAAAATATTTTCACTGCTCTTTACTTTATAGGATCGGTCATTATTTTTTATCTTGCTTGGAAAATAGTCGTTGCTAAAGGTGCCAATAAAGCAAAATTTAACTTTAACTGGAAAGCCATGTCCTTAGTTTCTTGGACAAATCCAAAAGTTTGGATCGGAGTACCTCCTGGTTTTTTGGCGGCAAACTATACAGAATCGTTACCATTGAATATCTTTATTTTCTATTTAACTGGCATTCCACTCTTTTACATCGGCGTGTATTTTTGGGGACAAATAGGACGTCAAGGAGCAAAGATTGCCAAAGATAAACTAAGTTATTTTAATGCCTCCCTTCTAGGAATTTTTGCCTTGTATCTATTGTATTCAGGTGTTAGTCAGGTAATTTCTCAGATTCAGCAATGACTGATTTTTTATCCTTAAACCAAAATACTACTTGTTCGTAAATGGATAGTTGAACAGGAGAAACTGCCAGCCCAAAAGCTATTGTAGCGGCCATTGGAATTAAAAATTGTGCCTGACGTGAAGTCTCAAACAATAATGTACCTCCTGGTTTTTTGGCGGCAAACTATACAGAATCGTTACCATTGAATATCTTTATTTTCTATTTAACTGGCATTCCACTCTTTTACATCGGCGTGTATTTTTGGGGACAAATAGGACGTCAAGGAGCAAAGATTGCCAAAGATTAAACCACCTATCGTTGTCAAAGATGTTAGCAATACCGCTCTGAATCGAATTCTTACTGCTTCAACTAACGCATCTTTATAGTGTGCTCCAGCATCTCGGATTTTTCGATATGCGCTTACCAAAATGATTGAGTCATTGATCACTATCCCAGATAAACCAAATAAACCAAATATGGACAAAATAGTTAAATTTATGTCCATTGCCCAATGCCCTAAAACGGCACCTATCAACCCCATAGGGATAATAGCCATAACCAGTACGGGCCAACCCCACGAAGAAAAAATCCACGCTAGAATAATGTAAATCAAAGCTAAACCTAATAACCCTCCTACCTTCATATCAGCAAACGTTTCCCCTTGCTCCAATGCTTTGCCAGAGAACGCCCACTGTACATTGTTTTTACTTACAATAGCGCTTAGCTTTTCATTGACCAAAAGTGTCCGCACATCATCGAAGCTGGTTATCTTTTTATCAATATCTGCTTGTACTTCGACGGCGGCTCTCGCATCAAAATGTCGAATTGATTGAAAACCATTATTGCTCTTCCAATTTACAAGATTTGCCAGTGGAGCTGAGCCTCCGTTAGGCAGTGCAACATTAATATTTTCTAACGTAGCCAAATTATCAGTTTGATCTTCAAGCAGAGATATTCGGACCTCAATGTCGTCATTTCCTTCATTATAAATTTGCACTAATTGAGAAGAGAATGCACTACGAATTTGTGCACTCAAATCACCAACAGTAACACCTAGAGAAACAGCTTGGGGTGTTAACTCAAACAGCAACTGATCTTTTCCGTAAGGTAAATCATCGAAAACATTCTCTATCCCAGCTATATTCTGCAAAACAATAATCAACTCTTCAGCGGCTTTTTTCACTTGAATAACATCATCGCCGATAAGACGAATAGACAAATCTTTCCCTGGGGGACCAACTCTTCTTTGCGACATGGTAACGTCTATCAGACCAGACCATTCGGGTAAATGCCGCCTCCATGTTTGTAGAAATGTCTCATTACGCGTTTTCCGCAAATCCGACTCTATCAATTCAACAAAGATAGAACCATAATTGCTTGCTTGAATAGCATTACTTCCCGCCCCAAGACCAACGCGTTGCACCCTAACTGAAACAATATCTTCTCCTAATTCATCAAGCGTTTTATTTAATGCTTCATTTGCAACAACAAGGTAGTCTTGCACTTTGCCAGATGATGTTCCAGCGGCAAATTTCGCTTGCATATAAACCTTTCTTCCTTCAGGTGAAGGGAAAAACTCAAACTTCAGAAGACCTGAAGTCAACATACCAAGACTCAAGATTAATGCTCCAAAACTAATCACCAACACGCTAAGACGATTAGAAAGGCAAATTTTTAGCAATGGAATAAACATATTGTCACGTACGGCATAAAACCCATTCTCAAAACGTTCTCGAAAAAAAACCTTGTTATTGATTGATTTAATCTTTGAAAAAGAATGATTTAAGTGTCCTGGTAAAACAAGAAAGCTTTCAATAAGCGAAGCGGCAATGACACAGATAGTAACGATTGGCAACGCGATCAAAATTTGTCCAAACGTCCCACCTATAAAAGTCAGTGGTAAAAAAGCAGCTACGGTTGTTAATGATGAGGCTAAGATGGGAGGGAACATTTTTTCGATGCTCAGTAAAACTGATTTTCTCGCATCCATTCCCTTCTCAAAATTTTGCAACGCCTCTTCACTCACTACAATAGCATCATCAACAATAATTCCCAGACACATAATCAATGCAAAAGATGTCAGCATGTTGATAGATCCACCAATGAGATATAAAACCAACAAAGCCAAAGAATAAGAGGCTGGTATACCAATGGCTACCCAAATAGCAACTCTTCCATGCATGAATAGATACAGTAGCAAAACCACTAAGACCATACCACTGATGCCGTTTTCAAGCAAAACACCAATTCGATCCTCTAAAGACTTCCACCGTTTGTCAAAAACTTTGATCTGCACCTGCGATGCCAAAGCAGCTGTTTCCTGCGCTTCCCATTCCTGAATAATTTTGCTTGTTTCTAATGTGTCTCCACCTTCTTGACGTTGAACAATCATTTCGATGGCGTTATTATTGTCAACATAGAGCAAAGGTTGGTTTTTTATGGGTTCTCTATGAATAGTAGCTATGTCACCCAATGTGATTAACTTATCCAATCGTGAGCGGATAACAATGGAGGAGAAATCATCAATACTTCTTCCTTGAGCGAGAACACGTAAATCGCGTTCAGAGTCATTACCACCTAAAGACCCTAAAGGTATATCACGACTGGAGGCTGCCACAGATCTGGCAATGTCTGATATGGTCAAATCATAATTTTCTAATTGTTGATTATCTAATCGGATAATCATTTGTAGGTTTGGCAATCCAACAAAATTAACTCTGTCAACGCCTTCTTTGAGCAAATAATCTTCAATTCTGTAGGCATATACCCTTAATTCGTCTAGACCCAACGATTTTGAAGAAAGAAGGATACGTCCAACATTTTCATAACGTGTTACGCGATTGATGACTGCTGTTTCTGAATCAGACGGTAAATTGCGAACTTCAGAAACAAGTTGTTTAACTTGCTCCAATGCCTGAGGCATATCCGTACCTTCGGTAAACTCTAAAGTAATAAACGAACCACCTAAAACCGATGATGATGTCATTTTATTGAGGCTGTTTACATTACGAAGTGCTTTTTCTACTGGAATGGTTATAGAACGTTCGATATCTTCAGAATTTGCCGACTGCCAATTAATACGCACTGAAATCACGTCAAGGTTGAAGGTAGGGAAAAATTGGCGATTCAACTGCTTTAAAGCAAAAAAACCAGATAAAAACATAAGTAGCATAAGTACATTAGCTGCTACTTTGTGTTGTGCAAGTGTGGCTAAAAATCCTTTTTGGTTCATCTATTGATCTTGCGAATATACTTTTTTAACAGCTATGCCGTTCGCCGCATTGGGCAAGTAGGTTGTGAGAATTTCTGTTCTATCGATTATTTCTGATGACCTAACTAAAGCCCAAAGTTGCATTTTTTCATTCTGTATTGGAACTTCAATCACTCCTAAAAAAGAAACTTTCACTTCTTTTAATCTGTTCTCTTGTATGGCATATACTTTATCTCTTCCGTACAAAGCTGAAAATGGCACCCCAATTGAATTTGGTTCAACCGGACGATACAAATCGATTGGCAAAGAAATGCCGAGACGCAGAAGCTTCAAATCCTCTTTTTCTCTACTGAGGGGTATAAAAACGCCGACCAGACTGCCGTTATCGGCACTGCCTTGAATTCTAGCCAACTTAAATCTGAGCAGCTTCCCTAGATATGTAACATTTGCCAATACCTCTTCACCCTTCTCCAAAGCTTCAATAATTTTGATTGCTTGAGCGCCAATTAATGATGCTACCACCTCAAAATCATTCAATGCCATCATTCTAATTAATGGGGTTCCCGCATTAACTGTCGCACCAGATTGTACTAAAACTTCTAATATCAAAGAATCTTCATTGGATATACGCACACTTCTATCTTTAAGCGTATACGCATCTTCCAATTCAATTTTCTTGCGTTCTTCATCCGCCTGCGCCCTGCTTCTCTGAACTTGCAATGCTTCAATATTATCTTCTACTTGATCTACAACTAAAGACTGCTGTAAATAATTTTGCTCAGCTGTTTCAAGCCGCTCTTGAGTGCTGAATTTTTTCAAATTCATGCTTTGTTCCCTAGTGAATTTCCTTTCAAACAAGTCTAATAGTTTAAGTTGACGGCTCAATTGCTTTTTTAAACTTTCACTATCAAGATCAATTTTTTCTATGGTAGCGTTCGTTTCAGAAATCCCCACCTTCGCTCGATTAATGCGTAAATCAAAGTCTGAATCATGTAGGGCAATTAACTCTTTCCCCTGTGACACCCATTCGCCTGAAGATACCGAAACTTTTTGTACTTCACCTGCGCTTGGAGCGGCTAAAGTCACTATTTTTTGATTGTTAACTTGCCCATAAAGTTGTTGAACAGGTATATGGTCTGATGGTGCGACTAAAAGTGAATCAACGTTGTATACAATTTCCTTGCTGACATTTTCTTTCGGTGCTTTTTTAAAAGTTTGTAGATACTTATATCCTGAAAAAACACCGGCTACTATCAGCAAAGGAACAATTAGTTTGATTGTCTTTCTTATCATTATCTGATCTTTCTTAGAGTTAGAGCTACTAAAATATTAAATCACCAATTAATTAAACGTTCAGGCAATTACCATGTAGACACCTTAAATTCAAATCTTTAAACGCTTCAATCGAAAAGGAGGAGTAGAATACATCAACATCAAAAGTATAACACCAGAAATATTCTCTTCAAGACCATACTAAAGCATTTAAATAATAATGAATAAAAGCGTGCTTGCTATTATAACGGCAACATTCCTTATAGCCAGTTCTGATGTTATCGTTAAATTCCTTGCGGATCACATGTCAATGTGGCAATTAGGAACCATTCGATCCGTTTTAGCAGTTACATGGATATACTTATTAATACGCATTCAAAAAATAAGCATGCGCGCACTGAACCTAAAAATAATTTTTCTTCGTTCCTTTTTACTGGTTTCTCTCTTAATTTTATACTTTACGGCATTGCCTAAATTACAACTGGCTATAGCCGCTGTAGGACTTTATACTGCGCCATTATTTATTACTTTTTTCTCAACTATTATTTTCAAAAAAAAGGTGAAGTTGCGATTATGGATTGGTGTGTCTTTTGGACTGTTGGGCGTTGTTGCCATTCTTAAGCCCGGAAGCGCAACATTTTCATGGTATCTTCTGCTCCCTTTTATCAGCGCTATAATTTATGCGATCGTTATGTTGATTACTAAATTTAAATTGGAAAAGGAAGAGCCTTTGCACCTGGCTTTTGGCTTCAATTTTATAATGCTCGTGTTTTGCATAATCATAAGCATTTATGTTTTCTTTTTTCCATTTGAAGAAACAGCAGCTCAAGAATTCCCATTCCTTCTGGCTCCTTGGAAAATGCTTCATGCAATCGACTATTTTTGGTTAACCTTGATGAGTATATTAGTAGTCGGGTACAGCGTTTTCTCTTCTACAGCCTATCAAAAAGGAAATCCTTCCGTTGTTGGAACATTTGATTATTCATATATTATATTTTCTGCAATTTTTGGGGCAACTTTTTTTAATAATCATTTAGATCTTATAAGTTTGTTAGGGATCGCATGCGTTTTCACAGCAGGGATAATTGTTTTGGAAATAGACAAGATTCTTCATCAAAGGCTGCTCTGTATTGCCAAATCTTTCAAATAAAAATTGAAGCGTGGAAAACCATATAACTTCGTTAATCCATTAGAGACTATGAGTATTTACTATTCTATTAGATGCAGTCATCAAATTACCTTTAGAGCAATAAATGCATGAAGAGTAAAATAGCCATTGTTTTAGCTCTAATTTACTTGTATAAATGAAGTTAAATCACTTATAATCCTAATAATAAAACCATTGAAAACAAACAATATTAATAAGAATATTTATGTCCGAATCAAAAAATAAACCCATTAATTGTTCTTTTTGTGGAAGATCTCAAAAAGAGACACAAAAAATCATTGCGGGCTCATCCGCTTTTATATGTGACAAATGCGTTGATTATTGCACCGAGATTATCATCGGAAAAAACGAAGAAGTCTCTGAAGAACCGAGCGTATTACCCACTCCTCAAGAAATAAAAACTATGCTTGGGCAATATGTCATTGGACAAGAGGAAGCTCAAAAGTTATTGTCAGTTGCTGTATATAACCACTATCAACGTTTGAATAGCAACAAAAACTTTAGTGATGAGATTGAGTTAAACAAAAGTAACATTCTCTTAATTGGTCCAACGGGATGTGGGAAAACACTTCTTGCACAAACGCTTGCACGCTTCCTTGAAGTTCCTTTTGCAATTGCAGATGCAACCACTTTGACCGAATCAGGTTATGTCGGTGATGATGTCGAAAGTATCTTGTTTCGATTACTTCAATCTTGTGACTACGATGCTGGAAAAGCAGAAAAAGGAATCATTTTCATTGATGAAATTGATAAGATTGGCAGAAAATCAGAAAATCCTTCCATTACCCGTGATGTTTCTGGTGAGGGTGTTCAACAAGCACTGCTTAAATTGATTGAAGGGACTGTTGCCAGCGTGCCACCTAAGGGGGGACGCAAGCATCCTAATCAAGAAGTCATTCAAATAGACACTGCTAACATATTGTTTATATGCGGTGGAGCATTTGATGGGCTTGATAAAATTGTAGCAGAACGATTAGAAAACAATCACCGAATTGGATTCAATGCGAAATTTGACAGCAATGAGAAGAATGTATTCAAAATGCGTTCGCAAGATGTTAGAGATGGTGATTTGATGCGTTTTGGGTTAATTCCTGAATTCGTTGGTCGCCTGCCAATACATGCTGTTCTACAACCAATGGACGAAAAAGCGCTTTTGCAAATATTAACACGCCCTAAAAATGCACTGATCAAACAATATCAAAAATTGTTTTCTATAAATAACGTTGCCCTTGAATTTACCGATTCTGCCCTCAAAGAAGTAGTGAAGGAAGCATTGAAACGTGACACAGGCGCACGTGGACTTCGAACAGTTCTAGAGAATGCTTTATTAGATACAATGTACGAAGCACCATCAAATAAAAAATTGGCTAAAATTATAGTTGACCGCAACACTATTAAAGGAAAAGTGCTTCCCAAAATGATAAATTCCACTCAAGGTATTGTAAAGGCATCATGATTGACGAAAAAAATATAACCACCTTTTTAGAAGGAAAAAAAGAAAAAATTCCTTTGATTCCTTTGCGCGATATGGTTATTTTTCCGAAAACAATCGTACCTCTTTATGTTGGACGGAAAAGCTCAATCAAAGCACTTGAGCAAAGTGCAGAGTCCTTTAATAAATTAATTGTAGCCGTCTCTCAAAATAAATCAGAAGTTGAAACGCCTGGGTCGGATGACATTTATACAATTGGTGTTATTGGTCAGATAGCCCAGCGTATGAAGATGCCAGATGGTTCATTAAAAATATTATTTGAAGCCTTTTATAGAGTCAAAATAACACCTTACTTCGATAAAGAGTTTATTAGTGCTGACATTTGCATCCTTGAAGACAAAGTACGCAATACAGAGGTATTAAAGAAAACTTCTGCTAATTTAATAGAATCTGCTCAAAAAGTTGGCAGTAAAAACTCAAAAATCAATTTGGATGCATTGAAATCAATCAGTTCAAGCATGTACGGACAAAATGCTGATGTTATTGGATTAAATATCCCTTTTGATCTCGATGAAAAACAGCGCATTCTTTCGGAAATAAATGTCAACAAGCGTGTTGAAATTGTATCCAAGTTACTTGCAGAATTTGAAGAGAAAAAACACATTGATAAAAAAATCAACGATCGCGTTCGTTCTCGCCTTGAACAAAGTCAAAAAGAATATTACTTGAATGAAAAAGTCAAAGCAATACGTCAAGAAATAGGAAACTCTGATGATGTCGATGAAGTTGAGGAATTTGAAAAACGATTGAAAAACACAAAAATGCCAGATTACGCAAGAGAGAAAGCACTCAAAGAAATCAATAAATTAAAAGCTGTTTCTCCTCAATCACCCGAAACCTCCGTTATACGAAATTATCTTGATACGCTTCTATCTTTACCGTGGGATAAAAAAGACGAACTCAGCAATGATTTAAAGAAGGCACAAAAAGAATTGAGCGAGGCATATTATGGTTTAGAAGATATTAAGTCTAGAATCATTGAATATTTAGCCGTTCAGCAACGCACAAATCGCCTGTCAGGTCCAATAATATGTCTTGTCGGCCCTCCAGGTGTCGGTAAAACTTCTCTTGCTGAATCAATAGCTAAGGCTATTGGAAGGAAGTATGTCCGATTTGCACTTGGTGGTGTCAGAGATGAAGCAGAAATTCGCGGGCACAGAAGAACCTATATCGGATCGATGCCGGGGAGAATTTTGCAAAAAATGACTCGGGCTGAAGTAAAAAACCCACTTTTTTTATTGGATGAAATAGACAAGTTAAGCTCTGATTTTCGCGGCGACCCTAGTTCTGCCTTGCTTGAGGTGTTGGATCCTGAACAAAATAAATATTTCACAGATCATTATTTAGAAATTGAATACGATTTATCCGATGTCATGTTTTTGGCAACGTCAAACAGCATGAATATCCCTCCACCTTTGCTGGACCGCATGGAAGTAATTGAGTTATCAGGATACACCGACAATGAGAAAGTAGAAATTGCCAAACGACATATTATTCCAAAACAACTTCAACAACACGGAAGCACTAAGCAGGAAATTTCTATCAACTCAGCCACTATACGTAAAATAATACACAACTACACAAGAGAAGCGGGTGTACGTAACCTTGAGCGTGAAATTGCTAAAATTTGTCGTAAAGGGGTTACAAATTTGTTGCTTGATGATGATACAAAAAAGATTCAAGTGACACCAGCTAAGCTGAAAAATTTCCTTGGGATAGAAAAATATAAATATTCTTCGGCTAAAAAGAATAATCGTATAGGTCATGTTACAGGTCTTGCTTGGACACAATCGGGTGGAGATATATTGACTATTGAAGCCGTCCATTACCCTGGAAAAGGGAAACTCTCGTATACAGGAAAACTCGGTGATGTTATGAAAGAGTCGATTGAAGCTGCTCTAAGTGTCATCAAAAAACAGCAGGTTATGCTCGGAATTGATGTTGAAACTTTTGCAAATTCAGATTTTCATATACACGTTCCTGAGGGAGCAATACCTAAAGATGGACCAAGCGCAGGCGTAGCCGTGGCAGTATCATTAGCCTCTTCATTAACGGGCATACCTGTTAGATCCGATATTGCGATGACTGGCGAAATAACACTAAGAGGCGAGACGCTTTCTATTGGTGGATTAAAACAAAAACTATTGGCAGCAACGCGTTCTGGTATCAAGAAAGTACTTATTCCTATAGAAAATGAACGTCATCTTATTGAAGTCCCTTCTGACATAAAAGACCAACTTGAGATTGTTCCTATTCGTTGGATAAGAGAGGCGTTTGTTCATTCTTTAGTTACTTTGCCGCTTGCCATGCAAGCATCGCACAAAACCGACAATTTAAAATCGTTGCCTCACTGATGCTGTTAAAGATAGCATCAATTGCTTTTTTCTGCCTACATTTATTAGTATCACTCAATGGTTGCGCATATCGTCCTGAACGCCAACAAGGACAAATTGTAGAACAAGAGCAACTTTTACAAGTCAAAGTAGGCATGAGTCAACGTGACGTTGCTCTACTAATAGGTGAACCTCTTTTGACACATCCGTTTGGAAAAAACCAGTGGATATATACTTACTACTTATGGAAGCAAGATGACAGTGAAGTCAAAAGAAACATCATCATTGATTTCGATAAAAATAATCTAGTGTCGAAAATCACTAGAAAAAACTAAACACCTCTACCGCTTCATCCATTTTATGACCATTCTTGCACTAGTTGCCATAGTAGTTGGGTTGATTGTTCTCATGTGGAGTGCCGATCGTTTTATCATTGGTGCTCAAAATATATCCTCGTTATTTAACGTGCCTCCCATCATTGTTGGTGTATTTATGCTGGGTTTTGGCACTTCGGCTCCAGAAATGGTCGTTGCTGCTATCGCAACATTAGATGGTGCTCCAGGCATTGCTATAGGCAATGTGGTTGGTTCAAATATCGCAAATATTGGTTTAGTACTTGGTATAACAGCAATGATCGCCCCACTGACGCTCAGTTCTAAAACCTTTAAAAGAGAAACCATGTTGGTTTTACTCATCACTATTGTCGCCTTGTATCTTTTTTCAGATTATCAATTGCAATTTACTGATGGCATCATACTTATTTTGTTATTTACTTTTGTACTTTCAATAGTGTACTTTACCAGCGGTAATGAAGACATGGCTGCTGAACAACATGAAAACAGCGAAGAAGTTTCTCTAAAAACAGCCAGCTTTCAATTATTATCGGGTTTGATTGTGTTGCTTTTAAGCGCTCGTCTGCTCGTTTGGGGTGCCGTTGAAGTAGCCCTTTTCTTTGGTATTTCAGAAGCCATTATTGGACTTACCATTGTTGCAATTGGAACCAGCCTCCCCGAACTTGCCACCTCCATAGCTGCTGTTAGGAAAAAGCATTATGATTTAAGCATTGGCAATATACTAGGCTCTAACTTATTTAATCTCTTAGCCGTATTGCCTATCCCCGCATTATTAGCAGCCCCAGCAATAGAAAAAGAGCTACTCGATAGAGATGGTTTGATAATGTTGGGGTTCACTGTATTACTGATCATATTTATTGGAATGAACTGGCCGAAATTACGCATAAGTCGGTGGCAAGGTGGAGTGTTATTAACTTTATTTTGCTCATATATGGGACTGTTAACTTTCCAAAGCATTTAATTAACGCAGCAACTGCTAAAAAAACTACTTAGAACTAATGGAACATATTATCAATGACACTGTAAAGAAACGCATGGAACGCCTTAAAATGCTTATACTAGACGTTGACGGCGTTCTTACTAACGGGCAAATTTATTTTAGTGATAGTGGAAATGAACTGAAAGCTTTTGATGTGACTGACGGGTTAGGTATGAAGATGTTGATGAAATCAGGCATCACTATCGCCGTGATAACTGCAAGAAATTCGGACTCAGTGCGTCATCGTATGGAGAATCTAGGCATTGAACAATATTACCCAGGCTCTCTAAACAAAGCTGAAGTTTACGATAAACTTAAAAAAGATTTCGGGATCACCAATGATGAAGCTGCTTATGTTGGAGACGATATCATTGATCTACCTGTAATGAATCAAGTGGGGGTTTCTTGTGCTGTTAATAATGCCCAACCACTCGTTAAAAAAGCAGCAGACATCCAATTGAGCAAGTCTGGAGGTTATGGAGCTGTTCGAGAACTGTGCGATTTGATTTTGCAAGTACAAGGGAAATGGGATAGCATGTATGCCCCTTTTATAAGCAAAAAACTTTAGTCAACACCATCAACAAAGACTTCCTTCAAACTCTTTTTAAGCTGGATGTCCTTCATCAAAAAATCTTAAAACTTTCAAAGCATCAACCGTTGCTGCAACATCGTGTACTCTAAGTACAGAGCACCCTTTCTGAGCTGCTAACACAGATGCAGCAATTCCCCCGCTCATTCGTTCTTTAGGTATCTCACGTCCCGTAATTTCTTGAAACATTCGTTTGCGCGATACACCAACCAAAACAGGGTAGCCTAATTCAGAAAAATGGTGTAAATTCTGAAATAAAGTACGATTGTGTTCTAACGTTTTACCAAAGCCAAAACCGACATCAATACACAAATCAGAAATCCCAGCATCTAAGGCTTGTTGACAACGGAGCATTAAAAACGTCTTTACTTCAGCAACAACGTCTCGATAGTATGGTTTTCTTTGCATAGTTTCAGGAGTCCCCTGCATGTGCATTAAGCATACGGGTACACCCAGTGCTGCTACATCTTTTAATGAGTGAACCTCTCCTAAAGACCTTATATCATTTATGATATTTGCGCCAGCCTCAACAGCTTGAAACATAACATCAAACTTACTCGTATCTATCGATATTGGTATACCTACTCCATTATTCCTTAACGCTTTAATTACTGGAATTGTGCGTTGTAGCTCTTGATCTAATGAGACCTTTTGTGCAAAAGGCCTAGTTGATTCGCCACCAATATCCAGCATATCCGCCCCATCTTCAATCATACTTAAAGCATGTTCTAAAGCATATTCTGGATCTATAAAATCCCCTCCATCTGAAAAAGAGTCATTCGTCACATTTAGAATTCCCATCACCAGAGGTTGTTTGTCTTTATGGAATATGGACATATATTTGTATAGCTGAAGATTAAACTAATTTTTAAAAATCAGTTTGTGTGATCTGTAGGAGTCAAAAACCTTTTAGAAATTTCATTCCCTAAACAGCCAAGGAGTAACTTTGCGCTGCTTTTCTTCGTAAGCCTTTATCTTATCAGTATGTTGTAACGTGACACCTATATCATCCAACCCATTTATTAGACAATGCTTTTGAAATGCATCAACCTCAAAGGGTATTAACTCATCATTTGGCTTAGTAATTGTTTGTGCTGGCAAATCAATCAATAAATGATACCCTTCATTATCAACCACATCCTGCATAAGAGATTCAACAACACTGCTATCAAGGGTAATCGGCAACAATGCATTTTTAAAGCAGTTGGCAAAGAAAATATCGGCAAAGGTTGGTGCAATGATCACATCAAAACCGTAACCTTTCAAAGCCCACGGAGCATGCTCACGTGAAGAGCCACAACCAAAATTTTCACGTGTGAGTAAAATCTTTGCATTTGCATAACGTGTTTTATTTAGCACAAAATCTGGATTTAATTTGCGTTGTGAATTATCACTATCAGGCTCTCCTGTATCTAAATAGCGCCAATCATCAAACAAATTAGGACCAAAACCACTACGACGAATGGATTTAAGAAATTGTTTGGGAATAATGGCATCCGTATCAACATTTGCACGATCTAAAGGAGCAACGACACCATGAATAGTTGTTAATTTTTCCATTTTTAATAATTTTTTAGATTAAATTTAGTAATTAGTTATCAATTAAAGTTCTGAGTTAACCCAATACAGCTTTGTAAGTACCTCTCATTCATTCTGAGTGGGCTTCATGTTCTTTGGTTGAAAATTCAGAAATAAGCTTATTGTTCTCCACAAAAATAGTCAAAAGCATTAGCCTCTGGTCTTGTAACCTGTTTTAAACATCCACCATACAATGCTAATGCATATCACCAAGATTGTAAAGATAGCTATCAAGCTGGTTGTCACGTTAACATCTGCGACTTCAAAAAAACTCCATCTAAATCCACTGACCAAATAAAGAACAGGATTAAATAATGACACATTCTGCCAAAATTCCGGCAACATATCAATCGAATAAAAACTTCCCCCTAGGAAAACCAAAGGAGTAATTACCAATAGCGGAATAATTTGTAATTGTTCAAAATCTTTTGCCCACAATCCAATAATGAAACCAAATAGGCTAAATGTTACACAAGTCATTATGAAAAACATAAGTGCAATATACGGATGGGCTATATGCAAATCGACAAAAAAAGTAGCTGTAATCAATATGATCGTCCCAACAATCATCGCTTTCGTAGCTGCGGCGCCAACAAAACCAATAATAATTTCGAAGGCTGATACAGGAGCGGATAGCACTTCATAAATAGTTCCCGTGAATTTTTGAAAAAATATACCAAATGAAGCATTTGCCATACTTTGAGTAAGCAATGCAAGCATAACCAAGCCTGGAACAATAAATGTGCCATAAGAAACGCCGCCAACCTCGCTTATTCGCGACCCGATAGCAGAACCAAATATCACAAAATAAAGAGAGGTAGAAATAACCGGCGATGCAATACTTTGCCCAATGGTCCTGAAAAACCTTCTCATTTCATTCTTATAAAGTACTCTTATTGCATAAGTGTTTATTTTCATATTCTTTTTAATTATATTTAAACCAATTTAATGTCTATTTTGTACTTTCAATGTGTTACTTTACTAAATTAACAAAAATATCTTCCAAAGAAGACTTAACTGAAGTTAGATCCTTGATAGGCAAGTTCAACTTATGCAAATGCTCTAAAACATTATTCATGGTGTGTTCATTCTCGAAAGTGCTATAAGTGTACGTTAAGAAAACTCCATCTGTTGATAGTTCCCACATATGATCCAATCCATCAGGCAACTTCTGTAGAGGGGCATTCAATTCAACTCTTAGTTGATTTTTACCAAGCTTGCGCATCAATGATTTTTTTTCATCAACTACTATCAATTCGCCTTTACTGATAACGCCCACCCTGTCAGCTATTGCTTCGGCTTCTTCAATATAATGTGTCGTTAAAATAATAGTGACTCCTTTTTTGCGCAAATCCTCAACCAAACGCCACATGTCCTTGCGTAATTCCACATCAACGCCAGCAGTTGGTTCATCAAGAAATAAGATAGGAGGCTGATGAGACAACGCTTTGGCGATTAAAACACGGCGTTTCATACCGCCTGACAATTGCTGTATTAAACTATTTTTCTTATCACCTAATGATAAATCATCTAAAAGTTGAGTAATGTATTCATGGTCTGGTGCTCGCCCAAACAAGCCTCTTGAATGTTTTACTGTTTCAATTACTCTATCAAAAACACCAAGCATTAGTTCTTGTGGAACAAGACCAATTTTTTCTCTTGTAAGTCGAAAGTCAATTACATTATCATACCCACCCACTAAAACTGTTCCTGAGCTTGCATTTACTAAACCGCAAATAATGGATATTAATGTTGTTTTACCTGCTCCATTAGGACCAAGAAGAGCTAATATTTCACCCTGCTCTATTTCCAAAGAAAAATCTTTAAGAACGGTGTTACCTTCATATCTCTTAGTGAGATTCTTTATTGATATTATTGATGACATAACTCTATTATAAAACGTTAAGAATGACTGCTTCAACAGTAACGCAAAGCGATATAATGCCCTTTGATTAACAAAGCCAGTAAGAATAACGCAATGAATACCATCCCAATTACGCAAGAAGGAATGAACGCCCTGCGCGATGAGATCGAAGATTTAAAAAAAAACCAACGCCCCGCTATTATAGAGGCAATTGTAGAAGCCCGTGCACATGGAGACCTAAAAGAAAACGCAGAATACCATGCAGCACGTGAACAACAAGGATTCATAGAGGGACGTATCAAAGAGCTTGAAGGCACTGCTGCTTCTGTGCAGGTTATAGATATTGCTTCCCTCAACCCAGGTGACAAAGTGGTCTTTGGCGCTAAAATTGAATTATTTCGATTAAGCGACGAACAAGTCATTCATTATCAAATTGTTGGTGAATACGAAGCAAATTTAGAGTTCAATAAAATTTCAATCACCTCTCCTTTGGCTCGTTCACTGGTAGGGAAATCAATTGGTGAAGTGGTTACTGTGCACACGCCCGACGGTGAAGTAGAGTATGAAATCATTTCCGCTAAATATTAATAATTGAAAATGAGTACTAATAAAATTCGTACTCGTTTTCCTCCAAGCCCCACGGGTTCTTTACACATTGGTGGCGCACGCACTGCTCTTTTTAACTGGCTTTTTGCCAGACATCATGGAGGTGAGTTTGTACTGCGTATTGAGGACTCAGATACACAGCGCTCAACCGACGAAGCCACAAAAGTAATTCTTGAAGGACTTGCATGGTTAGGTCTAAACTATGATGAGGGTCCTTTTTATCAGAGCGAACGTACTCAACGCTATAAAGAAGTTATTTCTGAACTTCTTGCCAGTGGCAATGCTTACTACTGCTATACCACTCCTGAAGAGCTCGAGGTAATGCGCGAGGAGCAAAAGAAACGGGGTGAGAAAATGCGCTACGACGGTCGCTGGCGAGACAGTGACATGCCACATCCAGAAGATATAAAACCAGTAGTTCGTTTTAAAACACCTAAAGAAGGATTCATTACTTATGAAGACGGAGTGTACGGTACTATACGTACAGAAAACAACGAACTTGATGACCTTGTCATAGCACGCAGTGATGGTTCACCAACTTATAATCTCTGCGTTGTGGTCGATGATATCGATATGCAAATAACCCACATTATTCGCGGGGATGACCATATAAACAACACGCCCCGCCAGTTGCATATATACAAAGCCTTAGACGCCATGCACCCAACAATGATTCATGTGCCAATGGTTTTGGGTGAAGACGGATCCCGTTTGTCTAAAAGGCACGGCGCAACAAGCGTAACCGAATATTGCGACCAAGGATATCTGCCTCAAGCTTTACTGAACTACTTAGTGCGCTTAGGCTGGTCACACGGCGATCAAGAAATTTTCAGTTTAGAAGAAATGATAGCAACCTTTTCTATTGAAGGCCTAAATAAAGCATCTGGGCAATTTGATTTGGGAAAATTACAATGGTTAAACCAACATTACATTCAATCCGCAGACCCTGCATCCTTATTGCCTGCATTAAGCCATTTAATGCGCCATCCTATAGACGAGTCTATGCTTCCAATGATTGCCTTGCAACAACCCAGACATAATACTTTATTATCGATGGCAAATGATTGCAATTACTTTATCCATGCCCCTACTATTGATTCACAAGCTTGGCAATCTCATTGCCAAGAAGAAATCGCAATCGTTTTAAAGGATTTATTAGTCGAATTGGAAAAAATATCGAATTGGAAACACAATGTCATTTTTGAAAGTATCAAAACCACTGCAAAAAATCATGGGATGAAAGTTGGAAGCATTGGAATGCCATTACGCTTTGCTTTAACAGGCATGACCAATACTCCCTCTATCGGTGAGATTGCTGAAATACTGGGTCAAGAAGAAACTATAAAGCGTTTAAAATGCGTTTTACCCTACTCATAAAATTTATTCGTATAAAAATATAATCATAAAACACCATGGAAATACGAGCAGCTGTTTGTTATGAGATTGAAAAACCTCAAGTTATTGAAAAAATTCAATTAGCGCAACACAAAGATGATGAGGTATTAGTCAAAATTGAAGCCACGGGAGTTTGTTATAGTGACATTCACGTCATTACTGGTTCCATGTCCGTTCCTCTACCCGCTGTATTGGGTCATGAAGGGGCTGGCATAGTCATTGAAACAGGCAAAAATATTAAACACGTAAAACCAGGAGATCATGTTGCCCTTTCGTGGGCACCAGAATGTGGAAAATGCCGTTTTTGTTACACTGGAAAACCCCATTTATGCGATGCGTCAGCACCTATCGTGCTTGATGGCACTTTGCTTGATGGCACCTCTCGCTTGTCAAAAGATAATCAAACGATCTATCACTATTCTTTCACATCAACTTGGGCTGAATACACCGTTGTACCTGGCGCAAGCTGTGTAAAGTTAAATGAAGACATACCTTTTGTGCCCGCTTCTCTTATTGGTTGTGCTGTTATGACTGGTATAGGAGCAGTCGTAAACACTGCTAAGGTACGACCGGGTAGTAGCGTTGTTATTTATGGTATGGGAGGCGTGGGTCTAAACATAGCTCAAGGTGCTCGATTATCTGGAGCTGAAATGATTATTGGTATCGATGCGGTTGAAGAGAAAAAAGATCATGCTATGCTATTTGGTGCAACACATTTCATCAACCCCAAAAAAGAGGATGTTGTTGATGCCATTAAAGAACTTACCAATAATCATGGTGCTGATTACGTATTTGAAGCCATAGGAAATACTGATCTTCAGCGACAGGCTTACGATATAACCGCACGTGCAGGGACTATCGTTTACATTGGAATAGCTCCAGATGGTGCTGAAGTAAAATTACCTGCTTTAAAAATACCACGTGAGGAAAAAATCATCACTGGCAGTTTTTATGGCAGCGCAAACCCTCAAAGAGACTTTGCAATGATTGCCAATCTTTATCAACAAGGAAAGTTATTACTTGACGAACTAGTCACTGACGTCGTTCCGTTAAATAAAATAAATGAGGCAATTACTAAGGTTCGAACAAATAAAGCATTACGTATGGTTGTTGAACCGCATAATACAATATAACTAAGAGGAAAATATGTATATAGGAGAGGCTTTCATCGGAAGTGGTGCTAATGCAGCACACATCAATGCATTTATTGGTGATAAGAATGGACCTGTTGGAACGGGACTTACTGCATCAGCAGCGGCTCCACGCATGGGATACATCCCTTTTATGGCTATCCATAAACCGAACGTTCCCGTCAAACCAGCCACCTTATTTGCTGCAAAAGTTGACATGCGTAGCGATGAACACGCTAATTTGACTTGGGGCCCCGCTCAAGCAGGAGTGGCACGTGGAGTGCAAGAGTGCATCGATGAAAAAACACTACCAGAGTGTGCTGCGAATGACTGGTGTATTATTGCAGCAGTTTGGGTCAACCCAGAAGCAAACAATGCTGATGAAATCTACCATAACAATCACATTGCCATGAAAACAGCTATTCAACGCGCCCTAAAAGGCGATCCAACCGAAGAAGAAATACAAGAGGCCATGAAAAACCCCAGCAACCCTTTCTATACGCCAACCCTCAATAAATAAAAGAAAATTATGCTCTCAAATATCCAAAATACTTCACTTTTACCAAACAAATGTTACATTAACGGTGAGTGGCTTAGTTCTGAAAAAACTTTTACAGTTACAAATCCTGCTACGCTTGACATCATTGCAAGCATACCTAGTTGCTCTGCTTCGGATACCGAAAAAGCAATTAATGACGCTAACGTTGCCTTTGCTACTTGGCGTTCACACACGGCACGCACAAGGTCAGATTTCTTAATGCGCTGGTATCAATTAATACTTGATAATGCAGACGATCTTGCAACCATAATGACCACTGAACAAGGTAAGCCTTTAACGGAAGCAAAAGGAGAAATTACTTATGCTGCTAACTTCTTACGATGGTTTGCAGAAGAAGGTGTTCGTGCATATGGAGATTTAATTCCAACGCATAATGTAAATGCACGTATTTTAGTCAATAAAAAACCTATAGGCGTTGTTGGGATTATTACGCCTTGGAACTTCCCAGTAGCAATGATCACTCGCAAGATCGCTCCAGCACTTGCTGCTGGCTGTACTTGTGTCATTAAACCTTCAAGCTTAACACCTTTAAGTGCGATAGCAATTGTTAAACTTGCTGAAGATGCAGGCATACCTAAAGGAGTAATAAATATTGTTTGTGGAGACTCTTCGGTTATCTCTAATGTAATGACAAAAAGTGATATTGTGCGAAAAATATCCTTTACTGGCTCTACTAAAGTAGGACAGCTCCTAATGGAGAAGTCAGCCCCTACACTTAAAAAGCTATCCCTCGAGTTGGGTGGAAATGCTCCTTTTATTGTTTTTTCAGACGCTAATTTAGACACAGCAGTAGATGCTGCAATGATTTGTAAGTTTCGTAATACGGGGCAGACATGCGTTTGTGCGAACCGATTTTACGTTCATGAAGATGTTGCAGAAGTTTTCGCACAAAAATTGAGTCAGAAAGTTAAAAAACTCCATACTTCAAATGGTTTTGAGGAAGGCGCTACTCAAGGTCCACTTATTAGCCAAAACGCTTTAGAAAAAGTAGAAGAGCACATCAGCGATGCTGTTGCTAAAGGTGCTGAAATAATCGTTGGTGGTAAGCGACACCACAATGGAAAGTTATTCTTCGAACCAACTATTTTGAAAAATGTTTCTGCTGACGCATTAATTAACAATGAAGAAACCTTTGGACCAGTTGCGCCAATCATTACTTTTAAAACAGATGATGAAGTCATCGCTAAAGCAAATAATACTGAATTTGGCTTAGCTGCCTATTTCTGCACTCAAAACCTTACTAGAGCATTCCTCGTATCTGAAGCGCTTGATTGTGGCATAGTTGGAGTAAATGAAGGAATCATATCGACTGAAGTCGCGCCTTTCGGTGGAGTGAAGCAGTCAGGTTTAGGTCGTGAAGGTTCAAAATACGGATTAGATGAGTATTTAGAGTGCCAATACGTACTTATGGGTATTAAAGACCGTATTTATTAGGAGTTCTTTTGAAAGAAGTGTACCGTGCAAATAATATAACCGAAGCATACATTGTCTCGGGTATGCTTGAAGCCGACGGCATAAATTGTCATGTCAGCGGGCAATACCTTCAAGGAGGAATTGGAGAATTAGCGAGCATGGACTTTGCTCGTGTTTATGTCGATGAGGAAAACTACCAAAAAGCTCTGCCGTTGCTACTCGAATATGACAACAACAGTGCTGATACAGACGCCTCTATTTCAAATCCAAAAAAACAAAAACAACCGGTATGGTTAATTGCTGCTATTTTTCTCACTGCTTCACTTACTCTATACCTCATCACTTCAAATTAATTATCGATCGTTAACTGTTTAATACCATGCAATTTACCCTCAATGAAGAGCAATTTTTAATCGTAGATACTGTACGAAAATTCTGCGAACAAGAAATGATTCCACACGAGAAGGAAATTGAGCGTACAGGGGTTGTCCCTAAAGAGTTAGGAGCCACTCTTGTTAAAAAAGTCCGTGATTTAGGCTTTTTTGCATCGAACATGCCTGAAGAAATTGGAGGCGGTGGACTAAATCACCTTGAATCTACTTTGGTTGAGCGTGAATTAGGTCGAACTTCAATGGCGTTAAGCATTTTTTTTGGTCGCCCATCCGGCATCCTTATGGCTTGTAATGAAGAGCAGCGCGAAAAATACCTATATCCTGCGATTACTGGAAAAAAATTTGATGCCCTCGCAATGACTGAACCAGATGCAGGGTCCGATGTGCGTGGTATGCGTTGTACGGCGAAAGCTTGTGGAGATGACTGGATTATCAATGGCAGTAAACATTTCATAAGCCATGCCGATATTGCAGACTTTGTGATTGTATTTGTCGCCAGTGGTGAAGAAGAGAGTACACGTGGCTTAAAAAAACGCATTACTTGCTTTTTAGTTGACCGTAATACCAAAGGTTTCGAAATATTGCCCGGTTACCAATCAATATCACACAGAGGCTACAACAATAGCATTTTGCGCTTTGAACAATGCCGCTTACCCAAATCGCAAGTTTTGGGGGAAGTGCATAAGGGATTTGATATTGCAAATAAGTGGCTTGAATCAACAAGGCTATCTGTAGCTGCAAGTTGTGTAGGTCGAGCAAGACGCTGTTTAGAAGAAACTCTACCATATTGCATTGAGAGAAAACAGTTTGGGCAATCGATAGGAAAATTTCAAGGAGTTTCTTTCAAGTTGGCTGATATGATAACTCAAATTGATGCTGCCGACTTACTAACACTCAGTGCCGCTTCCCTATTAGATCAAGGAAAGTATGCGAACCGTGAAATCTCAAGTGCAAAACTGTTTGCTACTGAAATGTTAGCTAAAGTAACCGATGAAGCAATTCAAATTCATGGCGGCATGGGATTAATGTCTGATTTGCCATTTGAACGGTTTTGGAGAGATGCACGAGTGGAACGTATTTGGGATGGCACCTCTGAAATTCAACGCCATATAATAAGTCGCGAATTATTAAGACCTTTTGAAGAACGTCAGAAAAATTCCAATAATTGAGAAACGCTATGCATAATATTATTAAAACCAGAGTAGATGGCTCTATACTTGAAGTCACTATAGACAATCCGAAAGCAAATGCTATTAGCAACGCTGTTAGTCGAAAAATGGGAGAGGTTTTTGCCTCATTCCGTGATGATCCTAAATTGCGTGTTGCAATTTTAACGGGCTCTGGTGAGAAATTTTTCTGCGCAGGATGGGACTTAAAAGCAGCGGCAGCAGGAGACCCAGTGCAAGGCGATTATGGCATTGGTGGTTTTGGTGGGATGCAAGAATTGCCAAATTTAAACAAGCCTATTATTGCAGCAGTGAATGGCATATGTTGTGGTGGTGGATTAGAAATAGCTATCAGCGCTGACATCATAATTGCCTCAAACACTGCAACCTTTGCCCTTCCCGAGATCAATTCAGGAACTTTGGCCGATGCTGCTTCAATCAAATTACCTAAACGCATCCCTTGGCACATAGCAATAGAAATGCTGCTAACAGGTCGATGGATAGACGCAGAAGAAGCGCATCGCTGGGGCTTAGTTAATCATATTGTTAAATTTGAGAATTTAATGCAAGAAAGCTGGAAAATGGCACGTTTATTGGCTGAAGGTCCGCCATTAGTTTATGCTGCTATTAAAGAAGTGGTACGCGATAGTGAGAACAAAAATTTTGACGAAGTTATCACCCGCATTGCAAAAGAAGAATACGCAACGGTCAAAAAGCTCTACAGCAGTGAAGATCAGATAGAAGGATCACGTGCATTTGCAGAAAAGCGCCCTCCCGTTTGGAAAGGACGATAACGTTCCTTTAAAATTGTCCCTTTAATGATCGAAAATTTAAAGCGCCTTCTTAATCCTCGAAGCATTGTAGTTATTGGAGGAACGGAGGGAGAGAAGGTTATAGAACAGTGCCTTAAATTAGGTTTTTCTGGAAAAATATGGGCCGTAAATCCTCAAAGAGACTCTCTTGCAGGAATCAAATGCTTTTCAAGCGTCACTCAACTACCCAGCATCCCAGATGCTGCGTTTATCGCCATTCCACCCGAATCTGCAATAAATGATATTCAAGCACTGAGTGATATGGGAGCAGGCGGCGCAGTGTGCTATACATCAGGCTTTGCTGAGCATAGCCCACACGGGCAAGCAATGCAAAATAGACTCGTCTCAGCCTCTTCTAATTTTGCGACCATTGGTCCCAATTGTTATGGCTTTTTAAACTATCTTGATGGCGTAGCGCTTTGGCCAGATCTTCATGGTTTGAAACGCGTTGATAGAGGAGCTGCTGTCATAATGCAAAGCGGAAATATTGCGCTATCATTGTCCTTCAACGATCGAAGCACGCCTATTAGCCATCTAATTACTATAGGAAACCGTGCTGTTATCGACGCACACCATCTAATCATCACATTGTTAGACGATGCACGAGTTACTGCTATAGGGTTATATATTGAAGCCATTACTAACGTTAATGCCTTTATACAGACTTGCCATATCGCTTTTGAGAAAAACATACCAATAATTGTTATTAAATCAGGAAAATCCGAATCAGGTAGCAATCTCACGCTTAGTCACACCAGCTCTTTTGCTGGTGAACACCGCCTTTACACGGCAATGTTTGAACGCATAGGAATTATCTGCATTGATTCACTGACCGAATTCATGGAGACGCTTAAATTATTGGCTTTAAGTCACCCTATTCGAGGCAATAAGTTTATGTCACTCAGTTGCTCGGGTGGCGAAGCTGCTTTAGTTGCTGACGCGGTATCTGAGTCAAGCTTATCTATGCCCTTTCCTTCAAATGAAAGTCAGCGAAAACTCTCTGAAATACTTGGTGAAAATGTCCACATAAGCAATCCTTTGGATTATCATACTTATATTTGGGGGGACTTTGAGAAACAGAAACAGTGTTTTAAGGCTGTCCTTGACGATGGCTATGACTGCGTAGCTTTAGTTATTGACTACCCAAACATTGACGATCGTTCAATCATTTCTTGGGAGGTAACCGAACGCGCTTTAATTTCCGCAAAGGAGTCAAGTCATACCTCAGTCGTTGTTATTTCAACGCTGCCTGAGTCACTACCAGAAACAGTTCGTGATCGTTTGATTCATGCAAGAATCACCCCTTTACAAGGCTTAAATGACGGACTTAAAGCCATTGCTCACTCAGTCAATATAGCCACTAAAATCTCTCATGTTTCCAACAAGCCTTTTCTTATTAAACAGCATTATTTAGACGATCTTAGAAGTGTACAACTTAATGAATTTGACAGTAAAAAATGGCTTAAGGATGCTGGCTTAACGACGCCTAATTCATACGTATGTACCTCAAAAAATGCTGTGTTTTTTGCTGAGAAAAGTGGCTATCCCGTAGTACTGAAAATACACTCTGATAAAATTGGGCACAAAAGTGATTATGGAGGAGTTCGCCTAAACATATTAAACGCCAATCAACTTAATACAGCTGTTGAAGAAATGACCGCATTAAGTGATGTTTTCTTGCTTGAAAAAATGATTACATCGGCTGTGGCAGAAATGATTGTTGGCATTAAACATGATCAACTGTTTGGTCAGGTGCTGGTCATTGGTTTTGGTGGGGTTTTTGTCGAGCTATTGCAAGATACACGCACTCTTCTTCTTCCTACTAATAAAGAGGATATTAAGAAAGCCATAGAGTCATTGCAGTGTTTTCCTATGCTTTCTGGTTATAGAAATCGACCTAAAGGCGACATTGAAGCACTGGTGTGTGCAATCACAAAAATCACTGAACACGTTGATTGTCATCCTATATTTGAGTTAGACATTAACCCTCTATTAGTACTATCAGAAGGAAATGGAGTCGTTGCTGTTGACGCATTGATCAAACAGCCCATCCCCAAAAAGCAGTCATAATTTTATTAACAGAAAAGAAAATTTATTGGTACTCAAAGTTCCTCGCGGTAAACGTTTAGAGACTTGCATTTTAGTATATAATTTAGAAAATGCACAACCGCATTGAACAACCACAGCTGGTCGATCCTTTTAATAGGGTAATCAATTACTTACGACTTTCTGTAACCGATCGTTGCAACTATCGTTGTAACTATTGCATGCCTCCGCGCGGATATCACCCAGAAGGTCATCATAGCGAATACCTTAGCTTTGAAGAAATGACATTCATAGTAGATTGCTTCGCACAACTTGGATTAAAAAGAGTGCGCATCACAGGTGGCGAACCATTAGTGCGCAAAAACTGCAATGAACTCATTGCTCAATTAGCAAATATCGACGGATTGGAGGATATTTCTCTCTCGACCAATGCACATCGTCTTCCTCAACAAGCCAATGCATTAGCTGCGGCAGGACTAAAAAGAGTAAACGTCTCCTTAGACTCTTTGCAAAATGAAAAATTCAATAATATCACTCAAGGTGGCGATCTTACTAAAGTTCTTAGAGGAATAAAAGCAGCTAAAGATGCAGGACTTTCTCCAGTGAAAATCAATTGCGTCGTAATGAAAGGAGTCAATGATGATGAAATTGAGTCCATGTTTGATTGGGCGATTGCAGAGAACCTGATTCTTCGCTTCATTGAAATTATGCCTATTGGTTCTTCGGGTATTGCCTTGATGGAAAAACACTACCCAACAGAAAATATCATCAAACGATTAGAAAAGCATACAAATTCCAAACTTATTCCAACATCAAAAAATACAGGTGGTGGACCAGCTCGGCAATATCAAGTTGGCACTTCAAATAATCAGGTAGGTGTTATTTCTGCTGTTTCTCAACACTTTTGTGCATCTTGTAATCGAGTGCGTTTAACTTCGCGAGGAGTTCTTGCGCTATGTCTTGGACAAAAAGACAGTGTTGATTTGCGTGAGATTGTCCGTTCTAACGTTTCAAAAGATGAGATGAAAAAAGTTATTATCAATGCAATTAAGAAAAAACCAGAACGTCACTTTTTCAATGAAAACGTACACAACATTGAGTTTCGCCAGATGGTTTCTTTAGGAGGATGATTAATGCCACACGTCAAGTTTTTTGCTAGTTTTCGTGAACGATTGGATTGCTCAGAGGTTTCTATAGAAGAGCCGTATGAGAATGTTTCTCAAATCGTTGATTGGCTATTAGAAAACCAACCAGGTTTTTCTAAAATTGCCAATGAAAAAATTTGTTTTGCAGTCGATCACAACATCGCCAATATCCATTCAAAAGTTCGCACCAATAGCGAAATTGCTTTATTCCCACCCGTTACTGGCGGATAAACACTGAAAGTTATGCTAAGCGTAACAAAAACACTTGAGAAGTTAATGGCTTGCGTTCCTTCTGTGCCCAAGCAAGAACAAATTACACTCTTACAATGTTGCTCTCGCATCGTTGCTGAAGACATCCTCAGCCCCACACACTCTCCTCCTTTTGAAAATGCACAAATGGACGGCTACGCATTAAACAGTGCCGATTGGTTGAAAGAAAAATATTTCGATGTATCCATATCATGTGCCGCAGGGGAAGCTCAAAAACAACTGCCCACTAATACTGTTGCTCGAATCTTTACTGGTGCAGTAATTCCTGCAGGTGCTGATTGCGTAGTGATGCAAGAATACGTCACTAAAATGGATGAGAAAATTCATATCAATGAAAAACCAGCACCTCAACAATTTATCCGCCATTGCGGATACGATGTGCTTCAAGGGGCTTGTATTGTTAAAAAAGGTACACGATTAACACCTCGCCACATTGGGCTTATTGCTTCTGTAGGAATTGATAAAGTTAGCGTTTATAAACGATTAAGCATCGCATTCTTGGCATCTGGAGATGAGCTTATAGAGCCAGGAAACTCTTTACCAAATGGGAAAATATACAATTCAAATATTCCACTTATCACTTCAGTATTGAAAAGTTGGGGCTATGAAGTTTCTTACGAAAAAGTCCCTGACAATATCGATAAAACAACCGATGTACTTAAAAAAATGGCAAAACGCTCTGATGTTATCATTTCTACAGGGGGAGTATCAGTAGGAGAACATGATTATTTGCGACCTGCCATTGAAAATATGGCAGAAATATTTTCATGGAAAGTAAAAATGAAACCAGGGAGACCTTTTATATTTGCACATTTAGGAAATTGCTTTTACTTTGGATTGCCTGGAAACCCTGCTTCAGCATTGGTAACATTAAACGTCTTTGCAAAGCCTTTCCTGCACAGTGCGCAAGGTGAAGTTAAAAATTTGAACAAAGAATACGCTTATATCAATTTCAATTTTGAATCCGGTGAACGATTAGAATATTTGCGTGTTAGAGTGTCCAATGTAAATGGGAAACTACACGCATCCATGCATGAAAAACAAGAGTCAAATGCCGTAACTGCATTAGCATGGGCTAATGCCTTAGCAGAGGTTGGTGAGAAAACCATCGTACAAAAAGGTGATAAAGTGCCAATTATTTGGCTAAATTGAACAGGATTAAATTGAACAGAATATAGTAAAAATATTTTAAACATGCTTTTAGTTCAAAAATCAACTACAATAAAACAATGATTTTTAATAAGTCCATCCTAAATAAAATTTTTCTACTTGCGTTGCTGTCTGTTGTTTCTGTAACACAAGCGGATTTCACCAAAGGTCTATTTTCAGACGAAACAGATATCCTAGCCCCTGAACAGGCATTTGTAATCGATTTTAAAAGAATCGCTGATGGCAGCGGCGTTGTAAGCTTTGATGTGCAAGATGGTTACTATCTATATAAAGATAAGTTTAACTTTAAGGCGGATGAACAACAATTACAAGTTGTATTGCCTGAAGGGAAAATCAAAGAAGATCCTTTATTTGGTAGCGTTGAGGTTTACCTAAAGCCTATAAGCATCCTAATCAGTGCTTCCGAGCTTAGAAAAGGGAGTAAATTAACAATTCAATACCAAGGGTGCGCAAGTATTGGAGTATGCTATCCTCCTCAAAAGCAAGAATACGAACTGACTAAAACAGCAAATACTGTTTCAAAATCAGTAGATCCAACCGCCCCATCCATAACTGCTAATACCTCAAATATAGTCTCCGAGCAAGATGATGTTCTTAACATTTTGGAAAAAGGAGGCATCTGGGCTACACTCATTCTATTCTTCATATCTGGGCTTTTGTTAGCCCTTACACCGTGTGTATTCCCTATGATTCCAATACTGTCAAGCATTGTTATTGGACAAGGGGCATCAATAAGCACAAAAAGAGCATTCATTATTTCATTAGTTTACGTATTAGCGATGGCCCTTACTTATACTATTGCAGGTGTTTTTGCAGGATTATTCGGTGAAAATTTACAAGCTGCATTGCAGAATCCTTACGTACTCGGCTTGATGGCAATACTTTTCGTTTTATTGGCATTGTCAATGTTTGGCTTCTATGAGATTCAACTGCCCTCATCTCTCCAATCAAAATTAAATGCGATTAGTAACAAACAAAAGACAGGATCATTTCTTGGCGTTATTATCATGGGTATTATTTCGGCTTTGATTGTCGGCCCTTGCGTTGCACCTCCTTTAGCTGGGGCATTGCTTTATATTGGGCAAACGGGAGACGCTGTACTTGGAGGGCTTGCTTTATTTTCATTAAGTATGGGAATGGGTGTTCCAATCATAGTATTCGGCACAACAGCTGGGAAATACCTCCCTAAAGCTGGAGCATGGATGGATGTCGTTAAGGCGATATTTGGTGTCATGATGCTTGGGCTCTCTCTATTCTTATTAGAACGCATATTACCCGTGTGGATAACCATGCTCCTTTGGGCATCGTTATTTATCGTTAGCGCTGTTTATATGGGCGCCTTTGAGCAACTCAATAACCGTAAATGGTATGCTCTTTGGAAAGGAATAGCATGGATATTATTGTTGATGGGTATTATTTTAATTATTGGAGTTGCTAGCGGTGGTCGCTCAATTCTTCAGCCTTTAGAGAAGTTGAGCTTAAATAATAACGGTAACGCATCCTTTCAACAACAACCGGAATTATTTCCAAGCGTATATACTGGTGATTCATTGAAATCTACACTTGCAACCAATATTGAAAACAGTAGACCAACCCTTTTGTTCGCATCCGCTAAGTGGTGTATTTCATGTAAGGAACTTGAGGTCACTACTTTTAAAAATACCGAAGTCATTCAACAACTTGCTAAACAAAAAACGTATAAAGTAGATGTGACAGATAACTCATCTGCCGATAAAATATTTTTCAAAAAGTTTAAAATCGTTGGTCCTCCAGCGTTAATTTTCCTAGATAGTCACGGCAATGAAATAAAAAATCTGCGCGTTATTGGTGTCATTTCTGCGCAAGGTCTACTCGATCGTATTAAAGTCTGGCAACAAACATAAATAGTAACATGTCTTTTGATTATCGAACTAGGCATGAATTTACACGAGAACATTTACATAGGGAAAATTTATCCAGTAATCCATTTGCTCAATTGCATGAATGGCTGAGTGAGGCACAAAAAGAAGTTAATAATTTCAATGCAATGAGTCTTGCAACCTGTGATGAAAACGCACGCATTTCTTCGCGCACTGTACTGCTAAAAAAAATTGAAAATGAAAATTTGATTTTCTTTACGGATGCCCGTAGTAGAAAAGCCAATCAGCTTAGACAAAACCCTCAAGTGGCTGTACTCTTTTATTGGGAACCTTTAGAACGTCAAATTCGAATTGAGGGAAATATCCGTGAAATTGATAGAAAACAATGTCATGAATACTTTCAATCACGCCCACGCGAGGCACAGATAAGTTCGCTTACGTCTCATCAAAGTCAGCCTATATCTTCACGTAAAATGCTTGAAACTCGTTCCCACGAGCTTCTTTCCAAATGGGAGGGGAAAACCATAGATACCCCTGATCACTGGCAAGGCTATCTATTAAAACCGTATTATTGGGAATTTTGGCAAGGAGGTGAAAATCGTTTACACGATCGTTTTTGCTACATTCAAAATGATCATGATTGGAAAATTACCCGACTATCTCCGTGAACACTACTGATTTAGATCCAACTTGGATCCCGCATATTGATGAATATTTGCAAGGCGAAAATATGCAAAATCTTAAAAAATACTTGCTTGCACGCCACAAACAAGGAGCTCATATCTACCCCCCTCCAAAGCTATGGTTCAATGCGTTCAATACAACTCCCTTTAATCAAGTAAAGGTGGTGATTCTTGGACAAGATCCTTATCATCAGCCAAATCAAGCACATGGATTATCTTTCTCTGTTTTATCGGGTAATGCTACGCCTCCTTCGTTGCGTAATATTTTTGCCGAATTAAAGAGTGATTTAAATATAAACAATCAAAAGACCGATTTGACACCTTGGGCAAAACAAGGAGTGCTACTACTCAACGCAATCCTAACTGTTGAGGAAAGCAACGCAGGCTGCCACGCAAATAGAGGCTGGGAAGATTTTACTGATCATGTCATTAGAAAATTAAACGTTCTTAGAGACAAAATCGTTTTTATTTTATGGGGTAAATATGCTCAAAAAAAAGGGGCGATCATTGATGATCAAAAACATTATGTTATTAAAGATGTGCACCCCTCTCCTCTATCTGCATCGCGAGGTTTTTTCGGTTCTTCCCCTTTTTCAAAAACAAATAACTACCTGCAACTTAAAAACATTAAACCGATCAATTGGCAACTTTAATTTAAAACCAAGGAGACATCTTATGAAATACATTATCTTTACTTTATTTGCCCTCATCAGTTTCAATTCCCAAGCGATAGAAACCATAAAAAATACAATCGGCATGGAATTTGTGAAGATTCCAGCTGGCAACTTTAATATGGGCACCAAAGACTTAGTTGATGCCCAATTGGAATTCCCCGAAGCGGATGAAAACACGGCGCGCGATGAGACGCCAGCCCATCGAGTAGTCATTAGCAAACCTTATTTGATGGGTAAAACCGAAGTAACCCAACAGCAATGGCTAACTGTTATGGAAAATCGCCCAGGTGATACTTGGAAGAAAAAGGACTGGCAAAACTATCCCGTAGGCGATATTTCATGGTTTATGGCGAAACGATTTACGCAAGAACTGAGCAAACTTGATAAGAACTACAATTATCGGTTGCCTACAGAAGCCGAATGGGAATACGCTGCACGTGGAGGCAATGATGATGTTCGCCCAGCCGAAGGCGATGACATGCAAAAGTATGCGTGGTTTATCGAAAGTTCAAATGACCATGCTCATCCAGTTGCCACACGTAAAGCAAATGCCTTTGGACTGCACGATATGTTTGGAAATGTTTGGGAATGGGTTGACGATTGGTATTCTTCAAAAACTTATGAACGCAATGCTAAGCAAGCAGTTGACCCAAAAGGACCGGAAAAGGGATTTTCTAAAGTCAAACGTGGTGGTTCGTATCATTGCCCGATGCACATGATGCGCTTTGCACACCGCGGAGGGAATAAACCTCAGCAAGGTTTTGTTGTCGATGGCTTTCGAGTTGTTGCAGAAGCAAAATAATCATTCAGTCGCTTAGCAAATATATTTAAGCACTCACTGATATATGACAAAACTCCTCCAGAATCTAGATATTTATGCATCGGCAATGCCTGTAAAAAACGGTGTTCCCAATGAATTTTCTCGTGCAATGGCACCGCATCCACTTATCCATCAGGAATTACCCTATAAACCAAAATATATGGTATATAACCGAAGGCTTGCTGCAAATAAAATGGAGAACTACAGTGCTGATGAAGTGTATTGGCAAGTACGCACTAATGTCATCATGCGCCATACCGGTGAATTACCGGTTGATATTCGTGGAAAAGATGCTCGGAAATTATGCGACTTAATTTTTGCTCGTGACATAAGAAAACACAAAATAGGACGATGCTCTTATCAATTTGTTTGTGACCACAATGGAGGCATGATTACCGATGGAGTACTCGTGCAAGTAGAGGAAGATCGATTTTGGTTTGCACAAGGAGATGGCGATGTTATTTCGTGGATAAAAGCACACTCTGAAAATTTAAACGTTGAGGCAAGTGACACGGGTATTTGGGTCTCTCAAGTACAAGGACCGAATGCTCTCAAGGTTCTGGAAAATGCTATAGATAGAAAATGTTTACCAGAAAAATTCAACTATTTTGACATGGCTCGTGTAGCAATAGCAGGAGAAGAAGTTGTTATTACTCGCACTGGCTTTACTAACGAATTGGGTTGGGAGTTCTATTTAGAACCTCATCATAACAGTGATGCCATTGGAGAAAAAATATTGCAAGCAGGCGCGCCTTTTAATTTAATGCCAACTTCCGCTGAAGCATTCCGCACAAGACGAATTGAAGCAGGATTGCTCAATGCTGGATCGGATTTTGATGAAACTACTACCCCATTTGATGCAGGTCTTGGACATTTGGTCGACTTTAACAAAACAAAATTCTTTGGCAAAGAAGCATTATTGAAAGCGGCAAAGGATCCACGCACTGTAGGTCTAAAAACAGAAAATGGCATTGCTGAATTAGGTCGCAGTGTTCTCATAGACAAACAAACTGTTGCGAAAGTATGCTCTAGTTCTTATTCTCCATATCTACAATGCGGAGTGGCAATTGTACGCATGGATAACATACATTTTCAAATCGGTGATAGTGTGCAAGTTCAATGCAGTGATGGCATGCTAAATAACGGCACACTTTGCACCTTGCCTATGTATGACAAGACAGGTAAGATTGTTCGCGGAAAGGAAATTGACATCCCTAAAAGGTTCTAATTTTTTTATAGATTTTAATCGCTTAAGCTTTGTGCTTTTGATTAATGGTGCGGGAGGAGAGACTCGAACTCTCACGCCGTGAGGCACTGGAACCTAAATCCAGCGTGTATACCAATTTCACCACTCCCGCTACGTAAAGATTTTTTGTAGCACCGCCGTGTGCTGTTCGTATATATTTTGTACGTCATTCTTTATCGTTATTATTCAATAACGAGCAATTAAGAATAACTTTTTACGAACAAGGCGCATTATACTTAAGCGACCCTCAAAGTATGAAAATTATTGCCCTACTTTAAGAAAAGTCACTAACACTGCTGTCTTTTAAGGAAATTATGTGAGACTAGTTCTCAATAAATATTTTTGAATCTTGCCTGTAGATGTCTTAGGGATTTCCATAAAAATAAATGTGCGAGGAACTTTATAGGATGCAAGATGCTGTCTGCACCATTTTTCCATGTCTTCTGCATTCGTACTCTTTCCTTGTCTACATTCAATAAATGCACATGGCGTCTCACCCCACTTCTCATGCTGCTTAGCTACTACCGCAGCAACGGAAACCGCTGGATGCTTATATAGAACATCTTCAATTTCAATTGATGAAATATTTTCCCCACCAGAAATAATTATGTCTTTAGAGCGGTCTTTGAGCTGAATATAGCCATCTGGGTGAATAACGCCAAGATCACCCGAATGAAACCAACCACCAGAAAAAGCGGCTTTAGTTGCTTCAGTGTTCTTTAAATAGCCTTTCATAACTATATTACCACTAAACATTACTTCACCTAAGGTGACACCGTCACGTGGTACTGGCTTCATTGTTTTAGGATCAATAACGTCAAGCGATTCCAGTGCGTGATAACGTACTCCTTGGCGTGCCTTTAATCGTGCTTGTTCAGAACTATCTAAATCACTCCAACCTTGATGCCAGTCATTGACGACAGCAGGACCGTATGTTTCAGTTAGTCCGTATAAATGAGTCACATTGAAGCCAATTTTGTTCATATCAAATAATACGCGTTCAGGCGGTGGCGCAGCAGCAGTAAAGAAATCAACAGTGTGATTAAGTGGACTTTCATTTTCTTTTAATGCATTTAGGATGGTGTGCATCACGATAGGCGCTCCACATAAATGCGTCACTTTAAAATCTATCAACGCGTCCCAAATGGCTTTGGCGTTCACCTGTCTCAAACAAACGTGTGTGCCATTTATCGCACTAATAGTCCAAGTAAAACACCAACCATTGCAATGAAACATCGGTAAAGTCCAAAGATAAACCGCATGCTTAACCATCGAAGTTGTTAATGCATTTCCTTGTGATAGCAAACAAGCACCTCGATGATGATATACGACCCCTTTGGGATTACCAGTGGTACCTGAAGTATAATTCACGGATATAGCATCCCATTCATCTTCTGGCATTTTCCAATAGAAATCCTCTTCCCCCTGTGCTATAAAGTCTTCATAATCAATACTTCCTATTGCCTGATTTTCTTGAGGAAACTCCAAATCATCATAGTCTATAACCAACGGATCAATTTTAGACAAGCACAAAGCATCCTTTACAACCTTAGAGAATTCTCGGTCAACAATAACTACTTTCGACTCAGCATGATCCAATTGGAAAGCCATTACTTTAGAATCAAGACGCGTGTTGATTGAATGCAGAACAGCACCGCTCATTGGGATACCATAATGCGCCTCAAGCATTGCAGGAGTATTCGAATGCACTACTGAAACAGTATCGTTGCGCCCTATTCCACGCTTACTTAAAGCACTCGCTAATTGACGTGATCTATTATAAAATTGTTGGTACGAAATTCGCTGCCTACCGTGAATTATTGCTAAATGTTCAGGATAAACAGAAGCCGATCTTTGCAAAAAAACCAGAGGAGTAAGCGGTTGATAATTCGCTGGATTTTTATCCAACCCGCTGTCATAAATGCTTAAAGAATTTGCCATTGAGGTTTCCTTTTCTCGATAAATGCACTAATGCCTTCTTTTGCATCTGCCTTAAGCATATTTGCGACCATCACCTTTGAAGCGTATACATAAGCTTCATCAAGCGGCATCTCTTTTTGCACATAGAAAGCTTCCTTACCCATAGCTAAAGTCGTAGAAGATTTAGCAGCCATTTTTTCAGCCATTTGCATTACTTCGACAGTTAATTCTTTTTGGTCTACTGCTTTGTTAATTAATCCAATGCTGCAAGCTCTATCTGCAGTAATAAAATCACCAAGTAATAACATCTCCATGGCCTGTTTATTGGATACATTTCGAGAAAGCGCTACCATTGGTGTAGAACAAAAAAGTCCGATGTGAACACCGGGCGTGGCAAATCGTGCTTCACGTGTCGCTATTGCAAGATCACAACTGGCGACCAATTGACACCCCGCAGCAGTCGCAATACCTGCAACTTCAGCTATAACTGGCTTAGGATTATTTACTATCACTTGCATAAGCTGTGAACAAAGATTAAGAATTTTTTTGAAATAAGATTGTCCAGCGTCCTCTTGAGCGCGTGCATTAGTTATTTCTTTGAGGTCATGACCAGCACAAAAGGCGGGACCGTTTGCAGCAAGAACTATAACGCGTACTTCATTATTTTTCTTAGCATCATTAAAGGCTTCAGTAAGCTCATTTATCATCGATTCGGATAAAACATTTCTCCGCTGACTATCATTTAAGGTTAGACGTAGAATACCGTTATCATTCAATTCACTCAGTACAATATTTTTGTTAGTTGTCATATTTTCTCTCATTTTTTTGAATTTGGTCTAAAGCTGGTAATAACTGAAGCATCTGTTTCTAAGTATCCTCCACCAATCAAGTCAAGACAATACGGAACAGCTGGAAAAACGGCTTCAAGACATTCAGAAATCGAACTTGGCTTTCCAGGTAAATTTATAATCAAGCAGTTTTTGCGAATACCCGCACATTGTCTTGATAAGATGGCAGTGGGTACATGTTGAAGCGATTTTTGTCGCATCAACTCACCAAAACCAGGTAAGATTTTTTCACACACAGATTGCGTAACTTCTGGAGTAATATCGCGCGGAGCAGGTCCAGTTCCTCCAGTGGTTAATATAAGCGAGCAATGTTCTTGATCACACAACTCAATTAAACATGCCTCAACAATGGGCTTATCGTCACTAACTACACAATTTACCGCTTGCCAAGGTACCGTAAGCACCTTATTCAACCATGCTTGCATTGCTGGACCACCCATATCTTGGTATTCGCCTTTACTGGCACGATCTGACACTGTAACTAGACCTATTTTAATCATTAGAGCTATGACGCATCATTCCAACCAAAGACGTGGCTATTAATAATTTTTTCTAATGCTTCAATATGATCATCATTGTCATTAAGGGCTGGAATATAACGAAAGTGAGTACCACCTGCTTCTTCAAATACTTCACGATTCTCTTCTTCTATTTCTTCTAAGGTTTCAAGGCAATCTGCCGAAAATCCCGGACAAATAACATCGACTGACTTTACTCCTTGCTCACCAAGTGATTTCAAGGTGCCTGAAGTAGATGGTTTGATCCATGGATCATTGCCAAACTGAGATTGAAAACACAGTATCCACTGATCATCTTGCAATTTCAATGCCTTTGCTAAAGCTTCGCTCGTTGCTTTGCATTGATAATAATAAGGATCTCCAAGATCGCGGAATTTTTCCGGTGTTCCGTGAAAAGAAATAACCAGTTTTTCAAAAGGCTTATCTTTCTTCCAAACACGTTGTAAACTATTTGCAAGTGCACTTATGTATCTTGGGTCGGTTGCATAAGAATTTATTGTTCTGACTTCAGGCATCCATCTCCATGTCTTTAATTCATCGAATACTGCATCTAGACTAGAAGCAGTCGTTGCACTGGAGTACTGAGGATACATCGGAAGAACAAGCAATTTACGACAGTTAGCACGATGCAAAGAATTCATAGCTAATGAAACCGAAGGATTTCCGTAACGCATTGCATACGCCACTTCATAATTACTGAGTTTCTTAGACAATTTGTTTGCTTGTCGTTTAGTGATCGCGAGTAACGGCGACCCCTCATCTGTCCAAATAGTTGCATACGCTGATGCAATTTTTCCAGGTCTTATCCGCAAAATAAATCCGTGCAGAATTAAGCACCAGATCCAACGGCTCACCTCTATAACTCTCCAATCATGCAGAAACTGAGCAAGATATGGTCTTATCGCTTTCGCTGTTGGCGCATCTGGGGTACCAAGATTGATCAGCAATACGCCAATTTTCTCAGGTATATCTTCAGGAAACGGTGGTTTAGGAAATTTATTGGGCATAATTACTGATTCTCTCCTTGATTTACAATTAAATTAAATTCGATTTTTTTTACCACATACTCTAAAATCAATTTGATTACCCTATCTAAATTTTCATTCTCTCTATAGTCTGCTTCAGCAAAAAAATCGATTCGATTTGATTTAAGCAAGCTGCAACATAATTCATACCCTTTTTTCCCTTTCTCTGCTTCGGTTGAGTCGTATACTGCCAAAGCGTGACCACCGTTTTTTTTCACTACAGCCATACTAGGAACATCGGTATCGCCATCGCCTATATAGATAATATTTGAGAAAGGAATGGGACGTTGATCTTCAGACATGTGATCATTTATAGGATCTATCACACCCTCCTTTCCTTTGTTGATGCGAAACAAAAATTGTGTCTTACTCGTATCAGTGATCAATAATTTAGGATAAACCGCACAACCGTGATGATCATAATGGTATTCAGAAGCATATATTTTGTGAAATTTATTTTCAATTGTCACGCCATCAAGAATTTCTTTCAACCCAGCAGAAATAATGTAGTGGCGCAATTCAACACGACCATTAGAAATTTCTTCCACGTATGCATTAATATTATCGAACCATTCATTAACACCCTGAAAATACTCTACATCGCCTCCCATTGCAGTGAATTTGTCACGTGAAATATGAATTTTTTTCGCCTCTATCGCCTCAACTAACATGCGCATATAAACTAACATCTTCTCACTTTTAGTTCTATCGGTCTCTTTTTGTACAGCATCCCAAAATTTATTGGCATCCATATCAATTTCAGGCAAAACCGTATATTCTTGCATTGGCTGAGGAGACAATGTGCCATCAAAATCATAAACAAGCGCAATTATATTTTGTTGTGGCAATTCTTGGACTTTTTCAGGTTCTTGTTCTGGCATAATTCAGTATATGGAAAAAATTGTTAGTTATTTAAGGCAAGCCCTACCCTATATTCACGAACATCGCGATAAAACAATGGTAGTAGTCATCCCAGACTCTATTGTAACAACTTCAACTCCGTCGAGTTTAGTTGAAGATCTTGCTTTACTTCACAATCTTGGCATTAAACTAATATTAATTCCTACGACTGAATCTATTGAACCTGAAATGAAAGTAGTAGATGATGCCTATTTGCAGGAGATACGATATAAATTTGAGCAAATGCGGTATGTTTTTAACAGCCAATCAGCCAAGCTATTATTGCCAATAATAGGTGGACAATTCTGTTCCGCACGCCCCCAAGGCATAATCAAAGGTGTGAATCAATTATCAAGAGGCGTGTGTAGAAATATTGAAATCGGTCATATTAATGCTGCGTTAGAGGCGGAACAAATTATTTGGCACCCTCCTATTGCACACTCACCGAGTGGAAAAGGATTTCTACTGAACGCTTATTACTTCGCCATTAAAATAGCTACGGCTGTTTCTGCGAGTAAGGTTATCGTATTAGCAGACAAGTCTGAAATGCCAAAATTACCAAAACGTCAATATATTCCTAGAGACATATCTGATGAGAAACACCCATTACTTCAATTCGCCATTCGAGCAACAAGCGAAGGCCTCTCAAGAGTGCATTTCCTTGATTGTAAATACGACGGAAGCCTATTAATTGAATTGTATACCCGAGATGGCGTTGGCTTACTCATCCATCAAGATAATTACGATGTATTGAGGAGCGCTGATAGCAGTGATATCCCTCATATTCTAAACCTCACCACACCTCTACAAAGCCAGGATATGCTTGTTCATAGAACTGAGGATGATATAACACGCCACATTGATAACTATACCGTTATGTTACGCGATGGAAAGCTAATAGGGTGCTATGTTTTATATGAATTAGATGAAAATTCAGTTGAGTTGGCATCTTTAGTCGTATCTGATGATGCTAGAAGATTGAAACTGGGAAATACACTTCTACTTCATGCACAAGATCAAGCTCTAAGCATGGATAAGTCTAAAATATTCGTACTCACTACACAAGCCTTAGATTGGTTTATAGAACATCAATTTATTGCTCAAGATTATAGTGAATTACCTCTTACACGCATATATAACCATCAAAGAAATGCACAGGTACTATGCAAGTTACTAAAATAAAAAATCGATTCCGTAAATTTTTACCTGTTGTTATTGATGTTGAGACAGGCGGATTTGACTTTGAAAAAAATGCATTATTAGAGGTATGTGCAATTGTAATTACGGTTAACGCCGCCGGACTTCTTGTTCCGAGCGACGAACCGCTGCATTACGCGATCACTCCAGAGCCAGGACTTGTTGTTGATCCTAAAAGTGAAGCTTTTCTAGGATACGATCCTTATAGCGCATTGCGTTTTTCCGAACCAGAAGAGGAAGCTTTGCTCGATTTAAATAAAATTCTTAAAGAAAAGATAAAACTTCATAACTGTTCGCGCGCAATTTTAGTGGGACACAATGCATCATTCGATCTAACATTTCTTAATAAAGCATTTGAACGACATAACATAAACAGTGCTTTACACTCATTTAGCACCTTTGATACTGTAACACTCGCTGCTACTGCCTACGGTCAAACTGTGCTAAACCAAGCATGTCAACGCGCTGGTTTAGGTTGGGACAGCAATGCTGCCCATTCAGCACTATACGATTGCATGCAAACAGCACGCCTTTTTTGTCTAATCGTCAATAATTTCCAAAAATAAAACGATCAATATCGTCTTCCTTAAAAACGATAGTTGTTCTAATGAAAACTTTATGAACACACTTCATAAGTTTCACTTTTTACTATTTTTATTTCTGAAAAATCAAATAGTTATACTTTCAAGAACAAGTAATTTGTCATTTGTCTCTTAATAAAACACTTTAACTTTCAAATTGATATATAATTCTACTAATACAAGCTTCATTAATGAAGTTTTTTCCTAAATTAAAACTACATTAGAGTCGCATGCCTCAACCATCCATTGAAAACTTAGAATTTTTATTCCTTGGCCAATCTTATAAAATCCGCTGTCCCAAAGAAAATCAAGTCTTACTTGAAATGGCAGCAGAAAAACTGCAACAGCAATTAGATAATTTGGTTAATAAAGGAACGCCTTTTGAAAAACAAGCCATCATGGCTGGACTACTTTTAGCATTTGATTTATTGCGCAAAAGCACGGATGTTACTCAAGCCCTCGAAGAGATGAATGATATTCGAAATGAATTGCTTAAATTGAATTTAACTGAAGATTCCTATCCACAGAATGAACAAAAAAACAAACAAGAAATAGAAACACCTCCTTCATCTCCAGAAATGCCTGTCAATTGAACTTAATTCTTTTGCGTCTCACTTCCCATCAAACCTGAATTTCAACCAATACTAAATTAGCGTATCATTGATACTTAAGCGGCTTTTAAATCAACAATATTCAAAAAATTTGTATATTACTTGTTGGTGAAAATAATTTACAATGCCCGCTTGTAAGGCTTACATAAAATAGAAATAAACCACAGACGGTAAAAGTATCTTCTGATAAATATGGAACTGCATGTCTAAATCATTTAAAAAAATCGTATTAGCCTATTCTGGTGGTCTCGACACTTCGGTCATCGCAAAATGGTTACAAATAAATTATTCTTGTGAGGTAATTTCTTTTACAGCCGACATTGGACAAGG
This sequence comes from uncultured Thiomicrospira sp., assembly GCA_965195345.1. Lineage (GTDB taxonomy): Bacteria > Pseudomonadota > Gammaproteobacteria > CAKMZV01 > CAKMZV01. Next base: position 1,053,710 of record OZ239628.1, on the reverse strand, counting down.
AGAGGAAATAGAACCCGCACGTGCAAAGGCTCAATTAATGGGGATTAAATCCATTTATATTGAGGATTTGCGAGAAGAATTTGCTAGAGACTATGTCTTTCCAATGTTTCGATCAAATGCTGTGTATGAAGGGGAATATTTGTTGGGTACTTCAATTGCTCGACCTTTGATAGCAAAGCGATTGGTTGAAATTGCTCAAGAATGTGGAGCAGACGCTATAGCACATGGTGCTACAGGCAAAGGAAATGATCAAGTCCGCTTTGAACTAAGTGCGTATGCCCTATCCCCTGAAATTCAGATAATCGCTCCTTGGCGTGAATGGGACTTGAATTCAAGAGAAAAATTGCTAAGTTACGCTCATAAATACAACATACCTATTGAAAAAAGCACAGCGAAGAAGTCCCCATACTCTATGGATGCTAATCTCTTACACATCTCCTATGAAGGTGGTTGCCTTGAAGACCCATGGAATGCACCTGAAGAAAACATGTGGGAATGGACTTGTTCTCCTCAACAAGCACCAAACGATGGGCAAGAAATATTAATAGAGTATAAACATGGTAACCCAATCAAATTAAACCACGAACCACTTTCTCCTAGTGCCCTTATGCTAAAGCTTAATCATATGGCGGGTGCTCACAGCATCGGTCGCGCTGATATCGTAGAAAATAGATACGTCGGCATGAAGTCGCGTGGTTGCTACGAAACCCCTGCGGGGACAGTTATGCTCAAAGCCCATAGAGCGATAGAATCGATCACATTAGATCGTGAAGAAGCACACTTAAAAGACAGCATCATGCCGAAATACGCAGAATTGATTTACAACGGCTATTGGTTTAGCCCTGAACGAGAAGCCCTTCAAGCTTTGATCGATTCAACGCAACAGAACGTAGAAGGAGAAGTGCGCCTCTTTCTATACAAAGGGAGTGTGTCTGTAATTGGAAGGCGCTCGAACTGTTCCTTATTTGATGAAAAAACGGCTACTTTTGAAGAAGATGACGGCGCTTATAATCAAAAGGATGCTGAGGGTTTTATTAAACTGAATGCTTTACGCCTAAGAAATCGAACACGAAAACTTCACCGAAGTTGACAAATTAACTTTCTGTTGTGTCAATAAAAAATTGGTCTCATTTTCTTGCTTGTGGCTTTGGAAGCGGTCTAAGTAGAATAGCTCCAGGTACTGCTGGATCAATTGTTGCATTGCTTATTTGGTATTTTTTTCTGCGACATTTTTCTTTAAAAGAAGCACTGGCGTTTAATATAGTGATCTTTTTTATAGGTGTTTGGCTATGTGGAAAAACCGCTAGCGACTGGCAACAAAAAGATCCAAAGTCAATTGTTTTTGATGAGTTCTCTGGTATGTGGATTGCGCTACTACCGTTGCAGCAAAACTCTAACTTAGCGCTTATTATTATGGCCTTTTTGATTTTTAGAATTTTTGACATTTTGAAGCCATGGCCAATTCATGTGTTAGAGAAAAAAGTACCCTCTGGCTGGGGAATCATGATTGATGACGTAGTAGCAGGGTTAATTACAGGTTTTTTAATTATAATAATATCCTTATTGTCCATATTCTGATTTTGAGACATGGACAAGCAAGATCAGGTGAAAAAATGAAAATTGAATACAGTCAAGCCAAACAACTAATTGAGAATGAAAATGCTCAGTTCATAGACGTTCGAACTCCCGAAGAATATGCTGATTCTGGAATTCCATGTTCAGTCAACCTCCCTCTACAGGAAATAGAAAGGTTAGATTTCAATTTATTAGACGCTGACAAGGAACGTCCTATCGTATTGTTCTGTAGAACAGGTCGACGCTCTGATATCGCTCTTAATATTTTGCATCATCACGGGTACACGAAAATTTTTGATATGGGTAGCTATAAAGACTGGCAAGGGTGATAGTTCGACAAAATGATATGAACGTATGAAAATTAGATTTTTTCATGCTCTGTGCATAATCATCATCACGCATATATCAACATCTGCATATTCCAAAGATGTTGTTGATCTTCCGTTACTTGGCAACCCTGAAAGAGTTGAATTTAGCCGTTTTGATGAAAAAGTTGCAGGGCAAAGATTTATGAGTCAAATCCTTGCTTTTACTCATGTTTCAAATGACCCCATTCTTACTCAATACCTTTATGACCTTGGAACGCAGATAACCAACGCTAGCGATCACGTTGGTCGCGATTTCGACTTTTTTATGGTCGTTGACAATTCGATAAATGCATTTGCTGGTCCTGATGGTCGAATTGGTATTCATGCTGGGTTGATAGTTAATGCTCGAAGTGAAGAAGAGCTAATTGCTGTGATTGCTCACGAAGTCGCGCATGTTACACAAAACCATATTGCCCGTCCGCTACTGAACAGTAGAAAAAACGAAACCCCTTCTTTGCTTGCAGGGCTGGCACTACTGATCGCTGGGATCTATTCAGATAATGCTGATTTATCAGCAGCAGGTATCTATGGCTCCATTGCACTTCAATATGATAGCTTTCTGGCTAACACAAGATTATTCGAGCTTGAAGCTGACCGTAAAGGTCAAGTTTATTTAGAAAGAGCGGGGTACTCTAGCCAAGCAATGCCATCGTTCTTTGCTCGACTTTCTCGCTTCGACACTGGCAATCTTCCTGTATATCTACGTACTCATCCGCTTACACAAAATAGATTGAAAGAAGCTATAGAACGTAGTGAGAATCAATCTGATTTCCCACTAAAAGAACAGTTAACCTTTCAGTTAGTACAAGCAAGGACAGCATTTGTAACTGGCAGGGAAATTGACTCAACATATTCTCTTGCTTCACGAGAATACTATCAGGCGCTTGTCTGGCATCAAAATAAAAATCCAAAATTGAAAGAATGGCTAGCCACAAAATTAAGAAAACACTTGTTTTATGATCTACTGGCTTTAGAAAGTGACTTACTGAATGAAGATGAGAAAAAACACTTATTTGAACAATTATACTTATCGAACCCCTATCACCTTGCCATTCAATCACTTAGCATGAGATTTGTGAAATCTCCCGAAACTTTAATTAAAAGATATCATGAGAATATTCAAACAACAGCAAAACCTGCTTTTACTTATAACTTGCTTGCCAAGGCATACGATAGAAACAATGATAGAGTTCATTCTTTATTTTACAAAGCACGAGCATTTGAGCAAACAGGACATATACGTAAATCACTTACCTTTATTGAAGAGGCTAAAAATGCAAGCGACAACAACACTTTCAAAACTCGAATGGATAGTGAAAGTGCACGCTTAAAACAATTTTTAGAATATAACTAGTTGAGCGTATATTTTTTTACGATTTATATGAAAAAATACTTGAGGTTTTTACCTTTTCATTGTATGCTTTACACAAAATAGGCTAATTATGGAGAACACATGAAAAAAATGGTTTTACTTGGAGTAAATATTGCACTGTTTACTGCTTTTTTTGGCGTAACAACAGTGGCATATTCAGGTGAAGATCTCATTAAAGAAGGAGAAAAATTAGCTTTTAACAGAGGTAAAGGAAACTGCATCGCTTGCCATGCCATGCCGACCGCAGATCCTAAGAAAGCGACTTTGGCTGGAACTATTGGGCCGCCTTTGGTTGGTATGATGGCTCGTTTCCCTGAAGAGGAAAAGCTTTACAATCAAATATTTGATGCCTCAAAAATCAATCCAAACTCAATTATGCCTCCTTTTGGTAAGCATTTAATGCTAACCGAAAAGGAGATAAGAGCTATTACAGCTTATATACACACTCTATAACTATATACGGAGAATTTATGGAACGCAGAATTTTTCTAAAAGGAAGTCTAGCAACATCAGCTATTTTAGCCACTGGAACAGCGCTATTAAACGGAACAGTCGCAAATGCGGCTTGGAACGAGAAAGCTTTCAGTGAAGAATCAATACCCAAAGCAATGGAAGCATATTTTGGCAGCAGTGTGCATGTTCCCGCAAAAAATGTTAAGTTTAAAACACCAGCAGTTGCGGAAAATGGTCTAGTAGTCTCTATTGAAGTTGATGCGTCAAAAAGACAAGATATCCGCAAAGTGGCTGTTTTTGTTGAAAATAATCCACGCCCTCTTGCCAGCAGTTATGTATTTGAAGAAGATGCGGTTCCATTTCTTAAAACTCGAATAAAAATGGGAAAAACCTCCAAAGTTTTAGCAGTACTTGAAACGACCTCTGGGCAGTTGGAGTCTGTGGAAAAAGAAATCAAAGTGACTATTGGCGGATGTGGCGGTTAAACGATTATTAGCTAATTTCAGGAGAAAAAATTATGAGCGTGAAAATACGAGCTAACCTTAAAAAAGGTTTGATTAATGTTAGATCTTTGATTAAGCACCCCATGGAAACTGGATTGCGTAAAAACAAAAAAACAGGCAAATTAATTCCAGCCAACTACATTACACAAGTAACTATTAAACATAATGATAAGATTGCTTCAGTGGGTGAGATGAGTACAGCAGTTTCTAAAAACCCTTTCATAGGCTTGAAGCTACGAGGAGAAAAAGGTGACTTTATCGAACTAAGTTATGTGGATAACAACGGAAAAACTGGATCAGGTAAGGCAAAGGTAAAATAACTCCACTATTTTTAAAGGATTAGTATGAAACTGAGAACTTTTTTTGCAGGATTAGGAAGTACGTTATTCGTTCTTTCTGCTTACAGTGCCACTCCAGGAGAAGACAAGCAAAGACTATGGGACTATTTTTCAAACAAATACTCTTCTATAGAGACTTCAGATTACATCAACGGTAACTATGTTTTTGATCCTGATCTGCGTGAGCAGTGGGAAGATACAGAAGCAGACTTTCCACCTTACGAAGACTTCATTACCAAAGGTGAAGACGAGTGGAATACTACTTTTAGTAATGGAAAAACATACGCCAGTTGCTTTCCAGGTATGAGCGTTGATAATATTCGTCCAAGTTTTCCTAGCTATAGTAATGAAAGGGCTGAGGTTATAACGCTTGAATTAGCACTTAATGAGTGTCGAGTAGCCAACGGTGAAATACCTTTTGGCTGGCAAAAAGGAGCGATTGCTAATCTAGCAGCTTATCTGTCATTCGAAGCGCGGGAAAAACAAATCAACATAGACATATCAAGTGAAGGTGCAAAAAACGCTTATCTAAAAGGGAAGAATCTTTTTTATGGAAAACGTGGGCAACTGAATATGGCATGTGCCGACTGCCACGTTTATTATGCCGGTTATAGAGCGCGAGCTAATGTGCTATCAAGCGTCATTGGTCAAACTTCACACTTTCCGGTATACCGTAAAAAATGGGGAAATTTGGGTACTTTACATCGCAGATATGTTGGTTGTCAAAAAAACATCCGAGCCAAACCATTTAAGCCTCAAAGCACGGAATATAGAAACCTTGAATTTTTCCACACTTACATGTCAAATGGGTTGAGGTGGAATGGTCCTCAAACACGAGGTTGATGCTTTATTTAGACTTCAAAAGGCTATATTTTATTTGAATAAAGAGCGTGCGAAGCACGCTTTTTTTTATTAAATCACAAAAGAAATCGGGCTACTTAATATCTTGCTTACGTCGATGCCATTCTTTACGAATGATAAGGCGAGCACCACGGCGATAAAAGAAATATGAGACACCCCATTGGAAAATGGTGAAAAATCGATTTTTATAGCGTACTAAATAAACAATGTGAACAAATAACCACACTATCCATGCCCCCCAACCCCATAATTTAATTGGACCACTTTGCATGATAGCTTTTGAACGACCAATAGTAGCTATAGAACCTTTATCAAAATAATTGAATACTGGACGTTTTTTGTTCTGTGCATCAGCAAGAATAACTTTACCAACATATCTTCCTTCCTGCATAGCAACAGAAGCTACTCCAGGAAGAGGATGTTCATTTTTTACTACGTTTGCCAAATCACCAGCAGCAAAAATATTCGAATGTCCTTGAACGGACAAATCAGCATTGGTAAGTATACGTCCCCCTCTATCTATGGGCAATTTTGAATCCTTACCAATTGGTGAAGGCGTAACGCCTGCAGCCCAAAGAATAGTAGAAGCAGGATAAAAAGTATCACCAATATCAAGCCCTTCGCTGCTTAAATTACTAGCGTGCTTATTTACAATAATCTCCACTCCAAGAGACTCCAATGATCGCATGGCATGCTTTGATAAGTCAGGTGCAAAAGTATTTAAAACAAGATCGCCCGCATTCACTAATATAATCCGTGCATCGCTGGGATTAATATTGCGAAAATCACTGCGCAATGTAAATCGACTCATTTCCCCAATAGCACCAGCTAGTTCAACACCAGTAGGACCTCCCCCAACAATAACAAAAGTTAAATGCTTCCTTCTTGTCTCAGGATCATTCGACTTTTCAGCCTCTTCAAAAGCGCTAAGCACTCGTAATCGGATTTCAGTGGCTTGTGACAACGTTTTCAACCCTGGTGCAAATTTTTCCCACTCATCATTGCCGTAATAATGATGCATTGCTCCACACGCCAACACTAAATAATCATAATTTATATCACCAAAATCTGTGATTATTTTATTTTCAGAAGCTAAAACTTGCTCAACTGCGCCTTGATATACAGTAACATTCTTTTGTTTTGAAAAAATTGATCTGATTGGTTCTGCAATATCAGCAGCATTAAGACCAGCCATGGCGACTTGATACAAGAGAGGTTGAAAAAGATGATAATTGCGTCGATCAATTACAACAACTTCCATGTTCTTTGATTGAGCAACAGCTTTAGCAGCCTCTAATCCAGCGAAACCTGCCCCAACAATAACTACTTTTTTTGTCATGATTGATTTAGAGTGTTAAACTGTTAAAAAATAATCGAAATCTCCAGCAATTCACTTAGTACCACAGCGTAACTTTAACTGAAACTTATTTCATTGTAAACTTAAAATTACTAGCTTGCAATAATTGTATGAATCAACCGCTGTAACAATACTGATCCTATTGGCTTGCCTCATGTACATAGCTGTTTCATGATATTAAAAAGTTTTTCTATCGTTAAACTGTTACGATAATCCCTGATGATTTAATGTACTTTTTCAGATAAAAACATGTCATCTACGTTTAAAATATAAATAAGCTGAAAGAAGATCTTTCGCAGCAATTAAGGAAATGAAAAGTTATGGTAGATATTTTACATCGCGTAATCATAGAGGCGTCGCCCGAAAAAGTATTCAGCGCACTAACAAAACAAAGTCAATTGAGTGCTTGGTGGACTAAAGCAGAAACCAAAGGGGAACTCGGTTCAGAGATTCATTTTTTCTTTGGTGAAAACGGCGATCATTTGGTCAAAATGAAAATCACTGAGTTAATCTCAAACAAGCGAGTTTGCTGGACTTGCAGTGATGGCCCATGGATTGATACAAAATCATTTGTATTCAACATAGAAAAAGATGTCCGAGGTTCTGCGCTAGAATTTAGCAATTTAGGTTGGGCAGAGCCCAATGAGTTCTTTATGCATTGCAATTCTAAATGGGGCTTCTTTCTTACAGTGAGTTTGAAAAACTTACTTGAAAAAGGAGTAGGACAGCCTCACCCTTTAGAACCAAATATCTAGGGTCCTTGATAAAACCATTAATGAGTCATTGGTTTTTTAAAAGGCTTTTAAACAGCAATCCAACTTTCAACAACATCTTGCCAACTGTTGATTTGATAGTCCATGCCGTCATCTTCGCGTTTATACTCTGAGGCTTGGTCTAACGCCACTTTCATAGAATCTTGATCACCCGGAAGATAATAAAAGGTATTTTTGCGTTCGGTCCTTAAAAATTCAGGGGCTACGATAGCTATGCCACAATATGTAAACTGCATAACCTTAAGTGTGTCAGTAAAAGCATCTCCACCTGGAGACCAAACGCGACAATTTAGTCCAGCGTCTGCATGTTGTATGTAAGGAATTGTTTCAATAAACGGTATTTCTCCATACATGATTACATTAGCCTTCGAAATAGTTTTTAAAGGACCAATAAAATGGAAATTCCAATTTGGGCAAATATCAGCCGCTTTTTCAAAAAAATCATAATCAACATCACCTACTCCAACAAAAACAGCATTTTTATTACCATTTTGTTTATACGGATTCGGATGCTTTTCATCAAAAATGTTTTTTTCAATGCCATGATAATCTAAATGTATATTTGCCTTTGGTGCTATGGTTTTTAATTTTTCATACAATTTAATACTTACGCAGCTCACACGATCAAAATTCAACATATTTTTAGCCTGAAAATCCTTTGTGTCTTGATGTACTCGAAGAACATCTAAATCATCGGAAGCTCGGTATATATAACGAGCGTGGCTATTGTGTGCTTGAAATTGTGTCATAAGTTCTAATGATGGAGAACTCTCAAAAACAATGACGTCTGCTTCACGGATGAATTTCGCACTCTCACCCAACATTAAAGTGGGCGTTTTCATCAAAGGATAAAGCACTTTTTGTGCAACATTTCCCAGCCATTTTTTTGGAAATGCCTTAGAAAAATTCACCTTATGCCAGGTGGTGTAGTGTACGTAAGAAAAAAAATTAGGCCGTTTCTCTATTAATTTATGCTTTTCACTTAACGCTCCGTACTGAATACGATGGTCCCGATTTAATCGAGAGATCATGCTGATAGGTGATGTAAAGAATAGCACTTGCCAGCCCATCTCATGAAGTGCGTTGGCTGCCCAATAAAATCCTGTTCTTCTTTTTTGGTCTAAATAATGTGGGGTTACGAATACTGCTTTTTTTATCACTTTTTGATAAAACCATGTTGTTTGGAAATTGAACACATTGCTTGCATTAAAAATATCATTCAACTCTCTCCAAAAACGTCACGTGTATATACTTTCTCCGAAACATCTTCTAACGCCTCAGTAATTCTATTAGTGATAATCAAATCCGAGAGCTCTTTGAAATCACTCAATTCACGAATAACTTTGGAGTTGAAATATTGTTCTACCTCAAGATGTGGTTCATATACTATAACTTCAACACCTTTTGCTTTAATACGTTTCATAATACCTTGTATCGCTGAAAACCGAAAATTATCAGAGTCTTTCTTCATCGTTAGCCTGTAAATGCCCACAACTTTGGGATTCATCTTTAGAATTTGACTTGCGATAAAATCCTTTCTTGTCACATTAGCATTGACGATTGCTTTAATTAAATTATTAGGAACATTGCCATAGTTCGCAACGAGTTGTTTCGTATCTTTCGGTAAGCAATAGCCTCCATAGCCAAAGGAAGGATTGTTATAACCTTCCCCAATTCGTGGGTCAAGACAAACTCCATCAATTATCCGCTTAGTACTCACATCAAATGTTTCACAAAAGCTATCCAGTTCATTAAAAAAGGCAACTCTCATGGCTAAATATGTATTAGAAAATAATTTAATAGCTTCGGCCTCTGTTGAATCCATGAATAGCACTGGGACATTATCCGATAGCGCAGCATCGGATAAAAGTTTGGCAAATTCATGAGCGCGCTTTGAGCAATCTCCAATAACAATTCTTGAAGGATAAAGATTGTCAAATAGCGCTTGCCCTTCTCGTAAAAATTCAGGTGAAAAAGCTATATTATTAAAATTGAAGTGTTTTTTTATTTTTTCAGTATATCCAACTGGAATTGTAGATTTTATAATTACAAATGCATTTTTATTGAAACTTAAAAGCGTCTCTATAGCGTTTTCTATAGATTGAGTGTTAAATTTATTTTCAACAGGATCGTAATCAGTAGGCGTTGCTATGACGACAAAATCTGCATGAAGGTAGGCTCGTTCTTTATCGGTAGTCGCTTGAAATTTAATATCCGTTCTACTTAAAAATGCATCTATGTCATGATCAATGATAGGGCTTTTATTTTCATTAAGCAACGCTACTTTCGTCGAATCAATATCCAATCCAATAACGTCATTATTTTGCGCAAGAATCAATGCCAATGATAAACCAACATATCCAGTGCCAACAACAGTTATTCTCATAATCAATATTACTCGTTTTTATATTACTTGATTAGTGCTTTAACTAAATGCAATCTATTTCAATTGTTTTTTAAGCCATGCAAGGTATTCAGACCCCAATTCTTCATGCTGAGATGCAAAATAATGATTGGCTTTTAAGTACCCTAATCGATTCCCACAATCATGCACATCATTTATAGCCAACCAACCGTTAAGACCCTCTTTACTGCACAATTTATTAAGAGCATCCGTTAGTTGAAACTCATTATTCACACCTCTTTCTATATCCTCCAAATATGAGAATATACTAGTTGGTAACACATAACGTCCTGATATTGCCCAATTGGAAGGCGCGGATTCTGGAGCTGGCTTCTCGACCAACTCCTTAATCTCACAACTGTTTGTAGAAGATCTTTCTTCATTTTTAATGTCCGCTATTCCATAACAGTTAACCTCCGCCATATCAACTTTTTGAAGCATAATCTGCCCTTTTCCAGTTGACTGACATTCTGACATCATCAGCTGTAAATCTTCTCCTCGTTGATCTGACATGATAATATCTGGCAAAAGTATAACAATGTAATCTGAACGAACGATAGAGGCGCTCTGAAGAATTGCATGCCCCAAGCCCAACGGTTCATCTTGCAGAACCGTAATAAACTTTACATTTTGAGGAACTGCATTAGCTAAGCGTTTTTTAATGTTTTTCTTATCGGCTTTTTCTAATAAATCATTAAGCCACGGCATAGGAGAAAAATGGCGTTCAATACGCCCTTGTTTAGCTGGACTATCTACAAATATAACTGTATCTATCCCTGCTGCAACCAGCTCTTCAACACCATACTGTACCAGTGGTCTGTCTATTAAGACTAAAAGTTCTTTAGGAACCATTTTTGTTGCTGGTAGAAATCGAGTTCCTAATCCTGCAACAGGAATTACAGCGGTGAAAGCAGAGTGCATAGTACTTTAAATATTAATGATATGGCTTTTGAATTAGAATGATTGTGGGTCATTATACCAGCACGATATATTTAAAAATATCTGTAGCATCAGTCTATAATTCGTCAAATATATGCGCTTGTTCTGAAATATCTCTTGAAAGGACTTTAAGAATTATCGAAAATAGTACACAAGCAATTGAATAAGTCCTGCAATTTGTATACAATGCGGCAAGACTAGAGGTTCACTCCAGTCTGGAGTTTGACAATCAATCTAAAATAATTTCACAGAGGTGAAAAAATGAAGAGAGCATTTTTATTTTTCCTAATTGCAGGTTTTCAATTATTCCTACCGCAGTCAGCTTTTGCAGAAGGATTTCTTCGATTTAATTTAGTGCATCACTATTTAGAATTGCATGGCGAAAATCAACGATCCAGCGCGGGTTCTGATCTACGCGTTTTTAATTTTGGGAGTGGCTCTACACCTTTCGGAATGGATTTAAGCGTTGGTGGTGGGAAAAAAAATGATTATTATCTATACGGACGATTGCGCTATGTTGGTGAGCAAAACATTATTTCACCAACCCCTTTAGATGATAGAAATGTCAATGCTTCTACTGGAACAGAGTTAACGCAATTCAAAAATTTCCTTGCTTTAACCATAAACTATGACAAGGCTGTGCGCGTTGAATCTTTGGAATTTTTATTTGGGGGGCACCTCGGCTATTCGACAGTCAGTGTGGAGAATCCAAATTTAGGCGTTTCTGGCTTCTCACAAAATGTGGCAGGCATTGTACTCGGATATCAAGTAGGTTTAAATTGGTATTTAACCGATAGTTTTGCATTTAATTTTATGGTTGATCGCCCTTACTTTTTCGCGGCAGAAAAAGTTGGCGCTGAAGCACTCTTTGGATCTGGAAGTGACGAAACCACTTTAGTCTTGGTTGGCAACTTTAATACCCGATTTGGTGTTCAGTATAATTTTTAGTTTACTGAATTGAACACACATTCTTATCGTTAAAAAAAAATGGTAAATGCCAAGCATATGCTCGTAATCATTTGACAGTCTTAATGTCTAATAACATTGTTTAAACAAATGCCGTTTAGACAAGCATCATTTCTTCAGGCAAAACAGCCTCTGGACAGGCGTCTTGAATCAACACAGCAAACCTGTTTATAACACTTTGCAATTCCAGTTCGTCCTCTCCCTCAAAGCGTAAAACAAGCACGGGCGTCGTGTTTGAAGGACGAACAAGTCCCCAACTTTTTTCAAAATCCACTCTTAAGCCGTCAAGGGTAGAGACATTTCCATCATTAAAATTGGCTAACGCAATTATTTTTTCCATCGCTTTATAATGCTCTCCTTCAGCAAAATGAATATTTAATTCAGGAGTATTCTTACTGTCTGGGATGGTTGAAAACAACTGCACTGTGTTTAATTCAGATCGTGAAACGATTTGTAATAACCTTGCCGCAGTGTACAGAGCATCATCGAAACCATACCAGTCATCGTTAAAGAATATATGTCCGCTCATTTCACCTGCTAATGCAGCGTTTTGTTCTTTCAATGCTGCTTTAATAAAAGAGTGTCCTGTACGAGACATGATGGCAACACCTCCCGATTTCTCTATTTCTCTAGGAACGTGCACACTGCACTTCACATCGTAAATGATTGTAGCAGCAGGATGCTTGGTTAAAATGTCCTGAGCATACATGATAAGTTGTCTATCTGGATAAATAATATTACCTTGCGCATCAACAACGCCTAAACGATCACCATCACCGTCAAAAGCAAGCCCTATATCGGCTTTCTTATTACGCACCGCATCTATCAAGTCACTCAAATTCTCTGGCTTACTTGGATCAGGATGATGATTAGGAAAGTTTCCATCCACTTCACAATACAACGCTGTGACCTCGCAGCCTAATCGATGCATTAACTCTGGGGCGAAACCACCTGCTACACCGTTGCCAGCATCGATCACCACCTTCAATGGTCTGCTTAATTGGACTCTTTCACAAACGGCAGAAACATACTCTTCAAATACAGGTTGTATCTTGTGTTCACCTCTACCATCATTAAATTTGCCTTGTTCAACGTTTTGACGGAGCTTCTGTATGCGCTCTGAAGACAAGGTATGCCCACACACCATCATTTTCAAACCATTGTATTCTGGAGGATTATGTGACCCTGTAATAACAACACAACTGCCGTTGGCGTATTTATTGGCAGCAAAATAAACAACGGGCGTGGGAACGCATCCAAGATCATATACATCAACGCCACTCTCTAAAAAACCAGCAATTAATTGCTGTGCGAATCTTGGGCCTGATAAACGGCCATCTCGACCTATAGCTACTTTATTTTCACCACCTTGTATTATTTCAGCAGCTAAGCCCCTACCTATCAGATAAACGGTTTCCTCAGACAAACTTTGATCAACTACACCACGTATGTCATAGGCACGAAATATTGAAGGATTGACGTTGTTCATAATAGTTTAGATACAAGAAATATTTTGATACAAAAGATTAATACCAATCGAGTGTGCGAGAGGAGAAATTTGGTGGCTATACCTGGGCTTGAACCAGGGACCTCATCATTATGAGTGATGCGCTCTAACCAACTGAGCTATATAGCCGATAAAACAGCGCGCAAATTGTACCACCCAATATTGACGCTTGTTTTCCAAATATTGACACTGTGGTTTTAATATTTATGATTAGTTCGTTTTTTTAAAATTAAACCATCATAACAAACTGGTGCTTTCATAAAATAAGATCGTGAAAAATAGAGTTTCCTAAAATAAAGTCTTTTTAAAAAAAACCAAAAGAACAACTTTAACATACCATAATTATTATTTAATTCCACATACTATCTATCCATCTGTTTACTTGATTTAATGATAAAATAACATCGTGTCTGTAATTCACAGCAAAAGTAAACAATTCAAATAAGGAGCATTGATGTCTTGGAATGAACCCGGACGGCCAAACGACCAGTGGGGAGGCAAACAATCGGAAGAGTTCGACGCCTTAATCAATAAAGTAAAGGAAATGTTTGGACAAAACAAATCCTCAGGTGATTCCGAAAATTCATCAAATGGAGGTGGTGGCGCACCTTTGAAATTACCCAAAAAAGCCATTGGTAGCCTATTTTTAGTATTATTTATTATCTGGGCAAGCACTGGTCTTTATCAAATTGAAAACGCTGAACGAGGTGTAGTCATCCGCTTTGGGAAATTTGTTGAAGAAACATCGGAAGGTCTTAACTGGCACTTACCATATCCTATTGAAAGGGTAGAAGTTGTCAACGTGCAAGCAGTGCGCAGTGCTGAAATAGGCTTCCGCTCAAACAATACCAAAGTTTTAAGTGAAGCGCTTATGTTGACCGAAGATGAAAACATTGTTGATGTCGAACTAAGTATTCAATATCAAATATTAAGTGCTCCTGACTTTCTTTTTAATGTTCGTGACCCTGAAAACACGTTGCGTCAAGTTACTGAAAGCGCGCTTCGTGAGGTCGTTGGGCGTTCCCCTATGGACGATGTACTAACTGAAGGAAGAGAGCGTGTGGTAGCGGATGTAAAAGTATTACTTCAAAATACATTAAATGAATATAAGACAGGCTTGCAAGTCTACACAGTAAACATGCGCAACGCCAGTGCACCTCAACAAGTGCAAGCGGCATTTAACGATGTAGTAAAGGCTCGTGAGGATAAAGAACGTTTTATTAATGAAGCAGAAGCATACACTAATCAAATTCTTCCTCAAGCACGTGGTGAAGCTGCCCGATTGACTGAAGAAGCATTGGGCTATAAAGACCGTGTAATTGCTGAGGCAAAAGGTCAAACGGATCGCTTCCTAAGTATTTCTGAGGAATTCAAGAAAGCTCCTGAAGTCACTAAAGAGCGACTTTACCTGCAATCAATTGAGTCTATTTTTGAGAGAACCTCCAAGGTAATAGTAGACGTTGAAGGCGGTAATAATATCCTTTATCTGCCTTTAGACAAGATCGTCAACCACGGACGTACCGAAAACAATAACGTCACACAGAATTTTGGAAATAAGCAGCAAGGAGGGTTAACAGATCCTAATGATCGCGTTAATCAATTACGCGGCAACCTACGGAGTAGAAACTAATGGGCATATTACGCATGGGACTTACTATTGTCATAGCCATCGTCACAATATTGGTGGTAAATGCCTTTTTCATTGTTGACGAAAGAGAAAAAGCTTTGTTATTGCGTTTTGGAGAAATCGTCCGTACTGATTTTCAAGCTGGATTGCATTTTAAAGTTCCTTTTATTAATAACGTTCGTAAATTTGATTCTCGTGTACAAACGCTTGACTTTCCACCAGAGACTTATTTAACAAAGGAAAAAAAGAAAGTTAAAGTTGACTCTTTTGCTAAATGGCGAATTTTCGATTTGAAAAAATTCTATACGAGTGTTGGTGGGAGTATTGATGTTGCCAACATTCGCTTAGCGGAATCAATAAACAATGGTTTGCGTGCTGAATTTGGTAAGCGCATAGTCCATGAAGTAGTAAGCGGTGAGCGTTCACAAATCACCGATATCATTACTGCTTCTGTAAGAACACTGGCAATGGGAAAATTTGGAATTGATGTTATTGATGTGCGCTTGAAGCGTGTGGATTTACCAAGTGAAGTCAATGAATCCGTTTATCGAAGAATGGAATCAGAACGTCATAGAATTGCTAAAGAATTGCGTTCAGAAGGTCAGGAACAGTCTGAAAAAATTCGCGCTGAGTCCGATCGAATGAGAACCATTCTCATCGCAGAAGCTTACCGTGATGCCGAGCGTGTTCGTGGTGTTGGTGATGCGGCTTCTGCCAATATATATTCGACCGCATACAATACCAATAAAGACTTTTATCGCTTTTACCGATCACTTACGGCATACGAGAAAAGTTTTAGTAACAAAAACGACGTCTTACTTTTAGATACAAAATCACGTTTTTTTGATTTCTTTGGCCAAAAGCCTGACCTTAGATAACTTAAATAATAAATGGACCGGTTTTGATCAGTGAATTGAATGATTTACATTTTAGAAGTATTGGGAGCTGTCTTGATTATTGAGGGGCTAATGCCTAGCTTATTCCCGAGATTTTGGAAAAAAACACTTACTCAATTAGCAGATTTCAGTGAAATTCAATTGCGAGGCGTTGGTTTGTTGCTTGTTCTGGTTGGCGCACTAATAATAAAGTTTGTGTGATGAAATCATGGCAGCTTCCTCCACAACTGGATGATTTGAGACCTCCAAAAGCTTGGGAGTTTGAGCTATTACGTCGTCGTTTTCTTGATCATTTAACCGCCAATAAATATGAATACATTCATCCTCCATTGGTTGAATATGCCTCTGCGTTAAGCAGCGCTAATTCAGAGCATGAATTGTGCGTAGTAGCTGGTTCAAAAAACGAGCAGTTAGCCATTCGTGCTGACATGACTGCACAAGTTGTCCGTATGGATGCGAATTTAAGAAAAGACGATATTGTTCGCTATTGTTACGCTGGAGAAGTGTTTCGCACACAAGCATCAACTTTAAGTAACCAACGTAATCCGTATCAAATTGGTGCTGAATTGTTTGGCGATGCTTCTTTGGAAGCTGAAATTGAAAGCATTACTTTAGCGCTTGATTGTGCGAAATTCGCCACTTGTGAGCCTCTAACGCTTGACATCGGACACACAGAAATACTCACTGAAATTTGTGCAAATAATCCAGAAATAATTAGCATTCTCAAACGTCGTTCAAAGCCTGATTTAAAAGAGTACGCCAAGAACACTAACGCACCTCAGTTAGAATTCATTTTAGAATATTGTGGTAATGATTTTGAAGAAATTTCTAAAAAAATAATCTCTTTTAAACCCAATGTGGAAGACACATTAAAAAAAATAAAACTACTCACTGATCAAATTGAAGACAAATTCACAAATGTCTGTTTGTACTTTGATTTTGCTGAGACTCAAGGCTGGAAGTTACATCACGGATTAAGTTGGCGTTTATACGCTGGAAGTAAACTGATCGCCCGTGGAGGACGTTATGACGGTATTGGTGAACGTTTTGGGCACCCTCGCCCTGCTACAGGGTTCACTTTTGAATTAAACCGACTGTAATTTTTGGCTCTAAAAACGAAGTAGAAAAAGTTGTGAATTATCACTTAACGCAGGAAAGATAATGAATAATGAGCACATTAATTATGTAGAATTTCCTGCCCGAGATATTGCCAAAACTAAAGAGTTTTTTAGCAACGCTTTTGGCTGGAAATTTATTGACTACGGTGAGAATTATACTGCTCTAGATAAAGCGACGTCAGGTTTGGACGGCGGATTTTATACTGCTGAGCTTACTTCTAATAGCTCTAAAGGTAGTGCATTAGTGGTGTTATATTCAAAAAATTTAGAAGAGTCCTTACAAAAGGTTAAGGATAATGCGGGTATTATTACCGAACAAATTTTTTCATTTCCCGGTGGTAGAAGATTTCACTTCACTGAGCCTTCAGGCAATGAGTTAGCGGTTTGGTCAGACAATTAAGATATAAGGAATAAATGACATAAAAATGATAAAAAGAAATCTACAAAATGCTTCAACCTTGGCAGTTTTAGGAACCCAATGGGGCGATGAAGGCAAAGGAAAATTGGTTGATTGGCTGGGAGAGCGTGCGGATATTGTTGTGCGATTTCAAGGGGGGCATAATGCTGGGCATACCTTAATTATCAATGGCGAAAAAACCGTATTGCATTTAATACCTTCTGGGATTCTTCATCCTAATAAAATATGTTGCATTGGTAACGGTGTAGTTCTTTCTTGTGCACATCTATTAAAAGAAATTGAAGAAATTGAAGCTGCAAATGTTGAGGTAAGGAGTCGATTACAAATCAGCACAGCTTGCCCACTTATTCTTAATTTTCACTCTGCTTTAGATCACGCTAGAGAAAAAATGCGTGGCAATAAAGCCATTGGAACAACAGGCAACGGTATAGGTCCTGCATACGAAGATAAAGTAGCTCGCCGTGGCTTGAAAACATTGCATTTAAAAAATCTTCCTGCTGCGCGAGAAATTTTTGATGAATTAGCCGACTATCACAATTTCAGCCTCAAACACTACTACCAGCATCCTACTATAGACATTGAAGAAGAGTGGGACCTCCTCAATGTACACGCTGAAAGTATAGTCCCAATGTTAACGGACGTTGCTCATAACCTTTTTCAAGCACATAAGAATAATAAAAAAATCCTCCTTGAAGGTGCTCAAGGAACCTTATTAGACATCGATCATGGAACATACCCTTTCGTTACATCTTCGAATACCACCACTGGAAGCATCGGCACAGGAAGCGGACTTGCTATCAATGCAGTTGACTATGCATTAGGCATTGTAAAGGCATACACAACTCGCGTAGGTGGTGGTCCCTTCCCTACTGAATTGCCAGACGTGGAAGGATCAGCTGGAGGAATTCTTGGTGATGTAGGTGGCGAATTTGGTGCGACCACTGGTCGTCCTCGACGTTGTGGTTGGTTGGATCTAGTAATATTAAGGCGCTCCATTATGTTAAATGGCATTTCTGGTTTATGTATTACAAAGATCGATGTATTGGACGGATTTGAAGAAATTAAAGTATGCATCGCCTATAACATCAATGGTGAAACAGTAACAAATTGCAGTTTGTCGGCTGAAGAATTACAAAATGCTCAACCAATATACCATTCTTTTGGTGGATGGATGTGCGACACATCACAAATAAATGACTATACGGATTTACCAGAGGCTGCTAAAAATTATCTTGATTTTATCGAAAAAGAATTAGAAACTCCAATAGCAGTAGTATCCACTGGTCCAGATCGCAAACAAACATTATATAAATAAACACTTTGGAAATTAAAAACGTCCCAACTCGCGAAAACATCCTTTCCATAATGAAGGATGCAGGGACACCACTCTCTTTTCGCAACATTGCTCGGCAATTAGATATCACTCCAAATGTAGAGAAGCCCTTGAAGTATCGTATTAAAGCGATGGTTCGAGATGGTCAACTACTGTGTAACCGTCGCAATAAATACGGACTGGTTCAATCAATGGATTTGATTAAGGGAGTTGTTGTTGGTCGTTCAGACGGCACTGGTTATCTTGAAACAGATACTATTAAATCATTGAAACGATTATTTATCTCCTCTCGTGAGATGCGCAAAGTACTACATGGCGATGAAGTAATTGCTTATGTTTCCCAAAAATCAGGTGACAAAAATGAAGTGGCCATTGCCGAAATTTTAAAAAGAAACACGACTGATATAGTTGGAACAGTTTACAAAGAACAAGGCATAACATTTTTGCAACCATCAGCGGTACACTTTTCTCAAGACGTCATTATTGTCAATGCAAGCAGAAAACACACTGGCTCTTTAGTACAGGTAAAGCTCACCCATCAACCAACCGAACACTCTCCTCCGATTGGTAATATTACTGAAATCATCGGTAAAGCAGACGACCCAATTCACGAAGTAGAAATTGCACTACGTTCATATGCTATTCCATCAGAATGGAGTGCTGGGGCATTAAAACAAAGCGAAGCTATAAAAGAACAAATACCTTCTAAGGAGTTAAAAGAACGCTTAGACTTACGCAATCTAGCGCTGATTACCATCGATGGTGAGGACGCAAAAGATTTTGACGATGCCGTCTATGCCGAAAAATTGAAAGATGGTTGGCGTTTAATCGTTGCAATTGCTGACGTTTCTCATTACATCAAGCAAGGATCTGCTTTAGACAAAGAAGCGCATAAAAGAGGAAACTCTGTTTACTTTCCCAATAAAGTCATTCCCATGCTCCCTGAATCTTTGAGTAATGGCGTGTGTTCTTTAAAACCAAACGTTGAGCGGTTGTGCATTGCCTGTGACATGCACATCAACAAGGATGGTGAAATTGTTAACTTTTCCCTGCACAACAGCATTATGCTTTCAAAAGCACGCCTAACTTACAACTCAGTTTGGGAAATGATTGAAAATAAAAATCACAAACTGTGGTCTGAAAACGCTGAAGTTAGCAAAAATATTGAACAATTAGATGCCCTGTATAGACAGCTTATCAAACAACGCCGTAAGCGTGGTGCTCTTGAAATAAGCTCTTCTCAAGTCACAATGGAATTTGGAGAAACAGGGGCTATAAAAAAAATAAATCCTTATGAAAGCAACGATGCTCATCGTATTATTGAAGAATGCATGCTACTAGCAAATTGTTGTGCTGCTGAGTATTTGCGTCGACATAATGTGCCCTTGTTGTATCGCATACATGAACCACCTGCTTCGGAAAAAATTGTTTTATTAAGGCAAACGTTGATCGCATTAAATCTTACTTTAGGTGGAGGCAACAATCCTCAACCACAACACTTTTGCAAATTGATTAATGAAGCAAAATCACTTCCTCAATCAGCAATGGTGCAAATGGCTGTCTTACAAACTTTCAAACAAGCCATATACAGCCCTCAAAACTTAGGCCATTTTGGCTTGAACTTCAACGAATACGCACACTTTACCTCGCCCATACGGCGTTACCCTGACTTACTTGTACATCGTGCCATTAAAAGCACACTGCAAACAAAAACCGTCACAAGTATTGCAAATAATGAAGAAGCTTTAGAGAAAATTGGTCAACACTGCTCACGGACTGAACGCCGCGCTGATAGCGCCACACGTGATGTAACGTTGGTTTTAAAATGTCATTTTGCCAAACAGCATGTGGGCGAATCTTTCAGTGGTTCCATTACTGGTGTAAGAGCGTTTGGCTTTTTTGTTTTGATTGACGAGCTTGGTTTAGATGGGTTGGTACATGTCTCTAATCTTAAATCGGATTATTATCATTTTGATGAAATTCATCATCAATTAAAAGGCGAGCATTTAGGTAACACATTTAGCATTGGTGATCGTATTAAAATCAAGCTGAATCAAATAAATATCGGCGAACGTAAAATTGATCTTCTTCCTATTGACACATCCGATCAAAAAAGAGCAACAAAAACGTGAACGAAAAGATTTTTGTAGGAGGGAAAAGGCTTGTACTCCACATAATCGAAAATGTGCCTGAGCGCATCATCCATTTATCTTTATACGACTCCTCTGGTCTACAAGAGATTTTGACATTAGCAAAGTCAATGGGCATTCAATGCACTGTTACTGATCGCTCTGCCCTTGACAAAATCTGTCCTGACGTCAATCATCAAGGTGTTGTAGCACATATCCTGTGTCAAAAAGAAGGCAATGAAACCGATTTAAAATCCGCTTTAACAAACTTGCCCAAGCAAAGTCTATGGCTCATTTGTGATCAAATCCAAGATCCCCGAAATCTTGGAGCTATTCTTAGAAATGCAGATGCTGTAGGAGTAACAGGTGTAATATTAAGTCAAAAAAACAGCGCTCCTTTGTCTTCTCTTGCTCGGAAAACGTCAACTGGAGCCAGTGAAACGCTAAACATATTTCGAGTAAATGCTTTATCGAGGAACATTGAACATTTGAAGAAGAAAGGCATATGGATATACGGTCTAACAGGAGAGAGTCCGACTAATTTATATGACTATGAGTTCTCATCACCGCATATAGCTTTAGTACTTGGTTCCGAAGAAAAAGGAATGCGGCTCAGACAACTAAAAGGTTGTGATGCCCTTCTTTCTATTGGGATGTTTGGGAAAATTCAAAGCCTAAACGCTTCTGTTGCATGTGCATTAGGATTATACGAAATACATCGCCAGAGGAACCATTTTCAATACACCTCGTGATATACTCCCTACTGCAAGTGCCTGCGGTTTTGATGCTATAATCCGATTATTGTTTTAAAAGATTTTTTAATCTTAGTCACTTGTTTTTGAAGCAACTCAAAAACGCAACACCCGAAAAAATAAAAATGAGATTTTTCCCTACCTTAATACGATTTAAATGGTTAACCATGCTTGCGTCCATACTACTTGCTGTTGGAGCTGCTTCTGGCGCACGTTTTTTGTATTTCAACGACGATTATAGAATTTTCTTTTCCCCTGATTTTCCACCTATGTTGGAATATGATAAAGTACAAGACATCTATAACCGTGTTGATAACGTTTTCATTTCTATCAAACCAAAATCGGGCGTTTTTAATAAAGAATTTCTCGCTTCAATCGAAGAACTGACCGAAGATTTATGGCAAATCCCCTATTCTAACCGAGTAGATTCTTTAACCAATTATCAGCATACCGACGTTGAGGAAGATGATTTGATTGTTGGCAATTTAGTCGAAAATGCTTTTGATCTCAATCAAGAAGATATAGAGAAGATAAAAAGAGTAGCGGCAAATGAGCCTTCATTAGTAGGACGTATCATCTCTCCTAATGGAACCGTTACAGCGATAAATATTACAATTAACATTCCTGCAGAAGACTCCGCTATTGGTGTACCAATAGTTGCAGGCGCCGTTAAAGAACGTATGGCTGAATATCAAGCTGAGCATTCAGATACTGAAGTGCATTTAAGTGGCATCATTATGTTGAATAATGCATTTGCTGAATCCGCCGTGTCTGATCTGAAAACACTTATGCCCTTATTAGTTCTTAGCGTCCTTCTCATTATGGGGCTGTTGGTGGGAACAATAAGTGGCTCTTTTGCCACTTTCATTGTTGTTATTTTGAGTGTTATCACTGGATATGGAACAGCGGGTTGGCTTGGTATCTACTTATCGGGTCCTGCAATGATCGGGCTATATATGATATTGACGCTCGCAGTTGCTGACTGTGTGCATATATTATCCAGTTTTTATTACGAAATGCGCCATGGTGCAGCCAATAAAACTGTCGCCATGTTAGAAAGTTTAAAAATCAATTTTATGCCTGTTTTCATAACCAGTCTAACCACCGCCATTGGTTTCTTGACGCTTAACTTCAGTGACGTTGGTCCATTTAGGGATTTAGGGAACATTGTTGCTGCTGGCGTAATTGGTGCGTTTATTTTTTCGACTATTCTGCTGCCAATGCTGATGTTAGTATTGCCTGTTAGAGTGAAACAAAGGTCTGTCAACGCTAAATCAGACATGATGGAAATACTTGCTGAATTTGTTATCCGTAATTCACGCAAACTTCTATTCGGTGCTTCAATTGTTTCTTTGATATTCATTGCACTTATGCCTTTGAATATATTAAATGATGAATTCACAAAATATTTTGACACTTCAACAAGTATACGCCAAGCTACTGAGTTTTCTGATCGAGAAATTGGAGGAAATGGTGTTTTTGAACTTTCTTTGGACACAAAAGTAGCCAATGGCATAAATAACCCTAACTTTCTCAAAGAGGCCGACACACTAACACAATGGCTTAAAACACAGCCCGAAGTGCGTAATGTGAATAGTTTATCAGACATCATCAAGCGTTTGAATAAAACCATGAACCAAGATAACTCTGATTTTTATAATATCCCTAAAATTCAGGAGCTTGCTGCACAATACTTACTGTTATACGAACTGTCCTTACCCTATGGACTTGATTTAAATAATCAAATTAATGTTGACAAATCAGCTACTCGCATCGTGATAACCATCACCAGCCTTGACAGCGAAGCAAATATCGCTTTTGAAAAACGTATTCAAGATTGGCTTAATAGCAATGTCACAACTTTTGAAGCTAAACCGGTTGGTACCACTTTGATGTTTTCGTATATAGGTCAAATAAATATCAATAGTTCTTTAATCAGTGCTTTCTCAGCTTTGATGCTTATCTCTCTTGTTTTATTAGTAGCACTTAGATCTTGGCGTTATGGACTAATTAGTTTTATTCCAAATCTTTTACCTGCTGGTATTGCATTTGGTATCTGGTACTTAATAAAAGGTCAAATAGGCATAGCAAATTCAATTGTTGTTAGCTTGGCTCTCGGCATCATCGTCGACGATACAGTTCACTTTTTAAGTAAATATTTGCATGCGAAAAGACATAGAGGCGCAAACACAGAAGATGCTATTCGCTACGCATTCCGTAGTGTAGGAAGAGCGTTATGGATAACAACAGTGGCATTAGTATGTGGATTTATTATAATGTCTCAATCGACTTATTTACCTAACGCTGAAATGGCTGTACTTACTTGTATAACCATCATCACTGCATTGCTAATCGATTTCTTGTTACTACCCCCTCTCTTAATTTTTATCAATCGAAACGAACGGAAGAAAACCACATGAAAACGAATACAGCGAACTTTAACCTAGCTTATGCATTTGGCATTTCTCTAATATCCTTGACAGTACTTCTTTCTGGAAACTCTTATGCAGATTGGGAAGCAAAAACACCTAATGAGAAAAAAGGGCTTGAAATTGCCACAAAATCAAAAGAATCTAATACTGGATGGATAAGCAGTGAAAACAAAATGGAGATGGTGCTTATTAATAACCACGGAGAGAAAAACACACGCTCAGTACGCGCTCGAGCACTTGAAGTAAAAGATGATGGTGATAAGTCGCTTTCCATTTTTGATGATCCCCGCGATGTTAAAGGCACTGCCTTTTTAACTTTTTCACACGTTGACAAATCAGACGATCAATGGTTGTATTTACCGGCCCTTAAAAGAGTAAAACGCATTTCCTCGCGCAACCGTTCTGGCCCTTTTATGGGCAGCGAATTTGCTTTTGAAGATTTAAGTTCGTTTGAAATTAAAAAATACGGTTATGAATATATTGGCGAAGAAATGCTTGGTGGAAAACCTACTTCTAAAGTTAAACTCACCCCTCAGGACAAAGATTCTGGATATAAATACTTTTATACTTGGTTCTCACACGAACATTTTCAACCATTAAAATCCGAATTTTATGATAGAAAAGGCAGTCTATTGAAAACATTAAAGCTTTCAAACTACAAAAAATTTGATGTTGGTGTTTGGCGTGCAACACAGATGAATATGGAGAATCATCAAAAGAAACGTAGAACAGAGCTTCACTTTAACGACTTTAAATTCGATACTGGTCTTAAAAGTTCAGACTTTAACAAACGCAAGTTAAAATCATTGCGATAGTCCTATGCGTGTTTGTTGGTTTATTTGCTGGTTATTTGCATGTACATTGACATACGCCGATACACAGGTACAATCCGAATTTGCCCTTAACCTCATTAACTATACTGATGCTCCTCCTGAGAACAGTGAACAATTATTCATCGCGGCAATATTCCAACCACAACTAACATGGGTTAGTTCTGATCAGGACAATCAACTAAACATACAGCTTTTCTATCTACATGACAGCGTTGATGAACAAAGGACACACTTTGACATTCGTGAATTCAACTGGTTATATCAAGCCGAAACATGGGAAGTAGCAGCAGGGATAAGCAAGGTTTTCTGGGGTGTCGTTGAATCTCGAAACATTGTAAATGTTATTAATCAACAAGATGTTGCTTACGGGTTTGACAAAGCCTATCGATTGGGACAGCCTCTTGTCCGTGCCACATTCGACCAAGAAGAAGCAGGTGTATTTGATTTATATATCCTGCCTTTCTTTCGCGTTCAAACAAGGGTTGGAGAAGAGAATCCTGCTTTTATTACAGACGCGGCACCAGTCTTTCAAGATCCAGATGAAGAGAATCATGTTGATTTTGCCTTTCGCTATTCGAATTTCATTGAAGAGCATGAATTTGCTCTATCGTATTTTCAAGGAACTGATCGCATTCCAATTTACATCTTTTCAGACAATGAGTTACGTCCCTTTTACCGTCAAATAAAACAGTTTGGTCTTGAGTATCAATTTTCAAACGATGGATGGCTTTGGAAACTTGAAGCAATTCACAAGTCATTCAAAGATGACATTGATTTCTTTGCAAGTGTATTTGGATTTGAATATACTTTAGTAGGTATTTATGCGGACACAGATCTTGGATTGCTTGCTGAAGTAAATTGGGATGAAAGAGGAGAATCAAGTTTTGAGTTATTACAAAACGATACTTTCTTAGCAACTCGTTTTGCCTTAAATGATGTTGATGGTACTGAGTTTATTCTTGGCGTAAGCATTGACAACAACCACCTCAGTCAAACTTTTACGCTTACAGGATCAAAACGCTTTGGCAATGACTGGAAAGCAAACATATCAGCATTCATATTTAATTTGGATTCAGAAGAACTACTCGCCAGTCGTCTAAATCGCAGTAGCTACTTAGAACTACAGATATCATACTTCTTATAAAAAGCATGCCTTTTTATAAGCATGCTTACGTGTACTAATCTAAAAGCTATTTTTTATTTTCCTTAGAAATTTCCGTCAACTTACATTGAATGAATTTGAGCAACTTCTATGCTCCCCTCATCCTCAAGAAGCGGACAACCTTTTGCATGCTCAAGTGCCTCATTGAGAGTATTTGCTTGAATTATAGTATAGCCAGAAGCAGGGTTACTTCCTCCATCTGAACTTACCTTCCCACCGCTGTGAACTGTTGAAGACATACCAATAGGTGCCCCCATATCGACTACTGCCTCACCCATTACCTCAAACCACTCCATCCAAGCTTGCATGACTTTTTTGCCTTCTTCTTCGTTTTCTGGAGCAGAACCACTACCATGATATATAAATATGTATTTTTCCATGCCTTTTTTATATTGAATATGATTAAAAAACGATTATAGCACACCGTACACTGGTCCTATTATTGTGCACATCAAGGTACATCACCTATCGTGGCAAAACAATCAACAACCGGCCAGCACTGCAATTGAAGTTATACGACAGTCAATTCAAGCGATAGTTCTGACAATGTTTGAGAGCCCGCATCGGTAATTATTGAAGTCCTCCCTATGCAATTAGCTGCTCCACTTTCACTATCAGCAAGAATCATGTGCAGGAAAA
Source organism: uncultured Thiomicrospira sp. (assembly GCA_965195345.1). Lineage (GTDB taxonomy): Bacteria > Pseudomonadota > Gammaproteobacteria > CAKMZV01 > CAKMZV01. Next base: position 1,026,955 of record OZ239628.1, on the reverse strand, counting down.
AAACCATATTCTTTTGCATAATCGTTTCAGCATTTTCGTAGAACATTTGATGTTCCATCCAAGAAGGAGAGAAACGAGCACCTAAAGAATAACCGCACGCTTTCAGCCGACATTTTGATAATCCAGCTGCATCTAACACTTGGGCATGTTTGGCAAACACATCACCCATCGGTCGATCAGGCTTTAACACTTCTTCACACGCAAGCAACGCCTCTGCACCATGTTTTTGCAAGTACAAGTGTTTTTCTGTTGGCTTCCCCACTACGACCGTTCGCATCAAAGCCGCGTGGTAATGTTTATACACTCCAGCCCACTCAAGGGTAAACTGATCATTTTTTTGAATAATACTCCGCCCCGATTGATAACGACATAAAATTGCGTTTGCGCCTACGCCAGCGATTATTTCATTGGCAGGAAAGTCACCCCCTTGAGCAAATATTTCTCCTTGTAATGCCGCTATTACATTCGACTCATCTTTTCCTTCTTCAATAGCTAATAATGCTTTAGCGTAGGCTCCATCACCAATAGATGCTGCTTTCTTAACGTACTCAATCTCTGCGTCCGATTTAATGAGTCGCAAATTAGAAATAATAAAAGACGCCTCAACCCATTGAATCATTGAACCAATGCGAGCATGTAATAATTGTCCATTATAAAAAGTCAAACCATGCGTATTTGTTTCAACACCAACCCGTTTATTCACCAGATTGTTTTTTTTAAGCATATCACTTACATTTTTGGTTGGATCTACATCCTGTCCATCCACCCAAATATCAATGTTTTTAATATTTGATGTTAACTGTGCTTGTCGCAAATCAGCGGATCGTGTCAGTAGCGCTACAGGCTCATTGTGCGTAACCAAAACTGTTTGAAAAAAACAAAATCCAAAAGTATCATAGCCCGTTAACCAATACATTGACTCTTGCGCGAATAGCAACATGGCATCTAAATTTTCTTCGACCATTTTTTCTCGTAATTTTGCTAACCTTTGTTCAAATTCGTTTTCAGAAAAGTGCAACATATCATTCCTCCTCAAAAGTAACCATTTAATATTTTGTGTATACTGTACTATATAAAATCATTCTTTCTCCCTTTTTCAAGACCAGAACACGCAGCGGACAGGGTTTCCTTGTGCTGAACGTAACATCTCATCACCGTGCTCTCCATTTTTGCTGAAAGACCATCCTGCGATAAATGGATATCATAAAATCAGTTTTTTCTCATTGGATTTATTTAAATTGGCAAAAGAAAAAATCAATCATTACATAGAATTTTCATTCTTTGCTATAGAAAAAATATGCTGTGAAAAGCTAAAACTTAAAAGTTTTTTTGAATAAAAAAAACAGCTAATTGCGATAAAATACAGCATTGTGTATTCCTTGCTCCTTATGCTTTCTATTCAATCATGAAATCCATTAAAAAATCTCTTACCTTTGATGATATTCTCATTGTTCCAGCTTATTCCAACATTGTCCCTAAAAATGTTGATCTTAAATCTTATTTAACAGAAAAAATACGACTCAATATCCCCCTGCTCTCTGCTGCTATGGACACTGTTACTGAAAGTGGATTAGCTACTGCACTTGCACAAGAAGGAGGAATAGGCATCATCCACAAAAACTTAAGCATTGAAGATCAAGCTAACGAAGTTTTGCGCGTCAAAAAATTTGAAAGCGGAGTAATTCGAGATCCTGTAACCATCAACATAGATGCTTGCATAGCTGATGCACTTACGCTCAGTCAAGAAAAAGGCATTTCAGCAATGCCTGTTGTTAAGGGTAGAGATTTAGCAGGCATTGTAACGGGTAGAGATATGCGCTTTGTTCGCGACACCAACGCTTCCATTACCAGTGTAATGACTCCCAAAGAGCGACTTATAACCGTTGATGAGCGCAATATCGACAATAGAAAAGTTATCGAACTAATGCATAAACATCGACTTGAACGCATTCTTGTGATCAATCAAGACTTTGAATTACGCGGCATGATTACTGCTCGTGACTTTAAAAAGGCATCAAGCCATCCAAACGCCAGCAAAGACTCCGACGAACGTTTATTGGTAGGTGCTGCCGTAGGTGTTGGCAATGATAATCAAGCACGTATTACAGCGCTTGTTGAAGCGCAAGCTGATGTGCTCGTGGTCGACACTGCGCACGGTCACTCACAAGGTGTGCTCGATCAAATTAAATGGATTAAACAACATTACCCTGACATGCAAGTTATCGGTGGCAATGTCGCTACTGCTGAAGCTGCTGTTGCACTCTATAAAGCTGGGGTAGATGCCGTTAAAGTTGGGATAGGACCTGGATCAATATGCACAACACGTATTATTTCAGGAGTCGGTGTGCCACAAATTACTGCCATCCAAAGCGCTGTAGAAGCATTAAAAAAGACGTCGGTTAAAGTTATCGCTGATGGTGGCGTACGCTACTCAGGTGATATTGCTAAAGCCGTAGCCGTGGGAGCCGACTGCATCATGTTAGGTAGCATATTTGCTGGAACAGATGAATCTCCAGGAGAAGTTGAATATTTCCAAGGGCGTGCATATAAGTCTTATCGTGGCATGGGTTCGCTTGCTTCCATGCGTGGACCAAATAACTCAAGTGATCGGTATTTTCAAACAGAAACAGAACTCGATAAATTAGTTCCTGAGGGCGTGGAAGGCAGAGTGCCTTATAAAGGACCTGTTTCCCCCATCATTGCGCAATTATGCGGTGGTCTACGCTCGAGCATGGGTTATTGCGGGACAGCTGATATTAGAAGTTTCCAGAATAACGCAACAATAGTCGAAATAAGCTCTGCAGCTTTCAATGAAAGCCATGTGCACGATGTAACCATAACCAAGCAAGCACCAAATTATCGAGTTTAACTGTGGAAAAAAATGAAAATGCTCATCACTTACTCATCCTTGATTTTGGATCGCAATTTACACAACTAATCGCCCGTCGAATAAGGGAAATTGGTGTTTATTGCGAAGTGTATTCGCACAACTGCACCATTGATTCAATAAAAGATTTCAACCCTGCTGGGATTATTTTATCTGGAGGACCCGAATCGGTTTATGGAGATCAATCACTATCTGCTCCTCAAGGATTATTCCTACTGAATATTCCTATACTTGGTATTTGTTACGGCATGCAGTTAATGGCTCAAACACTTGGGGGCGCTGTAAAATCCTCAGCTAAACATGAATACGGACACGCTGAAGTTCGAGCGCGCGGACACACTCCATTATTGAAAGACATAGAAGATAGACACAATGAGCACGGGCATGGCTTATTAGATGTTTGGATGAGCCACGGAGATCAAGTAACCAAATTGCCACCTGGATTTGTTTGCATGGCTTCGACCGATTCCTGCCCTCTTGCAGGAATGGCCAATATAGAGAAAAACCTGTACGCCATCCAGTTTCATCCTGAGGTTACACATACTATTCAAGGGCAAAACATTCTTGAACGCTTTGCCCTGCAAATCTGCCGCTGTGATAACCATTGGAAAACGAGCGATATTACTGCGGACATCATCAACAATCTACAACAAACAATTAAAGCTGATGAACACGTACTCTTAGCGTTATCTGGAGGCGTAGATTCTTCAGTTGCAGCGCTACTTTTACACAAAGCCATCGGTGATCGACTGCAATGTGTCTTTGTGAACAATGGTTTGCTCCGCTTGTTCGAAGAAGAACAAGTTAAAGCACTATTTGCCAATCTCCTAGGAATCAAAGTGGACTTCATCAATGCTGAAGAAAAATTCATCAGCGCGCTTAAAGGAGTCGAAGATCCTGAAAAAAAACGTAAAATCATCGGACGCAGTTTCATCGAAGTTTTTGAAGACTACGCAAAAGAAAAAAAACAAATAAGTTACCTTGCTCAGGGTACTATTTATCCTGATGTTATTGAATCTGCTGGCAATACAAACGCTAATGCAAAAACCATCAAATCGCATCATAACGTAGGCGGATTACCCGATAAATTAAATTTGAAATTACTCGAACCTTTGCGCCAATTATTTAAAGATGAAATCCGCAAGATAGGCGCACATTTAGGGCTAGATAAAGACTTATTGCACCGCCATCCTTTCCCTGGTCCGGGATTAGCCGTGCGCATTATTGGTGAAGTAACAGCAGAGTATACTGACATTCTTAGACGATGCGACGCAATTTTTATTGAAGAATTACATAAAAAAAATTATTACGAAAAAACATCACAAGCATTTACCGTTTTCATGCCGATTAAATCCGTAGGTGTTGTTGGAGATGCTCGACGTTTTGGCTACGTTGTTGCCTTGAGAGCAGTTACGACTGTTGACTTTATGACCGCTGTTTGGGCGCACTTACCATATGACTTACTTGGATACGTATCAAATAGGATTATCAATGAAGTCCCCGAAGTGGCACGAGTAGTTTACGACATTTCAGGCAAGCCTCCAGCAACAATAGAGTGGGAATAACAAAATCATCTGAAAGTGTTGATTTTAAGGGATTTCTTTCATACAAACTTCATACAAACTTTTGATTTTGACTGTATTTTCATAGTATAATGATTCTGTAGATACAAAGATAAGTGCAAACTTTCTGTTGTTATTACGAAACATTGTAAAAATGAGAAAAAAAAGAGTATCAAAAGGTAATAATCTTCATAGTCAACACGACATTCTAGATGGACTCGCACAAGTGTTTAGAGTCAAACAGAGTGGTGATGTTTTTCAGTTCAGAATGTATATCAAGGAAGAACAGAAACACTATCGTAAGTCATTAAGAACAAAAGATTTAGAAACTGCACTCATTCGTGGAAGAGAGTTAGGAATGGAGTTATCTACGAATGTAAAACAAGGAAAGAAAGTCTTTGGAATGACTGTTGAAACTGCAATTGATTTGTATCTAGAAGACAGAGAGAAAGACATCGGAAATACAATCGTTCAAGGTCGTTGGACTACGATTCGCACACAGTTAAAACACTTCATGAAAATCGTTGGTAAGAATACGAAAGTTGCAGAACTTGATAGAAGTTCAATCTTTGAATATCAACGATTGAGAAAAAAACTCAAAGATGCAACTGACATCACAATCAGAAATGAACAATCAACAATCAATCACATGATGAAGTTTCTTTATCGTTTGAACATATCTCATTTTGATGAATTTGATTTTAAGAAAATCAGTATCAGAAAAGATGATGTTGGAAAAAGAGATACATTCACTCTTGAAGAATACGACAATCTGATTCGTTTCATGAGAAGTTATGTTGCAGATAAGAACAATACTGATGAATCAGAACAATTAGAACGAATGATAATCAGAGATTATGTTCTCATCTCATCTAACTCATGCATGAGAGTAGGGGAATTAAGACAGTTGAAATGGAAAGATGTGCAAAAGATTGAACGAGTCTTTGATGAAAATGAGAAACAACATCTTCTTGCACATATCAATGTTCGTGCAGAAACATCAAAAGTTAAATCAAATAGAAAAATCATCTGTAGAGGTGGTGAGTATTTTGAAAGATTGAAGAAACGACAGAAGTTCACAGGTAAAGATGATTTAGTTTTTGCATCTGTAAATGGAACTGCAACAATTTCTGCACAGAAGTATGCAAAACATTGGAGAAATTTAATGACTGGAATTGGTATCAGTCTTAAAGAGTGGAAAGAGGAAAGAAATCTGACTTGGTATTCGTTAAGACACTTTGGAATAACAATGCGTGTTATGAGTGGTGTGAATATCATTGATATTTCAAAACTTGCAGGAACAAGTATCAAACACATTGAAGACACTTATCTGAAATACAAAGAAGAGTCTATGAGAACACAGGCATTGAAATCGTTTTCAATCACAAGAGAAGGAACAGTTGAAGAGAAAGGAGAAGATATATGAGAGTTGCAATTTTAATGAGATGTTCAACAAGTCATCAGACTACTGAAAATCAAAGACTAGAACTCTACGAAATCTGTGAACGAAATGATTGGATTGTAGTAGAAGAATATGATGAAACGATAAGTGGAACTAAAGGTGTTAATGAACGAGATGAATTAAAGAGAATGTTGAAAGATGCATCTAGAAAAAAATTTGATAAGTTAGTCGTTTGGTCAATAGATAGATTAGGAAGAAACATGAAACATCTTGTGTCTGTTCTATCACAACTCAAAGATTTAGACATTGATATCTATTCTTACAAACAAGGAATTGATACATCTACAACTATGGGAAGTAGTTTCTTCTATATGGTTGGAATCTTTGCAGAGTTAGAAAACAACATGAGAAGAGAAAGACAGATAATCGGAATCAAAAGAGCATTGAAAGATGGTGTTAAATTTGGAAGAAAAGATGTTGTTGATGAAGATATTGAATATCAAATCATGGAGTTAAGAAAGAAAGGTAAATCTTATAGAAAGATTGCAGATAGAGTAGGAATCAGTCATACGAGAGTCGCACAACAATGTAAATCAATGTCTATCTAATTTTCTGCAAATAGACACTCTGAAACACTATTAAAATCAACATTTCACTTTCTAGAAAAAGTGTAAATTAGACTTTAGTTTGATTTACAACTCTATCTGTTCTTTTGTGAGTTCTTTAATTCTTGTTTGAATACTTTTAGAAGACTTTTGAACTCTTGAACAGTCTTATCAAACTGTTTCTCAAACGACTCTAGTTGTTTCTGAATGACTTTTTCGTTCATTTGACTCTCAATGTATTAACTGTTTAAGACTGACTTTTCCCCGAACGCACACGACTATATTAAGTGGTTTTAATGTAATGAGTTATGACTGTATTAACTGATTATATTTCTCTTGTTCGTAGTCTTTACATAATGAAAATAATGCAGAACGAACTGCATCACTTTTAGAAATAATATTCTTTCTAGTGCAATATTCAGTATCGTTCATTATTTTATTCAAAGTGTCTTCTTGAACATTGTGTATTCTGACTTGAATAGGATTTTGTGAATATCTTTTTGGTTTCATAGGTTTAATTTTCTCTTTAATGCAGGTGGAATTGAAGGAACATCATCTTCATCATCATCAGGAACAGGTAATTCATCTTCAACATCTTTTCTGATGTCTAAAAATGACTTTAATCTCTTTACTCGTTCTGTTTCTCGCACTTTTTCATTAGTAGTTGTATAAAGTTTGAAGAAAGTTTTGTTATTAAATTCAATTAAATCTTTTATCAATGTTTCAAGAGTGAATATTTTCTCGTGTTCATTCATCTTGGTATTATTTAATTCATCAATGTGATGATTTATATCATTAAATAATGTGTTTAATTGTTTATCGTTAACGAGTGCAACATTTATTCTTAATTGTTTATCAATTCTAATGTTCTCTAGAATGATTTTTGATGAAGTCTTCATTTAATTTAATCTCTAACTACTATTTATGCGTTTTGTGTATCTAGATAATCTGACACATATTTGAGAATAATCTTCTTACGATGTTTGTAGAATCGTTTCTCTGTTTCTGTCAGTCTAATCATGTTGGTTTCTAGATAGTCGTATTGAATCTGTTCTAGTTCTTTTAACAGTTCTCTGCATCTATTACTCTTTGCAATTGTCATATCTCTTTTCTCATTATTCAGACAATAAAAATCACAATGCAACTCAATGCACTTCATAACGAAATAAACATTTTGAGAGTCAGTAAAGACTGATTCTCGGCAAGTTAATGCACTTCACGATGTTCATGAACTCTCTTCTTTACTCTGTATGAGTTCACTTCATCAAATGTTATATCTGTATCTGTTGGTTTGATTGAATACATATCTTTCGTGTTGTAATCAATCAGTTCATCGTATCTATCAACAACATCAACATGAGATAGATTGCATATCTGATTATCTAAAGAACTACGAATGATATCTCTCAACTTACTCTTTGTGAGATGTCTAGGAACATCAATCGCAATCTGAACATGAGTTCTGTTAGATACTCTAGAAGAGTGAAGTCTTTTCTGATGTTTCTGTTTCTTTAAGTTCTCAATAACAACATATCTTTGAAGTCGTTTGTTTGATTTACTACTGAACACTTTGTTATCAACTCTTCTGAAAAATCTCTTCAACGACTTCTGTATCTCAAATGGATTTTGTTCTTTAGACAGGTAATTATTCAAGTGCAATACGAGGAATAACATATTGTCAGTTTTGAATGTCTTTAGAAATCTTTGATAACTTCTTCGTTGTATATCTTGCATCATGACTTGTTTAACAAGTTCATTAGAAGACTGAAAATTCTCTTTTAAAAAGTTCATAAAAGTATTTATAAAAATTAAGTTTTTAAGACACTACAAATGTAATGATTTTTGAAACTACTCTTTCAGTATCTCATTGAGTTTGGATTTTGATAAGGGGGTTTTTGGAAATAATTGTATGTTATAATTCTGTCATGCAAACTTTGTATGAAAACACACTAAAATCGCACAAATGCAGTAATAACAACTGTTTCAAGGACATGGTTTCATACAAAGTTAATACAAACTTTTTTAAAACCCCTTTAGATAAAGGGTTTCAGAGGGTAACTCATTAAGTGGGAGTGCAATAATGAAAAGATTTCATACAGATAAAATAGGAACTGTTGGTATTTGGATTGCTGCTTTAAGTTGTCCCGCATGTTTTCCTGCATTCATTTCACTTGCTTCTGTTATGGGGTTGGGATTTCTGTCTGTTTTTGAGAGTATTGCAATTAACTACCTGCTACCTTTTTTTACTTTAGTAGTCTTGGTTTCAAATTTATATTCGTGGTTTAATCATAAAAACCATCTGCGTGGTTTTTTAAATACTACAAGTCCGTTTGTGATTTTTTTAGTTCTCTATGTCTTTTGGGAATTTGCATTTAGTAGGACGATTTTTTATGTGGCACTTTTGTTGATGTCTTTTGTGGCAATAATTGATGTGATAAAACCCATATCTAAAAGGTGTTGATAAATGGAATTAAACTCAACTATAACTTGCCCTAATTGTGGATATAAAAAAACTGAAACAATGCCGACTAATAGTTGTCAATTTTTTTATGAATGTGCAAATTGTAAAGCACTTTTAAAACCTAATAAGGGTGATTGCTGTATTTTTTGTTCTTTTGGAGATGTTGTTTGTCCGCCTATTCAAGAGGGAGATGCTTGTTGCTGAAACAATCGGTTCGCAATTGATAAGGTAGGATTGAGTCTCCTTTTTCACTTTAATCTTCATTGAATCAACCAAGAAAAACCAGTTAGACCAGGGCAGTATTTTATCTTCTGACACAGTGAGTCAGTGAACAAAACATGTATAATTTTCTGATACAAACTTTGTATGAAACACCTAGGTTATAGGTATAGTCATACAACAATGGGTAGAAAATGAAACCTCTCTTATACAAAGTTAATACAAACTTTTTTAAAACCCCTTTAAATAAAGGGTTTCAGAGAGTATTACTCATTGAGTGGGAATAGCTTTTATATTTTAAGTCATTGATTTTAAACTATATTTAACTTGCACATTACTTTTACATAAAAAAATCAATCGTTGCTTTAATTGAGGTTTTCTCATGCAGTTACACAGAATGTTGCACAAACGTGTGACTACTGGAAATCATAGTAACTCTGCGAGCAAACTTGGCACTTAAAAAAAGACACAGAACGAACTGACTTTACACCTATCCGTCCACAACCACCGTTACCGAATCAAAAAACCAGTAAGTTACTGTATAGTTAAAACCGTCAAAACTGTACGGTTTGTAGCCGTATGGCTATGTGATTGACAAGTAAACGGACTGGCATAGTGAGACGCTGAAATACTTTTGCCTAATTACAACACATAACATTAGACGTAGAAAACGTGCTTTTCAACCTAATAACAAACCTATACGCTGTCACAGACACTTATTCAAAGTAAGTGTCTGATAAAATCACATGACAAGTTGAAAGCTGAAATGAAAGCAATTCAGCAGCAGATGGTTAAAGCACAGAAAAACAAACGTGCTAATGCATTGAAAGAAGTGAAACGACTTTGTAAAGAGTTCGGCTTTACTGCTGGGATGCTAAAAGGCTCAATTGCCGAAGGCAGAAAACCAAAGTAATTTAAGGATAAGCACTCAATGTACGAAGCAGCGTTTAAGAATATTGATGATACTTTATGGAAAGACGCTGGTTGCAGCAGTGAGCTTGACTACATCGAGCAGACAAGCTGGATACTGTTTCTAAAGTACTTGGATGACTACGAGACTGAAAAAGCCAACTCCGCATCGCTCAATGGTGAAGTTTACAACTCGATACTGAGTGATGAATTTAGCTGGAAAACTTGGGCAACACCCAAATCCAGCGATGGCAAGCTGGATCACAACGCAGCACTCACAGGCGATGATTTACGCGAGTTTGTTAACTTCAAATTGTTTCCCTATCTCAAGCAATTCAAAATATCCGCAGACAGTGCCAATACGCTGGAATACAAAATCGGCGAAATCTTCAGCGAGATAAGCAACAAGTTGCAAAGTGGCTATGCCCTGCGTGAAGTAATCAACAAAATAGACGAACTCAGCTTTCTCAGCAATGACGACAAGCATGAGCTTAGCAGCTTGTACGAAGACAAAATCAAGAACATGGGGAATGCTGGCAGGAATGGCGGCGAATATTACACGCCTCGTCCACTCATCAAAAGCATTGTCAAAGTTATTAATCCAGTTATCGGTGAAACTGTTTATGACGGTGCTGTGGGTAGTGCAGGATTTTTATGTGAAGCGTACTCTCACATGCGCAGCAAGGAACTTAGTGCTCGCAAGTATGAGCAGCTGCAATCACATACCTTGTATGGCAAAGAGAAAAAGTCATTAGCCTACGTGATTGGCATAATGAACATGATACTGCATGGCATTGAAGCGCCCAACATTGTGCACACAAATACGCTTGGCGAAAACATTGCTGACATACAGCAAAAAGATAGAGTGGATGTTGTGCTCGCTAATCCCCCGTTCGGCGGAAAAGAGCGTGCAGAAGTACAGCAAAACTTCCCAGTAGCCACCAGCGAAACAGCGTATCTGTTCCTGCAGCATTTTATAAAGATGCTCAAAGTAAACGGACGCTGTGGCATTGTGATTAAAAACACCTTTCTCAGCAATACAGACAATGCCAGCGTTGCACTGCGTAGGCAGTTGCTCGAAGAATGCAATCTGTTTGCTGTGCTGGACTTACCCAGTGGAGCATTTATTGGCACAGGCGTTAAAACGGTTGTCTTGTTTTTCGAAAAGGGCAAACCCACTGAGAACATTTGGTACTACCAACTCAATGTTGGCAGAAATATGGGTAAGACAAACCCGCTCAATGAAAAGGATTTAGCTGAATTTGTTGAGATGGCTAAAACGCAACAGCTGAGTGACAACAGCTGGTTGGTCGATGGAGCAACGGTAAACAAAGATACATGGGATTTAACTGTTAACAATCCAAACACCGTTGAAGAAGTAGATAATCGTACACCGCAAGAAATCATCGCAGAGATTGAACAGTTAGATGTGCAAGCAGCACAAGCATTGCAGGCAATCAAGGAGTTGCTGTGATGTGGAAGATAAAAAAGCTATCGGAGTTATGTGGCATTCAAAGCGGACTATGGAAAGGAAAGAAGGAACCATTCGTTAAAGCGTTAGTATTACGTAATACTAACTTTACTTCTTCTGGACAACTTGACTACTCAGAGGTTGTTGAACTTGATGTTGAAGCAAAGCAACTAGAAAAGAGAGAAGTTAAAAAGCATGACATCATCTTAGAAAAGTCTGGTGGTGGTGATAAAACGCCAGTTGGGAGAGTTTGTATTCATAATGCATCGGCAGATATTCCATACTCACTAAGCAACTTCACAGCGCGACTAAGGGTATTTGACGAAAGTGAGCTTGATGCACAGTTTCTTCATCGTTTTCTACACTTCCTTTATCTTAGTGGAAAGACAGAACCTATGCAGCGTCACTCAACAGGCATACGAAACCTTCAGCTTGCCCAGTACAAAGAGATTGTCGTTCCACTCCCCCCTCTCGCAGAACAACAACGCATCGTAGCCAAACTGGATGCTGCGTTTGCTGAGATTGATGAAACGATAAAAATTACAGACGATAAAATCTCAAACTATACTAATTTGTCGTCGGGCATAATGCGTGAAATTCTAAATAATGATTTGTATCGGTGGGAAATCAAAAATCTATCGCATCTCTCTGAAAATCTAGATGCAAAGCGAATTCCAATTACAAAATCTAAACGAGTAGTTGGTAACGTGCCGTATTATGGCGCTAGCGGAATTGTAGATTATGTTGAGGAGTACATCTTTGACGATGATTTACTGCTTATTTCTGAAGATGGTGCAAACCTGCTTATGAGGGCGTATCCGATAGCTTTTTCTGTAAGCGGAAAATGTTGGGTAAACAATCATGCTCATGTGCTGAAATTTGAAAATTCCAAATTACAAAAATGGGTTGAGCTATATCTGAATGCTACAAATCTATCGCAGTATATCTCAGGTATGGCACAACCAAAACTTAACCAAAAAAAGCTCAATGAAATACCCATTCCGTGCCCAGATGGAGAAATGCTTGAGAGACTGCTTAATATGGTGGTGAGTGCAAAAATACACGTTGAAAAAACCTTGCTAGTAGAAGTAAAAAAAACAAACGAATTAAAGAAGTTGAAATCCGCCATCCTCGCACAAGAACTGCAAAGGGAGGCTGTATGAACGAAGCTGATACACGTGCTGAATTTATCGACAAACAGCTTGAAGCCGCTGGCTGGATTACTGGCGGTGACGTACGTGTTCAGCGTGAATACAAGATCAATGCAGGCGAGATAAAAGCGGGCGGTATTCGCCAAGGCATACTGAGTGCTGACTATGTACTGAGTTATAAAAACCGCAAGCTGGCTGTAGTTGAAGCAAAGAACAACGAGTTAGAAGTTAGCGAAGGCGTAGCACAAGCAAAGCTGTATGCACAAAAACTGCATCTCGAAACCAGCTACGCTGCCAACGGCAATGAAATTTATCAAATCTGCCACAAAACAGGCACAGAGGGATTAGTAACTGCTTTTCCAACGCCTGAAGAACTATGGAATAAAACCTTTGCTGAGCCTAATGAATGGCTTGAGAAATTTAATGCTGTTCCATTTGAAAACTTAAACGGAACGAAGCAGGCACGCTATTATCAGGAACTGGCTGTTAATAACGTAATGACAGCCATTGCCAATGACGAAAAACGTACCCTACTGACACTGGCAACAGGTACAGGCAAAACGTTTATTGCGTTTCAGATTGCATGGAAGCTGTTTAAAAGTCGCTGGAACAAGCAGCGTGACGGCAAGCGTACGCCAAGAATACTGTTTCTCGCCGATAGAAATATCTTAGCCAATCAAGCCTTTTTGGACTTTGGCGCATTTAGCGATGATGCACTGATACGAATAAACCCCAGCGAGATAAGCAAAAAAGGCGAAGTGCCAAAAAACGGCAGTGTGTTCTTCACAATCTTTCAAACATTCATGAGTGGCGCGGATGGCAAACCTTACTTTGGCGAATACGAAAAAGACTTTTTTGACTTTGTAATTATTGATGAGTGCCACAGAGGTGGCGCTAATGACGAAAGCAGTTGGAGAGATATACTTAATCACTTCGACAGTGCTGTGCATCTCGGCTTAACTGCTACGCCAAAGCGTGATGACAACGTGGACACGTATGACTATTTTGGCGAACCTGTTTATATCTACAGCCTCAAAGAAGGCATTCAAGACGGTTTTTTAACCCCATTCAAAGTAAAGCGTATTCAAACCTCAATCGATGAATATGTGTACACCTCAGATGACGAAGTCATTGAAGGTCAAGTGCGTGAAGGGTATGTCTACGAAGAGAAAGACTTCAACAAGAAGATTGAGATTAAAGCGCGAGAACGCAAGCGAGTGCAGGATATGCTTGCAGCAATAAATCAAAACGAAAAAACCATCGTGTTCTGTGCTAACCAAGCACATGCTGCAATGATACGAGATTTAATTAATCAGGAAGCACGCAACACATCTGTGGACTACTGTGTGCGTGTCACGGCTGATGACGGCAAGATTGGGGAAGCCTATCTAAAGCAGTTTCAAGACAACGAAAAAGCTATCCCAACAATCCTGACTACCAGCCAAAAACTCACTACAGGCGTTGATGCACGCAATGTGCGCAACATTGTCCTACTGCGTCCTGTAAACAGCATGATTGAGTTTAAGCAGATTATTGGACGCGGTACGCGGCTGTTTGAAGGCAAACATTATTTCACAATCGTAGATTTTGTTAATGCTTATCACTTGTTCCTTGACGACGAGTGGGATGGCGAACCCCAAGAGCCGATAGACACTGGTCGTGGTAGTACTGGCGGCACTGGTGCTGGTGAAGATGGCGGGGACGGAGGTAAAGGCGGAGGCGATGGCGACAAACCTGAGAAGCTAAAAATACGTCTTGCCGACGGCAAAGTGCGCGAACTGCAAAGTATGACTTCCACTTACTTTTATGTTGATGGAAAACCCATAAGCGCTGAAGAGTTTTTACAAAAACTGTTTGATACGCTGCAGTTGCCAAGCTTATTTGGTAGTGAAGAAAAACTACGAGAAATTTGGGCAAATCCACTCACTCGCAGAGACTTAATGAATAACTTGGAAAAAGAAGGTTGCCATAAAGATGATTTGCTCAAGTTGCAGGAACTCATAAACGCGGAAGACAGCGATTTATTCGATGTGCTGCAATACGTTGCATACGCCAAAGAAACAGTCAAACGTGCTGCACGTGTGAAAACAAACGAAGATAATATATACACGCTGCTGAATGATCAGCAACGTGCGTTTGTCAGTTATGTGCTGCGTAATTATGTTGAGGTTGGCGTTGACGAATTAGATGACACAAAACTAAGCACCGTGCTTATAGCAAAGTATGGAAGCACGCACGCAGCAGAGCAGCAGCTGGGCAACTTTCAAGATATACGGCGTACGTTCATAGAGTTTCAGGAACATTTATACAAGGAAGCTGTATAGGCTGAAGCGGTGAGTGAGTGGTTTAACAGTAGAAAGAAGCCAAGTGGTAACTTCCGCAAGTTGTTGCAAACGTGGCTAACTGAAGACGAGTACACATTTAATGAGCATGGTATATTACATGCCACGAGGAATTTGTAAAAATTGAACAACTTACAATTGAAATAATATGATTGAATTTTCGAAAGAATTAACGTGCCTCTGCAAAGGTGGTTTTGAAAATTCTTGGCAGAGTGAATCAAGCACTCTGCTATTATCGTCTCTATACCTTCGCATGTAATGACCGCTGTTGCTATCATTCTTGCTCGTTATAGATCATCGTGCGTTCCTAACGAGTCTTTAGCATTGACAGATAAAAAAAAAATTATTAAACAACTTTATTCTCGTTGTGTAAAAGCAAAAGGCATCAAAGAAGTTTATGTGGCTACCGATGATGCGCAGATAGCAGAAGGAATTGAAGGATTTGGCGGAAAAGTCATCCTAACTCCAATGAGCTTGACTTCTGGAATTAATCAAGTAGCTCACGCTGCCAATGCAACAGCTTTGCCAGATAATTGTATTTTGGTTAGCATACCGGGTAATCAACCTTTTGTTAATTCACAAAGTATCGAACAAATTATTGCTTGTTTCAAAAACGATGCATCTGAGGATTTTGCAGCTGCCACACTCTCATATCGAATAAATGATTTAAAAGAAATTAACAATTCAAACACCTACAAAGTGGTTAGCGATAAAAATGGATATGCCATGTATTTTTCGCGGAACGTTATTCCATACAATCGTGATAAAAAAACAAACTCAACTTATTTCAAACAGCTTGGTATTCATGCCTCTCGTAAGTGGTTCGCATTAAGTCTTGCTAATCGAGCACCCAAAACTCTTGAATTATCTGAAAAATCAGAACAATTGCGAATACTAGAGTACGGTGGAAAAATAAAAGTTATAGAAAGTTTGTATGATTCTCCAGAAATCAACATCCCAGAGGACATCGCTCATCACTGCTTCAATAGAAGCCCAGCCTTATTATAAATTAATGGGAATTTATCGCCTTTTACTAATCATTGTCAGCCCTATTCTCGTTATCTTAATCATTAAAGAAAATTGGAAGCGTGGACTATCGCTAAAGTTCATTTTACAAAGGCTGGGCTACAGCTATCCCCTATTTCCTCAAAATACATATTGGATTCACTGCGCCTCTGTTGGAGAGGTCAATGCTGTAACAGGATTGATTAAACTTTTACAAAAGCCTGTAATATTGACTGTAGGAACGACCTCTGGTTATCAGGTAGCTCAAAATTTACCAAACAATGTTACCGTGTGTGCTTTGCCCTTTGACTGGGTTAGTTCAATAAAGCGGTTTCTCAAAGCAGCTAACCCTTCCCTTTTATGGGTCGTTGAAACAGAGATTTGGCCACAGCTTTTTAAACAATGTGCGAATCAGAAAATTCCAATTACGATCATCAATGCACGAATTACTAATAAGATATTGTTAGCACCTAACTGGATAAAAGACTATTATCGGCAAAGTCTAAAATTGGTAGAGAAAGTGTTGACAAAAGATTTTAACAATCTAACTGAATTTCAAAAATTAGGAGTAGAAGCACATAAATGTCAGGCTTTAGGCAACTTAAAATACTCAAATATTCAACAGAAAAAGCACTCAATCTCTTCAAATCGTCCTTTTATTTTACTTGCGTCAAGCCACGCGGATGAAGAAGTCCAGTTTGCCAAAAAATGGCTATGTAGCAATCGCGCTGAGCAATTAATTATTGCGCCACGTCATCCAGAACGTACTGCAGCCATTATTAAAGACTTGCAGGCGCTAAATCTGACTTGCTCTATCAGTCAGGGAGTACATGTTGATTCACATACGAACGTGCACATTATTAATAAATTAGGTCTCTTACCCCCTCTATTCCAAAATGCAGAGGTTGTTATCATGGGCGGTTCATTTGTTGCTAAGGGAGGGCATAATGTATTAGAACCCGCATCATGCGGAGCTGCTATCATCAGTGGCAATCATATGAGCAATTTTATAGACGAGGCTCGGTCATTAGTAGAAGAGAATGCTCTCATTCAATGTGCAGATTATTGCGAAGCAATAGAGAAAGTCTTGCATTTGTTAAAAAATGATGCATTGCGTAAAAAAATGCAAGAACAAGCATTAAAACATATAGAAAAACAAAAAGATTTAGTTCAAAAGTACATGGCAGTACTCATTGGACCTCAAAACAAATGAGTCTGTACGCGTTTACTGAATTCAAAAAAGAGCATAGTCCAACAATAAAGCACTGTCCTTTTTCAACTTTGAAAGCACTCACTAAAAGTAAATGGGCAAATTCAAGCGTTGCACTAAAAAGTGGGAGAATGCTCTTAGTTTAAACATTAAACTTGAAATGATTACGTCGAATAGGCGATTGCTAATGCCTGTACGCACTCGCCTCATGCACCGAAAAATAAGATGAAATAAAACATGAGCTGAAAAAGTGTGGTACTATACAGCCCGAGCGTAATATTTTTGGAATCTACATTCCGATAGGTACTTTCGTTAAATGAGCATTAAGAATTTCTTATGCGAGTACGAATATAAAACATTTTAAAATTGAGGTTGGTAGCATGAATAGAGTGATTTTTTTGGTGATGTTCTTTCTTTCTTTCTTTACAATTCCGTTGACGGCAATGGCAGGAGGAGTATCAACTAACATAGTATCGTTTGATACGAGCACTCTTACGCAAAATGACACCACAGACACTGAAGTAATCAGCAGTGCAACTGTACGAGCAGCTTTCACAGATGCCGATGGCGATCCATTAACGTATTCACTTGCTACTAGCACGAGTCCCTTCACAATCAGTAGCACAAATGGACGAATAACCCTTACGCGTACTCTAGTCCAAACGGATGTGAATAACAGTCCTTTAACAGGTCAGGTTGTTGCTACTGACGAGGCGGCACCAGTGACTGATCAAACTAGAGCCAGCACTGTGAGTTTTGTAGTTATCGTGCTTAATGTGAATGATACACCAGTTGCGAGCCCAACGGCGGTAACTGCTTCAAGTCGTACACAAAATGATTCAACAGGTACTGTAGTGCGTGATTCAACGCGAGTGCAAAGCTATTTCACAGATATTGATGGCGATACATTAACGTATTCACTTGCTACCAGCACGAGTGCCTTCACAATTAGCAGCACAAATGGACAAGTAACACTTGCGCGTACTTTAGGACAAGCGGATGTGAATGATAGTCCTTTAACGGTTGATGTCGTAGCATCGGATGGTAGCCTAACAGCAACGACAACATTAACAGTACCAGTGCTTAATGTGAATGATGCACCAGTTGCGAGCCCAACGGCGGTAACTGCTTCAAGTCGTACACAAAATGATTCAACAGGTACTTTAGTGCGTGATTCAACGCGAGTGCAAAGCTATTTCACAGATGTTGATGGCGATACATTAACGTATTCACTTTCTATAACAACTGATTTCACAATCAGCAGCACAAATGGACAAATAACACTTGCGCGTACTTTAGTACAAGCGGATGTGAACAATAGTCCTTTGACGGTTGATGTCGTAGCAACGGATGATGATGCCGAAATAGCAGTGGTAACATTAACAGTACCAGTACTTAATGTGAATGATGCACCAGTTGCGAGCCCAACGGCGGTAACTGCTTCAAGTCGTACACAAAATGATTCAACAGGTACTTTAGTGCGTGATTCAACGCGAGTGCAAAGCTATTTCACAGATGCAGATGGCGATACATTAACGTATTCACTTGCTACCAGCACGAGTGCCTTCACAATTAGCAGCACAAATGGACAAGTAACACTTGCGCGTACTTTAGGACAAGCGGATGTGAGTAGTAGTCCGTTGACGGTTGATGTCTTAGCATCGGATGGTAGCCTAACAGCAACGACAACATTAACAGTACCAGTGCTTAATGTAAATGATGCTCCAGTTGCAAACCCAATAGCAGTAACTGCTTCAAGCCGCACACAAAATGATTCAACAGGTACTTTAGTACGTGATGCAACGCGAGTACAAAGCTATTTCACAGATGCAGATGGCGATACATTAACGTATTCACTTGCCAATGCAAGCACAGATGCTTTCACAATCAGTAGCACAAATGGACAAGTAACGCTTATGCGTACTTTAGTACAAGCGGATGTGAGCAATAGTCCTTTAACGGTTGATGTCGTAGCATCGGATGGTAGCTTAACAGCAACGACAACATTAACAGTACCAGTGCTTAATGTGAATGAAGCACCAGTTGCGAACCCAATAGCAGTAACTGCTTCAAGTCGTACACAAAATGATTCAACAGGTACTTTAGTGCGTGATTCAACGCGAGTGCAAAGCTATTTCACAGATGCAGATGGCGATACATTAACGTATTCACTTGCCAATGCAAGCACAAATGCTTTTGCAATCAGTAGCACAAATGGACAAGTAACGCTTATGCGTACTTTAGTACAAGCGGATGTGAGTAGTAGTCCGTTGACGGTTGATGTCGTAGCATCGGATGGTAGCTTAACAGCAACGACAACATTAACAGTACCAGTGCTTAATGTAAATGATGCTCCAGTTGCAAACCCAATAGCAGTAACTGCTTCAAGTCGTACACAAAATGATTCAAGAGGTACTTTAGTGCGTGATTCAACGCGAGTGCAAAGCTATTTCACAGATGCAGATGGCGATACATTAACGTATTCACTTGCCAATGCAAGCACAAATGCTTTTGCAATCAGTAGCACAAATGGACAAGTAACGCTTATGCGTACTTTAGTACAAGCGGATGTGAGTAGTAGTCCGTTGACGGTTGATGTCGTAGCATCGGATGGTAGCTTAACAGCAACGACAACATTAACAGTACCAGTGCTTAATGTAAATGATGCTCCAGTTGCAAACCCAATAGCAGTAACTGCTTCAAGTCGTACACAAAATGATTCAACAGGTACTTTAGTGCGTGATTCAACGCGAGTGCAAAGCTATTTCACAGATGCAGATGGCGATACATTAACGTATTCACTTGCCAATGCAAGCACAGATGCTTTCACAATCAGTAGCACAAATGGACAAGTAACGCTTATGCGTACTTTAGTACAAGCGGATGTGAGTAGTAGTCCGTTGACGGTTGATGTCGTAGCATCGGATGGTAGCCTCACAGCAACGACAACATTAACAGTACCAGTGCTTAATGTAAATGATGCTCCAGTTGCAAACCCAATAGCAGTAACTGCTTCAAGCCGCACACAAAATGATTCAACAGGTACTTTAGTGCGTGATTCAACGCGAGTGCAAAGCTATTTCACAGATGCTGATGGCGATACATTAACGTATTCACTTGCCAATGCAAGCACAGATGCTTTCACAATCAGTAGCACAAATGGACAAGTAACGCTTATGCGTACTTTAGTACAAGCGGATGTGAGCAATAGTCCTTTAACGGTTGATGTCGTAGCATCGGATGGTAGCTTAACAGCAACGACAACATTAACAGTACCAGTGCTTAATGTGAATGAAGCACCAGTTGCGAACCCAATAGCAGTAACTGCTTCAAGTCGTACACAAAATGATTCAACAGGTACTTTAGTGCGTGATTCAACGCGAGTGCAAAGCTATTTCACAGATGCAGATGGCGACACATTAACGTATTCACTTGCTAATGCAAGTACAAATGCTTTTGCAATCAATAGTACAAATGGACAAGTAACGCTTATGCGTACTTTAGTACAAGCGGATGTGAGTAGTAGTCCGTTGACGGTTGATGTCGTAGCATCGGATGGTAGCCTAACAGCAACGACAACATTAACAGTACCAGTGCTTAATGTAAATGATGCTCCAGTTGCAAACCCAATAGCAGTAACTGCTTCAAGCCGTACACAAAATGATTCAACAGGTACTTTAGTGCGTGATTCAACGCGAGTGCAAAGCTATTTCACAGATGCAGATGGCGATACATTGACGTATTCACTTGCTAATCCAAGCACAAATGCTTTTGCAATCAGTAGCACAAATGGACAAGTAACGCTTATGCGTACTTTAGTACAAGCGGATGTGAGTAGTAGTCCGTTGACGGTTGATGTCGTAGCATCGGATGGTAGCCTAACAGCAACGACAACATTAACAGTACCAGTGCTTAATGTAAATGATGCACCAGTTGCAAATCCAGTAGCAGTAACTGCTTCAAGTCGCACAGAAAATCAAGTGGCGGGTACTGAGGTGCGTGGTTCAGCACAAGTAATAAGCTACTTCACAGATGTCGATGGCGATACATTGACGTATTCACTTGCTAATCCAAGCACAAATGCTTTCACAATCAGTAGCACAAATGGACAAGTAACGCTTATGCGTACTTTAGTACAAGCAGACGTGAATAGTAGTCCTTTAACGGTTGATGTCGTGGCATCGGATGGTAGCCTAACAGCAACAACAACATTAACAGTACCAGTGCTTAACGTTGATAATGCACCAGTTGCAAGCCCTATAGCAGTAACCGCTTCAAGTCGTACACAAAATCAAGTGACAGGTACGGAAGTGCGTGGTTCAGCGCAAGTGCAGAGCTACTTCACAGATGCTGATGGCGATACATTGACCTATTCACTTGCCAATCCAAGCACAAATGCTTTCACAATCAGTAGCACGAATGGACAAGTAACGCTTATGCGTACTTTAGTACAAGCAGACGTGAATAGTAGTCCTTTGACGGTTGATGTCGTAGCATCGGATGGTAGCCTAACAGCAACGACAACGTTAACAGTACCAGTGCTTAATGTAAATGATGCACCAGTTGCAAATCCAGTTGCAGTAACTGCTTCAAGTCGTACAGAAAATCAAGTGGCGGGTACGGAAGTGCGTGGTTCAGCACAAGTAATAAGCTACTTCACAGATATTGATGGCGATACATTGACGTATTCACTTGCTAATCCAAGCACAAATGCTTTTGCAATCAATAGTACGAATGGACAAGTAACGCTTATGCGTACTTTAGTACAAGCAGACGTGAATAGTAGTCCTTTAACAGTTGATGTCGTAGCATCGGATGGTAGCCTAACAGCAACAACAACATTAACAGTACCAGTGCTTAACGTTGATAATCCACCAGTTGCAAACCCAGTGGCAGTAACCGCTTCAAGTCGTACACAGAATGAAGTGGCAGGTACTGAAGTACGTGGTTCAGCGCAAGTGCAAAGCTATTTCACAGATGCTGATGGCGATACATTGACGTATTCACTTGCTAATGAAAGCACAAATGCTTTCACAATCAGTAGCACAAATGGACAAGTAACACTTATGCGTACTTTAGTACAAGCGGATGTGAGTAGTAGTCCGTTGACGGTTGATGTCGCAGCATCGGATGGTAGCCTAACAGCAACGACAACATTAACAGTACCAGTACTTAATGTAAATGATGGACCAGTTGCAAACCCAGTGGCAGTAACCGCTGCAGATCGTACACAAAATGAAGTGGCGGGTACGGTGGTGCGTGGTTCAGCACAAGTGCAGAGCTATTTCACAGATGCTGATGGCGATACATTGACGTACTCTCTTGCTAATGAAAGCACAAATGCTTTCACAATCAGTAGCACGAATGGACAAGTAACGCTTATGCGTACTTTAGTGCAAGCGGATGTGAATAGTAGTATTTTGACGGTTGATGTCGTAGCATCGGATGGTAGCCTAACAGCAACAACAACATTAGCAGTACGAGTACTTAACGTGAATGATGCGCCAGTTGCAAATCCAATAGCAGTAACCGCTTCAAGTCGTACACAAGATCAAGTGCCAGGTACTGAAGTGCGTGGTTCAGCACAAGTAACGAGCTATTTCACAGATGCTGATGGCGATACATTAACGTATACACTTGCCAATCCAAGCACAAATGCCTTCACAATAAATAGCACAAATGGACAAGTAACACTTATGCGTACTTTAGTACAAGCAGACGTGAATAATAGTCCGTTGACGGTTGCTGTCGTAGCATCGGATGGTACCCTAACAGCAACGACAACATTAACAGTACCAGTACTTAATGTGAATGAAGCACCAGTTGCGAACCCAGTGGCAGTAACCGCTTCAAGTCGTACACAAAATCAAGTGCCAGGTACGGAAGTGCGTGGTTCAGCGCAAGTAATAAGCTATTTCACAGATGCTGATGGCGATACATTGACGTACTCTCTTGCTAATGAAAGCACAAATGCTTTCACAATCAGTAGCACAAATGGACAAGTAACGCTTATGCGTACTTTAGTACAAGCGGATGTGAATAATAGTCCTTTGACGGTTGATGTCGTAGCATCGGATGGCAGACTAACAGCAACGACAACGTTAACAGTACCAGTACTTAATGTGAATGATGCACCAATTGCAAATCCAGTAGCAGTAACTGCTTCAAGTCGTACACAAAATGATTCAGCAGGTACTCTAGTGCGTAGTTCAACACAAGTGCAGAGTTACTTCACTGATGTTGATGGCGATACATTAACGTATTCACTTGCTAATGCAAATGCTTTCACAATCAGCAGCACGAATGGACAAGTAACGCTTATGCGTACTTTAGAACAAACAGATGTGAATTTTAGTCCTTTAACAGTTGATGTCGTAGCATCGGATGGTAGCCTCACAGCAACGACAACATTAACAGTACCAGTACTTAATGTGAATGAAGCACCAGTTGCGAGCCAAACGGCAGTAACTGCTTCAAGTCGTACACAAAATGAAGTGGCGGGTACTCTAGTGCATTTTTCATCACAAACAAGAAGATTTTTCACAGATGTTGATGGCGATACATTGACGTATTCACTTGCTAATCCAAGCACAAATGCTTTCACAATCAGTAGCACAAATGGACAAGTAACGCTTATGCGTACTTTAGTACAAGCAGACGTGAATAGTAGTCCTTTAACGGTTGATGTCGTAGCATCGGATGGTAGCCTAACAGCAACGACAACATTAACAGTACCAGTGCTTAATGTGAATGATGCACCAGTTGCAAATCCAATAGCAGTAACCGCCTCAAGCCGTACACAGAATGAAGTTGCGGGTACGGAAGTGCGTGGTTCAGCGCAAGTAACAAGCTATTTCACAGATGCCGATGGCGATACATTGACGTATTCACTTGCTAATGCAAGCACAGATGCTTTCACAATCAGTAGCACAAATGGACAAGTAACACTTATGCGTACTTTAGTACAAATGGATGTGAGCAATAGTCCTTTGACGGTTGATGTAGTAGCATCGGATGGTAGCCTAACAGCAACGACAACATTAACAGTACCAGTGCTTGATGTGGATATAGCACCAGTTGCAAATCCAATAGCAGTAACCGCCTCAAGTCGCACACAAAATGAAGTGGCGGGTACGGAAGTGCGTGGTTCAGCGCAAGTAACAAGCTATTTCACAGATGCCGATGGCGATACATTGACGTATTCACTTGACAATACAAGCACAAATGCTTTCACAATCAATAGCACAAATGGACAAGTAACGCTTATGCGTACTTTAGTACAAGCAGACGTGAATAATAGTCCCTTGACGGTTGATGTCGTAGCATCGGATGGTAGACTAACAGCAACGACAACATTAACAGTACCAGTGCTTAATGTGAATGATGCACCAATTGCAAATCCATTAGCAGTAACTGCTTCAAGTCGTACACAAAATGAAATGGCGGGTACTGAAGTGCGTAGTTCAGCACGAGTACAGAGCTACTTCACTGATGTTGATGGCGATACATTAACGTATTCACTTGCTACAACAAATGATTTCACAATCAGCAGCACGAATGGACAAGTAACGCTTGCGCGTACTTTAGTACAAGCGGATGTGAATAATAGTCCTTTAACGGTTGATGTCGTAGCATCGGATGGTAGCCTAACAGCAACGACAACATTAACAGTACCAGTACTTAATGTGAATGATGCGCCAGTTGCTAATGATGATGTCATTGATCAAAGTGTTTCTGTAGCATTCTCTACTCTTAATATTGATGTACTAGCAAATGATACGGATGTTGATGGTGATACATTAAGTGTAGCATCAGTAGTAAGTGCAAGCAATTTAGGAATCTACACAAACAGCAGTAGTATGGTTTTATTTACTGCGAGTGATGCGTTATTCAGAAGAAGCGGAGCCGTTTATAGTACTGCTGTTTATACGGTTACTGATAGCCAATTGACATCTACTGCACTAGTTACCATTCGCTTCTCTATCCCTAATGATTTAGATGGAGACGGTATCGGTAATGTTTTAGACTTAAACCCAACCACATCATCGGGTTCTATTACATTAATAGGAACTGCAACTATTTCATCTCATCAATTCCTCGCATTGCAAACGATTGGTTTAACAACAGCGAGTTTAGTATCGGATAGTGATGGTGATACATGGCCCGATGTTGTTGAATTGTTATTGAATACTTCTATAACTTCTGTTATCTCATCAGATGCTGATGCTGATGGTATTCCTGACGAAGTTGAAATGTATTTAAGTAGTCAGACGAGTAGCGTAACCATTACTGCTGTAAGTGACCGCGATAATGATGGATTTTACGATATACAAGAACTTCGCTTGGCAACGAATCCATTTAGTGCAGCAAGCATACCTGTGCACAGTACAACAACTGCGGACACGGATAGGGACGGGATATTGGATACAGAGGAAGTATTCATAGGACTGAGCTCGGGTACCTATACAACCCAAACTGCATTAGCTGTAACGAATACGTTAGCGTTTAGTGATGTAAATGGAACGGCTCAGTCTGTTAACACTAATGTTGCGATTACAATTAATGCTTCAACATTATCACGTGTGATATTGACTTCTTCAACGTTCATTTGGGATATCAGTGGAGCTGGAATTGCTAGCACATCTGTTCAAACGACTGGCACAATACTTGTAGTGACACCACTATCAGATGCAGCGCTAATGGTTACACTAACGATTGATGAGCCAATAACGCGCAACAACCTTAGAATACCTTTATTGCATGTAAGTACAGGAACGGTTGTTGCAGCTATAGCACCTCCTCCTGCTAGTAGCGATGGTGGCAGTGGCGGTTGTAGCTTAAATACTAATGCTAATACAGACGGAATATTATGGTTACTGTCATTGTTTGCATTGTTTATGATTCTACGTTCCAGAAGAAGGGCATAACGTATACAAATATTCCTATAACAAAAAAGGGGCTGATAAAGCCCCTTTTTTTATATTAAGATATTTGACATAAGACGTCTATAAACTGTGACTTCTTGATTTTTTAATCATTTTCGTCAAATAAAATCTTCCCTAAGTCATGCAAGGAAAATAAATCATGAAGAAAAACGTTTTTCTGATTTTTTATTTGTTATGAGAAATGATAAGATCGCTTGCTTTCTCGGCTATCATAATTGTTGGAGCATTCGTGTTTCCTGAAACAATATTCGGCATAATGGAAGCGTCTACTACTCTTAGCCCTTTTACTCCATATACACAAAGATTTTCATCCACCACTGCCATACTATCATGACCCATTTTACAAGTACCTACTGGATGATAAATGGTTTGACTGTGCTCTCTCGACGCCTGTAATAACTCAACATCGCTTTGATAATGTGCCCCTGGAACATATTCATCAACGATCACATCCTTTAATGCAGGCGCCTGCGCTATCTTCCTCGCTACTTTAATTGCATTTACACTAACTTTTTGATCACGCTCATCACTCAAGTAATTAGGATTAATATCAGGATATACGAATGGATCTTTTGACTTTATGGCAATATCTCCACGACTCCAAGGGCGTAATTGACAAACTGAGGAAGTAAATGCTGAAAAAGGATGCACCCCTTCTCCCGGTTTATCAGCGCTTAGAGGTTGCATATGAAATTGTATATCTGGACGATCAACTTCTTTGGATGACTTTGTAAATACAGTAACCTGACTCGCTGCAAGTGTTAATGGCCCTGTACGGGTCATAAAGTATTGCATTCCAACCATAAATTGCTTAAAGGCATTGTTTACTTCATCATTTAGTGTATTTAGCTTTGTTTTGAAAACTAATCGAATTTGTAAATGATCTTGCAAATTCTTCCCTACTCCAGGCAAATGATAAATGATTGGGATAGTATGCTTGTCTAGTAATTGTTTATCGCCAATACCTGATAATTGTAATAAAGTTGGAGAGTTTATAGCACCTGCACTAAGAATAATCTCTTTTGAAGCGGAAACTACTTGCACTTTACCGTCTTTTTTAAATTCAACTGCAACGGCTTTATTATTATCAAAAATAATTTTGGTGCAGTGAGCGTGTGTTAAAACTGTTAGATTTTTTCTTCCAAGAGCAGGTTTTAAAAAAGCTTTCGCAGTACTCCAGCGTAACCCATTATGCGATGTTTGTTGAAAATAACCAACACCCTCTTGACACTCCCCATTATAGTCAGGGTTAGAGGGTATTCCTACTTGATTGCATGCTTGAATAAATCGATCGGCAATTGGACGACGTAAACGCAAATCAGAAACTTTTAGCAGACCATTTTTCCCATGGAACTTATCTCCGCCTCTTTGTTGACTTTCTGATTTTATAAAGTAAGGCAAAACTTCATCAAAAGACCATCCTTCATTTCCCAATTCAGACCAATAATCGTAGTCTTCAGCTTGCCCTCGAACATAAAGAAGCCCATTTATCGAGCTTGATCCTCCAAGCAGCTTTCCACGTGGCCATTGCAAACTTCGACCGGCAATACCATCATCTGGATTGGTTTTATAACACCAATCAAATTTTGGATTGTGCATTGTTTTGAAATAACCAATGGGAACATGCACCCAGAAATGTTTGTCACTGCTGCCCGCTTCTAAAAGTAAAACATGCGATCCATCAGCAGACAATCGATTGGCTAAAACGCAACCTGCCGATCCAGCCCCAACAATAATATAGTCATAGGTATCAAGCATGTTTATTCTAAAAGGTTTTATTGTTTATATTTAAGGAGTAAGCAATATTTTTGCTGAGGGTGTTTCTGCTCTGTGAATGCTTTCAAAAGCTTCCTGTCCTTGAGCAAGCGGCGCTTTTTCGACCCAGTTAAAATCACCAAGATCTGCAAAAGCAAGCAACTCTAATGCATCTTTTACTTCTTGCTTTGTATATGTAAATGCTCCAGCAAATGCAATTTCTCTAAGTGTCATACTGCGTGCGTCCATTTCTCCACCAGCCTCCTGCAGTCCCAAATGAATTATACATCCTCCATTCACAACTGAATTAATAGCAACTGTACGCGTTTTTTGCGTTCCAACCGCA
Source organism: uncultured Thiomicrospira sp. (assembly GCA_965195345.1). Lineage (GTDB taxonomy): Bacteria > Pseudomonadota > Gammaproteobacteria > CAKMZV01 > CAKMZV01. The sequence continues at coordinate 998,685 of OZ239628.1, read as the reverse complement.
TCAATAACACAATCATAACTCGTTGAGTTTATTTCTTCTTCTAATGGATTATTAATCATTACACCACCAATATTGATGCAATTTTTTAGGCGTTCTGGATTGATTTCACTAATAGTCACAGAACTAGCACTGAAATGTTTAAGTATTAGGGCGCAAAGAATACCTATAGCCCCTCCTCCGATTATTAACACATTCTGCTCTTCTAACTTTCTATAACTGAGCTGCTCGATCATTTTTACCGCATGCAAACAAACAGCGGTAGGCTCTGCTAATGCTGCATTTTCTGTTTTAAGACTATCGTGAAAAGGTAAAACGCACTGCTCAGGGATGGTTAAGTACTCAGAAAAACCACCTGGTCTATACATGCCTATCATACTCCTATCAGCACATAAATTCTCTCTACTTTCCCTGCAATAGCGACAAACTCCACAAGTAATCATAGGGTTTAAAGCAACACGCCTTCCTTCCAAAGCACCTTCAACGACTACTCCTGATACTTCGTGACCAAGTATTAATGGAGGGCGTCGACGCTCATCATGTCCATGCCACGCATGCATGTCAGAACCGCAGATACCAGAATATTCAACTTTAATGAGTGCCTCTTTTGTTTGACACTGTGGCCTTTCCACTTCCCGCAATTCAAAGAACATATCATCTACAAAAACCAAAGCTTTCATTTAGCAGTAAACCCTCCATCAACAAATATGACTTGTCCTGTGACGTAATCGCTAGCATGTGATGCAAGAAATATACACGTTCCATTTAAATCGCTAAGTTCCCCGTTGCGTTTAATGGCAGTTTGTTCGGCTAAAGAAGAAGATTTTTTCATGTCTCCCAATACAGGTGCAGTCATTTTCGTTGGAAAAAAACCAGGAGCAATGGCATTGCAATTAACACCACTCTCGGACCAACCCTCAGCCATAGCACGAGTTAATTGAGCTATGCCGCCTTTTGAGGCCCCGTAAGGCATACTGTTAGAAAAAGCACGTTGCGATTGGAGTGATGCAATATTTATCACTCTACCCCAATTGCGTTTTTTCATAGTTGGAAATAATGTTCTGCTTAGAAAAAACGGAACTTTTAGATTAATATCAAGTGTCTCATTCCAGCTGGCATTGTCAACTTCATCCCATGGTTGACGTAGATTTATACCTGCTGCGTTGATTAAGATATCGACTTCATGCAAATCATTATCTTGAGCAAATTCTTCCCATTTTTCGATTAACAAGAGGTCGTTACAAACCAGTCTGACCTTTTTTTTTATTTTTTTCTCAGTGTCTTTTAAAGTATTTCCCTGACGTCCTTGTAAAATCAGTTTTGCGCCCGCTTCAGCTAAAGCAATGCTCAACTGTTGACCAATACCCGAACCTGCTCCTGTAACTAACGCTGTTTTGCCCTCTAATGAAAATAAATTCATTAGACTTGTAACTGAAAAACTCTGTCAGGAAAGTATTTAGATAGTCGAGCATCGGCTGTACGAGCGTGTGCCTCCATCCCTTCAAGACGTGAAATCCGTGCACAACAAGCAGCAATTGAAGGTAAAGCTTCTTTATCCATACGTTGCCATGTAAGCACTTTAACAAATTTTGCAACCGATAATCCGCCTGTATAACGAGCAACTTCCTTCGTTGGTAAAACGTGATTAGTACCCGAGCATTTGTCTCCAAATGCAACAGTTGTTTCTTCACCTAAAAATAGTGAACCGTAGTTATTTAAATTTTTCAACCACCAATCTAAATCACGAGCATGCACCTGCAAATGTTCTGCTGCATAATCATCACTAACTGTAACCATTTCATCGCGGGTTTCGCACAGCTGAACTTCGCCATAATTTTCCCAAGAATGGTTAGCTGCTAAGCGTGCGTCTTCGGGTAATTTTGCAATGTACTCTGGCACTTTTTGCACAACTTCATCCGCTAATTTTTTACTATCAGTAATCAACCAAGCAGGTGAATCTAATCCATGCTCTGCTTGTCCAACTAAATCTATCGCAACAATATCTGAATCCGCTGTATCGTCGGCAATGATAGCTATTTCTGTTGGTCCTGCAAAAACATCAATTCCAACTTTACCAAATAACAATCGCTTTGCCTCTGCAACAAATCTATTTCCAGGTCCTGCTAATATATCAGCGGGTTTCAAACCGAAAAGACCATAAGTCATAGCAGCTATAGCTTGAACACCGCCCATGGCAAGAATATTGTTAGCACCACAATAATTCATTGCATAAAGAATGTGTGGATTAACTCCTTGGCCGGGTTTAGGTGGTGAACAGGCAGTAATGTTTTTAACACCAGCAACTTTAGCGGTAGCAATAGTCATAATAGCAGATGCAATATGTGCATAACGCCCACCAGGCACGTAGCAGCCAGCCGACTGTACTGGTCTAATGGTTTGTCCAGTATATAACCCGTCCTGCAATTGCACGTCAAAGTCCAACATACTCTCAAGCTGTTTTTCAGCAAAGCGAGTAACATTTTCGTGTGCAAAAGCTATATCGTCTTTTACAGTTTGTGGGACTGTTGCGCTTATTTTCTCAATTTCTTCTTCACTAACAAGAACATTTCCGTCCCAATTATCCAGTTTTTTACTATACTCAAGAGCAGCAGAATCCCCTTCTTGCTCAATTTTTTTTAGCATAGCTTTAACAATTTCTTCAGTTTCGACATCCGTAGATGTTGGCACTTTCAAAGATTTTTTTATAAAATGTACAGCCATTTAGGCACTCCTATATAATTTAGTCATTACAAATTCTTTGTGCCCTAATGCTTCGGCTGCGGTGAATCGACCATTCGCTGTCTGCACCAAGCAATCAATCAATGAATCTCCAGCATCTTCTATCGTCATTTCTCGACGTAACACCCCAGAAACATCCACATCAACGTGCTCTGACATAGTGCGAACTGTGCGTGGATTGCCAGTAATTTTCACAACAGGAACAATTGGGTTACCAATCACATTGCCCTGCCCCGTCGGGAAAGTATGGATAACATAACCGGCAGCAGCCATCAACGTAACACATTCAGCAGCCGCAGAAGAAGTATCCATAAAATACAATCCGGCTCCTTTTTCAGGTGCTTCAGCGGGTTTCAATACATCAATATATTTTACTTTCCGACCTATTTTCTCAAGATTCCCTAATGCTTTTTCTTCAATAGTTGTTAAGCCACCTTCAATATTTCCTTTCGTTGGCTGTGAGTCGGATAGATCAGAAGTTTTGAATTGCTCAATTACATCGTCTTGATACGCTTGCCAAGTATTCATAAATTTTTGAGCAGCTTTTTCATCTGCAGCACGTGCTCGGCACAAGTGCTCGGCACCAGTCAATTCAGATGTTTCTCCAAACACACCATACATTCCTTTAGGGACCATTTTATCGTACATATTGCCTACTGCAGGGCAAGAAGTCAAACCCGTTGTTGTGTCTGACTCACCACATTTTGTAGAAACCCAGATCTCACTTAAATCACACTTTTCTCTCAAAAGACCTGAAGTCATGTGAACAAATTCTTTTGCAACACGTGAAGCTGAAGCAATAGTTGCAATGTCACCATTTTGTTCAATTGAAAAACCAACAACTGGTTTACCTGTTTTTTTAATTCCGTCAACAATGATTTTTGTCCAACCTGGTTCAATGCCAATAACAACTACGGCAGCCAAATTTGGGTTAGAACCTGTTCCTATCATTGTCCGAAAATGCAATTCAAGATCTTCACCAAATTGTAATCGACCATATGCATGAGGCAATGCAATGGTGCCTTGTATATTGTTTGCAACAGCCTCACAAGCGGCATTAGAAATATCATCCACTGGCAAAATTGCCACGTAATTTCTTACTCCAACTCGCCCATTTTCACGACGATATCCCCAACATGTTTGATTCATAATATATTCTCCTACCAGCGTTTTGTTTTTAGATTATGCGTGTGCACATGATCACCTTTTTTTATTGCTTGAACAACTTTACCAATATCTTCACCGTATTTAATCACGGTATCTCCTTCTTTCAAGTCAGCTAAAGCCACTTTATGTCCGATTGGCACATCGTGATTCAACATAAGTTGAAAATCAGAATTATCTGCAGTAATTACGCAAAACATATGTGTGCCTGCTGATAATTCTTCAACCACGACAACACCAACGTTGTCTTCAATATCATGAACTAAAAGTTGTGGAAATGACATTCTTCCCTCCATTGTTTTAAAATTTTATTTATTAAGATACTCTGGCAACCAAAGTACGATTTGTGGGAACAATATTAATAAAGTTAACCCTATCAGCTGCAAACCCATAAACTGAATCATCCCCGCATAAATATCTTTCAAATCCCATTCGGGAACTACTCCCTTTAAGAAATAAGCCGACAAGGCCACAGGTGGTGACAGCCATGCTGTCTGCAGATTTACTGCAACAAGAATACCAAACCAAGTCAAATTGAACCCAAGCTGCTCCACAAGAGGCAACAGTATTGGAACAATAATCAATACAATAGGAACCCACTCAAGCGGCCAACCCAACAAAAATATCACTGCCATGATAAGTAACAAAACTACCATTGGTGGCAAATCGATATTAAGTAATAATTCGGTTAGCATCGTAGGCGTCCCGAGGCGCGAAAACACAGAACCGAAAAAGTTTGAAGCAGCAACCAGAATAAGAATAAGAGCGGATATTTCTAATGTTTTAACTAAAGAATCTTTTAGATTGATCCAAGACATCTTCCCATAAGCCATTGTAAGCAAAATAGCCCCAAAAGCACCCATCGCTGCGCCTTCAGTTGGTGTTGCCAGTCCAAATAAAATACTTCCTAAAGCAAAACCAACAAGTGCTGTTGGAGGAACCAAACCAATTAAAAAATCCTTAAAGACCTCGAGAGAAGACTCGTCTTTTAAGGAATCTCCTAATTTAGGCCCTAAAGAAGGATTAATATAACAACGAATCAGAGTATAACCCGTATAGAGAAAAGCGAGCATCATCCCAGGAATGATCGCTGCTGCAAATAAGTCGGTTACAGGAACTTCAATGATTGGACCCATAACAACCAACATAATGCTTGGCGGAATAAGAATCCCCAATGTACCACCAGCAGTAATTGTTCCAGCAGCAAGTCTAACGTCATATTTTGACCGATTCATCGTTTTTGCAGACATGATCCCCAAAATGGTAACAGAAGCTCCAACTATTCCAGTAGCTGCAGCAAATATAGTCGACACAAATAGTACCGCTATAAATAATGCGCCGTTCACTCTCGAAAGCAGTTTTTGTACGGATATAAATAATCGTTCCATCAAATCTGCTTTTTCCATCAATATTCCCATAAAAATAAATAAGGGAACGGCTGAGAGTGTCTGTTCAAGCATAACTCCTGAAAATTGGAAGGTCATCAGGTAGAAAACCAAATCACCAAACCCCAGGTAACCAAACACTAACCCAAGAAAAATAAGAGTAAACGAAATAGGAAAACCTACAAAAATAGCAAAAAGCATCACCCCAATTAAAATCAACCCAAGTATTTCAGGAGACATAAATTATCCTTTAATATGATTAAGATCCAGCCCAACGATTATGCTTAATAGCATAAAAACATTGTAATAGTTCAGAGACCCCTTGAATTATCAAGAAAGCCGTTCCTATAGGAATGGCCGATTTAATAGGTCCCATATGAGGCATCCATGCAGTATCCATGCCTAATTCACCACGATCCCATGAGTCATAAGCAAAGTCAAAGCCAGTAAAGAAAAACACTATCATTCCAGGGAAATAAAAGAATATATACAAAATGGCGTCAACAGTCGCTTGTACTCTTGGTCTCCAATTTCGATAAATAAAGTCCGCTCGAATGTGCACACCTCGCATAAGCGCATAACCAGCACCGAGCATAAATAAAGCACCATAGAACATGCGACTAATATCGTAAGCCCAAACAGTCGGTGCAAGGAAGAAATATCTAGCAATTATCTCGTAAGTCATTGCCAAGCAAATAGGAAGCGTTAACCAACATACGACGTTACCAGTTGCATAACTAAACCGATTTATCCCCACAATCGTCTTAGCCATCCAAGGAGTCATATCATCCGGCATTACATAAACTGACTTTGCCTCAGCAATCAATTCATCAGCAATTTCTAATTTTTCTATATCTACTTTACCGTCTTTACCGTTCATAAATATTCCACATGATATTTCAAAATTTGTTGTTAAAAAAAACGGGAACCACCTATCAAGGTGATCCCCGTTTCAGAATTGACTTATCTATTTTTTATTTCATCAGCAAACGCTTGACCAAGTTTAGCATTTGATGTTTGAGCCCCTGCCCAAAAAGGTACAGCAATCTCAGCAAAGCTTCTTTGCGAGTCCCATACTTTCTTGAAGAAAGGATTTTTGTTAGCATTTTTCTGAAGAGAAGCTTTAGCAGCGTTCATATACAAAGGAAAATAATCTGCTGGTGTGTCATGCAAAATAACGCCATGATTTTCAGTAAGATCTTTCAAAGCTTTTCCATTCTCATAAATCCTATACGCTAAAGAGCGCATAAGAGAAGCATCAGCAGCTACTTCCATCGCAGCTCGTTGATGATCAGTTAGACTGCGCCATACCTTACCATTGATGTACATGTCAGCATTCACTACAACTTGATGCAAACCTTGTAAATAGTAATGCTTTAGAACTTTTTGAAAACCGAACACACTATCTGGTTTTGGACAGCACCATTCAGCCGCATCAATAGTACCTTTTTGTAGAGCAGGCAATATGTCTCCACCGCCCATAGCTACTGCAGCAATACCGATATCTTTATAAGTTTGTCCTGGAATACCTGGAGGAGTACGGAAGCGATATTTACGAAAATCCGCCATACTATTGATAGGCTCTTTAAACCAACCAAGTGCTTCAGGTCCAACGGGTTGTAACATTAAGCCTTTGATGTCCATTCCCATCTCTGTCCAAAGCTGGCTATATAACGGCTTACCACCACCAAACATATACCAAGAAATGAAAGCGATGTTATCAATACCAACACCTGCACCAGCAACCGGAGACCCAAATAACGCAGCAGCAGGATGGTAACCTGACCAATAATGCGTCCATGCGAATCCGCCATCAACCAAACCTTTATTCACTGCCTCAAGTGTTTCTTTTACACCTACAACAGCACCTGCTGGCAGCACTTCAATCTTGACACTACCATTTGTCAGTTCAAAGACATTGCTAGCAAAGTCCTTCAACATAACCACTTCGTCAGCTTTAGTCGGCAATACTGACTGTACTTTTATAGTAACATTCTTAGCTTGTGCTGCGAATGAGATCGCGGCAAAACCAAGTAGTACAATTTTTAAAAACTTATTCATAGTTCCTCCTGTTAAAAACCAGTTAAGTTACATTTATTAATTAAAATTAGAACGGACACTTTACACTAAAGCTCTAATTCTAGCAACTTTTGAGGAACAAATTAGATGATATGATTATCGCATTTTATAAAAATATTCCCTGTGAAGTCTATATATTAACTTCATATTTTTCAGTTAACATTTTGAAATATTTAATTAAATCTGACATCGAATTGCTTGCATTGGGGTAACTTTGCAATACAGATTCACATAACGCGTGGTAATGTTTGACCGACGTACGTCCTCTGTCTTCCCGTAAAAGTTGTTTTTTTACAAAAAGCTTCCAATACGCCTTTTCATTATCACGTAAGAATTGATACCCATTGCGTGCTCGGGTGCGTGCCCATATTTTCTTGAGCCGCAAATCACTGAAATTTAATTGTTGCACTTCGGAATTATCCCAACCAAGAGCATGCCCTCTGCTTAATTCATTCCTATCTACGTCGCCAATAAAACCTGAATACAATTGCAAATCCACGTCATCACTTTCGTGCATATTGCCTAAACTAAATGTTGCAAGTAACTTCGGCAACCATCTGTGCATATTTTCATTCCATAGCTCCATATTTTCGTACGCCATATCTAATGAAATGTTTAACCAATCACACACACCCTGCTGTTCCAAAACAGGCATTGCTAACGCAAAGGCAGGTGCCTTATTTAATTTCAAAACAGGTACATTCAATCGAGTTAAGTTCTTTTGCTTCAACTCAGCATTAGTAGAAAACATTCGCTCATATATCTCCTCAACGCCTATGTCATCAAGCACGCTTGGATCATTGCGTAAATCCCAAGTAACAATGTGCTTTTTCATTTGATGTTGTTTTGCCAAAGGCAAAACAACAAAACACCGCTTATTTTCAGCACTAGCACTGCCTGAACCCCATACGACCGGCTGTGAATTTTGGTGAAAATCGCCTTCAAATAGATCATAATCCAAACGTTTAGCTAGCATGCTTTCGGACGTTGCACCTTGAATCAAGTATTCAAATAATTTAGGTTGTGCTTGTTTTAATTTCTTAGCTAAACCAATAGTTGCCTTTACATCCCATAAAGCATCATGCGCCTTGTCTTGTGAAATCCCATTGGCACGCGCAAGGTCTTCAAGTCGAAAACTAACGTTATTTTCTTGATTAAGTGGCCATTCAATACCTTGGGGTCTAATGCCATACGCCAAACGCAAAGCATCAATTAAATCCCACCGAGAATTTTGGTATTTAACCGAAACAGGATACGGTTCTAATCCATTACGATAATTGCTAAAACTAACAATTACATCATCAAATCGACTGCTGTTATAACCCGCTAAAATAGTTCCTTTCTGTGTGATTTCATGAAGCAATTTCTGTAGCCCTTCCGCTTCATAAAGACCTTGTTCGAAACATCTTTGAGGTGTAATTCCAGTAATAGCACTGGAGATAGGATCTGCCAACCAATCATCACTTAATTTCACTAAAAAGTTCAGAGGAGGCTCAATTTCCTCCAATTCCAAATTGGTTCTAACGCCTGCAACTTGGGCAATTCTAGCATTATGAGGAACATTACCAAAAGTCTCTAAATCATACCAAAAAACCGTATTCATTTCTAGTCTCACCTATCAAGCAAACGAGGAATACGTTGCGATGCAGGTGGGTGAGAATCGTGCCACATTGTATAGAGTACATCGGGTGTTAAGGTGGCGGCATTATCAGCATATAGTTTGAGTAAAGAACTACGCAAATCTTCACCATTGGTTCGTTCAACTGCATAGGCATCGGCTTCAAATTCAAACTTTCTATTTAATAAGTTTGAAATGGGTTGAATGAAAAAAGTAAACGCGGGCAATACCAAAACAAACAACAACAACGCATTGTAGTTCGTCTGCGTCAACTCAAATGCACTGTAAAACCAATCAGCCTTCAAAAGAGTGTCAAGCAGCCAAAGCCCTAAAAAAACTTTTAAAAGAGCAAAAAACATAAGACGAGGAATATGCTTTAGTGCGTAATGCCCCAACTCATGCGCAAGCACTGCTTCAATTTGTGAGGGTGTTAATTTTTCAATGAGTGTGTCGTAAAAAACGACTCTTTTGGTTTTCCCTATTCCTGTGAAATAAGCGTTTCCGTGAGCCGAGCGTTTAGAGCCATCCATAATATAAACCGCTTCAGTTTGAAAGCCGCATTTTTTCAACAATCCCTCTATTCTTTGCTTCATCTCACCATCTTCAATAGATGTGAATTTATTAAATAAAGGGGCAATGTAACGGGGAAAAACAATCATCATAAATAAATTCAACCCAACGAGAAGCGACCAAACCCACAGCCACCATAAATCGTTCTTAAGCCAATCCATCAAATATAGAATTGCGAAAAGAACACCTCCTCCTAAAACAATCCCCAATAAAGAGGTTTTAATCATATCAGTAATAAATGTTCGTGCTGAAGTTCGATTAAAACCAAACCGCTCTTCCAAAACAAAAGTACTGTACAGTGTTAAAGGCATATCAATAATAACGTTAATTAGACTGAATAATCCGATGACAACGAGTCCCGTTAAAACCGAGTTGCTCGTAAGACCCATTGTGAGGAGAAACTGTTCCAATGCAGATAAGCCGCCTAATAACAACCAAATAGACAATATACCTGCATCAAGTAGTATGGAAACTCTGGATATTTTTTGCTTTGCTACTGTATATTCAGCCGCCTTACAATGTTCTTCAATGCTTACTGCATCTGCAAAAGCTTTTGGAACAAAGTTTGAGTGGCGTAGAACTGCTTTTTGCTGTCGGAAAGACAAATAAATCAAAACCAAAGTTTTAATAATAAATGCCGCTATAAAGAAATTCAAAAAAATCATTTCTGCCTCATTAATTTGTCTTGTTGTTCATGCATCCAGTCTTGTAGTTGACTTGTCAAGTCTCTAACAGGAATATCACTACTATCAATTGGTTTTCCTATAACAACTGATACGCAACCATTTTTTTTTAAAAAACTATTCTTTCCCCAAAAAGTGCCGGCATTATGAAATACTGGAACAATCGTCACATTGCATTTTTTCGCCAAAAGAACTCCACCTGACTTGAACTCCCCTATTTCTTCAGGCTTGATACGAGTGCCTTCAGGAAAAATGATAACATTTGCACCATTTTCTAATCTCTTTTTTCCTTCAAACAAAAGTGTCTTTAGCGCATTTCCTCTTTTTGAGCGATCTATTTTAATTGGCCAAGTCATGGCAAGACCATAGCCAAAAAAAGGAATCCACAACAATTCACGCTTTAGTAGAAAAACAGGCCATTGAAATATTTTCTGAAAAACCAGCGTTTCCCACACTGACTGATGATTTGATATAACAATATACCCTTGATTCTTTGGCATATTCTCTTGACCAGTAATTTGATAGGATAAGCCACAACAAAAACGTAGCAATAAAGTAACCGATTGTGCCCAGTATTTAACGATGCCATAGCGATTTCGCCTAGACAATGGCCAAAGAAATAACGAAAGCGTGCCGAATATGAGTGTAAGTAGAAACCAAAAAAAGTAAAAAAAAGCAGAACCAATCATTGTTAACTATTGCGCAAAGGCATGTTGTGTTATTTCTATGCATTATATCCCCAATATGCGTATTGGAAATCTCGTAGGACGGAATTAACTTTTTTGCTGTAACTCCACACATTGGACTCTTCAACTTTAAGAGTTTAGAGTTATTTTCTTAAAAATTAAAAGCCACAAGCGACTGACCTTTGGTTGGATAGAGGATATCCCTACCCTAAACCTTCAAAAATCCTTCATACAACACATAAATCGGTATTCAGTTAGCGTACACTCAAACCTGTCCAAACCCCTGAAGAAATATCAGTTGAATGTGAAGCACATAAACAACAATGTTTAATTTATTGACCGTTAGAACCCATAACCTAACTCAAAGTCCAAACCTGTTAAGCCAAATTCCAGCTTAGCATTTATATTATCTACATCTGAACTCAAAGTTCTGCCAACAAGTAAAACAGCCCATTGAAAGGCATTCTGCTGTTCAAAAACCCCATATCCAATCTGAAAAGAAGTAGCCGTACCTGATTGACTCCCAGTTGAATCACTGGCGGAATAATTCCCTGTCCCTACTCCAAGACCAACCACAAACCCTCCATTAGATACATAATCAGCGTTAATTAGTGTGTAATTAACATCTGTTACAACCCCTGAAGAAATATTTGTTGAATGCGAAGCATATAGGCGCCAATATTTAAATTTATAACCCGCTTTAATAGAAAATGGTGTTGACTCTGTAGATGCTATCTGACGTTCTGAGTCACCATTTCCTTCAATTGTTCTGTTAACATTGCCTAATAACAATGGTGCTATGGCAACAGTAAATCCTGAATAATTGTCGTTCCCAGCATAAGCCCCAAAAGGAGAAATCAGCAACATTAATGACACCCCCCTTAAAAAGAGATTTTTTATTATTTTTCCATTAGACATTAAATATTCCTATTAATAAATAATTAAAAAAATATTCTATCATACCAAGAACATTAGAAAGTTAATATTTGTTAAGAGCGCTTCGCTTGAAACGTTTTATCAACTCTAAAGTAATTGAATGTAGCCAATACCTAACACTGTTTAATTTATTGAACGTTAGAAACCGTAACCAATCTCAAATTCATACCCAGAAGTATCAATCTCGAACGTAGCGTTTGTATCCGCCATGAAATATTGTTCGTCTAACCTTGTCCTTAATCTTCTATGAGTATAGAGGAATGCATACTGAACTCCTTTGCCAAGTTGTGCATATCCTATACTAAAACCTGCAGCTTGCCTTCCTGCCACATTATATAATCCTCTTGAGGCTACTCCTCCAATGCCATATCCAAAACCTATCAAGAAACCTGCATCGGTAACGAATTCTGCATTGAGTAGTGTGTAATCTAAAGAACTCACTCCATCTCTAGCAAGATTCGTTGTCTGTATTTCCAGCAAAGCTTTTACAAGATACTAACAACAGCATTACGCAAAACGCATTCCTAGAAAATGATAGAAACTCTCACAATTCAAGTTTTCTCATGCCTTAAATAATAACAGGGGCATATTAACAAACAATACAGATAGTAAGGGCATTGTAATCCTTTAATAGACTATAATTAGAGTGAAAGTCGTAGTGTTAAATATCCAAGCATTTTAATGCAAAAGAAAATATCTAATCAGGCATTCAACAACGAAATAAATATCATCTAAGTGTATATTATGGCTAAGAAAAAAAGAGAAATTCTAGTAACAAGCGCATTGCCTTACGCTAACGGTCAAATTCATTTGGGGCACTTGGTCGAATATATACAAACAGATATTTGGGTGCGATTTCAAAAACTTAACAATAATTCTTGCTATTATGTTTGTGCCGATGATGCACATGGCACTGCCATTATGCTCAAAGCGAAGGATCTTAATGTTTCACCAGAAGAATTGATCAAGGAAGTATCCTTAGATCATCAACAAGACTTTGCTGCTTTTAATATCGATTTCGACTGCTATCACAGTACACACTCAAAAGAAAATCAAACTTTTTCAGAATCGATTTTTCTTACTCTGAAGAAGGCAGGTTACATTGATCAGCGTGACATAGATCAGGCTTATGATGAAAAAGAAAATTTATTCCTCCCAGATCGTTATATAAAAGGAACTTGCCCTAAATGCAAGGCTCAAAATCAATACGGTGATAATTGCGAAGTTTGCTCTTCAACTTACGACTCCAGTGAATTGATTGATCCCGTGTCAGCCGTGTCAGGAGAAAAACCAATCATGCGTCCATCTTCGCATTATTTCTTTGATTTGCCCAAATTTAGTAAATTCTTGCAAAATTGGACCACGTCTAACGATCATCTACAACGTGAAATTTCGAATAAATTGAATGAATGGTTTAATTCTGGATTGCGTCCTTGGGATATAACACGCGACGCCCCCTACTTTGGATTTGCAATACCTGAGACGAATGGACAAAAATTCTTTTATGTTTGGTTAGATGCTCCTATTGGGTATATGGCAAGTTTTAAAAAGTTATGTGATGAAAAAGGGCTTGACTTCTCACACTGGTGGGGCGAAAAAAGCACAACCGAGCTTCATCATTTTATTGGCAAAGATATTGTCTATTTCCACGCGTTATTTTGGCCTGCTATGTTGCATGGCGCAGGCTACCGCCTCCCTACTAAAATACATGCGCATGGATTTTTAACCATCAATGGCAAAAAAATGTCAAAGTCGAGAGGAACATTTATACAGGCAAAAACCTATTTGAAGCACCTTGACCCCGAATATTTACGATACTATTTTGCATCCAAACTCAATGGGAAGGTTGAGGATATTGACTTAAATTTGGAAGACCTGATTACCAAAGTTAATGCTGATTTAATAGGCAAAGTGGTTAATATCGCTAGCCGTTGTGCTGGATTCATTAATAAACGCTTTGAAGGAAAGCTGACCAATGCAATAGATTTAGAGTTGATTTCGGCATTCCAAAAATCGCGTGATACCATCGAACAGTGTTATGAAAGAAATGATACTGCCAGTGCCATAAAAACCATCATGCTCCTTGCCGATAAAACCAATCAATATATTGACACACACAAACCGTGGGAACTAGCCAAATCACCCGAAAATGTGGGAAAACTGCATGAAAGTTGCAGCATGGGTATTCATCTATTTTATTTCCTAATGATCTATTTAAAACCCATATTGCCCTGCCTTACATCCAGAGCTGAATCATTTTTGAATGTTAAAAATCTTACTTTTTCGAATATTGAAAATCATTTAGAAGAAAATCACAAAATAAATGAATTCACCCCTCTTCTTTCAAGGATTGAAGAAATATCTATACAGCGTATTATCAATGATAGTAAGCAGAGCGTTAAACCAGTCAATACTAGTTACAATTCACATCTTGATAAAAAAATGGATGACAAAAAGCTTATCGGGATTGAAGATTTCTCTAAGCTAGACTTGAGATTGGCTAAAATAATTCAAGCAAAAGCCGTTGAAGATTCAGATAAGCTACTCCAACTTACCCTTGACGTTGGCGAATTAGGTCAAAAAACCGTCTTTTCTGGAATAAAGAAATGGTACGATCCCGAGTCTATACTTGGTACTTATACCGTCTATGTTGCCAATCTACAGCCGCGAAAAATGCGCTTTGGCACTTCAGAAGGAATGGTTTTGACAGCTGCGGATAAAAAAAGCCTATGGTTATTAAAACCAGATAAAGACGATGCATATGCTGGTCTAAAAATAAGTTGATTACTCATGGAACCATTTAACCAATTTGCATTAATTCTCATTAGTACTGTTTTTGTTAATAATTACGTATTAACTCAGTTTCTTGGCTTGTGTCCATTCATGGGCGCATCACGCAAACCTGAGATGGCATTGGGTATGAGTCTTGCTACTGGCTTTGTATTAACACTTTCCTCATGCGCAAGCTATCTCGTTTTCAAATACCTACTCGTCCCATTAGAGATTGAATATTTGAAAACTATCAGTTTTATTGTAATCATTGCATCAATGGTTGCGAGTACTGAAATAATCATGTATCGATTGCAACCCGCCTTGTATCAAATGTTAGGTATTTATCTACCGCTTATAACAACAAATTGTGCTGTTCTTGGTGTAGCATTGCTCAATACTGCATCCACCGAAACACTTTTAGAAGCAGCTATATATGGGCTTGGCGCTGCATTAGGTTTTTCTATTGTTTTAATGCTTTTTTCAGGGATACGAGAGCGCGTAGAGTTAGCAGATATACCGCAATCTTTTAGAGGAGCACCAATCGCTTTTATTATCGCAGGAATAATGTCAATTGCTTTTATGGGCTTTGCAGGAATTGCATGATTCTCATATAAATTTATACCAAATGACAACTTTTATATTTTTAGTGTTATTAGGATTTTTTCTAGCATTGGCACTTTATTTAATTTCTAAACGATTTTATCGCGACGATGACCCATTAATTGATCAAATAGATGCTTTATTGCCACAAACGCAATGTGGTCAATGCAACTATCCAGGATGCCGCCCTTACGCTAAAGCGATTAGTGAAGGAGAGGCAGACATTAACTTATGCCCTCCCGGTGGGGGGAAAACTGTTATTGCATTAGCAGAATTGCTCGGTCGTGAACCTATTCCTCTAGCTACAGAAAAAAAACCGGAGCAAGTAGCAATTATTGACGAAGCCAGATGCATTGGTTGCGTACTATGTATTAAAGCGTGTCCAGTTGATGCAATACTGGGAGCAACAAAACAAATGCACACCGTAATCAAGCAAGAGTGTACAGGCTGTGAACTCTGCATTCCTGTCTGTCCAGTTGACTGTATTGATATGATTCCTTTAGTTGAACGATTGAAAAAAAATTAATATCTATGCGCTTTTTTCGCCACTTTAACCAATGGAAAAATTCAATTAGTCAAGGTTTGTCTTTTGAATTGGATGCGTATTTTGAAGGAAAAGTTAAAAACATACCTCCACCAAAATTTATCCACTTACGCTTACATAATAATATTGCTTCCATTCGTTGCCTTGATGAAGGTCAGCCTGCTGAATCTGGTCAATTAATACAATTTGACCCATTGCAAAAAATGGCTCCCGTAGTTGCTCCTTTTGCAGGAATAATCGGAAAAGTATTTGAAATCAATAACGATCGTTTTGTTGTATTTCATTTGGCAGAAAAGCAACAACTAACTCAAAACGTCAATACAAAATTAAATATTAATACTATTGATAAAGACACCATCAAAAACCGTATTTATGAGTCTGGATTAGTGGGGATGGGCGGAGCGGGTTACCCCACGCACTTAAAATTGTCTAAAAAAGTTGACTCTGTCATCATGAATGCGATTGAATGTGAACCTTTAGTGGGTTGCGATGATGTGTTATTGAGACTCTACCCATACGAGTGTTTGGTTGGTTTAAACATACTAGCATTAGCAGTTGATGCCAATCAATTGCATATAGCTTTAGAAGAGGATGCAAGTGAAGCAAGAAAAGCATTGCAAGAGTCTATTAAAGTGGCATCTACTCCTCTAATAAAACAAACGATCCTCACTTTCTTTTCAAACATTTACCCCTTAGGTAGTGAAAAGTCCATCAACAAAGTTATTTTTAATGATGAGATTCCTAAAGGCAAACATATTTCTGATTTAAATCGCGTTACCTTTAACGTTTCCACATGTTTTTCAGTATATAACTTGTTTGCAAACAGCGCTCCCATTCAATGGCGTATGTTAAGTTTTGTTGATATGACTACGCAGCACGTTTTAAATTGTCGAGTTCCTTTAGGCACTCCTTTAAAAGAATTTTTAGCATCAATTGATCAATCATTTAATCCAAACGATATTCTTTTTGGTGGATTAATGATGGGGCGTAAAATAGCTAATGCATTGATGCCTATAGAGCATACCACACACGCTATTTTTAAGTTAAACAACGATTCCGAGATAGACTCTCGCCCCTGCATTCGTTGTGGCGCATGCGATCAAGTATGTCCAGTAGGATTATTGCCGCAACAATTATTTTATTTTCGTGAGGCAGAAATCGAAGAGAAACTGGTTCAACATGGATTATTCGATTGCATCGAATGCGGATGTTGTGAATATGTTTGTCCCAGTCACATTTCATTAGTCGAAACTTACCAAATAGCCAAACAAAGAATTCACCAAAATCGCTTAGTGAAGGAGCGTGTTGAACATGCAAAAGCACGATTTGATACGCGTGAAGATCGGCTGGCTAAAATTGAAACTGAGCGACTAAAAAAAATCGAAGAAAAGAAAAAAATTGCTCGGTCATTATTGCAAAGCAAAGGCATTACAAAGCCCAATCAGTCAGCAATAGAAAGAGCAAAGGAAGCCGCTCGCAAACAAAAAGAAAAGGCTCAAAAAAATGCAAAATAGCGCTCCTTTTATTCATAATCAAAGCTCTGTAACCAAAACAATGTTTTTAGTTGTCTGTGCTATGTTGCCTGCTTGGTTTTTTTGGCTATTTAGCTTTGGTTGGTTTGTGCTGTATCAAACAGTGCTAATTATTGCAACAGCCGCGCTTACAGAAGCCGTTATGTTACGCGTTAGAAATAAATCAACAAAATACTATTTGAAAGATTTGAGCTTTCTAATCACTGCACTCATTATTGTTTTTTCCTTACCGCCTAATGCGCCTTGGTGGATTGGTATCATCGCTGTTATCTCCTCACTAACGATTGGCAAACATTTATTTGGCGGCATTGGTTATAACCCCTTTAATCCTGCCATGGTCGGTTACGCTATTATTCTAGTCTCCTTTCCTTTAGAACTCAGTTTGTGGCCCGACCCTGCACTGCTTAGTCAACAAACGTGGATGCAGGCATTAAATGCTTTTATTACATCCCAACAGAGTATAAGTATGAGCGCAGCAACGCCTTTGGATATACTCCGAAATAATATTGGAAATGGGGGTGTATCGAAGGCATTCTTTCTTAATTTCTGGTATTTATTAAACCTCTTATTTATTGCTGGCGGTATGCTCCTTATTGCATTACGAGTCATTAGTTGGCATATCCCATTTTCTGTAATAGCAACACTATTAATTTTTACGCTTTTATTTGGATCGAACACTAATCCATTGGACCATCTTTTCTTTGGAGCTACTATGATCTGTGCCTTTATTATTGCAACTGATCCTGTGAGTTGCGCAACATCAAAAATTGGCAAACTGATTTTTGGCTTTATAATTGGAGCACTAATATTTATACTCCGCACTTGGGGCAATTACCCAGATGCAGTTGCTTTTGCTATTCTTATTGCCAACTTATCAACACCACTTATTGATCGCTACACCATTCCACGTATATACGGTACGTGAAAAAGATGATATGTTTAAAATGAAAAATGCAGCATTTTTTTTAGTTATTATTTTTGCCATCTGCGCTTTGTTACTGACATTTACGATTAATCAAACAAAAGAACCTATTTTAGAGGCTCAACAAAAACACAAAGACGCCCTTTTAGCTGAAATATATCCTCTAGCAAGCGCGCAAAAAATGCAACAAATAAGTGACTCTATATGGCTTGTTTGTGAAAATAAAAAAGTGCAAGGTGAAATTCATAAAGTAGTCTCTGATAGAGCCTATGCCGATAAAATTAGTTTACTGGTCGGAACAAAAGACGGTCAAATTAAAGCAGTACGAGTGATTAGCCACTCCGAAACACCTGGATTAGGTGATCGTATTGAAAATCGCAAAAGTACATGGATTGATCAATTTAGTCTAAAATCATTAAAAACCCAGCTATTGACAAGTGGGCAATACGCAAACACAAAGGTGATTTCCAACAATTATCCGCAGCATCAGTAACCTCTAAAGCGGTTATTGATGCTCTTAAAAAACACTTAATCGCTTTAAACAACCGTACAATTGCTCCAAATTGTAATAAATAATGGACATAATTACTACGCAAACGGCTACTCCATAGCATCCATGATTTCTTTAACTCAAGCAAAAGCACAATTCACTGAAGGTCTCTGGCATAGTAACCAAGCTCTCGTTGCTTTACTGGGACTTTGCCCTCTTCTTGCCGTGAGTAATAGTGCAGTAAATGCTATGGCACTTGGACTTGCAACATTATTTGTGATAACTGCCTCTAACTTTCTAGTATCATTATTTCGCCCTTTGATTTCCAAAGAGGTTCGTATACCTGCGTTTGTTGCACTCATAGCAAGTCTTGTTACGATTATCGAATTGATATTAAACGCATGGTGGTATGAAATATATTTAAGTCTCGGGGTTTTTGTTCCTTTGATCGTTACTAACTGTGCTATTCTTGGTCGCGCTGAAGCTTTTGCAAGCAAAAATAGAATACTACCAAGCATACTTGATGGTTTTTCTATGGGCAGTGGCTTTTTCATTGTACTAACCATTTTGGGGTGTTTGCGTGAACTCATAGCGACGGGAGGAATATTTGCAGACATGCATTTGCTTTTCGGTTCAGGAGTCGATTGGCATGTAGGCTTACAGAATCAGAATCTTTTGCTTTTAGCGTCATTTCCGCCAGGTGCATTCATTTTGCTCGGATTAATGATTGCCCTTTTCAATTTTATCAAACGATGAATCAAGGTAAACGAGAAGCATTTATTGATGCGCTCGCACAGCATATTCCCGAGCCCACCACTGAGTTAAATTTTTCTTCATCGTTTGAGTTGTTAATTGCAGTAGTACTCTCAGCACAAGCAACAGACGTCAGCGTTAATAAAGCAACCTCAGGACTTTTTGCGCAGGCAGACACTCCTAAAAAAATGATTTCACTTGGCCAAGAAGGCATTAAAAAACATATAAAATCAATCGGTTTATTCAACACCAAAGCAAAAAATATCCTAGCCACATGCAAGATACTCGTCGATGAATATTTGGGAGAACTACCTCAAAACCGTAAGGCACTTGAAGCTTTACCTGGTGTTGGGAGAAAAACGGCCAATGTTGTCCTAAATACCTTTTTTTCTGAACCAGTCATTGCTGTAGATACGCATATTTTTAGAGTAAGCAATCGTACAAAATTAGCACCAGGGAAAACGCCTCGTGAAGTAGAAGAGCGTTTGTATAAAGTGGTGCCAAAAAAATACTTAATTGACATACATCATTTACTTATCCTTCACGGGCGTTATACATGCACTGCCCGCTCACCAAAATGCACCCAATGCGTTGCGAGACCATTTTGTGAATATAAAGAAAAAGGCATATGATTTATACTGACTCTCTTGAAAAATATCGGGCTTTCTACTTTGATAGTTGGCAAAAAAGCCTAGCAAACGCGCCGCTTGAAAACGTTGAAAAAATGATAGTTGAAATTATCAAAGAGCATCCCGAATATCATAATTTTTTTGAATCACTGGATAAAATATTAGAGGTGCCAGCAGGCAGCGACTTGCAAAACCCATTTCTACACATGAGTTTTCATCTTGCTGTTCGTGAACAGCATTTTAGCAATCACCCCCCAGGAATCCAACCAATCTATGCTGATATACTGTCAAATTTAGGCGGCGATTGGCACAGATCTGAGCATATTTTGATGGAAGCTTTAGCAGATATAATGTATTCGCAAAGTCAGCAAGATGCTTTTAATATAGAACAGTACTTCAATCGAATAGCAGAGTTATCTATTCTTCCTACGGCAAATCATTAATGATCAACTTCATTAATTCTTCAGAAAAAATTGCTATTTTAGGTGACTTGCATTTGCATATTAAAAAACCAGAAATCAGTAAAGCTTTTTTCGAATTTTTACAACACAGTACACATAATTACAATGCGTTAATAATCATTGGCGATTTATTTGACTTTTGGATAGGCGACGATGGGATGTCTATTTATCAAAATGAAATTGAAGCATTGAGGGCTTGCCCTCTGCCAATTTATATCCAGCATGGAAATCGTGACTTTCTGCTTGGGGAAGATTTTTTTAGCTATACTAATACGACTGGAATAAATGACCCTTGTATACTCAATCATACAAAAAATAAATATCTACTGATACATGGCGATAGCGCCTGCACTCTGGATAAAGACTATCAGCAATTTCGTTCATTAACTCGCTCTGAAGCATGGCAAAAAGAAATGCTTTCAAAACCGCTCAACGAACGTTTAAAATTGGCCAATGAATTGCGTGTTCGAAGTGGCGAAATAAATAATACTAAAGCGCTGGAGTTGCAACACCCTTGCGCTGAAACAATAGAAGAAATGATGCAGGAATGGCCAGACCATCAATTAATACATGGACATATACATCAGCCAGGCTTATCCTTATATAATAGCCATTCTGCAGCGGTCGTAGGAGATTGGCATTCCGATGGTGCCGTTATAATAGTACTGGATCCATCAACCCCCGATACCCCGTTTAAATTCGAAAATTGGAAACCTAGCATATGAAACTATCAAAAACACTTGATCTTGTAAAACCGTCCCCAACACTTGAAATATCGGCTTTAGCTGAACAAATGCGCGCTCAAGGGCGTGATGTTATTTCATTAAGCTCTGGCGAACCCGATTTTGACACACCCGAACATATCAAACAAGCTGCTATTGATGCCATCAATAAAGGCATAACTAAATACACCTCGGTGGATGGTGTAAAACCTTTGAAAGAAGCTATCCAGTCTAAATTTATCACCGATAACGGGTTACATTACGACTTAAATCAAATTTGTGTTAACGTAGGCGCCAAACAAGGTTGCTACAATCTGTGTCAGGCGATACTTAATGCAGGAGATGAAGTTATTATTCCAACACCATATTGGGTATCTTATCCTGACATTGTCCTTCTGGCAGGTGCGACTCCAATTATTGTTGAGTGCCCTATTGAATCAGAATTTAAATTGACAGCCGAGTTACTCAAATCATCCATTACTGACCGCACTCGTTTGATTTTCCTTAACAGCCCAAGCAATCCGTCTGGTGCGCTCTATTCTAAAGAAGAGTTAAAGAGCCTTGCTGAAGTATTACTGGATCATCCTAATGTGTTGATCATAAGCGATGATATTTACGAAAAAATCATTTTTAATAACCTTGAATTTGCTAACATTCTCAACGTTGAACCTGCGCTAAAGGATCGAACTATTGTTGTCAACGGAGTGTCTAAAACTTATGCAATGACAGGATGGCGTATCGGCTATATGGCAGGGGATTCACGCATTATCAAAGCAGTTAAAACCATTCAAGGGCAAAGCACCTCAAACCCTACTTCTATAGCGCAATATGCTGCCTTAGAGGCGATCAAAGGAAGTCAAGAGAATGTCGCACAAATGCTTGAACAATTTAGCATACGCCACAAATATGTTTACGAGCGCTTATCAAGTATTGACAAAATAAACGTATTACCTTCAGCTGGTTCTTTCTATACTTTTCCTGAGATATCAGCTGTTATGCTCAAGAAAGGTTATAAGAGTGATGTTGCATTTACTGCCGATTTATTAGAAAAACACGGTGTAGCAGCCGTACCAGGTAGTGGATTTGGCTCGCAAGGACATCTCAGAATGTCTTTTGCCACTTCAATGGAGAAACTTGAAAAAGCGTTAGATAAATTTGAAGTTTTTTGTAAGTCTTAATTTACCAATGGTGGTACTTTAGCAACTTGAGTTCTTATATAAAGCGGTTTTACCAAGCTGCTATCTTGCCAATCATCTTTTTGATGCGCTAACTTGAACATTGCATCCGCTGAAATAGCAAATGTTTGATCAAAGGCATTACCTATAGTAATTGGTGTCGTTGACAACTTTTGAATGTGCTCTTCGGCATGTTCCAGTGTTGCGACATTTGGCTCAAAAACACTTTCTAACATATTTCCTTTACAGCTCCACAGCGCATAATAACATTCTCCCATACGTGCATCTTGAGCTGTAAAGACCCAATCACTCTTTGCATTACCATCAATGTGCATTGCCTGTAGAGCCATGATTTCAAGGCTTGCCACCGGTAAAATTGGAATTTGCATAGAAAAAGCAATGCCTTGTGCTATAGATAACCCACTACGAACCCCCATAAAACTCCCAGGACCTATGTCTAATACAACGCCTTGAAACTGTTTGGTTTTTAGTCGAGCATTCTTCAATAACAAATCCAATTTATCAAAAAACAATCTCGAATGCTCTTGAGGAGAGGTAAACCGATATTCAAATATACTTTGATTCACTGAAATAGCCACGAAGCCATTTGCCTGAGAGAGACTTATTCCTAAAATACAATCAGTTTTTTCCATACCAAAACGCTTCTAATTCTTGAAATGAATCTATGGTTTTAAATTCTGGCAAACTCTGCAAAACCAACCGCCCATATTGTTTGCTGTGTAATCTGTTATCTGCAATTATTAATATTCCCTTATCGTCGATCCCTCTAATTAAACGTCCCACACCTTGGCGTAATTGCAAAATAGCTCTCGGCAAAGCATCCTGAATAAAATGGTTTCGCCCTGTCTTTTCATACCACCGTCTACGTGCTTTAACCAAAGGGTCTTCAGGAGATGCAAATGGCAGCTTGTCAATAACCACGCATGATAACGCATCACCCTTTACGTCGACTCCTTCCCAAAAACTGTGTGTTGCAAGCAGCACGCTATTTTCACTTTTTTTGAATACATCAATCAACTGTTGACTTGCCTGATCTCCTTGCACAAGCAAATGGAATGACGTGTTAACCTCTAACCATGCGCGCGCGCGATTCATGGCGGCATAACTAGTAAACAATATAAACGTACGCCCTTTCAAAAGGTTTAAAACTGGTAATATTTTAGATAAAAAATCAATGGTATGTTCCATAAAATTAGGATCAAAAACATTTTCTAACTTATAAAAAGCGCCTTGTTTTTTGTAATCAAAAGGAGATGGTAGATTCAAAGTAACGCACTGGTCTTTATCAAGTCCTAAGCGTTGCCTAAAAGAAGTGAAATCGCCATTAATTGCCAACGTAGCCGATGTAAAAACCCAAGAAGAATCGGTTGTTCGCATCATTTCTCGAAATTTAGATGCTACTTTGATCGGGGTAACATAGATGCGAAAATAACCGTTATTGGAAACTTCCAACCAAAGAATATAATCAAGAGTGTCTTGATTCATTCCACTCAACAGCGTATTAAAGATTGAACTGCAATCTGCAAAGCGCGCTGCCATTTTTCCATACTTGTATCCCCTCTCTGATTGGTCTTGGAAACTCTTTTCTAAAAAAAGAATTAATTCCAATACATCATGAACCCATTTTTCCAATCCGATTGTGTTTTTCAAAGTATCATGCCATTCAAAACGCCCTTGAATGGGGCTTAACAATAACCTTGCCCTTTCTGCGCATGAGCTTAACATTTTCAGTTTTTCATTAATATCTATGTCATTGTTTGACTCTTCAGTCAACAAAGTTAACCCATCTTGAGATAGATCTGAAATGTGTCTAAAACTCGTTTGTTCGCTGAACATCATGGCAGCAGTCTCTGGAAAAGCATGAGATTCATCAATAACAAATGCATCAAATGATGGAAGCAGCTTCACATCTGCTTCATTACGCATTTGTAAATCTGCACACAATAAATGCTGATTTACAACTAAAATATCTGAATGATATGCTTTTTTGCGAGCATTCGCACAAAACCCATCGGGCTCTAGTTCATCCTGTGCTCTATTGGTTACCATTCGCCATATAGAAGCGCTGGGGGAAACTTGTAAGCATTCTGCTTTGTCGCCACTTTTAGTAATTTTTGCCCATAACTCAATATTATGGAAATCTGTTCGCTCCTGATCATCCAAACCTAAAAGCGTATCTCGTGTTAACGCCATTCGTTCTTTGGAAAGATAATTCTCTTTCCCTTTTAACATCACAACACGCTTACCTTCAGGAAAAAGATTGAGCAATTTAGGTATGTCGTGTTGCATCAGCTGTTCTTGCAGGACTTTAGTACGTGAAGCAACTACAGTTTTTTTTCCTGCAAGCAATGCAGGTATTAAATAGGCTAGTGTTTTGCCGATACCAGTCGGAGCCTCCACTATAATGTTTGATTTTTCTAAAAGCACATCTCCGATATGCAATGCCATGTCTAGTTGAGCATCACGCTTGGAAAAACTGTTAAATCCACTTTTTAGAGGGCTTTCATTTCCTAACCAATGACGTATATCATCTGCAAGTTGATTTTTTGAAAGCATTTTGAAAAATAATGAAAGAAATGGGGCGAGCGACGGGGATTGAACCCGCGACCACAGGTGCCACAAACCTGTGCTCTACCAACTGAGCTACGCCCGCCATAGAATAGTGGTATTTTACCTTAATAAACAATGCCTCTCACAGAAATCAGATAATCTAATTCGTTTTCAATAGTCCTATTTTTAAAAGCATCCTAAAAAAATAAGCGGCACGTTTTAATCAGTCAAAACCATCTTTACCATAAAACTTAATACCCCGAATTACTCGTTCTCTTCCGCGCTCCTCGCGCCACCGATTTGTATCTCTCAGACTGTACACACAGCCACAATATTCTTGTTGATAAAAATTCTCTTCCTTTGCCAGCTCAACCATTCTTGATGAGCCTCCTGCTCTGCGCCAGTTATAAGTCCAATAAGTAATATCTCCGACTCGGTTTGCGGCACGCTCACCACAGGCATTTATTTGCTCCATATCTTTCCATCGAGAAATCCCCAATGTTGAAGAGATCAGACTCCAACCATTTGCTTTGGCATAACCAGCTGTTTGCTCGAAACGCATATCAAAACATGATGTACAACGTTTTCCTCGCTCAGGTTCCCACTCTTGTCCTTTTGTTCTTTCAAACCATTGTTCCCGATCATAGTCGGCATCAATAAAAGGAATATTCATTTTTTCACAAAAACGTATGTTCTCTTGCTTTCGAATATCGTACTCCACCTTTGGATGGATGTTTGGATTATAAAAATATATAGTTTGCTCAAATCCTGCTGCAGATAATGCTAACATTACTTCTCCTGCGCACGGAGCACAGCACGAATGCAATAAAATTTTTTTCTCGTCCAATGGTGAATTTAATTCCAAGGGACGTTGATAGTTGGCAAGTTTATAATTATCTTGATTCTGCATATCTTTTATTCTGATTTTTAACGGACTATCACAGACAGACGTATCATTTTTCAATTTGATAACAAATCACTAAACATTCCCTGCCAGATAACAAAACTCCTGTATCTGGAGTGTTCATTAGATACTGAAGTCGGCAATTTCCCATTCTTTCTCATTAGCTTTTTTCTCAAGATTTTTATTAGGGTTAACCGCTACAGCATGCATTGCGCGACTAAGTAAAGGAATGTCTACATCAGAGTCCGAATAAGCATAGCTATCCTTCCAAGATTCATTATTTTCCTGTATCCATTCTTCTATAAGCGCCACTTTTCCTTCTCCGTATGCAGGCTCTCCTATGATATCTCCCGTGAGATGCCCTCCTACTAATTCCAACCTTGTAGCTATCACATGCTCAACGCCGCACAAATGAGCAACAGGGATCGCTAATGCGTCAATAGTTGATGTTGCAATCATGACAGTATCTCCCTGTTCTTTATGAAAGTCTATGCGTTCAAGTCCAACGGGGCGAATGCAAGGGCGAATCACTTCTTCAACAAACTGATGATTAAACGCCAATAAATCGTCAGGATGCATAGCTAACATCGGCTTAAGAATAAAGGCAAAATAGGAAAGAGTATCCAAACATCCGTTTTTATAATCCGTGTCAAATCGCTCATTTTCCTTACGGAAATATTCAGCATCAGCAACTAAATTATGCTTAACCATATGCTCTCCCCAAAGAGTAGCACTGTCTCCCTCCAACAACGTTCCATCAAGATCAAATATAGCTAATGTCATTCAATTTTTATAAAAATAAGTGGTTGTAACTTTATCGATTAAAGCAATGAATAAGAATTTTATGAAATATACGTTAAACAAGTAATTATTGCGAGTGAATTTCTTTTAGTCAATACGGCGAAAGTAGTCAATGTTGGCTTGCTTATACAGCGTCTTGGCAAATTGATCGGAACCAAAAAAATTGATCACTTCTTGTTTTGACGAGAGCACCTTAACAACGAGTTCTTCTCTTGCTTCTTGACCTTCAAACATTGATTTTTTTACGCAAACCCACGAACCCTCTTGTGTTTGATAGAGGTCTAATATACGTGATAAACCCTGCTTAGATGAGTCAATTACTCTACCCAAACGAACCCCTTTAAAAGAAAGATCAGGCTCATTGTTTGTCTCTACAATAAAAGTTTTTGTTTGAGGTTCAAGAGTACTGAATAATTCAAGTTGAATACTTTCAACATTATCGAGGTTTTTTTGAGCATCAACAGCAGTCAACCATTCCTGAGCTTGATCGTTTTCAGAAAAATGCATTCTAACAAAATCCGTGAAAATATTTACGCATCCATCTGTCCATTCGCGATAATCCTGCAATAGGCGCATCAAATGTACTGTTTCTTGGTTAGGACTTAGCGGGTTGCCATTTTTATCACATAAGTTCATGCCTGAGAGCACCAAACCTGGAACCTTATCACTTTCAATGATTGCTATCTCGGGTCGCATTAACTTCCCTTCTCCTGCTACTATACGTATTAGCCAATTTAACATCAAGTGTCCAGCACTTAATTCCGAACCAATGCGGTAGGAGGCATATCCGTGAATAACCGCCGTATCTTTGCTAATTTTCTCACTGAGCACATAACAACCTTGATGATGCATTCCTTCATCTTTAACTAATGAAGCCAAATCACGCGTTCTTATGTCTTGCACTGGAACTATGTCATTAACACCCCAAGAAGTTTTTCTCGAAAAATGAGAAGGTTGAGCATTTATAGGCAATAGCATAGCTTCCATTTTCCACTGCTGGTAATTATTGACAAAGTAAGGTTTAACAAAAGCCTCAAGATCGCCCATGCTTATTAATCTGCCATCTTCGTCGTATACTTGAAGGTTTGAAGGCAGTTCAACTGCTTCAATAACAACCTCCGCCACATTGACGTTAATACCTTTGGAGCGTTGATACCAACAATTGCGCAACAGCCAGATCACCAAAAACTCAAAATCCTCTATCAATGTTGGAGTAGCGCCTAAAACATTTGCAGCGATGCCTTCAACATGTTGTTCGGGATTATTAGCCTGAACACGGTATTCTTGCTCATCAACAGCAATCATCAAAATACGAGATTGATTGCTAATCTTTACCTCTTTCGAGTTATTAAGTATTTTTTCAAGCCTCTTAGTTGTAATGTGCATGGCTATTGACTAATTTCGCAGGCATACTGCAAGCGTTGTTGAACAAATTCATTAGGAATCAAATCGATTAATGACCCCATTTCTGGACCGTGTGTCATTCCCGTCAAAGCTGCCCTCAAAGGCATAAACAATGCTTTCCCTTTTAATGACATCTTCTGTAAATGAGCAATCATATTGGTTGCGTCTGGCACTTCTTCCCACGCTTGCTGAGCAGTTATAAAATAAGCTTTTCCCGCCTGCTCCATACACTGCGTAATTTCATTCGAATAATCTGGTAACACCTTGGTTAATATATTAGCATAAATGAGTGCGTCTTTGGGAAACAAAATATTGTCTCGAATGACCTTAGTAAAATTTAGTGCATTCTTCTCATCAATTATTTCTCCAACTTCTGGTTTTATCCAATCCCATACTTCTTGTGTGGAACATGCTTCAAGAGCAATTTTTTGCCAGTACTTTAGTTGTATGGGATCGTATTTTGCGGCAGATTTTCCTAAAGATTTTATACTAAATTGAATCGCCAATTGTTCCATCCCAAGCAGCGCATTATCAGAATAATAGTGTCCCAACCTTGCAAAATAATTAATAATGCCACTCGGCAACCAACCTTGTGCAAGCATCTGCTTAATACTTACACTACCATTGCGCTTAGATAGAGGTTTACCATCCTCGCCCAAAATCGTATTGAGATGCCCGTACTTAGGTATCGGCAAGCCCAATCCTTCTAATATTAATATTTGTCGCGGTGTATTCGTAAGGTGATCGTCTCCTCGTAGCACATGGGTGATTCCCATCAACGCATCATCAATAGCATTTGCATAAAAAAATGAAGCAGTCCCGTCTTCTTTAACAATAACAAAATCGCCTATTTCATCTGTACTAAAGCGTTGATTGCCTTTCACGAGATCTTCATAATGTAAATTTTTATGAGGAGCAACTCGAAAGCGCATAGTATAAGATACACCTTGTTCTTTTTTCTTCTTTACAAGCTCGGGATCAGCGTTTGCCCATTTTCCTGAATACCTTGGGGGAACTCCTGCTAATTTTTGCTCCATTCGCATTTCTTTTAATTCCTCTTGTGAGCAAAAACAAGGGTACGCAAGATTTTTAGAAACCAATTCCTGCAAGTATTGATTGTAAATATGAGAACGCTGGGATTGCCTATAAGGACCATTTTCACCACCTATCTCTTCGCCTTCATGCCAGTATATTTCAAGCTTATGCAAGTCTTGCATCAACTGAACTCTATATACATCCTCCGAGCGTTCGATATCGGTATCTTCAATACGCAATACAAATTTTCCGTCTTTTTGAGAACCTGCAAGCAATGAACTAAACAATGCAGTTCGTGCATTGCCTGTATGCATTTCACCAGTAGGACTAGGAGCAAATCGAGTTTTCATTAATATGTAGACAAGTATTTAAAATACGTAAAGTCTGTCAAAATTACTGGATTGCGACAGTTATAATACGCGTTTAATGTGCTTATTTTTAGGAGTTCTTGTGAAAGTTTCAATTGTTTCAAAAAGTTATTTTAATCGTTTATTCTACAAACTATTTATAATAATGATTTTTGGTTTTTCAAGCCATGCTTGCTCAAATAATTCTGGCGATTTAAACGTCCCAAGCAAACCTTTGGTTATTTTTGAAACCTCTCTTGGTGACTTGACTATAGAACTATATCCTGAAAAAGCACCTATCACAGTAAAAAACTTCTTAGAATATACTAAGAATGGATTTTATGACAATACCATTTTCCATCGTGTCATTCCAAATTTTGTAGTTCAAGGAGGTGGATTTGCACCTAACATGGTAAAAAAAGAAACCGCCCCTCCCATTAAAAATGAAGCAAGCAATGGACTTAAAAACGAAATTGCAACATTATCTATGGCTCGAACGGAAGATCCTAATTCAGCCTCCTCTCAATTTTTCATCAATCTAGCAGACAATGCTTTTCTCGATCACAAGGACAAGTCTACCTCAGGTTATGGCTACGCTGTATTTGCTAAAGTTATTGATGGCATGAGTGTGGTCAACGCAATGCAAAAAGAAAAAACTGGAATTTTTAAATTCTTCCGTGATGTTCCAGTTGACGACATCGTAATCAAAAAAGCTTACATAAAAACTCAATAAGGATAACTATGACCAATTTAACGTTACATACTTCAAAAGGCGACATTACACTTCAGCTTGACGCAGAAAAAGCGCCTATAACTGTGGCTAATTTTATCAATTACTTTGAAAAAGGACACTTCAATGGTACGATTTTTCATAGAGTGATCAAAAACTTCATGATCCAAGGTGGAGGGATGGATGCAGATATGAAACAGCTTCCAACGCAAGAGTCCATTGAAAATGAAGCAAATAACGGACTGAAGAACAATAAAGGAACCATCGCAATGGCTCGAACAATGGAACCACATTCAGCCTCTTCTCAATTCTTTATAAATCTGTCAGATAACGATTTTCTAAACCATTCGGGGGAAAACATGCAAGGTTGGGGATACTGCGTCTTTGGTGAAGTAACTGCAGGACTGGATGTGGTCGAGGCTATTGGTGAAGTCGCCACAACTTCAAAAAACGGACACCAAGATGTCCCTCAGGAAACTATTAGCATTGATTCTATAACTCTGAATGACTAAAGCTGCTGATTGGCGATACAAACTTACTCAATTACGTGATAACAAGCTTTTTGAATGGACTGTTATCTCAGTTATTCTGCTCAGCTCAATTACCGTCGGCGCTCGCACTTATGAAGTAGAACCATCATGGCTGGGAGTTATTGAAATACTTGATTGGTCAATAACCATCTTTTTTCTTATCGAGTTGAGCGTCCGAATTGCTTCTGAAAAACGTATACTTGATTTCTTCAAAAAAGGTTGGAATTGGTTTGACTTGATAATTGTCATCGCGTCTTTGATGCCACTGGACAATAGCGAGTTCGCTTTCTTAGCTCGACTATTGAGGCTTTTCCGCGTTATGCGTTTAATCTCTTTTGTTCCACAACTGCGTGTATTAGTAGATGCATTGTTGATAGCCATACCTCGTATGTCTTATGTAGCGCTAATGATGTTTGTTATTTTCTATATCTATGCTGTAATTGGCAGCTTATTATTTTCAGAAATCAACCCCTTTTTATGGAATGATGTTGGCTCAACTTTATTGACTTTATTCCGCGTTTCGACCTTTGAAGACTGGACCGACATAATGTATGAGACTATGGCTGTATACCCACTGTCATGGATTTATTACATTACCTTCATTTTCTTTTCAGCGTACGTGTTTTTAAATATGATGATTGGTATCATCATTAAAGTTCTTGAAGAAGAAAACAACAAAGTACACGAAGGAATTGAAAAAAAGATCCTCATAGAGTTAACACAGCTAAGGGAGCAAATATCAAAACTAGAGAAAAACTGATATCGCTCATCTGCCATCCAATCACTTCAAGTATCACTATTCAATTAGCCTGCCGTTTTCGTAAAAATTATTGCATAATTCTGTTACAAAAATTTATAATCCCGTTTCCCCTTATACAATACAGATTCTTATTCTGTAGTAGTTAAAGTTTAATGAATTCCCCAAACCATAGTGCTTATTAAATTAGTGAAATTATTTTATGCCGTTAGAAAACACCCAATCCACAAAAAAAAGATTCAAAGAAATCGAAGAACTGTTTGCTTTTGCAGATGTTTCTTTTAACGGTTCTAATCCTTGGGACATACAAGTCCATGACACCAGGCTTTTTAATCGAATAGCACTTAATGGGTCGTTAGGATTAGGCGAAGCCTATATAGATGGGTGGTGGGATTGTGAAAGTCTTGATCAACTTTTTACACGCGTTCTTCATGCTCGCCTTGATAAATACGTGACGCCATCAATCAAATTAAAAATAGCGTATTCTGCCATTTTAGACAAAGCGATTAACAAACAAAATCGAAGCCGTGCCTGGAAAGTTGGTCAAATTCATTATGACACAGGTAATGATTTATTTGAGCGCATGCTTGATTCGAGTATGAATTACAGTTGCGGATATTGGAAAAATGCAGACAACCTTGAGCAAGCACAGATTGACAAAATGGACATGATTTGTCGTAAACTAAAATTAGAAAGCGGCATGAGTGTTATTGATATCGGTTGCGGTTGGGGTGGATTAGCTACTTTTATGGCAAAGAATTATAACGTTGATGTCGTCGGAATAACCATCTCAAAAGAACAAAAATTATTGGCTGAAAAACGTGCACAAGGTCTGCCTGTAAAAATCTTGTTGGAAGACTATCGCAATCTTAAAGGGCAATACGATAGAGTCGTTTCTGTAGGTATGTTTGAGCACGTGGGCATTAAAAACTATCCGACCTATTTTTCCACAGCAAGTCAATTATTAAAAGAGGATGGTTTGTTCTTACTACATACTATAGGGATAGAGGACGACTCAAAATCTTCAGATCGTTTTATTGAAAAATATATTTTCCCTAACGGCAGGCTACCCGATAGAGGAGTAATAAACGCACACAGCCGTCATCTTTTGCGATTAGAAGATTGGCATAATTTTGGCCCCGATTACGACAAAACACTAATGGTTTGGCATCAACAATTTGAAGACAGTTGGCCTGACATTAAAGACAACTACAGTGAACCTTTTTATCGGATGTGGCGCTATTATCTTTTATTGAGTGCTGGTTTCTTTCGAAGCAGATACGGACAATTGTGGCAGTTAGTTTTTACTAAACCTGAATCAATGCAAGTTTATCGAAGCATACGATAAATTTATTTGCAGAATCCTTTTCTTACTGGTTTATGCCTTTAGCAGATGCAAAGGAGGCAATTGAGACTTGACGTTGCAAATGTTAATATAATCACCGAAGGTACGAGGCGCTAAGTGGGTACTAGCGTTGAAGATGGAAGCATTCAGATTTATCCGATAGATAACTGATTAAAAAAATCGCTTCAACCTTAACCTCTCCAATAACAAGCTTGTCAATTTTAAGTATTTTGTCGTCTTAAAATATCAATTCCTTTACAACTCAGTTGCTACGAAAATACTTCTCTTAGACTGCGGCGCAAGTGAGCGAAGTTACAGAAAAAATAATCGTTCTTTCGACAGAGAATTTTACTCTCTATAGGGTTTCACACTTTCTTTCCTAGCACTTTGCGATTCCAATAAACAATAACAGGAGTAACCACAACCGTTGGCGCTAACCATAAAACCCATGCGGGTTCAAAATTAAAATTCACCACTACAAAAGCCGTGATTGTTGCTATAAACGCTGCCAGCATCATTGTTAAGTGCCTACTTATGCGTTGTGCCATGTTAACATTCTGAGACAGTAAATAACGTAAGTCTGTGGACGCCAATCCAATACTGATACACGCAAAAGCAAGCATCGTCACGCCATTTTCTTCGTGATGCATGAGTAAAAAAACACCATAAATAAACATCACCACCCCCACTAATAGCATTGAGCCAACTCTTATCCAGTCCATTCTTTTTGGCAAACCTTTTCTGTTTTTAGCAAAACAATATCCCGACAATGCTAAGTAGAAACTAAACAGAGCAATTAAAAATAAAAATAAATTGGAAGTAAGGAGGGAAAGAAAAAATGCCGTTATAAAAATAACAACCATACTCCAGAAAAAAAATTGACCACTGACTTGATGTACCTTGTGTTGTGCCTTAAAAAACTGTGCTCCTACAGCCACAAAACCTGCAATAAGCGCAGTAGATCCGGCAACAATATGAGCCAACAATAAAAAATTTGAGATACTTTCCAACATGAGATGATGGTTCTATATTGTGTTTTAGAGTGTAGATTATAGCTTATTCAGAAATACTATCTAATAGGTACAATATTTTACTCATGTATTAGAGCTCTTTATAATAACTAAGTCTTGTCCCTTCGGTCAAACAACATAATTGTTTTATAATGAACAAAGTTCTCACAATATAAAAGTTTACATAATAACAGTTTGCTTGGTTTCAATAAGAGCAGTTCGCAAATAATAATATTAACAGAACATTTACAGAATGCTGACTTGAATGAATTTAATTAGCCGCCACCCAGCAAACCAAGCATAAGGCGTACAATAAATATACTATGAACAAACTCTCACACCTTGATTCAAGCGGTATAGCACGAATGGTTGACATTGGAGACAAAGAAGTAACCACTCGAATTGCTGTGGCCGGTGCTCGAATCTCAATGCGTCCAGAGACTCTAACAATGATTAAGGACGGATCTCATAAAAAAGGCGATGTGTTTTCAACTGCTCGCATTGCAGGCATTATGGCAGCCAAACGAACGGACTCACTTATTCCTATGTGTCATCAACTCAATCTATCTACAGTGAAAATTGATTTATACACAGTGCATGAAGATGCTTTCTGTGGAGTTGACATTAAGGCAACATGCACAGTTAATGGACAAACTGGTGTTGAAATGGAGGCTCTAACGGCTGCTACCGTTGCTGCGCTTACTCTATACGACATGTGTAAAGCTGTGGATCGTGGAATGATTATTGACTCTATTTTTTTGCTCGAAAAAAGTGGCGGTAAATCAGGACATTTCAAACACATAGGGAAAACATGATTGAACTGCTCATTTGGTCTTTTTTCGCCTATCTCATCGGTTCTTTATCGAGTGCTATCATCGTCTGCAGAAGTATGGGATTAGCTGATCCTCGTGAAAATGGCTCCAAAAATCCTGGGGCTACTAATGTTTTGCGCATGGGTAATAAAAAAGCAGCGCTATTCACTTTGATCGGAGATTTACTTAAAGGATTCTTATTTATTTTAATCGCTCATCTTTTCGGATACTTCGCGCCTCATCATTTATTGGTGCTTACTATTGCAATCGTATTAGGACACATATATCCAATATTTTTCAATTTTAAGGGGGGGAAAGGTGTGGCAACTTATTACGGAGCATTATTTGCTTGGAATTTGTTTTTCCCTGCAACCGCAATTGCATCCGCATTAACATGGCTAATCATAGCCAAGTTTTTTAAAATATCTTCTTTGTCCGCAATTATTGCAATATTTTTAACGCCCTTTTATGCGTGGTTATTTGGAAATAATTTAAAAACTATTGTCTTACTCAGCATACTTAGCATAATTATCATTTGGCAACATCGAAGCAATATCCAAAGACTTTTAAGCAAGGAAGAAAAACTAGATTCAAAGGTTTCATGATTTATCTTCTTTGCAAGAATTCGCCGAATCAATCTGCTCAATTGTTGTCATACGCAAATTGCAATTGATTATGAAACCCACCTGTAATATGGTAGAATTCGCTCACATTTTCACCTTAAATAACCGTTCACTACGTAGATTTATTTGAATTATTTCTATCACTTCGAGCACAGATAACACATACCACCGATGCAAAACATGTTTGACAAAATAAAACCACCCGCATTAGGAGAAAAAATCACTCTTAATAAAGATAATTCTTTAAACATTCCTGATGAACCAATAATTCCTTTTATTGAAGGTGATGGCATTGGAGTTGACATTACTCCAGCGATGAAAAAGGTGATCGATGCTGCTGTACAAAAATCTTACAACGGCAAACGTAAAATTCATTGGATGGAAATTTATGCGGGCGAGAAAGCCACCGAAGTGTACGGAGAAGATGTCTGGTTGCCTGATGAAACCATAGAAGCCCTGCGCCAGTATCATGTGACAATAAAGGGACCTTTAACTACACCAGTAGGCGGAGGAATTCGTTCCCTGAATGTTGCTATGCGTCAGATTCTTGATCTATACATTTGTGTGCGCCCTGTGCAATATTTTGAAGGAACCCCGTCGAATCTAAAAAATCCAGAACATACCGACATGGTCATCTTTCGTGAAAATGCGGAAGATATTTATGCTGGCATTGAGTGGCAAGCGCATTCTCCTGAAGTAAAAAAAGTGATTGATTTTTTACGAAATGAAATGAATGTGAATCAAATTCGTTTTCCCGACTCTTCAAGCATCGGCATAAAACCCGTATCTGAAGAAGGAACGAAACGCTTTATTCGACGTGCGATTCAATATACCATTGACAATGATCGCCCTTCCATGACTATAGTTCATAAAGGCAACATCATGAAATTCACAGAAGGAGCATTCAAAGACTGGGGGTATGCTGTTGCGAAAGATGAATTCAATGCAACGCCTATAAATGGCGGTCCATGGATGGAGATGAAAAACCCTAATAATGGTAAAACCATAATTATTAAAGATGTTATAGCAGACGCATTTTTACAGCAAATTATTCTAAGACCTCAAGAATACGACGTTATTGCTACGCTTAATTTAAATGGCGATTATATTTCAGACGCGCTTGCCGCTCAAGTTGGCGGATTAGGAATTGCCCCTGGTGCTAATTTATCCGATCAAATCGGATTATTCGAAGCCACTCACGGAACAGCACCGAAATATGCGGGATTAAACAAAGTAAACCCTGGGTCATTAATTTTATCTGCAGAAATGATGCTTCGTCATATGCAGTGGGTTGAAGCTGCTGATTTGGTTGTAAATGCTATGTCTTCTGCAATCCAAGCAAAACGTGTCACTTACGACTTCGCCCGTTTGATGGAAGGGGCTGTTGAAGTTAGCACATCTGAATTTGCTGACGAACTAGTCAAACATCTCTAAAATTAACATATGAAAACAGATCTAACCGTTGACGCTGCAGGCTTAATGTGTCCTATGCCAACGCTTCGTGCTAAGCAAGGGATGCTGCAAATTTCTGAAGGGCAGACTCTTAAATTAATCAGCACAGACCCAGGATCAAAGTACGATATACCTACCTTATGTAGGCAAAATAATCATACTTTAGTATCCGTTGAAGAAATTGATGGTCAGTGGCATTTCATTATTCAAAAGTAGTCCAAAAAGCAGAGATCATTGCTGCATATCGTGCACCTGCACGTATCACATTAGGCAAGTTTTTTTGATTAATACCGCCAATTCCAACAGTGTACTTTTTCCCTTTACACAGTTTTGAACCCATCCTTAGAACCTTAAGGTTCGCTTTTATTGCATTTGGTTTAATAGCTGAATCATAAAGCGCTCCAAAAGCCACATAATCAGCGCCTTGCCTAAGAGCTTCAGCAGCCCTAATTGACTGATCGTAGCAAGAGACACCTAATACACACTTAGAAGATAATGCATTTCTAACTTGCCTGATCCGTGCATCATCTTTGCCAAGGTGCACTCCATCAGCTGCTATTCTTCGACATAATCGCCAATCATCATTAATAATCAATTTTGTTTTACTTAGTCGACACAAAGATTTAAGAATTCTTGCTTCTCTTAGCCGTTTATTCTTATTACTACTCTTATCTCTATACTGCATTAAGTCACAACCTCCTCTGAGAGTGTTTAACAGTTTTACACGTTCCAGAGAGCCTCGTTGTGCTATTTTTTGAAACGGCGTAAGGGATGCATCGCTCACAGGATATAATTTGCGACTGGTTCGTGCAGTCAATTTAGATTTTTCTACATCTTCGTGCATAAAAATTTACATTTAGATTCTTCAAAAACAAAGCATTAAGTGTATCATCAAATTGACAAGTCAACCTGAGGTAAGCCTCTAATAAATTGAGTAATTTATAATTACATTCGATTGTTAAAAGTGGGATAATATTAAAGACTTGATGAGTTACTTAAATCCTGTGAAGACTGCGAGTTTTTTTATTTAATTCCAGTATATACGCGAGCACAGATGCTTCTAAAATTTCAATTAATAAAATAAATGAAACCAACTAATCTACATTGTGCCAATGCCATTAGAGCTTTAAGTATTGATGCTATTGACACTGCAAATTCAGGGCATCCTGGAGCGCCAATGGGCATGGCTGATATAGCTGAAGTATTATGGCGCAGACATCTTAGACACAATCCAAAAAATCCAAACTGGGCGAATAGAGATCGTTTTATATTGTCAAACGGACATGGTTCAATGCTCATTTATTCTCTTTTACATTTGAGTGGATACAAATTATCTATAGATGATTTAAAACAATTCCGTCAGTTGCATTCTAAAACGCCTGGGCATCCAGAGTATGGATATACTGAAGGCGTTGAAACGACTACTGGACCGCTTGGACAAGGACTAAGCAATGCTGTAGGAATGGCAATTGCTGAACGTTCATTAGCTGCTCAATTTAATCGTCCAGATATCGAGGTTATAAATCACAACACATGGACAATCGTTGGTGATGGCTGCTTAATGGAAGGAATTTCGCACGAAGTTTGTTCTTTGGCAGGTACTCTCGGGCTGGGAAAACTTAAAGTTATTTGGGATGATAATGGTATCTCAATTGATGGATCTGTCGCTGGCTGGTTTTCTGAAGACACGCCAAAACGGTTTGAAGCATATGGTTGGCATGTTATTCGCAATGTCGATGGTCATAATACAGAATCCATTGAAAACGCCATCAACGAAGCCAAAAGCATCGTTGATAAACCTGTTTTGATTTGCACCCGCACAATCATTGGTAAAGGTTCTCCTAATAAACAAGGAAGTGAAGGTGTGCATGGTGCTCCTCTTGGTGCAGAAGAAAATGCAAAGACCCGAAAAAACATGAATTGGGAACATCCGCCTTTTCATATTCCTAAAGAAATTTATGATGCTTGGGATTGTCAAAAACAAGGAGCTTCTTTAAATAAAGAATGGGACGAATTATTCATCCAATACGGGAAAAAATATCCTGATCTGGCGACGCAGCTGAATAGACGGATGGAAGGAACATTGCCTGACTCTTTTTCTCAAAACTTCTCAGAGTATATTAAAAAAACGCAACAAAAGTCAGAAAAAATTGCCACTCGAAAAGCCTCTCAAAATGCGATTGAAGAGCTCTCTTCTCTTTTACCAGAATTGATAGGTGGCTCTGCAGATCTTACACATTCTAATTTAACTATCTGCTCATATTCAAAGCCAATTCATGAAAACGTTGATGGCAATTACATAAACTATGGTGTGCGTGAATTTGGTATGTCAGCAATCATGAACGGCATTGCTTTGCATGGAGGATTCATTCCATTTGGAGGCACTTTCCTTATGTTTATGGAATACGCTCGCAATGCGGTTCGTATGTGTGCTTTGATGAAGCAAAGAAGCATTTTTGTTTACACTCATGATTCGGTCGGTTTAGGAGAAGACGGTCCAACGCACCAACCCGTTGAGCAGTTAGAAAGTTTAAGGTGCACACCCAATTTAAGCGTTTGGCGCCCTTGTGATAGTGTTGAATCAGCTGTTGCTTGGAAAGTCGCAATTGAGCGCAAAAATGGGCCTGCAGCACTGTGTTTTTCACGCCAAGCCTTGCCTTGCTGGTCGCGTAACGATAGCCAACTAAACAATATAGAAAAAGGAGCTTATATTTTACGTGACGGCACTGATGCACTTATTATAAGTACTGGATCAGAAGTTCAATTAGCGATGCAAGCGGCTGAATTACTAGAAGCTGAAAATATTTCTGTTCAAGTGGTCTCCATGCCCTCTCAAGATGCATTTGACAGCCAATCGAAAAGCTACAAAGAACAGGTTATTCCTCCTTCAATCACCGCTCGGGTAGCGATTGAAGCAGGAGTAGGCAGAGGATGGGCTCAATACGTTGGACTGACGGGTGCAATTATAAGCATCAGTACCTTTGGAGAGTCTGCGCCTGCTTCTGATGTATTTGAACATTTCGGATTTAACAAAAATGCTGTAACTGCAGCGGTTCATCAACAAATAAGTATAAATTAAACAGGAGATAAGAATGACAATTAGAGTTGGAATTAATGGATTTGGCCGTATTGGACGAATGATATTTCGTGCTATTAACAATGAATTTCCTCATTTAAAAGTGGTTGGAATTAACGATTTACTTGAAAATGACTATCTAGCTTATATGCTCAAATACGATTCAGTACACGGGCGTTTCAATAAAGAAATTGGACTGGATGGTAACCACTTTGTAATTGACGGAGAACATATTCGTTTAACATCTGAGCGTAATCCTGCAGATTTGAAATGGAATGAAATAGATGTCGACTTAGTTATTGACTCAACTGGATTCTTTTTGACTGAAGAAGGCTGTAAAGCACATATAGCAGCTGGCGCTAAAAAAGTCATTCAATCAGCACCATCTAAAGACACAACACCTATGTTCGTTTATGGTGTAAATCACGACAAGTATGCAGGTGAAAAAATCATTTCTGCCGCTTCTTGTACCACTAATTGCCTTGCCCCCGTTGCCAAAGTCTTAAATGACAACTGGGGACTAAAACGCGGTCTAATGACTACAGTACATGCTGTCACTGCAACGCAAAAAACTGTTGATGGACCTTCTGCGAAAGATTGGAGAGGCGGTCGAGGAATGTTAGAGAACATAATCCCTTCGTCAACTGGGGCAGCAAAAGCCGTTGGGGTAGTTCTGCCGGAACTCAATGGTAAGCTTACAGGAATGGCTTTTCGTGTACCAACTTCTGACGTATCGGTCATTGATTTAACCGTTGAGCTTGAACGAGAAGCAAGCTATGAAGCAATCTGCAAAGCGATGCAAACAGCGTCTATGGGCACGATGAAGGGCACGCTGGAATATACTGATGAAATGGTGGTTGCCACTGATTTTCGTGACTGCAATGCAGCTTCAATTTTCGATGCAAAAGCAGGAATAGCACTTGATACGACCTTCGTTAAGGTGGTATCTTGGTATGACAACGAATACGGTTACACTTGTAACTTACTAAGACTTGCAAACCACATAATGCAATAATCATTTGATCATGATTAACGTTTTACAAATGCACGATGTGGATCTTGCCCATAAGCGTGTATTGATTCGTCAAGATTTAAATGTCCCTATAAAAAATGGGAAAATAAATTCTGATGCTCGTATCCTTGCTAGTATTCCAACTATTAATCGCGCACTTAAGCACAATGCTAAAGTTATGCTAATGTCTCATTTGGGGCGTCCTTGTGAGGGATCATTTGATATTAATGCTTCATTGCAACCGATAGCTGATCACTTAAGTAAATTACTTGATAGAAAAGTTCGTTTGATTCGAGATTGGATTGATACTGACTTTGAAGTGATGAATGGTGAAGTAGTTTTGTTCGAAAACGTTCGATTTAACTGCGGCGAAAAAAGCAATGACGATTTGCTTTCGAAAAAAATGGCAAACTTATGTGATGTGTTCGTGATGGATGCTTTTGGAACAGCTCATCGAGCACAAGCTTCAACCTGTGGTGTAGCAAAGTATGCACCAATTTCTTGTGCAGGACCACTACTGGTAAATGAATTAGAAGCGTTGAGAAAATCTTTGAAAGAACCTGCCCACCCCATGTTAGCCATTGTTGGAGGGGCTAAAGTTTCTAGCAAATTAAACGTGCTTGAATCTTTGTCGACTATTTGTGACCAGTTAATTGTTGGTGGAGGAATCGCTAACACTTTCATTAAATCAAGTGGTCATGAAATCGGCAAATCGTTGTGTGAGGATGATTTGATTACTGTTGCTAAAAATTTAATCAACTCCTGCTCAGCAAACGGTGCGGTGATACCCATTCCTGAAGATGTTGTGACGGCCAAAGAGTTTTCAGAAAATTCCAAATCTTCAACAAAAGTACTCTCAAACATTGAACCTGACGATATGATTCTTGATTTTGGGCCCAAAAGCACTCAAAAACTTTGCAAACTTATTTCTGAAGCTGCCACAATCGTTTGGAACGG
Organism: uncultured Thiomicrospira sp.; assembly: GCA_965195345.1. Classification (GTDB taxonomy): domain Bacteria; phylum Pseudomonadota; class Gammaproteobacteria; order CAKMZV01; family CAKMZV01. Next base: position 956,862 of record OZ239628.1, on the reverse strand, counting down.
ACCATTAGGTGTGTTTGAATTTGAGAATTTTTCTAACGGAACAAAAGCAATCGCTCAAGCAATTGCAGAATCGAATGCCTTTTCAATTGCAGGTGGTGGCGATACTTTAGCTGCCATAGAAAAGTTTCAAGTATCCGATAAAATTTCATACATTTCTACAGGAGGAGGTGCTTTTTTAGAGTTCCTTGAGGGCAAGGTTTTGCCTGCTGTAGCTGTGCTTGAAGAACGAGCTATTCAAGCGAAGGGAAATGTTTCGACGAACTAAAATTTTAGCTACTTGTGGTCCATCTACAGATGGAGCACAAATTTTAGATGAACTCATCCAAGCTGGTGTTAATTCTTTTCGAATAAATTGCTCGCACGGCAATGCCAATGAAAGAGTGCGCCGAGTTGAAGAGATACGACAAGCGGCAAATAGAAATAAAGCTGCAATCGGTATACTATTTGATCTGCAGGGTCCCAAAATCCGTATTGGGCAATTTGAAAAAGACGCTATAAATTTAAGTGAAGGCGATGCATTTATTATAGATGTGTCTCTACCAATCAATAAAGGCACAAAGAAATCCGTCGGCACAACCTATAAAAATTTACCAAATGATGTATCTGTAACGAATGACTTGATGCTAGACGATGGGCGTATTATTCTCAATATTCAAAAAATAGTCGACGACCGCATTCATTGCAAAGTTGTTCAAGGTGGCGTTTTATCAAACAATAAAGGGCTTAATCTCAAAGGTGGAGGGCTTTCTGCAAATGCTCTTACCGATAAAGACTTAAAAGATATTAAACAAGCCGCAGAGTTAAAAGCCAATTATTTGGCCATTTCATTTCCTAGAGATGCTACGGACATCCACGCAGCCCGAAAACTGCTACACGACATGGGGGCTCCAGATACGCGCATAGTGGCAAAGATAGAACGGGCAGAAGCAATTGAAAAAGAAACACTTGACGAGATAATTCATGCAAGCGATTTGATTATGATTGCTCGAGGTGACCTTGGTGTTGAAATTGGTGACGAATGCTTACCCGCTGTACAAAAAAGGATAATTTCCAGAGTACGAACACTGAATCGGGGCGTAATAACGGCAACCCAAATGATGGAATCCATGATCAATAGTCCCTTACCTACACGGGCGGAAGTGTTTGATGTAGCTAACGCTGTGTTTGATGGAACTGATGCCGTTATGTTATCCGCTGAAACGGCTGTGGGAAATTATCCCGTACAAGCAATCAAAGCGATGGATAGAACTTGTCTTAACGCTGAGAAACAAAGAACAACCACGCATTCAGCTCATCGTTTGAATCAAGTTTTTGAAAAAACGGAGGAGGCCCTTGCCTTAGGGAGCATGTATTTGGCTAATCATATGAGTAATCTGGGTGGCATTGCTGCATTGACTGAATCTGGGGCTACTGCAATATATATGTCAAGAATAAGCTCTGGCAAACCAATTTTTGCGCTCACCACTAATGAGTGGACCTTTCATCAAATGAGCCTCTATCGTGGAGTTTTTCCCATTCTATTAAATGAAACAGAAATTCCAACTTTTGACAAACCGCGAGAGCATATTATTAATGCATTAAAAAAACGCAATTTAGTGCGCTTTAAACAGCGAATGATTGTAACAAGTGGTCCACGTATTGGAATGCCTGGTGGAAGCAACACAATGGAAATTGTGGAAGTCTAACAAACCCTAAAAATCCTTAGGGTTGATCAACTTTTTCTTCAAATTGGAATATTTTAAATCACTTAGTACTTAAGACATAATTTAGCAAATATTTCATATTCCCTTGATTATAATTTGCAAATCGATACGCATTTTTCCCCGCCCTATCACGCTGCTTATGATCGTTTTTAAGCGCTTTTAATTTTTCAGACAACGCATTATTGTCGCTTACTATCATTACCGCTTCAGCCTCAATTGCTGGGTTAAATAAGTTTTCAAGATTATGATAATGTGGTCCACTAATAACGGGCTTTTCCATGATTGCCGCTTCTATTAAATTATGCCCTCCAAAAGGCACCAGAGACCCTCCTATAAAAACACAATCACCAATAATATTCCAAAACAGCATCTCTCCAAAAGTATCGATTATCAAAATATTTGTATTTGACTCAACACCATTTAACTGTGAATTTCCCAAACTTTTTTGCTCAACTTTATTTCCTTCTGCAGCTATTAGAATCTCATTAATTGTTTCTTCTTGTCTAGGAGCTATTAACAATAAAGCATCTGGTGCTTCTTCCATCAACGCTTTGTGTGTATGAACAATTTGACTGGCTTCGTTCGTGTGAACACTAGCAGCTACCCAGACAAAACGGTTTTTTGCATAAGTTTCTTTCCAATTCTTTGCTGCGTCCTTCAATTCTCTAGGAACGGTTAGATCAAATTTAAGATTGCCACAGTGAACGATTTGTTCTTCACGCGCACCCAACTCGATTAAACGTTGTTTATCCATCAAAGACTGGGGGAAAATAGCATCAAATCTTTCAAGGCTTTGCCGCATTAATGCTGAGGCATATCGCTTATATTTTAAAAACGACCTCTCTTTTATGCGCGCATTAGCATAGATAAGTTGTATCCCTCTTTCTTTGCAAAGTCGCAAAGTATTAGGCCAAATTTCAGTTTCAATGACAATAAATTTTTGAGGTTTTAGCCTCTGCAAAAATGCTTTGACTGCAAAGGGATAATCTAAGGGCATCAAATGATGCTGAATGCGATTACCAAAATGGTTTCGCATCTGTTCATAGCCACTAATGGTAGTTGATGTTACCGTTATGATGACTGGGCTTTGTTTACTAGGGATTTCCTCACCATCACCGTCCCTTAATTCTAAAGAATTGGCAGTTTCGCCATCTAACAACGATTCTATGAGTGCAATAACTGAACGGCTTTCACCAAGCGATAACGCATGAATCCATATCCCTCCTGTTTGAAGTTTTTGGTCGCTTTGTCCAAAATACTCTTTCCAAGGAAAATATAAATTCCGTGTTGCGAAGAATGATTGCCTTTTAAATATGCGCCAAATCGCAAAAGGAAATAGTATCCACAATATTACTATGTATAAAAAACCTGACATGCACGGGATTATCGCAGAGCAATCTCCATATGCTACTGAATAATTCCTTGATAATCAGCTATTCCAGGATTTTTTCTAACATTTTTTATATTTGGATAATTCACTTTAGACAGATTTAAAGTTTTCTTGCTTCGTAAAAAATCAGCTACTACATCCCATATTAGACGACCCTCTCCAATTTCATTAACTTGCGCCCATCCAGAAACACTGTAGGTTTTATTATTCTTAATAGCTGTCCCATCATCTAAACGCATTTCACTAATGCGATTACCGTAAGATTCTATTGGATCAATTGTGAAATTCAAACCGCCTACTCGTACCATATCCCCCCCAGATTGAGCATATGGATCTGTGACAAATAAATTCTCAGCCACCCCTTCAAGAACTAGATGCAGTTGCTCACCTGTGATTTCACTACGGTAAGTTTCGCCATATGTTATAGCTGTTTGCTCAAAAACATTGCGCATGGTAATGGTGTCTCCCTCTAACAAACTACCGCCCCAACGAACGCCTGGCGATAAGGCAATTTGTGTATCATGTTCATGGCGCAAAGCATCCACGATCACTTGATCCCAAGTCCCAATTAGATTTCCACGCCTATATAATGTCTGTTCGGCAATCGTTAGTTTTTCGTTAAGAATATCTTCATAACGTTTACCTACTTTGTTAGGACTGTAAAGTGCATTCTTGCGTCTTGACTCAATGATGTTTGCATCATATTTACGTTGGTATAAAGAATCTAAATAGTTGACCATCGTTTCATCCGCTTCAATGAAGCGTGCAAAAACAGGTAATAGCTTGTACTGCATGCTCTTTATTCCAGATTTGCTCAACTGCATATCTAACACGCCAACATATTTGCCATGACAACCTGCATTTGTAACCCAAGTCTCTCCACTTGCATTTTTTACTTTTATAGGTTTAGACACGCCATCGTGCGTATGCCCACCAAGTATGACATCTATACCACTAACTCTAGAAGCCATTTTTAGATCCACATCCATGCCATTATGAGAGAGCATTATTACAGCAGATGGTTTCTCTATCGTACGAATTTCACTGACAAGTACTTTTAGCTCATCTTCACGCAATCCAAACGACCAATCAGGGAAGTTTGACTGCGGATTGGCATTGCCAGTCCGAGGGAATGCCTGTCCAATAATTGCGACTTTATAACCATTGATTATTTTTAATGTATAAGGTTTAAATGCTAATGAATTATCCTCATCGTATAACCCATACCCGTACTCACTGACCATTTCAGCATAAGCATCTTCAAATAATGATTCTTCTTTAATGGCAACATTTTGCCCAAGAAACTCCCCATTAAATGCCTTGATATTGCTCAAAACCTCTCTCTCTGAATACGTAAACTCCCAATGACCAGTCATGGCATCTACACCAAGTAAATTAGAAGCATCTACCATATCCCGACCCCTTGTCCATAAAGCCGTAGCAGAACCTTGCCATAAATCCCCACCATCAACAGTAATCGTATTTTGAACACCCCCCGCTGCTTCACGCAGATTATCTAACAATGTTTTGATATAAGAAAAGCCACCAACTTTCCCAAAATTATGAGCCGATTCTTCATAATCTAAATAAGTAAAAGCATGTTGTAATAAAGGATTGTTATCCAAACCAAGACGCCTAGATAAATTCTGACCTACAATATGAGGTAATTTACCAAAAGCATTCCCAAACCCAAGGTTTACGTTTGGCTCTCGAAAATAAGTTGGAAGTAATTGGGCATGCGTATCGGTAATATGGAGAATGCGAGCATTGCCATTCAGTGGGACATCATACAACGCCCTAATCGCGTGCTCAATAGAAGTCCTGTTAATTTGACCTTTACCGAGTACTTTACTGGAAAACAGGCCGCTGGCAACCCCTACTCCAATTAATTGCACAAATTCCCGCCTTGTTAGATTCATGCCACTCTTCCTTTATTTTGAATTTCCATAATAATATAAGAGAACATCATATCTAAACAATGACTCTTAAACGCTATTTTTAGCCTGATATAGTAAATGTTCAATGAAAGTTTAGCAACCGTTTTTATCACTTCAATCAAATTATTGGATAGAACTCTTCTGAAACCTTTACGTTTGTACATTTCCAGTGTGCGAAATATCACTGACTATCTCGTGGCGCAGTTCATCATGCTATAATCAATACGACTTTATTTAGTCAATATTACCTTTAATTTTTCTTGAATGAACCAACTCTTATTCGTAGCTCTCGGAGGAGCACTTGGAGCAATGGCGCGCTTCGGAGTTGCTACAAGCACAACAGCCCTGCTTGGGAAAAGTTTCCCTTATGGTACGCTATTCGTCAATGTAATAGGTGGATTCTTTATGGGCGTTGCATTGATTTTAATGCAAGAAAAGGGGGTATTCAATATCCAGACTCAAGCACTGGTGATTATCGGATTTTTTGGGGCTTTTACTACTTTTTCTGCTTTTTCAATCGATGCTATTGAACTCATAGCAGCAGGCAAAATAATCAATGCCCTTAACTATATTCTATTAAGTGTATTTGCTTCTATCGGAGCGACTTATTTAGGAATTCTTTTAACTCGACAAAATTAGCTATGTTGGACACTAAACTTATTCACTCTGATCCAGAGGCGATTACGAAAAAACTGCAATCCAAAGGCGTTTTCTTTGATACCACCGCTTTTTTAGAATTGGACGGAAAGCGCAAAAATTTGCAACAGAAAAACGAATCACTTCAACAACAGCGCAATCAAATTGCCAAACTGGTTGGCCAAGCGAAGTCACGCAATGAAAACATCGAAGATTTGCGTCAAAAAGCGGACCAATTAAATACTGAAATAGCTACCACCTCAGACGCACTACAAGAATTAGTCGAGCACATAGACAGCTTGATTACGCATCTACCAAATCTGCCTGATGATACAGTTCCTCTTGGTAAAGACGAAAAAGAAAACGTAGAAATACTCCGATGGAGTACTCCTAAAAAAGTCGACTTTGAGTATAAAGATCATGTTGATTTGATAGGAGCAAAGGGTTGGGAATTATCAAAACAAGCATCACAAATTAGTGGAGCACGCTTTAGTATATTAAGTGGACCGCTGGCACGCTTGCATCGAGTTTTGGCGCAGTTCATGCTTGAGTTCCAAATAGAAAACAATAACTATTTAGAGATCAATCCTCCCACCATAGTTAACGAAAAAACACTTTATCACACTGGACAGTTACCCAAATTTAGTGAAGATTTATTCCGCCTTGAAAGTATAGATGAACATCGAAACTTCTATATGATACCTACAGCTGAAGTACCATTAACCAATTTAGTAGCACATCAAATTGTAAATACCGAAGAGTTACCTTTAAAATTCGTTGCCCACACTCTTTGCTTTCGCTCCGAAGCAGGTTCTTCTGGAAGAGACACTCGCGGGTTAATTCGTCAGCACCAATTTGAAAAAGTAGAGTTGGTACAAATTGTTCATCCTAAAAATTCCATGCAAGCTTTGGAAGAAATGTGTCTGCACGCTCAACAAGTTTTGCAAGCATTGGAATTGCCGTATCGCGTCATTGAACTTTGCTCTGGAGATTTGGGATTTGGTGCCGCTAAAACGTACGACATTGAGGTCTGGATTCCTACACAAAATACATATCGAGAAATATCATCTATTTCAAACTGCACCGACTTTCAAACTCGACGTATGAAAGCACGCCACAAAGACATTGATACAGGGAAGACTGAATTATTGCATTCACTAAATGGATCGGGTGTTGCTGTTGGGCGGGCATTAGTTGCAATTCTAGAAAATTACCAAGATTCTGATGGGAATATCCACATCCCCAAAGTTTTGCAAAAAGGAATGAAAACGGATGTCATCTAATAAATTCTTTTCATGACTCCTTTGATTAGCATTTATATTCTTGAAAACGAACAACGCCTTTCATATTCAACAGCGCGTTTGTGTGCAAAAGCATGGAGGCAGTACAAAAGTGTTCTTGTGATACTACCTGAAGAATTAAATAGTTCAATAAGCGACGCTTTATGGAATGTAGAGAACGATAGTTTTTTGCCGCATGAAGTCAACAGTAATAACAGCAGTCTTATTCAACTTGAATCGTCTTCGTCGTCTTCGTCTTCGTCGTCTTCGAAGGATGCAGTGGTCGTCTTTAACATCCAACCTGAAAAACTTGAAAACATAGCATTCGGTTCAAAATGCCAAAGATACATAGCGGTTTTCACCAGCAAAGAACCAGCACGTATACATTTTTCCTATTTCCGAAAAAAAGGCTTTACTATAAAACATTACTTGATATGAGAATTGCTGCTATTATCGAATATAACGGGCATCCTTATCATGGCTGGCAAAGGCAAAAAAACACTCAACTTGGTATTCAACAATTCGTAGAAGACGCTTTAAGTAAAATAGCTGATGAACCTATTGCATGTACTTGTGCAGGTCGAACCGATAGTGGAGTACACGCATTATTTCAAGTGGTTCATTTCGACACAACTAAAGTGAGAACCCCCCAAGAATGGCTTCGAGGAACAAATCGACATTTGCCCGATAACATTAAAATTCGATGGGTAAACCCTGTCAATGATCTTTTTTCTGCACGCTATAGCGCAACATCTAGAAAATACACGTATCTTATAAATAATGCAAATTATCAAAGCGCCATCATGCATTCCTTTTCAACCTGGGTTAAACAGCCATTAGATGAAAGAATCATGCACCAAAGCGCACAGATATTATTAGGATCGCACGACTTCACCAGCTTTCAAGCCACAGGATGCCAATCAAAAACCCCTATAAAAACCATTCATCAAATATCTGTTAAAAGGCAGCATAACTGGGTCATTTTAGAAGTAGAGGCGAATGCTTTTTTGTATCACATGGTTCGTAATATCGTTGGTTCCCTAAGTACTGTAGGAACAAAACTTGTTCATCCAGAATGGATAGAAGAATTATTGCATTTAAAAGATCGCTCTAAAGCAGCTAAAACTGCAGCCGCAAACGGGTTATATCTGTCTACTGTAAGATATCCTGAAAAATTCAAAATACCACAACTTGAAAACAATATCCTCCCTCTACTTTAAAGTACCGAAAGATTGAAAATTAAAATTTGCTTACTCTTTAGGAATATACGTTTCGTATTGGTTTGATGAACCGCAAAACATATTTATCACTCGTAAATATACCTTCTCATAGACAGAATCTACTATGCAAAATACTCTAAAAAATCCTGCTTGATTTTTAAAATTACGCACTCCATTTTTCGAGAAGAAAGCAATTATCTTAACGTTCATTATTCTATTTTTAGTCTATGCAGTAGAGCTTAACAAAAAAAACCCATAAAAATCAAATATCTCCCTATAATGACATAAACAATATTTAGGAGGTTGTTATGGAAAAAACTAACTATAAAGAGGGACAGGATAATATCCAAATGTTTGGATTAGACATTCACAATCCAGTTTTCCTTGTCTCAGGAATAACTATTTTGTTATTTGTACTAGCCACATTGTTATTTCAAGCTGAAGCAAGCGAATTTTTTGGTTGGCTAAGGCCGGCGATTACAACCAACTTTGATTGGCTGTTTCTTTCTGCAGGTAACATATTTGTTTTGTTTGCTTTATTTCTTGCTGTATCAAAACTCGGTAAGATAAGACTTGGCGGACAGGATGCTAAACCTGACTATAGTTATCTTGGCTGGTTTGCCATGCTATTTGCTGCTGGAATGGGGATTGGATTGATGTTCTTTGGAGTTTCAGAACCGATTTCTCATTTTAACTCTTCCTTTGGAGGCGTTAGCTTGGAAAATGGAGTACGCACTGACTGGGCACCATTAGGTTCAGCAGCAAATGATACTGAAGCCGCAAGAAATCTTGCGATGGCAGCTACGATTTTTCATTGGGGAATTCATCCTTGGGCAATTTATGCTGTTGTAGCATTATCGCTTGCATACTTTTCTTTCAATCGTGGTTTGCCACTGACATTCCGTTCAGTTTTTTATCCAATATTGGGAGAAAAAGTATGGGGGAAATCTGGTCATATCATTGACGTTCTTGCAGTGTTTGCAACTCTTTTTGGTTTGGCAACATCCCTTGGTTTCGGTACTAAACAGGCTTTAGCTGGGTTTAATCATCTTTATGGTTGGAGCACTGGGTCAGGCGCTATTGTATTGCTTGTAACTTTTATAACCCTTATAGCTGTCGTATCGGTGGTACGTGGTTTAGACGGTGGAGTAAAACGGTTATCAGAAATCAATATGATTTTTGCGCTCTTATTGCTCTTAGCGATTTTATTTGTAGGACCGACGAAGGATATTTTATTGACTGCACTTTTTGGTGGAATAGCATATATTCAAGAACTAATCCCACTATCGATGCCGTTTGGGCGTGATGATGTCAATTTTTCCCAAGGATGGACTGCATTCTATTGGGCGTGGTGGATTTCTTGGTCGCCATTTGTCGGCATGTTTATTGCCCGTGTGTCACGAGGTCGAACGGTTCGCGAGTTTGTCATCTGCGCAATTTTGATTCCAACACTTTTGAGCATCTTATGGATGGCAACTTTTGGAGGCACAGCAATTTCACAAGTATTAGCTAATGCCGATGCACAAGTTGCCTCGGTTGCCCAAGAATTGAAATTATTTGTAATGGTCAAGAGCTTCCCATTCGCTGGTTTTCTTTCATTCATTGGCATAACATTGGTATTAGTATTTTTTGTTACCTCTTCGGACTCTGGCTCATTAGTCATAGATACGATTACAGCAGGTGGAAAGACAAATGCACCCGTTTCTCAAAGAGTTTTTTGGTGTTCATTTGAGGGCATAATTGCGATTGTTTTATTAATCGTTGGCGGCGATCAAGCATTATCTGCATTGCAGGCAATGACTGTCTCTACGGGCTTGCCTTTTACTATCGTATTATTAGCAATGTGCTATAGCACTTGGCGAGGCTTGAGCACAGAGTATCGGGAAAAAATCGCTTAGTCTTAAATAAATGCTCTATTTATGATTGATTCTTGTCTCGTGGACTTCTTGTAGTAGTTAGAGTGATTTTATGAAGCAAGAGTCTGCGTAGTAAAAAAGTTTATCACCAGTCGTTTAAATTCTGAAAGTTATACGGCTGGTTGAAACAGAAGAGAAAAATAGTCCTCATTGCTCTTTAAGGTTTCGAGGGCTGTAGGGACAATAAATATCATTCAAAATCGATACTTAAAAAGCATTGCATTTAAAAGGACGTTCTAAAGTAGCTAAAACAGCAGCAGCCAACGAGTTATATATATCTGCTGTAAAATATCCTGAAAAATGCAAAATACCTCTCCTTTAAAGTATCGATAAATGAAAATTAAAATTTGTGGCATAACGCGCATAGAAGACGCACAATTTGCATGTTCATTGGGAATAGACGCACTTGGTTTCGTTTTCTACAACAACAGCAAACGCTATATTGAACCCCAAGAAGCCACCAAAATTATTCAAAAGATTCCTCCTTTTATAACGACCGTCGGTTTATTTGTTAATGCTCCGACAGACACTATCAATAAAATCTCTGCCACATGCAAACTTGATATGGTGCAAATACACGGAGATGAAACACTAGAGGATTCTAAAAAAATTGATCGCCCTTTTATGAAAGCAATCAGAGTGGAGAGTCAAGCAACATTAGCAAAAGATTTAGATATATGGAATGACAGTTTGGCTAGGGGAATCTTAATTGATGCTTTTCATGAATCCTATTACGGTGGTACTGGAACTTTATTCGATTGGAAACTGATCCCTAAAGAATCTGAAAAACCCATCATCCTCGCTGGAGGATTAAACGATACCAACGTTGTTTCCATTTTGGAAAATCCAATGATTTGGGGTATTGATGTCAGCAGTAGTATAGAAACTGCGCCAGGAGTGAAGTCTCATGAAAAAATGGCATCATTCGTTAATAAAGTACAGAAAGATTAATCTTCATCCGCTTATTGATGTGTCAATATTACGTGTATGAGGTGCGTCACTAAAAACACAATAGAAAGACTAAAATGTGAATCTCACCTGTGATTTTTCCTTCTAAATAACTACTTTATTGAAATTTATAACTGCAACTATTTATGATTAAAAATTTAGATTCAACATACATCCTTCAAAAAAAATTAGAACTTCCTTGTGGAGCTGTCCTAAAGAACCGACTCGCCAAGTCGTCAATGTCGGACTCGCTTGCTGATGGCGAAGGTAATCCCACTGAGGCGCAAATTCGGCTTTACGAACGATGGGCAGAAGGCGGGGTCTCTGTGTCTTTCATCGGTGAAGTACAAGGAGATCATCGCTTTCCTGAGAAACCGGGGAATTTGGTATTAGGAGAACACTCCAATAGAAAAGCACTAAAGTTACTCACCAGTCGGGCAATGATTGAAGCGGCTCACCTGTGGGCACAAATTGGCCATGCTGGAGCCCTTTCACACTTGCCGATTAGTCAGCCAAAAGGACCGTCTGCGCTTGACCTTGAAGGTCTCCAATGTGCGGGCATGTCTATTGAAGAGATTCGCGAACTACCCAGTATGTATGCAAAAACCGCTTTACACGCAAAGACTGTAGGTTTTAGTGGTGTTCATATTCATGCAGGGCATGGATTTTTACTAAGTCAATTTATCTCCCCATTGTTTAACCGTCGAAATGATTGTTACGGTGGCTCAATTGAAGCACGGTTTCGTATAGTCCTTGAAATAATAAACGAAGTTAGGCGTGCTGTTGGTTCTTCATTTCCAATCGGAATAAGAATCAACTCCACGGATCAACTGGAAGGTGGACTGACGGAAGTTGATGCATTGAAAGTAGTGTCCTTACTCGATCAAAGCTCAATTGATCTGATTGATATCAGCGGAGGGACATATTTTCCTGGAGCAAAGTCAAGCTCTGATAGTTCAAATGATAGAGTGTATTTTCTTGACTTTGCTAAACTCGCAAAAAAGGCAACCAATGTACCGTTAATGCTAACAGGCGGATTCAAAAGACGTGACCAAGCAATTGAAGCACTAACTAGTGGCGCTGTCGACATGGTCGGCTTGGCGCGTGGTATGGCGCTTAATCACCAACTCGCGAATACTTGGTTAAGTGATATAGGGGGCGATCCTAAATTTCCAAAATTTGAATCCACCCTGCCAGGTGGAGTAACCGCTTGGTACACCATGCTTCTGACAGCCTTGGGCGAAGATTGTGAAAGTGCTTTTGAACTGGATCTTCCATCCGCCCTTCAAGAATATGAAGAGCGCGATGCGCAGCGTTGCATTAAATGGCAAAAGAAATTTTTACCTTTGCATACATAGATACATATCATTTAATTTCGACTTACAAACAATAAATATCACCAGAAATAATATTTCTCAGCATGATAAAAAATAACTTTCTATAGGAATACGACGGAAAATAAACAGAATGTAATACTTTTATAGTGGAGCGGGAAACCGGGTTCGAACCGGCGACCTCAACCTTGGCAATGGCAGAATAACCATATTAGTAAAGGCTTTCTAAAGGTGGTGTGCTAAAAATGCGCTAAAGAAGGCAGGGTTTACCAAAATGGTGCGTATTTAAAGTTACTTACCTATTTTTCAATACTACGTTAAATGGTTTGATTTTGGTATAAATTGCTTTTAATTACTACAACACAATGTATTCGAGGTAACTTTGTTGTACAATCCGCGCACTTTTCAGTTATACTAAAAATCACACAATTTACCACACTTTACATACATATAAACAGGAGGGCGGATAATGTCTAGTTACAATGACGATATGAAAGAAAAATACCCTTTTTTAAATGATCCTAATCTGGTCGATGTTAAGTTTGCTATTGCAAATACCGAATATACTGCTGACGACTTGTTCAAAGAAATCAATAATGTTGTAGAAGCAGATAAGGCTGGAGCCTTAACAGAATTTGAAGGGTAAAATTAAAATATCTAATAAAAACCATTCTAACGAATGGTTTTTTTTTGTCTAAAATGAAAATAACTCAACATCCTAATTTTTCCCGCTATTTAGAAGTTGGAGTAAAAAAGTGCCTCCTTCTTTTAAAAAAATGTGATTCTAATACCCCTATTTCTTTAAATAATCATTTCAAACTTGCTACTGAGATAGAAATTAACAAAAAAATACAAATTAAAAACGATGGCGGACATTCTGTACACTTTGGAGCGGTTTTAATAGAGAGAACTGAAACCGCTCATATCTATGTAAGCGAAAACGTAAATTACTGCTGGAGACGACTTTATGTGGCAAAAGAACTCTCTCACCTATTATTAAACAGGGTTATTCCAAACCTTAGAGAAAAAGAGCCAGACGGTTTGAAAAATATTTCTGAAGAAATATTAAATACAAATTTTTTTAAAGATGAATGCAGTAGAACACGTAATATTAGCATGTCAGAAATATGTGCTTTTTACATTGCACTTGAGATATTAATTCCTCATTATTTTGTTGAGAGCACTGAATGGAATTCGCTTAGCAATGAAAGAATTTCTGAAAAACTCAAGTGTCCTATGAAAGCTGTAGAGGCAAGAAAGGAGCCAAATTTACATAATACATTCAAATTAATATACGAAAAATTTGATTTGGAATAAAAATAGGTTATTTGTTTGTGGTTAGTGGTGGTGGCTTAGTTTGCCGTTATTCTTTGAGTTTGCTATTTTCTTGTTTGATTAATTTATATTTCCCTGTACACGTATTAACCATATAGACTTTTTCCTCTACTTTTTGAAGCTGATTACACCCCTCTTGGCTGTGGATGTGTCCATCCCATTTATCAATGAAAAATACAAGTGTCATTGCACAAATAATCAATGGAAGCCACAATACCGTCCAACCAGTATCTGAAATTTTAAAATCAAACATATCTAAACTCGTATTTGTTTAAGGATGCTGATGACGCGGGCGCGGATGATGATCTCGGCGGGGTCGTCGGGTGTCCAGTCGCCATACTTCTTATTATCGGAGCGCACAATCACTTTATCGCCTTGTCTAATGAGGCGTTTACACATGATGCCATCGGGTGTGTCCAAAAGATAAATCCCGTCTTCTTCTTTAACTTCACTGCGCTTTGCAAGGCAAATATCGTCGGGTCCTACTTTCGGTTGCATACTATCACCAGCAACGGTAAATAGAAAAAGGTTATCGTCTTTGTAGTGCTGAATACCGAGTTTCAACCCGAGCGATTCCTCTGTTACTGTTAAACTTTCTTCAGTTGGTTGTTCAAATATTGCTTCCCCTTTTCCCATTGATGCTGATAAATCATAAAAGCCAAGATGAATAGCATTATCAGAATTGCTTAGAGTTGGTAGCGCACCTTGACCCGTCATAATCCAAGTAGTTTTATCAGGAAAGGTAGAACAAATTTTCTCAATAATATCTAACCCTGGAGCGTTGCGGGCATTCTCAATTCCTCGTAGAGTTCCCACTTTTATCCCCACAGTATCACAAAATTCCTCTTGCGTTTGATTGTAAATTTTTCGAAATTGCTCACTGTGCTTTTAAAGGATTTTTCGTGGAGCGGGAAACCGGGTTCGAACCGGCGACCTCAACCTTGGCAAGGTTGCGCTCTACCAACTGAGCTATTCCCGCAAACGAGCAAAGTCACCACATAAGAATGGCGTCCCCTAGGGGACTCGAACCCCTGTTGCCGCCGTGAAAGGGCGGAGTCCTAGGCCACTAGACGAAGGGGACTAGCTTAAGACACGATGTCTTAAAAACCGGTATGTATTGGTGGAGCTAGGCGGGATCGAACCGCCGACCTCTACAATGCCATTGTAGCGCTCTCCCAGCTGAGCTATAGCCCCTTGGTTTAGTAGACATCAAGCCCATACCGATGGGGCGGTATTATACCTTTACAAAGCGCAGTGTCAACCATGAAAAATCAATTGTTATGCTGTTCACATTCAAGATTTTTATCAAAATAATTTGCAAAATACTAAGTAAATCCACCAATATGGCTATTAAGAAACTATAATTACTATTTAAAGAATTAGATGTAAACTACTTAATTTCACTAAAGATAAGCGGGAATTAGTAAAGTCAATCGTATTTTTATGATATGGAAAAATTGATAAAACTCCTTACACAAGGCATGAAAAGCCTCTTTTTGTATGCATTTTTGATGCACTCTGGATTTTCTTTTGCAAGTAACCCAATTTTTTTTGATAAATTAGACATTAACAACGATGGATTTATAAGCATAAACGAGCATGGAATGATCACTAAAAAAATATTTGATCACATTGACTCTAATAAAGATGGAATAATGAGTGCTCAAGAAATGACAAACAATGACGTTGGAAAATACATCATGAAGAGCGAATCAATGAGTAACTTAGGGGATTTTGACAAAGATGGACGTATTACTGTAAATGAGTACACTACTTTGCGAGAACAACAGTTTATGATGGCTGATGTAAATCAAGACAAAAAAATTTCAAAGAGCGAAATGAACGTTTTTCATAAGTACAGTGTCTTTAGTAAGATGGATGACGATAACGACACTTGCATTACTCCAAAAGAATTTGTGAAATTTGATTTTAAATATATTAAATAAATAAAATGGACTCGCAACTACTACTCAATCAAATAGCCGAGGGCGATGAAGTCGCTTTTGCTTCACTTGTTAATATTTATTCTCAATCTTGCTATCGCATTGCTTGGCGACAAGTATTTGACATTCAAATAGCCGAAGATATTGTTCAAGAAGTGATGTTGACAATTTGGAGAAAGCCTCTTTCATGGCAATCGGGCAAAGGTTGTAAATTTGAGACATGGCTGTATCGTGTTGTTGTTAATCGTTGTATAGACTATTTGCGAAAACAAAAGCGTAAAGCACAAACTTCTTCGTATGAAGAACGTATAGAAGCAGGTGAAGACGTACCTTCTATTGCCTTTGAGCCTGAAGCAACTCGACTCAGGGATGAACAACAGTATTTACTGCAAGAGTCAATTAAATCTCTTGATGAAAGAGCACAGACTGCTATAAATCTCTATTACTATGAAGAAATGAGTCATAAACAGGTAGCGGAAATAATGGACACCACCCCAAAAGCAATTGAATCTCTTGTTGCAAGAGCTCGTAAAGACCTAAGGAAAATTCATGAAAGAATGCAATCTGCCACAGCTTGAAGTCCCTAATTCATCCTCAGGGTTTGAATCTAAAATTATTATTACTGCCGTAAAAAGTTCTTCGGCTACAGTTGGTGATGGTCGGTTCGAGAGGAAAAATAAAGGACTCTATTGGTTTACAGGTTTAGCTGCAACCGTTGTTTTAAGTGTTGGATTATTGAATTTCAAATATGAACAACAATTACAGAATGACTCAGATTCAATCAAAGGAGCAATTACTTTATTCAGCCCCTACGATAATATACAAGGATTTCACCTTGCACAGCTTGAATCAGCATTTTTTGATGTGGTTGATACGAAGAGCGAGTAATAAATTATTAGGACTTCTCTATTCTGCAGTAAGCCCCATCAAGTAACTGCTTACACTGTCTCCAATAACTTCCAAGTTATATCCCCCTTCAAGACACGAAATAACCCTTCCAGAACAAAGTTTCTGTGAAAGTGTATTAATTTGTTCACCTAACCAATAGAAATCATCATTTTCTAAATTTATTTGAGCAAGAGGGTCTCTGCTATGAGCATCAAACCCAGCAGACACTAATATCACATTGGGTTGAAACGCATTCACTGCGCTCATCACCTGATCTGTAAAGATCCTGCGATACTCATCGCCATCAATAAAAGCTTGAAGTGGAACATTTAAGATATTTTCATTCCTTCCATGCACTGTCCCTGGCGGATAAATGCCTTGTTGATACGTTGAGCAAAATAATATACGATCATCACCCTTTACTGCCGCCTCTGTACCATTGCCATGATGCACATCAAAGTCAATAATTGCTAGGCGATCAATCTTTTTTTTCTCAACCAAATATTTTGCAAGCACCGCGATATTGTTTACAAGACAAAACCCCATTGATTGATTCGGTTCCGCATGATGCCCAGGGGGGCGTGCAATCACCATTGCTTTATCAAAAACTCCGTCAAGCAAATTCTCGGCAGCATCCACTAATCCTCCACAAGCATACAAAACCGCATCCATTGTATGTTCACACATGTACGTATCCCCATCAATATGAGTATGTTTTTTGACGTTGAATAAAGCATCTAAATACTCGAAAGGGTGAACTAACTCAAGCACACTCCTATTGCATGGATTAGCTTGATAATAATCTATTGGTAACTGTGTTTTCTTTAAAGCGTATTCAATCGAGAGAAGGCGTTCTGAATTTTCAGGATGTGATAGTTGAGAAATATGCTTTGCAAAAACTGGATGCGTGTATAAAGCAATAGTATTCATTCTTGATTACTTTCGCCACTTTTTCTTTTCTTCTTGACTCATTTGACGCGCTTCATCGACAAGCAAAACGGGAATGTCATTATCTACTCGATACGCCAAGCCTGACTTAACAGCAATCAACTCCTGTTTATCTGCATCCCATTGAAGACCTTCCTTACTTAAAGGACAAGCTAAGAATTCCAATATCTTTAATTCCATAATCTCCTCAACATACTTTAACTTCACAATGACCCAGTCAACATCGTGCTAATCTTGCTTGTAAATCTCTGCGAATACTTTTGGATAAAAATCAGCAGGCAATTTGGCAAATACAGGTACTTCCCAACATCCTTCTAACGCATTATTTTTGATTAATTGTTTGCATTTTACGCTATCCTTAACCGTCATGAGTACCACATTCCTTTTATTAATATCTTCTAAAGAAAAACGGTAATGATCAGGATATGCTTTACAATCACAGTTCAACCCATGTTCTTTTAAATGGAGGAAAAAACGCTCAGGATTACCAATGCCTGCGATAGCATTTACTTTTCCTTCGCTTGCAAAATCAATCAAGCTCTTTTTCTCACCACTTAATAAGTTTACCGCAGTGTTGCCTTGCAACTTCATTAAATATTCATTTGCAAACTCACCAGTCTTTATTTGTGTGGTAACTACTCGGTTACAGCTTTTCAATCTTGACGGAATTTCACGCAACGGACCAGCGGGCAAACAAGCACCATTACCTAAACCACGTAGTCCGTCAACCATCGCAATTTCAAAATCCCGATGCATCGCATAGTGCTGTAATCCATCATCACTGACAATTACATCAACTCCTAGATTTTCTAAAAAACGCACTGCCTCAACCCGCACCTTACAAATGACAACTGGAACAGTTTGCGCTATTATCACAGGCTCATCACCATAATCATTCGGGCTGTCTTCCGCTTGTACTAAATAAGGCGTTTTGCTACTCAATCTTCCACCATAACCACGGCTAACAACGCCAACAATCTTTCCCGCCTGTTGCAACGCTTTTGCCGTAGCAATGACCATAGGCGTTTTCCCCGTGCCGCCCACACTAATATTCCCAACCACTATTACTGGGCAATTTGCTTTATACGATCTGCTACTCCAATATTTCTTACGGACAAACATTGAAAATCGAAATATCCAAGACAACGGCATTAATAGCCACATCAACCAAGATTTTTGTTGCCAATACAAAGGGTACTTCATTTCATTCATTTTGTTTGATTGCATTGGCGCCACCAGAATTTCATTTGATGTTTGCGCCACTCAAGTGTTGGCATTGTAGCATTGGCACCGAGGCGAACCAGCGCACTTCCACTACACGCTGTGTTGTACACGTTCATTCCCAATTGATGGTATCGCTCTATTACTTTTTTGTGAGGGTGTCCATAGCGGGATTGAAAGCCTGCCGAAACAAAAACATTACGTGCTTTTGTTTTCTGAAGAAAAGGCATGCTGCTTGAAGTCTTTGAACCATGATGTGGAGATAGTAGCCAATGAGCAGTCAAGTCGTATTTTTTTATTAAACTCATTTCAGCCTCTTTCTCGATATCTCCTGTCAACAAAAAAGCCTCCCCATTAGCTACTATCCTTAAAACACAAGAGCGGTTATTTCCTTCAAAACCTTCTGTAGGCAACCAAGTGAACGTTACCTCATCCCAACGCCAATGCCCCATGCAATCTTCATCCTTTACAACTCTGGCTAAAGGATAACGTTTTTTCAACCATTTCAACCCACCTCTATGATCAATATCATCATGGCTTACTGCTATGATGTCAAGATTTCTTCTGCCAAAATATCGAACAGCTGGATTAATAACCCTTTGCCCCATTCCTTCTAGTCCTGTATCAAATAACATTGTATGATTACGTGTCATGATTAACACAGATAATCCTTGCCCAACATCCAATACAACAATGTCGGCACGTCCATTTTCAATTCTATGAGCGTACGGGTAAAGCAATGCAACGCATACCAATCCATAGGATAAACGTTTCCACCACTGCCCATTCCCTAAGCAAATGATCCATAGTAAAACAATAGCAAGAATAATCTGAAAAATGAAAGGTCTCGTCCAATCAATACTTCCTCCAGAAATATGCTCTGCATAAAAAAGCATTTCAGCCATAGCGCTTAAAACCCAATCCGTACTGAATAACCATTGAGGAAAAACAAAAGACAGTAGCACCATAAAAAAAACAAAAGGCAAAACGAACCACCCAATCAATGGAACAAACACTAAATTAATCAATACTGAAATCGACGAAATCTGCCCAAAATACCAAATGACTGCTGGATACATTATCAGAGTGAGAATAACTTGCAATCTTATCCAGAAGACAAATTTATTTTCATTTTCCTTTGACTTACGTAAGACATTAAGTATGATTGCTGTTGCCAAAAAAGATAATACAAAGCCAGCACTTAGAATACTTGCTGGTTGTGCAGAAGAAACAACGATTAATGCTGCAAATAAAATAAACCACGTGGGAAAATATCGCTTGCTCAAAAAACCCACACAAACCACCATCAGCATTAACACAGCACGAAATGTGGGTATTGAAAATCCTGCCAGTGCAGCATACAAAAACCCGCCCAATAATGCACAAATCGTTATCATCATAGGAGCTGGTATAAACAGACACAATCGATGAGAACGTCTCCATATAAACCCACCAATGTAACCAAAGAAAAGTGCGATCAAACCTATATGAAGCCCAGAGATTGCTAATAGATGACTGGTCCCCGTCGCAATTAATGCGGACCATGTTTCTTGTGATACTTCACTTCGATCACCCAACACTAAGGCTTTAACTAAAGCTCTACCGTTGCCCGTAGGCAATACAATTTCTATATGTTCTATGAGTGCCGTGCGCCATACGTCATAATCCCACCAAGAGGCATCCTCTAAACGTTCCGATAAATAATCTTTATGCACATAGCCCGTTGCCTGAATGCGATTCTCAAATAGCCAATCTTCGTAGTTATTAGAGCCCATACTCGCTTGTCCATTAGGCTGTTTAAGACGAACAACAAAACGCCAACGCTCACCACTTTTGACAAGAGGAACTGTTTCATCGTAATACACGGCCAAGCGAACTTTGACTTTCTTCTCACAAATCGTGTTTACCCCTGTTTCTATTCGATCTATTTTGAAAGTAAATCGTTTATTTTTTCTGTCGTGGTTCGTTCTTACTAAACCGTCTACGGTCCCTTCCACAACTAATAAACGCCCTACCATATCCGCGGGAAATGGATTTGGATAAAGCCACCAGTGTAACCAGTTAAAGCTTAACCAACAGAGCCATAAAAATCCAACACTGAACAATATCCACTGCTGTAGAGCAAGCGCATTCCTCAAACTATTGATAGTTGAAGGGACAATACTCATTGATTGAGAGAAAAGATAGTATTAAAAAAATAACGAAGGCTGTCAAAAAGACATTGTATGATGATCAAACCGGACACTTAAGCACCAAAAAATGGTACTTAAAAGCTTATGAGAAAATTTATCTGATTAATAGATTTTGTACTTCTTTTAAACGCTCAACCGTTCCCACGTCAAACCAAAGCCCTTCTAACAAGCTTGATGCAATGAGTTTGTTTTGGCAAGCTTTTCTCAGCACATCTCCCAATCCGAATATTGTGCGAGCTTCAAGTTCAAATAATTTCGGAGAAAGCAGACTGATTCCGCTAAACGTATAGGATTTCCCAGCACAAAGCAAACCATCACCCATCGAAAAATCCCCCTCTTTGTTATGCTCAGGATTTGGTGTTAAAAGAACATGCCCTAATATATCCCCATGCAAAACAACTTTACTAAGCTGTTCATAACCACCTTCACAAAACACATCAGCATTAATGACGAAAAACGCCTCCTTTCCCAAATGCTTTAATGCGTTTTTAATTCCACCACCACTGTCGAGCAAATTCTCTTCTTCGCTGTATACTATTTGTACATCGTAACGTGATCCATCTTGTAAAAAATCGATTATCTCTTGTCCTAACCAATGAGTATTTATTACAACTTTTTCAACGCCAACTTTACGTAATTTATACAAATGTTTTTCAATTAAGGTGTGTTCATCAACGAGCATCAATGCTTTAGGCAGAACATCTGTTAGCGGGCGCAATCTTTTACCGTACCCCGCTGCTAAAATCATTGCTTGCATAACATAGCTCTAATATCTCGAATTAACAAGGCAAAGTCTTTATCGAGCGGCACTGCATTAATAGAAGTTAATAAGTAATCAAATACGAGCGGAATGTATTTCAAATAACTGTCCTTCCCATCACGCAACCATAGCCTATAAAAAATACCAGCCACTTTCAATTGCCGCTGAATACACGTCCAATGAAAATCTTTTTGAAAACTTGAAAAATCTTTTTTTTGCTCACCATTTTCAAAGAAAAGATGAAGCCATTCGTTTAAATGATCCGTTTTATGATAGGCATCTCTTAGTAGCGATACGAGGTCGTAAGTATAGGCACCTTTACAAGCATCTTGAAAATCAACAACTCCGTAACTATTTCCAAAAAACAGAATATTCTTGCTATGGAAATCACGATGTACCAAACATTGCTGTTGATTCAAAACCTCTTTGACAACTGTTTTTTTTACATTTTGAAATAACTCTAATTGTTCAGTACTTAAAGATATTTTGAGATGCTTACCGATCAACCATTCTTCAAATAGAGCCATCTCTGATAACAACAACGTTTCATCGTATAAAGGAACGTTTTTCTTAATATCAGTGGTTTGCATTTGTGCTAAGCCAATTATTAAATTTTTGTAATGCAGCTTCTCATTATTATTTAAACTGAACTGCACCAGCTCATCTCCAAAATCCTCTACTAATGCAAACCCTTTCTTTATGTCTATGGCATAAATTTTGGGGAATTTTAATTTTTCATTAACACTAAACCAATCGAGCGCTATTGCAATCGCGTTGACATCCTCATGAGGCGGAGGAGCATCAATAGCTATTGCACTTTGCCATTCTTTTGATTCGTTTTTTTGAATTCGATAAAACTTTCTCCAACTGGCATCGCCAGCAATTTTTTCTATCGTGCCTGAGCATTCTATTTCTGCAAGCCATTCACAAAGAAAACTAAACCGCTGCGGTAACTCTTCAACGGAAGAACAGCATCTTGAACTCGTTTGATTGTTTTGAACAGATGTAGCCATTAAGTTGGTTTAAAATACGGTAATGCTAGCCTATACGTCCAATAAAATACTGGACATAATAAATACTAACAACTTGGCTTCTTTTTTGTGAGTCAAATACGTTGCCTTTAAAGTTGAACATTAGATTCGTTCTTTTCATATTGGTTATTTTACCATTGACATCGTCCATGGCTGTATCTACAAAAAATTCTGATGTAAGTACGCTCTGCCCAACCCTTACCAGAGTAGTTCCTGATCAAACGGAAATTCAAACTCAATCTCTTTCTCTTGATGCTGAAGGTGAATTAATACTTTATAAAGATAGCTATATTAACCATCGGAAATTTGAAGTCCGAGGTGATCGCTTTATTTTTAGGAAACGCTCAGAATCTTACCGTACGGATGAGCCATTCCATTTTCAACAAGGGGAGTTGCAAGTTTGGGGTGGTTCTTTTAAAAACGATCCACTTTCCAGCGAATTTACAGATGCAAAGCTCAGCTACTGCCCAGGTGAGGAAGAAAACGTTGCTTGGTGGGTTCAATCACAAGAGTCAACATATGATGCCGAAAGCGGGAAAATCGAAAGTTATAATGTGTCCCTTTGGTTTCAAGGCATTCCGTTTCTCTATACACCTTATTTCAGCATGAACACGGTACGTGCATCCGGACTTCTTGCTCCAAGTTTTGGTTTTTTTCAAGCTCCTGCTTCAAATAATAATACAGGAAGAGAGTCTTTCTATGTCTCTCAAGGCATTTTTCTCAACTTAGCTCCTAATTACGATGCTACTTTGTATGGGACCTATCTTGATGAACGTGGCACTCTTGCCAGTGGAGAGTTTCGTTACCTATTTGAAAAAACACATAACGGCGAATTTAATATAGCCAATCTTGCAAATGATCCTATACTGGAAGATCAGGAAGCAAGTGACTCTCAACGCATACTTTGGAAACATAATGGCCAGCTTGACGATCAACTTTCACTAGAAGCAAACTATGTCTACTTTGCTCCAAGAAATTTCAATCAGATCTTCCCTGACATCTTTAAAGACAGATACAGTGCTTCTGTTGATCGTTACTTTCGTTTAACATATACAGTACCCAAATCTTATACTTATGTTTCTGTGCAAGATAATATATCATTGGTTGATGAGAGCTTAGATGGTGTACAAAAAGTTCCTCAAGTAGAAAACATCTACTATCTTGATAGAACGGGGAATAGCAGAGTAACCTTAAACTCACAAGCAACTCAATTTAGAGATCCAGTACAAAATGCTATCGCTCCAGAAGTAACTCGTTTCGTTTTTAACCCACATTGGAGATGGCAGTATTCATCCCTACAGTATCAATTATTAACCGAAGCAGGCGCACTTTTAAATCATTATGAAGCGCAACAACTCAACAATGGCGGATCGCGTTCATTTAATATTGCAAATGGATATATTCATCTCGGGAGCGAACTTTATATTGACAATACTCCCGATAGTCTAAGGAATTCAATGTCCACTACCCTCATCCCTTCTTTGCACTACATTTATACGCCTTACGTAGAACAAGAAGACATTCCAAATTTAGAGACCTCTCGCAAAAGTATTACTAGATTAGAACAACTTTATGACCCACTTGAATTCAATGGTTACGACCGTATAAACGATGCCAATAGAGTTGTGGCTGCTCTTAACCAAACGTTTTTCGTCCCTGATTCGACTTTATTTCTTCGCACAAGTATAGGGCGGAATATCAACATTGAACAACCACGTTTAATCCGCTCGAATGCTGATTCTTTTGATAACTGGTTTGTAGAATCCCTTTTATCACTTAACGCCGTAAGTCTCGATGTATCAACACAATGGGATGAAGATTTTGAAAACATTAATTTTTTCAGCAGCAATCTACTTTATGAACAAAAACGCTATGCACTGCGCGCAAATTTCTTACGTGAAAATATTATGAATGACATATATAGATTTTTTGCCTTCGGATACAGCCTGCAATTAACTCAAAATTGGAATATTGCCACTTTGACCAACTACAATGTTGAACAAGAACATTTAAATACTCTACTGGTTGGAGCGTCGTACGACGATTGTTGCTGGCAGTTCAATGTTTTTTTCGAAAGCCAACAATTAGTAAACGATCGTTCCCAAGAACGATTGACAGAACTAAATTTTGAGCTGGTACTCAAAAACTTATCATCCATTGGACTTTCTAACTCCAAAGAGAACGCTGCCAATCGTGCATTAGGTCTTAGACCGTAATCAAAAAATGGAACCACATTACTAATCAATATAATATTTACTTACTTGGTATAATGAAAGTTCGGGGTTGTGGTGTGTTTATATTTATGTTCCATATTTATGTTCCATATTTATAATTTCACTCAGAGAACATTTTCGTTTGAATTTTTTATAAGGAGTAATTACCATGAAGCAAAAAACCTTTCTCTCAACATCATTTTTATTAGCAGCTCTCTGCGCTCCTGTAGCATTTGCTGGTGATATAGAAGCAGGAAAAACAAAATTTGCTTCTATTTGCATTAGCTGTCATGGTGTAAACGGCGAAGGAATCGCTCCGTTCCCCAAGTTAGCGGGAAGTGACGAAAACGATGTAATAAAAAAGCTTAAACAATACCGATCTGGAGAGCAAATAGGTGCGATGACGGCAGTAATGGCACCAATGGCGGCGGCTTTGAGCGATGCGGATATTGAAAATGTAGCCGCTTACATTGCCACGTTAAAGTAAGGTAACCTCTCCGTAGTTTAACTGGATAAAACGGGTGCCTCCTAAGCTCTAAATTCAGGTTCAAGTCCTGACGGGGAGACCAAAAAATAAAGAAAAACGCATTTACAGTACAATTACCCTGATAAAGAATCCTCGATAATTGTAGCCAAAACCTAAAGATATTATGCCTGAATACCGCTCAAAAACTTCTACAGACGGACGAAATATGGCCGGGGCTCGTGCCTTATGGCGTGCTACAGGTGTAGGTCCTGCAGACTTTGGCAAACCCATCGTTGCTATTTCTAATTCATTCACTCAGTTTGTACCCGGGCATGTACATCTTAAAGACATGGGGCAACTGGTCGCAAGACAAGTGGAGAAATCGGGTGGAATTGCTAAAGAGTTTAATACCATCGCAGTCGATGATGGCATTGCTATGGGGCATGATGGCATGCTCTATTCTTTACCTTCGCGCGATTTGATCGCAGATTCTGTTGAATATATGTGTAATGCACATTGTGCGGATGCCTTAATATGTATATCTAATTGTGACAAGATAACCCCAGGAATGTTTAACGCTGCAATGCGTTTAAATATTCCAACGATTTTTGTCTCAGGTGGTCCAATGGAAGCTGGCAAAGCAATTCTTGGTGGTCAATCCATCAAAGTTGATTTAATTGATGCCATGGTAAAAGCTGTCGATGACAGTTTAAGTGATGCTGAGGTGGGTGTTTACGAAGAAAGCGCTTGTCCAACTTGCGGTTCATGCTCTGGAATGTTTACTGCAAACTCCATGAATTGTTTGACCGAAGCAATTGGCTTGGCTTTGCCAGGCAACGGCTCTTGTTTAGCAACGCATATAGATCGCAAACAACTTTTTTTAGACGCTGGTTCTTTAATAGTTTCTTTGGCAAAAAAACACTATGATAATGATGATTACAGCGTTTTGCCTCGCTCCATTGCGAATTTTTCCGCCTTTGAAAATGCCATCACTCTCGACATTGCGATGGGGGGATCTACTAATACTATTCTTCATTTGTTAGCAGCTGCAAAAGAAGGAGAAATAGATTTTGGTTTGGACGATATTGATCGTCTATCACGCAAAGTGCCCTGCCTTTCTAAAATAGCACCAAATTCTCAAACCTATCACATGGAAGACGTACATCGTGCTGGTGGCATCATGGCTTTTCTTGGACAACTTGACAATGCTGGGTTAATTAACAATCAATGTGCCACCGTTCACTGCCCCACCATTAAAGATGCCATTGATAAATGGGACATTTCGCGCACCAAAGACGAAGCGATACTCAAATTTTATTCAGCCGCCCCTGGTGGCATAAGAACCACGCAAGCATTCGGTCAAGAAAAACGCTGGAAAAGTTTGGATATAGACCGCGCAAATGGCTGTATTCGCGATGTAGAACATGCCTTTAGTAAAGACGGTGGCTTAGCAGTCTTGTTTGGTAATATTGCAGAACAAGGATGCGTTGTTAAAACTGCGGGAGTTGATGAATCTATCCTTTGTTTTACTGGTAAAGCACGCGTTTTTGAAAGCCAAGATAGTGCTGTTTCTGCCATTTTAGACAATCAAATTAATGAAGGCGACGTTCTCGTCATTCGCTACGAAGGCCCCAAAGGTGGACCGGGCATGCAAGAGATGCTCTACCCTACGAGCTATCTAAAATCGAAAGGCTTGGGTAAAGCGTGCGCTCTACTTACTGATGGGCGATTTTCTGGAGGAACCTCCGGATTATCAATTGGTCATGTCTCTCCTGAAGCCGCCGAAGGTGGTTTAATAGCTTTAGTTGAAGATGGTGATGTAATTGAAATTAACATACCTAATAGAAGTATTCATTTGAAAGTTGACGACGCTATACTGCAGAAAAGACGTAAAGCTGAGGAAGGTCGAAAAAATAATGCATGGATGCCTCATGAGTTAAGAACACGCAAAGTTTCCACTGCTCTAAAAGCCTATGCAAAAATGGTTACTAATGCCTCAAACGGTGCCGTTCGTTCAGTTGATTAACTTTAATCATGAGAAGAATTTTCGTTATTGTTTTTTTCCTCTATATCTTCCCTTTAACATCTTCTCAAGCAAATAGCGACTTTTTATTTCGAGCTGGATTTATTACTGGGCTTGCCACTTTTTACTTTGCCAATCCTCTAAACGCGGATGCAATTGGATTTGATAATGGCTACTCTGTAGATGGGCGTGATCTCTATTTTGGGAGAATAACTACCCGCTGGACACTTAGCGAGGATTTAGTGAAAATCAATAGCTACCACTTAGATACTTTTTTGTATTTTGGTTTAGCTCAATGGCGGCTTGGTTTATTTAGTGAAGAAGGCGCTGGACTAAGTAGAGTCGAAACAGTCAATAATGTAATCGAAGTGATATCCGCGTATCGCCATCAATTCGGCAATTTCCCTGTTTACATTGAAACAAATCTTGGTATTGCCTACTTTTCATCTTTACAATTAGGCGACGTTGAATACGGTTCCCACGGTCAATTTGTAAGCGGTTGGACTATAGGCTATGACTTACCTAAAACGGGGATAAATTTTCTCTTAAAGTTTCAACACTATTCAGACAATGATTTTACTGATAAAAACCCAGGAGAAAACTTTCTTTCACTAACGATAGAAAATCGTTTTAATTAACTCGTTTATACTTAAATATTATGCGCATAAACCGACCACGTCGACTACGTCAAAACAATAATATACGTTCGCTCGTTTGTGAAAACAAACTAACCCCTGACGATCTGATTCAACCGTTTTTTGTTTTGGAGGGGGAAAAACGCAGTGAAAATATTTCTTCCATGCCAAATATTCAGCGATTAAGCATTGACCTTCTCGTTGAACGCATCAAATACATTGAGCAATTGGGAATCAAAGCCGTCACCATATTTCCAGTAATTGAAGGTCTCAAATCTGAAAAAGCTGAAGAAGCGTACAACGAAGATGGTCTTGCTCCCAGAGCCATCCATGCCATCAAAACGCTCGCCCCCCAAATTAATGTGATCAGTGACGTAGCCCTTGATCCTTATACATCTCACGGACAAGACGGTTTGATTGATAAAAACGGATACATAGTAAATGATGAGACTGTAGAGGTTCTTGTTCGCCAAGCGTTATGTCATGCACACGCTGGAGCAGATATTATTGGACCATCTGATATGATGGATGGGCGCGTTGGTGCAATAAGACAAGCTCTTGAAAAACAAAATTTTGTCAATACTATGATTTTGGCTTATTCGGCAAAATATGCATCCTCCTACTATGGTCCTTTTCGCGAAGCGGTGGGATCAGGAACAAACCTTGGTAAATCGGATAAAGCAACTTATCAAATGGACCCCAGCAATACTGATGAAGCTATGCGCGAAATAACTTTAGACTTAGAAGAAGGGGCAGATATGATCATGGTAAAACCTGGATTGCCTTATTTAGATATCATTTATCGTGCCAAATCAAAGTTTGGCGTTCCTGTATTTGCTTACCATGTCAGCGGTGAATATGCCATGATTAAAGCAGCAGCTCAAAATGGTTGGTTAGATGAAAATAAAATCATGCTTGAAACATTGCTCGCATTTAAGAGGGCTGGAGCGGATGCTATTCTGACCTACTTTGCCACACAATGTGCGGAACTTCTCAATGAAATATGATTATCGTTTTGCAGTAATTGGAGATCCGATTGAGCATTCACTGTCTCCTCAAATTCATCAAAATTTCGCAAAACAGTGTCATTTAAATATCGAATATGAAAAGTTGCTTGTGCCCCTTTCTAAAGTTAATACATGCATTGACATGCTCATTGAAAAAGAGTACACAGGTATCAATGTAACACTTCCAAATAAACAATCCGCGTGGCAGTATATGCATGATCGTGGGCAGGTAGATGAGTCAGCTATTCTTGCTAAGGCTGCAAACACTCTTTGTTTTAAACCATCAAAGATTTGTTTTAATACCGACGGTCAAGGATTAATAACAGACATCAATAATCGTTTGCAATACGATCTTAGCAATAAATCAATTCTTATATTAGGAGCTGGAGGAGCGACTCGAGGTATTCTGCACGCACTCCTTAGTCAAAACCCTGCTAAAGTTGTGGTTGCCAATCGCAATGCAAAAAAAGCAGAAACGTTGCAAGAACATTTCCCTATTTGTGGATTGGGGCTTGATCGCCTCAAGAAAGAACCTTTCCAGGTCGTCATTAATGCCACTTCAGCAAGTCTAACAGGCAGTTCACTAAATATCCCCTCATCAATTATCAGCAAACAAACTATAGCATACGACCTAATGTACAGCCGTCAACACACTTCTTTTGAACAACTTGCAAATTCCCAAAACGCTGCTATTGTTAGTAATGGCTTAGGAATGCTCGTTGAACAAGCAGCCTTGGCATTTAACATCTGGACAGGCTGCAATGTAGAAACGAGTAAAATTTTCACTGTGTTAAATGATTGAAATAACGGCAACTTGCTTGTCACAAACACAATCCATTGCCAGTAAACTAGCCGATGACTTGGCTCAACAAATAGGAAATGCCACTCTCATGCTGTTTTTACAAGGGGAGCAAGGCGCTGGTAAGACCGCATTTTGCCGATCATTCATTCATACTTTATGTGGTGAAGTTTTAGTGAAGAGTCCAACTTATGAATTGCTTAACATCTACAAAAGCAGTGATGGATTAGCCATCAATCATGCGGATTTTTATCGTGTTTTAGATCCTTTTGAATTAGAAGCATTTGATTTTTATTCTTGTTTAACTCCCCGATCTATAACACTTATAGAATGGCCAAAAATAGTATCTACTGTGCTCCCTGCTCCTGACATGCTAGTAGAAATGGAGCATGTTGATAAAAACACTCGAAAAATCCGCATACAACAACAAGATAACAATAATTTTGGCTTACAATGTAAAAGCTATGCAAAATAATTTCAAAGTCTCTTACATTCTGCTTGCCCTGTTTTTTTCTCTACTGTTCCCTACATGGTCTTATGCAGTGACGACTATTTTAGGCGTTCACATCAGCTATTCTGCAGATCAAGAAACTGCTCAAGCTAATATCAATGCAAATAAATCATTTGAATATAAAGCTTTTAAGCTTCAAGCTAATTTTGGAGAAGGAAAGCCATTTCGATATGTTATTGATATCAAAGATGCAAAAACGCGCGTTAAACTTGACCGAAATTTAGATGATGCCATATTGAAAAACATTCGCACTGGAGTGCGACTAGAAGATGGTTTTCTCACAACCCGAATTGTTTTCGATTTGTATAAAGACGTCGAAATTGATGATGTATTAATTACCGAAAAAGGAAATAATCAATTAGTGGTAATATTTGGCAAACCCTCTACCAAAGGTTACTATAAGAAAGATCAACCGAACGGCGATTCATCATCAGATTTGGATTTAAAATCAACACCTGCAACAGACAAACCCCTTGACATTAATTCCGCAGAAAAAACATTTCAAGTAAAAGCGAAGGTTGTTTTAGATCCGGGCCATGGAGGCATTGATCCAGGAGCCCAAGCCAATGGTGTGACGGAAAAAAACATAGTCTTGAGTATTTCTCGCATTCTCTTTGAGATTCTTGAGAAAGACCCTTACTTTGACGTGGAAGCTACTAGGCAAACTGATAAGAAAATACCTCTTATGGAGCGCGTAAAACGAGCAAATCAAGCAGGTGCTGATATTTTTATTTCAATTCACGCCGATGCCCTACCGTCCAACCCAGAAATCAAAGGAGCATCTGTATATACGCTTTCTGAAAAAGCGTCTGACGCGCTAGCAAGGGGATTAGCTAGAAATCAAAACATTGTAGACGGATTTGATGTTGACTTCGACAACATGCCAAGTGATCTCAAAAAAGCTTTATCTGAAATCCAATTGCAAGCCAAAAGCAATCAAAGCGCAATGCTTGCACAAATCATGTTGAAAAATTTATCCTCTATAGGACCTATTGCATTTAAAAAAACACATAGCGCAAACTTTGCTGTTTTACGTTCATCAATCTCTGCTATATTAATTGAGACTGGATTTATCACCAACAAAGAAGATGCTAAGCGATTATCCTCAAAAACTGTACAAAAGCGTATCGCACAAACAATTTTCAAAGGATTGCGCGAATACAAAAATAAGCACCTCATTGTGCGCCGCTCGCTACCCAAGTTCGACTCTAAGGAAGAAGAAGAAGAATATCGTGTTCAGAATGGAGATACGCTATATCACATAGCTCAACTTTACAACATTCGAGTAACCGACTTGAAAAAACGAAATAATTTAACAACCAATGATATCCTTATCGGACAAGTATTAGTGATCCCTAATAATTGATTATCGCAAATTTTGCGTTAGTTCCATGAAAATCAAACTTCTATCAAATGAATTATCTAATCAGATAGCTGCAGGTGAAGTTGTTGAACGTCCAGCATCCGTCATCAAAGAGTTAATTGAAAATGCCATCGATGCTAATGCTACTGAAATCAATATTCATCTTGAAAAAGGCGGGCTCAAAAGCATTATTGTTAATGATAATGGACACGGCATTGATAAGGAAGATTTGCCTCGTACTGTGTGGTCACATGCAACCAGTAAGATAGCTTCTTCATCCGATCTTGAGTCCATTGAAACGTTAGGGTTTAGAGGGGAAGCTTTAGCAAGTATAAATGCTGTCAGTCATTTTTCAATTACTTCTCGCACAGCGGATGCTCCACACAGTTGGAAGTTTAGTGATGGTGACGTTCAACCGTCAGCAGGTACTGTGGGTACTAATGTCTCTATACGCGAGCTGTTTTACAATCTACCAGCAAGACGCAAATTTATGCGTTCGGAATCAACCGAATTTCGCCAATGTCTAAATACCATACACCGATTATCCTTAGGCTGGCCTCATTGTGGGTTTAGCGTATCTCATAATCAACGCAATGTTTTCAAATGCGCAGCAGGTACTGACGAAGAGTCATTCAAGCAGCGTATTCTTCAAATATGCGGCGAAGAATTTAAAGAGTCAATGATTGCCATTGACGTTACACAAGGTGATTTAAGATTGCATGGTTTTTTGGCAAAACCTGTCTTCTCGCGCCCACAAGGAAACATGCAATATTGGTTTGTTAATAATCGAATAGTACGTGACAAACTACTCTCAGGTGCCGCTAAAAGAGCCTACCGCGATCAAATGTACCACGACCGATTCCCTGCATTCATTTGTTATTTACAACTGCCTCCAAACGCCGTTGATGTTAACGTTCATCCTGAAAAATCAGAGGTTCGATTTCGTGATACGAATATATTTTCCTTCATCCAACAAGCGATACACCATGTTATTACCCGACCAATTAAAGACAGTGCTAAAGGCACTCCTCTAGTCAAAAAAAATATTCCCGTATTAGAAAATCCCAAACTTCCAATGCAAAAAGCAAGTTATTCTTCATATCAAGCGAACTCAAGCAACAATCCTCAGTCGTTTCAAGATTACGCGCTCTTTGTAAAAGATTCAAATCCACTTGAGTACACTTCGGTTGATACAGAGCATCCATTGGGAGAAGCTGTCGCCTACATTCATGGTGTATTCATTATCAGCATGACGCAAAATGGTATGTGTGTTGTTGATGCACATGGGGCACATGAACGTATTCTTTACCAAAAACTTAAGAAACATTTAGACGCTACAAGCTTGACTGCCCAACAATTACTAGTTCCTATTAGCCTTTCATTAAGCGCGAACGAATTTAGTGTTCTCCAAATGCATCAAAGTCATTTTGAATCGCTCAAATTCATTATAGAACCAGCCAGCAATAGCGCTGCAATCATTAGACAGATACCTTCCATTTTGATTAATTCTGACATTAAAAAAACAGTTCTTGACGCCCTATCTGATTTATCTTTGGAAAGTGTCCATTCAGAGCGCATTCAAACAAATATTGATTCTTTTCTTTCCACCATCGCCTGTCATGCTGCAGTGCGAGCCAATCGACCAATGAATATTACCGAAATGAATCTTCTTTTGCGTCAACTTGAAAACACAGAATCAGGAGAAGTCTGTAACCACGGGCGCCCCATAATTCGAAATTTCAATATGTCCGAAATGAATAGCTGGTTTAAGCGCGGACAGTAAAAAGGTCGTGATATACGCATTGATGGGCCCGACAGCTACTGGTAAAACAGACTTAGCCATTAGATTAGCAAAAAAATTGAATTGCGATATCATAAGTGTTGATTCTGCTATGATATATCGTGGCATGAACATTGGTACAGCTAAGCCAACGGAAGAAGAACGGCAAGGTGTAAAGCATCATTTAATCGATATTTTAGATGCAAACGCATCATATTCTGTTGCTCTTTTTGTAGATCAAGCAAATGCATTGATACAAAAAAATAGAGAAAATGGGAAGCCTTCTATTCTTGTTGGTGGCACGATGCTCTACTTTAACGCTCTTTTGCATGGCTTGTCAAAATTACCAAGAAGTGAGGAAAAACAACGTTTACACTTCCAAAACATCCTCGCAGAGCAAGGAAGCGACGCTTTGTTTGCCTTACTTAGAGAAAAAGATCCACTTAGTGCATCTCTTCTCCATCCTAAAGATCACCAACGAATTATTAGAGCTCTGTGCGTGCAGCAGAACGGTGGGAAAAGCAGACACGATTATTACAAAGAAGTGCATTCATTTCCCTATCAATACAAAGCCGTAGCAATCGTACCTCAAAACCGAGAACAGCATCGACAAATAATAGCAATGCGATTTATAAAAATGCTTGAAAGTGGTTTCTCTGATGAAATTGAAAGATTACGATTGCGTGGAGATTTAACCAAAGATTCGCAATCTATTCGCGCAGTTGGTTATCGTCAATGGTGGCAGTACCTTGACGGAGATTATAGCCGTGAAACTGCCATTGAAAAAACCATTATAGCGACATCTCAACTGGCTAAAAAACAAAAGACATGGCTCAACCGTTTTCCAGAGGTCGTTAGAATTGAAACCGAAGGAAACGATCTCAATAGAGATTTACCCTTTAAAAAAATACTCCAGCACTTTCTATAATTTAAATAGCCAACGCATTCATTCTGTGTTATATTTGCCTTAACATCATAGAAACAATTCGTTTTTTGTTTTTTAAATTTAATATTTTAATAGGAAAAACTATGGAATCTTTAAACAATTTTATAAGCAGTGTTAATAGCTTTGCATGGGGTCCACCTATGCTATCTGCTCTTGGATTTACGGGTCTTTTACTTACTTTAGGTCTGGTTTTTATGCCTTGGCGTAAAGTTGGATATGGTTTCAAATTACTCTTCGATAAAAGTGAATCTACAGGAGCTGGAGAAGTTAAACCATTTAATGCTTTAATGACAGCCTTATCTGCGACAGTTGGTACTGGTAATATTGCTGGTGTCGCAACCGCAATTGCACTGGGTGGTCCAGGCGCTATTTTCTATATGTGGGTTATTGCGCTGTTTGGAATGGCAACTAAATACGCTGAAGCGGTTTGTGCTGTTACATACAGAGAAGTAGATGCCGATGGAAAGTACGTTGGCGGTCCAATGTATTACCTTCGTAATGGTGTTGGCGAATCGGCTCCAGGATTAGGAAAGTGGTTGGGTATTACATTTGCAATTTTTGGAGCAATCGCTGCTTTTGGCATAGGTAACGCAGTTCAAGTTAACTCAATGGCAGCTGTCTTAGTTACTAACTTTAATGTTCCAACCTATATCACGGGAATTATTGTCGCAGCTTTAGTCGCTTTCGTTATTTTTGGTGGTATTAAACGCATAGCAGAAGTTGCAGGAAAGCTGGTTCCCACCATGATCGTCCTATACATTGGCGCCGCATTTGTTATTCTCATAATTAATATTTCAGAAATACCACATGCTTTTGGATTGATTTTCTATCATGCATTTAATCCAGCAGCAGCAGCAGGTGGGTTTGCAGGTGCTGCCGTAGCCGCGGCAATTCGTTTTGGGGTTGCAAGAGGTGTATTTTCAAATGAATCTGGCTTGGGTTCTGCCGCTATAGCACACGCAGCAGCTCAAACAGACAATCCTGTAAAACAAGGCATAATTGCAATGTTAGGCACGTTCATAGATACTTTAATCGTTTGTACTATGACTGCATTAGTGATACTGACTTCAGGCGCATGGACTTCAGGTGAAAATGGAGCAGCCTTAACTTCTCTCGCCTTTGGAAATAGCATTCCTGGAGGTGAGTACATAGTTACAATCGCTCTAGCTGTTTTTGCCTTCACTACAATCCTTGGTTGGTCGTACTATGGTGAAAGATGTTGGCAATTTTTATTCAGTGAAAAGACACTTATAATTTATCGAGTTATGTGGGTCGTTGCTGCACTATCATTTGCTAACTTTGAAGTACAACTTGTATGGAACCTATCCGACACCTTGAATGGATTAATGGCCATTCCAAACCTTATCGGGCTTATTCTATTAGCACCCATGGTATTCAAAGTAACTCGAGATTACTTCGATAACCAACAACGTATGTCCATCTAGACATAAAAAAGTTAACTAAAAA
This sequence comes from uncultured Thiomicrospira sp., assembly GCA_965195345.1. Taxonomy (GTDB): domain Bacteria; phylum Pseudomonadota; class Gammaproteobacteria; order CAKMZV01; family CAKMZV01. Next base: position 920,970 of record OZ239628.1, on the reverse strand, counting down.
AGCCGTGGTTTTTCTTAAATCACGGCTTTTTTTAATGGCCCTTCGCTATTTAAAGTAGTGTTACGCTACTTTCTGCAAAAGATTAAATGACACCCTGCCATAGGTTTCTGATTTTATTAGTTTCCAACAATTAGCGTAGCTCATCTCTATATTAGACGGGTGTTCCAAGTAAACATGCCCATTCATCTTAATAATATTATTAGATGCAATAGTGTCAAAACTCCTTTGCCAGAAATTTTCTAAAAAAGGTGGATCGAGAAAAATGACGTCAAACTGCTCATTTTGTGATTTTGCCCATGCAAAAAAATCAGCATTAATAGCCTCAATATCGATTTTTAAATTGAATAACTCTTTTTGCAAATGACTGCACTGTGCCTTATTCTTTTCAATAAACTTAACGGAGGATGCTCCTCTTGATAATGCCTCTATTCCAAGAGAACCTGACCCAGAAAATGCGTCAAGACAATAGCTACCAGCTATAGAATTTTGCAACCAATTAAATAGAGTTTCACGAATTCTATCCGTTGTTGGCCGCAAATTTTTAATTGGTAAAAAGGATATTTTTCTAGAACCATGTATACCACTAATCACCCGAGTAGTGCCATTTTTCATCAATTTTAGTTCCGATGATTATCAGATTCCGTTACCTACACTCACCAAGACTAAAGAATTATTAGCAAGATAGCGCTTGAATGTTTCGCGTACGAATTCAGCATCAAGCGTTTCAATCTCCTTGATGAAATTATTTAAATAACTATTTGGAAGGTTATAGAACCCCATTAACCCGAGATATAAAACCATTTCTGCGTTACTATCTAAACCTAAAATAAATTTTCCAAGGATGCTTTCACGAGCTTCATTAACTCTTTCTTCGTCTATAGTATCCACAAATTTACTTAACGTATCATTCACTACTTGAATGGACTCTTTTTCTTTAGAACTGCGTGTTTGCAAAGAAATACTGAAAGGACCTCGTGATGCCATGGGTCTAAAGCTACTATGGACACTATAGGCAAGACCTCTTTTCTCTCGTACTTCAATGCTTAAATCAGACACGAGTCCATTACCCCCAAGCAAATAATTGGCGAGATACAGTGCAGTATAGTGGCGTAAACTTCCATATCTTGATACACCTAAAGTACCCATACGAATATGCGCTTGCTTTGCATCAACTTCGATGAACTCTTCAGCTGCATTTAATGCTTCAGGTTGAGGCAACTCTGCTGCTTTCTTGCCCTTAGGAAGATTGCTTGTCAATCGTTTTGCAATAGCTTGAGCTTTTTCTTTACTGATGTTACCAACCATTGCAATGGTCATATTTTTAGTCACATAATATTTTTTATGGAACGAAACCAGATCATCTCTTTGAATACTTGCCAAGGATTCAATTGTTCCATACGGAGGAGAAGCATAAGGATGATTAGGGTAAAGCTTCTGCCACCAAGCTCTATCGAGAACATAGGACGCTCGACTGGCAAGCGCGCGTAATTCAACAGTACGACTATTTATAATCCGTTGCAGCCCTTCTTGAGGAAAATGTGGTTCACTCAGGATATGAGAAATATGTCCTATTGCTTTATCCAAATGATCAGCATCATTCAAACTTCTCAACGTTAAAATTGCCATATCACGTAAACTTCTTACCGACCAATGTATTCCCAATCCGTCCATACTATGATTCAGTTTTTCCTCTGGTAACACCTTACTTCCATGAGCAAGAAGCGCATTGGTTATGGAAGCAACACCTGCCTTTTTTCCATCACGCGCTGAACCCGCTGAAAAAACAATCTGAATATCAACTATGTCTAATTCAGGTGCGTAAAGATAACGAATCTGCGTCCCACTTTCACTAACCCAAGACTCTGGTTCTGGAAACGCGTCTTGCCCCCATACTAATGAAGCAGGTGCGAAAAAAAGAAAAGTTAAAAGAATATTCTTGCAAAATTGAAACACTAGCGTTCCTCCGTTGGGTTAAGCACAGCTGTGGTACGGTTATTTTTCACTAGGTATTTACGTGCAACTCGCTGTAAATCTTCTTGTGTAACCATGGAGATGTTTTTTAAATACTTATCAGTTAATTTCCAACCCACACCGATTGTTTCAAGTAAAGCTATTTCATATGCCTGATAAAAAATTGAATCTTTTTGAAATATTTCAGATGCTTTTATATTTGTTTTTATTCGTTCCAACTCTTCAACCTTGACTAACTCCGTTTTGAGTCTATCAATTTCTTCATTCAATGCTTGCTCGACCGACAAAGTACTGCCTTGATGAGCGGCTATCCCATCCAGTATAAACAAAGCACTCTTTAAAGAAGTCATATTGTAATAACTGCTTGCTTTACTAGCAACTTTATCACGACGTACCAGCACTTTTGGCAAACGTGCGCTACTGCTGCCTGAAAGAATTCCTGATAAAACATCAAGCGCATACACATCTTTCAACTGATCTTGTGTCGCTGTTTTCAAACTGGGGACGTGATACCCCATCAAAACATAATGCAAATCAACATCAGCTTCCATTACCACTCTACGCTCTCCTTTTTGAGGAATTTCAGGGCGCGTCTTAAGAGGCTTCATGACATTCGGCTTGATTTTTCCAAATGTTGCCTCGGCCATAGCAAACACTTCTTTTGGCTTCACTTTTCCAACAACCACTAATAATGCATTATTTGGTGTGTAGAATCGGTTATACCATTGGTATAAGTCATCAATTTGAGTCTCCTCTATGTCTTTCATCCATCCGATAATTGGATGATGATATGGACTGGTAACATAAGCAGTCGCATAGAATAATTCATTAAGTCTATTAAGCGGTTTATCTTCAACACGATATCGACGTTCCTCTGCAACTACATCACGCTCTTTTTCAAAGCCTTTTTGTTCAAAAATAACGTTACGCATACGATCTGCTTCCAACTCAAGCATCTTTTCTAAATGCTCTGACCCAATGGTTTGATAGTAACCGGTGTAATCTCGAGATGTAAATGCGTTATGCTCTCCGCCAAATTGATTAACAATCTTCGAAAATGCATCTTTAGGGTGTTTTTTTGTACCACGAAACATCATATGTTCAAGAATATGAGACAATCCTGTAGACCCACTATATTCATCGACTGAACCAACTCGATACCAAACATGTGAAGATACCACTGGCGATCGATTATCAACCTTTACAAACACTCTGAATCCATTCGCAAGTTTTTTTTCATGCACAGGCGAATCAGCAGCATGAGCGTTATAATTTGACAACATAAATATGCTTAATAGACTGAACAAAACCACTTGCAAACTGCTATACTCACTGTATCTAGCCATATAATTAATACTCACTCTTTAAAATTAGTTGTGCCGTCATTCAAACAAATTCTTCACGATTCTCTAATCAAAACCAAAAGGCGTTTAAACTTCAATTCTTTTTTTGCACAAAAAAAAATAGATGAAGACTCATTAAACGCACTTGAAGATCAATTCCTATCCGCAGATGTTGGCATTGATACAACTGATTATATTATTAAACAACTGCGCATGCTCAAAACTGAAGATCCTATCAAAGCAATCTCTACAGTAATGCTGTCAATGTTTAACCATACTTCTAACAACGAAAAAACTCATCCTCTCCCGCACGTTATTGTAATGGCTGGCGTCAATGGCGCTGGAAAAACAACCACAATTGGTAAATTAGCAAAAAAATTCTCTGCTTCTGAGAAAAAGATTTTATTGGCAAGTGGCGATACTTTTCGTGCAGCCGCCCATGAACAACTTTCTAGCTGGGGCTCTCAAAGCAATGTCGATGTATTTATTGACAAAAACACCACTGATCCTGCAGCTATTGCTTACACTGCATTAGAGATGGCGAAAGCTCGGAATTACGACATTCTCATTATAGATACTGCAGGAAGACAATATAATCAAAAGCATTTAATGAACGAGTTAGAAAAAATCATCCGCACTCTAAACAAAGTAGATGCCTTAATAGAGCCGGACATTTGGATGGTTATTGATGCAGGTAGTGGGCAAAATGGTGTTAAACAAATTGCAGCATTTAAGGACATCGTTCCTATTACTGGTGTTATAGCCAGTAAGTTAGACGGCACTGCCAAAGGTGGCGCTTTACTCAGCATTGCTCACATCCTAGATTTACCAATCATTTATCTGGGTGTGGGGGAAAAAATAGATGACTTACAATTATTTAATGCCGAAGAATTCATAAGCGCATTATTAGAGGAACACCCCAATGGATAATAACAGATTCGTACCCTTTAACTTATTTATAAATGTCTGATAAAAATTTCATTCATTTTGACAACGTATCCAAGCGTTACCCCGCGCATCCTACGCATCATGATGCGTTAAAAAACATTACTTTCAGAGTCGCACCAAATTCATTAACTTTTGTAACGGGACCCTCAGGAGCAGGCAAAAGCACTTTATTTAAATTATTAGCTTTAATGGAGCGACCAACAAATGGCGAAATTTACGTCGCTGGTAATAGTTTGAATAAAACTTCAAATCACCAAATTCCTTCCTATCGTCAAAAATTGGGCATCGTTTTTCAAGAACCAATGCTTTTGAATGATCGGAACGTTCAAGATAATATTGCTCTTGCCCTGCATTTAAATGGCGTCCCTAAAAGTGAATTTTCAAGTCAAGTAGAAGCTGCACTATCGTTAGTTAAAATGCGCGAATATGCTCTATACAACCCTTTATCGCTGTCTGCAGGGCAACGACAACGCATTGGTTTGGCACGAGCGTTAGTACGTCATCCTAAAATCATATTAGCCGATGAACCAACCGGAAATCTCGATCCCGATTTATCTGAAAAAATCATGCAATTATTGATTAGTATCAATCAAACACGAAAAACTTGTATTATGATTGCAACGCATGAAATTGCACTGGTTGAGCGATTCAAAAAATCACATGCATTTCATGAAATCAAATTGAAAAATGGCTTTGTACAATGAAATATAAAACCAGTACACCAACCGGATACCATAACTTTTGGGTTGATGTGAAAATGACTTTTTCCAACAGCTTTCTGACTATATTGGTGATCGCTGCAAGTTTTAGCGTACCCCTGCTTGGGCTTACATTGTTAATTAATTCCAATAATTGGCTCGGAGTACAAACAGCACACAAACAAATTACTGTCTTTTTACATACAAATAATGCATCTGAACGTACCGAAACTTTGGAGCGCATCAATTCAATGATTGCGACCTATGGCAGTGTTATAAAGAATAATCCTGTCCTTATCTCACGCGACGATGCTATTGAGGAATTGAAAGAATATCGTGGTGAAAAAGACATAAAAGCCTCCCTTGAATTACTTGGATACAACCCATTGCACGATCTGATAATCCTTAATCCAACGGTTCAATCAAGCTTGCAACAAATCCTCTCTTTTAAATCATTACTACTTGAAGACGAAATGGTTTATGAAGTAGATATCAATGAAGAATGGGTGTCACATGTGCAAGAATTAATTACTTTAGGAGAGCGTTTGGTCTGGTTTCTAAGTGCTGTATTCATCGTGGCTATCTGGTTGATTTTAAATCACGCTTTAAGTCAACATATCCAAATAAAACGCGACGAAGTAGCGATAAATCTATTACTTGGAGCTACGCTTACTCAGTTGTATCAACCATTTATAATTTGGGGCACTTCACTTGGATTTATTGGCACTCTTTGTGCCGTTGGCATTAGTTGGGGGAGCATTGAAGTCATTAATAACTTGCTTGTAACAGCCACTGCAGGTGACGTTCAAATTTTGCATTTAAACGCTGCCTATCTATACTGTTTTTCCTTTGCAATCCTCATCGGTTTTTTTAGTTCGGTGCTTGCCGTAAATCGTTGTAAAAAACAATGTGAAGGACGTTAAACTTTGAATGATATACAATGTATTTTAATGAAGAGAAGTAAATGCAGATGCCCATTAATTGGATTAAAAACCGATTAGAAAAAAAATTCCAGTCCTGTAGATTAAATGACAACTGATAGTAATCAAAAAAAATATTCTTCTGAAGAATTACGTTCAGCCTATGAGGATGGATTTAACAAAGGAAATGCAGGCATGGACTCTTCATACTGCTCTCATAGGTATCTATCGTCTGCAGCATTGAAAAGAAAATGGATAAATGGTTGGAAAGCAGGTTGCAAATCGGCAGGCATATCGCACGCTAACCCGAGTAAGTCCATCTTATGGGGACTACTGATTCTCTTACTCTTATCAATCATTGGTTATTTCAACTATCGAAACTTGACGGACGATAAGTATATACCTATTTTTTCAATTACCGCTTCTAAAACGTCAAAGCCAGATTCCTCAAACACAAATGATAATACCTCATCTTCATTGACTTCAAAAGATCAAACAAATAAACCTGAAAAGCCAGCATTATCAGAAAACATACAGGCAAGGAAGAGTACACGCGATCAATCGTTTGATGCTGTGTTACAAAAAAAACAACAAGAAACTAAAATTCCAGTCCCAACAATACTAAGTGTAGATGTGATCCATAGTTCAACCAAAATAGAAAGTGCATCTGCATTAGAAAGCAACGATCATGAGGCAAAGAATGAGCAGGAGCTCAAAATTAAAGAACCTTCCAGTGCCACATTCAAAAAAGATGTTCAACCAATAAAGAAAGAATTGTTGAGTCAAAATCAAGAAACCATAATAGACAATAATGATACAACGAGCGCTTCGAAGAATACTTCGAATGAAAGTCACTCAACGTCTTCGTTGTCTAGTGATTATCTAAAATTAAAAATTACATCTCCTTTATTTACACATTCAGTAGTTGACCGTGTACCTGGTGAAGCATTGGAAAAAATAGACAATAATGAAATTGTTTATTTCTATACGAACATTAGAAATTTCAAAGATCATAGCATTCGCCATCAATGGGTGTTCAATGATCAAATTATCAACCAAAAAAAATTTTTGATTCGTGGAAATCGTTGGCGTATTTACACAGCGTATGTTTTCCCAGCGAGTTCAAAAGGAACTCTCACCACTCAAGTGTATGCTGACGATAATATTTTAATACATGAATACACTATTGATGTAGACATTCCAAAAGAAAGCCAAGTGGAGTAACCCTCAACTTGTTTTACGCAAACACTTTCTTTTTTCTATTTATAAATCTCCTAATTGATAAGGAGATGAAGCAATCAATTTAATTGAATGCTCGTATTTATCCAAGCATAAATTTCCCAACATTACAGCACTATCATTTTTAAATAAAATCGGGAAATTATCCCTCCACCATGGAAACACGCCCATCTGTTTCAAAAGCGTTTTAACCTGCCGAGATTGCCCTTTAAATAATACTCTTTGCCCTGAGACTCGGCATCGAACCTCATAACCATCACTCAGCAAATACTTTATAGGGGAGGTTCCCATCAATTGCTCATGAGAATATAAAAATACATAATCATGCCACACAAAGCAAATGATTTCTCCTCGCTCTGAACGCCATCGAAATTCACCTCGCCCATTTTCTTTTCTGAAAAGTCTAACCAATTCATTCAATTGCCTCTGAGCTGGTACGCTATATTTTTGGAACCATAATCTCAACACAGCCATAGCTAACGCAGGTGATAAAGCTCTCCACCCTGCTAATGACAAAATGTATTCATTAGTTTGTGTCTGTAAAAAAGCCTCTGCTTCATCTTGTATATGGGCATTGATAACTTGCAAGCGACTTGCGCTACGGGCTAACATTTTAGAACTTTCTGGAAAATTCTCTTCGATTTTTTTAAGCACTCCATGACGTAAAAAATTACGTTTGATCGTTTCGTCTGTATTACTCGTATCCTCTGACCATTGCAAATCAAACATGCTAGCGTAGTTCAGAATATCTTTACGTTCTATTTGCAACATTGGTCTCCCAATCCATATAGTTTTATGCTTCCTTAACGTTTGCATTCCTCCTAAGGCATTTATATCAGCACCACGCAATGCATTTAGTAAAAACGTTTCTGCTTGGTCATCCTGATGGTGCGCCAATAGCAACATAGCATTTGGTTCCAACAATTTTGTGAATGCCTTATAACGCACTGCCCGCGCTTGTGCCTCTATACTGGTGCGTGGCTGACTATCCACCTGCACTTCTTCCACAACAATCGGTACGTTTAGTTTTCGCGCAAGCGATTGACTTTGCTGAACGAATTCATCAGCATTATCTTGCAACTGGTGATTAATATGAACAATAGTAAATGAGCGTTGGGTCAATGACAGCATTGAGTGCAGTGCATGACATAAAACGACTGAATCTACTCCGCCGCTCAATCCCACATAAAGAGGCGAATTGGCACTGATGTCGTCCCAACTATTAAAGAATGATAATAAATGATTCAGCAATAACTGATCAGAAGGTACGCTTTTCTTCAACCCTGAAAGTTACCGTAATTCATAAGTTTTTCATAACGCAAATGCACTAACTTATCAACATCCATTGCGCAAAACTTATCTAATGCGCGTACCAATGAAGATTGTAGATTGAGTGCTGCTGTTTCATAAGATCGATGAGCGCTTCCCAATGGTTCGGGAACAATTTCATCAATGATTTTTTGTTTTAATAATTTAGGAGCCGTCAGAGCTAATGCTTCTGCCGCTTCTGGTGCTTTCTCCGTACTTTTCCATAAAATCGAAGCACATCCTTCCGGTGAAATAACCGAATAAACAGCAAACTCCATCATCATAATATGATCGCCAACCCCTATAGCCAATGCACCTCCCGAACCGCCTTCGCCAATAACAGTGCATATAATGGGAATACGTAACATAGACATCTCTCGCAAGTTAATCGCTATCGCTTCGCTTTGATTGCGTTCTTCAGCATCAATGCCTGGATGTGCCCCTGGTGTATCTATCAATGTAATTACTGGAATGCCAAACCGTTCAGCCAACTGCATTAAACGCAAAGCCTTACGATAACCTTCGGGTCTGGGCATGCCAAAATTTTGTTTTATCTTTTCATTTGTTGAACGCCCTTTTTCATGTCCAATAACCATTACTGAACGACCTTGAATGCGTGCAATTCCTGCAACAATAGCACTGTCATCCTTGTAATGACGGTCTCCGTGCAATTCATTAAAATCTGTGAAAATATATTTTATATAATCCCGAGTATAAGGGCGTAGCGGATGCCTGGCTAACTTGCTTATTTGCCAATCAGTCAAATTTCGAAAAACTTTTTCGGTTAACTTCCGACTCTCTTCTTTTAGCTTCAACGTCTGCTCAGTAATTTCCATCCCAGACTCTGTGCCAAGACGGCTCAACTCAGTTATTTTCTCTTCAAGGTCTGCTATAGGAGCTTCAAAATCAAGATGATTCATGTGGTTTTATAATGGTTAGTGACGACACTTTGATAATCAATTTAGATCGCCATTTTAATTCGTTTCTCAAAATCCATCATCACAACCTGCAGCTCCTCATCGAGAGAAGATTCGGTTATGCATAATTTATCTAAGTCAAAATTTTCGTAAAAATTGGGTAGACTGAAGGAAGAAACCACTTCGGCATCAAAAAAAGGTAATTGGCTTGAAGCAATCGACAGAACGCCTTTCCCTCCACGACCACCAGGAGAAGTAGACATAATTGTCACAGGTTTCTTTTGATACACTTTAGGATTAATTCGAGACGCCCAATCAAAAGTATTTTTATAAGTTGCGCTGTAATTTCCATTATGTTCAGCAAAAGACACCAATACTCCATCACTGGCGGCTATATTTGCAAGGAAATCATGAGCTTGAGGTGGTTGACCAATCTCCTCTTCTAATTTTTCACTAAAAACAGGTAATTCAAAATCATTCAAATCAAGCAAATTTACATCGGCAACCTTAAGAAATTTAGCAGCGTATTGCACTAAACTTTTATTAATCGATGTGCGACTGTTACTAGCAGCAAAGGCAGTTATTTTCATAAATAAAGTTATTTTCGTGAACTATTACATTTACAGTAGGAACTCTGCAAAGGAATTCTACCACTGTCTTCAACATAGTTGACCAATTCCTCTTATAATTTAGCACATGATTATTCTTGATGGCGGCATGGGCAGAGAACTTGAACGAATGGGCGCTCCATTTGCTCAACCAGAATGGTCTGCCAAAGCTTTGTTGGAAAAACCTGAGTCTGTTCTTGAAGCACACACCGCTTACGTTCAAGCTGGTGCCGATGTCATTACAACAAATTCCTATGCATTAGTTCCTTTTCACATCGGAGAAGAATGCTTTAATGAATTGGCGCCGAGTCTATTAACTTTATCTGGGAAACTAGCCTCTGAAGCAAAATTGCAAGCGAACCATGATATTAAAGTAGCAGCAAGTATTCCTCCAATGTTTGGTTCCTATAAGCCGGCTCTTTTTGATGCTAAAAAAGCAACACCCATGCTGGAAATGTTTGCCGATTGCCTTTGCCCCTATTCCAGTATCATACTTGCTGAAACAATGTCAAGTAAGGCAGAAATTCAATCAGTCATGGATGTGTTTTTTGGTTGTGGAAAGCCCCTTTGGATTAGTATGTCGCTGCAAGATGAAGCAGAATCTGGAATGCCTTGTCTGCGTTCAGGGGAAAAATTGATTGACGTACTACCTATGTTTTCTTCTGATGAGGTCGATGCATTGCTGTTCAATTGCTCTCAACCTGAAGTAATGCTTGATGCTGTGACAATGACAAATACGATGACAAGCCAGTCTTTTCAAATCGGAGTGTATGCTAATGCTTTCCCTCCTTTGGAAGCCATGAGGAATGCAAACGAGGAAATTTCACCAATTCGTGAAGAACTTACTCCAGAAAGGTATTTCGAATTTGCGCATCAATGGCAAAGTGCTGGTGCTTCTATCATTGGTGGATGTTGCGGAATAGGACCTGAGCATATTAAAAAATTAAATGTCCTAAAAAATAGCCCTCTAACCAACTAAAGATAACGCTTTGAACAGTGCAGCGTCTACATGAATTTTTGTGCTATCAAACAATTGAATATCTGTATGCTTTTGTTGAATTAAAAGAGCAATTTCAGTGCACCCGAGTATGATCCCTTGCGCTCCTTCTTGGTGTAAACTTTGTATCACTTGCAAATAGTATTCCCGTGACTCTTCTTTTATTTTTCCAAGGCAAATCTCTTCAAAAATAATACGATTAATTTCTAACTGCACGGTATCCGATGGCACAAGGGTTTCAATTCCGTGCTTATCCAGCATATAACTATGATAAAAACCATCATGCATAGTGTAGCGAGTGCCCAGTAGACCAACTTTTTTAACGTTTTTTTCTAACAGCACACGCGCCGTTTCGTCAATGATATGTACCGTTGGAATTGAAAGATTCTTCGTTATCAAGTCATTTACTTTATGCATGGTGTTAGTGCAGATTAGTAACATATCTGCTCCGCCAGCTTCTATCTTTTCAGCTTCTAAAGCCAATATTCTCCCTGCACTTTCCCAATCCGATGTTTTCTGTAACCGAGCAATCTCTTCAAAGTCCACACTGAAAAGAATAATTTTGGCTGAATGAAGTTGACCTAATTTAGTCTTTACTCCTTCGTTGAGCATTCTGTAATAAGAAATCGTCGACTCCCAACTCATACCTCCTAACATGCCTATCGTTTTCATCAGATATCTATCCTACTTATTCAACGTAATATTGCCTGTAAATGCGCATCAATGAACGGTCATCAACAAGCATATTTTAGCACTTTTGCACATAATCACCGATTCTTCCAAAACAATAATTACATTCAGAGAGGTTCTTTAAAAAGGCTATTTTCTTTGTTAATGACTATAATGCTTTGTAAATAGTATAACTTTACTTACTAACTTAATTGCTGTACACCTATATTTCATCATCTTTAACAAATGACTAAAAAAGTTATTGGATTATTTTCCACTTGCTTGGTTGAATCGATGAGGCCATCGGTTAGCCAAGCCACTGCAAAACTTCTTTTATATCTTGGATTTGAAGTGGTTCTTCCAAAATCACAAACCTGTTGCGGACAACCTGCCTGGAACGCGGGATATCAAAAACAAAGCCTTGCACTAGCACGTAAGTGTGTGTCTGAATTTATGCACTGCGACTATGTAATCATTCCTTCTGGATCGTGTGCTGGTATGATGCGCAAGCACTATCAAGAATTAGATTCCAGCAATACTGAACTTATAAAGCATGCCGAAAAATGCTTTGAAATTTGCGAATTTTTGATAGATATTTGTTCAATTCAACTGCCGCTAAGTGCTACTCCACTAACACTCACATATCATGATTCCTGTGCCGGATTACGCGAGATGAACATTAAAGAACAACCGCGCTTACTGCTCGAACAATGTGGGCATACTATAATTGAGATGACTGATTGTGAACAATGTTGTGGTTTTGGCGGTCTTTTTTCAACTAAATTCGGTGAAATATCGTCGAGCATTGCCAGTGAGAAATGTCAAAAAATATTAGAAAATGGCAGTCCAATTATTGCTATGGGGGATGTGGGATGTATGTTGAATATTGAGGGGAAGTTGATGTACGAAGGACACAATAATGTAAAAGTCATGCATGTGACTGAAATTTTGGCGCAATCGATTTAAGAATATGCAACAACAAAGCATTCATTTTCGGAAAAATGCTCATAAAGCGTTAGAAAATCCATTTCTGCGTCAAGCGATGAAAAATGCACAGCATAAGTTCACACACCATCGATCCTCAGCAATAGCTCTTTATGACGAGACTCTTGGGAATTTTGAAGAGCAACGCCAATTAGGTGAGTGGATTCGTAACCAAACACTAATACATTGGGCTGATTACCTTGAAACTTTTGAGAAAAATGCTCAAAAAAATGGTTCAACTGTTCATTGGGCGTTAGACGAAGAAGAAGCGTGCTCTATTGTTGAAAAAATTGCCTTTTCCAATAATGTTAAGAGTATTATTAAATCCAAATCAATGATTTCAGAGGAGATCAATCTTAATCAAGCACTTGAGCAAAAAGGTTTTGAAGTAACTGAAACTGATTTGGGCGAATACATCTTACAATTAGCCAAAGAACCGCCATCTCACATAGTTGCTCCCGCCGTACACAAAAATGTTGATGACGTCAGAAAACTCTTTAAAGAGCATCATCGAGGCTCTGAACCTGCAAATAGCATTGAAGACTTAACTCGCCAAGCGCGCAGTGTATTACGCGAAAAATTTATAAATGCGGACATGGGTATTACCGGTGCCAATTTTTTGGTTGCCGAAACGGGTAGTGTCGGAATTGTGACAAATGAAGGGAATGGCTGTCTCACGTCAATCTTACCAAAAATACGAGTGGTCTTAGTAGGTATTGAAAAGGTGCTTGGGACGCTACAAGATGCCGCGGATATTATTGAATTATTACCACGTTCTGCGACAGGTCAAGCAATTTCCAATTACCTTACATTAACCTCTAGATCGTTGAAATCGGAAGAAGAACATCCTGAACAACTGCATTTTGTCTTAATAGACAGTGGACGTAGTTCTTTGCTTGGATCAAATTATGAAGATATGCTGCGCTGTATTCGATGCGGAGCTTGCATGAATCATTGTCCTGTTTATCAGCACGTTGGAGGGCATGCTTATGGGTGGGTTTATCCTGGACCGATGGGCGCAATATTGACTTCGTTATATACTGACATGAAGCAGTCCATTGATTTGCCACATGCTGCTACTTTATGCGGCCAATGCCATGTAGTATGCCCCGTAAAAATCCCCTTACCTAAACTACTGCATCAACTGCGATTAGATCAAGTTGAACAAAACATGCGTCCAAATCTCGAAAAAGTAACCGTTAAAATATGTAGTTTCTTAGCGATGCATCCTATGCTCTATCGAATGAGCATTCGTTTAAGTCGTTTATTTCTGTGCTTTATTTCATCTGGGAATGTAATCAAAAAAATACCAGTTATACAATTTGGTTGGTTCAGTAATCGTTTCTTGCCCAAACCGAGGAATTAAGCATGTCTAGTCGCGATATTATTCTCAAGAATCTGCGCAATAGTCGCTCAATTCAAACGCCAGTTGAAAGACCCCATGTTCAAAAAAAGATTATCACCAATCCTATTGAAATGTTTAGAGATGCATGCAAGAAAAGTAATACTGATCTCGTTGAGCTGAATACGGCAGATGGGATTCCACAAAAGATTAGAAACATTATAGGCTGTGATTCGCAACTTAGAATGTGGGAAGTTTATTCATATCTTGATTGGGGAAAAGTCGGAATTTCTCCTGTATTTGGCCAAGCGGAAAAAAATGATGCATATGGACTCACTGGCGTTAGTTATGGGATTTGCGCAACAGGCACTTTGGTTTTGCAGTCTCAAGCTCACCATCCTCAAAGTGTTGCTATCTTACCTGCTCATCATTTTGCTGTAGTTGGAGAAAATCAACTTGTTAATCGCCTAAGTGATGTATTTGACACGCTAGTTGTCGATAAAATGTCTTCTCAAGTTATCTTTATATCAGGTCCTTCTCGAACAGCTGATATTGAACAAACTTTGATTTTGGGGGCACATGGGCCATTGCAAGTTACTGTACTCTTAATACCCGAAGTTTAGAGTTTCTTAATTCGCTTTAAAATGGTGCGATCAAATTAAAAAATCTTTTTAATAGCATTATGCTATTTTTTCTCAAATCTAATAATGTTTTTCAGTTTTTTTGAATCGTTTGATGTTTTTTTAAATGTTTCGTTTCAAAATTTTTTCTGAACGCTTCGAGCTCATTGAACATAGGTTCCAAATTTTCTTTGACAATAATCTCTAAGCTGTTGTTTTTTTGAACCCATGCTTGTTTTGACATATTCAACAAGGTTAAGATATTAATTACACTCGGCAATTGATTTTCTTTTTCTTTCTGCAAATATTTTTCTATTTTTTCTTTGTATTCCTTTTGCACTTCATCAAGCGTTTCATCCATAGCAATTGATAAACCCTTGTTAATGCTTGATGAAAATTCGATGCTTGGTTCTTCTATACTGCCCGAAATTGTGATGATAACAGAGTAATCTTTGATCCCATTTAATGCTTTGACTACTTGGACACTTTTAGGAAGCTGGCGATATTTACGAGTATCCCACACTACGTCTCTATAATCCAACTGTAATCGTCCATTTAGGATACGATCGTGCGAAATAGAAAGCGTCCCCTTTATCGATTCAATTGCACTCCCAATAATTATTGGGAAATGCACCGCATTTAATAACGTACGTTGGTTAACGGGCACCATTCGTTCTTCAAGATCCCATTCAAAAGAAATTGCACCAGATTGATTGTAATTCACACTGCCTATGATACGAATCGGGCTGGTGGTGTTTTTTTCTGTAATAGTAAGCATGGCTTTTTTGTTAAGAAATTTCTCAAAGTGTAAATCCTCACCTTTAACTACCCATTTTTTATCCCCCACTTGTGTATCAACAATTAAATGCTTAATATTAAATGCAGGTTGCGGATCGTCTTCTTGAAATAAAATTTTACGCCCTTGGTACTGGTAACCAGTATCTTCTTTCTTTTCTTTCCATTTGCTTATTGTTATGGTGACGTCTTCTATCCACTCTTGTGCCTGATGAAAGTAATTAAACATCTCATCTTCATACAGCAGTTTAGCAATATTTTGAAGCCGCCCTTTATCATATTCATATAATTTCAAAAGGGCATTTGCATCACCATCTACCGTTTTATCCAAAGCCGTCAAATCGTCTTTGATTGAGGTTATTTGACGATTTACCCAATCTGTTGCCTTTATAACAATACGTTGATCGTTGTTAATGTGATTTCGAATTTTAAAAAGTTCTTTGCGCAATTCATTAAAGTCTTGCATATTTCGCAATCCATTCCCTCTGAGGACTTCTATCTGTTTTCTATAATACTCCACATTTAACAAAGCATTAACTATGTTTTCTCGAACAGATATTTCTTTTTCTTCACCCTCTAGACGCTCCTCTAACATTTCAATTTCTTGCGTCATAGGAAGGGAGTGATGGGACAATAATTTTTCAAAGTCAGGTTCCTTTGTCAACAATATATTAAGGTCATTTTCGCCTTTTTTCTTTTTTCCACTCAAAGAAAGTGATGTGCTTTTCTGTTGATATGGCACAGTACGCTTTCTATCAAAATACAAACCTTTCAACGTCAACTCCTCTATGACCAAGCGTTCAGCTATCAAGTCCAGTGCATTAAATATAATCGTAATATCAGATGCTTCCACACGATTGAAACGATTATCGTATAAATCTGCAATGCTAATATTTTGAACATGAATTTTTATTGGAAATAATGAAATTGAGATATCTGATATATTAACAGGAGCACCCCATTGCATACTTAATCGCGCGTTAATTTGGTTCTTTAAATAGTATGGCACAACAAAAGACCACATGAATAAAATAAGTACAAAAACACTTACAATAGTTATCAGTCTTTTTTTAGAAAGTAAATTTACCCTCTCAATAGGTTCCGTCCTCTCTTTAAACCATTCAGCAAAAATCGAGGAAAGTATTTTCTCACCAAATTTTGTTTCCGTAAAACGGCTATAAAGAATTGATCGATACTTGTATATCAACACATAAACTATTACGCAACCTGCCATTGCAAAAATTAATGCAATGAACATATTCCCTGCTACAACGGTGTCATCAAAATGTGTTGTTCTCCATAAAGCACTATTATAAGCATGTGTAAAAAAGTCAAGAAAATCGGCATTGAGCAAAATCTGATACCCTAAGTAATCAGATAACGGGCGTAAAAGCAAAGTGATAAATCCTGTCATCAACCATGCCAAAGCAAAAAAAAGCGTATGCACTCGCATCGCCACATACAATATTAAAATGAAGAGCCAGAAAGGAAACGGTAACAAGCCAGCAAAAACACCCAGACACAATGCAAAAGCCAATTGAGCATTTGTCTGTGAGGGATTTATAAATTTAGCAAGGTAGGATATCATTTTTACTTTTGTGCAATCAAATCCATTTCAGCATTGGCAAGTGCATCAACGCGTTCATTCTCTGGATGTCCCGCATGCCCCTTTACCCATTCAAAAGAAACTTTATGAATATTTAATTGATTGTCAATTTTTTCCCACAAATCTTGATTTTTCACAGGATTTTTATTGGCTGTTTTCCAATTTTTGGCTTTCCAGTTAGGCAACCATTCAAGTGCACCTTGACATACATATTTAGAGTCAGTTACAACTTTAACCTCGCACGGTTCTTTTAAACACTCCAACGCTGCAATAGCAGCAGTCAATTCCATGCGGTTGTTTGTTGTATTCAATGCATGTCCACTTAATGATTTTTCTGTCTTTCCATGAAAAAGTAATGCTCCCCAACCTCCAATACCAGGATTTCCTCGACAACCTCCGTCAGAATATATTATTACGCTTTTCATACGAATTTTAGTAAGGAATTTCAAAGAACCATCAATTGAAAATCAAGCAACATCTGAGTTGCTGCTACGAGCCACTTGTGTAGGCGCTAAACCCATTATTTTCACCTTACCTGTCACTGACTTCATTCTTACTCCAACCAATTCTTTTTTCAGAACAATCAACTGTGTTAGCCCCAAAAAAGCGAATACATTAAAATAACGCATCCTCCAAACCATCATGCCGAGTATCCCTTGCTTGTATATTTCAAAAAAACCTTTATCTAACCAATACTGGCGCAAATCTTTCCTATGAATTTTTTGCAAGTCTTTCAAACTGCTTCGATAATTTTTATCTCCAAGTATTTTTTGTGCAAACCAAGATCTATTACTAATGAGAATAAAGCACAACCCGTTCGGTTGCAAAATGCGCCACACTTCATCAAATATTTTTTTAGGATCATCCGCCCAATCAAGCGTATGCTGTAATATGATTACTTGAAACGATTGGTTTTCGATGCCACACTGTTGCACACTGCTGAAAACATCAAAGTTCTTAACATTTTCGAACGACGACAACCTGACAATAGTGGAAAAGGGTAAAGCAATTTTAGGAAAAGACAAAGAGCATTTGCCAATCTGCAAAATTGTTTGTGCGCCCGTTTGCTTCAATAACTCAACTAAACGCCTACGTTCCCAAAGCATAAGTATACGCCCAGAACGTTGCCTCAATAACCACTGCCAAGCATCAAAGGCTTTTTTTTCACTACTCATTCATGCACTACTAACAATATTGTATCCTCCGTCAACATAAAGTATCTCTCCCGTAATGCCCGAAGCCAAGTCAGAGCATAAAAATGCCGCAGCATTGCCCACTTCATCAATAGTTACACAACGTCTTAGAGGAGTAACTGAAGCAGATTTACTTTGTAATTCACGAAAGTTTTTTATGCCACTGGCTGCAAGCGTACGTATAGGTCCTGCTGAAATAGCATTGACACGTATTCCATCTTCTCCAGCAGCGCTCGCCATATATCGTGTTGCTGCTTCAAGGCTTGCTTTAGCGATTCCCATGACATTATAATTAGGGATAGCACGTACTGCCCCAAGGTATGTCAAAGTCAACATCGCTGAATTTTCTTTCATAAGTGGTTTAAGGCTTTTCCCAAGACTGACAAAACTCCAAGCACTTATATCATGTGCCATTTGAAAGCCTTCACGAGTACCTACTTCAAGATAATTTCCTTCTAATTCTTCTCTAGGAGCAAATGCAACCGCATGAACGACAATGTCAACCTGTCCCCAACGTTTGGCAATGGCATCATGAACGCCTTGCATCTCATCCTCTTTTGTCACATCCAATGGTAGTACAAATGTCGTGTCAAGCTGATTTGCCAACTTTTCAACGCGCGATTGTAATTTTTCAGTTTGGTATGTCAAACAGAGTTCTGCACCTTCACGATGCAGCGCTTTGGCAATCCCTGTAGCAATTGACTTATCATTTGCTACTCCGATGACTAATGCTTTTTTATTTTTTAAGAATCCCATATTTCTCCTTGATTTTCTAAATTTATCCGCTTGGACGCATGAGAGGAAACAATAATACATCTCTAATGGAAGCTGTATCAGTAAATAGCATAACCAAGCGATCAATTCCTATCCCTTCACCCGCTGTTGGTGGCATACCGTATTCCAATGCATTAATATAGTCCGAGTCGTATTCCATCGCTTCGTCATCCCCACTTTTCTTTGATTCCACTTGCTCCTTAAACCGCTGAGACTGATCTTCAGGATCATTAAGCTCAGAAAAACCATTGGCAATTTCACGACCACCTATAAACAATTCAAAACGATCGGTTATGTTTGATTCTTTGTCATTCCTGCGTGAAAGTGGTGATATTTCAATAGGGTACTGCGTAATGAAAGTAGGCTGTAATAATTGCTCTTCAACACGCGCTTCGAACAATTCGGTTTGCAGCTTACCAACACCCCATTCTTCTTTCGTTGCCAATTTATAAGAATTCATCACTTGAATCAGCTCAGATCTATCATCAACATTGTCTTTATTCAATTCAGTGTAATTTTCAATGATTGCATCACGCATAGATATTTTCTTGAATGGCTTAGAAAAATCAAGGACGTGTTCTTGCCATACTATCTGTTGGCAATTAAAAATATTGTTAGCTAACGCCCTAAAGAGATTTTCAGTCAACTCCATGAAATCCTCATAGGTTGCATAAGCTTGGTAAAACTCGAGCATCGTGAATTCAGGATTGTGTTTAGTGGATAATCCTTCGTTCCTAAAATTACGATTTATTTCAAAAACTCGATTAAATCCCCCCACTATCAATCGTTTAAGATAAAGTTCTGGGGCAATACGCAAGTATAAATCCATATCCAACGCATTATGGTGTGTAGTAAATGGTTTCGCAGCTGCGCCCCCTAGAATGGAGTGCATCATCGGTGTCTCTACTTCCAAATAATCTCTCCCTATGAAATAATTACGTATAAACATGATTATTTCGCTGCGTTTTTTGAACACCATTGCTGCTTTGTCATTAACAATAAGGTCAACGTAGCGTTGACGATAGCGTTGTTCTATATCTTGCAATCCATGATATTTATCTGGTAATGGGTTTAATGCTTTCGCCAATAATTCAATATGCGTAATTGAAATACTTAGCATACCTGTTTCAGTTCGAAAAAGCGTCCCCTCCACACCAATGATATCACCGATGTCCATTTGCTTGAAAGTACTGTATTGTTCTTGGGGCAAATTATCTCGATTTAAATATAATTGAATATTCTTATGGTAATCTCTCAACTCTGCAAACGCCGCCTTGCCCATTACACGTTGACCAAATAAACGGCCAGCAATCGAAACAGTAATATTTTTCTTCTCTAATTCTTCCCCATCCAGTTCTGACCAATTGGAATAAATTTCAGCGCAATTATTTTGAGGTTTGAATGTATTAGGATACGCAATACCAGTTGTTCGTAAAGCACATAGTTTCAAACGACGACGTATATTTTCTTCACGCTCAATCGCTTCTAACGCTTTTTTCTTGAGTCCTTGAATTTGTGGTTTATTCGGCAATGTTGCATCGTATGCTTGCCTCAATTCTGAAACAAAGCGATCGCCTAATCGAATATCAGCAATAGCCTGATCACTTTCAACAGAGATAGTGAGCTCTACAATGCCGTATTTGGTTTTTACTTCTTGTTTAAGATGAATGTTCATAGACGTTGCATTTTACTCTGAAATAAAAAAGCCCGTAGCTTCGGGCTTTTTTATTTAAAAAATCGGAAGAATATTATAACCAATAGACAAATATGAACAATCCCAACCAAACAACGTCTACAAAGTGCCAATACCAAGCGACTGCTTCAAAAGCAAAATGCCCCTCTTTACTGAAATGTCCACTCATGCATCTAAAAGTAATAATAATTAACATAATTGTTCCCAGAGTAACATGGAAACCGTGAAACCCTGTTAACATGAAAAATGTTGAACCGTAAATGCCTGAATCGAGTTTCAAATTGTAAAAGCTATACGCATGCCCATATTCATAGATTTGAAAACCAAGAAACAATAAACCCAGAGCGACCGTTGCCCACATACCCATAATCAAATGTTTTCTATTACCAGCTTTGAGCGCATGATGTGCCCAAGTAATAGTTACACCTGATGATAATAACAAAAGAGTATTTAAAAGCGGAATTTGAAAGGCTGGAATGACTCCATTAGGCACCACATACTTTGTAGTATCTGGCATTTCCAGCAATGGCCATGTAGCTTTAAATTCTGGCCAAAGAAATTGTGCTGTTAGTGCGCCAGTGTCTTCTCCTCCAAGCCATGGTACTGATAAGACTCGCGCATAGAATAATGCACCAAAGAAGGCTGCAAAAAACATAACTTCAGAAAAAATAAACCAGCCCATCGCCCACCTAAAGGACATATCTACTTGTGCATTGTATTTGCCTTTTTGTGACTCAGAGATAACTTGAGAAAACCAACCGAACATCATGACTAATACGGTTGCTAATCCAATGATCATCATAGGAGATCCGAATGAAGAGCCATGCAAAAAACTAGCAAAACCGCCCAGCATCACAGCAAGTCCAATAGAACCTATGATCGGCCAATTGGTGCCATGTGGTACGTAATAAGCATTTGGATTATTAGCCATTTTTTCTCCTTTCAATCTCAGGTGGTTATATTTTATTCTCTTTTATATTCTTTTATACCCTTGTCTGAATGCGTTCTGATAACACTTTCATTTTCGGGGGTCTTTTTATCAACGTTTTTTTTCGGGAAAAATGTATAAGATAAAGTCAATTCCTCTATATCTGCATCAATTTCTGGATCAATTACCAGTTGAACGGGCATTTCAACCCTATCTCTAGCTGCAAACTGCTGTTCGTTAAAACAAAAACATTCTACTTTTTTCAACCAAGAGGCCCCAGACTCAGGAGCAACACTAGGAATTGCTTGGCCATATTGAACTTCATCCGATCGATTTTCAGCAATATAGTAAACCGTTACAACTTGACCAGGGTGCATTTCGATCGTCGATTGCTTTGGATAGAAATTGACTGGGAAACCCGTTGCTACACTTGACAGAAATTTTACTTTTATGCTTCGTTCTGTAGCAACCTTAAACTGCTCATCACTCGCTTCGGTCAAACTGGAGGAACGTCCATTCAATCCTGTCACCTCACATAACACGTCATACAAAGGAACTAATAAGAAAGCAAAACCAAACATCAATATTGGAATAACCAATAGTTTTAATGCCAGTTTATTTTTTTGACCGTCCATTTATACAGTAACTCCGTGCATTATAGTATATGCAAATATGCCAACTGATATCGCCAACAATACAAAGAAAGTTATCCACACTCCACGGTTGTTCCTCTTAGCCATTTTGTGAAGAGACTTTTACCAACTCAGCACTTGGTGGTGTTTCGTAGGTATGATAAGGAGCAGGAGTAGCAACTTGCCACTCTAATGTCTTCGCATGATCGCCCCAAACTTGAGGGTCGTTGACTTTTTTTCCACGCACAATACCGTCTATAATAATGTACGTCAGCAAAATGAATGAAGCACCAAATGCGAACGCCCCGAAAGAAGAGAGTGCGTTCATATCCGTAAATTGAATAGAGTAGTCTGCATAACGACGTGGCATCCCAGCTAATCCAAGAAAATGTTGAGGGAAAAATAACACATTAACTGAAACCAATGCCCACCAAAAATGAATTTTGGCTAAGGTCTCATTGTACATACGCCCTGTCCATTTTGGAAACCAGTAAAAGACTCCAGCAATAATTGACCATAATGCACCCGTAACCAATACGTAATGAAAATGCGCTACTACAAAGTAGGTGTCATGATATTGAATATCGGCAGGTACTACTCCTAGCATCAGTCCAGAAAGTCCACCAATTGTAAAGAGTACAACGAAAGATATTGCCCACAACATCGGCACTTCAAAAGTCATCGCTCCCTTCCACATTGTGGCAATCCAATTGAATACCTTAACGCCTGTTGGTACTGAAATCAAAATAGTAGCATACATAAAATAAAGCTGTCCTGCAACAGGCATTCCCACTAAGAACATATGATGAGCCCAAACAAGAAAAGATAATATAGCAATCGATGCTGTCGCATACACCATAGAGCTATATCCAAACAGAGGTTTACGTGCAAATGTTGGGATGATTTGAGAAACAACGCCAAAAGCAGGTAATATCATAATATATACTTCAGGGTGTCCAAAAAACCAAAATATATGTTGAAACATTACTGGATCACCACCACCAGCCGCATCAAAAAAACTGGTTCCAAAATTACGATCGGTTAGCATCATCGTTACAGTACCCGCAAGAACAGGCATAACTGCGATGAGCAAAAATGCAGTAATCAACCACGTCCACACAAACAAAGGCATATCCATTAAACGCATAGTAGGAGCACGCATATTAAGAATGGTAGCAATGATATTGATGGAACCCATGATAGAAGAAAAACCTAATAAATGAATGGCGAATATCATATAGTCAACGCTTGGAGTACCATAAGTCGTTGAAAGAGGGGCGTACATTGTCCAGCCTGAAGCTGGTGCACCACCGTCCATAAAGAAAGTGCTAATCAACATCATTGCGGCAAACGGTAAAATCCAAAAGCTCCAGTTATTCAACCGAGGCAAAGCCATGTCTGGCGCACCAACCATTAAGGGTATTTGCCAATTAGCCAAACCTACAAAAGCAGGCATAATCGCACCAAAAACCATGATCAAACCATGCATAGTAGTTAGTGAATTGAAAAATTGTGGATCAACTACTTGCAGACCAGGAGCCCATAACTCAGCACGAATAATCATGGCAAGAAATCCACCAGTTAGCAGCATAAGAAAAGAAAACCACATGTACAAAGTCCCAATGTCTTTGTGGTTCGTTGTCCTGACCCAGCGCATCAGTCCTTTGTCTGGTCCGTGATGTACATGATGTTTACTAGGTGATGATATTGTTGCCATTGTTTTCTCCTTAGATTTAAAGGTTCTTTAACGTTTCTATTAACGTTTAGCTTTCACTTCAGAAGGTTGTAAAAAATCCCCTACACTATTACCCAATGCATTACGCTGAAAAGCAATAACTGCCGCTATATCAACATCAGACAATTGTTCTTTAAAGGCTTGCATAGCAGTTCCAGCCACACCATTTAAAACTATGTCCAAATGCGCATCGATTGGTCCAGTAGCTATAGCACCTCCTGTAATTGCTGGAAACACACCTGGAATGCCTGCTCCAGTTGCACCATGGCATGCGGCACAATTACGGGCATAAATAGCTTTTCCTTTCGTAATCAATTCTTCTTTGGTAAATACTTTATCTGCATTTGCCGAGGCAGCTTGTTCAGCATTTTTCTTTGAAGCAACCCACTGTGTATATTCTGCTTCAGGTAAAGCACGCACAACTATTGGCATATAGGCATGATCCTTGCCACACAATTCTGCACAATTTCCTCTGTACACTCCAGGTACGTCAATTTTCGCCCACGTATCATTGATAAAACCAGGAATAGCATCTTGCTTCACTCCTAAATCTGGAACCCACCAAGCATGAATCACATCATTTGATGTAACGAGGAATCGAACTTTTTTATTAATTGGTAAAACCAGTTCATTGTCCACATCAACCAAATACTTCTCATAGGTTGGTGTTACTCCTTTATCAATAGAATCCTTTAGTTCTTGACGTGATCGGTCATCAAGATTTGAAAAGAAACTAATTCCTTCTGCTTCCCCATCAACATAATCGTACTTCCATTTCCATTGAAAACCAGTCACTTTAATAGAAATATCTGATTTTGAACTATCTTCTAAGTCAAGCAACACTTTAGTTGCTGGAACTGCCATTGCTGTCAAAATAAGAAGAGGGACAATCGTCCAAATCAATTCAACAGTTGTACTTTCGTGGAATTGTGAAGCTTTTACCCCTTTGGACTTACGATGATTAACTATTGAATACGCCATTATTCCGAAAACAAGTAATGCAATAGCAATACAAATCCAGAAAATTATCATATGCAGATCGTAAATATCTCGACTCAAAGAGGTGACTCCTATAGGTAAATTGTACCCATTGGACGAGTTTATATTGGCTGACGCAGATGTTGCGAGAGTCATCAAGCAAAATGACGACGTAAAACGAATGAACCATTCACGCATTGAGGTTTCTCCAGAATGATAAGAATTAGGTAGGCTAAAGTTTTTATTACTCAGCAAAGGTGTTTAAAAACACACCCTTACCTTTGAGTGGGCGCAATTATACCAATTACTTTATAAAATCTCTAATGAAAATGAGATAAGATGTCACAAAAACTTCAAAAAAAATGATTTCCCTTAAAATCACATTTCTTCATTTGATCACCGCGCTTTCAACTTTTAAAAAAAACATCACAAAATCTAATCAATTAGCAGACACAAGACTACGCCTCACCCGTATTTATGGCTATATAATGTTAGGTGATCAACGCTGTTTTAGACTGTAAATGTTAAAAAAAGAAGCTTCCAAAAATGTTTACTTCACAGCTGGGACATTAACATCGCTACTTTAGTTATCGGTTGAATATGAGGACACTATGAATATGTTCATTAATTACTATAATTCACTATAAACAATTATGCAATACTCTCTTCTTATTTTTGATTGGGATGGAACGATTATGGATTCCAGTTCACGCATTGTTAATTGCATGCAAGCTGCTCAAAAACAAGCAGGTGTCTCTCCACAAACATACAATCAAATTCGTCAAATTATCGGGCTCGGCTTACACCAAGCCATCGCTCAACTACACCCAGATCAAAACGATGACGTTCGCAATCAAATTAATAAAGCTTATATAGAACAGTTCATACACCTTAATTCTTCAACAAGCGCTCCTTACCCTGACATTGAAACAATGCTTATTGACTTGAAAAGTCGAGGCTTTGAACTTGCTGTCGCTACTGGGAAGAGTCGCCGAGGGTTGGACAAAGACTTAAGCGCTGAAGTAACTGGGTTTTCTCATTATTTTCACACTTCACGCACTTGCGATGAAACACGCAGCAAACCCGATCCGTTAATGCTTGAAGAAATTTTATTAACGATGGACACCCCTGTAGAACGAGCTTTGATGATAGGAGATACTACTTTCGATCTAGAAATGGCAGCAACATTAGGCATGGACTCAATAGGTATGACATATGGAGCACACTCGGTGGCACAACTGAAGCAATTCTCCCCTATTGCTTTAATGGATAGTGCTTATTCTTTACATCAATGGCTGATTAATCCAGATCGCGCCTCTTTTGATAGAGACCTATAGATGATCAAGCAAACATACAATCAAAAATACCCAAGAGATTTAGTGGGTTATGCTAATAACCCACCCGATCCTAAATGGCCAGGACAAGCAAAAATCGCCCTGCAATTCGTACTGAATTACGAGGAAGGCGGCGAAAGTTGCATCCTCCATGGAGACAGTCATTCAGAAACGTTTCTATCAGAAATAATCTCTGCCACAGCTTATCGAGACGATCGTCATCTTAGCATGGAGTCTATCTACGAATACGGTTCACGTGTTGGCATCTGGCGATTGCTAAAGCTTTTTGAATCCTTTGACATTCCCATTACTATCTTTGCTGTTGCGATGGCCTTGCAGAGAAACCCTCAATTAGCACGTTACCTTGCAGATAGAGACTACGACATTTGCTCGCATGGGTATCGTTGGATAGATTATCAGTTTATAGATGAAAAAACCGAAAAAGAGCACATTAAAAAAAGCATCGACATAATCCATAACCTCACTGGCCGCGCACCACAAGGTTGGTACACAGGGCGAAATAGCCCTAATACTCGTCGGTTAATCGTTGAAACGGGTGGATTTTTATACGACAGCGATGCATACAATGATGATTTGCCCTACTGGGCTGATGATGTTAGCAATAAACATCTAATTATCCCCTATACTTTGGATGTTAATGATATGCGCTTTGCCACCCCTCAAGGATTCAATAGTGGCGAACAGTTTTATCAATATTTAAAGGATACTTTCGATGCTTTGTATCTTGAAGGAGAGCAGGCACCAAAAATGATGTCAGTAGGCATGCATTGCCGTCTTTTGGGCAGACCCGGTCGTATAATGGCTTTAAGACGGTTTATTGAGTACACTAAAAACTTTGATCGCATTTGGTATTGCTCTCGCATAGATATAGCAAAACATTGGCACAACCATTTCTAAAATGCTATCTTTACTCCTATTTTAATCCTGAACCAATAACGCATGCTCTATCCCCACGATCTTGGAAAATTCAGCGAACAAAGTTATATGGAGGCTTTTGCAAGTCTATACGAACATGCCCCATGGGTCGCACAAAGCGCTTACCCAAAAGTTTGTTCTAACAGCAAATATAATGATCTAAATTCCTTCCACCAGTTACTTAGCGAAACCATGTTGGCTGCAGATGGTGACAAACTGGAAGGGCTTATTTTGGCTCATCCTCTATTGGCTGGAAAAAAAATGCAGCAAAACGTTTTAACTGAACATTCTACAGTTGAACAAAAATCTGCGGGACTGAATTCCTGCAATGATGAGGAAATTGCTTTATTCAATACACTAAATCAAGATTATGTCAAGAAACACTCTTTTCCTTTCATATTAGCGGTGATGGGGCGTAGTAAAATTGAAATCATTGACGTATTTAAACAACGGATTAACAATGAAACATTTATTGAGTATTCTCAAGCTCTCGAAGAAATAAATAAAATTGCAGGAATACGAATACAACAAATTTACACGACCAAAAAGTAAAAAAATATGTCAAAAAAAACATCATTAACCAATCTCGCAAGCGGCGCGCTTGGAACAACTGTTATTCATTGCAGCGATGAATTCTTCGGAGCTGCTGATAGGATGTTACAAACCTCTGAACCTTTATTCATCGAAGGAAAATACGATGATAATGGCAAATGGATGGACGGATGGGAAACGCGACGCAGACGTGATGGTAAAAATGATTTTTGCTACTTACGATTGGGAGCAAGCGGTTCCATAACTGAATTTGACATTGATACTCGTCACTTTACTGGAAATTACACGCCTGCAATTTCAATTGAGGGTTTTAATTTATCTGTTGAACAAGAACAAGCTTTTGTAGAGAACGATTGTTTATTTAAATCGTTATCGTTGCTAGCACCCACTGATTTACAAGGAAACACACACAATTTTTTCGACGCTTCAAGCAATGAAAAAATAACGCACCTTAAGATAACAATGTACCCAGACGGAGGCATCGCTCGCTTTCGAGCTTATGGCAAAGTGCATTTTGATGAGACGCTATTCAATGAAAAGGATTCCAACGTAATTTCCATATACAACGGTGCCCATGCGCTCTATGCCAACGACGAACACTTCGGTTGTCTTGAAAATATTCTTTTTGAGCACGAACCATTGAACATGGCTGATGGCTGGGAAACAAGACGTAGGCGCGAGCCTGGAAACGACTGGGGCATCATTCGCCTCGCTAAGCCAGCGCACATCAAACATCTTTGCGTTGACACACGTTTTTTTAAAGGAAATTTCCCTCATGCTTTTTCCATTCAAGCAGCGAATGTACAAGCGACTACCGAAAAAGCCATTATTTCCCAAAGCATGTATTGGCCTGAATTAGTTCTAAAAACGCCCTTGGATATGAATTGCACACACGTCTTCAATAACACATACGTCTCAAAACACGATACTATTAATTACATACGCATCAATATCTATCCCGATGGAGGCATCGCTCGCCTCAAACTTTTCGGGCAGTTCAGAAAATGAAATCGACAATGATAAATTTAGTAGCGCAACCAATTAGCGAAAAAAAATTTGCCCCCTTTGGAGAAATCATTACTATCGAGAACAAGCCACACACTCTCATCAACAATGGATACACTAAAAAATACGCTAACCTTACTAATATTGATTCATCATTTTTGAATGGTCGAACTGGCGTTCATTTATTTATTGGTTTTAAACGCCCCTCTCCTATCTACATAGACATGTTAGAAAAACATCCATTCAGCCAAGCTTTTATACCAAAAAGCGCCCATCCATTTATTGTTGTGGTTGCTCAAGGAGATACTGAACCGGATATTGAAAGCATTACATCCTTCACAACAAACGGTAAACAAGGTATCAATTTCCATCGCAATACATGGCATTATCCATTGATTAGTTCACTTGACGATGAAGCTTTCATTGTCATTGATCGCGCTGATACAAATACACCAACACGTCCTGAACAAATTTGTATTGAGCACTACTTCAATGAACCTAAAGCACGAATTTTTTTATGAGTGCTTATTTAATTGATTGGCTTCACCTCAGTCTACGATTTCTGCATATCATTGCGGGTATTGCTTGGATTGGAGCATCTTTTTACTTCAATGCACTTGAGAACAAACTCAACCGCAAACCACCGCAACGACAAGGCATTGCAGGCACACTTTGGGCTGTACATGGTGGTGGCTTCTATTTCCTTGAGAAATACACCACCTACCCCGATGACTTGCCCTCTCCTCTTCATTGGTTTAAGTGGGAAGCCTATGTTACTTGGTTAAGTGGCATGGCATTGCTCGCTGTCGTGTATTATCTCAACGCTTCTTCCTACCTCATTGCTACCGATAACGGAATGAGCCCTTTGGTGGCATGTATTCTAAGCATTTCTGGAATATTCATCACATGGGTTATTTATGACCTTTTATGTCGTAGTAAGATTGCAAGTAATCACAATGTAATGATTGCAATTATTATTACAATATTTACTTTTGCCGCGTATTTCTATCACCATTTTTTCACATCTCGCGCATTGTTTATCCAAATTGGTGCAATGATCGGAACAATAATGGTTGCAAACGTTTTTTTTGTTATCATTCCTATCCAGAAAAAACTCATTCAAGCCTGCACTAACAAAACCCCTGTTAGCAAACGACTGGGTTATAAAGGCTACATTCGCTCACGCCACAATAACTATTTCACTCTTCCTGTCGTTTTTCTCATGATAAGCGGACATTTTCCATTCATATATGAAGTGGAAAATAACTGGGTGGTTCTCTCATTAGTTTGCATACTCGCCATGGTGATCCGCCATGTATTCAATTTGTACAGTGAAAATAAACCTGTAAAGGGACATATCAGCGTCATCATTCTCTTGCTTGCTGGTCTTATATTTGGTCTCAAACCACCTACATTACAAGTAGAAAATAATCAGCATGTTCACTTTGGTGTTATTAAAAAAATCATTCACCAAAGATGTGTGACCTGTCATTCATCCTCTCCAATCGATCAGTTATTCAAAACAGCTCCCGCTGGATTTAAACTCGATACACAAGCTCAAATAGAAGCATCCGTTGACGCCATCTACGCACGCACAATTGCTACCCAATCGATGCCTTTTAACAATATAACTAAAATGACCGATGCTGAAAGAGTGCTTTTGGCACAATGGATTTTACAATTTAAAACAAATGAATAATTTGAAACTATTCAGAGCAGCGATTTTTCATTCTTTAAATGCTACGCATTTTGAGTTTTTTGAAGACGGATTATTGGTCGTCAAAGATGGAAAAATTGAACAAGTTGGGGCTTTTGATGATATTTATACTCAATTTGTTAATGCGCCATTCACCGAGTATCAAAACGCGTTAATTATGCCCGGTTTTATTGACTCACATCTCCACTACCCTCAATATAAAATTATCGGTTCTTACGGCAAGAAATTAATCGATTGGCTCAATACTTATACTTTTGTAGAAGAGCAGAAATTTTGTAATGCAAGCTATGCCAAGGAAATTGCCAAATTATTTTTTGAAGAAATTTTGCGTAATGGCACAACAACTGCTATGTCTTTTTGCACCTCACATGTACATTCTGTTGATGCCTATTTTGAAGAAGCTATTGAACGCAACATGCGCATGTTGGGTGGCAAAGTCATGATGGACCGAAACGCACCAGAGCCTCTTTGTGATGAGGCTAAAACGAGTTATCGCCACTCAAAAGAACTTATTGAAAAATGGCACTGCAATGGACGATTGTTATATTCAGTAACTCCTCGTTTTGCACCCACCTCCTCTCCTGAACAGCTTCGGTTAGCGGGACTATTGCTAAAAGAGTTTCAAGGAAATGCAACACAGAAAAGTGTCCTATTACAAACGCATATTAATGAAAATGTTGACGAGATTAATTGGGTGAAAAAGCTCTATCCTGATAATAAAAACTATCTTGATGTGTATGATACTTACGAAATTTTGTCCGAACACTCTGTATTTGGACATTGCATACACAATCAAATGGATGAGCTAAAACTACTTGGTGATAGCGGTTCAAAAGTTGCTCTGTGCCCCTCTTCAAACTTATTCCTGGGCAGTGGGCTTTTTGATTTGGCGCAACTTGAAAAGTTCGGCATTGAATGTGCTTTGGCAAGCGACATTGGCGGAGGCGATTCTTTTTCAATGTTCGATGTAATGAACCAAGCTTATAAAATATGTCAATTAGAGGGATACAGTCTCGAAGCGAGTAAAGCTTTTTATTTGACCACATTAGGTGCTGCTAAGGTACTTAGCATTGACGATTGTCTTGGGAATTTTGAAAAAGGCAAAGAAGCGGACTTTATCGTTATCGATCTTGAAGCAACCGAATTGATCAAAGAACGATTAAGTGTCACTTCAAAAATTGAAGAAAAATTGTTTGCTTTGATGATGTTAGGTGATGATAGACTCATTAGCGAAACACATATATGCGGCAAAATACAGTACAGCAAGAGAAATCAGAATAGGTAGTTCTATATGAGTAAAATAAGCACACACGTCCTCGACACTATGATTGGAAAACCAGCATCCAACGTTACCCTCGCTCTTTATAAAAGGAACGGCGACCAATCGACTTTAATTACAAAAGTACGCACCAACAATGATGGCCGCTGCGATAAACCGTTATTATCGTCGTTAGAAATTGGTAGCTATGAAATAGTATTTGATGTAGGCAGATACTACACGGATAACAACGTACATAGCCCATTTCTTGATGATGTCATCATCCGTTTTCAAGTTGACGATGACTCTGCAAATTATCATATTCCTCTGCTTATTTCTCCATTTTCCTACTCAACTTATCGTGGCAGTTGATGCAGTATCTTTTTAATCGACAATCTCAACCCATTAAGATTACAACACCTTGTGCCAACACTACCGTACTACAGTTACTTCGACAACAAGGGTGGATAGGCACTAAAGAGGGTTGCGCTTCAGGCGACTGCGGTGCTTGTACAGCCGTCATTGGAGAATGCATTGGCACTGGCGTACGATACCGTAGCATCAATACCTGCATTGCTTCATCATCCATATTGGCTGGCAAGCACTTAATTACTGTTGAAGGGTTGAAGGATGGTGAACAAACTCATCCCGTGCAACAAACTATGGTCAAATATCACGGTTCACAATGCGGATTTTGCACCCCAGGTTTCATTATGTCGCTCTTTTGCTTGTTTCAAAATCGTGATGATGCGAATTTACAGATTATAGAGAGTGCTCTTGCAGGCAATTTATGTCGTTGCACAGGTTATCGATCAATTATTGAATCTGCTCTTGCTTCTTTTGAATTAAAACGTCAAGGCTTCGTTGATTACTATCTCAGCAATCAACAAGATATTTTCAAAAAACTCCAAGAGATCAATAATGCCAAACGCCACGTAAGCGACGTGTCGTATCCAACATCCATTGACAGCGTTGTCAAATGCATTGCCAAGTACCCCAAAGCTCGCATCCTCGCTGGAGGAACTGATTTAAACCTTGAACTAACCCAGTTGCACAACCGTTTTGATCACATTATTAGCTTACAACATGTTGAAGAATTAAAACAAATCACAGAACAAGATAACATGATTGTTTTTGGTGCTATGGTTTCTCTGACCGATGCACAACCTCATTTGATAAAACAATTCCCAACTTTTATTTCCTACATACAACGTTTCGCCTCTGATCAAATCCGAAACTGGGGCACTTTGGGCGGAAACATAGTCAATGCTTCTCCAATAGCCGACTTACCTCCTGCTTTTATTGCGCTTGGTGCACACATCATACTCACCGATGCTCACGGCGACAAAAAAATCTCTCTTCAAGATTTTTACCTAAGCTACAAAAAAACAGCACTTTCTCCCGATGCTTTTCTACAAAGAATAAGCATTCCTAAAGCACAGAAAAACCAGCATCTAATCATGCACAAAATATCGAAAAGATACGATGATGACATTTCTACCGTCTCGTGTGCATTTAACGCAACATTGGTTGAAAATACAATCAAATATTGCTCCATTGCCTTTGGCGGTATGGCTGAAATCCCTAAACGATCAAAACATTTAGAGGCCTTTCTACAAGGGCAAGAATTAACTGAAGTATTAACCCGCATTGACATCAAAAAAGAATTGCACAATATTTTAAATGAAGGCTTTACTCCAATCAGCGATATGCGCGCTAGTGCTGCGTATCGACTTGATATGGCAGCCCAGCTGGTTTTCAAAAGTTTAATGCAACTTGATGGTCAACCAATAACTAATCTTGCCCAAAGTACCTATCATGAAAGCACCAATCATCGGATCTGAAAGGCACCACGAAAGTGCATGGCAACATGTCAGTGGAGAAGCAATTTATGTTGATGACATAACGGCACCTATCGGAACAAAACATGTTGCTTTTGCAACAAGCCAATATGCAAAAGGTACTATAAATGCCATTCATTTGGAAGATGCTCGTAATGTAGAAGGTGTTGTAGATATTCTTCTAGCAGAAGACATCACCTATAATTTGATTGGTCCAGTAATAAAAGATACTCCTTTGTTAGCACAAAACGATGTGTCTTTCTACGGACAAGCCTTATGCGCTATCCTTGCTAAAAGCGAAGAGCAAGCGCAACTTGCTGCAAAATTAATTCGTGCCGACATTACGTCACATACCCCAATTGTTACGCCACTTGATGCTAAAAATGCTTCAAGTTTTTTACGTGAACCGATTGTCATGCAATCTGGAAGCGCGGAGAGTGCCATTAAAAATGCGCCTGAGAACCTAAAGGGCACGTTTACTATTGGCGGACAGGAACACTTTTATCTTGAGTCTCAAGCAGCTCTTGCCATACCACTTGAGGATAAACAAATGTTGGTGCACTCCTCGACACAAAATCCAACAGAAGTACAACACCTTGTAGCACACATATTAGGTGTTGCTCAGCACAGTGTCGAAATAGTAAATCGTCGCATGGGTGGAGCATTTGGCGGAAAGGAAACCGACTCAAGTCAGCTTGCGTGCATCTGCGCTTTATTCGCAAAAAGGAATAATTGTGCAGTTAAAGCGCGACTGCCTCGCAATGAGGACTTTAAATTAACTGGAAAACGTCACGATTTCCATGTTGAATACGATGTAGGCTTCGATGATGATGGGCGTATTCTCGGGGTTAAAATAGATTACTATGCTCGTTGTGGCTACGCACTTGATCTTTCCTTTGCCATTGTCTCTCGTACCCTTTTCCACTCCGATAATTGCTATTACTTACCTAACGCTCATTTCACTGGACACTTATGCAAAACGAATACGGCATCCAACACTGCATTTAGAGGATTTGGTGCCCCACAAAGCATGTTAGCAATAGAAAACATCATTGAAAACATCGCACAAATTCTGAGTAAGGATGCTCTCGAAATACGTCGAATCAATTATTATGGCAAACAATCTCCTCAAAATTTAACACATTATGGGCAGGTCATAGAAGACAACATCATATCGGAACTAACTGAAGAATTAATAAACGATACTGATTATGCAATGAGGCGTTTGGCTATTGATGCCTTTAATAAAGAAAATAAGTACCTTAGAAAAGGACTGGCATTATCCCCCGTAAAGTTTGGCATATCATTTACAACTACTTTTCTTAATCAAGCGGGTGCGCTCGTTCATATATATCATGACGGCAGTATTTATGTAAATCATGGTGGCACAGAAATGGGACAAGGACTTTATACAAAAGTCGCACAAATTGTAGCCGAAGTCTTTGGCGTAACCTTGGACGCCATTAAAGTATCGGCTGCCAGCACTGCAAAAGTTCCCAACACCTCTGCCACTGCCGCTTCTTCTGGCTCTGATCTCAATGGCATGGCAACGTACAACGCTTGTATGAAGATCAAGAATAATCTTATCCATTTTGCTAAAGAACACTTTGCTGTTCAGCTGGAAGAAATTATTTTCCAAGAATCTTCCGTGTACATCGGCAACAAACAATTTAGTTTTCATGAATTCATTCATTTAGCCTACACCAATCGAGTTGAACTGTTTAGCAATGGATTTTATAAAACACCCAAAATCCATTTTGATGTTGCGACTTCAAAAGGTTCCCCATTCTATTACTACGCATATGGGGTCGCACTAAGTGAAGTAGTATTGGATTGCTTAACTGGCGAGTACAAACTGCTTGCTGTCGACATACTGCATGATGTTGGTTCCTCTCTTAACCCCGCAATAGATATGGGACAAATTGTTGGAGGTTTTATTCAAGGTATGGGGTGGTTAACTACTGAGGAACTACAATGGGACAGTGATGGACGCCTTACAACGACTGGTCCAGCTACCTATAAAATACCAAGCATTGGTGATACACCAAAACATTTCAACGTAAACATTCGTCCGAATAACAGTAATTTTGAAAACACCATTTATAAATCGAAGGCCGTTGGAGAACCTCCTTTTATGCTTGCCATTTCTGTTTGGCTTGCGATAAAAAATGCTTTGTTCAATGCCACTGGAAGCAGTCAGAATTTATGCGCCCCTGCTACGTTTGAGGCGTGTTGGAAAACACTAAACAATATCGATATTTTAGATAGATGATCAACAAGCAAGCTAATTTTTGAAATTACAACGTATTATAATTAATTCAATTGTTCATTTTTTCGTCAAGAATATTTTATAAGCAAACGGTTTCACGTTATGGAAAATGAAATTTTAACTTTACTCTCTATTGTCTTAGTAATTGGACTAATTGCTGGATATGCTGCTTCTGTAAGCTCATACTGCCAGTCGGGAGCGATCAGTGACTTTGTTTTTGGAGGCAGCAATATTCGGTTGAAATCTTGGATGTTAGCACTATGCATTAGCACCAGCATAATGGTTAGTGCTGAGTTATTTGGAGAAATGGATTTTTCAGAAATATACCACCGCTCTTCTAACTTAGCATTAGGGCGTTTAATTATCGGCGGTTTAATTTTTGGAATAGGTATGGCGATTATACGCAGTTGCCCAATGAGATTGATTGTGCGTGCTGGACGTGGTCAGACTTCTGGTTTCTTTGGTATATTTGTTGTTGCAGTGGTCTCATATATTTTTTACGACCAAAGCGCCCTTTTCTCACCTCTTATTGAAGCATCAACCGTCAGGCTCCCAGTATCACAAGATATAACAACATTATTATCCTATACGTTTTCTATTGAAGAATTATGGTTTAAATCGAGCATTTTGCTTCTGGCGGTGATTGCAATTTTAATTTTAGTGAAGCAGGTGGGAGTTTTTTCTTTGGAAAGTCGTGGAGCGATTACTATCGGTTTTGCTGCTGCTTTATTATGGATTATCACGACTTCTTTTGTGGGCGAAGAGGCACGTGAAGCAGCCCAATGGGCAGAGCCTATTCACAAAGGGCTTGATCTACGCGGACTATCATTTATTGGTCCAGCGCGTAGTTGGGTCGACTTGACAATATCCGGTTTCTCCATTAGTAGCATTTCATTTGGAGTTGTGTTGCTTATTGGGGTATTCGGCGGGTCGCTGCTAAGTCAATTGCGCTACGGGCTTCACATAGTCAATGATCTAAAATGGATGCCTATAGGAAGACAGTTTTTGGGCTGCGCTTTGCAAGGCGTTGGTGGAGTATTAGCATTAGGTTGCTCTGTGGGGCAAGGCGTCAGCGGACTTGCCACTCTATCGCTTGGCTCGCTTGTAGTCGTCATTTCAATGTTATTTTCAAGCATCTTAACATTACATTTTGAACAAAAACTTAGCACCCTTAACAATGGGAATGGGTTGCTATCAGTAATCTTTAATAAATCGAAACCTTATTCTCCATCGTAAAAACTTATTTTAACCGCTCATCATAAATGTGATTTTAAGTTAGAAATTAGAGGCGAGAAACCGCATCTAATATTTGCTTTGTTAAACTTTAAAGCACTGCATATGCCGCTGATCAGACTTTTTAAATTTGCAAATGTCCCTATAACACGGCGAACATGGCACCGAATGACTGACTACTTTGACTTGACTACCAAGCCCTGCTGTTAAAAGAGGATTTGTACTACCAAACAATGCTATTGTTCTGATGCCCAATGCCGCAGCAATGTGCATGCTCGCAGTATCTGGACTAACAACCACAGAAGCTTTTGCTATTAGCTCAAACCAATCTTCAAGTGACGTTTGCCCGACCATGTTGACCAATGATGGAAAGTCTAATATCAGCTCTTTAGCGCCGTCTTTATCGTCTCCAATTAAAGTGATGTTAAATCCTTCATCTAAAATTTGTTTTATTACGCTCACATAAATCGGTTTTGGTGGATTTTTTGCAGCTCTCGTTGTTCCCATATGAATGACAGCTGATTTTTCACAGGAGTGAGCAAAACCTTCTATGCGCGGAAAACTATTTTTCAATTTGGGAATATTTATATGTGTGTGTGTTTTTTGCAAATAGTTCCACAAAGACTCAACCACTTTCAAGTTGCTCTCCACATGATGCTGGTTAGGTAGTATTGGCGTATAGGTATGCAACAAAAACTCCCTCAGCTCACTCTTTGTACCAACTCTGCATCTTACTCCCGAAAATGCAGATGCAATTACAGAACCAAGCGAGCGATCAAAATGAACGGCAATATTAGCATTAATCTCAATCAATTTTTTCTTCAAAGCTTTATTATCTTTGCAAACGAAAATAAACTTCTTCGGAAAAAATTTCGCACTAATCCATAAAGCGCTGTCGCTTTTAACAATCAAATATGTCTCAAAGTCAGAACATTCTGACAACCACTCTATAGCAGGCTGAGCCATCAACATATCCCCTATGAAACGATGCCCTATCATAACTACTTTGTACTTACAAACCACAATGTTTTTCCTTCTGTCAAAAGATTTCAACCTTATATCGCGCACTATAACAAATTTTCATTAAATTCAGAAATATTCATTCGACACTATGTCATATGGTGTGCATTGGCACACTCTCCATAAATACCATCCATGCCGTAGTTTTATCGTGAAAACAACTTGCAAACAAAGTGGACTTGTATATTGACGCAGGCAAAATGTGTCATAATACCACCTCGTTGCCAATAGGAATAAATTCAATACAAACCGTCTAAATGCGAGTAACTTTAAGACAACTTGAAGTATTTGAAAAAGTTGCCGAAACTTCAAGCTATACAAAAGCATCCGAGCTACTTTATTTAAGTCAACCTGCAGTATCCATGCAAGTTCGTCAGCTTGAAGATCAAATCAATCTGCCGTTATTTGAGCTTATAGGAAAAAAAGTATTCTTAACTGAAGCAGGTGAAGAGTTTCGTCATTACAGCCGATCAATTCTACGACTCGTTGAAGAAGCTGATGAGTCGATGCAGGCACTTAGAGGATTAAAAAAAGGTCGATTGAAAGTAGCAGTAACCACCACAGCCAATCACTTTTCGATAAATTTGCTTGCCGATTTTAGAAAAATTCACCCCTCTGTACAGTTCGATTTTGAAGTAACCAATCGTAAAACGTTAGTAGAAAATTTGGTTAATAATACTGTTGATGTTGTAATCATAGGTCAAATGCCAGAACGTGCAGATCTTGTGGTAGAACCATTTCTGAGAAATCCTTTAGTAATCATTGCTCCTCCTGACCATCCACTTGCAAAAAAAGAAGACATTAGCCTTGATGCCATTGAAAATGAAACCTTTGTTGCAAGAGAACCTGAATCAGGAACACGTTCAGCTCTTGAAAATTTTTTCTCTCTGACAGGAAAAACACCCAAAATTGAGCATATACTAAATAGCAATGATTCAATTAAAAAAGCGGTAGCTGCGGGTCTTGGGCTTGGCTTGTCTTCTATTCACACCATTGACATGGAATTACAAAACAATTCTTTGGTCATACTGGACATTGTCGGCACACCTATTCAAAAGCATTGGAATTTAGTGCACTGCAAAGGAAAAAGACTTTCACCAGTCGTGCGGGCATTTAGAGATTTTGTACTTCAAAGAGGAAAGGAACTCTCAATTATTGAAAAGTAATTGAAATTATTCTCACAAAAAAATCAATAGTTTACTTCTTTAGGATCAAGACTACGCCATAAATACCATGTAGCAGCACTTAAATAAGGACTCCATTTTTTCTCCAACTCAAGCAGCAACTCCTTTGCTTCAAGTCTATTGACAGCATAGGCCGATTCAATCCCTTTAATAAGTCCCAAGTCACCCTTCGGAAAAATATTTGCGTCAAGAAGATAAAACATCTCAAACATTTCGACAGTCCAATTCCCAATTCCCTTTATTTTTAGCAACTCTGACCGAATAATCGAATTATCCGTTTTTTCAAACCATTGCTCGTCAACTGCATTGAGTTCAAACCATTGTGCAATGTTTTTTATATAGCCTGCTTTCTGTGAAGAGAGTCCAACGGATCTTAGCGTTTCTATCGGCGCGTTGTGAAGAATAGATGAAGTGAATCCAATTTGACTTTGTAATCGCCCACGAATTGCATGAGCGGCTTTAACCGAAATCTGTTGACCAATTATAGAATTAACCAATGCAGAAAAAGCATCAGAGCTCCTGTATAAAATGCTTTCAGGATAACACTCTATGATCTTTGAAAGTATGGGGTCACTCTTGCATAAATAGATTTTGGCATCTTCCCACCAAACGGGCTTCACAACAGTCCTGCTAATTTTGATAGAAGCTGTTCTTCAGTTTCAATATAATTAGGATCAAGAACGACGCATTTCGTAATTGGACATACTTTCTGGCAAGTGGGCTTGTCATAATAACCTATGCATTCAGTGCATTTATCAGGATCAATTTCATAGACAACATCGCCCATGTAAATTGCCTCATTGGGACATTCTGGTTCGCACATATCACAGTTAACGCAACTATCGTTTATTTTCAAAGCCATATTACTTTCAACTAATTTATAATTAAGGGTGTCTTAAAAATTCATTGTAATCGCACAGGATGATAGAATCATGAAAAAAACATGCCTTATTTTGTCAATATTTTTTTTGTTTAGTGGATGTTCTAGCACACCCCGAGCGATTGTAGATACATACGGGGTTGATCCTGAAAAATATAACTCCGATCTAGCGCAATGCACCGAATTGGCTAACCAAGTGGACACAACTGGAGAAATTGCGGAATCCGCACTAGGAGGCGCTTTAGTTGGCGGAGTAATCGGTTCGCTCAGTGGGAAAAAAGACTCTGCACTAACGGGAGCGGGAGTTGGTTCTTCTTTAGGGGCTTTGGGTGGCTATGGAGAATCTGATAAAAAGAAAGATAAAGTTATTAGAAATTGTCTAAGCAACAGAGGTTACACTGTGCTCAATTGAGTCTCAAAAATCACTCCTCCATCAAATTTCATACGTCAAAATCCTATGCGCAGCCCAAATAAAACACCGTTCACTATTTCAACATTTTCTCCTTCCTCAGCTTCAATTTCTTCGCTTTCATACTCAATGTAAAAAGCAGTATTTGCTATTACATAAATGCCTACCTGAAAATTTGCATATACTACGCTTGCAAACTGATTAGAAAAAGTCAGTATTTTGGGAGCAAAATAAATACTTCCTTGAATGTAGATATCAATCTCTTCCCCAACTGAAAAGTCGTATCCTCCCTTACCACCCAATTGCAAAGCAACAACGTCCTGATCACGATCATTTCTTTCGAATCGAGCATACAGAGGCCTAAGACCTACTCCAAAAGCAAACCTACTGCTTTCTAATGGAATTTGTCGGCTCACCTCTATTATCCCATCCAGCACATTTCTATTCCCTTGATCAGCAATCAAAAAGTTAACATGAGCATAAACATCACCATAACGTTCGTCCTCTTTATCAGTATCTTCAAACAAAGTGCTTGAAAATAAACCAAGATTGATATCTTCATCAGACAGACTTATTTCCACACCTGAAGCAGACCAAGCAGACCCAGTGAAAATCATCAACAAGAGAAAGATTTTTATTTTATTCATTTTGAAACCATTTAAGTTTAGAAATATTAAATAATTATATTCAATAATTTAAAGTTTTTTCGAAGTATTTTCAACAATCTTTAACGCTCAGCAATCCCTGAAAATTAAAGATATTAAGAGTAAATCTTCGGATAATTTTTTTCAGAGTTTATATATAATCATATGCGCTTCTTTAATTAACTTTCTTTTGACTTTATAGTGATTTTTTTGAATAAATATAATACATGAGTCCAACACACTCATGCCATTGCCATCACGATTAACAATGCTCTATTTGCCATTTTCTTTTACTTTATAGTGAAATTATGGCTCATCACAACTTATACGAACAGATCACATTACTATGTCTATTAAAATCATCCGAACATTATTTGCAGAAATTGCTGAAAAAATTCTTATTGGGTTGGTCAAAGACTGAAACGCGCGGATACTAAAGAAAAAGCCATTTCAGATTAGCACTATGCGTTTGATCGGCGTTTGACAAGTTTTAAAAAAACTATAACAGTGACTTTAAAGATACGGTGTTATCGGCTAATAATTTAGCATCATACTGCTTATCAGCGGATAGCAACAGTTTTCTTGCCATCATATGATCAGCAGGACTATTTATACTAACGACACTTTGCATGCGTTGATTTTTTAAATAAAATATTGAAAACTTGTCTGCCCCACCCCTGCAAATAGAGACATCAAAAGGATCGTTCCACCCTGCCATTTGCCATTTAACATGAAATTGATCACTCCAAAACCATGGAACA
Source organism: uncultured Thiomicrospira sp. (assembly GCA_965195345.1). Taxonomy (GTDB): domain Bacteria; phylum Pseudomonadota; class Gammaproteobacteria; order CAKMZV01; family CAKMZV01. The sequence continues at coordinate 879,029 of OZ239628.1, read as the reverse complement.
ATCGGTTGGTTTCTCAATTCAACGCCCGTAATATGAGCAGCTACTTTTTTCGCTTGATCAATGGCATTTTGCACTGACTCTATGCGAATCATTCGTCCATCTCTGTAGTGTGGCTGAACACTGCAATCGCCTATTGCATATATATTTTTCCGCACAGTCTGCGCATTTTCATTAACCAAAGCCCCTCTATCACAAGCTATTCCTCCAGCCGACATCATGGATTCGTCAACATGCAGCCCTACTCCGACAATCACCAACTGTGTTTCAATGACCTCACCGTCACTGAGAATAACTTGTTCCACCTTGCCTTTTCCAGAGATTTTCTCAATTGATGTATTCAATCGAAAATCTACACCTTCATCAGCATGCAGCTTCATAAAAAATTGACTCATATCAGCGCATACTACTCTGTTTAATAAGCGATCTGCTCCCTCTATTACATGAACATTTTTACCAAGAGAACGCATACTTGCCGCAACTTCAAGTCCAATAAAACCACCACCCAACACAACAACGTCTTGTGTTTTCTTTGACTGCTCTTTAATTCTTTGTGCATCCGCTAAAGAGCGCAGACCGATTACCCCATTCAATTCTGCCCCTTCTATAGAAGGGATTCTTGCTTGTCCTCCCAGCGCCAAAATTAAGAAATCGAAAACATATTTTTTATTATCTGTTGCGATGGAATTATTCTCTGGATCTATAGAAGTCACTCGCTCATTGATATAAACAATGCGTTTTTTTGTCAACACATCTAACTCACGTAAAATCAAACGCTCTTGTTCAAATGCGCCAGTAAGAAATCCTTTAGACAATGGAGGACGTTGATACGGTAATAAAGGCTCATCACCGAATAAAGTTACAGTCCCTTCATACCCATATTCTCTAAGACTTAAAGCTACTTGTAATCCTGCTTGCCCAGAACCAATGATGATAACTGAATTCATTTTAATTAATAATTATGCGTGGCGAACAATCACGATGTGCGTTCACAATCATGATGGGGCGTTAGACAATATAGGGGGCAGTACATATTGACTCCTCTTAGTATCTCGTTGTTGAGGAGTTAAATCATTCAGTAGTAATAAGTACTGAATATGCCACCCACATTTTTCAGCAATAGTCTGTAATGCAATATCTTTTTGGGAAGTTATTCTTTTCTTATTGCACTCAAAAGAAGGTTTGCTTTTTCGTTTTTTATCTTCGCTTTCAACACCAACTTTATATCGTTTGCGCACTAATTCAAATATTTTAGGTAATAGAATCACCTCTTTTTTAATCAGTCTATTATTTGTACCCCAACCATTCAAGAGCATAAGCGTTTCACGCTTCCATCCACACACCGTCGCTATCTCGTCAACCGTTGTGTTAGAAAATACACGCCATACACTTCGAATGCAGTCTTCTTTTTTCAACATTCTAGAAAAGCTGGCGATTTTGATGGGACTTTTATTTTTGTTTCCAACATCGGTCTTCAAAACACTTTTCCCCCTTCCCCTCAAATATAAGGCATTCGGGAAAAGCAATTTCTGCCCCACTTCAAGAATTTGAGTCGCTTTCATTTTATTCAGAGTAAGTAAATGGCGATAATCCCATTGACAAGCTATAGCTATTTTAGCAATGCTCTCTCCCGCCTTAACTTTATGATATTTCTTGGAGCAGTTTTTTACGGGGAATGGTTTTTTAAACACCCTTTTCTTAACATCTTTACTTACTATAGCTGGAAATAAAACAACATCACTCGTTTGAAATTTTTTATTTGCTTTGGATTGATTCAAGTGGGCAAGATAACGAGGATTAAAACCGCATTTAGCCGCCAACTGACTCAACAAAATAGGTGCCTTTAATACATACTTATCATAGGTGCAATAAGAAGGGAAACTATTAGCAGAGCTATCAGTATTTAGTTGTTCAAAAGTGTTTCTCTGAGTACTTACAGAAAGCCGATCTACACTTGAATTTTGTTGTGCATCAGGCTGAATTGATTCAGATTTCAATCTCATCTTTCTTTTTAATTCTGTGATAACTTCAGGAGTTAATAATGTCTGACCGATATACAAATCTTCATCCATTCTCTGATATCCATTAATAATGGCCATTTGTTCTATGTTCCAATCGCATTGATTGGCAATGTTGGTTAATGTATGACCTTTATCAACAATCGCATAGCTACTGCCACAATTTACTCTTGAAATATTTTCTGGTCTAAGATGTTTTTCAAATGATCTTTTCTGCACCGCTGCTGGCAGTGTTACTGGTCGATGTCGCGCAAAATCTTCCAAATTAGTAAGTTCGTTTATTTTAAGAATATACTCAATATTCCAGTCACATTCTTCAATAAGTTGTTTCAAAACATTCTTGTTGCTGAGCAAAGCAAATGGCTGTTTGCAGAACGTTACCAATTGTTGATTCAAAGATTGTTTACCATCCTGTGATTCGTTTGCGAAAATTTCTTTTTCCGTTCCTTCAGTGCTAATTTTCGAAGGAGTAATTTTACTAACGACAACATTACCTTCTTCATTAGATCGACTTGAATCATTTTTAACTTCACGAACAAGATTAGACGACTCGGACTTTTCTGTTGCGTCTAGAATCTCAACTGTTTTCTTCTCTTGAGGTGCTGTGCTTGTGCACGCAGAAAACAATAATAGAATAATGATAATACTAAAAAATTTCATTGACTTTTAATACAGTATCCAAACAACAATCAAACAAACACAAAACCAACCAATCCTATCAAAATACTTTCTTAATTTATTGGCAACGATAGCACCCAATCGTGCACTCAAAAAAGCAACCAGAAAAAAACGAACTCCTCTGCCTAAAAGTGACATGACTATAAATCCTATCAAATTCACTCCAAAAGCACCTGATGCTATTGTAAATATTTTATAAGGTATTGGCGTTACACCTGCAAGAAAAACAATCAAAACACCATAATTCTCAAACCACTCAAGCGTTTGATAATACGATTTAGTATAACCATATTGTTCGATAATAGGCAATATTGAATCAATTGCAATGACTCCCAAAACATAGCCTAACAGTCCACCTAAAACTGAAGTAATTGTAGTTAGTAATGCAAGACTGAACCACTTAGATGGATTAGCCACACTCATTGGCATCAACATAACATCAGGTGGAATAGGAAAAAACGAAGACTCAGCAAAACTCAATACACCTAAAAACTGCTTAGCCCGTGGTCGAGCACTTACAGATAATACCCAGTCATATAAGCGAGTGAAAATTTTCATACAAGTACTTCTTGAACCTGAATGACTTCCACTTCGTAGGTTAAGTCCATTCCTGCTAAAGGATGGTTCGCGTCCAATGTCACTCCTTCTGAATCCATTTTCACCACTCGAAAAACTATTCCTTCGTACTCATCGCTGCCCATAACTTCATCTCCCACCTTCACATCGGAGTCATCAAAGTGATGCGGCTGAGCCACTATAACTGTTTCAGGGTCATGTATTCCAAATGCATCTTCAGCCGCAACTGTGACCGTTCCACAAAAACCCTTCTCTTTGTCCATTAAAAAAACCTCTAAACCTCTGACTATTTCTTCAGCCCCTTCTGTGTAAGAAATGAGTTCGCCATCTTTTTCATTACTGGCAACAACAGCACCATCTTGGTTCTTGACTAAGTACGTAATCGTTAATCTCCGCTTTTTATTATGCATTTAAGTACGAATGTTTTAAATTAAGAATGGAACACCTAGTTCATTGCAAGTACGCTGCACGCCATTTAAGGGCGTTTAGCAAATCACTGCCAATGTGTTTATTGTCCCCCAAAAACACTTCATACATTGAAGTTTGTTATTGATTTTTAAGTAAAAAACATGGGTACTAATCTTTTAGAAACTCTGCAACCGCTTGTTATCAGAAACAGATAATTATCTGTTAAATTTTCAAGCAAAGTAAATCAGTAAAAGCGAAAATAACTCGCATGATAAAAACTGAAAATGAGCGTTTAGTAATCTTAGATACAGAAACGACGGGACTTCGAACAAGCGATGACAACCGAATCATTGAAATTGCCGCTATAGAAATGATTGATCGGACAGTAACTGATCGAAAGTTCCATGAATTTATAAACCCAGAACGCCCAATTGAAGTCGATGCTGAAAGAATTCATGGAATCTCTTTAGGCGAATTGCTCGACAAGCCTTTATTTTCAGAAATAGCGGATGAATTTTTAAACTTCATTAAAGGAAGTCGGCTAATCATTCATAATGCCTCATTCGATGTTGGATTCATCAATCATGAGTTAAAAAAATTAGATCCTGAAAAATACCATCAGATAGAGCATTATTCTCATATAAGCTGCACTTTGGAAATGGCGCGCAAAAGATACCCCAGTGGGCGAAACAGCCTGGACGCTTTATGCCAGAAGTTTGGAGTGAACAATTCAAACCGAACCTTGCACGGCGCTTTAATAGATTGTGATCTACTTGCTCAAGTCTACTTGGCTTTAACAAGTGGGCAAAACATTCTTTTTAAAAGAAATTCAAAACATAATGAAGACATCTCCGAATCACTAACATCCTTTGACCCTTCCGTACTATTACCTATTAAAGTGCACTCAAAAGAACGAATTCTTCATGAACAATATATGACTTCGATGGGTAATCCTATCATTCCTTCTTGGGAAAAATAAACTCTTTGATCACCTAACACCATGAATTCCGTGTAAGAAGGTATAATTGTCCATCATGAATTTTCAACCAAAAGATTTTTACGGATACGACGATTTACTCAAGTGTGGAAAAGGCGATTTATTTGGCCCAGGAAACGCCCAATTGCCTCAACCACCTTTATTAATGTTTGATCGTATTACTCAGATATCCAGAACAGGTGGTCGTTATCAGAAAGGGCATACTCATGCTGAGCTTGATATCAAAAAAGACCATTGGTTTTTTGGATGCCATTTTGAAGACGACCCTGTAATGCCTGGTTGCCTTGGACTGGATGCTATGTGGCAGCTGATTGGTTTCTTTCTTGCTTGGTCAGGCGGAGAAGGAAGAGGTCGAGCATTAGGTGCTGGGGAATTAAAATTTTTTGGTCAAGTGGTCCCTGATTGTAAAAAAATTAGTTATCAAATTGACTTCAAACGCGTTATCCATCGAAAACTTTGCATGGGTATAGCTGACGGAATTTTAATTGTTGACGGCAAAGCAATTTATTCAGCCAGTGATCTTAGAGTAGGACTGTTTAAAGAAACTAAAGATTTTTAAATAATGAGAAAATATGCGTAGAGTAGTAATAACTGGTATAGGAATCGTTTCTTGTATAGGAAACACTAAAGAAAGCGTTAAAGAACATTTATTTGAAGGGAAATCAGGCATAAGTGCAGCGCCCACATATCAAGAAATTGGATTTCGCTCTCAAGTACATGGTAATCCCACTTACAACCCTGAATTAATACCTCGGAAAACACTGCGTTTCATGAGTGACACCGCAATATTTTCTTATCTTTCAATGAGCGATGCCATTGCTGATGCGAATCTTTTACCTGAACACTACGAGTCAAACAGCAGAGTAGGTGTCGTAGTTGGTTCGGGAGGGGCATCTACTTCCAATGTCGTTGAGTCTGCTAACCTGTTGCTTGAAAAAGGCGTAAAACGAGTAGGCCCTTATAGAGTAACGCGCACAATGTCGAGCACAGCTTCAGCTTGTTTGGCCACACCTTTTAAAATACACGGAGTTAGCTACTCAATCAGTAGCGCATGTGCTACAGGAGCACACTGTGTTGGCCATGGCGCCGAACTCATCCAATTTGGCAAGCAAGATATTGTCTTTGCTGGTGCAGGGGAAGAATTGCATTGGACGGAATCCGTTCTTTTCGATGCCATGGGTGCTTTATCATCAAAATACAATGATACCCCCGAAAAAGCCTCCCGAGCATATGATGCAAATAGAGACGGTTTTGTAATTTCTGGCGGTGGGGGAATAGTCGTGTTAGAAGAACTTGAACATGCGCTTAAGCGTAATGCCAAGATATATGGTGAGATAGTAGGATATGGCTCTACTTCTGATGGTTATGATATGGTACAACCTTCAGGAGATGGCGCTAAGCGATGCATGCAACAAGCAATCGACATGAATAAAGGGAAGAAAATCGATTACATTAACGCACACGGAACCAGCACACCAATTGGAGACATCCGAGAATTAGAAGCTCTAAAAGCAGTTTTTCCTAAAAATATGCCACCTTTAAGCTCAACAAAATCAATGACAGGACATTCTTTGGGTGCATCGGGAATTCAAGAGCTGATCTATTGTTTAATTATGCAAGAAGAAAATTTCGCTTGTGAATCAATAAATATTGAAGAAATCGATCCTGAAGCAGCTAACATGCCTATTTTAAGAAAACGGGCAGATATGGAAATCAATACATTTATGTCCAACAGCTTTGGCTTTGGGGGCACGAACGCAACACTCATCGTGGAAAAACTCAAATCGGCTTAAAAACGCCATATGCCATTAGCCGTTATTGGTGTAGGATCCTGCATCAAACCTGAAGAGTCGCTATCAATTAGTTTACAAACACTTAAAAGCGCGTTAACAAACCATCGTATAAGTGCGATCTATCGCAGCCCTTGCGTGAAAAACAGTGGGAAAATATTTTCAAATATAGGGATCGCTGGAGAAACACCTCTTCCACTTGAAAGCTTTAGAAAAAAAATCAAACGCATTGAACGTGACTTAAAAGCCACACACAATGATATTGACTTAGATCTATACATTTATGGGAGTATGGAAACGTCCAAACTACCGCACACAGACATCAGCAAATACCCTTTTGCTATTCAGATAATGCTTGATTTATTCCCTGATGGCACCCATCCAACTTTAGGGCTGCATTGGAAAACCATTATTGAGCAATTCGATTGTTCTCACTTACATCGTTTGAATGCTCCCTAATAACTTTAGTTCAAGAAAAGAACTTGTTGAACTCATAAAAGAGCGTATTCAGAATAATTCTCCGATAACATTTGCTGAATACATGAATTTGAGTTTATATCATCCAACCTATGGATACTACCATAATGGCACAATCAAAATTGGTGAACATGGGGATTTCATAACAGCACCTGAAGAAAGTCCTTTATATGCACAGTGCATCGCAAATTATTTGCAAGAGAAAATTCCAAACCTTTCCTCCTATTGCATTTTGGAACTCGGCGCAGGTAGTGGTTCTTTGGCTTCTTATTTGATTCCGCATTTAAATATGGGAAAATATCAAATACTTGAACTCAGTGCTGAGCATATTTCATCACAAAAATTACAACTTGCTGAATTTGATAATGTCGAATGGTTGACTTCTCTACCAAATGACAATCTACCCAGAATCATCCTCGCTAATGAAGTTGTTGATGCAATGCCGTTTGAACGTTGGAGGCATTCTGTTTGTTGGGAGCAGGCGTATATTGATGTGGAAAATGAGAAATTATCACTGCACTGGAAAAAAGAAGAACCCACCTGTATCCTTAGAGATTATTTGAAAGATTGGCCAAGTGATAGGGAGTATCTCTACAACCCTAATCTACAGGGATGGCTTGGTGCACTAGCAAAATGCGCTCAACATCTATTAATATTTGATTATGGAATGACGCTAAAGGAATTAGCACTAACCTCCACTTCAGGAATACGTTGCTACCAAAAGCATCATATTCATCACGACCCTCTCAATGCAACTGGCAATTGTGACATCACTTGCGACATTGACTTTTCAGCTTTACTTGATCACTCGCACTGGCAAATGCAAAATTTCCAGAATCAACGAGGATTCCTGTTAGAAAACGGTTTGGCGACGATTAATTTAACTCAAATGTCTGAAATTGATCGACTTAAAACCGCTCAATCCATCAAACGCTTAGTGATGCCCGATCAAATGGGAGAAATATTTAAAATGCTCCATCTTGTGACTAATCGTCCTCAATAATTTTAATTCTTGTACGGGTGTTTTTACGGAAAAATAAAAGTGACAATTGATGTATGAAAGGAAGCAACAGCAGCACTCCTATAACATCACTTAAAAATCCCGGAATAATCAAAAATATCCCCCCCAAACCTCTAAGCAACAAACCTATTTGATTTACCTGTACTTGGATTTGATGTTGCATCGCCTCCCTTATCCTAGCGAATAACATTATTCCTTGCAACCTTAAAACCATAATTCCAATCATCGCTGATAATATAAATTCAAATACGGTCCATAAAAAACCAATTTCTCCTCCTACACTGATCAACAACCACAGTTCAAGAAGGAACCAAATCAAAAAAAATATAGGCATTCGTCTAACCTGTTACTTAACCTTTTCTTCAAATAAAAAGGTATGCATTACTTATTCATTTACTAAAAGTTTAGAAAAATCTCACAACCAATCGAAAATATTACAAAGAAGTCCCTATTCTGCTAAGGTCAAATTCATCACCCCAATTCAACCATACAAATAAAGCTCTCCCTTTCAAAAACTTATCCGGCAAAAATCCCCAATAACGACTATCACTACTATGGTCTCTGTTGTCACCCATAACAAAATACTGTCCCTCAGGAACCGTTATAGTAATGGACCGTTTAGGAGTACCCTTAGATAAATTTAAAATGGAATACTCTTTATCGCCCATTTTTTCTAAACTCAAATTTGTCCTGCCACCAACAAGATCCCGTTGTTTCCCGTTATAAGCGCCTTTAAAATCAACAGGAACCGATTTCCCGTTTAAATAAATGTGCCCCTCAATTATCGACAATTGATCTCCAGGCAACCCTATAATACGTTTTATATAGTCCGTATCTGGATCATTTGGATAGCGGAAAACAGCAATATCACCTCTATCAGGTTGTCCACTTCCAAAAATTCGACTTCCTGTTATCGGCAAGCGAATGCCGTAATCAAACTTATTCACTAAAACAAAATCACCCACATGCAATGACGGCAACATAGAGCCTGAGGGAATTCGAAACGGTTCAAAAAAGAATGATCTAAGCACAAAGACAAAGAATAAAACCGGAAAAATTGAACCCAATGAATTTATGTAATTTTTTTCCTTATCGTCTTTACTCCCATCCTTCTTTGTTTTGGGCTCACTCCCATCCTTCTTTGTTTTGGGCTCACTCTCATCATTCTTTGTTTTGGGCTCACTCCCATCATTCTTTGTTTTGGGTTCACTCCCATCTTTCTTTCTTTTAGAAAGAATTAAATCTCCAAACCAAAAAATACCGCAAAACGCTGTTACACAAGTCAATGCTGCTTCGAACGTTACTGACATCCAAAATCCAATCGCTGAACCTAAAAAAATGGAGAGTGAAGATGCAAGCCCCATCCAAAGCAATACCATCATACTAATCTCCTCTATTATCTAGGATAGCCAAAAAAGCATCTTGAGGCACTTCAACTCGACCTATTGACTTCATCCGCTTCTTCCCTTTTTTTTGCTTTTCCAGTAGCTTCTTTTTGCGACTAACATCGCCTCCATAACATTTAGCAGTAACATTTTTACGCAATGCCCTGATGTTAGTTCGTGCAATAATTTTTGCACCAATGGCAGCCTGCAAGGCTATTTCAAACATTTGTCTTGGTATCCTGTCGCGCAAATTCTCAATCAAAGCACGGCCTCGAGATTGCGATCGATCTCTATGCATTAAACAAGCCAAAGCATCAACATTTTCCCCATTAATTAACACATCCATTTTAATCAAATCAGAAGCTGAGTAGCCTGCCATTTCATAATCCATTGAAGCGTAACCGCGACTGCATGATTTTAGACGTTCAAAAAAATCAACGACCACTTCATTTAAAGGTAAATTCCACGTTAAGTGCGCTTGTTTGCCGACATAACTCAAATTCTCTTGAATGCCCCTCTTCTCAATACATAGTGTTATTATGTTCCCTATATACTCTTCAGGCGCATAGATATTTGCCTTAATCATCGGTTCATACACATTGACGTATTCACCAGGTGAAGGCATTTTTGAAGGGTTCTCAACTTCTATAATTTCCCCATCACGTGTTTCCACACGATACAACACCGTCGGGGAAGTGGTAATCAATGATAAATCATACTCCCTTTCGAGCCGTTCACGTACAATTTCCATATGTAACATGCCCAAAAAACCTATGCGGAATCCAAAGCCAAGCGCATCGGATGTTTCAGGTTCATACTGTAGAGCCGAATCATTAAGACAAAGCTTTTCCAAACCCTCTCTAAAGTCTTCGTAATCTTCTGTACTGACAGGATACAGACCTGCAAACACTCTTGGTTGGATAGATCGAAATCCTTCTAAAGGCGCATCACAAGGCAAATCATGCCCTGTTAAAGTATCTCCAACGGGTACGCCATGTATGTTTTTTACCGCTGCCACAAGATATCCAACCTCTCCCGCTGAAAGAGATTCTCTCGGAACTCTTTTTGGCGTGAACTGACCAATTTGAGTTATTTCATGATTACTCCCTATTGACATCACGCGAACTCGTTCGCCTTTGGATAGAGAACCAGAAAACACACGAATTAAAGAAATCACGCCCAAATAGTTATCAAACCAAGAATCTATGATTAATGCCTTTGCAGGAGCATCTCGATCACCTGTAGGCGCAGGAGTAAACTGCACAAGCTGCTCCAATAACGCTTCAACACCTTCTCCTGTCTTTGCGCTCACTCCAAGCGCCTCTGCCGCATCAATTCCTATTGTATCTTCGATTTCAGCACGAACCCTTTCACAATCAGCTGCTGGCAAATCTATTTTATTTAAAACTGGAAGCACTTCCAATCCAGCATCCATCGCTGCATAACAATTTGCAATCGTTTGCGCCTCTACACCTTGAGATGCATCTACAATCAACAATGCGACTTCACAAGCCATTAAGGAGCGCGACACTTCATAAGAAAAGTCCACATGCCCTGGTGTATCAATAAAATTTAAATAATACGTCTTTCCATCGATTTTAGATTTATATGTTAACGAAACACATTGCGCTTTAATAGTGATGCCCCTCTCTCTTTCAATATCGAGAGAATCAAGCACCTGCGCTTTCATTTCACGTTGTTCAAGCCCCCCACAAAATTGAATAATTCGATCTGATAAGGTCGATTTCCCATGATCTATGTGCGCAATGATAGAGAAATTTCTGATTTGATCCTGATTGGACATAATTTAGTGTGCGTAATTTACTGACATAAAAACCTGCTTCTAAAAGCATGCGCATTTTACTCTACTGTACAATTCGAACACTACAATCTTTGAATTCTTTAATAATCTTTGAACACTATAATACGATGTAAAAGTTAAAATACGGATTTATGCATCCCCTTTACAGAGGGAGAGCATACATTCTTAGCGTAACTTGTTTTCAAAACTTATTCATTTAATAACCAAATATATGCAAAATCAAACACCTCCTATGACTGGCATTCCTAAAGTTTCTTACGCAATTTCTGCCATCATCCCTATAGTGTGCTTAGGCATAATAGCTAACGCCTTCAACTGGACATACTTAATTACACTCCTTGGTGTGATACTTGCCATCCCAAGCGTTTTTGCCCTTCTAAAAAACAGTTACCATCAACTTGCATTGCATGGACAAACCACTGCATTAGTTCTTATTACTGTAATAGTATCGAGCAGTCTTTGGAGTTCTATTTTGAATGATATACGCCCCAACATATCCGATCATTTATTAGTGCTATTACTGGCTCTGGTTGTTGCTGCAACACAACAGCTAATACTGCTGCAAAGACGAACCACAATCGAATCCACTACTTCCCTTAACAATGAAATTGAAAACGTTTTACGTGGTCCTCCCGTAGTTATTAGCTTCTGCGTTGCACTTATAGCTTGTGGATTGACACTTACATGGCTGCAAGCAACTGATATAAGCTTTATCGTATCTATTGCCCCAAAATTTATTCAAAGAGGCATTATCCCTCCAATCACACTATCGCTGTTCTATTGGGGCTTGATAATTCTTGTTGGTAAATGGATTCTCCTCATTTTTGAATTCAAAAATTTAACCATGAAACAGTCTATCTTTGACGAAGTCTACTCTCAGGTACAAAAATCTTCAAAAAAAATCGATGGATTGTTTGAAATGATTTGGGCACAATTTGAAGCCTTTTATATCTTACCGCGTTACATTAATTGGGCAATTCCCATCCTTGGATTTATTGGCACTGTTTTGGGCATATCCCTTGCAACCGAAGGACTAAGCGCAATATTGGCAAATAATGACTCTGAATTTTCTCAACTTCTCGCTAACGCACTTGAACCTTTGGGTATTGCATTTGATACCACTCTAATTGCGCTCTCTCTCTCAATCATTCTTGCTCTAACGCAAACGTTACTGTATCGATGGGAAGAAAAAAACATCCTACAAATTGAAGAAAGTCTAAGAGCTCAAGATGGCATTTAAGGCAAAAAAACGCACATCCCGCACTGCTGGTAGTGAAATAGATGCACCCATGGTTGAAGTATTTGGTGGTGCACTGGCATTACTTATAATCATCTTAATTCTTGTCAATCTTATTGTTTCTCAAGACATTCGTGCCATGCTTGACCGATCCACCGAAGGAGCAAAATACAAAGTTTCTTGGCAAAACGGCAGCGAAGGATTAGTAGTCCTCGCCTACCCTGACAAATTAAAAATCATTGAAACCAACGAAACAATTCCAACAAGCTCAATCTGTTCCACAGACAATCCATTCATGCGTTATATTGAAAAAATATATGCCAAATCGAGCAAGCAACAACTTATATTCGCTATTCTTGATAACGGCGTTAATACCATGGCGCAAGCACGTAACTGTATGCGTAGCAAATGGCCAAACCAAGTTATTAGCATTGGCTGGATGATTGCCAACGAAGATTTACTGTCAACTGTTCGGCTTCAAGATTTACCTGCGCGCATCAAACGCACCATTGATAAATGAATGAGTGGAATTCGTAAAGCACAACCATTTTCCCTCCTCTCTCAAGGTGGGGTTGCACTTGCTGACATACTGGCAAACAGTGTAGCGGTCATTCTAATTCTGATAATTATCACACTCAGCGTACAACAAAAAAGAGCAGAAGAAGAAATTAAGAAAAACAACGACCTCACATCGATATTAGCGCGTCAGATAGCCACCTCCGTAGTCTTCAATGATCTACCATCAAGCCCACCTGCTCGACTTCATGACTATCATTCATGCGCAATACCACATGATTGTCAACCGCACCTATACCCGATAGTGGAAATGCATAACAATCATATTCGAATTTTCAAATCAAATACTAAAATTTATCGCAACGAATTATTACGAGAAAACAACGCTTTTGATCGCTATCTACGCTCTTTAAATAAAGAAGAACGCCTTAATATTCGCCTTGATGTTTATTCGGTCAGTGAATACTATTTGGCTTTAGGAATTCTACAAGAGCACGACATAAGACCGCGACATTGGCATTATTTAGGTGAAAAAACAAAGCCCTTAGAAAACAAATTATTACAAGATGAAACAATAGCAGGCATTGAAGCACAGGAATCACAAGAAGTAGATAACGCTGAAGGAGAAAGTCTTGAGGGAGCAGGTTTAGAGCCCAGCGAAAATCAGAATAATTCTCAAGGAGAAGGCGACCAAAACCAACAAGATCAGCAACTGGCAGGAGCTGAACTTGCTAATGCTGAAATGATGGAAGCGTTGCAATACGATGAACTCCTACCCCCATCGAAAGGAGGAGATGCTGAACAACAACCCGAACAAAATACCAACCAATCTGGAGGAAATGAACAAGAAAGCAATCAAAAACCCTCCTCCTTATTTGAAGCATTAGTTGGTGCTATGGCAGAATCACGTGGACTGGATGCATCTGAATTAACTGGCGGAGCTGGCAATGGTGACTCGCGCTCTTTCAATCTACGCGTGCCAAATTCCAAATCTCAGCAAGAAAATGGCAAACAACAAGGTGGTGGCGAAACTATTACTCTGCCTCTCGAACAATACAATCGCGTCATCTTAACTTACGTTTTTTCCATGCTAAAGTTAGCTGAAAAAGAACAGACTTTAGAACTCAGGCAAGCTAAAGAATTACTTTTTAGTATCACCAAAAGCAAAGATGATTTAAGCAACTTTGAAAATTATGCCTTAGTTGAAAAACTATCCCAACTTTATGATACAGGTGTTCCAGACACATACCCCAAACTACATGAAAAAGAAAATCTTTTACAAGAAAACAACAATACATATCTTATTCAAAGCAATCAACCATTACCTAAAAATGTCCTACGTATTCACCAACCTACTTCATGGTTAGAAAACTTGAAAGACACGAAATCCGTACAACCCTCCATGTTGATGCGACTCTACCCTAGTCTCTATAAGGGTGAACTGCTCGATTTCCCCAAAGGCTATGCGCTAATAGTACATCCTGAACAATTTCAAAATACACATTTGAAATGGCGACCTGTTGCTATCCTTGACAACCGACTAGAAGACATCAGTATGGGTTTCATTTACGCTTCAGTGGAAGACGACTCCCTACTCATTGCTGCTGGACCTAACCAACTCGCACTTAATCAGCTCCCCGTTTCCAATCCTGATTTAAGCAAACAAGATCATCGCCTGCAAATAATCCCATTTATGTGGCTGTTTATTCTTGTAGCACTCCTACTCTTTCTACAAAGAATAAAGAAAAAAACTGCTATAGCTTAAATGAAATTTCGTTTTTTCACCATCCTTACCTTCATAATTATTGTGCTCTTTAGCATCTGGTGGCGTTGGATTTATCTTCCTCCAACCGCTCTTGATCTCGTTGAGGTTACCACAGAAGAAAATACATTTGTACATCCTCTTGACGAAATTCTGCAAAAAAACTTACCATATCTTACTTCTTCAAAGACATTCCTTAATCAGTTTAGACGTGCAACACAAACAATAAGCATAGGTGAATTATGGGTTGATAAATGCGAAGTGAACCAAGGAAAATTTAGACGTTTTGCTCATTGGCGAGCGGCACAAGTCTTACCTCCTTCCGTGCACCCCAAGCAACCTAAAAACTGGACATTCCAAAGCCAAAGTCAAGACAACAAAATACTTGGTCAACTAACCGTCCCTGCTGGAGGCTTGAGCTTTTTTGATGCATGGGCGTATTGCAATGCGGCAGGAGGACGATTGCCTAAAAGCGATGAATACGAAGCAATCAGTTCAGGTCCACAAAAACGCATATATCCATGGGGAAACGTATTCATTAACAGCGCATGGAAGTATAAAGACCCTTCGCTGAACATAGCAGAAACGTGCTCTGCTCACCCTGAAACAAGCACACCAGAAGGCATTCATGATTTAGGTAACAATCTAAGCGAATGGACTATCGATGATAAGCAACCCGTGCTCATGGGCGGAAATGCTTACAATCGACCTTACAGCTTGCATAGCTTGAATTTAATTCGCCGACGTGCTCCGCATGATTTTCGATCACAATTCACTGGTTTTCGTTGCGTTTATGACCGTAATCCCACTGCTCAAATTGAAACCCTACCACTACCTTGGGGAGGAGACAGTAAAGTTGCTACCATAAATGCTCAAAATGTTGAAATAGGACCGCCTGATAAAAGCCGATTAGCTGCTTTATTTCGTTATTTGGAAAATGATCAAACAAAAAGTATTGAGCAATTCCCCATCAAACACACGAGCATTAACTTAAAAATAATGCGCTACGAAGTTACCACGGAACTCTACGCACGATTTCTTCGCGATCCTCTAATTCATTTAGGTTTTTACAACCATTCTCAACAGCCTTTAAATATTGACCATACCCCTTTAAACTGGGAAGAACAAAAGAAATTTTCAAATCAACCCGTAACTCAGATTAGTTGGTGGAGTGCTTGGTCTTTTGCTACTTGGGCTAAAGGCCGTCTACCTTCAGCTGAAGAATGGCAAGCACTTGCAGGTGCAAATCTAACAAAATACCCTTATGGGAATGAATACGTGTCAGGGCTTTCTGTTGACCGAAACAGCGTTGCGGACCATAAATGGTTGCCTCAAAATGTTTTAGCTTCAAAAGATGCAAGTAAACATACGATTCAAGGGTTTGCGGGAAATGTTTCCGAATGGACAAACACCTCAATACTGCGCGGTAATTCGTTCAACCTCATCATCAAAGGTGGAAGTTTTTTAATGCCTGAAGAAGGCGGAAATATAACACAAATTGGAGAGGCACCCCCAGAATATAAAGGCATTGACTTAGGATTTCGAGTGGTCTTTCCTATAAAATCAAATTGATGCTCACACCGTAGCAATCAACTTTAAGCGTCGCTGTATAATACGCACCCAGCGCCCCCTTAGCTCAGTGGTCAGAGCAGTCGACTCATAATCGATTGGTCGTAGGTTCAAGTCCTACAGGGGGCACCATCACAGCATCCCCATATAGCCCCAAATCACTGGCATCAGTGGTTATTGTTGGATTTATAGTGTCCCATACAGTCCCATGTGTACCATACCATCCCAGAAAAAAACGGGTAAAATAATGGGTAATATTTTATTTTATAAATTAACATGGGTAAAGTTTGAGACGATTAAATAACATTCAGATAAAGCAGGCACTTGCGAAAGATAAAGTGTATCGATTAGGAGATGGTCTTGGTTTGTACCTTGATATCACCAAGAGGTAAGAAATCTTGGCGTTATCGTTATTTTTGGAATAGAAAAGAGCAGATGATGACTTTAGGATCGTACCCTACTTTATCTTGGTTGAAGCACGAAGAATTGCGGCTCAAAAGGGTGCAATGCGTGCTCAAGGGCATCATCCATCAAATAGCATTACTAAAACCCAATCAATAACGTTTAAGGATGTATTTCAGTTATGGTATGAACTCAATTCATTGAACTGGAGTAAAAAGACCATAGAAAACGTGCTGAATAGGTGTACGACATATGTATTTCCTTACATAGACCATTTCGAAATAAGTGCTATTCAACCTCAGCATATTATTGAACTGCTCAAGAATATTGAGCACTCTGGTAAGATTCACACGCTGAATAAAGTACGAAATTACACTTCACGCGTATTTCGTTATGGAGTTGGCATGGGCTATTGCAGTGTTGGCCCTTCTCGTGATATTCCTAGAGATATATTTCAAAAAGAAAAGGAAGAACACTATGCGTGCATAACTGACTCCAAGCAAATATCTGGTGTTTTAACAATGATGGAAGAATACCCTTGGGATCAGAATATTGGAAATGCTTTGCGCTTAACGCCTATGTATTTTTGCGCCTATCAGAGTTAGCAGGTTTAGAATGGAATGAGGTGGATATTGCTAATAAACTCGTTCGTATTTCTGCAAGTCGTATGAAATCAAGGCGTGTTCATTTAGTACCTTTAAGCACTTATTCACTTAATATTTTAGAATTATGTCAAAAAAATAGGACAAATAGCATCTATGTTTTTCCAAGTATGCGTACTCATGAGCGTCCAATTGGTTCAGAAGCGTTGCTTGCTGGACTACGAAGATTAGGCATTGGAAAAGAAGAATTATCTATGCATGGTTGGCGACACACAGCAAGCACTATTTTGCATGAAAAGGACTGGTCATCGGATGCTATAGAGCGTCAATTAGCCCATGTTGATCAAAATAAGATCCGAGGTGTTTATAATCAAGCAGAGTATTTAGAATACGCGCGTAAAGATTATGCAATGGTGGTATTACCGTTATTTGAGACATCATTAAAATCAATCACACTCACTTTTGTATGATTGGTGAAGAAGAACACAACGATTAATGGTGCGATCACCATTGGTGAGATGATGTTTTCTATTTTTTGATCTTGAAAGAAACGATAAGCACCAAGAGCAATAGAGAGGATCATTGCAGAGCCAAAAATCGCTTTTAAAGATTGATCGTTTGATATGAGTACGATCGCCTCAAAAACATCCGCTAAGATTAATCCAGCACCGTTTGTATAGACCTCCCAAGCACCACCAATAAAGAAACCGTTCGCAAAGGAAATGGATGGGAGAAAACTAACTATAACTAAGAAGTAATATTTCATATTTCTTAGTAGAGGGGAATATTAACTGATAGTGCCTCTATAAAAGGATTTTATTCTCTAATAAAATTCTTGAGCTAAGCACCTTAAAAAAACATTTAACTAAGAGGTAAACGCTACACATAATAATGCATATGGATGCCCACCTCTTACAAGCCATCATGTTTTTTGCCATCGCAGGAATAGGCATTTAATGACATAAAGACTTCTAATTTGGAATATAACGCTTTATTCAGCAGAATAATTAAGAGCTAAACAAGTATTCTTCCATGTTTGGCAATTTGTCATAGGGTAGTATACTAACACTACTGTTCAAAGTATTCAGCTTTCCAAGAAATCTCTTTTCTTTTCGCGTTCTATTGACTCAGTCTTAGCTTCTATCTGTCTTTCCACATATCCCTCATGTCCAAGAAGTTCAATACCCGTAAAGATCGGTAAAAGACTCTCTAGGATTTTTTTTTCTTTCTCAAATATAGGAACGCGACTTCCGCACCAGGTATTCTTGGTTAATTGGTCAACCAAAGTCTTGAAATTATTTAAATCAACATTTTTTTTAATAAATGATTCAAGGAATTCTCGTATAAAATCTTTACCCAAAAGTTGAACTGTTTGGAAGATAAAACACATATAATTTATATCAGTCGCATTGTCTTGAATTGACCTAATGAAGAAGAGCTTCTTTTTATCAGTTAGCTCCTCTGGATTAAGTTTTCCGCTTTTCTGAATGAATAGGTTACTAAATATGCTTCTTCTAAAAGAACTCTGATTCTTTTTCATGAGATACTTCCCGTAAGACTCTATATCTTCAATATAAGAGTCACGCTCCCATAAATAATTTAACTTTGGCATATGGGTATTCAAGTCGAGTGAATTATCTTCCTCGTATACTTGGTCAATCACCCTGAATAGAAATTCAAAATTTCTTTCCGTTAGCAATCTCAATGCTTCTCCAGAGGAATCTAAACCACTATATAAACTGATCGCTGCAATGTACGCATCAAAAACTAATTCTTTATCTGACAAGGATTCGTTAAACCATTCCCCAAATATGGTTGGGTGAATTCTAATAAAGTTAACTAACGGCCGTGCATATTTTCCATCTTCCTTACATTTACGTACCAATATACTAACAACTTTACTATAAATATCAGTGTCAACACGCTTATACCTGTCCAAGAAATCTAAATCTTCAAACAACTCATTACTCAGCGTGTTAGAAGTATGCTCTATTAGAAAATCTGAATCATGCTTAGTAATAGATTCTTCAGGAAATTGTACAAAATAAGCGGATATCCATAAATTTTTTCGCTTATAATTCGTTTTTTTCAATAAGAACAAAACTTCATTGCTTGGAATAACATTAAATAAATCACTAACTATGGCATAAGGGCTAATTTTAAAATAGCAATCATACTCAAGGTATCTTGATACTAATTCCGGATACATTTCAGGTTCAACCTCAGCCATTGCCCTAAAGCACTTTTCCAATCCCTGTTTTAGTGAGTGATCATTCCAACCAGATAAAACCTCATGCAATACTTTGCACCTATCAATAAAGTCAATAAAAACGTTTGTTGGAATATTTGAAAAATAATCAACAATACTTTCATGTCGATATTGATTGTACTCTTCGTGGGACATCTCAAACATTCGCTGCTCGTGTCTCTTTCCAAGAAGCAAATTGGGTAATGTAAGAGTGTCGTTTAAAAACTCTTTTTTCCATCCAATTGGAAAATGTAACTGCAAAGATTCAAGATTCTCACAATAATCTTGCATGATTAAGCAGTGTGAAACATCATTTCGATCTAAAACAACGACAAGATGGTCTATAAAAAATGGTAGGTCAGCTTCTACTATTTCCTTTTCCTCATGCATAACCATATCCACATACCCCCTAAGCAGTTCTATAATATAAACTTTGTACTCATTTTTTTTCATTAGATCGGATAAGTTTATTATCAATTTTTCTCTTAACGGTAATAGGTAGTTATCGGGCACTAGGGAGAAATTTACAAAGTACATCTTTTCTCCACGTAACCTTGGGTGATCTCTGAGCTTTGTTTTGAGAAAATCCTTCGCTACTAATATAAATAGTCTGGTAAAAAGGTAGCTTCTACCCTCATCCATTTTTTCAATAAGTTTTCCTACAATATATTTTTGTATAACATAACCATTACGCAAATCACTTGTTTTGATATTGTAATATTCCGTAAGGTTTCGAACGACAAACTCTAACGAAGCTCTATCTTTCTCTAGATAATTGAGTAATAGGTCAAATGATTTTTTGAATTTTTCTTCATCATAGTACCTAAATTTACCCAACAATTCTACTAATGAAGATTTCTCTGGATCATGATTCGCCGAATCAAAGGATTCATGACTCCAATCTATTTCAATTACTGGAATTTGTGAAATAACTCTGTCAGCAAATGACAGTGCTTCTGTTGGTAATGCAAACCAAAATGTATTTAGAAATTCAATTGACTCATCGTTATCGTTGGATAATTCTCTAAAAATGGTTCTTACTTCATTCCTTATTTCAGAGACAATTCTATATTGATCAAATGAACTAAGTACCGGATATAAAGAGTCAACAATCGTTTGTGTAAAATCAGGGTAAAAGTCATTTAAAATCACAGAAAGTGATACTACTCTCTTTTTGAAGACAGAGATATAAAATAGATAGGTTGATAGACTCTGATCAGATATTTTTACTACTTCGTTTTCATAAAAATCTACTACCTCATTATTGTGTAAAGAACGAATTAACTCCCAAAACTCTTCAGGCTGAATACCAAATGAGTCATGAATACACTGCATTTGCACTTTATTTGACTTATCAACTTTTCTAAAAAAAGAAACGGCACAAGCAGCAGTCATTAATTTTTCATCTTCAATAATATCTTTAACGTGAACGTTGTCACGAAAATACTCATCAAAGAGAGAAGCGACATTTTGAATTGAGTCTATTTGATTTTCTTCTATGAACTTTTCAGAAGCCATTACTGCTAGCCTAGGGTTTCCAAGCGCTATCTCTTCAATCCGATTTTGGGCTTCAAAATTTTTAATACCAAATAGGGTGCCCGTGAGTTCTTTAATTTGATTATCTGAAAGGGGTTCGATGAATAGTTCACGTATTTCTGTGAACTGATTTACTTTTTCCATTAACCACTTACGTACATAGTCTCGAACAGTTGCAACAATACGAAAAGTTCTACTGCTATCATTTTGATGAAGGTAATCCAGTAGATAATCAACCCGATTGTTTAACCTATTTGCATCATCAATGAAAAGCAAATAATCGCCTGGATCACTAAAATGGGTCATAGCATCTTGAAATAAATCTAAGTTTTTGTCAAAAAGACATAATACAATTAAATTTTCATTTTGGAGTTGCATTTCTTTCAATAGATTCACCGAAAACAAGGTTTTTCCAACACCTGCAGCACCTGATACAAGCAAAAAATTAGCGGAATTTAACTCTGAAGTAGCTTTTTTTAACGCATCCTCTTGAAACAATATGTCGTTTTTGATTGGTGGTGTTAACCTATTTTTCTCGTATTGGATAATAAAGTCGTCAACCGGCAATAGTTGACCAGTATCCAGTGGCAGATCAAGGTGTCTCTCTGAAAGAATAGGATAGTCATTTTGAATACTGTGAGCTAGCTCATCCAAGCCTTTTAAGCTCAACGAAGTCCCTCTATCGTTGCAACTGTCTCTTAATTTTCTAATTTCATGAGTTGAAAGTTCTCCCAGATAACAGATTATTATTTTGTCAATCTGTTCATTTGAGATGCCAGTCTTATTTTCATCAAAACATTTGGATATGTCAGCTTTCAGTTTATTAGCAAGCCCTCTATTTTGTACCGAATACTCAGCAAACACATAGTTGCCATTTGGCTGGGTAAATAAACTGTCGGGAGTGCCTTTGATAACACGATCCGTCGTAGCCATCATACCAATAGATTTGATGTTTCTATATCCTTTCTGGCGTAGCCAATCATCACATAATCGGTGGAACTTACCCCCTTCCATTGCCAACAATTTGAGTTTAATTTGATTTAGTTTTCCCATAATTTCTCTGTGCGGATATAACTCTTATAAAATAATAGAACTGAATCTAAATGCTCTATAACGATTAAAGTGAGCCGTCGCATGCGCGTCAGTTTTGCCGTCGTCGAGACTAATATATCAAAACACACAAAATTCTTCGTATCGGATACGGCAACTACTAAGCATAGAGGTAATCAAGACAAATATCATACAATATATTTGGTTATTCGATGCAAATATAATGATTCAAAAATATTTCTTAATGCTTTATAGGCTGAGATGGTCACCTCATGTTTTTTTATTTTATCCGAAAAAGAGATACTTAAAAGTCAGTGGGATTATCTTCACTATTTAGGATTTGAGCGTGATATTTTGCATTGGATAAACCGTCAGTACGTTCTCCTAAAAGCTCAGTCACAAAAGGTGAGACATCCATCTCTTTACCTACCATATAGACTTGACGCTTGGCTCTTGTCAGCGCTACATAAAACACTCTTCTTTCTTCTGCATAGGCAACATTTGTATTTACTTCAGATGGTAAAAAGTAAGTTTTGGCAGGATGACCAATTAGAGTAAATGAAATACGCTTAGCCATTGTTGAGGACCATTCCCAGATGAACCATTGTATTGTGGTGAAAGTTTCCCTGAAAGTACTGTAAAAGGAAAGAACTTAAGCTTTTTCACCCTATTACTACCAAGCTGTGGAAAATATTCAGGACTCTGAATTGCTGCAGTTGCATGACATCCATGGCATGATGCGTTAAAACTACTCCAATATCTTGGTTGAGCGGTATTAGGAAATCCTGCGAAAGCTTCCATATCAGTATGTCCCAGAATTACATCACTACCATTACCTCCTTTTGTAGTGAAGCTTATTTGCGTCCCATTTGGAGAATAACCCGTTAACGCTTCTCTAATATAGAAACGGTTATAGAACTGTACGACTTAAACGTGCAAAAAACATCCAAGCCAACTGTTACGCTCTTGTAAGGTACCCCTTTGTGTAAGTATTACGGTGTGTTGTACTGAAAAGGATAAAATAACATATAATGTATATATAATGTACACATAAGTGTATATTTTAATGTGATTGTAGGAGCGGAAAAATGGAAAGAATTCTAGCAAATAAAACAGTAACGTTAACCGAACTTAGAGATCCTGCAAAAGTACTCGCTGGGGCAGGAGATTCACCAGTAGCTGTGCTAAATCGTAGCAGTGTTGTTGGCTATTTTGTGCCAAAATCAGCGGTAGATGACGTACAGTTTGAATACGCCGACAGTACTGAAGTGCAAAAAACTGTTGATCAATCTATTGAGCAAAACCAAGAATTAATTGACTATCTAAAAGACAAGTAGTATGGAACTGCTGAGCAGTGAGGATATCTTTAATATCCACGAAAAAGTGATTGACTCACAAGAACTGCAAGGGCTCGCTAAAAATAAATCACTGGAAACAATAATTTTTCGTGTTGAAAATCGTATCAATTATGGGTTTATTGATGACGAATATCATTTGGCAGCGACCTATGCAGTAGTCATAGCTGTTGGTCATGTTTTTAATGATGCCAACAAAAGAACTGCGGTTATCGCAATGGACACAACTTTGCGTAGGAATGGAATTAATCTACAATTTGATGTGCAAAAATTAGGACAAATCATCATCAAAGTTGCTCAAGGTACAATGAAAGAAGCAGAACTAGCGCATCATCTACGATCCCTTAAGTAAATCGAAAGACAAATTGTGGTATTTACAGATTTATAAAAGATACGCTTGATTAAAATTTGATTGAATTTTTAAGAGCGGAGGATTTTAATGTTTTCTACCCTCTCAATATTACATTCGTGGACCAACGCCGGTTTTTAAAATATTCCTTATATTGGGAAATTGCAATACCAAGTCCAAAGAACACGCGTTTCAGATTTAATTGATCGCGTCGCAATCCCAAAGGGTTGACTTAATAATTGTACGGTTAATAATAATGACTTTAAAAATATATACTAAAACTTCCTCTACATAGATATAAAATGACACCAACCAGCCAAGAAGCTCTCAAATATCGACACATGGTTCGCTTGTTTTACTTAATCTTTTGAAATTAATGTGCAATTATTGACAGAAATCGCTAGCAACATGGGTAATAAACGGGTAGATTTTGAATCAATTTAAAGCAATAAATTAGGTTTATCAATTATTTATTAAAAACAAGTTTATCCTACAGGGGGCACCACCACAGTATTCCCATACAGTCCACCCTATTGTTGATTTAGAACCGAAATTGAGATTGATCGACATACACAAAAGGTAGTAAAACGATTGAATGTTCCGCTTGAAATCCTACAGGATTCATGCATCATTCTCGAGCGTCTTGGGAGGTGTCGAAACGTCCAGGCAAAGAGCTCCTAAACCTTCTTTTTTATTGTTGTACCTATTACTCCTAATCTCCTATCCTGCAAATGAAAAAACCTCAGAGCATGAATCCTTTGAGGTCTTCTTTAAGAAAGATTACTCCGTCGCTATATCATAGTCGTTCTCACTATCTTGCACCATAGTATACATAGCATATGAGCCTTGAGATTAATGTTTTTCTATAGAAACGCCCAGTCTTATTTTTAGTCTATTACGATTAGCTTCTCTTTTGCTTCGCATTTCGTTTCTTTGATCATTTGTTATGACTTACACTTTCATTATGATATCTCCTCAAGTATTTATCACAGTGAAACCGTATTAATTTCCTTTTGAATCATTAGTTAATAAAGATTTTATAAGCTTACCATCTTGGTTAGCTTCATCACTGATTAATTGATTGGTGTTATCGATTGCGGTATTTGCTAAAGTTTGCATTAAGTTTAGTGATTTCTCAGAGGCATCATCTAAGTCTAAAAAATTGGCGTGTTCTGGAGCAATATTTGCCTGAGGAAAACGTACAATGGATATTTTTCTATCCACATGATTGCTAAACTCTTTCGCTAAATAATCAAATACACTGGCTTGAGAATCTATAGACATATTTACAGCTTTGGAACCAAATTTCCACTTTCTAAAACCCCAGTTTGGAACTTTACAATCAACAGTGGAGCCAGCAATAGGAGACATGCCTAAACAATAAATTTCAATTTTTTGCTTTGTGCCTTTAGTTATTCGCAACGCCTCTGATAGTGCGACCAAAACAGGATTATTAGCATACAACCCTCCATCAACAAATAAATCATTGTTTATACTAGCAAGAGAACGATAAATTGGTGCTGCGGAACTAGCCAAACAAGCATCAACCAAAGCAATGTTGTCATCTCTGTTGTTAGTATCATTATTGTGTGGTGTTTTAAAAATATATCCTTCATGGGTTGTGGCATTTATGGAGGGCATTACCAAAGCTGTTCTAGTATCATCATAGATCTGTTTGATTGTTTTATCGTTAAAGGCCTCTTTCAGCACTGCCCTTAAAGCGATGTTTCCTTTTTGATTAATTGATTCGCGATTAATAAATTGTAAAAATTGCCACCACTTTGTGGGCACTTTTTTTGGGAATATTTTTTGACCATGTTCTTTGTAGAGATTTGATATTTCTTTTGGATCCATTGAATTCGCTAAGCCACAGGCAATAATTGCTCCTGTGCTAGTGCCTACTAACATGCCAAATTGGTTGATAAAATTGGTATTTTTAAATTTAGAATTAGCTAGCTTCTTCACCCCATCTAAATATAAAGCGTTATAGTACCCTCGCATACCACCACCATCTATGCTTAATACTTTAAATACGTTTGCGTTTTTATCCATAAAATCATCTAAAACTATTTTTTTGCTATTTTGAACTAGTATACAGTACACCTTATAATCATAGTTAACAACCCCAACAACTTCTCTCTCCACCACAAAATCCATCTCGAAATGGAGTCGGTTCATCAGGAGAATTACCCAAGATGTAATATGGAAGCACACTCAAGATAACATGTCTGATACTATCACAGTCAGCTCCAAAATTAAAAGTACTCCTATTACTTGGGGAGCGCACTATATTACCATTAACATCAAGCACAGTCTCATATCCTTTGGGGTGTATAAACTTTCGATTCCCTGACTCTCCATTATAGATATGATAAAGAGACCCTTCACTCCGTCTAATACCGTAGCTAGCGATTTCATTCATTGACAGATTCGTTCTGCCTGTCGTGTTAATGTTTATGTTTTTTTTGATATGGACGTTGATGTAGATATGGATGTTGATGTAGATCTCTTTCAGGATACATCCGCGTTAAAAACCATGTGTTAAAATCACTTAGACGATATAAAAAAGCTGTTTTCTTTTTTTTCCTTGAGAAAGATATTTAATGTCCATGTAAACATGTTCATCATCATCTTCTGAAGAATGTATGGATGAAATTTCTATCTTTGTATCATAGTTATTATAAAAATCTTTTCGAACTTGTTCTTCATCAATACTAATAAACACATTCCAAAATATAGAATAAAATAGTAATATTACAAATATACCGCTTAGAGTAAAACTTAAGTACTTAAGAAAAATTAGGGTATAGCTTAAAAGCTTACGTAAAATTCTCACCGTGCTCCATCTTTTATTGCCTCTGTATGCCTAATGGCTTCAGAGCTAAAAAAATGAACGTACACAGCCGTTTGAGCACCATTAGCAAATGAACCGCTTTAACTAACAGTACCAATCGAGGCATAATAGAAAAGAATGGCTAAAAGCCCATGTAAAAAAGGGATATAAAGTTCGCTTTAAGTATGCCGATAAAATCAATCAAACCATCTCCTTTCCCTCTACATCCACAAAGTTTGTTCATAATAATATGCAATAAAAATACTTAATCAGGCACCCAATACGGTTCTAAATATGAACTGGTATCTAAAGTTTCTAATATGCCATTTTTAAAATCAACATAAACACCAATACTAAAATCCATTCTATTGAAGGTAGCTCCATACGAATTCGTTATTGGAGCCTTTAAATATAACCCTGATTTATAAAAATGAAATTTTTCTCTCTCTCCTTCTACATATTGCTCATCATAGTAAGAGTCCTCTTTCTCTAATTCAAGATTCAAGCCTTCTAAAGTCTCTTTCACCTTACGATAAGACATCCCTAATTGAATACCAGATTGTGGTTTAAGAAGATTAGTGTGCTTACTCGCAATACATTCTAAATCTTTTATTTTTTCTTTGTTTGTAGTCATTACTACGCGACTTATTTCATCATAACCCGTAAATTTTCCAGCCGCAAAATATGTCCACACCGTTCCTCCTTGTTCATCCTTTTGAAAATAACAGTAGATTTTATCTCTATAAGACCTACCATGGGATTTTCTCCTCACGTTTGGCTCAGAAAACTTCTCCCCGCCCCAAATAGCAGGTACTTCGTCGACTGAAGTCTGATACAGTTCAAAGGTGTCAAATCGGATAACATCGTAAGGAATTGACTTATCTGGTATATAGCTAAAGTAATATCTATGTTTATCCCCAAAAGTAGGAAGCGAAATACTACATAAAGCAAAAAAAACAAGTAACAATTTCTTCATCACATCGTAACCCTTAGTACATCACCTACTTTGAATTTACGGCGATTTGAGACTCCATTGAGAACGACACACCCCTGTGAAGAAGTACCACTGCCATCACCACCGTGTATAAGAAAACTATGCCGAGTAGTATCTACATTTAATAAAACAACGACGGCTGTATGGTCATTACCATTTAACTTTCCAGCGGTATTGGTCCTACATTGGGTACATCTTGCATATCTGGATTATTTTTTCCCTTACCAGCTACTGAATATACCTTCTTTCCAACTTGCTCACCATCAGGATCTAATAGCTCTCCTGTGCTTTGTGAATACTTCCAAACGCGTTTTGCTTTGTTGTTAAAAAGATGGACATAAGCAGCGGTTTGAGCACCATTAGCGAATGAACCGCCAGTAAGCGCGGAGGCAGTACCGCCCGTTACTGATGCAACTATTGTCCTACCTGCTATGCTATCAATGCCAAGTGTTTGAGCAATATCCCCTGTAGGCACATACGACCCCGCTTCTGCTGATACCCGACCAAAAGTCGCCACCTTGAGCCGCACTCAGACCGCCTTGATCTATACCATGCGCACCTGCCTTTGCAATTGCATCCAATCCCGTTAACCCATTACCAAACCCGCTTACTATACCAAATGCTGCCCCAGCTGAAAATGCACCAAATATCGCCCCCTTAAACGCACCTGCAAAGGACCCTGAGTTGATTCCCCCAGTCACCGCACCTCCAAAAGCACCAACAGCTATAAGCTGAGCTGCCCCAGCAGTTCCAAATGTAACTCCTTGTGCTGCCAATATAGCCCACTACTGCTGCAAGAAGAGCCGCACCCAACGCTTTTTCATTTTCCTTAATCCAGTTACCGACCGGTCATACTCAGCATCAGAATAAAAAAAAGACGCCGGTGGTGTCCCTTTTTATTCTGGCAGCGAAAGAGGGATGCGCACATACCTATGTATAAAGGGTTTCAGCCACTGTAATCTACGGACCATACACTACCCCTGCAATCATAACGATAAGAAAACCATTTATTTGCATGTGAAAGAAAAATATAATGCCGAATACCAACGAAATATAGTAATTTTTTTTGAATTTATAAGCATATACAGTGCTTGACAATATAGAAAAGAGCAGCGTTGGTATAACGTATGCCGAAAGGATCGTTTCACCAAAGTCGTCATCAATCGAGAAAATCAATACTCCAAAATAGAGTCCTAACATTGTTAGTGAAATAACTAAAAAAATTAATGTTTTTTTCACAATGCGTTTGTTTTTTTATGCTTATCTGTCCCTGTATGCGTTTTGCCATTCATTCCAAATAAACAATTTGTGTGGTAAATATATTTCATAAATCTTAGATTAAAGCGAAATGAACCTAATGTAAAACAAACCTAATTAAAATCAAGAAACAACAGATGAGTATTATCTGTATTGGGCCTATTAAGAGACCAAATAATGTGTATTCATATACATTTTTTTCATGAATCTTTGCAAACAATAAAGCCCAAGGCACCCCCGAAAATACCAATAGAAAATAGACGATAAAGATAATCAAAAATTCAAGAGGAGGCTGTGTGTAGTAAATATTATTTTTGCTTAATATTAATAGACAAATCGAAATTAAATATATCAATATAACCAGTATATTGGCAATTTGGTATTTTATTGTCCTAGTCAATGGTTGGTACCCTATTCATCATTTAATTACTATCCACTGTACACATACAACAACCAATCTGATGGCGTGTACACTAATAAGCATGTGCTTCATACTTTATTGTGCCCCCCAGTCTGGGTGATTGTCAACATAAGTATTGCTATTCCCGACTTCAACCCATATGTGCCTACCAGTGTCCACAGCACCATTTAATGGGTCTAGAGCATCATAGTGTACGTAAACACCAGACCTACCAAGATCCGTAGTTAAGTGATATCCACCAGGCAACCTTTGATTCCATTCGTGGTTTCCTCTATCATCAACAAACCCAGCCCAACCATCAGGCTCATAGTTGGCAATACTATCAGGTAAATCTGCCTTAGAGTTGGCTACTTTTTCATGTATGAAAGGGTCAGATTCACCCCTCTCAACACTTTGCATTCCAATAAAATCCATGAATTTTTCAAATTGTTTCCTTGTTTCGCCATTAAACAAATGGACATAAGCAGCGGTTTGAGCACCATTAGCAAATGAACCGCCAGTAAGCGCGGAGGCAGTACCGCCCGTTACTGATGCAACTATGGTCCTACCAGCTATGCTATCAATGCCAAGTTTTTGAGCAACATCCCCAGCAGGCACATACGACCCCGCTGCTGCTGATACAAAACCCGACCAAAAGTCGCCACCTTGAGCCGCACTTAGACCGCCTTGAGCTATACCATGCGCACCTGCCTTTGCAATTGCATCCCATCCCGTTAACCCATTACCAAACCCGTTTACTATGCCAAATGCTACCCCAGCTGAAAATGCACCAAATATCGCTCCCTTAAACGCACCTGCAAAGGACCCTGAGTTGATTCCCCCAGTCACCGCACCTCCAAAAGCACCAACAGCTACAAGCTGAGCAGCCCCAGCAGTTCCAAATGTTACACCTTGCGCATATAATATAGCCCAACCCCCTACTGCTGCAAGAAGAGCCGCACCCAACGCTTTTTCATTTTCCTTAATCCAATTGCCAAGTTGGCGCACTCTTTCTCCAAGCCAGTTAAAAAACTTCTTGAAAAAGTAACCACTTGGATCCGTGTATTTATACGGATTATTCAATACATAAGCATAACGATTGTGTGACATCGCAACCGATGGTGCTTGAATATGTGGGTCAGCACTTAAAAAACGTCCAATATTCTGATCATACACACGTCCATTCATGTGTATAAAACCAGTGCTTGCATCATCTCCAACATTAAAATGCTCATGACCCGTATAGCCCCTGTCAACATTTGATTTTACATGTGTAAATCCATCCTTCGCTTGGGATAACTTGGTGGTGAGTTCATGTCGCTTACCAAAAGCATCGTATGCGTAGCGCTTTATTACATTTCCTTGTGCATTGGTTACAACATCAACGCTCCCCAATGCATCTTTGTGCATATAACTCGTTAGATTATGCCCACCACCTCGCTTTTCATAACTTGCTATGTGTTTTCCACCAAAGTAAATATGATTGACTTCGTCTCCACTTGCAAGATTCTTCTCATAAATCTTACCAATATAAAGACTCTGCACACCATTCACCGTCTTTAGAAAACGACTACCACTCTCATCATAAGCAAATCCCGTACGATTAAAACTACTACCACTCTCACCATAAGCTCCCGTACGATTAATACCTTTTTCAAAAAGTATGGGTTTGTTCTGTCCGTTATAAGTGATTTGGGTACCGTTTACTGCACGAGTCATATTACCCAGCGCATCATAATGAACATTGACACCACCAACACTCAATAATACCCCCCTTAACGTATTCGACTGATGTTGATAATCCCCATAAAGATAATTACCCGCTGGACCACTTAAAATATCACCATGATCGTTATAACTGTAAGTATGGTTATATGATTGCTGAGGAGCCACGACCGAATGCGTTAAGATACGATCCATATGATCATAGCTCATACTCTCTTGACGAGTGAGCACATGGTCTTGTTTCGATACTAAATTGTTCATCGCATCGTAACTAAACTCCAGATCCTGTATGTCGGTGTTAGCACCTTTATACATATTGCCCGTCTGTAAACCCATCAAATAACCACTCGCTTGATCGTAATCAAAACTACTCATCAAACTATTACCGTACAAGGCTCGGGTAATACGACCCTCAACATCCGTTTTAGCAACACGATACCACGTAACATTATTACGATCATATGCACTATCACCTAGAAGGGATAGGTAATTGTTATATTCCTCCGCTATAGAACTGGCTTCAATTAACGCCTTATCTGCTTTCTTCTGGAATTGAGACACAACCGTATAAAGGTCTCCACCAACACTATGATCATAGCCGGCATAGATTGAATGCCACCAACCATGTGGCGCATACGCGCCTGCAACCGGCTGATAAGAAGTATTATGGATTCTGTCTATTTGCGCTTGGATACCTGTGATCTCATCCGCCAAAGCAATGTATTTCTCCGCCTTCAAAGAGTGAAATTGAGTCTTTTCCTCATAATAATCGATTTCACCTTGAAAGTAGCTATCGAGATTGTGCCCAGGACGGTACTCATCAAAGTACTCTAAGTAATTACGAAAATGTCTCTCTGCGTTCCCATAGATAGCCTTCCACGTGTTTGCTTCCGCTATTCTTCCTTGATAATAAGCTACCGTATCTTCTAACTGCTTAATCGCTTCGTTTGCCTTTGCTACATTACGGGTGACTTTAGCCTCCCAATTACTATTAGATACTCCACTAGCAGAGTAAGCAAGCATATCATTATATCTAAGTGAATGCGCCTTATACGCTTGTGCCAGCTGTGCATATAATGCAGCTTTTTTTCTATATCCTTCAATATCAACATCTATTAATTGTCTATACCTCTGCGCTTTTTGATATTGACGCATCATAAATTCTGAACTGTAGTCCGTTACTTGTGATTTGGGTGATTGAACTGCTATAAGATGACCATTGTCGTTATACACATTGTTCACTTCCAAACCGCCTGGATATTTTGTTGATGCAATCCTTGATAAATTATCATAAGATGATTCAGTAACATGGGTTTGCCCTTGAAACTCAGACTCTGATTTAATTGTTCGTCCTAAATCATCATAACTGTACGTCTTACCTATACCCAGTGAACTTCGACTACTCGCCAGTTTACCAATCCCCTTACCTGAACCCGTATCATACACCCATGTCGTTGATCCATCTGGATTTGCTGAGTATACTTTACGCCCCAGAACATCGTAAAGATTATAATTGAATGTACCACCTTGTTCATTTCGTTGTAGAAATAGCTCACCAAAACCGTTGTAGATATAGTACGAATACCCAAGCACAGGATCAATCATACCCGTTTTATTGCCCACATTATCGTAAGCAATGGTTGTGATTAATCCCTTTGCATTCTCTACCCGGACTACATGTCCTAATGCATCATATTCATTCTTAATAATCGCTCCCCGATCATTAACTTCAAGTACCTGACCTTTGGCATTCTTAGTAAGTGTTTTGCGTGAACCATTCGCATAGATAACCGTCTCTTTAAAGCCATCGTATTCATAGCGCGTACGTATTTCTTCTCCATTTGCACCAGGGGTCACTTGTTCCGTCAATAAACCAAATTGATTATAAATAAGCTGACCTCCATACACTGCCTCACCCTCAAAATATGGACGCGATGTGAATACCTTTTGTCCTAAATCATTATAGCGGGTGTCTCTAAATAGCCTGCGACCATCTAATGAGACATTGCTCTTGCGCACCACTCGACCATGGGTGTCGTAATATTGATAGCTTATTGGACTACCCGATGACTCAACCCCATTCTTAAAACGCGCACCAGTCCAATCACTGTATTCATAGGTCCAACGCGTCCACGTCCCATCTGCTCTATCTTCGAACACCTTACGACCCATCACATCGTACTGCCAAGACGTTGAAAGTCCATTAGGACCGGTCTGTTTTAACAATCCACCGTGCTCTAATGAATACAAACTTTCTTCCGAATGTCCCAATGCATTCGTAAGGACCACCTTGCGCACTGAAACGCCATCAATTACTGCATCATATGTCGTCGTCTTCCTCGTCTCCCTTGAGTGACCTGCTATTGCTGATGTTACTCGATTCTTATGCCCATAAGAATCATAACTGTAAGTCACTCTTTTATACAGGCTCGCATTATTCGGCTCCGTTATTTCACCAATCAGTACCCCTTCATCATCGTATTCAAAACTTGCCTCTTTTATAATTCGATTGCCATCAGGTCCATCATGAATCGCTTTCGATGTCAATAATCGACCCAAAACCCAATCACTTGCATCATTGTCAAACGTATTGATTGATTCAACAGCCCACGTTTGATTGTTTTCATGATCCTCTGTGGTTACTTTTATATTAGTCATGTTACCATAAGCATCCGGTGCTTCATTTTTGGTAATAACTGTCTGTATATGTGCGCCTTGTGGAGAATAACTCTTATTACTTTGTTCTGACATCCAAAACTCAATGATTTGATCATTCACGTTTTGTTTATTAAGACTTTGAGGTCCTTTAGTGATAAATCTAATTGCTGACCGGAGCCGGTAATCATAAACCGACTCTTGTTCACTCAATAACACGCCATCACTAAAACCCTGAACCTTTTTAGGAATTCCAATAAAAGGGTAATCTTGATAAAATTCTGTGCGTGTTTTTGCATTCGTTTTCGCACTAGTAACTTCTGTCCAACTAAACCCTTTGCTCCCTTTACCAAGATGTTCCATGACCATACCACCATAACGGTAGTTACTCGATTGTGTACCACCTACCCCATCTGGAGTAGTCACTTTCTTAACCAAAAACCAGGATGAGTTATCGCCGTGTGATTTGCTGGTGGATTCGTTTCTTTAACATATGCATCGTCCAAATAACCATCCATATACTCAACTATTG
This sequence comes from uncultured Thiomicrospira sp., assembly GCA_965195345.1. Lineage (GTDB taxonomy): Bacteria > Pseudomonadota > Gammaproteobacteria > CAKMZV01 > CAKMZV01. Next base: position 844,838 of record OZ239628.1, on the reverse strand, counting down.
TCGCAGGATCATCGCCTACTTGAAATTGCGTGATTAAATCTCCTTTTACTTTAAATGGTTCAACAAAAAATTTACTAAACCTACCAGCATATTTAAGAAATATCTTATCAACTGCTCCATCACCATTGTGATCAGCAAGCATCACATGCTGTATTTTTTTAAATTGATTGTCTCCTTGATTGATGTACATATCATAGCGTGGACGGTTATCACCTTTCCAAACAACATAATCAATCAATCCATCAATATTCAAATCTAAATAATATGCACTAACGATTCCATTATGAGTCCCTAAAAGCTCATTATTGACATATATCCCAGTTTTATATGTATACACTCTATTGCAGTTACCAGCATTACCATAATATCCATTGCACCGGGCAGTTCTGCTTACGTTAGTACGCCCTGATGCCCTATGAGGATGTTGTAAATGCAATGAGCGTACACCTGCATGTACCTCTTCTGATCCACTCAATTCCTTTTGTTTATCCCAAGTAAAACGAATTGGACTTAAACATTCACCTTTAACACATTCCTGTACTTGGGTAATAAGTGGAAACAACTTATCTGCATGTCGATGCTCGTAAGTGGGGGTGTATGAACGAATCTCCTCACCATCTAACCTAAATTCAATTTTCGTTAAAAGCTTGCTGATGCTGATTAATGAACCCCCAATCCTACTTGCATCACTCGTTGAGAGAAGCGCAGCATTTAAATTTTCATAAGAAAAACGCACTTCTGCTTCAGTCTTTGGACCGACGTTATAAACTATTTTTGAAATAACACTTTCGCTGTATTCTGTACGTTCATCATAGTGGAATCTAATCGTATTTCCAAATCGATCTGTTATCTTATTGACTTTCCATGCTAATGCGACACTTTTACCTTGTGCTTCAACGAATGAGTCCACGCTATTTCCATATTCAAAAATTTCTCCCGACTTTTTGTAAACGACAAAATGACTTCCAATTCGTTCAATCTTTTGATAAGAATCCGTTTGAGTGCGGTAAGTACCACCAAACCTCTGGATCAGTTTCGCACCGTCCAAACAAAGTTGATCTCCATTATCAAGCATGAGTTGACGCGTATAGCCTTCTGAGGCTAATGTTGAAGGACAGCGATTAATCGCAGAAAGCCCTGTCAAAACCCAACCAACACCCAAATATCCCGCAGACGCTCCTTGAGAGTTATAAGAAATACCCAATTGCGGGGTTAATTTATTGATCCCTTGAGGTAGAACCAACGGCACAGAATAAGTCGCCGCTCCATTAGACGCTGAAAACTGTCCTCCTGTCTTACCTACTAATGAAGCAAAACTAAAAGATGAAAAACAAAAACCCAGTAATAGAATAATTGATAAATGCAGTTGTTTCATATTCATAATAATTATCTCCTCAGTATAATTTGGTTAATCGCAACACTCATGGTTGCTTATTTGATTGTTTTTCTTTTAGTAATTGAAGGCGCGTTTGTAATGCCGCTTGTTCAGCTTTTAATCGCTCAAAAATCGCAGCGCGCTCATCCTGTTGCTTTTTTAAAGCCGTCGCCTGCGTACTTGAAAGCGATACGGCATTGGGTCTGCTGGCATCAATTTCAGCAAATAAAGCATTGATATGCTCAATAGCCTTTAATGCTTTTTCATGTTGCCCATCGTTGTTAAAGTCAGGGAGCGGGGGAATTTTTATCTTAAGAAGCTCTTCTTTTGTGAGCAGCTCTTCTTTAGTTGATTTCTTCTTTTCTGGAAGTGTTAAAGAGGATACTTCTTTATCATAATCCAACGTTGGGTCAATCTTTAAAATCGTCTTGGATTCTTCAGTTTGTTGTTCTATATCTTCTTTTAAGACTTGATCGATGCTCTCTAGGGGCGCGTCTTTCTTAACAACTATAAGATAGCCAATCACTCCGAGCAGACTCACTAAAATCAGTATCAATAACAGGACGATTAATCATCAAACCTCTATAAATCAGTACAGTTAAATTTCACTTACTCAAATAATATACCATTTAATAACAATTAGTCAATAGCGCTAACCAACAATATTTATGTAAACATATCTCTTTTTTGACTATTAATCCTCAACGACTTTAAATATAAGATAAATCAACACGAATGTTAGAAAAAAGTGGATTGAAAAGACAACTTAGTCCCTTTAATTAGAACCAGCCTATCCTATCTAATTCTGCAAAAATACTCTTACCCCCCCAGAGCTGCAAAATACTCTATAAACCTTTGTTGACTGTCGGGAACGACCGACGTTTTTGATATAGATTATTGGAATATTAGGATGCGCTTGATTTTGAAGTCAAAGCAGAAAAGAATGCTCCCAAAGCAACAGCACCTAAAACAACTCCACCGGCTACTAAAGAGTTTTTCAAAGCACCCTTTTCATCTGAAAAATAGCCAACAGCCGCACCTACAACTCCCGCTACTTGTACAGGTGGAGAAGGCACACGAGTCATAACTAATCCCGTAGTTACCACTGCTCTTTTTTGTAATTGTTTACTTTCTTTTTTCATATCATGCGCCCATCTAACAAAATGCTCGCAATTGTTGGCAAAAAGATCGTAACTATCAATCCTACTCAATGCTCTTTGAACTGCTTTAGAAGGGCTAATACTCGTTATTTGCTTAGAAATAAATAGTTCATTTCCTTGCGCAAAAGATGCTAACGGCTCCTGCATCACTTTCTTATGCTGCTTAGAAAGATGCACTACCCACCATTCCTCATTCTTCCAAAAGCACAACCCATAATGCTTATAGGGAAAAACCCCAACAAAGCAGCAATCAAACCATACAACATCACCGACTTTTAATTGTTCCAAATTCATAATCTTGTTCATCCTAAAATAATCTTGTTCATCCTAAATAGATACTAAAACAATTGTATCAAAGTCACTTCTAAAGCGCTACCGCAATCACCTCCTAATAACAAAAACCCTAACCGAAGTTAGGGCTTTGAAATTAATGAATATAAAATGACCACTAAAAAACAAACTATCTGTATATACCGACTGACTTTGTTTTTTATCAGCCTTTTTTACTCACCCTTTTTTTGGTGTACTTACTAATCTACACAAATCAGAATAAGTATCCATATCAACTCCATTTAATGTGCTTTAGTCCTGCTTGCATTCAGGACTAAAACAAAACGTTCTAACTCTAAATACAGCCGTCTTATTCTTACAGTAGAGGAATTCAAAAAATCATGTTTGAATCCCTATAACTATTGCAAACGCAGTGATATGCATTAAAAGTTTAGTACGGTCTGCAATATCATTTTTTCTTATAGAATATTTCGGTTCAACATCAATTTTATTGATTAAAAAATGAATTGAGTGCAGAGAATTCATGTATACTAAAAGTCATGAGTTATTATTCTGGCAGTTCCAATTAATTGTAATTAATACTGTTGGCTTATTATCACGATATTATATATTTATATTAATTTCATTACACATTAAACATCTTCATGAAAAAATCTACATTGACTAAACATTCAGCCAACAATATTAAATGTTGGGATTGCAAACGCGATGCTACAGAAAAACTCAAAGAAATGTTCGTCGAGTTTGGTCAAAAGCATAGTATTGAAAAAGGTTCAAAACCTGCCAGACGAGCAGTATTTAGAAAGCAACATGGTATTGCCTACGGTCAATTTATCATCAATCAAGACATTAATAAGCATTTCAAAATTGGTATATTTGACGGCAATCATTATGACTGTGTCGTTCGCTTTTCAAGCGATACAGCACCCAATGCACCTGACCTGCACTCAACCCTTGGAGTAGGATTAAAATTGTTTGGAGTTTCTGGAGAAAATCTGTTGGGAGAGAGCAATAATGCAGATTTCATTTTTCAAAACATCGACCATTTTTTTGCCTCTGATGCAAAGCAAATGTGCGAATTTACTACTGCCGGTGCTATTGACCATAATTATCCAAGTTATCTGAAACATCACCCGAAAGTAGCCGAAATATTAGATGAAATGCAAAAAATTGAAGCAAGTTGTCTTACGGCGAGCTATTGGGCGATACTACCGTTTAAACTCGGCAATCACCAAATTGTTAAATACCGACTCGTTCCTGACAAAACCACAGGTGGAGCCCCATTTGATAATCTAAATTATCTGGGTTACGATTTACAAAACCGTCTGCGTAATGATTCAGCTAAGTTTCGTTTTGAAGTTCAACTGCGAACTGATAATAATATGCCAATTGATGATGCTCAATCAGTTTGGTCTACACAGAAAAGTCCTTACATATGTATTGCAGAACTACATCTACCAAAACAAGATATTTGTGCTATCGGACAAGAAGAGTTTGGAGAGAATCTGGCATTTAATATATGGAGAACTCTACCAGCACATGAACCTTTGGGAAGCATAGCAGATGCTCGAAAAGTAGTTTATAAAGCAAGTGCTAAAGCACGACATCAAGCCAACGGGCAACAATTATATGAACCTGAAAAAATCAATCCACCTTTTAAAGATAACGAAGATGATACAAGCGACTGTATTGTTTATGCCGGAATTTATCCCCCTATAGGCGTGATGCGGGTTGGAAATAGTAAAGAAGCGTATTTTATAGGCCCCGAGGTTGATAACCCAATTGCAAGAGCAGATAAAAATGCGTACCGTGATACTTCAGGTAAGCTTAAAAGACAGGCTGCAAAATTTAGAATATACGGATTTAATGCAGCAGGAAAAGCTGTAAAAGAACTAACATTGAACAATGCAGAAATTGAGTGGGAAGTACACTTAGCAAATCAAAAAGCTTCATGGTACGAATTTCAGCTTGCCTTAGACATTCCTGAAGCAGCACACGCCCCTCCCTCTCTATTACGCAATAATGATATTGCTGACCGTACTAAACTTTTAATAGACGGTGGTGGACATAAAATATCCGATAAGAATACTAAAGATCACTCAAAATTCAGTTTCGTTGGTCGCTTTATGGACGATGAGGTTTATCTTGGAGAAATGCAAACTGATGAAGACGGACGATTGATTATGTTAGGTGGGCATGGAGTTTCGAAAAATGTTAAGGGAGATATGGCGGTCACATTCGCTAACAATGAGGGATGGTATGATGACATTGCCGACGGTCCCGTCAAAGCAAAAGTTAAATTAAACGGTGTTGAATTAAGAGTTGAACCTGCTTGGGTTATTAGTGCACCACCTGATTTTGCTCCAATGCAAAAATCAACTCGCACAATGTGGGATTTAATGCGCGATGTTGCTATTCAATCTGGAACACTCAAGCGCCCTGCTCGCCCTTCATTTAAGAACGATATTTTACCTATCTTCCAACGTATGACTGATTTGCAATGGGTTAATGCAGGGTTTGCTGCCGCTTTTGGATGGGGAGGACAGTTTAATTTCACAACGCTAGAATGGTTGAAAAAATTAAGCAATCCATCATCATCGTTCTACGAATTACGAAAAACAATCAATAATAACTTTCGTCGTTATGATGCTGCTGGAGCAACAGCCCCTCAACTATGGCCGTGGATATATGGTGATGCAATGAATATCCCTCCAACCGATTCTGTTAGGCAAAATGCCACTCTATCTGAATTACAGTTATCCTTCTTAGCTCAATGGGTAGAAGGAGATTTTGAAGCAGACTACGATCCTGATAATCTATCAACTCATCCACAAGAAATTGAAGATTTACCTATTAATCAACAACCAGACATGCTGACTAAAGCCTCAATGGACTTCTGTTTAGCTGATGCTTTTCACCCTGGTTGTGAGATGACATGGCCTATGCGCACCCCAGACATGTACATAAGTCCCTTTCGCATAAAACATGCAAAAAAAACTGAACCAACTAATGGTCATTATTACGGTCCTCTTTTAAACAATAGTGTCATCACGCTACCTAAAGGACCATTAATGGGAGGACAGACTGCAGGAGCTATAACCCGTTGGATGGCTATACCTTGGCAATGTGATACAGCGAGTTGTCGAGATGGTTATGAACCACAATACGATCCCTATGTACCCACCTTTTGGCCTGCAAGAGTGCCTAACAACATCTTGAGTCAAGCTATGTATGATAAAACAATAGATCGTTCATTATCAGAGCAAGAACGTTTACAATCCTTTGCTTATCGCACGGCTTGGTTAGATGACCTTCCAATAGATGAACCTGTCACTTATACAAAGCAAATAAACTCAATGATTGATCACTTTGATAAATTAGCGATTGTTCAAGTTCAGTCTGGGGTTGAGAACGACACTCAGTTTCCTCCAATGATGCAAGTAGGTCTAACAAAAGATCAAAGCAAAAAAACGAGTTCAATAAAACCACTAAATGACGATGGATCAATGCATGGAGAAACGCATCATCGTAAAGTTGATTTATCGAATATTGAATTAGTCAGGCGTTTATCTCCAAGAAGATAATACACTCAGACGTCGTCATCATTGGTGCTGGTATTGCTGGTTGTACAGCAGCACTAGCACTAGAAATGACACATAAGGTTGTACTGATTGATCAAAATATACAAGCCAAATCAAAAATAGGAGAATCATTACCTCCAGCGTGTCAACGAATTTTAAAAAACTTAAAAATATATGATGATTTTATTCATGAAAACCATCTTACTAACCCTGGGTTTCATTCCTATTGGGGAAGCGATAGGGTGCAGTATGTCGATCATATTTTCAATCCTGACGGACTCGGTTGGTTTATAGATAGAAAGGCTTTCGAAAGCTTCTTTCGCAAAAAAGTAATACAAGGTAACATCCATTGTTTATGGGATCAAAAATTCTTACATGCCAAAACCCAAGAGGGTCAATGGAACATCACTACCTCGTCTAAAAATAACATTTCTGCTCCATTCATCATTGATGCTGGAGGGCGAGCATCTCCATTTACTCGAAGTATTAAAATCGAACGTCAAAGCTTTGACAAGCTGATTTCATGTTGGGCATGTATAACCAATAATAATCATAAAGCTTATGGTCATGTTATAGCTGATAAAAACGGGTGGTGGTATAGTGTACCAATACCTAATCAAAGGCGTATCATCGCCTTTCAGACAGATTCTGACTTGATGGATGACTCTTTAAAGAAGAAGCCAAATGCACTTATTGAATATAGCAGACTTTCTCCTCAGATGAGCAAGCTATTAGATGTACTTAATGGAGAAATAACCATACACGAAAGCGGAATTGTCCCTGCAAATTCAACGCGTTTAAGACAGTTTTGTGATGCAAATTGGGCAGCTATAGGAGATTCTTCTCTCAGTTTTGATCCACTATCATCTCAAGGAATATTTCATGCAATGGCAAGTGGAATGCAACTATCTGAGCTTATTCAAAGTAATCAACCTATCCACATCAAGTATCAACAACAAATGGAGGGTGTTTGGCAACAGTACTTAAACCACAAAAAAAACTATTACAACATGGAATCAAGATGGATTGATAGTCCATTCTGGCAAAGACGTTCTGAAATTTAAATTACTTAAAAAACTTAGAAATGACCCTCTTAACTAGATAAGACCTATCATCAATTGTTGAGAGATTGGACTCTTACAAAAATAAGGTTACTAAAAACCATAAGATTTAGAAATTTTTCATCGTCACCATCTATAAATCCATTGTAATCATAGAGCATACCAGGACCTATACCCAATAAAAATGGCATTTTGAAATACTAAAAAAAGGGAGTTTATAGTGCAATCTTCTCAAAACCAATCTGTCAAAAGACTACAACATAGGAACCATTTTTAATGAGTCACGTTCCAAAACCAAAAGAAAACATCATATACACGCCCAAACAGCGTGAGAAAATTTTGCAAGAACCACGTTGGCAATATTGTAAGAATCAAGTTAACCCAAAAGTATTGGAGAAGAATTTCAATTTCTTAAATCAAGCTGTGGTGCTTCGTGGTGATGCTCAAGGAATACCTTTAATGATGACAACAGGTATTTATGGGCCTATTGATATTCACGATACGGTATCTCTAAAACAGAATCCCAAAAGAATAGTTGAGTACATAAACAACAAACCTATTTGTCTATTGCGTCGCTTTTAAACCTGTTGGGAAAATCAACATCATAGATTTAACAGATGTAGAGGAAATTCCTAGTTTATTTGATGAACATAAAAATCGCAATAGAGATGAACTAATTTTTATTGATGAATTTTTAAAAGATTTTTCTAAACCTATTGAAAAAGATGGCAAAGAAGACATTGATTATGTTCCTACTCAAGTAGTGACTGAATACATTAAAAATAATGTTTTCACAAAACAAGATGAGAGAATTGATGGAATAGCTTATCAGAGTTCTAAAAGTGCAGGTAAATCAATTGTCATCTTTGCTGATTCAGAACAATGTATCGATGATGATTCTGATAAAAATAAGCGTCAAGAATATAGACAAAAAGAACCACTTTTAAAATTACAAAATAAACCTGTATAAATTGAAAATCCAACTGAATTTAAGCGTGAGTGTAATGCCCCCTAAAAGAAGTTGTCGGGATAAGTAGAAAATTCTACAATAGCAAGATAGGAGTTTACTATGCGTAAATTATACCTCTCATTCAAGCTGCCTTTAATAGGTGACTCTACATCTTTTGGAATTACTTGCAAAGAATATACGGTTTTATTATTTGCTCTAAAAATTGTTGTATAAAGTTATTTTTGGATTTCCTCTAAAGTCTTTTTTAACTCTCTTGTCCTTTCTGTCAGATATTCACTGTCTTCTATATACTTTTTGTATTTTCTCATACTCGCTTGGTTCAACAATTTCTTCTTCTAAAATCGTATTTTGCACATAATTACCTTTTTTCTGTAAATACGCTGATAGAACCAGATTAGCTAAATCTAAAACTCTATGTAAAGGCAATTCTTCACTTTGCCTACTCCATCTTTTTCCTGTATGCCTAAATACTTAAGTGGAAATCTCGCATCCACATACAGTCCCAAATCACTGATTATGATTATTTGATTTGTGTTGTCCCGCTCAGTTCATGTGCTTGATAAAAGCTCATATTTTATACTGCGACAATTTGAATTCTTTTAATTTATACGCATGACCATGCGTACAAGGATTACTTACATGCTAAAACAATAAACGTTAAATGAAAAATATAAATGCCTGTCCCCCTGATGAACAAATAATCTTGAGGTTATTACAGGCGATTCAAGTTGCCTTTTAGCTATCTAAGTACTCTAATATAAATACACTTCACCAGCATTATTGTCAAATCTAAATGCACCGATGGCTATTGCATTGCTATCACCGCTCATTGAAACACTTGTGCCAAGTGTAACTCCTGAGACAGCGAATGGGCTTTTGATATAGGCTTGTTGGCTCCATGTGCCATTACTGCTACGGACAAAAAGATAAGCTGCACCAGAGCCATTTACATTATTGTTTATTTGATCCCCATTGATGGCATTGCTACTGCTGTCTTCCCCAGGTGCGCCAACGGTTAAGCTATTACCATCATCACTTATTGAAAGATCTGAACCGAAGAAATCGTATGCGTCTGTATTAGAGGCTTTGATGTAGGCTTGTTGTGCCCATGTATCGGTACCACTACGAGCATAAACATAGACTGCACCGGATTGAAGTGCATCATTGTTCGTTTGATCGCCATTGATTCCAGTGGCGTTGCTATCTTCTGAATCCGCTCCAACGGCTAGGGTATTACCATCACCACTTATCGCTACTCTGGCACCAAAAACATCAAATTCCTCTGGATTTGAGGCTTTGATGTAGGCTTGTTGGTTCCACGAACCAGTGCTACTACGGACAAAAAGATAAGCTGCGCCAGTGTCATTTCCAGCATTGTTTGTTTGATCTCCGTTAATTCCAGTAGCGAGACTGGCTTCAAAAGGGGCACCAACAAGTAAAACATTGCCGTCACTGCTTACCGATACAGCCTCACCAAAATTGTCACCAGCCTGTAAATTAGAAGCTTTGATTAAAGCTGTTTGGCTCCATACGCTCGAACTGTTGCGCTCAAAAACATAGACTCCGCCAGATTGAGGTGCACCGTTTCTTGTTTGATCGCCGTCTAATCCAGTAGCCTCACGAGGGACACCAACAAAGATGGTATTGCCGTTACTGCTGACTGTTAGAGCTCTACCAAATTGTTCATACATTTCTGTATTAGAAGCTTTTATGTACGCTTGCTGGCTCCATGCACCGGCACTACTACGCACAAAAACATAAACTGCACCGGATTGAAGTTCATTATCGCTAAATTGATACCCGTTTACGCCAGTGGAGGTGCCGTCTTCCAAAGTTGCCCCAACAGCTAAAGTATTGCCGTCGCCACTTATTGCCAGACTTCTACCAAAGAAATCACCAACTCCTGTATTAGAGGCTTTGAGGTAAGCTCGTTGACTCCACGTGCCAGTGCTACTAAGCTCAAAAATATAGGCTGCGCCAGAGGCCCTAGCCCTATTGTTTGAACCTACTAAAACAAATGTGTTGATGCCAGTAAAGTCACTGCTTTCAAAAGGTGCACCAGCAACAAAAATATTACCAGCGCCATTGAATGTCAGACTTTCAGTAAATTGATCTCCAAAGTCTGGCCAAGTGGGTCTGAAAGTACCAATCAATCCCTTTATTTGAGTATTGCTCAGGGCTGCTTGTGCATAAGTAGAACAGGCTGAATTATCCACACTCGTACAACTTTGTAGCAGATACTCTGGTCTATCAGCCGTAGAAAGATAACGCGCCACATTTACTGTCGCAGAGACTGTAGTATTGATAATATTGGTGCTATTCGGTGCAAACACTGCATGTGCACTACTGGCATCAACAAAGCCACGCGCTGTAGCCAAATTCACATTGCTGAGCATGCGGTAATGATTGGCTGCAGGAAGCATACTCCAAGAAAAGTTAATCCGCTTAACATTTAAACTTACATTTAAAAAAGTATTCGAAATAGCAGATAAAACAGTAACTCGAGCGGTTGCAGAAGTACTTAATCCTCTGTCATTAGTGACGGTGATTACCAAAGTGGTTGAGCCTAAAGTATTACCTGCTCCCAGCGCGATGGTATTGCTTGCTATTTGTATCTGATTTAACAGAGGTGTTTCTTGCTGTGCAGAATAGACCAACACGGCACTGCTTGAATCCACATCTACACCAAAGGCAGTGAGCACCGCAGCTGTATCCATTAGTAAGTTAAAGTTTGTTGCTGATAAATTAAGTATTGGATTGTCATCAACAGGATTAATGACAATAGTTATTTTTGCCGTTGTCGTTAGTCCACCTTGATCGGTTGCACTGACTGTAAGAGTCATTGTTCCATTAGCATTAGCAACGGAAGTGAGCATTATCTGATTGATAGAAGTGCTGACTGTTAATACACTTGCATCTTGACCAGATACCGTAAAAGATAACACACCATCTTCTGCATCAGATGCAGTGGTGTTGATGATGAAAGTGCCAAAATCCTCATCGAGACTGAGGTTAGATGTTGATAGCGTCAATACAGGCGTATCGTTGATGGCGTTGACAACAACCACCACTTCAGTGGAAGTGGAGAGGTTACCGCTATCAACAATGCTTACAGTGAGCGTGGCTGTTCCGTTGGCATTGGCAACGGAGGTAAGTATTATCTGATCGGTAGAAGTGGTTACGGCGAATAGACTGGCATCTTGTCCAGTCACTGCAACGGGAAGCACGCCATCTTCTGCATCACTTGCAGTGGTGTTGATGATGAAAGTGCCAAAGTCTTCACTGAGGCTAAGGTTGGTTGTTGATAGCGTCAATACAGGCGTATCATTGACGGCATTAATAATCACCACCACTTCGGTGGAGACTGTAAGATCCTCACTATCAGTAGCACTTACAGTGAGTGTGACTGTTCCGTTGGCATTAGCAACGGAGGTGAGTATTATCTGATTGATAGCAGTGCTAACTGTTAATATACTTGCATCTTGACCAGATACTGTAAAAGGTAATACACCATCTTCTATATCACCCTCAGTGGTGTTGATGATAAAAGTGCCAAAGTCTTCACTGAGGCTGAGGTTCGTTGTTGATATTGTCAGCACAGGAGTATCATCGATGTCATTGATGATCACCACCACTTCGGTGTTAGCTGTAAGAGCCTCACTGTCGGTAGCGCTTACAGTGAGTGTGACTGTTCCGGTGGCATTAGCAACGGAGGTGAGTATTATCTGATTGGTGGAAGTTCTGACTGTTAATACACTTGTATCTTGACCAGATACTGTAAAAGATAATACACCATCCTCTACATCAGTTGCTGTAGTGTTGATAATAAAAGTGCCAAAATCTTCACTGAGACTGAGGTTAGTCGTTGATAACGTCAAAACAGGCGTATCATCGATGGCGTTTACGGTCACCACCACTTCGGTGGAAACGGGGAGGTTTTCGCTATCAACAACACGCACTGTGAGCGTAGCTATGCCGGTAGCATTAGCAATGGAAGTGAGCGTAATTTGGCCAGTAGTGACATCAGTGGTTAGCAAGCCAGCCTGTCCAAATACGGTTACTGGCAGTATCCCATCTTCTGCATCAGTAGCAGTGGTATTGATGATAAAAGTGCCAAAATCTTCATCAAGTGTTAAGGTATTGACAGAGAGACTTAAGTTTGGTGTTGTGTTAATATTAGTAGACAAAGGTGTTGTGTCATCCCCACAGGCAGTTAGAAAGACAAATAGTAGTAGAAATCCCCAACGTTTTAAATGTTTCATTTTCATTAACCTTATATTCTCACTATGAAATCATAATTACCACAACAGTTTATAACATTTACAGCAATAAACGTTAAGTAAAAAAGTTGTGCGCCTGTTCTTCTGATGAATACATAATGGTGGAGTAATCAAGCAACTCTAATTGCCTTTTAGCTATATACGTATTCTAATACAAATACACTGCACCAGCGTTATCTTGACTATCGTCTGTTTGATCGCCATTGATACCAGTGGCGCTGCCATTTTCGCCAGATGCGCCAACAGCAAACGTTTTACCATCACTGCTTATTGAAACAGAGTCACCAAACGCATCATCAGCTCCTGTGTTTGAGGCTTTGGTATAGGCTTGTTGACGCCATGTCGTACCACTGCGCACAAAAAGATAGACTGCACCAGCGTTATTAGCACCACCTGCTTCCCCCCCGTTGATTCCCGTGGCATTGCTGTCCTCATTTGGTGCACCAACAACGAACGCATTACCATCATTGCTCATTGAGAGAACAGAACCAAACACATCACCATCTCCTGTATTTGAGGCTTTGATATAGGCTTCTTGCGTCCATGTGCCCGTACTACTGCGCACAAAAACATAGGCTGCACCAGAATTTGAATTAACACCACTACCATTATTTGCTTGATCCCCGTCGACACCCGTGGCATTGCTGTCTTCCCCTGGTGCACCAACGACCATGGTATTACCATCACCGCTCATCGATACAGCTGTACCAAAGAGATCAGTACCTTCTGCATTTGAGGCTTTAAAATATTCTTGCCGACTCCATCTACCCGTACTACTACGTACAAAAACATGGGCAGCACCGGTACCAAAATCATTAATGGTGGATTCATCACTGCCGATACCCGTGCCAGTACTTTGGTCACCGTCTGCACCGACGACCATGGTATTACCATCACCACTCATCGATACAGCATTACCAAAAAAAGCAAAACTCGTTACAAAAGGTGCTGTCAATATAGCTTGCTCACTCCATGATGAATCTGTACTACTGCGTACAAAAACATAGGCTGTACCAGCAGTAGCTCTGCTCACAGATTGACCCATAGAATCTATAGTACGTACAGTTTTTGAAGGCGCACCGATAGCGAGTGTATTACCATCAGCAGCAACCGATACAGCTGTTCCAAACTGATCATTGGCATTTAGATTAGAAGCGCTGATGAAAGCCTGTTGACGCCAGCTGCCGGTACTACTGCGCACGAAAACATAGGCTGCACCAGTGTTGCCCTGGGGGCTACCGCCAGGAGCGGCAACATCCTTGCGTGGTGCACCAACAACTATAGTATTACCGTCATTGCTTATTGTTACAGCTCTTGAAGAAAACCCATCATCATCTGCTGCATCAGAGGCTTTAAGGTATGCTTGTTGACGCCAGCTGCCTGTACTACTGCGCACGAAAACATAGGCTGCACCAGAGTTACTTCTAGAATTGTCTGATTCATCGCCGTTGATGCCGGTGGCGTCGCTATCTTCTCCGGGTGCACCGACAACTAATGTGTTGCCATCACCACTTATTGCGACACCCTCACCAAATTCATCTCCCATTTCCGTATTAGAAGCTTTGAAGTAACCAATCAATCCCTCTAACTGAATATTGCTCAGAGATTGTTGTGCAAGATTAGAACAAGCGAAATTGTCCACACTACTACAAGCTTGCAGCAGATACTGTGGTCCATCAGCCGTAGAAAGATAGCGTGCCACATCCACTGTTGCAGAGACTGTAGTATTGATAATATTCGTGCTATTCGGTATAAACACCAAACCTGCGCTACTGGCATCAACAAAACCACCACCAGCGTTCAAATCGACATTGCTAAGCATACGGTAATGGTTTGCTGTAGGAAGTGTGTTCCAAGAAAAGTTAATGCGTTTAACATTTAAACTTACGCTCAAAGCATTCAAAACACCTGATAGAACAGTAACTCGAGCAGTTGCTGAAGCGCTTGAACCACCGCCATCAGTAACGGTTATCACTAAAGTTGTCGAACCTGTAGTATCATCCGCTCTCAGTACAATGACATTGCCTGGTGTACTCACCTGCAACAAAGATGGATTTTGTTGTACAGAATAGATCAATGAGGCACTGCTTGTTTCCACATCCGCACCAAAAGCAGTTATAAAACCGGTTCCATTAGGTGAGAAAGTTAAGTTTGTAGTTGATAAGCTGAGTGTGGGAGTGTCATTAACGGAATTAACGGTAATCGCTACTTCTGTCGTGTTCGTTAGTCCATTTTGATTAGCCGCACTCACGGTAAGAGTTGTTACTCCATTAGCATTCGCAATAGATGAAAGGGTAATGCGCCCAGTTATAGTGCTGAATGTAAGTAGGTTAGAACTGCTCTGCACCACTGAAATAGGTAATATAGTCCCATCTGCAGCCGTTGCAGTGGTGTTAATAATGAAGGTATTAAAATCTTCATCTAAAACGATAGTGTTTGTCGATACTTCAAACGTAAACGGTCTACTAACGGTTATAAAAATGGACTGTGTCGTCGTCAATAGTCCATCGCTTACGCTAACCGTTAACGTCACATCGCCTATGACATTAGCGAGTGATTGCAGAGTAATCGTATTGACAGAGGTTGTTACATTAACAATGCCATTACCTGTACTGACACTAAAGCCCAATGGGCCTGAATCCACATCGGTTGCAGTGGTGTTGATGACGAAAGTGCCAAAGTTTTGAGCAAGCACCCTTTGCGTCACAGATAAAGACAGCGTGGGAGTGTCGTTAACTGGATTAACCACAACGCTAATCGTCTGTGTATTTGTCAAAAGACCACTATCCGCAACGACTGTTAAGGTTACAGCACCATTTATATTCGAAAGTGATTGCAGTGTAATCGCATTAGCAGAGGTGGTTACAAAAACAATACCGTTTCCTGTGCTAACACTAAAGTCGATTATCCCTGCTGCATCGGTTGCAGTGGTGTTAATGACGAAGCTGGTAAAGTCTTCATCTAAGCTGACAACATTGGTTGAGAGTGTTAAAGTTGGTGTGTTATTAACCACCAATACACGGGCAGTACTATTTTGCGTAGCACTATCACCATCATCTAAGCTTACAACAAGGGTCGCAGTTCCTGAAAAGCCGCTCACAGGAGTGTAAGAAATCTCTAAGGTTTGTGCGCCAGTACTGCTATAGACTGTGGAAGTAGTGATACCACCACCAGATGCATCGGTAACTTGCCAAGACAATGTATTATCTGAACCATCAAGATCATAACCACTTAAACGAATACGTGTGATTGGGAGCCTCGCTTGAACAATCATTGAAGAAGTAGTAGGTAAGCCATTTGGGAACTGCATCAACGCTTTTAGCACATTGAAAGTAGCAGATGATGATCCATCGCACCCAGTACTTGCCCAAGGTCTGAGACCTGCAGATACTTCGGCACCAAGAATCAAATTAGCACAGGGCTGATTGCTTGCAGTTGGGGCGGATGCCCCCCAGCCTATGTACACTCCTGGAACTTCTATACGAGAAATACCTAATCCTTGTGACACCCGCTGACCAGACAACCAAAAATAACGCTCTACTGAGGCAGATTGATCTGACACAGAAGCGCCAAAAGCATTGGGTGTATCAGTGAGTCCAAGCCAAAAACGATCATCATTAAAGTCTGCTGTTGCAGTGCCATTGGAAACCAAAACAGAACCCAATAAAGCGTTGTATGTTTCCTCAGTGTAAAGTTCGGCTAAACTCCCTCCTAAGGAACGGACAAAGTTTAATTGATTACTAAAATTCCCCGTACCATCTGTTGAGGTTGTTTCAGTCGATCCAGTAAATGCACCTCGTGCTGCAAATAAGACACCTCCAACAGCGCCTACACGCGTTGCACGCGCATCAAAGAAGCGATGTGTTCTAAAGTCTTGGGTAATTTGGGGTGGAGTTCTAACTTCTGTAACAGTAACAGTAACGGTCGTACGTTGGGTCTCTATGCCATCTGTTAAAGCAATTTGAATGAAGCCAGAGCCTGTGACGTCGGGCAGTAGGCTGTAATAGAGTTGAGCTGTAGGTTGTGTATCGGAGATTATCACCCTTGTATCTGAAAAAGACACAACAGGTGTTGGGTTAGTACTAAATAAAGAAGTGGAGGCAATGACTGAAAAGGTCAGTGCGTTTCCGTCAACATCGACTACATTGGGAATGGAAATCGTTTGACGAGCAGTGGCATTTTCAACGATAGTAATGTTTGTTGTAGCAAGAGTAAATGTCGGGGCATCATTGATGGCGTTAATGGTGACAACCACTTCGGTGGTAGCAGAGAGGTTTCCGCTATCGGTAGCACGTACAGTAAGTGTAGCTGTGCCGTTAGCATTGGCAATGGAAGTTAGGGTAATTCGACCAGTGGTGACATCAGTGGTTAGCAAACCAGCCTGTCCAGATACAGTTACGGACAGTGTCCCATCTTCTGCATCGGTTGCAGTGGTATTGATGACAAAAGTGCCAAAATCTTCATCAAGCATTAGGGCATTGACAGAGAGACTTAAACTTGGTGCTGTATTAGTAGACGGAGGTGTTGAATCGCCGCCACCCCCACCGCCACAGGCAGATAAAAAAACGAGTGATAATAGAAATCCCCAGCACTTTAAATGGTTCATTTTCATTTAGTCCTATATTTTATTTTAACTATGAAATCACAATTATCACAACAGTTTATGTGTTTGATAAAAGCAGTATGTCTACAATCCAGCAATCCTAATCATTATAAATTAAAGCATGAGAAAACATGCAAACAGTTCATAACATTTACAGCGAAACATTAAGTAAAAAAGCTGTGTGCCTGTTCTCCTGATGAACACATAATGGTGGGGTAATCAAGCAACTCTAATTGCCTTTTAGCTATATACGTCTTCTAATACAAATACACTGCACCAGCGTCATCTTGACTATCGTCTGTTTGATTACCATTGATACCAGTGGCATTGCTATCTTCATTGGGTGCACCGACAGCAAGCGTTTTACCATCACTGCTTATTGAAACAGAGTCACCAAACTCATCATCAGCTCCTGTGTTTGAGGCTTTGATGTAGGCTTGTTGACGCCATGTCGTACCACTGCGTACAAAAAGATAGACTGCACCAGCGTCAGTAGCACCACCTCCTTGGACCCCGTTGATTCCCGTGGCATTGCTGTCCTCAAATGGTGCACCAACAACGAACGCATTACCATCACTGCGCATTGAAACAGCAAAACCAAACACATCACCAAATCCTGTATTTGAGGCTTTGATATATTCTTGTTGGCTCCATGTGCCCGTACTACTGCGCACAAAAACATAGGCTGCACCAAAATTTGAATTAGGATTACTAACATCTCCTTGCCCCCCGCCGATTCCCGTGGCATTGCTGTCTTCTTGATGTGCACCAACGACCATGGTATTACCATCACCACTCATCGATACAGCTGCACCAAAGAGATCAGTACTACCTGGATTTGAGGCTCTAATATAAGCTTGCCGACTCCATGTACTATCTGTACTACTGCGTACAAAAACATGGGCTGCACCAGAATTAAAAAGAGGAGTACTAGTAGGGACTTCATCAGCGTTGATACCCATGCCATTACTTCGGTCACCACTTGCACCAACGACCATGGTATTACCATCACCACTCATCGATACAGCAGAACCAAAATTACTACTAATTATTACAGTAGGTGGTGTAAATAAAGCTTGCTCACTCCATGATGAATCTGTACTACTGCGTACAAAAACATAGGCTGTACCAACAGAAGTTAGAGCATTTACGCTTTTTAAAGGTGCACCGACAGCGAGTGTATTACCATCAGCAGCGACCGATACAGTTCTTCCAAACCGATCATTGGCATTTAGATTAGAAGCGCTGATGAAAGCTTGTTGACGCCAGCTGCCGGTACTACTGCGCACGAAAACATAGGCTGCACCAGTGTTGGGCTGAACGGAACCGCCAGGAGCGGCAACATCCTTAAATTCTGCACCAACAACTATAGTATTACCGTCATTGCTTATTGTTACAGCTGCACCAAACTGATCATTGCTCCTTGGTACAGCTGAATTAGACTGACCATTGGCTTGTGCATCAAAGGCTTTGATATAGGCTTGTTGACGCCAGCTGCCCGTACTACTACGCACGAAAACATAGGCTGCACCAGAGTCACTTCTAGAATTGTCTGATTCATCGCCGTTGATGACAGTGGCGGTGCTGTCCTCAAATGGTGCACCGACAACTAATGTGTTGCCATCACCGCTTATTGCGACACCCTCACCAAATTCATCATCTGCATCTGTATTAGAAGCTTTGAAATAACCAATCAATCCCTCTAACTGAATATTGCTCAGAGATTGTTGTGCAAGATTAGAACAAGCGGAATTGTCAACACTACTACAAGCTTGTAGCAGGTACTGTGGTCCATCAGCCGTAGAAAGATAGCCTGCTACATCCACTGTTGCAGAGACTGTAGTATTGATAATATTCGTACTATTCGGTACAAACACCAAGCCTGCGCTACTGGCATCAACAAAACCACCACCAGCATTCAAATCAACATTGCTAAGCATGCGGTAATGATTTGCTGTAGGAAGTGTGTTCCAAGAAAAGTTAATGCGTTTAACATTTAAACTTACATTCAAAGCATTCAAAACACCTGATAAAACAGTAACTCGAGCGGTTGCTGAAGCGCTTGAACCACCGCCATCAGTAACGGTGATCACTAAAGTGGTCGAGCCTGTAGTATCACCCGCTCTCAGTACGATGACATTGCCTGGTGTACTCACCTGTAACAAAGATGGGTTTTGTTGTACAGAATAGATCAATGAGGCACTGCTTGTTTCCACATCCGCACCAAAAGCAGTTATAAAACCGGTTCCATTAGGTGAGAAAGTTAAGTCTGTACTTGATAAACTGAGTGTGGGAGTATCATTAACGGAATTAACGGTAATGGCTACTTCTGTCGTGTTCGTTAGTCCATTTTGATTAGCTGCACTCACGGTAAGGGTTGTTACTCCATTAGCATTCGCAATAGATGAAAGGGTAATGCGCCCAGTTATAGTGCTGAATGTAAGTAGGTTAGAGCTGCTCTGCACCACTGAAATAGGTAATATAGTCCCATCTGCAGCCGTTGCAGTGGTGTTAATAATGAAGGTATTAAAATCTTCATCTAAAACGATAGTGTTTGTCGATACTTCAAACGTAAACGGTCTACTAACGGTTATAAAAATGGACTGTGTCGTCGTCAATAGTCCATCGCTTACGCTAACCGTTAACGTAACATCGCCTATGACATTAGCGAGTGATTGCAGAGTAATCGTATTGACAGAGGTTGTTACATTAACAATGCCATTACCTGTACTGACACTAAAGCCCAATGGGCCTGAATCCACATCGGTTGCAGTGGTGTTGATGACGAAAGTGCCAAAGTTTTGAGCAAGCACCCTTTGCGTCACAGATAAAGACAGCGTGGGAGTGTCATTAACTGGATTAACCACAACGCTAATCGTCTGTGTATTTGTCAAAAGACCACTATCCGCAACGACTGTTAAGGTTACAGCACCATTTATATTCGAAAGTGATTGCAGTGTAATCGCATTAGCAGAGGTGGTTACAAAAACAATACCGTTTCCTGTGCTAACACTAAAGTCGATTATCCCTGCTGCATCGGTTGCAGTGGTGTTAATGACGAATCTGGTAAAGTCTTCATCTAAGCTGACAGTATTGGTGGAAAATATTAAAGTTGGTGTGTTATTAACCACCAATACACGGGCAGTACTATTTTGCGTAGCACTATCACCATCATCTAAGCTTACAACAAGGGTCGCAGTGCCTGAAAAGCCGCTCACAGGAGTGTAAGAAATCTCTAAGGTTTGTGCGCCAGTACTGCTATAGACTGTGGAAGTAGTGATACCACCACCAGATGCATCGGTAACTTGCCAAGACAATGTATTATCTGAACCATCAAGATCATAACCACTTAAACGAATACGGGTGATTGGGAGCCTCGCTTGAACAATCATTGAAGAAGTAGTAGGTAAGCCATTTGGGAACTGCATCAACGCTTTTAGCACATTGAAAGTAGCAGATGATGATCCATCGCACCCAGTACTTGCCCAAGGTCTGAGCCCTGCAGATACTTCGGCACCAAGAATCAAATTAGCACAGGGCTCATTGCTTGCAGTTGGGGCGGATGACCCCCAGCCTATGTACACTCCTGGAACTTCTATACGAGAAATACCTAATCCTTGTGACACCCGCTGACCAGACAACCAAAAATAACGCTCTAATGAGGAAGATTGATCTGACACAGAAGCGCCAAAAGCATTGGGTGTATCAGTGAGTCCAAGCCAAAAACGATCATCATTAAAGTCTGCTGTTGCAGTGCCATTGGAAACCAAAACAGAACCCAATAAAGCGTTGTATGTTTCCTCAGTGTAAAGTTCGGCTAAACTCCCTCCTAAGGAACGGACAAAGTTTAATTGATTACTAAAATTCCCCGTACCATCTGTTGAGGTTGTTTCAGTCGATCCAGTAAATGCACCTCGTGCTGCAAATAAGACACCTCCAACAGCGCCTACACGCGTTGCACGCGCATCAAAGAAGCGATGTGTTCTAAAGTCTTGGGTAATTTGGGGTGGAGTTCTAACTTCTGTAACAGTAACAGTAACGGTCGTACGTTGGGTCTCTATGCCATCTGTTAAAGCAATTTGAATGAAGCCAGAGCCTGTGACGTCGGGCAGTAGGCTGTAATAGAGTTGAGCTGTAGGTTGTGTATCGGAGATTATCACCCTTGTATCTGAAAAAGACACAACAGGTGTTGGGTTAGTACTAAATAAAGAAGTGGAGGCAATGACTGAAAAGGTCAGTGCGTTTCCGTCAACATCGACTACATTGGGAATGGAAATCGTTTGACGAGCAGTGGCATTTTCAACGATAGTAATGTTTGTTGTAGCAAGAGTAAATGTCGGGGCATCATTGATGGCGTTAATGGTGACAACTACTTCGGTGGTAGCAGAGAGGTTTCCGCTATCGGTAGCACGTACAGTAAGTGTAGTTGTGCCGTTAGCATTGGCAATAGAAGTTAGGGTAATTCGACCAGTGGTGACATCAGTGGTTAGCAAACCAGCCTGTCCAGATACAGTTACGGACAGTGTCCCATCTTCTGCATCGGTTGCAGTGGTATTGATGACAAAAGTGCCAAAATCTTCATCAAGCATTAGGGCATTGACAGAGAGACTTAAACTTGGTGCTGTATTAGTAGACGGAGGTGTTGAATCGCCGCCACCCCCACCGCCACAGGCAGATAAAAAAACGAGTGATAATAGAAATCCCCAGCACTTTAAATGGTTCATTTTCATTTAGTCCTATATTTTATTTTAACTATGAAATCACAATTATCACAACAGTTTATGTGTTTGATAAAAGCAGTATGTCTACAATCCAGCAATCCTAATCATTATAAATTAAAGCATGAGAAAACATGCAAACAGTTCATAACATTTACAGCGAAACATTAAGTAAAAAAGTTGTGCGCCTGTTCTCCTGATGAATACATAATGGTGGGTTAATCAAGCAACTCTAATTGCCTTTTAGCTATATACGTATTTAATACAAATACACTGCACCAGCGTTATCTTGACTATTGTTTGTTTGATCACCATTGATACCAGTGGCACTGCTTTCTTCATTGCGTGCGCCAACAGCAAACGTTTTACCATCATTACTTATTGAAACAGCGTCACCAAACTCATCAAAAAAGCCTGGGTTCGTTGTTTTGATGTAGGCTTGTTGACTCCATGTCGTACCACTACGCACAAAAAGATAGGCTGCACCAGAAAAACGTGTAGCATTGCTTGTTTGATCGCCGTTAATACCTGTGGCATCGCTTTCTTCAGCTACTGCACCAACAATGATGGAATTACCATCACCGCTTATTGCTACAGCATGACCAAATAGATCGTCATTATCTGTATTGGAGGCTTTTAGATATGCTTGTTGACGCCAGCTGCCCGTACTACTACGTACAAAAACATAGACTGCACCAGAGTTACTTACGCCATTATTCGTTTGAACCCCATTAACACCGGTAGAATTGCTGTCTTCAGCAGGCGCACCAACGACCATGGTATTACCATCATCGCTCAGTGACAAGGCAAAACCAAAATCATCATTAGTTCCTGTATTAGAGGCTTTAACATAGGCTTGTTGACTCCATGTACCAGTACTACTACGCACGAAAACATAGACCGCACCAGAGTTAGCTGTAGAATTATTTAATTGATTCCCATTGATGCCAGTGGCAGCGCTGTCCTCACTTGGCGCAGCAACGATGACGGTATTGCCATTACTGCTCGCCGATAAAGCTCTACCAAAATTATCACCGGCTTCTGCATTAGATGCTTTAAGGTAGACTTGTTGACTCCATGTACCAGTACTACTACGCACAAAAACATAGGCTGCACCAGAGTTAGCTGTAGAATTGTCTAATTGATCCCCGTTGATGCCCGTGGCGGTGCTGTCCTCACCAGATGCACCAACAATTAGCGTATTACCATCACCACTTATTGCTACAGCCTCACCAAAGTCATCATCAGATCCTGTATTAGAGGCTTTGGCGTAAGCTTGTTGGCTCCATGTGCCTCCACTGTTGCGTACAAAAATATAGGCTGCACCAGAGGCTCTTGAATCATTGTTTGTTTCATCACCGTTAATGCCAGTCGCATCGCTGTCCTCAAAACGTGCACCAACCAATAAGGTATTACCATCATTACTTAGGTCTACACTGGCACCGAATTGATCATCTCCTCCTGAGTTCGAGGCTTTAATGTATGCTTGTTGTGCCCATGTTCCTGCACTGTTGCGTACAAAAACATACACTGCACCAGAGTCGGCGAGGGCATCATTTGTTCCGCCGTTAATACCCCTGGCGTCGCTGTCCTCAAAAGCAGCACCGACTGCAAGCGTATTACCATCACCACTTATTGCTACAGCCCTACCAAACCTATCATCAGCACCTGTATTAGAAGCTTTGAAGTAACCAATCAATCCTTCTAACTGAGCATTGGTCAGAGTTTGTTGCGCAAGATTAGAACAAACTGAGTTGTCCACACTGGTACAAGCTTGCAGCAGATACTCTGGTCCATTAACCGCAGAAAGATAGCGTGCTACATCCACTATTGCAGAGACTGTAGTATTGATAATATTTGTACTATTTGGCAAAAATACCAAGTTTGCACTACTAGCATCAACAAAGCCACCACCAGCGGTTAAATCGACATTACTGAGCATGCGGTAATGATTTGCTTCAGGGAAGTTGCCCCAAGAAAAATCAATGCGTTTAACATTTAACGCGACATTCAAAACATTAGAGAGAACAGTAACTCGAACTGTTTCTGAGGCGCTTGCCCCACCTTCATCAGTGACGGTAACAACTAAAGTAGTTGAGCCTGCCGCAGTGTTCGATCTCAGCACGATGACATCATTGCCTTGCCTACTCACCCGCACCAAAGCTGTATTTTCTTGTATCACAAAAGTCAATAAGTTACTACTTGTTTCCACATCCGCAAAAACGGCAGTTATCCTACCAGTACTATTGGGTAATAAGATTAAGTTTGTAGTTGATAAACTTAACGTTGGAGCATCATTGATGGTGACAACCACTTCGGTGGTAGCAGAGAGATTTCCGCTATCGGTAGCACGTACAGTAAGTGTGGTTACGCCGTTAGCATTGGCAACAGAAGTTAGGGTAATTCGACCAGTGGTAATATCAGTGGTTAGCAAACCAGCCTGTCCAGATACGGTTACTGACAACGTTCCATCTTCTACATCGGTAGCAGTGGTGTTGATGATAAAAGTGCCAAAATCTTCATTGAGGCTGAGGTTCGTTGTTGATAGTGTCAATGTAGGACTGGCATTGACAACAACAACCACTTCGGTGGTAGCGGAGAGATTTCCACTATCAACAATGCTTACTGTAAGCGTAGCTATGCCGTTAGCATTAGCAACGGAGGTAAGTATTATCTGATCGGTAGAAGTGGTTACGGCGAATAGACTGGCATCTTGTCCAGTCACTGCAACGGGAAGCACGCCATCTTCTGCATCACTTGCTGTGGTGTTGATGACAAAAGTGCCAAAATCTTCACTGAGGCTGAGGTTCGTTGTTGATAGTGTCAATGTTGGAGCATCATTGATGGTGACAACCACTTCGGTGGTAGCAGAGAGATTTCCGCTATCGGTAGCACGTACAGTAAGTGTAGTTACGCCGTTAGCATTGGCAACAGAAGTTAGGGTAATTCGACCAGTGGTAATATCAGTGGTTAGCAAACCAGCCTGTCCAGATACGGTTACTGACAACGTTCCATCTTCTACATCGGTAGCAGTGGTGTTGATGATAAAAGTGCCAAAATCTTCATTGAGTGTTACGGCATTGGTCGATACACTTAAATTTGGTGTTGTGCTCGCAATAATCGGAGGTGCTGTATCACCGCCACCGCCACCGCCGCCGCCACCGCAGGCAGATAGAAAAACAAGTGACAATAGAAACCCCCAGCACTTTAAATGTTTCATTTTCATTTAGGCCTATATTTTATTTTTAACTATGAAATCACAATTATCACAACAGTTTATGTGTTTGATAAAAGCAATATATCTACAATCCAGCAATCTCAATCATTACAAATTAAAGCATGAGAAAATTCGCAAACAGTTCATAACATTTACAGCGAAACGTTAAGTAAGAAAGTTGTGCGCCTGTTCTCCTGATGAACACATAATGCTCGAGTAATCAAACAACTCTAATTGCCTTTTAGCTATATACGTCTTCTAATACAAATACACTGCACCAGCATTTGAACCAATACCAGTACCATTATTTGATTGATCGCCATTAATGCCGGTGGCAGTGCTATCTTCAGTGGGTGCACCAACAGCAAACGTTTTACCATCATTACTTATTGAAACAGAGTTACCAAACTCATCCAAAATACCTGTATTCGAGGATTTGATGTAGGCTTGTTGACTCCATGTCGTACCACTACGCACAAAGAGATAGGCTGCACCACGAGGTCCCCTATTTGAGAGATCATTGCTTTGAACACCGTTAATACCTGTGGCATCGCTTCCTTCCCCAACTGCACCAACAATGATGGAGTTACCATCACCGCTTATTGCTAAAGCTATACCAAATTGATCATTTGTATCTGTATTGGAGGCTTTTAGGTAGGCTTGTTGACTCCATCTGCCCGTACTACTGCGCACAAAAACATAGGCTGCACCAGAGTTGCTTGCGCCATTATTCGTTTGAACCCCATTAACACCGGTAGAGTTGCTGTCTTCAAAAGATGAACCAACGACTATGGTATTACCATCACCACTTATCGATACAGCTCCACCAAACCGATCAGTAAATCCTGTATTAGAGGCTTTGATATAGGCTTGTTGACTCCATGTATCCGTACTACTACGCACGAAAACATAGGCTGCACCAGAGTTAGCTGTAGAATTGTCTAATTGATCCCCGTTGATGCCCGTGGCAACGCTGTCCTCATTTGGCGCACCAACGATGACGGTATTGCCATTTCTACTCGCTGATAAAACTTCACCAAAATCATCTTCAGCTCCTGTATTAGATGCTTTGATATAGGCTTGTTGACTCCACGCACCAATGCTATCACGCACAAAAGCATAGACTGCACCAGAGTTAGTTACAGCACCAACACTATCAGATTCATTACCGTTGATGCCAGTCGCACCACTGTCCTCATTTGGCGCACCAACAAATGCGGTAGCACCACTTTCACCGCTTATTGCTATAGCTGCACCAAATTGATCAATCCGACCCGTATTAGAGGCTTTGACGTAAGCTTGCTGGTTCCATGTGCCTCCACTGTTGCGTACAAAAATATAGCCTGCACCAGATTGGTCAAGATTATTGTTGGATTGATCACCGTTAATACCAGTAGCGCCACTCCCTTCAAAACGTGCACCAACCAATAAGGTATTACCATCATTGCTTAGGTCTACACTGGCAGCGAATTGATCATTTCCTTGTGAGTTCGAGGCTTTAATGTATGCTTGTTGTGTCCATGTTCCTGCACTGTTGCGTACAAAAACATACACTGCACCAGCGTTACCTGCATCATTGTCTGATTGATCCCCGTTGATGCCCCTGGCGTCGCTGTCCTCAAAAGCAGCACCGACTGCAAGCGTATTACCATCACCACTTATTGCTACAGCATCACCAAATATATCTCCCATTCCCGTATTAGAAGCTTTGAAATAACCAATCAATCCTTCTAACTGAGCATTGGTCAGAGTTCCTTCCGCAAGATTAGAACAAACGGAATCATCCACACTGGTACAAGCTTGTAGCAGATACTGCGGATCATTAACCGCAGGAAGATAGCGTGCTACATCCACTATTGCAGAGACTGTAGTATTGATAATATTTGTACTATTTGGCAAAAATACCAAGTTTGCACTACTAGCATCAATAAAACCACCACCAGCGTTTAAATCGACATTACTGAGCATGCGGTAATGATTTGCTTCAGGGAAGTTGCCCCAAGAAAAATCAATGCGTTTAACATTTAACGCGACATCCAAAGCATTAGAGAGAACAGTAACTCGAGCTGTTGCTGAAGCGCTTAAGTTACCTTGATCAGTGACGGTAACAACAAAAGTAGTTGAGCCTGCAACAACACTCGATATCAGCACGATGACATCATTGCCTTCCCTACTCGCCTGCACCAAAGCTGTATTTACTGGGAACGCAAAATTCAATGCGTTACTACTTGTTTCCACATCCGAAAAAACGGCAGTTATCCTACCAGTACTATTGGGTAATAAGATTAAGTTTGTAGTTGATAAACTTAACGTTGGAGCATCATTGACGGCGTTGATGGTGACAACTACTTCGGTGGAAGCGGAGAGATTTCCGCTATCGGTAGCACGTACAGTAAGTGTAGTTACGCCATTAGCATTGGCAACAGAATTTAAGGTAATTCTATCAGTGGTGATATCAGTGGTTATCAAGCCTGCCTGTCCAGATACGGTTACTGACAACGTTCCATCTTCTGCATCGGTAGCAGTGGTGTTGATGATAAAAGTGCCAAAATCTTCATTGAGTGTTATGGCATTGGTCGATACACTTAAATTTGGTGTTGTGCTCGCAATAATCGGAGGTGCTGTATCACCGCCACCGCCACCGCCACCACCACAGGCAGATAAAAAGACAAAAAGTAGTAGAGACCCCCAACTTACGTGATATATTTTTTTCTCTGAATTCTTTAACATTTTATCCTCACAGTGTGAAAGTTAGTACAAGATAACATCATGTGATTTACACATAGATAGCAATAGTAAATACTCACTATGTAGTGAGTCAATAATCGTGACATTATAGACTACAAATTACTCTAATAACTGAAATAATTCAGAGCAATAAGAATCATAACGATAGAATAAAAGCTAATGGAATAACATGTGCTCTTGCAAAAATAATTTGCTTATATTTTTGGAAAACTTTTAGACTTTTGAAGTTACTACTTTAACTTATTTCTAATACAAATACGCTGCACCAGCGTTATCTTGACTATCGTCTGTTTGATTACCATTGATACCAGTGGCACTGCTGTTTTCATTGGGTGCGCCAACAGCAAACGTTGTACCATCACTGCTTATTGAGAGAACTGAACCAAACGCATCATCAGCTCCTGTGTTTGAGGCTTTGGTGTAGGCTTGTTGACTCCATGTGCCTGCGCTGCTGCGCACAAACAGATAGGCTGCACCAGCGTTATTAGCACCATCTGCTTGCCCCCCGTTGATTCCCGTGGCATTGCTGTCCTCAAATGGTGCACCAACAACGAACGCATTACCATCACTTCTCATTGAAACAGCAAAACCAAACTCATCACCAAGTCCTGTATTTGAGGCTTTGATATAGGCATCTTGCGTCCATGTGCCCGTACTACTGCGCACAAAAACATAGGCTGCACCAGAATTTGAATTAATACCATCAGCACCACTACCATTATTTGCTTGATCGCCGTCGATACCCGTGGCATTGCTGTCTTCTTGTGGTGCACCAACGACCATGGTATTACCATCACCGCTCATCGATACAGCTGTACCAAAGAGATCAACACTTTCTGAATTTGAGGCTTTAATATAAGCTTGCCGACTCCATGTACCCGTACTACTGCGTACAAAAACATGGGCTGCACCAGAACCAAAAACAAAAGTGGTGAATTCATCACTGTCGATACCCATGCCAGTACTTTGGTCACCAACTGCACCAACGACCATGGTATTACCATCACCACTCATCGATACAGCATTACCAAAATTAGCATTAAGTGTTACAGCAGGTGGTGTCAATAAAGCTTGCTCACTCCATGTACCCGTACTACTGCGTACAAAAACATAGGCTGTACCAACATTAGCTATACTCGCAGGTTGACCCGTGAAAGGATTTGTGCCAGGTACACTTTTTAAAGGTGCACCGATAGCGAGTGTATTACCATCAGCAGCAACCGATACAGTTCTTCCAAACCGATCATTGGCATTTAGATTAGAAGCGCTGATGAAAGCTTGTTGACGCCAGCTGCCGGTACTACTGCGCACGAAAACATAGGCTGCACCAGCGTCGCCTTGGGGGACACCGCCAGGAGCGCCAACATCCTTAAATTCTGCACCAACAACTATAGTATTACCGTCATTGCTTATTGTTACAACTGCACCAAACTGATCATTAGCTTGTGCATCAGAGGCTTTAAGGTATGCTTGTTGACGCCAGCTGCCCGTACTACTGCGCACGAAAACATAGGCTGCACCAGAATCACCCGCACTATTGTTTGTTTGATCGCCGTTGATACTAGTGGCGGTGCTGTCCTCAAATGGTGCACCGACAACTAATGTGTTGCCATCACCGCTTATTGCGACACCCTCACCAAATTCATCATCTGCATCTGTATTAGAAGCCTTGAAATAACCAATCAATCCCTCTAACTGAATATTACTCAGAGATTCTTGCGCAAGATCAGAACAAACGGAATTGTCAACACTACTACAAGCTTGTAGCAGATACTGTGGTCCATCAGCCGTAGAAAGATAGCGTGCTATATCCACTGTTGCAGAGACTGTAGTATTGATAATATTCGTACTATTCGGTACAAACACCAAACCTGCGCTACTGGCATCAACAAAACCACCACCAGCATTCACATCAACATTGCTAAGCATGCGGTAATGATTTGCTGCAGGAAGTGTGTTCCAAGAAAAGTTAATGCGCTTAACATTTAAATTTACATTCAAAACATTCAAAACACCTGATACAACAGTAACTTGAGCGGTTGCTGAAGTGCTTAAGCCATCACCATCAGTAACGGTGATCACTAAAGTGGTAGAGCCTGTAGTAGCACCCGCTCTTAGTACGATAACATTGCCTTGTGTACTCACCTGCAACAAAGATGGGTTTTGTTGTACAGAAAAGATCAATGAAGCACTGCTTGTTTCCACATCTACGCCAAAGGCAGTGATTAAAGCGGTGGTATTAGCTGTCAAAGTTAGGTTTGTACTTGATAAACTGAGCGTTGGAGTGTCATTAACGGCATTGACAACAACAACCACTTCGGTGGTAGCGGAGAGATTTCCGCTATCAACAATGCTTACTGTAAGCGTGGCTATGCCGGTGGCATTAGCAACGGAGGTAAGTATTATCTGATTGGTAGAAGTGGTTACGGCGAATAGACTGGCATCTTGTCCAGTCACTGCAACGGGAAGCACGCCATCTTCTGCATCGGTGGCAGTGGTGTTGATGATGAAAGTGCCAAAATCTTCACTGAGGCTGAGGTTCGTTGTTGATAGTGTCAATGTAGGACTATCATTGATGGCATTGACAACAACAACCACTTCGGTGGTAGCGGAGAGATTTCCGCTACCAACAATGCTTACTGTAAGCGTGGCTGTTCCGTTGGCATTGGCAACGGAGGTAAGTATTATCTGATCGGCAGAAGTGGTTACGGCGAATAGACTGGCATCTTGTCCAGTCACTGCAACGGGAAGCAGGCCATCTTCTGCATCACTTGCAGTGGTGTTGATGACGAAAGTGCCAAAATCTTCACTAAGGCTGAGGTTCGTTGTTGATAGTGTCAATGTGGGACTATCATTGATGGCATTGATAACAACAACCACTTCGGTGGTAGCGGAGAGATTTCCGCTATCAACAATGCTTACTGTAAGCGTGGCTGTTCCGTTGGCATTGGC
Source organism: uncultured Thiomicrospira sp. (assembly GCA_965195345.1). Taxonomy (GTDB): domain Bacteria; phylum Pseudomonadota; class Gammaproteobacteria; order CAKMZV01; family CAKMZV01. Next base: position 813,882 of record OZ239628.1, on the reverse strand, counting down.
AACGGAGGTAAGTATTATCTGATCGGTAGAAGTGGTTACGGCGAATAGACTGGCATCTTGTCCAGTCACTGCAACGGGAAGCACGCCATCTTCTGCATCACTTGCAGTGGTGTTGATGACGAAAGTGCCAAAATCTTCACTAAGACTGAGGTTCGTTGTTGATAGTGTCAATGTAGGACTATCATTGATGGCATTGACAACAACAACCACTTCGGTGGTAGCGGAGAGATTTCCACTATCAACAATGCTTACTGTAAGCGTAGCTCTGCCGTTGGCATTAGCAACGGAGGTAAGTATTATCTGATTGGTAGTAGTGGTTACGGCGAATAGACTGGCATCTTGTCCAGTCACTGCAATGGGAAGCACGCCATCTTCTGCATCACTTGCTGTGGTGTTGATGACGAAAGTGCCAAAATCTTCACTGAGACTGAGGTTCGTTGTTGATAGTGTCAATGTAGGACTATCATTGATGGCATTGACAACAACAACCACTTCGGTGGTAGCGGAGAGATTTCCACTATCAACAATGCTTACTGTAAGCGTAGCTATGCCGTTGGCATTAGCAACGGAGGTAAGTATTATCTGATCGGTAGAAGTGGTTACGGCGAATAGACTGGCATCTTGCCCAGTCACTCCAACGGGAAGCACGCCATCTTCTGCATCACTTGCAGTGGTGTTGATGACGAAAGTGCCAAAATCTTCACTGAGGCTGAGGTTCGTTGTTGATAGCGTCAATGTAGGATTATCATTGATGGCATTGACAACAACAACAACTTCGGTGGTAGCGGAGAGATTTCCACTATCAACAATGCTTACAGTGAGTGTGGCTATGCCGTTGGCATTAGCAATGGAAGTAAGCATTATCTGATTGGTAGAAGTGGTTACGGCGAATAGACTGGCATCTTGTCCAGTCACTGCAACGGGAAGCACGCCATCTTCTGCATCACTTGCAGTGGTATTGATGACGAAAGTACCAAAGTCTTCATCTAAAGTGACACGCTGCGTTGATAAGGCTAATGTAGGGAATCCGTTAACGCGCACTGTGAAAATTTGAGATGACTGATTACCGCTGTTATCAGTTGCTGTTAGAGTGATGGTTGTCTCGCCAAAAGCATTAGTGATAGGATTTAATATAAACCGATTAGCAACAGTCGTTATTTGTACTACATCGGTTGCAGATAGTGCAAAGGTTAGGAGCAAGGAAGCATCATCAACGTCTGTTGCTGTTGCTATTGTTTGCGGGGTAAAGTTTGCATTTAGACTAAATTGAGTGGTTGAAAAGGTAAGTGTGGGCGTGTCATTGACGGCGTTGACAAGCACCACCACTTCGGTGGAAGCGGAGAGATTTCCACTATCAACAATGCTTACTGTAAGCGTAGCTCTGCCATTGGCATTAGCTACGGAGGTGAGTATTATCTGGTTGGCAGAAGTGGTTACGGCGAATAGACTGGCATCTTGTCCAGTCACTGCAACGGGAAGCACGCCATCTTCTGCATCACTTGCTGTGGTGTTGATGACGAAAGTGCCAAAATCTTCACTGAGACTGAGGTTCGTTGTTGATAGCGTCAATGCAGGTGAACTATTGATGCCATTGACAATAACAATCACTTCGGTGGAAGCGGAGAGATTTCCGCTATCAACAATGCTTACAGTAAGTGTGGCTGTTCCGTTGGCATTGGCAACGGAGGTAAGTATTATCTGATCGGTAGAAGTGCTTACGGCGAATAAACTGGCATCTTGTCCAGTCACTGCAACGGGAAGCACGCCATCTTCTGCATCACTTGCTGTGGTGTTGATAACGAAAGTGCCAAAATCTTCACTGAGGCTGAGGTTCGTTGTTGATAGTGTCAATGTAGGACTATCATTGATGGCATTGACAACAACAACCACTTCGGTGGAAGCGGAGAGATTTCCACTATCAACAATGCTTACAGTGAGTGTGGCTGTTCCGTTGGCATTGGCAACGGAGGTAAGTATTATCTGATCGGTAGAAGTGGTTACGGCGAATAGACTGGCATCTTGTCCAGTCACTGCAACAGGAAGCACGCCATCTTCTACATCGGTGGCAGTGGTGTTGATGACGAAAGTGCCAAAATCTTCACTGAGACTGAGATTCGTTGTTGATAGTGTCAATGTAGGACTATCATTGATGGCATTGACAACAACAACCACTTCGGTGGTAGCGGAGAGATTTCCACTATCAACAATGCTTACTGTAAGTGTGGCTATGCCGTTGGCATTAGCAACGGAGGTAAGTATTATCTGATCGGTAGAAGTGGTTACGGCGAATAAACTGGCATCTTGTCCAGTCACTGCAACGGGAAGCACGCCATCTTCTGCATCGGTGGCAGTGGTGTTGATGATGAAAGTGCCAAAATCTTCACTGAGGCTGAGGTTCGTTGTTGATAGTGTCAATGTAGGACTATCATTGATGGCATTGACAACAACAACCACTTCGGTGGTAGCGGAGAGATTTCCGCTACCAACAATGCTTACTGTAAGCGTGGCTGTTCCGTTGGCATTGGCAACGGAGGTAAGTATTATCTGATCGGTAGAAGTGGTTACGGCGAATAGACTGGCATCTTGTCCAGTCACTGCAACGGGAAGCACGCCATCTTCTGCATCACTTGCAGTGGTGTTGATGACGAAAGTGCCAAAATCTTCACTAAGGCTGAGGTTCGTTGTTGATAGTGTCAATGTAGGACTATCATTGATGGCATTGACAACAACAACCACTTCGGTGGTAGCGGAGAGATTTCCACTATCAACAATGCTTACTGTAAGTGTGGCTATGCCGTTGGCATTAGCAACGGAGGTAAGTATTATCTGATCGGTAGAAGTGGTTACGGCGAATAAACTGGCATCTTGTCCAGTCACTGCAACGGGAAGCACGCCATCTTCTGCATCGGTGGCAGTGGTGTTGATGATGAAAGTGCCAAAATCTTCACTGAGGCTGAGGTTCGTTGTTGATAGTGTCAATGTAGGACTATCATTGATGGCATTGACAACAACAACCACTTCGGTGGTAGCGGAGAGATTTCCGCTACCAACAATGCTTACTGTAAGCGTGGCTGTTCCGTTGGCATTGGCAACGGAGGTAAGTATTATCTGATCGGTAGAAGTGGTTACGGCGAATAGACTGGCATCTTGTCCAGTCACTGCAACGGGAAGCACGCCATCTTCTGCATCACTTGCTGTGGTGTTGATGACGAAAGTGCCAAAATCTTCACTGAGGCTGAGGTTCGTTGTTGATAGTGTCAATGTAGGACTATCATTGATGGCATTGACAACAACAACCACTTCGGTGGTAGCGGAGATATTTCCACTATCAACAATGCTTACAGTGAGTGTGGCTGTTCCGTTGGCATTAGCAACGGAGGTAAGTATTATCTGATCGGTAGAAGTGGTTACGGCGAATAAACTGGCATCTTGTCCAGTCACTGCAACGGGAAGCACGCCATCTTCTACATCGGTGGCAGTGGTGTTGATGACGAAAGTGCCAAAATCTTCACTGAGGCTGAGGTTCGTTGTTGATAGCGTCAATGCAGGTGCACTATTGATGCCATTGACAACAACAACCACTTCGGTGGTAGCGGAGAGATTTCCACTATCAACAATGCTTACAGTGAGTGTGGCTGTTCCGTTGGCATTAGCAACGGAGGTAAGTATTATCTGATCGGTAGAAGTGGTTACGGCGAATAGACTGGCATCTTGTCCAGTCACTGCAACGGGAAGCCTGCCATTTTCTGCATCACTTGCAGTGGTGTTGATGACGAAAGTGCCAAAATCTTCACTGAGGCTGAGGTTCGTTGTTGATAGTGTCAAGGTAGGACTATCATTGATGCCATTGACAACAACAACCACTTCGGTGGTAGCGGAGAGATTTCCACTATCAACAATGCTTACTGTAAGCGTGGCTATGCCGGTGGCATTAGCAACGGAGGTAAGTATTATCTGATCGGTAGAAGTGGTTACGGCGAATAGACTGGCGTCTTGTCCAGTCACTGCAACGGGAAGCACGCCATCTTCTGCATCACTTGCAGTGGTGTTGATGACGAAAGTGCCAAAATCTTCACTGAGGCTGAGGTTCGTTGTTGATAGTGTCAATGTAGGACTATCATTGATGCCATTGACAACAACAACCACTTCGGTGGTAGCGGAGAGATTTCCGCTATCAACAATGCTTACTGTAAGCGTGGCTATGCCGGTGGCATTAGCAACGGAGGTAAGTATTATCTGATCGGTAGAAGTGGTTACGGCGAATAGACTGGCGTCTTGTCCAGTCACTGCAACGGGAAGCACGCCATCTTCTGCATCACTTGCAGTGGTGTTGATGACGAAAGTGCCAAAATCTTCATCTAAAGTGATACGTTGCGTTGATAAGGCTAATGTAGGTGTTGTCGATGCAATGGATGCGTTAACATGCACTGTAAAACGTTGAGATGACTGATTGCCGCTGCTATCAGTTGCTGTTAGAGTGATGGTTGTCTCGCCAAAAGCATTAGTGATAGGATTTAATATAAACCGATTAGCAACTGTCGTTATTTGTACTACATCGGTTGCAGATAGTGCAAAGGTTAGGAGCAAGGAAGCATCATCAACGTCTGTTGCTGTTGCTATTGTCTGAGGCATGAAATTTGCATTTAGACTAAATTGAGTGGTTGAAAAGGTAAGTGTGGGCGTATCATTGGCGGCATTGACAATAACAACCACTTCGGTGGAGACTGTAAGAGCGCCACTATCGGTAGCACTTACAGTGAGTGTAGTTGTTCCGTTAGCATTGGCAATGGAAGTGAGCGTAATTTGATCAGTAGTAGCATTAGTGGTTAGCAAGCCAGCCTGTCCAGACACGGTCACTGACAGCGTCCCATCTTCTACGTCGGTGGCAGTGGTGTTGATGATAAAGGTACCAAAATCTTCATCAAGCGTTACGGCATTGACAGAGAGACTTAAAGTTGGTGTTGTGTTAGTAGACGGAGGTATTGTGTCGCCATCACCACCACCACAAGCTGACAGAAAAACAAGCAACAACAGAAATGCCCAGCGCTGTATATATCCCATATCAATTCACCTTAATGTATTTAATTATGCAATTACAATTTCACTACAGCTTGCGTATGTGATAGAAGCTCACATTTTGCCTGTGACAATTTGATTGATTATAAATTAAAGTATGATGAAACATGCAAGCAGTTTATAACATTTAAAGCAATAAACGTTAAATAGAAAAGCTGTATGCCCGTCTTCCTGATGAATACATAATGTATGGGTAATCAAGCAATTTTAGTTCTCTTTTAGCTATATACGTATTCTAATATAAATACACTGCACCAGCCTCAGACTCATTGTTATTCGTCTGATCACCATTAATGCCGGTGGCATCGCTATCTTCGAAAGGTGCACCGATAGAGAGTGTCTTACCATCACCGCTTATTGAGAGAGCTGAACCAAATCGATCTAAAACTCCTGTGTTTGATGCTTTGATGTAACTTCGTTGACTCCATGTGCCTGTACTACTACGCACAAAAACATAGGCTGCACCAGCGCGAAATGCATCATTGTTTATTTGATCACCGTTGATGCCACTAACATCACTATCTTCAAAAGGAGCACCGATAGCAAATATACTACCATCATTGTTAATTGAGAGAGCGCTACCAAATTCATCCTGATCTCCTGTATTGGAGGCCTTGATGTAGGCTTGTTGACTCCATGTGCCTGTACTACTACGCACAAAAACATAGGCTGCACCAGCACCATTTGCGGCATTGTTTGTTTGATCACCGTTGATACCCGTGGCATTGCTGTCTTCTCCAATTGAGCTGATGAGCAGTGTGTTACCATCACCACTAATTGAAGTAGCTAAACCAAATTGATCATTAACACCTGTGTTTGAGGCTTTGATGTAGGCTTCTTGCGTCCATGTGTCGGTAGCACTGCGCACAAAAACATAAGCTGCACCAGAAGCACTTGCACTATTAGTTGTTTGATCGCCGTTAATGCCCGTGGCGGTGCTGTCTTCAAAAGATGCCCCAATAACTAAAGTATTACCATCATCGCTCACCGATACAGCAAAACCAAAATCATCAAGAGCTTCTGCATTAGAAGCTTTGATATAAGCTTGTTGACTCCATGTGCCCGTAGTACTACGCACAAAAACATAGGCTGCACCAGAGCCACTTGCTCCATTGTTTGTTTCGTCGCCGTTAATGCCTGTAGCAGTACTGTCTTCTAAAGGCGCACCAATAGCGAGTGTATTACCATCAGCAGTGACCGATACAGTTCTGCCAAAATCATCAAGAGCTTCTGCATTAGAAGCCTTGATGTAAGCCTGTTGACTCCATGTACCTGTACTACTACGCACAAAAACATAGGCTGCACCAGAGTCACTTGCAGAATTATCTAATTGATCACCGTTGATACCCGTGGCGGTACTGTCCTCCCCAAGTGCACCGACAACTATGGTGTTACCGTCATCATTTATTGCTACAGCTGTGCCAAATTGATCCAAAACTCCTGTATTAGAAGCTTTGACATAGGCTTGTTGACTCCATGTGCCTGCACTGTTGCGTACAAAAACATAGGCTGCACCAGAGGCAGATGCGTTATTGTTCGTCTGATCACCATTGATGCCGGTGGCGTCGCTATTTTCTCCGGGTGCACCGACAACTAATGTGTTGCCATCACCGCTTATTGCTACAGCTCTACCAAACACACCCTCATCTGCAAAAGAGGCTTTAAAATAACCAATTAATCCCTGTAACTGAATATTGCTCAGGGTTTGTTGCGCATGAATAGAACAGGCTGAATTATCCACACTGGTACAAGCTTCTAGCAGGTACTGTGGTCCATTAGCCGTAGAAAGATAGCGTGCTACATCCACTGTTGCAGAAACTGTGGTATTGATAATATTCGTGCTATTCGGTACAAACACCAAACCTGCGCTACTGGCATCAACAAAACCACCACCAGCATTCAAATCAACATTGCTAAGCATGCGGTAATGATTTGCTGTAGGAAGTGTGTTCCAAGAAAAATCAATGCGCTTAACATTTAAAGCAATATTCAAAGCACCTGATAGAACAGTAACTCGAGCAGTTGCTGAAGCGCTTGAACCATCGCCATCAGTAACGGTGATCACTAAAGTGGTCGAGCCTGCAGTAGCACTCGATCTCAGTACGATGACATTGCCTTGTGTACTCACCTGCAACAAAGGTGGATTTTGTTGTACCGAAAAGATCAATGAGGCACTGCTTGTTTCCACATCCGTGACAAAGGCAGTTATCAAACCAGTGCTATTAGATGCCAAGGTTAAGTTTGTACTTGATAAACTGAGCGTGGGAGTATCATTAACGGAATTAATGGTAATGGCTACTTCTGTCGTGTTCGTTAGCCCACTTTGATTAGCCGCACTCACGGTAAGGGTTGTTACTCCATTAGCATTCGCAATAGATGAAAGGGTAATGCGCCCAGTTATAGTGCTGAATGTAAGTAGGTTAGAGCTGCTCTGCACCACTGAAATAGGTAATATAGTCCCATCTGCAGCCGTTGCAGTGGTGTTAATAATGAAGGTATTAAAATCTTCATCTAAAACGATAGTGTTTGTCGATACTTCAAACGTAAACGGTCTACTAACGGTTATAAAAATGGACTGTGTCGCCGTCAATAGTCCATCGCTTACGCTAACCGTTAACGTCACATCGCCTATGACATTAGCGAGTGATTGCAGAGTAATCGTATTGACAGAGGTGGTCACATTGACAATACCATTACCTGTGCTGACACTAAAGCCCAATGGTCCTGATTCCACATCGGTTGCAGTGGTGTTGATGACGAAAGTGCCAAAGTTTTGAGCAAGCGCCCTTTGCGTCACAGATAAAGACAGCGTGGGAGTGTCGTTAACTGGATTAACCACAACGCTAATCGTCTGTGTATTTGCCAAAAGACCACTATCCGCAACGACTGTTAAGGTTACAGCACCACTTATATTCGCAAGTGATTGCAGCGTAATTGCATTAGCAGAGGTGGTTACAAGAACAATGCCGTTTCCTGTACTAACACTAAAGTCGATTATCCCTTCTGCATCGGTTGCAGTGGTGTTAATGACGAAGCTGGTAAAGTCTTCATCTAAGCTGACAACATTGGTTGAGAGTGTTAAAGTTGGGGTGTTATTAACCACCAATACACGGGCAGTACTATTTTGTGTAGCACTATCACCATCATCTAAGCTTACAACAAGGGTTGCAGTGCCTGAAAAGCCGCTCACAGGGGTGTAAGAAATCTCTAAGGTTTGTGCGCCAGTACTGCTATAGACTGTGGAAGTGGCGATACCACCACCAGATGCATCGGTGACTTGCCAAGACAATGTATTATCTGAACCATCAAGATCATAACCACTTAAACGAATAAGTGTGATCGGAGACCTTGCTTGAACAATCATTGAGGAGGTAGTAGGTAAGCCATTTGGGAACTGCATCAACGCTTTTAAAGCGTCAAAAACACCTCCAAAGCATTGATCACTTGCCCAAGGCCTGAACGCTGCAGATACTTCAGCACCAAGAATCAGATCAGCACAACCCTGAGTACCCGGAGCAGATGGCCCCCAGCCTATGTATACTCCTGGGACGTCTATACGAGTACCGCCGCCTAATCCTTGCGATACCCGTTGACCAGATAACCAAAAATAACGGGCTTCTGAGTCAAGTTGATTTGGTAGAGTGACGCCAAAAAAGCTAGGTACACTGGTAAGCCCAAGCCAAAAACGGTCATCATCAAAGCCTGCTGTTGTAGCGCCATTGGCAACCAAAACAGAACCCAATAAAGCGTTGTATGTTTCCTCAGTGTATAGTTCGGCTAAACTCCCCCCTAAGGAACGAGCAAAGTTTAATTGGTTCATAGCACTCCCTGTACCATCTGTAGAGGTTGATGCAAGCAATCCAGTGAATGCACCTCGTGCTGCAAATAAGACACCTCCAACAGCGCCTACACGTGTTGCACGCGCATCAAAGAAGCGATGTGTTCTAAAGTCTTGAGTGATTTGGGGTGAGGTTCTAACTTCTGTCACAGTCACGGTAACAGTTGTAACCTGTGTGTCTATGCCATCTGTTAGAGCGATTTGAATGAAGCCAGTGCCTGTGGTATCGGGCAGTAGAGTGTAATAGAGTTGAGCAGTCGTACTTTGTCTACTGAAGGTTATCATTCTTGTGTCTGAAAAAGAGACTACAGATGTAGGATTACTACTAAATACAGAAGTGGAGGCAATGACTGAAAAAGTAAGTGTGCTTCCCTCAATATCTGCCACATCAGTAATGGAAATCGTTTGACGAGCAGTGGCATTTTCAACGATGGTAATATTTGTTGTCGCAAGAGTCAATGTCGGAGTATCGTTGATGGCATTGATGGTTACCACCACTTCGGTGGTAACGGAAAGGTTTCCGCTATCGGTAGCACGTACAGTAAGTGTAGTTGTGCCGTTAGCATTGGCAATGGAAGTGAGCGTAATTTGACCAGTAGTAGCATTAGTGGTTAATAAGTCAGCCTGTCCAGATACGGTTACTGACAGTGTCCCATCTTCTGCATCGGTTGCAGTAGTGTTGATAATAAAAGTACCAAAGTCTTCATCTAAAGTGATGTTCTGCGTTGATAAGGCTAATGTAGGCGTTGTCGATGCAATGGGTGTGTTAACGCGCACTGTGAAAATTTGAGAAGAAGAGCGTGCACCATCATCATCAGATACTGCTAGGGTGATAGTTGTGTCGCCAAAAGCATTGATGATAGGATTTAATATAAACTGATTAGCAACCGTCGTTATTTGTACTACATCGGTTGCAGATAGTGCAAAGGTTAGGAGCAAGGAAATATCATCAACGTCTGTTGCTGTTGCTATTGTTTGCGGGGTAAAGTTTGCATTCAGATTAAATTGAGTGGTTGAAAAGGTAAGTGTGGGTGTGTCATTGATGGCATTGACAACAACAACAACTTCGGTGGTTGCCGAGAGGTTTTCACTATCGTTAGCACTTACAGTTAGTGTAACTATTCCGTTGGCATTAGCAACGGAGGTGAGCATTATCTGATTGGTGGAGGTAGTGACGGTGAATATACTGGCATCTTGTCCAGACACTGTAAAAGGCAACACGCCATCTTCTATATCGGTGGCAGTGGTGTTGATTATGAAAGTGCCAAAGTCTTCATTAAGGCTGAGATTGGTTGTTGATAACGTCAATACAGGATTATCATTAACAGCATTGATAATCACCACCACTTCGTCGGTTACGAAGAGGTTTTCACTATCGTTAGCGCTTACAGTTAGAGTGGTTCTTCCGTTGGCATGGGCAATGGAAGTTAGAGTAATTTGACCAGTGGTGATAGTAGTGGTTACCAAGCCAGCCTGTCCAGATACGCTCACTGACAGTGTCCCATCTTCTGCGTCGGTTGCAGTGGTATTTATGATAAAGGTACCAAAATCTTCATTTAAGCTAAGACTGGTTAATGATAGCATCAATACAGGTCTATCATTGACTGGATTAACCTCAACGCTAATCGTCTGTGTATTTGCCAAAAGACCACTATCCACAACGACTGTTAAGGTTACAGCACCATTTACATTGGGAAGTGATTGCAGCGTAATTGCATCAGCAGAGGTGGTTACAAGAACAATACCGTTTCCTGTACTAACACTAAAGTCGGTTATCCCTGCTGCATCGGTTGCAGTGGTGTTAATGACGAAGCTGGTAAAATCTTCATCTAAGCTGATAGTATTGGTTGAGAGTATTAAAGTTGGTGTGTTATTAACCACCAATACACGAGCAGTACTATTTTGTGTAGCACTATCACCATCATTTAAACTTACGAAAAGGGTTGCAGTGCCTGAAAAGTTGCTCACAGGGGTGTAAGCAATCTCTAAGGTTTGTGCGCCAGTACCGCTATAGACTGTGGAAGTGGTTACACTACCGCCAGATGCATTGGTGACTTGCCAAGATAGTGCATTATCTGAACCATCAAGATCATAACCACTTAAACGAATACGTGTGGTTAGGGAGTTTGCTTGAAAAACCATTGAGGAGGTAGTAGGTAAGCCATTTGGGAACTGCATCAACGCTTTTAGCACATCGAAGATAACAAATACTGATCCATCGCACCCATCACTTGCCCAAGGTCTGAACCCTACAGACACTTCTTCACCAAGAATGAGATCCGCACAAGGCTGATTACTTGCAGCTGGGGCGGATGACCCCCAACCTATATAGACTCCTGGGGCGTCTATACGAGCACTGTTTAATCCTTGTGACACCCGTTGACCAGATAACCAAAAATAACGGTCTTCTGAGGCAGATTGATCTGACACAGAAGCGCCAAAAGTATTGGGTGTATCAGTGAGTCCAAGCCAAAAACGATCATCCCCAAACCCTACTGTTGCAGTGCCATTGGCAACCAAGACAGAACCCAATAAAGCGTTGTATGTTTCCTCAGTGTACAGTTCTGCTAAACTCCCTCCTAAAGAGCGGGCAAAGTTTAATTGATTACTAAAATTCCCCGTACCATCTGTTGAGGTTGTTGCAGTCGATCCAGTGAGCACACCCCGTGCTGCAAATAAGACACCTCCAACAGCGCCTACACGCGTTGCACGAGCATCAAAGAAGCGATGTGTTCTAAAGTCTTGGGTGATTTGGGGTGGGGTTCTAACTTCTGTTACAGTCACGCTAACGGTAGTACGTTGGGTCTCTATGCCATCTGTTAAAGCGATTTGAATGAAGCCAGTGCCTGTGGTATCGGGCAGTAAAGTGTAATAAAGTTGAGCTGTAGTACTTTGTCTACTGAAGGTTATCATTCTTGTGTCTGAAAAGGAGACTATGGGCGTTGGATTACTACTAAACACAGAAGTGGAGCCAATGACTGAAAAAGTAAGTGTGTCTCCGTCAACATCCGTCACATTGGTAATGGAAATCGTTTGACGGGCAGTGGCATTTTCAACGATGGTAATATTTGTTGTAGCAAGAGTCAATATCGGAGCATCATTGATGGCATTGATAACCACTACCACTTCAGTGGAGGTTGCAAGATTACCACTATCAACAGCACGCACATTGAGCGTAACTATTCCATTAGCATTGGCAACGGAAGTGAGCGTAATTTGATCAGTAGTAGCATTAGTGGTTAGTAAGCCAGCTTGTCCAGATACGGTCACTGATAACGTCCCATCTTCTGCATCGGTTGCTGTGGTGTTGATAATAAAAGTACCGAAGTCTTCATCTAAAGTGATGTTCTGCGTTGATAAAGCTAACGTAGGCGTTGTCGATGCAATGGGCGCGTTAACGCGCACTGTGAAAATTTGAGAAGAAGAGCGTGCACCATCATCATCAGATACTGCTAGGGTGATAGTTGTGTCGCCAAAAGCATTAGTGATAGGATTTAATATAAACTGATTAGCAACCGTCATTATTTGTACTACATCGGTTGCAGATAGTGCAAAGGTTAAGAGCAAGGAAGCATCATCAACGTCTGTTGCTGTTGCTATTGCCTGAGATATAAAATTTGCATTTAGACTAAGTTGAGTGGTTGAAAAGGTAAGTGTGGGTGTGTCATTGATGGCGTTGATAATCACCACTACTTCGGTGGAAGCGGAGAGATTTTCACTATCAACAATGCTTACTGTAAGCGTAGCTATGCCATTGGCATTGGCAATGGAAGTTAAGGTAATTTGATCAGTGGTAATATTAGTGGTTAGCAAGCCAGCCTGTCCAGATACGTTTACTAACAGTGCTCCATCTTCTATATCGGTGGCAGTGGCGTTGATGATAAAGGTGCCAAAATCTTCATTGAGACTAATGGCGGTCGTTGATAGCGTCAATGTAGGTGTATCGTTGATGGCATTGATAATCACCACTACTTCGGTGGAAACGGAGAGATTTTCACTATCGTTAGTGCTTACTGTAAGTGTAGCTATGCCATTGGCATTAGCAACGGAGGTAAGTATTATCTGATTGGTAGAAGTGGTTATGGCGAATAGACTGGCATCTTGTCCAGTAACTGCAATGGGAAGAGGACCATCCTCTGCATCGGTTGCAGTGGCGTTGATGATAAAGGTGCCAAAGTCTTCATCAAGCGTTAGGGCGTTGACAGAGAGACTTAAATCTGGTGCTGTATTAGTAGATGGAGGTGTTGTGTCGTCATCGCCACCGCCGCCGCCACCGCCGCAGGCAGACAGAAAAACAAACAAAGACAAAAACAACCACCGTTTTATATTATGCATATCAAATAACATTATAGCCCCAACTTTTGTATGTATTAATTACCACCACAGTTTATGCGTGTGATAAAAGCCCGTATTCAATGAAAGGAACGCGCCTGTGACACGAATACTCAAATCATTATAAATTAAAGCATGAGAAAACATGCAAGCAGTTTATAACACTTAAGGCAATAAACGTTAAGCAGAAAAGCTGTATGCCTGTACTTTAGTTGCCTTTTAGCTATTTAATTTCTAATATAAATACACTGCACCAGCACTATTTAGACTATTGTCTGTTTGATCGCCATTGATGCCAGTGGCACCGCCATCTTCAGCATTAGAACCAATAGCGAGCGTTTTACCATCACCGCTTATTGAGAGAACATCGCCAAATTGATCATCTGCATCTGTATTTGATGCTTTGATATAGCTTCGTTGACTCCACGTGCCCGTGCTGCTACGAACAAAAACATAGACTGCACCAGCACCAGCTGCACTATTTGCTGTTTCATCGCCGTTGATGCCAGTAGCAGCGCTGTCCTCAAATAATGCACCGACTGCAAGCGTATTACCATCATCACTCACCGATAAAGCCATACCAAATTGATCATCTGCATCTGTATTTGATGCTTTTAGGTAGGCTTGCTGGCTCCAACTGCCCGCACTACTGCGTACAAAAACATAGGCTGCACCAGCAAAAAGAGCTTCATCGTCCAATTGATCGCCGTTGATGCCTGTAGCGATGCTGCGTTCAAAAGGGGCACCAATGACGATGGTATTACCATTACTGCTCATCGTTACATCTGTACCAAACTCATCAATCATTCCTGTATTAGAGGCTTTAATATAAGCTTGTTGGCTCCATGTACTATCTGTACTACTGCGTACAAAAACGTAGGCTGCTCCAGATAAATTTATCCCATTGTTGTTTTCAATACCATCAATACCCGTGGCAAAGCTGGCTTCAAAACGTGCACCAACGACGGTGGTATTACCATCATCACTCATCGACACAGCAAAACCAAACTGATCCCTAGCTCCTGAATTAGAGGCTTTAATATAAGCTTGTTGGCTCCATGTACCTGTGCTACTGCGCACAAAAACATAAGCTGCACCAGAATTACCTGCTGCATTGTTTGTTTGATCGCCGTCGATGCCCGTGGCAGCACTGTCTTCAAAAGCTACTCCAACGATTAGGCTATTGCTGTCACCGCTTATTACTACAGCACCACCAAATTGATCATTGGCATTTGGATTAGAAGTCTTGATGTAAGCTTGTTGACTCCATGTGCCGGTACTACTACGCACAAAAACATAGGCTGCACCAGAGTCACTTCTAGAATTGTCTAATTCATCACCGTTGATGCCAGTGGCGGTGCTGTCCTCAAGTGGTGCACCGACAACTATAGTATTACCGTCATTGCTTATTGTTAAAGCTGCACCAAACCGGTCATCGGCTTCTGTATTAGAGGCTTTAATGTATGCTTGTTGACGCCAGCTGCCTGCACTGTTGCGTACAAATACATAGACTGCACCAGAGTCCCTTGAAGAATTATCTAATTGATCGCCGTTGATGCCAGTGGCAGTGCTGTCCTCAAGTGGTGCACCGACAACTAATGTGTTGCCATCACGGTTTAATGCTACAGTCCTACCAAATTCATCTCCCATGTCCGTATTAGATGCTTTGAAGTAACCAATCAACCCTTCTAACTGGGCATTGCTCAAAGTTTGTAGTGCATGATTAGCACAGGCTGAATTATCCACACTACTACAAGCTTCTAGTAGATACTGTGGTCCATTAGCCGTAGAAAGATAGCGTGCTACATCCACTATCGCAGAGACTGTAGTATTGATAATATTCGTACTATTCGGTACAAACACCAAACCTGCGCTACTGGCATCAACAAAACCACCACCAGCATTCAAATCGACATTGCTAAGCATGCGGTAATGATTAGCTGTAAGGGATGTACTCCAAGAAAAATCGATGCGCTTAGCATTTAAAGCGATATTCAAAAAACTAACTCTAACAGTAACTTGAGCAGTTTCTGAAGCGCTTAAACCATCGCCATCAGTAACGGTTATCACTAAAGTGGTCGAGCCTGTAGTATCACCCGCTCTTAACACGATGGCATTTCCTTGTGTCATCACCTGCAACAAAGGTGAATTTTGTTGTACCGAATAGATCAATGAAGCACTACTTGTTTCCACATCCGCACCAAAGGCAGTTATCAAACCAGTACTATTGGGTAATAAGGTTAAGTTTGTGCTTGATAAACTGAGTGTTGGAGTGTTATTAATGAAATTAATGGTAATGGCCACTTCTGTCGTGTTCGTTAGCCCACTTTGATTAGCCGCACTCACGGTAAGGGTCGTTACTCCATTAGCATTCGCAATAGATGAAAGGGTAATGCGCCCAGTTGTGGTGCTAAATGTAAGTAGATTAGGCGTGCTTTGCGTCACTGAAATAGGTAATATAGTCCCATCTGCAGCCGTTGCAGTGGTGTTGATGGTAAAGGTAGTAAAATTTTCATCTACAACGATAGTGTTGGTGGATACTTCAAGCGTAAACGCCCTACTAACGGTTATAAAAATGGACTGTGTGCCCGTTAATAGTCCATCGCTTACGCTAACCGTTAACGTCACATCGCCTATGACATTAGCGAGTGATCGCAGAGTAATCGTATTGACAGAGGTTGTCACATCAACAATACCATTACCTGTACTGACACTAAAGCCCAATGGGCCTGATTCCACATCGGTTGCAGTGGTGTTTATGACGAAAGTGCCAAAATCTTGAACAAGCGCCCTTTGCGTCACAGATAAAGACAGCGTGGGGGTGTCGTTGACTGGATTAACCACAACGCTAATCGTCTGTGTATTTGCCAAAAGACCACTATCCGCAACGACTGTTAAGGTTACAGTACCACTTATATTCGGAAGTGATTGCAGTGTAATTGCATCAGCAGTTGTTGTTACATCAACAACGCCATTTCCTGTGCTAACACTAAAGTCGGCTATCCCTGCTGCATCGGTTGCAGTGGTGTTAATGATGAAGCTGATAAAGTCTTCATCTAAGCTAATAGTATTGGTTGAGAGTATTAGGATCGGTGTACTATTAACCACTAATACACGGGCAGTACTATTTTGTGTAGCACTATCACCATCATCTAAGCTTACAACAAGGGTTGCAGTGCCTGAAAAGTTGTTCACAGGGGTATAAGCAATCTCTAAGGTTTGTGCACCAGTACTACTATAAACTGTGGAAGTAGTGATGCTACCGCCAGATGCATTGGTGACTTGCCAAGACAATGTATTATCTGAACCATCAAGATCATAACCACTTAAGCGAATGCGTGTGATGGGGAACCTCGCTTGAACAAGCATTGAAGAAGTAGTAGGTAGGCCATTTGGAAACTGCATCAACGCTTTTAAAGCGTCAAAAACATTTCCAAAGCATGTATTACTTGACCAGGGTCTGGACACTGCAGATACGCCGTCAGCAATAATCAGATTAGCACAACCCTGATTACCCGGAGCAGATGCCCCCCAGCCTATGTATACTCCTGGGACGTCTATACGAGCAGCGCCTAATCCTTGTGACACCCGTTGACCAGATAACCAAAAATAACGGTTATCTGTCGAAGATTGATCTGCTACAGTGACACCAAAAGAGTTAGGCATATCGGTCAATCCAAGCCAAAAACGATCATCATTAAGGCCTTCTGTTGCAGCGCCATTGGCAACCAAAACAGAACCCAATAAAGCGTTGTATGCTTCCTCAGTGTACAGTTCCGCTAAACTCCCTCCTAAGGAACGGGAAAAATTTAATTGATTGCCAAAATTCCCCGTACCATCTGTAGAGGTTGTTACAAGCGATCTAGTGAATGCACCTCGTGCTGCAAATAAGACACCTCCAACAGCGCCTACACGTGTTGCACGCGCATCAAAGAAGCGATGTGTTCTAAAGTCTTGAGTGATTTGGGGCGGGTTTTTAACTTCTGTCACAGTCACGGTAACAGTTGTAAACTGTGTGTCTATGCCATCTGTGAGAGCGATTTGAATGAAGCCCTTACCTGTGCTGTCAGGTCGTAGAGTGTAATAGAGTTGAGCTGTAGTACTTTGTCTACTGAAGGTTATCATTCTTGTGTCTGAAAAGGAGACTACAGATGTAGGATTACTACTAAACACAGAAGTGGAGGCAATGACTGAAAAAGTAAGTGTGCTTCCCTCAACATCCGCCACATCAGTAATGGAAATGGTTTGACGAGCAGTGGCATTTTCAACGATGGTAATATTTGTTGTAGCAAGAGTCAATGTCGGAGTATCGTTGATGGCGTTAATGGTGATAGCCACTTCGGTGGTAACTGTAACAGCGTCACTATCGGTGGCACTTACAGTGAGTGTGACTGTTCCGTTGGCATTAGCAACAGAAGTGAGTATTATCTGATTGATAGAAGTGCTAACTGTTAATAGACTTGCATCTTGACCAGATACTGTAAAAGATAACACACCATCTTCTCCATCACTTGCAGTGGTGTTGATGATGAAAGTGCCAAAATCTTCACTGAGGCTGAGGTTAGTTGTTGATAGCGTCAACACAGGAGTATCATCAATGGCATTGATGGTCACCACCACTTCGGTGGAGATTGCAAGATTACCACTGTCAACAGCACGCACGTTGAGCGTAACTATTCCATTAGCATCGGCAACGGAAGTGAGCGTAATTTGACCAGTAGTAGCATTAGTAGTTAGTAAGCCAGTCTGTCCAGATACGGTCACTGATAACGTCCCATCTTCTGCATCGGTTGCAGTGTTGTTGATGATGAAAGTGCCGAAGTCTTCATCTAAAGTGATATTCTGCGTTGATAAGGCTAATGTAGGCGTTGTCGATGCGGTGGGTGCGTTAACGCGCACTGTGAAAATTTGAGAAGAAGAGCGTGCACCATCATCATCAGATACTGCTAGGGTGATAGTTGTGTCGCCAAAAGCATTAGTGATAGGATTTAATATAAACCGATTAGCAACCGTCGTTATTTGTACCACATCGGTTGCTGATAGTGCAAAGGTTAGGAGCAAGGAAGCATCATCAACGTCTGTTGCTGTTGCTATTGTCTGAGATATGAAATTTGCATTTAGACTAAGCTGAGTGGTTGAAAAGGTAAGTGTGGGCGTATCATTAATGGCGTTGACAATCACCACCACTTCGGTGGAAGCGGAGAGATTTCCACTATCAACAATGCTTACTGTAAGCGTAGCTATGCCGTTGGCATTAGCAACGGAGGTAAGCATAATCTGATTGGTAGAAGTGGTTACGGCGAATAGACTGACATCTTGTCCAGTCACTGCAACGGGAAGCACGCCATCTTCTACATCGGTGGCAGTGGTGTTGATGATAAAGGCACCAAAGTCTTCATCTAAAGTGACACGCTGCGTTGATAAGGCTAATGTAGGGAATCCGTTAACGCGCACTGTGAAAATTTGAGATGACTGATTACCGCTGTTATCAGTTGCTGTTAGAGTGATGGTTGTCTCGCCAAAAGCATTAGTGATAGGATTTAATATAAACCGATTAGCAACCGTCGTTATTTGTACTACATCGGTTGCAGATAGTGCAAAGGTTAGGAGTAAGGAAGCATCTTCAACGTCTGTTGCTGTTGCTATTGTCTGAGGCATGAAATTTGCATTTAGACTAAATTGAGTGGTTGAAAAGGTAAGTGTGGGCGTATCATTAATGGCATTGATAACCACCACCACTTCGGTGGAGACTGAGAGGTTCCCACTATCGTTAGCGCTTACAGTAAGGGTGGCTGTTCCGTTGGCATTGGCAATGGAAGCTAAGGTAATTTGATCAGTGGTAATATTAGTGGTTAGCAAGCCGGCCTGCCCAGTCACGGTTACTAGCAGTACTCCATCATCCACATCGGTCGCGGTAGCGTTGATGACAAAGGTACCAAAGTCTTCATTGAGACTAATGGCGGTCGTTGATAGTACCAATGTAGGTGTATCATTGATGGCGTTGATGGTGACAACCACTTCGGTGGAAGCGGAGAGATTTCCACTATCAACAATGCTTACTGTAAGCGTAGCTATGCCATTGGCATTAGCTACGGAGGTGAGTATTATCTGATTGGTAGAAGTGGTTACGGCGAATAGACTGGCATCTTGTCCAGTCACTGCAACGGGAAGATCGCCATCTTCTGCATCGGTTGCTGTGGTGTTGATGATAAAGGTACCAAAATCTTCATCAAGCGTTACGGCATTGACAGAGAGGCTTAAGCTTGGTGCTGTATTAGTAGATGGAGGTGTTGTACCACCACCGCCACCGCCACCGCAGGCAGACAGAAAAACAAACAACAACAGAAATGCCCAGCGCTTTATATATCCCATATCAATTCACCTTATGTACTCAATTATGCAATTAAAATTTCACTACAGTTTATGTATGACATAGAAGCTCATATTTTGAACTGTGACAACTTGATTTATTATAAATTAAAGCATGAGAAAACATGCAAGCATGTTTATAACATTTAAAGCAATAAGCGGTAAGCAGAAAAGCTGTCTGCCTGATGAATACATAATGGTGGAGTAATCAGACAACTTTAGTTGTCTTTTAGCTATATACGTATTCTAATATAAATACACTGCACCAGCAAGACCTTGACTATTGTCTGTTTGATCGCCATTGATGCCGGTGGCACCGCTATCTTCGAAAGATGCACCGACAGCGAGTGTTTTACCATCACCGCTTATTGAAACAACGCCACCAAATTGAGCAAAACCTTCTGTATTAGAAGCCTTGATGTAAGCTTGTTGACTCCATGTGCCTGTGCTGCCACGAACAAAAAGATAGGATGCACCTGCACCAGCAGAAATAGAACCATTTGTTTGCCCCCCGTTGATACCCGTAGCACTGCTGCCTTCAGCACCTGCACCAACAATTAGCGTATTACCATTACTGCTTATTGCTACAGCTTCACCAAACCGATCATTTGCTTCTGTATTAGAGGCTTTGATGTAGGCTTGTTGGCTCCAACTGCCCGCACTACTGCGTACAAAAACATAGGCTGCACCAGAGCGAATAGCAGTATTGCTGGATTCATCACCGTTGATACCCGTCGCATTGCTGCCTTCATCTCTTGTACCAACAATGAGCGTATTACCATCACCACTCACTGATACAGCTACACCAAATTGATCATCTATATCTGTATTTGATGCTTTAAGGTAGGCTTGTTGACTCCATGTGCCCGTGCTGCTGCGCACAAAAACATAGGCCGCACCAGAGTTACTTGCAGAATTGTCTAATTGATCGCCGTTGATGCCAGTGGCAGTGCTGTCCTCAAGTGATGCACCAACAATGAGAGTATTACCATCACCACTCATCGACACAGCAAAACCAAACTCATCCCTATCTCCTGAATTAGAGGCTTTAATATAAGCTTGTTGGCTCCATGTACCTGTGCTACTGCGCACAAAAACATAGGCTGCACCAGAATTTGAATTAACACCACTGCCATTATTTGCTTGATCGCCGTCGATGCCCGTGGCATCGCTATCTTCGAAAAATGCACCGACAGCGAGTGTATTACCATCAGCAGTGACCGATACAGCTCTGCCAAAATTATCAAAATCTTCTGTATTAGAGGCCTTGATGTAAGCTTGTTGACTCCATGTGCCAGTACTACTGCGCACAAAAACATAGGCTGCACCAGAGTCACTTGCAGAATTATCTAATTGATCACCGTTGATGCCAGTGGCGGTGCTGCCCTCGAATGGTACACCGACAATTAGAGTATTACCATTATCGCTTATCGATACAGCAAAACCAAATTGATCATCTATATCTGTATTTGATGCTTTGACGTAGGCTTGTTGACTCCATGTGCCTGCATTGTTGCGCACAAAGACATAGACTGCACCAGAGTTACTTGCAGAATTATCTAATTGATCACCGTTGATGCCAGTGGCGGTACTGTCCTCCCCAAGTGCACCGACAACTAATGTGTTGCCATCACCGCTTATTTCGACAGCTAAACCAAATAGATCATTTCCCCCTGTGTTAGATGCTTTGAAGTAACCAATCAACCCTTCTAACTGGGCATTGCTCAAAGTTTGTAGTGCATGATTAGCACAGGCTGAATTATCCACACTAGTACAAGCTTGTAGCAGATACTGTGGTCCATTAGCCGTAGAAAGATAGCCTGCTACATCCACTATCGCAGAGACTGTAGTATTGATAATATTCGTGCTATTCGGTATAAAAACTAAACTTGCGCTACTGGCATCAACAAAACCACCACCAGCATTCAAATCGACATTGCTAAGCATGCGGTAATGATTTGCTGTAGGAGATGTATTCCAAGAAAAGTTAATGCGTTTAACATTCAAATTTACATTCAAAACATTTGACAGAACCGTAACTTGAGCGGTTGCTGAAGTGCTTAAACCATCACCATCCATGACGGTTATCACTAAAGTAGTCGATCCTGCAGTAGCATTCGATCTCAGCACGATAACATTGCCTGGTGTACTCACTTGTAACAAAGATGGATTTTGTTGTACCGAATAGATCAATGAGGCACTGCTTGTTTCCACATCCGTACCAAAAGCAGTTATCAAACCAGTGCTATTAGGTGCCAAGATTAAGTTTGTATTTGATAAACTGAGTGTGGGAGTATCATTAACGGAATTAATGGTAATGGCTACTTCTGTCGTGTTCGTTAGTCCACTTTGATTAGCCGCACTCACGGTAAGGGTTGTTACTCCATTCACATTCGCAATAGATGAAAGGGTAATGCGCCCAGTTATGGTGCTGAATGTCAATAAATTAGGCGTGCTTTGCGTCACTGAAATAGGTAATATAGTGCCATCTGCAGCCGTTGCAGTGGTGTTAATAATAAAGGTATTAAAATCTTCATCTAAAACGATAGTGTTTGTCGATACTTCAAGCGTAAACGCCCTACTAACGGTTATAAAAATGGACTGTGTCGCCGTCAATAGTCCATCGCTTACGCTAACCGTTAACGTCACAGCGCCTATGACATTAGCGAGTGATTGCAGAGTAATCGTATTGACAGAGGTTGTTACATCAACAACGCCATTACCTGTGCTGACACTAAAGCCCAATGGTCCTGATTCCACATCGGTTGCAGTGGTGTTGATGACGAAAGTGCCAAAATCTTGAACAAGCGCCCTTTGCGTCACAGATAAAGACAGCGTGGGGGTGACATTGACGGCATTGACAACCACCACAACTTCGGTGGAAGCGGAGAGATTTCCACTATCGGTAGCACTTACAGTAAGTGTGGTTGTTCCGGTGGCATTAGCAACGGAAGTGAGCATTATCTGATTGATAGAAGTGCTAACTGTTAATAGACTTGCATCTCGACCAGATACTGTAAAAGATAATACACCATCTTCTACATCACTTGCTGTGGTGTTGATGATGAAAGTGCCAAAATCTTCACTGAGGCTAAGGTTAGTTGTTGATAGCGTCAATGTAGGACTATCATTGACGGCATTGATGGTCACCACCACTTCGGTGGAGACTGAGAGATTCTCACTATCGTTAGCGCTTACAGTAAGGGTGGCTGTTCCGTTGGCATTGGCAATGGAAGTTAAGGTAATTTGATCAGTGGTAATATTAGTGGTTAGCAAGCCGGCCTGCCCAGTCACGGTTACTAACAGTGCTCCATCATCCACATCGGTTGCGGTAGCGTTGATGATAAAGGTGCCAAAGTCTTCATTGAGACTAATGGCGGTCGTTGATAGTATCAATGTAGGTGCATCATTGATGGCGTTGATGGTGACAGCCACTTCGGTGGTAGCAGAGAGGTTTCCGCTATCGGTAGCACGTACAGTAAGTGTAGTTGTGCCGTTAGCATTGGCAACAGAAGTTAGGGTAATTCGACCAGTGGTGACATCAGTGGTTAGCAAACCAGCCTGTCCAGATACAGTTACTGACAGTGTCCCATCTTCTGCATCGGTAGCAGTGGTATTGATGACAAAAGTGCCAAAATCTTCATCAAGCGTTACGGCATTGACAGAGAGGCTTAAGCTTGGTGCTGTATTAGTAGATGGAGGTGTTGTACCACCACCGCCACCGCCACCGCAGGCAGACAGAAAAACAAACAACAACAGAAATGCCCAGCGCTTTATATATCCCATATCAATTCACCTTATGTACTCAATTATGCAATTAAAATTTCACTACAGTTTATGTATGAGATAGAAGCTCATATTTTGCACTGTGACACTTGATTTATTATAAATTAAAGCATGAGAAAACATGCAAGCATGTTTATAACATTTAAAGCAATAAGCGGTAAGCAGAAAAGCTGTATGCCTGCCTTCCCGATGAATACATAAAGGTGGATTAATCAAGCAACTTTAGTTGCCTTTTAGCTATCTAAATTCTAATATAAATACACTGCACCAGCGTTATCTTGACTATTGTCTGCTTGATCGCCATTAATGCCGGTGGCATCGCTCTCTTCAGCATTTGAACCAATAGCGAGTGTTCTACCATCGTCGCTTATCGAGAGAGCTGAACTAAATAGATCATTTGCTTCTGTGTTAGAGGCTTTGATGTAGGCTTGTTGACTCCACGTGCCCGTGCTGCTACGAACAAAAAGATAGGCTGCACCAGCATTAGTTGCATTATTTACTGTTTCATCGCCGTTGATACCCGTAGCGTTGCTGTCTTCATCACGTGCACCAACAATTAGAGTATTACCATCACCGCTTATCCCTGCAGCTAAACCAAATAGATCACCATCCTCTGCATTTGAGGCTTTGATGTAAGCTTGTTGACTCCATGTACCCGTAGTGCTACGCACAAAAACATAGGCTGCACCAGTGTTAGTTGAATTATTATTTACTTCATCACCGTTGATACCCGTCGCATCACTGTCTTCAAAAGCGGCACCGATGACGATGGTATTACCATCATCACTTATTGGTACGGTTAAACCAAAGTTATCCAAAGAATCCGTATTAGAGGCTTTGATGTAAGCTTGTTGACTCCATGTACCCGTAGTACTACGCACAAAAACATAGGCTGCGCCTGCGCCAAGTGCTCCATTACTTGTTTCATTGCCGTTGATGCCCGTGGCAGTGCTGTCCTCAAAAGGTGCTCCAATAACGAGAGTATTACCATCATCATCCAACGATACAACTTCGCCAAATCGATCAGTGCTATTTGGATTAGAAGCTTTGATATAAGCTTGTTGGCTCCATGATGAATCTGTACTACTGCGCACAAAAACATAGGCTGCACCAGAATCAGCAGCACCACCGCTTGTTTCATCGCCGCCCACACCAGTGGCACTGCTGTCTTCACCAAGTGCACTGACAATTAGAGTATTACCATCACCACTAATTGAAACGCCTTCTCGGCTAAACTCATCCCCAGCTTCTGTATTAGATGCTTTGAGATAGGCTTGTTGACTCCATGTGCCCGCCGTACTACTGCGCACAAAAACATAGGCTGCACCAGAATCACCCGCACCATTGTTTGTTTGATCACCATTAACGCCAGTGGCGGTGCTGTCCTCCCCAAATGCACCAACAATTAGCGTATTACCATTATCGCTTATCGATATAGCTGTACCAAACTGATCATTGGCTTCTGCATTAGAGGCTTTAATGTATGCTTGTTGACTCCATGTGCCTGCACTGTTGCGTACAAAAACATAGACTGCACCAGAATCACCCGCACCATTGTTTGTTTGATCACCGTTGATGCCAGTGGCGGTGCTGTCTTCAAATTGTGCACTGACTACAAGTGTGTTACCATCACCGCTTATCGCTACATCACGACCAAACCTATCATTAGCATCTGTATTAGATGCTTTGAAGTAACCAATCAATCCCTCTAACTGAGCATTGCTCAGGGATTGTTGTGCATGATCAGAACAGACTGAATTGTCCACACTACTACAAGCTTGTAGCAGATACTGTGGTCCATTAGCCGTAGAAAGATAGCCTGCTACATCCACTGTTGCAGAGACTGTAGTATTGATAATATTCGTGCTATTCGGTATAAAAACTAAACTTGCGCTACTGGCATCAACAAAACCACCACCAGCATTCAAATCGACATTGCTAAGCATGCGGTAATGATTTGCTGTAGGAGATGTATTCCAAGAAAAGTTAATGCGTTTAACATTCAAAGCAATATTCAAAACGCCAGAGAGAACAGTAACTCGAGCGGTTGCTGAAGCACTTAAGTTACCGCCATCAGTAACGGTTATCACTAAAGTGGTCGAGCCTGCAGTAGTAGTCGATCTCAGTACGATAACATTGCCTTGTGTACTCAACTGTAACAAAGATGGATTTTGTTGTACAGAATAGACTAGTGAGGCACTGCTTGTTTCCAAATCTGCACCAAAGGCAGTTATCAAACCAGTGCTATTAGGTGCCAAGGTTAAGTTTGTACTTGATAAACTGAGCGTGGGAGTATCATTAATGGAATTAATGGTAATGGCTACTTCTGTCGTATTCGTTATTCCACCTTGATTGGTTGCACTGACGGTAAGGGTCGTTACTCCATTCACATTCGCAATAGATGAGAGGGTAATGCGCCCAGTTGTGGTGCTAAACGTAAGTAGATTAGGCGTGCTCTGCAATACTGAAGTAGGTAATATAGCCCCATCTGCAGCCGTTGCAGTGGTGTTGATGGTAAAGGTAGTAAAGTCTTCATCTAAAACGATAGTGTTTGTGGACAACTCAAACGTCGGACCGCTGCTAACGGATATAAAAATGGACTGTGTCGCCGTCAATAGTCCATCGCTTACGCTAACCGTTAACGTCACATCGCCTATGACATTGGCGAGTGATTGCAGAGTAATCGTATTGACAGAGGTTGTTACATCAACAATGCCATTACCTGTACTGACACTAAAGCCCAATGTGCCTGATTCCACATCGGTTGCAGTGGCATTGATGACGAAAGTGCCAAAGTTTTGAGCAAGCGTCCTTTGCGTCACAGATAAAGACAGCGTGGGAGTGTCATTGACGGCATTGATAACCACCACAACTTCGGTGGAGACTGTAATAGCGTCACTATCGGTGGCACTTACAGTGAGTGTGGTTATTCCGTTGGCATTAGCAACGGAAGTGAGCGTAATTTGATCAGTAGTAGCATTAGTGGTTAGTAAACCAGCCTGTCCAGACACGGTCACTAATAACGCTCCGTCTTCTGCATCACTTGCAGTGGTGTTGATGACGAAAGTACCAAAATCTTCACTGAGGCTGAGGTTAGTTGTTGATAGCGTCAATGTAGGACTATCATTGACGGCATTGATGGTCACCACCACTTCGGTGGAGACTGCAAGATCACCACTGTCAATAGCAAGTACGTTGAGCGTAACTATTCCATTGGCATTGGAAACGGAAGTGAGCGTAATTTGATCAGTGGTGACATTAGTGGTTAGTAAACCAGCCTGTCCAGATACGGTCACTAATAACGCCCCATCTTCTGCATCACTTGCAGTAGTGTTGATAATAAAAGTGCCGAAGTCTTCGTCTAAAGTGATGTTCTGCGTTGATAAGGCTAATGTAGGTGTTGTCGATGCGGTGGGTGTGTTAACGCGCACCGTGAAAACTTGAGAAGAAGAGCGCACACCAGCATCAGATACTACTAGGGTGATGGTTGCGTCGCCAAAAGCATTGATAATAGGATTTAATATAAACTGATTAGCAACCGTCGTTATTTGTACTACATCGGTGGCAGATAGTGCAAAGGTTAGGAGCAGGGAAGTATCATCAACGTCTGCTGCTGTTGCTATTGTCTGAGATGTGAAATTTGCATTTAGACTAAATTGAGTGGTTGAAAAGGTAAGTGTGGGCGTATCATTGACGGCATTGACAATCACCACCACTTCGGTAGAAGCGGAGAGATTTCCACTATCAACAATGCTTACTGTAAGCGTAGCTGTGCCGTTAGCATTAGCAATGGAGGCAAGCATAATCTGATTGGCAGAAGTGGTTATGGCGAACAGACTGGCATCTTGTCCAGTCACTGCAACGGGAAGCACGCCATCTTCTGCATCGGTTGCAGTGGTGTTGATGATGAAAGTGCCGAAGTCTTCATCTAAAGTGATATTCTGCGTTGATAAGGCTAATGTAGGGAATCCGTTAACGCGCACTGTGAAAATTTGAGATGACTGATTACCGCTGTTATCAGTTGCTGTTAGAGTGATGGTTGTCTCGCCAAAAGCATCAGTGATAGAATTTAATATAAACCGATTAGCAACCGTCGTTATTTGTACTACATCGGTTGCAGATAGTGCAAAGGTTAGGAGCAAGGAAGCATCTTCAACGTCTGTTGCTGTTGCTATTGTCTGAGATGTAAAATTTGCATTTAGACTAAATTGAGTGGTTGAAAAGGTAAGTGTGGGCGTATCATTAATGGCATTGATAACCACCAGCACTTCGGTGGAGACTGAGAGGTTCCCACTATCGTTAGCGCTTACAGTAAGGGTGGCTGTTCCGTTGGCATTGGCAATGGAAGTTAAGGTAATTTGATCAGTGGTAATATTAGTGGTTAGCAAGCCGGCCTGCCCAGTCACGGTTACTAACAGTGCTCCATCATCCACATCGGTCGCGGTAGCGTTGATGACAAAGGCACCAAAGTCTTCATTGAGACTAATGGCGGTCGTTGATAGTACCAATGTAGGTGCATCATTGATGGCGTTAATGGCAACAACCACTTCGGTAGTAGCAGAGAGGTTTCCGCTATCGGTAGCACGTACAGTAAGTGTAGCTGTGCCGTTAGCATTGGCAATAGAAGTTAGGGTAATTCGACCAGTGGTGACATCAGTGGTTAGCAAACCAGCCTGTCCAGATACAGTTACTGACAGTGTCCCATCTTCTGCATCGGTAGCAGTGGTATTGATGACAAAAGTGCCAAAATCTTCATTAAGCGTTACGGCGTTGACAGAGAGGCTTAAGCTTGGTGCTGCATTAGTAGACGGAGGTGTTGAATCGCCACCGCCACCACAGGCAGATAGAAAAACGAGTGATAATAGAAATCCCCAGCACTTTAAATGGTTCATTTTCATTTAGTCCTATATTTTATTTTTAACTATGAAATCACAATTATCGCAACAGCTTATGTGTTTGATAAAAGCAGTATGCCTACAATCTAGCAATCCTATTCATTATAAATTAAAGCATGAGGAAGTATGCAAATATTTTATAACATTTACAGCAATAAACGTTAAGCAGAAAAGCTGTCTGCCCTTCTGATGAATACATAATGGTAGGATTAATCAAACAACTTTAGTTGCCTTTTAGCTATTTAAATTCTAATATAAATACACTGCACCAGCATTATTTAGACTATTGTCTGTTTGATCACCATTTATTCCGGTGGCGGCGCTGTCCTCAAATGGTGCACCGACAGCAAGCGTTTTACCATCATCACTTATCGATGCACTACCAAATAAATTATTGCCGGATGTGTTTGTATCATTATTTGAGGCTTTGATGTAGGCTTGTTGACTCCATGTACCCGTGCTACTGCGCACAAAGAGATAGGCTGCACCTAAGTCAGGCGGACTGCTCACATTTATTGATTGATCGCCGTTTATACCCGTGGCATTACTGTCCTCATTCGGCGCACTGACTATAAGGGTATTACCAGCACCGCTTATTGCCACATAATTACCAAATGTATCATTTGCATCTGTGTTTGATGCTTTAAGGTAGGCTTGTTGACTCCATGATGAATCTGTACTACTACGCACAAAAACATAGGCTGCACCAGAGTTACTTGCACCATTGCTTGTTTGATTACCATTAATGCCAGTAGCAGTGCTGTCCTCAAGTAATGCACCGACTATAAGCGTATTACCATCATCACTCGCCGATACAGCTGTACCAAATCGATCATCTTGATCTGTATTTGATGCTTTAAGGTAGGCTTGTTGACTCCATGATGAATCTGTACTACTACGCACAAAAACATAGGCTGCACCAGAGCCAGGTGCTCCATTACTTGTTTCATTGCCGTTGATGCCCGTGGCAGTGCTGGCTTCCAAACGTGCACCAACAACTATCGTATTACCATTACTGCTTATTGATGCAACTGTACCAAATTGATCATTTCCCCCTGTGTTTGATGCTTTAAGGTAGACCTGTTGGCTCCATGATGAATCTGTACTACTGCGCACAAAAACATAAGCTGCACCAGAGCCACTTGCACTATTAATTGCCTCATCGCCGTTGATGCCCGTGGCGGTGCTGTCTTCGAAAGGTGCACCAACAATTAGCGTATTACCATCACCACTAATTGAAACGTCTCGGCCAAAATCATCTCCAGCTCCTGTATTAGATGCTTTGAGATAGGCTTGTTGACTCCATGTGCCCGCCGTACTACTGCGCACAAAAACATAGGCTGCACCAGAGCCAGATGCTCCATTACTTGTCTCATTGCCGTTGATGCCCGTGGAGGTGCTGTCCTCCCCAAATGCACCAACAATTAGCGTATTACCATTATCGCTTATCGATACAGCTGTACCAAACCGATCATTGGCTTCTGTATTAGAGGCTTTGACGTAGGCTTGTTGACGCCAGCTGCCTGCACTGTTGCGCACAAATACATAGACTGCACCAGCATTACTTGCACCATTGTTTGTTTGATCGCCATTTATTCCGGTGGCAGTACTGTCTTCAAATGGTGCACCGACAACTAATGTGTTGCCATCACCGCTTATTGCTACAGCCGTGCCAAATTGATCATTTTCCCCTGTGTTTAATGCTTTGAAATAACCAATCACCCCCTCTAACTGGGCATTGCTCAGAGTTTGTTCCGCAAGATCAGAACAAACGGAGTTGTCCACACTGGTACAAGCTTGTAGCAGATACTGTGGCCCATTAGCCGCAGAAAGATAGCCTGCTACATCCACTATCGCAGAGACTGTGGTATTGATAATATTCGTGCTATTCGGTATAAAAACTAAGCTTGCGCTACTGGCATCAACAAAACCACCACCAGTGTTTAAATCGACATTACTGAGCATGCGGTAATGATTTGCTGCAGGGAAGTTTTCCCAAGAAAAATCAATGCGCTTAACATTTAAAGCAATATTCAAAACACCAATTCTAACAGTAACTTGAGCGGTTGCTGAAGTGCTTAAACCATCGCCATCAGTAACGGTTATCACTAAAGTGGTTGAGCCTGTAGTAGCATTCGATCTCAGCACGATGACATTGCCTGGTGTGCTCACCTGTAACAAAGATGGATTTTGTTGTACCGAAAAGGTCAATGAGGCACTACTTGTTTCCACATCCGTGACAAAGGCAGTTATCCTACCAGTACTATTGGGCAATAAGGTTAAGTTTGTACTTGATAAACTTAACGTTGGCGTATCATTGACGGCATTGACAACCACCACCACTTCGGTGGAAGCGGAGAGATTTCCACTATCAACAATGCTTACTGTAAGCGTGACTGTTCCGTTGGCATTGGCAACGGAGGTAAGCATAATCTGATCGGTAGAAGTGGTTACGGCGAATAGACTGGCATCTTGTCCAGTCACTGCAACGGGAAGCACGCCATCTTCTGCATCGGTGGCAGTGGTGTTGATGATAAAGGCACCAAAGTCTTCATCTAAAGTGACACGCTGCGTTGATAAGGCTAATGTAGGGAATCCGTTAACGCGCACTGTGAAAATTTGAGATGACTGATTACCGCTGTTATCAGTTGCTGTTAGAGTGATGGTTGTCTCGCCAAAAGCATTAGTGATAGGATTTAATATAAACCGATTAGCAACCGTCGTTATTTGTACCACATCGGTTGCAGATAGTGCAAAGGTTAGGAGTAAGGAAGCATCATCAACGTCTGTTGCTGTTGCTATTGTCTGAGGCATGAAATTTGCATTTAGACTAAATTGAGTGGTTGAAAAGGTAAGTGTGGGCGTATCATTGACGGCATTGACAACCACCACCACTTCGGTGGAAGCGGAGAGATTTCCACTATCAACAATACTTACTGTAAGTGTAGCTATGCCGTTGGCATTAGCAACGGAGGTAAGCATAATCTGATTGGTAGAAGTGGTTACGGCGAATAGACTGGCATCTTGTCCAGTCACTGCAACGGGAAGATCGCCATCTTCTGCATCGGTTGCTGTGGTGTTGATGATAAAGGTACCAAAATCTTCATCAAGCGTTACGGCATTGACAGAGAGACTTAAACTTGGTGCTGTATTAGTAGATGGAGGTGTTGTACCACCACCGCCACCGCAGGCAGACAGAAAAACAAACAGCAACAGAAATGCCCAGCGCTTTATGTATCCCATATCAATTCACCTTATGTGCTTAATTATGTAATTAAAATTTCACTACAGTTTATGCATGACATAGAAGCTCATATTATGCACTGTGACAACTTGATTTATTATAAATTAAAGCATGAGAAAACATACAAGCATGTTTATAACATTTAAAGCAATAAACGTTAAGCAGAAAAGCTGCCTTCCTGTCTGCCTGATGAATACATAGTGGTAGGGTCAATCAAGCAAATTCAAGCAAATTTAGTTGCCCTTTAGCTATTTAAATTCTAATATAAATACACTGCACCAGAGCCAGAGGCACTAAGGTCTGTTTGATCGCCATTGATACCACGGGCACTACTTCCTTCCCCAAATCCACCGACAGCAAGCGTTTTACCATCATCACTTATCGACGCACTACCAAATGAAATACTGCCGAATGTGTTTGCATCAGTATTTGAGGCTTTGATATAGCTTCGTTGACTCCATGTGCCTGTGCTGCTGCGCACAAAGAGATAGGCTGCACCGAAGTTGGAAAGAATGCTCACATTGCCTTGATCACCGTTTATACCCGTGGCAATACTGTCCTCATTCGGTGCACTGACTACAAACGTATTACCATCACCGCTTATTGACACATAATTACCAAATGAATCATCAGCTCCTGTATTAGAGGCTTTGATGTAGGCTTGTTGACTCCACGTGCCGGTACTGCTGCGCACAAAAAGATAGGCTGCACCAGAGCCATCTGCACCACTGCTTGTTTGATTGCCATTAATGCCAGTAGCAGTGCTGTCCTCAAATAATGCACCTACTACAAGCGTATTACCATCATCACTCACTGATACAGCTACACCAAATTGATCATCTCCATCTGTATTTGATGCTTTAAGGTAGGCTTGTTGACTCCATGATGAATCTGTACTACTGCGTACAAAAACATAGACTGCACCGGCAAGAAAAGCAGTATCGCTGGATTCATCACCGTTGATACCCATAGCACTGCTGCCTTCACCACGTGCACCAACAATGATCGTATTACCATTACTGCTTATTGATGCAGCTGTACCAAATTGATCATTTCCCCCTGTGTTTGATGCTTTAAGGTAGACCTGTTGGCTCCACGTACTATCTGTACTACTGCGCACAAAAACATAAGCTGCACCAGATGCAGATGCCCCATTACTTGCTTCATCGCCGTTGATGCCCGTGGCGGTGCTGTCTTCGAAAGGTGCACCAACAATTAGCGTAGTACCATCACCACTAATTGAAACACCTCGGCCAAAATTATCTCCAGCTCCTGTATTAGATGCTTTGAGATAAGCTTGTTGACTCCATGTGCCCGCCGTACTACTGCGCACAAAAACATAAGCTGCACCAGAGGCACTTGCACTATTAATTGCTTCATCGCCGTTGATACCCGTGGCGGTGCTGTCCTCCCCAAACGCACCAACAATTAGCGTATTACCATTATCGCTTATCGATACAGCTGCACCAAACTGGTCAAAACTTCCAGTATTAGAGGCTTTAATGTATGCTTGTTGACGCCAGCTGCCCGTACTACTGCGCACGAAAACATAGGCTGCACCAGAGTTACTTGCAGAATTGTCTAATTGATCGCCGTTGATGCCAGTGGCAGTGCTGTCCTCAAGTGGTGCACCGACAACTAATGTGTTGCCATCACCGCTTATTGCTACATTACGACCAAACCTATCATCAATATCTGTATTAGATGCTTTGAAATAACCAATCAGCCCTTCTAACTGGGCATTGCTCAAAGTTTGTTGCGCAAGATTAGAACAAACGGAGTTGTCCACACTACTACAAGCTTCTAGCAGGTACTGTGGTCCATTAGCCGTAGAAAGATAGCGTGCTACATCCACTATCGCAGAGACTGTAGTATTGATAATATTCGTACTATTCGGTATAAAAACTAAGCTTGCGCTACTGGCATCAACAAAACCTCCACCAGCATTCAAATCGACATTGCTAAGCATGCGGTAATGATTTGCTGTAGGAAGTGTGCTCCAAGAAAAATCAATGCGCTTAACATTTAAAGCAATATTCAAAACATTTGATAGAACAGTAACTCGAGCGGTTGCTGAAGTGCTTAAACCATCGCCATCAGTAACAGTTATCACTAAAGTGGTTGAGCCTGCAGTAGCATTCGATCTCAGCACGATGACATTGCCTTGTGTACTCACCTGTAACAAAGATGGATTTTGTTGTACCGAAAAGGTCAATGAGGCACTGCTTGTTTCCACATCCGTGACAAAGGCAGTTATCAAACCAGTGCTATTAGATGCCAAGATTAAGTTTGTATTTGATAAACTGAGCGTTGGAGTATCATTAATGGAATTAATGGTAATGGCTACTTCTGTCGTGTTCGTTAATCCAC
The DNA here is from genome assembly GCA_965195345.1 of uncultured Thiomicrospira sp. Classification (GTDB taxonomy): domain Bacteria; phylum Pseudomonadota; class Gammaproteobacteria; order CAKMZV01; family CAKMZV01. The sequence goes on along the minus strand of OZ239628.1, from coordinate 779,972 downwards.
CTTGATTGGTTGCACTGACGGTAAGGGTCGTTACACCATTCACATTCGCAATAGATGAGAGGGTAATACGCCCAGTTGTGGCATTGAATGTAAGTAAATTAGGCGTGCTCTGCAATACTGAAATAGGTAATATAGTCCCATCTGCAGCCGTTGCAGTGGTGTTAATGATAAAGGTATTAAAATCTTCATCTAAAACGATAGTGTTTGTCGATACTTCAAGCGTAAACACCCTACTAACAGTTATAAAAATCGACTGTGTCGTCGTCAATAGTCCATCGCTTACGCTAACCGTTAACGTCACATTGCCTATGACATTAGCGAGTGATTGCAGAGTAATCGTATTGACAGAGGTTGTCACATTGACAATACCATTACCTGTACTGACACTAAAGCCCAATGGGCCTGATTCCACATCGGTTGCAGTGGTGTTGATAACAAAAGTGCCAAAATCTTGAGCAAGCGCCCTTTGCGTCACAGATAAAGACAGCGTGGGAGTGTCGTTGACTGGATTAACCACAACGCTAATCGTCTGTGTATTTGCCAAAAGACCACTATCCGCAACGACTGTTAAGGTTACAGTACCACTTATATTCGCAAGTGATTGCAGCGTAATTGCATTAGCAGAGGTGGTTACATCAACAACGCCATTTCCTGTGCTAACACTAAAGCCGGTTATCCCTGCTGCATCGGTTGCAGTGGTGTTAATGATGAAGCTGATAAAGTCTTCATCTAAGCTAATAGTATTGGTTGAGAGTATTAGGATCGGTGTACTATTAACCACTAATACACGGGCAGTACTATTTTGTGTAGCACTATCGCCATCATCTAAGCTTACAACAAGGGTTGCAGTGCCTGCAAAACTGCTCACAGGGGTGTAAGCAATCTCTAAGGTTTGTGCACCAGTACTACTATAAACTGTGGAAGTAGTGATGCTACCGCCAGATGCATTGGTAACTTGCCAAGACAATGTATTATCTGAACCATCAAGATCATAACCACTTAAGCGAATGCGTGTGATGGGGAACCTCGCTTGAACAAGCATTGAAGAAGTAGTGGGTAAGCCATTTGGAAACTGCATCAACGCTTTTATAGCGTCAAAAACATTTCCAAAGCATGTATTACTTGACCAAGGTCTGAGCGCTACAGATACGTCGTCAGCAATAATCAGATTAGCACAACCCTGATTACCCGGAGCAGATGCCCCCCAGCCTATGTATACTCCTGGAACGTCTATACGAGTACCACCTGATCCTTGCGATACTCGCTGACCAGATAACCAAAAATAACGGTTATCTGTCGAAGATTGATCTGCTACGGTGACTCCAAAAGAGTCAGGCATATCGGTCAATCCAAGCCAAAAACGATCATCATTAAGACCTTCTGTTGCAGCGCCATTGGCAACCAAAACAGAACCCAATAAAGCGTTATATGTTTCCTCAGTGTACAGTTCGGCTAAACTCCCCCCTAAGGAACGGGCAAAGTTTAATTGATTGCCAAAATTCCCCGTACCATCTGTAGAGGTTGTTGCAGTCGATTCTGTAAATACACCTCGTGCTGCAAATAAGACACCTCCAACAGCGCCTACACGTGTTGCACGCGCATCAAAGAAGCGATGTGTTCTAAAGTCTTGGGTGATTTGGGGCGGATTTTTAACTTCTGTCACAGTCACGGTAACAGTTGTAAACTGTGTGTCTATGCCATCTGTGAGAGCGATTTGAATGAAGCCAGTACCTGTGCTGTCAGGTCGTAGAGTGTAATAGAGTTGAGCTGTAGTACTTTGTCTACTGAAGGTTATCATTCTTGTGTCTGAGAAGGAGACTACAGATGTAGGATTACTACTAAACACAGAAGTGGAGGCAATGACTGAAAAAGTAAGTGTGCTTCCCTCAACATCCGCTACATTGGTGATGGAAATGGTTTGACGAGCAGTGGCATTTTCAACGATGGTAATATTTGTTGTAGCAAGAGTCAATGTCGGAGTATCGTTGATGGCGTTGATGGTGATAGCCACTTCGGTGGTAACTGTAATAGTGTCACTATTGGTAGCACTTACAGTGAGTGTGGTTGTTCCGTTGGCATTAGCAACGGAAGTGAGTATTATCTGGTTGGTAGAGGTGCTAACTGTTAATAGACTTGCATCTTGACCAGATACCGTAAAAGACAACACACCATCTTCTGCATCACTTGCTGTCGTGTTGATGATGAAAGTGCCGAAGTCTTCACTGAGGCTAAGGTTAGTTGTTGATAGCGTCAATGTAGGACTATCATTGACGGCATTGACAACAACAACCACTTCGGTGGAGACTGTAATAGCGTCACTATCGGTGGCACTTACAGTGAGTGTGGTTGTTCCGTTGGCATTAGCAACGGAAGTGAGCGTAATTTGATCAGTAGTAGCATTAGTGGTTAGTAAACCAGCCTGTCCAGATACGATCACTAATAACGCTCCGTCTTCTGCATCACTTGCAGTGGTGTTGATGATGAAAGTGCCAAAATCTTCACTGAGGCTGAGGTTAGTTGTTGATAGCGTCAATGTAGGACTATCATTGACGGCATTGATAATCACCACCACTTCGGTGGAGGCTGCAAGACCACCACTGTCAACAGCAAGTACGTTGAGCGTAACTGTTCCATTAGCATTGGCAACGGAAGTGAGCGTAATTTGATCAGTAGTAGCATTAGTGGTTAATAAGCCAGCCTGTCCAGATACAGTTACTGACAGTGTCCCATCTTCTGCATCGGTGGCAGTGGTGTTGATAATAAAAGTACCAAAGTCTTCATCTAAAGTGATATTCTGCGTTGATAAAGCTAACGTAGGTGTTGTCGATGCGGTGGGTGCGTTAACGCGCACTGTGAAAACTTGAGAAGAAGAGCGTACACCAGCATCAGATACTGCTAGGGTGATAGTTGTGTCGCCAAAAGCATTAGTGATAGGATTTAATATAAACTGATTAGCAACAGTCGTTATTTGTACTACATCGGTTGCTGATAGTGCAAAGGTTAGGAGCAAGGAAGCATCATCAACGTCTGTTGCTGTTGCTATTGTCTGAGGCATGAAATTTGCATTTAGACTAAGTTGAGTGGTTGAAAAGGTAAGTGTGGGCGTATCATTGACGGCGTTGACAATCACCACCACTTCGGTGGAAGCGGAGAGATTTCCACTATCAACAATGCTTACTGTAAGCGTGACTGTTCCGTTGGCATTGGCAACGGAGGTAAGCATAATCTGATCGGTAGAAGTGGTTACGGCGAATAGACTGGCATCTTGTCCAATCACTGCAACGGGAAGCACTCCATCTTCTACATCGGTGGCAGTGGTGTTGATGATAAAGGTGCCAAAGTCTTCATCTAAAGTGATACGCTGCGTTGATAAGGCTAATGTAGGGAATCCGTTAACGCGCACTGTGAAAATTTGAGATGACTGATTACCGCTGTTATCAGTTGCTGTTAGAGTGATGGTTGTCTCGCCAAAAGCATTAGTGATAGGATTTAATATAAACCGATTAGCAACCGTCGTTATTTGTACTACATCGGTTGCAGATAGTGCAAAGGTTAGGAGCAAGGAAGCATCATCAACGTCTGTTGCTGTTGCTATTGTCTGAGGCATGAAATTTGCATTTAGACTAAATTGAGTGGTTGAAAAGGTAAGTGTGGGCGTATCATTAATGGCATTGACAATCACCACCACTTCGGTGGAGACTGAGAGGTTCTCACTATCGTTAGCGCTTACAGTAAGGGTGGCTGTTCCGTTGGCATTAGCTACGGAGGTGAGTATTATCTGATTGGTAGAAGTGGTTACGGCGAATAGGCTGGCATCTTGTCCAGTCACTGCAACGGGAAGCACGCCATCTTCTGCATCACTTGCAGTGATGTTGATGACGAAAGTGCCAAAGTCTTCATCTAAAGTGATACGCTGCGTTGATAAGGCTAATGTAGGGAATCCGTTAACGCGCACTGTGAAAATTTGAGATGACTGATTACCGCTGTTATCAGTTGCTGTTAAAGTGATGGTTGTCTCGCCAAAAGCATTAGTGATAGGATTTAATATAAACCGATTAGCAACCGTCGTTATTTGTACTACATCGGTTGCAGAGAGTGCAAAGGTTAGGAGCAAGGAAGCATCATCAACGTCTGTTGCTGTTGCTATTGTTTGCGGGGTAAAGTTTGCATTTAGATTAAATTGAGTGGTTGAAAAGGTAAGTGTGGGCGTATCATTGACGGCATTGACAATCACCACCACTTCGGTGGAAGCGGAGAGATTTCCACTATCAACAATGCTTACTGTAAGCGTAGCTATGCCATTGGCATTAGCTACGGAGGTGAGTATTATCTGATTGGTAGAAGTGGTTACGGCGAATAGACTGGCATCTTGTCCAGTCACTGCAACGGGAAGATCGCCATCTTCTGCATCGGTTGCTGTGGTGTTGATGATAAAGGTACCAAAATCTTCATCAAGCGTTACGGCATTGACAGAGAGACTTAAACTTGGTGCTGTATTAGTAGATGGAGGTGTTGTACCACCACCGCCACCGCAGGCAGACAGAAAAACAAACAGCAACAGAAATGCCCAGCGCTTTATATATCCCATATCAATTCACCTTATGTACTCAATTATGCAATTAAAATTTCACTACAGTTTATGTATGAGATAGAAGCTCATATTTTGCACTGTGACACTTGATTTATTATAAATTAAAACATGAGGAAACATGCATCATTAATGGCATTGACAATCACCACCACTTCGGTGGAAGCGGAGAGATTTCCACTATCAACAATGCTTACTGTAAGTGTAGCTATGCCGTTGGCATTAGCAACGGAGGTAAGCATAATCTGATTGGTAGAGGTAATCATACAATCCTCTCTAGAGTGTCAGTGCCCAAAGAACTACAGCTACATTCATTACAACCAATACACGAGTAAGTGTACGACTCTTAGACATAACTCTGTTCATCAATGAACCAGCTACAGCATATGTTGATTGTGAAGTAAATGTCACACCCATCAATGCTGCTGTTACACCTACAAACTGCCACATAACATCAGCACTAACGCCAGCTGAATATGTGCTCCAAGCCAAGATAGTGAATACCCAAGCCTTAGGATTTAGAGGCTGAATGAATAGACCTTTGACGAATGTATACTTCTCTACATGTAGAGCATGACCATTACCTCTCCAAGCCTGGATAGACAACCAAATCATATAGCCAGCACTGATTAGCTTCATGGCTAAGACTACATTAGGATACTGCTGGATAGTAGAGAAGCCTAATCCTACTACTACACTAAGAAACGCAAGACCTACAGCGATACCTGCTACCATCTTGAGTGTCTGCTTTAGACCAGACTCAGTAGCAGCTAACATTGAAATCATATTAGCAGGACCAGGAGTACCGATAATAAACAATAGGAATAATACTAGTTCAATCATTCTACCATCCAAACTTTTCTGTTACAAGATCAACCTGATCTTCATCTACATATGCTACTAACTTATCAGTATCAACATCAGTACCTTCTGCTGCTGCTACATACTCATAAGTTGGAGCTTCTTCCATACCATCTTTATCTTCAATACCAATGAAACCACCTACTAGATGAGTGGCGTCAATACCATGAGCGTTCAAGATACCAGCAGTACCTTGACTTAGCTTGAGACCTGCCTGACAGATGACAATAACTTTCTTGCCACGCAATAGAGGAAGATACTTGTCAATCTCTGTGTGCTTGATACGAACTGAATCAAATACCATCCGAGGGTCTAGGTTGAAGTCTTCGTCAATACGGACGTCAATATATAATGTGTTCATTTTATTTTCCTTTTAAACTTTCATTAATAACATAGTTGTTATAACATTTAGTACAATTAGTTTCTGAAATCCAGCCTTGAAGAAAGCCTTTACTGAAACTATGACTACATCTAATACATGTGAATAGATGTGTGATGAATACTAGATCAATCATTACTGATGGTGTTGAATGCTTAACAATATAATCAACGATACCATCTGATAGACCATTAGCTTTCCATGTAGCTACAATCTCATCATTAGTCTTATCAGTCATCTCTTCAATAGCTGCGATAACTACTTCTTCCTCATGACCCTTCTCAACTTCAGAAGCGTGATGGCGAATAGACTGGCATCTTGATTAGATACTGTAAAAGGCAACATTCCATCTTCTGCATCGGTGGCAGTGGTGTTGACGATAAAGGTGCCAAAATCTTCATCAAGCGTTACGGCGTTGGCAGAGAGACTTAAACTTGGCGCTGTATTAGTAGATGGAGGTGTTGTACCACCACCGCCACCGCAGGCAGACAGAAAAACAAACAACAACAGAAATGCCCAGCGCTTTATATACCGCATATCATTCACCTTATGTACTCAATTATGCAATTAAAATTTCACTACAGTTTATGTATGAGATAGAAGCTCATATTTTGAACTGTGACACTTGATTTACTATAAATTAAAGCATGAGAAAACATGCAAGCAGTTTATAACATTTAAAGCAATAAACGTTAAGCAGAAAAGCTGCATTCCTGTCTGCCTGATGAATACATAATGGCAGGATTAATCAAGCAAATTTAGTTGCCCTTTAGCTATTTAAATTCTAATATAAATACACCGCACCAGAGCTGCCTGCATTATTGTCTATTGGACCACCATTGATACCACGTGCAGAATGTCCGTCATTAGGTGCACCGGTAGCAAGCGTTTTACCATCATCACTCATCGACACACTACTTAATAAACTACCGAAGAATCCGTCAAGATTTATGCCTTTGACATAGGCTTGTTGACTCCATGTACCCGTGCTGCTGCGCACAAAGAGATAGGCTGCACCGAAGTTAGACAAACCGCTCACATTGCCTTGATCACCGTTTATACCCGTGGCATTGCTGTCCTCATTCGGTGCACTGACTACAAACGTATTACCATCACCGCTTATTGCCACATAATTACCAAATGTATCACCACCCTGTGTATTAGAGGCTTTGATGTAGGCTTGTTGACTCCACGTGCCCGTGCTGCTGCGCACAAAAAGATAGGCCGCACCAGAATCATTTGCACCACTACTTGTTTGATTACCATTAATGCCAGTAGCAGTGCTGTCCTCAAATAATGCACCGACTACAAGCGTATTACCATCATCACTCACTGATACAGCTATACCAAATTGATCATTAACACCTGTATTTGATGCTTTTAGGTAGGCTTGTTGACTCCATGATGAATCTGTACTACTGCGTACAAAAACATAGGCTGCACCAGATGCACTTGCACTATTAGTTGTTTGATCGCCGTTAATGCCCGTGGCGGTGCTGTCTTCAAAAGATGCCCCAATAACTAAAGTATTACCATCATCACTCACCGATACAGCTGAGCTAAAACTATCACCTGCGTCTGTATTGGAAGCTTTGATGTAGGCTTGCTGGCTCCATGATGAATCTGTACTACTGCGCACAAAAACATAAGCTGCACCAGAGTTACTTGTAGAATTGTTTGTTTGATCACCGTTGATACCCGTGGCATTGCTGTCTTCTCCAATTGAGCTAATGAGCAGTGTGTTACCATCACCACTAATTGAAACACCTCGGCCAAACTCATCTCCAGCTCCTGTATTAGATGCTTTGAGATAGGCTTGTTGACTCCATGTGCCGGCACTGTTGCGTACAAAAACATAGGCTGCACCAGAGTCACTTGCAGAATTATCTAATTGATCGCCGTTGATGCCCGTGGCGGTGCTGTCCTCCCCAAATGCACCAACAATTAGCGTATTACCATTATCGCTTATCGATACAGCTGTACCAAACCGGTCATTGGCTTCTGTATTAGAGGCTTTGACGTAGGCTTGTTGACGCCAGCTGCCCGTACTACTACGCACAAAAACATAGACCGCACCAGTGTTAGTTGAATTATTATTTACTTCATCGCCGTTGATGCCAGTGGCGGTGCTGTCCTCAAATGGTGCACCGACAACTAATGTGTTGCCATCACCACTTATTGCTAGAGCTGTGCCAAATTGATCACTACCCCCTGTGTTAGATGCTTTGAAGTAACCAATCAACCCTTCTAACTGGGCATTGCTCAAAGTTTGTAGTGCATGATTAGCACAGGCTGAATTATCCACACTACTACAAGCTTCTAGCAGATACTGTGGTCCATTAGCCGTAGAAAGATAGCGTGCTACATCCACTATCGCAGAGACTGTAGTATTGATAATGTTCGTACTATTCGGTACAAACACCAAACTTGCGCTACTGGCATCAACAAAACCACCACCAGCATTCAAATCGACATTGCTAAGCATGCGGTAATGATTTGCTGTAAGGGATGTATTCCAAGAAAAATCAATGCGTTTAACATTTAACGCGAAATTCAAAACATTAGAGAGAACAGTAACTCGAGCGGTTGCTGAAGCACTTAAGTTACCGCCATCAGTAACGGTTATCACTAAAGTGGTCGAGCCTGCAGTAGCACTCGATCTCAGCACGATGACATTGCCTTGTGTACTCACTTGTAACAAAGATGGATTTTGTTGCACCGAATAGACCAATGAGGCACTGCTTGTTTCCACATCCGCACCAAAGGCAGTTATCAAACCAGTGCTATTAGGTGCCAAGGTTAAGTTTGTATTTGATAAACTGAGCGTGGGAGTATCATTAATGGAATTAATGGTAATGGCCACTTCTGTCGTGTTCGTTAATCCACCTTGATTGGTTGCACTGACGGTAAGGGTTGTTACTCCATTAGCATTCGCAATAGATGAAAGGGTAATGCGCCCAGTTATGGTGCTAAATGCAAGTAGATTAGGCGTGCTCTGCAATACTGAAATAGGTAATGTAGACCCATCTGCAACCGTTGCAGTGGTGTTAATAATGAAGGTATTAAAATCTTCATCTAAAACAATAGTATTTGTGGATATTTCAAGCGTCACCGCCCTGCTAACGGTTATAAAAATGGACTGTGTCGTCGTCAATAGTCCATCGCTTACGCTAACCGTTAACGTCACATCGCCTGTGACATTGGCGAGTGATTGCAGAGTAATCGTATTGACAGAGGTGGTTACATTGACAATACCATTACCTGTACTGACACTAAAGCCCAATGTGCCTGATTCCACATCGGTTGCAGTGGTGTTGATGACGAAAGTGCCAAAGTTTTGAGCAAGCACCCTTTGCGTCACAGATAAAGACAGCGTGGGGGTGTCGTTGACTGGATTAACCACAACGCTAATCGTCTGTGTATCTGTCAAAAGACCACTACTCGCAACGACTGTTAAGGTTACAGTACCATTTATATTCGGAAGTGATTGCAGTGTAATTGCATTAGCAGAGGTGGTTACAAGAACAATGCCATTTCCTGTGCTAACACTAAAGTCAATTATCCCTGCTGCATTGCTTGCAGTGGTGTTAATGACGAAGCTGGTAAAGTCTTCATCTAAGCTGACAGCATTGGTTGAGAGTGTTAAAGTCGGTGTGCTATTAACCACCAATACACGAGCAGTACTATTTTGTGTAGCACTATCGCCATCATCTAAGCTTACAACAAGGGTGGCAGTGCCTGAAAAGTTGCTCACAGGGGTGTAAGCAATCTCTAAGGTTTGTGCGCCAGTACTGCTATAAACCGTGGAAGTGGTGATACTACCGCCAGATGCATCGGTGACTTGCCAAGATAGTGCATTATCTGAACCATCAAGATCATAACCACTTAAACGAATACGTGTGATTACTGACCTTGCTTGAAAAACCATTGAGGAGGTAGTAGGTAAGCCATTTGGGAACTGCATCAACGCTTTTAGAGCATCGAAAAAAGCAAATGACGATCCATCGCATCTTTCATTTGCCCAAGGTCTGAACCCTACAGGCACTTCTTCACCAAGAATCAGATCCGCACATGGCTGACTACCTGAACCTGGGGCGGATGCCCCCCAACCTATGTATACTCCTGGGACGTCTACACGAGCAGCGCCTAATCCTTGTGACACCCGTTGACCAGATAACCAAAAATAACGATCATCTGATGCTGATTGATCTGGCACAGAAGCGCCAAAAGTATTGGGTATTTCAGTGAGCCCAAGCCAAAAACGATCATCATCAAAGCCTACTGTTGCAGCGCCATTAGCAACCAAAACAGAACCCAATAAAGCATTGTATGTTTCCTCAGTGTACAGTTCTGCCAAACTCCCTCCTAAGGAGCGAGCAAAGTTTAATTGATTGCTAAAATCCCCTGTACCATCTGTTGAGCTTGATACAAGCGACCCAGTGAATACACCCCGTGCTGCAAATAAGACACCTCCAACAGCGCCTACACGTGTTGCACGAGCATCAAAGAAGCGATGTGTTCTAAAGTCTTGAGTGATTTGGGGCGGATTTTTAACTTCTGTCACAGTCACGGTAACAGTTGTAACCTGTGTGTCTATTCCATCTGTTAGAGCAATTTGAATGAAGCCAGTGCCTGTGCTATCAGGTCGTAGAGTGTAATAGAGTTGAGCAGTCGTACTTTGTCTACTGAAGGTTATCATTCTTGTGTCTGAAAAGGAGACTACAGATGTAGGATTACTACTAAACACAGAAGTGGAGGCAATGACTGAAAAAGTAAGTGTGCTTCCCTCAACATCCGCCACATCAGTAATGGAAATGGTTTGACGAGCAGTGGCATTTTCAACGATGGTAATATTTGTTGTAGCAAGAGTCAATGTCGGAGTATCGTTGATGGCGTTGATGGTGATAGCCACTTCGGTGGTAACTGTACGAGCATCACTATCGGTAGCACTTACAGTGAGTGTGACTGTTCCGTTGGCATTAGCAACAGAAGTAAGTATTATCTGATTGATAGAAGTGCTAACTGTTAATAGACTTGCATCTTGACCAGATACTGTAAAAGACAATACACCATCTTCTGCATCACTTGCAGTGGTGTTGATGATGAAAGTGCCAAAATCTTCACTGAGGCTAAGGTTAGTTGTTGATAGCGTCAATGTAGGACTATCATTGACGGCATTGACAACAACAATCACTTCCGTGGAGACTGTAATAGCGTCACTATCGGTGGCACTTACAGTGAGTGTGGTTGTTCCATTGACATTGGCAATGGAAGTGAGCGTAATTTGATCAGTAGTAGCATTAGTGGTTAGTAAGCCAGCCTGTCCAGATACGGTCACTAATAACGCTCCGTCTTCTGCATCACTTGCAGTGGTGTTGATGATGAATGTGCCAAAATCTTCACTGAGGCTGAGGTTAGTTGTTGATAGCGTCAATGTAGGACTATCATTGACGGCATTGATAATTACCACCACTTCGGTGGAGGCTGCAAGATCACCACTGTCAACAGCACGCACATTGAGCGTAACTGTTCCATTAGCATCGGCAACGGAAGTGAGCGTAATTTGATCAGTAGTAGCATTAGTGGTTAGTAAGCCAGCCTGTCCAGATACGGTTACTGACAATGTCCCATCTTCTGCATCGGTTGCAGTGGTGTTGATAATAAAAGTACCAAAGTCTTCATCTAAAGTGATGTTCTGCGTTGATAAAGCTAACGTAGGCGTTGTCGATGCAATGGGCGCATTAACGCGCACTGTGAAAATTTGAGAAGAAGAGCGTGCACCATCATCATCAGATACTGCAAGGGTGATAGTTGTGTCGCCAAAAGCATTAGTGATAGGATTTAATATAAACCGATTAGCAACCGTCGTTATTTGTACTACATCGGTTGCAGATAGTGCAAAGGTTAGGAGCAAGGAAGCATCATCAACGTCTGTTGCTGTTGCTATTGTCTGAGGCATGAAATTTGCATTTAGACTAAGTTGAGTGGTTGAAAAGGTAAGTGTGGGCGTATCATTGACGGCGTTGACAATCACCACCACTTCGGTGGAAGCGGAGAGATTTCCACTATCAACAATGCTTACTGTAAGTGTAGCTGTGCCGTTGGCATTAGCAACGGAGGTAAGCATAATCTGATTGGTAGAAGTGGTTACGGCGAATAAACTGGCATCTTGTCCAGTCACTGCAACGGGAAGCACGCCATCTTCTACATCGGTGGCAGTGGTGTTGATGATAAAGGTGCCAAAGTCTTCATCTAAAGTGATACGCTGCGCTGATAAGGCTAATGTAGGGAATCCGTTAACGCGCACTGTGAAAATTTGAGATGACTGATTACCGCTGTTATCAGTTGCTGTTAGAGTGATGGTTGTCTCGCCAAAAGCATTAGTGATAGGATTTAATATAAACCGATTAGCAACTGTCGTTATTTGTACTACATCGGTTGCAGATAGTGCAAAGGTTAGGAGCAAGGAAGCATCATCAACGTCTGTTGCTGTTGCTATTGTCTGAGGCATGAAATTTGCATTTAGACTAAGTTGAGTGGTTGAAAAGGTAAGTGTGGGCGTATCATTGACGGCGTTGACAACCACCACCACTTCGGTGGAAGCGGAGAGATTTCCACTATCAACAATGCTTACTGTAAGTGTGGCTATGCCGTTGGCATTAGCAACGGAGGTAAGTATTATCTGATCGGTAGAAGTGGTTACGGCGAATAAACTGGCATCTTGTCCAGTCACTGCAACGGGAAGCACGCCATCTTCTGCATCGGTGGCAGTGGTGTTGATGATAAAGGTGCCAAAATCTTCATCTAAAGTGATACGCTGCGCTGATAAGGCTAATGTAGGGAATCCGTTAACGCGCACTGTGAAAATTTGAGATGACTGATTACCGCTGTTATCAGTTGCTGTTAGAGTGATGGTTGTCTCGCCAAAAGCATTAGTGATAGGATTTAATATAAACCGATTAGCAACTGTCGTTATTTGTACTACATCGGTTGCAGATAGTGCAAAGGTTAGGAGCAAGGAAGCATCATCAACGTCTGTTGCTGTTGCTATTGTCTGAGGCATGAAATTTGGATTTAGACTAAGTTGAGTGGTTGAAAAGGTAAGTGTGGGCGTATCATTGACGGCGTTGACAACCACCACCACTTCGGTGGAAGCGGAGAGATTTCCACTATCAACAATGCTTACTGTAAGTGTGGCTATGCCGTTGGCATTAGCAACGGAGGTAAGTATTATCTGATCGGTAGAAGTGGTTACGGCGAATAAACTGGCATCTTGTCCAGTCACTGCAACGGGAAGCACGCCATCTTCTGCATCGGTGGCAGTGGTGTTGATGATAAAGGTGCCAAAATCTTCATCAAGCGTTACGGCGTTGGCAGAGAGACTTAAACTTGGTGCTGTATTAGTAGATGGAGGTGTTGTGTCGCCACCATCACCGCTACCGCCACCACCGCAGGCAGATAGAAAAACAAACAAAGACAAAAACAACCACCGTTTTATATTATGCATATCAAATAACATTATAGCCCCAACTATTGTATGTATTAAATTACCACCACAGTTTATGCGCGTGATAAAAGCTCATATTTTGCACTGTGACACTTGATTTATTATAAATTAAAGCATGAAAAAAAATGCAAGCAGTTTATAACATTTAAAGCAATAAGCGGTAAGCAGAAAAGCTGTATGCCTGCCTTCCCGATGAATACATAAAGGTGGATTAATCAAGCAACTTTAGTTGCCTTTTAGCTATCTAAATTCTAATATAAATACACTGCACCAGCGTTATCTTGACTATTGTCTGCTTGATCGCCATTAATGCCGGTGGCATCGCTCTCTTCAGCATTTGAACCAATAGCGAGTGTTCTACCATCGTCGCTTATTGAGAGAGCTGAACCAAATTGATCATTTGCTTCTGTGTTAGAGGCTTTGATGTAGGCTTGTTGACTCCACGTGCCCGTGCTGCTACGAACAAAAAGATAGGCTGCACCAGCATTAGTTGCACTATTTACTGTTTCATCGCCGTTGATACCAGTAGCAGCGCTGTCCTCCCCAAATGCACCGACTACAAGCGTATTACCATCACCGCTTATCCCTGCATCGAGACCAAATAGATCACTATCCTCTGCATTTGAGGCTTTTATGTAGGCTTGCTGACTCCAGCTGCCCGTACTACTGCGCACAAAAACATAGGCTGCACCAGTGTTAGTTGAATTATTGTTTACTTCATCACCGTTGATACCCGTAGCATTACTGTCTTCAAAAGCGGCACCGATGACGATGGTATTACCATCATCGCTTATTGGTACGGTTGTACCAAAGTTATCCAAAGAATCCGTATTAGAGGCTTTGATGTAAGCTTGTTGACTCCATGTACCCGTAGTACTACGCACAAAAACATAGGCTGCGCCTGCGCCAAGTGCTCCATTACTTGTTTCATTGCCGTTGATGCCCGTGGCAGTGCTGTCTTCAAAAGGTGCACCAATAACTAGAGTATTACCATCATCATCCATCGATACAGCTTCGCCAAATCGATCAGTGCTATTTGGATTAGAAGCTTTGATATAAGCTTGTTGGCTCCATGATGAATCTGTACTACTGCGCACAAAAACATAGGCTGCACCAGAATCAGCAGCACCACCGCTTGTTTCATCGCCGCCCACACCAGTGGCACTGCTGTCTTCACCAAGTGCACTGACAATTAGAGTATTACCATCACCACTAATTGAAACGCCTTCTCGGCTAAACTCATCCCCAGCTTCTGTATTAGATGCTTTGAGATAGGCTTGTTGACTCCATGTGCCCGCCGTACTACTGCGCACAAAAACATAGGCTGCACCAGAATCACCCGCACCATTGTTTGTTTGATCACCGTTAACGCCAGTGGCGGTGCTGTCCTCCCCAAATGCACCAACAATTAGCGTATTACCATTATCGCTTATCGATATAGCTGTACCAAACTGATCATTGGCTTCTGCATTAGAGGCTTTAATGTATGCTTGTTGACTCCATGTGCCTGCACTGTTGCGTACAAAAACATAGACTGCACCAGAATCACCCGCACCATTGTTTGTTTGATCACCGTTAATGCCAGTGGCGGTGCTGTCTTCAAATTGTGCACTGACCACAAGTGTGTTACCATCACCGCTTATTGCTACATTACGACCAAACATATCATTAGCATCTGTATTAGATGCTTTGAAGTAACCAATCAATCCCTCTAACTGAGCATTGCTCAGGGATTGTTGTGCATGAATAGAACAGGCTGAATTATCCACACTACTACAAGCTTCTAGCAGATACTGTGGTCCATCAGCCGTAGAAAGATAGCCTGCTACATCCACTGTTGCAGAGACTGTAGTATTGATAATATTCGTGCTATTCGGTATAAAAACTAAGCTTGCGCTACTGGCATCAACAAAACCACCACCAGCATTCAAATCGACATTGCTAAGCATGCGGTAATGATTTGCTGTAGGAGATGTATTCCAAGAAAAGTTAATGCGTTTAACATTCAAAGCAATATTCAAAACGCCAGAGAGAACAGTAACTCGAGCGGTTGCTGAAGCACTTAAGTTACCGCCATCAGTAACGGTTATCACTAAAGTGGTCGAGCCTGCAGTAGTAGTCGATCTCAGTACGATGACATTGCCTTGTGTACTCACCTGCAACAAAGATGGATTTTGTTGTACAGAATAGACCAATGAGGCACTGCTTGTTTCCACATCTGCACCAAAGGCAGTTATCAAACCAGTGCTATTAGGTGCCAAGGTTAAGTTTGTACTTGATAAACTGAGCGTGGGAGTATCATTAATGGAATTAATGGTAATGGCTACTTCTGTCGTATTCGTTAATCCACCTTGATTGGTTGCACTGACGGTAAGGGTCGTTACTCCATTCACATTCGCAATAGATGAGAGGGTAATGCGCCCAGTTGTGGTGCTAAACGTAAGTAGATTAGGCGTGCTCTGCAATACTGAAGTAGGTAATATAGCCCCATCTGCAGCCGTTGCAGTGGTGTTGATGGTAAAGGTAGTAAAATCTTCATCTAAAACGATAGTGTTTGTGGACAACTCAAACGTCGGAACGCTACTAACGGATATAAAAATGGACTGTGTGGCCGTCAATAGTCCATCGCTTACGCTAACCGTTAACGTCACATCGCCTATGACATTGGCGAGTGATTGCAGAGTAATCGTATTGACAGAGGTTGTTACATCAACAATGCCATTACCTGTACTGACACTAAAGCCCAATGTGCCTGATTCCACATCGGTTGCAGTGGTGTTGATGACGAAAGTGCCAAAGTTTTGAGCAAGCACCCTTTGCGTCACAGATAAAGACAGCGTGGGGGTGTCGTTAACTGGATTAACCACAACGCTAATCGTCTGTACATTTGCCAAAAGACCACTATCCACAACGACTGTTAAGGTTACAGCACCACTTATATTCGCAAGTGATTGCAGTGTAATTGCATCAGCAGAGGTGGTTACAAGAACAATACCATTTCCTGTGCTAACACTAAAGTCGGTTACCCCTGCTGCATCGGTTGCAGTGGTGTTAATGACGAAGCTGGTAAAGTCTTCATCTAAGCTGATAGTATTGGTTGAGAGTATTAAAGTTGGTGTGTTATTAACCACCAATACACGGGCAGTACTATTTTGTGTAGCACTATCACCATCATCTAAACTTACAACAAGGGTTGCAGTGTCTGAAAAGCCGCTCACAGGGGTGTAAGAAATCTCTAAGGTTTGTGCGCCAGTACTGCTATAGACTGTGGAAGTGGTGATACTACCGCCAGATGCACTGGTGACTTGCCAAGACAATGTATTATCTGAACCATCAAGATCATAACCACTTAAACGAATACGGGTGATCGGAGACCTCGCTTGAACGATCATTGAGGAGGTAGTAGGTAAGCCATTTGGGAACTGCATCAACGCTTTTAGCATACCGAAGAGAGCAAATGATGACTCATTGCACCCATCACTTGCCCAAGGTCTGAACCCTACAGGCACTTCTTCACCAAGAATCAGATCAGCACAACCCTGATTACCCGGAGAAGCTGCCCCCCAGCCTATGTATACTCCTGGGACGTCTATACGAGCACCACCTGATCCTTGCGATACCCGTTGACCAGATAACCAAAAGTAGCGATTATCTGTTGAAGATTGATCTGCTACGGTGACTCCAAAAGAGTCAGGCATATTGGTCAATCCAAGCCAAAAACGATCATCCCCAAACCCTGATGTTGCAGTGCCATTGGAAACTAAAACAGAACCCAATAAAGCGTTGTATGTTTCCTCAGTGTACAGTTCTGCTAAACTCCCCCCTAAGGAACGAGCAAAGTTTAATTGACTGCCAAAATTCCCTGTACCATCTGTAGAGGTTGTTACAAGCGATCCAGTGAATGTACCTCGTGCTGCAAATAAGACACCTCCAACAGCACCCACACGTGTTGCACGTGCATCAAAGAAGCGATGTGTTCTAAAGTCTTGAGTGATTTGGGGCGGGTTTTTAGCTTCTGTCACAGTCACAGTAACAGTTGTAAACTGTGTGTCTATGCCATCTGTTAGAGCAATTTGAATGAAGCCCGTGCCTGTGCTGTCAGGTCGTAGAGTGTAATAGAGTTGAGCAGTAGTACTTTGTCTACTAAAGGTTATCATTCTTGTGTCTGAAAAAGAGACTACAGATGTAGGATTACTACTAAACACAGAAGTGGAGGCAATGACTGAAAAAGTAAGTGTGCTTCCCTCAACATCTGCCACATCAGTAATGGAAATGGTTTGACGAGCAGTGGCATTTTCAACGATGGTAATATTTGTTGTAGAAAGAGTCAATGTCGGAGTATCATTGACGTCATTGATAACAACTACCACTTCGGTGGAGGCTGCAAGACCACCACTGTCAATAGCAAGTACGTTGAGCGTAACTGTTCCAGTAGCATTGGCAACGGAAGTGAGCGTAATTTGATCAGTAGTAGCATTAGTGGTTAATAAGCCAGCCTGTCCAGAAGATACTCTCACTAACAACGTCCCATCTTCTGCATCACTTGCAGTAGTGTTGATAATAAAAGTACCAAAGTCTTCATCTAAAGTGATGTTCTGCGTTGATAAAGCTAATGTAGGCGTTGTCGATGCAATGGGTGCGTTAACGCGCACTGTGAAAATTTGAGAAGAAGAGCGTGCACCATCATCATCAGATACTGCTAGGGTGATAGTTGTGTCGCCAAAAGCATTAGTGATAGGATTTAATATAAACTGATTAGCAACAGTCGTTATTTGTACTACATCGGTTGCAGATGGTGTAGAGATTAGGAGCAAGGAAGCATCATCAACGTCTGTTGCTGTTGCTATTGTCTGAGGCATGAAATTTGCATTTAGACTAAGTTGAGTGGTTGAAAAAGTAAGTGTGGGCGTATCATTGACGGCGTTGACAATCACCACCACTTCGGTGGAAGCGGAGAGATTTCCACTATCAACAATGCTTACTGTAAGTGTAGCTGTGCCGTTGGCATTAGCAACGGAGGTAAGCATAATCTGATTGGTAGAAGTGGTTACGGCGAATAAACTGGCATCTTGTCCAGTCACTGCAACGGGAAGCACGCCATCTTCTACATCGGTGGCAGTGGTGTTGATGATAAAGGTGCCAAAGTCTTCATCTAAAGTGATACGCTGCGTTGATAAGGCTAATGTAGGGAATCCGTTAACGCGCACTGTGAAAATTTGAGATGACTGATTACCGCTGTTATCAGTTGCTGTTAGAGTGATGGTTGTCTCGCCAAAAGCATTAGTGATAGGATTTAATATAAACCGATTAGCAACTGTCGTTATTTGTACTACATCGGTTGCAGATAGTGCAAAGGTTAGGAGCAAGGAAGCATCATCAACGTCTGTTGCTGTTGCTATTGTCTGAGGCATGAAATTTGGATTTAGACTAAATTGAGTGGTTGAAAAGGTAAGTGTGGGCGTATCATTGATGGCGTTGATGGTGACAACCACTTCGGTGGAAGCAGAGAGATTTCCGCTATCAACAATGCTTACTGTAAGCGTAGCTATGCCGTTGGCATTAGCTACGGAGGTGAGTATTATCTGATTAGTAGAAGTGGTTACGGCGAATAGACTGGCATCTTGTCCAGTCACTGCAGTGGGAAGATCGCCATCTTCTGCATCGGTTGCAGTGGTGTTGATGATAAAGGTGCCAAAATCTTCATCAAGCGTTACGGCATTGACAGAGAGGCTTAAGCTTGGTGCTGTATTAGTAGATGGAGGTGTTGTACCACCACCGCCACCGCCACCGCAGGCAGACAGAAAAACAAACAAAGACAAAAACAACCACCGTTTTATATTATGCATATCAAATAACATTATAGCCCCAACTTTTGTATGTACTAAATTACCACCACAGTTTGCGCGCGCGATAAAAGCCAGCATTCTAATGATGTAAAGACACGTCCTGTGATACGAATACTCAAATTATTATAAATTAAACTGTGAGTCAACAAGCAGTATTTATCAAAAATAAGAGCAATAGATATTAAGCAAAAACATGTGTACTCAGCATGGATAAATCAGAAAAAAATCTTCCCATTTCAATTTATGCCTTCCATATTGACAATCAAGTCGATCACGGTTTAATGTATGCTGTTTTTACGCGCGTATAAAATTCAGCAGCGTAACTCCCTTGTTCACGCGGACCAAATGAAGAAAGCTTATTCCCTCCAAAAGGCACATGATAATCCGTACCAGCCGTCGGCAAATTCACCATGACGCATCCTGATTGTGCATGCCGTTTAAAATGATTGGCCGTTTTCAATGAGGTTGTAATGATGCCAGAAGTTAACCCATAATCCGTATCATTGGACATGTGTAATGCTTCTTCATAATCATTGGCTTTTATTAAGCAAGTAACTGGACCAAATACCTCTTCACGATTAATTGTCATGTCGTTCTTTGTATTATAAAAAATAACTGGGGCAAAATAATGTCCTTCGGTTTCTTGTTGCCCAACCGTCCCTTCCCACGCCACACCCGCTCCTTCTTTTTTAGCCACAGCAACATAATGTTGATTCGAAGCCAATTCCTCCGCATTGACACAAGGACCAATCTGCGAATCTGGATGCAAAGCATGCCCAACTTTTAACACTTTGGTCGCTTCTACAAATTTTTCAAGAAAAGCATCGTGTATTTTATCGGTTACGATAATACGTGAGGAAGCGGTACATTTCTGCCCAGTGCCAAAAAACGCACCATTGACTGCACATGCTACTGCAACATCCAAATCAGCATCATCTACCACAACTAAAGCATTTTTACTGCCCATTTCTAATTGGAAACGCCGTAGTCGGCTTGCTGATTCTTGCGCGATTAAACGTCCAGTATTCAAAGAACCAGTGAAACTAACCGCATCAAACCCATCGTGCTTAATCAACTGATCTCCAACCACACTCCCCTTCCCTAACAGTAGTTGACATAAACCAGGAGGCATACCAACTTCTTCAATAATTTCAAATAACGCACACGCGCTGCCTGATGTCAATTGTGCTGGTTTCAGAACGACGCTGTTACCAAACGCTAAAGCAGGAGCCATTTTCCACGCAGGTACTGCAACAGGAAAGTTCCAAGGCGCAACAATCAATACCGTCCCCACTGGATCACGCAAAACTTCCACTTCAACACCTGGGCGCACTGAATCACAAAAATCGCCCATTAAGCGCAATGATTGTGCTGCATAATATTGAAAAAATTGCCCCGATCGATATACCTCACCTATTCCTTCAGCACGCGTTTTACCTTCCTCGCGCGCCAACAATTCACCAACCGTTGCAGAACGAGCAATTAAAGTATCGCCAATTTTTTGCAATAATCCAGCACGTTTTTCAATGCCTGTTGCCGCCCATTCTTTTTGTGCATTTTTTGCACCTACAAGTGCATCATTAATTTGTTGTGACGTTGCTGCAGAAATCAATCCTATCTTATCACTCAAGTCTGACGGATTGATATTTTCAAACGCACTGCCTCCACCAACCCACTCCCCATTAATATAATTTTTAAATTCATGATTACTTCCAAAATTCTCGTTTAACATCGCAACTCCTATCAGCATTATCTGGTTGGTTTATTTTATTAAAGCGCATTGTCCATTATTTTTAATAATAGAGGTGCGCTTAAAAATACACAAATGACATTTTTGGCAATCTCATCTTTTCATGATAGAAGAGCAAAGAAGCAATTATGCTCAAATAAAGTTTAGTGAGAAAAAGACGTATTAATAATATATAGAGGAGATATCATGCCATTTCCACTTAAGCATCCGTTCAATATGGTTTATGAGAATCTTAATTTACTGCTTAAAAACAATGAATCATGGTGCTGAGAAGAAGCTATAAAGAGAAACACAAACGACGATGAGTCTACAGAACGACGATGGGTCTCCAAAAGCATATAGCACATTTATTTTATAACTACAAAGCACAATTAGATGTATGCATCACACAATAACGTTTCACATGATGTAAAATAATTTAAAGAGCGTTTGATTAAGGAAATTCCTTGTTTTGAGGGATAACATAGTGTAAAAAAACAAAAAAAACGCTTTTTTTTCAATAAAAGGTTGACTTTCTTAGAAAAATAAGCGTAAATTCGCACCTAAAGAAATGCCTCTGAATTTTTCGGGGGTAAGAAAAATTAAAAAATTAAATAATTAAATACTTTAATATAACCACGAGGTAAGACTATGAAATTAGCTAAAACTTTAGCATTATCTGCGATTGTCGCAGGTTCCTTTGCTGCCACCTCTGCAATGGCAGCATCGGGTTTTTACGGACACATGCACGTTAATCTCCAAAGCATCAGCACAGGCGGTGGAAATGATGGAGATGCGTCTCAACTGCAACTAGTAGATGGTGGTTCTTCCCCTTCACGCTTTGGATTTACTGGTTCTACTACGAATGAAAACGGAACAACTTTCGGTGTACGTATCGAAGCAGGCTATAACTTTGCACGTGAAGTAGGTGAAGGACGCGATGGAACATTCCGAGTAAGACAAGGTTATGTTTCTGTAGGTGGCGACTGGGGTCAAGTTATAGCAGGTCAATCTGAGACGGCTGTAGCAGGATTGGAAGAAAGCTACTGGGCACGCACATGGCTTGCTGATGGTCCAGCTCGTGGCGCCTCTCCTTCTCAAGCTGGATTCTTTTTCGGTGCTTACAGAGATCACGTTATTCGCTATGACTCTCCAAAACTCGCTGATATCATTAGCTTCCATGTCTCTTTCGCACCTGAAAGAGGAAATCCGGATGAAGACGGTGTAAGAGCTAATCAAATCGGGATTTCTGCAAGAGCAAGCGGTAACTCTTGGACTGCAAATGGTGCATTCGTGACTGCTGGAGAAGCTCAACAGGCATCTGTTGGAGGTGCTACTACAGCTACTATAGGGACCAACGTTGTTCAATTAGGTGATGTTACTGCAGCAGTAGGTGTAGGCGCAGAAAGTATTATTCTTGTAAATGGTGCATATGATTTTGGACCAATATTGCTTGATGCCGCGGTTTCACAACGTACATTTGGTGCAAATACATTAGGTGCAGACTCTGAAACTGAAGCCAACGCATATTTTCGTGTTGAATTTCAAACAAGTAGAACGGCTTATGGTGCTTACTTTAGTCAAAGTACTAATGCAGGTGGTGTAGATGGTACAAACTTTTCAGCATTTGGAGCTCAAATACGCTATGATATTAAATCAGCTAACGCTCAAACGTATGCTTATTTCCGTAGCGACTCTGGAGAAGTAGCATCTGGAAATGATCCAGATTCTGTTACTACTCTTGGCTTAGGTGTTCGTGTACAGTTCGGTGTTGACTTCCAACAAGGCACATTGTCTGTCATGTAATCCAACTGGATTTAACAAAAACGGGCGCTTGCGCCCGTTTTTTTTACTTAGTTTTTCCCTCTAAACCTGACTCATCTCATCTACCAATTCTTTGCAGTGTTTAGTTTCCTGACTACTTATACACTTCGCATTACTTCTTACTTAGAATAAATGCAACCTATATAGTGCTATAAGACCACTTCAACACTTTAAAGAAAGCAGCACGTTCTATTTAAACAAGGTTAAATTAAATGGGAAAAAATCTGAGTTCTAAGTCAACTCTAACTGGAATCGCAATAATAGTTAATTTACTACTGAGCTAAATAATAGACGTAGATATAAGATTGATGTGCGTTGACGACCTACCCAACTTAATCACTAAAAAAGTTTACTGACGTTGCCAGACGGTACCACTTAAAGTATCCTTAAGAATCACACCCTTTTTTTGAAGCTCATTTCGTATCTCATCAGAACGTACGAAATCTTTTCGTGCCTTAGCAGTCTTTCTTTCAATAATCAACGCTTCAATCGCATCATTGTCTAATTGCTGGGTATTTAGTGTTTGTTGGAACCATTCTTGTGCTTCTTTTTGTAACAGCCCTAAACGTTGAGCACAGGTGCAAAGTGTCACTAATAAAACTGCTGTTTGCTTTTTATCGTTACTTTGACGTATTTTTACCGCCAGCTCATACAGATAAGCAATTGCTTGCGGAGTGTTGAGGTCATGCAATAGATAACCTTCAAATACTTGCAATAAATAATCATCACAATGCTCCTCAGTTTCGTGGGTATGATCATGATCAAGCAAAACTTGATACAACCCATCCAAAGATGATTTTGCACGCTGCAAGGCATTTTCCGTCCAATCGAGTGGTTTACGATAGTGGGTTCCAAGCAAAACAAAACGCAGCACCTCACCGTCATAGTGCTGTAATAGTTCGGATACTGTGAAAACATTTCCCAAAGATTTGGACATTTTTTCTCCACTCATGGTTATGTACCCGTTATGTACCCAGTAATTAGCAAATTCTTTTTCGCCACTGGCACAACAGCTTTGCGCTCTTTCATTTTCATGATGAGGAAATTGCAAATCTTGTCCGCCGCCATGAATGTCAATACGTGTTCCTAATAAAGCATGAATCATTGCTGAACACTCAAGATGCCAACCTGGACGGCCTCTGCCCCAAGGACTTTCCCAACCAGGCTGTTCACTGCTACTGGGCTTCCATAAAATGAAATCCAAAGGAAACTTTTTATAAGAAGCCACTTCAACCCGTTCTCCTGCCATCATTTCATTAATATTACGACCAGACAATGCACCGTAGTCAGACATCTTATTCACATCGAATAAAACATGACCTTCTGATTCATAGGCATAACGTTTTTCCAACAATTGTTCAACCAGTTCAACCATAGATTGTATATAGTCGGTTGCTTTGGGTTCGAAAGTAGGTGGCTCAACGCCTAATTCTTTTAAATCCTTGTGGTATTCTTGAGTGTAAAGCGTCGCGATTTTATCAATGGTTGTTTCTTCTGCAACCGCATGGGCCATAATCTTATCGTCGATATCCGTTATGTTTCTTGCGAATTTTACTTGTTTAAAATGCCTCTTTAACAATTTAAATAATACATCGAATACTACTGCGGGACGGGCATTTCCTACGTGAATATGATTATAGACCGTTGGTCCACAAACGTACATTAAAACCATTTCTGGATGTATTGGTTTGAATTCTTCGATTTTTCGAGTTTTAGAATTGTAAAGATGCAATGTCACTTTATTAATTATTGAATGTTGGTATTTTGCAGATTAACTGCTTATCATCGTTGGCGTCCGAAAGACAGACGCTTACCTCGTACTGTTGAATCTATATTGCCATTGGAATACGCCAACTGACCATTGACAAGGGTGTGCTGCACTTTACTGCGTAGTGTACGCCCATGAAAAGGGCTCCATCCACATTTGCTATATGCCTTGTCATTTTCTACTACATAAGCATCATCACAGCGTACTACCGCGACATCGCCCCAATATCCTTCACGCAAATACCCTCGCTCTTTAATTTTGAACCGTTTAGCAACAGCATGGGATGATTTTTCAACAATTTGAGGGATGCTAATCACGCCATCTAAATAAAGCTCAAGCAACAGTGGTAATGTTTCTTGCAACAAAGGCAGCCCAGATGGTACTGAAAAGTAGCCGCCCTGTTTTTCTTCCCAAGTATGTGGTGCATGATCTGTTGCAACTACATCAATACGATTGTCAATAAGAGCTTGTCTAATGGCGCTTCGGTCACTCGCCTCTTTAATAGCAGGATTGCATTTGATTAACCCTCCTAATTTCTCATAATCGTCACTGCAAAAAGTCAAATGATGAACACAAGCCTCGGCTGTAATGAGTTTACTATCAATACTCCCTTCACAAAACAAAGCGCATTCTTCCGCAGTAGTTATGTGCAGTACATGCAATGGTGCATGATGTTTTTTTGCTAGTTCAATCGCCAATGTAGAAGACATAATGCATGCCTCCCTATCACGAATGGTAGGATGCATTGAAAAAAGCACTTCCTCTTCACCGTATTGCTTACGCCATTGTGCCTCCCGCCGTGCAATTCTAGGACTATTCTCACAATGCGTTGCAATTAAAGTAGGTGCATTAGCAAATATTGCATTAAGCACACTGGGCTCATCAACCAGCATATTTCCCGTAGAAGAACCCATAAACACTTTCACCCCAGCGGCTTCCCCAACAGCGAGATTCTTAACATCCTCTATATTGTCATTAGATGCCCCAAAATAAAAGCTGTAGTTAGCACACGAATTTTTCTGGGCTATGGCGTATTTCTCTTCTAATTTTTGTTTATTGAGTGTTGCTGGTACTGTGTTGGGCATTTCCATAAAGGAAGTAACGCCACCTGCCACTGCAGCCTGAGACTCATGATATATATCAGCTTTATGAGTCAATCCAGGTTCTCTAAAATGGACTTGATCGTCTATTAGCCCTGGGAGCACAATTGATCCAGAACAATCAATGTCTTTGGCTATAGTTGATGATTGATTGATTCCTTTTATACGTCCTTTTTCTATAAGCAAATCACCTTCAATAATGCGGTTTTCATTAACGATGGTTGCATTGCGTAAATGGTAACTATTCATCAATCTTTGCACTGTCAGAATTAATATTCCAATAAAAACAAGAGGGTCTTAAAGTATGGCACGCCACGCCTTGCTGCTCAACCTTTGCAAGTAAAGCATCACCATCGCAATCGGCATGCAGAGCAATAAGCTGTTGAAAATGACCGCTCTGCTCTCCTTTAACCCATAGTTTTTGACGCGACCGAGACCAATAACACATTTGCTTTTCTTTAAGCGTCTTAATGATGGATTCTTTATTCATCCAAGCCATCATCAAAACGCTATAGCTCATGTGGTCTTGAACCACTACGGGGATAAGCCCTTGATCATTAAATTGCAATTGATCAAGAAAAAAATCAATGGTGAAAACTTCTTTAGTCTGCTCATTGTGGACAAAAAACATATTAGACACTCAAGACTCATCAATGGTTATAAGCTGCTTATGCACTAACGTATCAAGTCCTCGATTAACCAATTTTGAACGAAACAAGTTCATTGATCGCTTTGACTCAAACCAATTACTGTATATGCGATACCGCACTCCGTAACTAGTGTTGTGCCTTTCAATATTAAATGGATGAAGTGACTTTAAATTTTGTACTTCTTGCATTGCTTTTCCAATCGTTTTAAACGATGCAACTCGAATGCGGTAACGATAATTTTTAATAGATTTCTCTTCAATTTCTAAGTCAATCGATTGATTTTTCACCCCTTCATAGAAAGCAAAATCACCAACTTGAGTAATTTTCGTTGTGACTTCGTCTTTCTTATTCTTTCCAATAAGCACCTGTATAGAAATTAAAATGCACAGTCCAAACAACAACACCCACATTGGCCAAGCTGCAAAATGAAATACGAACGGCAATTCATGACGAGATAGTATTTGCCAAAAATTATTTTTCTCTGGATCAATTGAATTATTCATACATATTTCATTATACTAAATCTATCTTTCACATAGATTCACGTGCAGAAATTCCCAAAATATGTAACCCATTTCGCAATACTTGCTGCACTCCTTTAAGCAAAGTCAAGCGTGTAGTGCGCAAAGCCAAATCATCGGTTAATATAACCGTCGTTCCATAATAGCTGTGAAGATTTGCAGCTAAATCGCGCAAATAATGCACCAATAAGTGTACATCAAATTGGCTCGCACATTTCTCAATACGACTTGGGAAATATTCTATGCTATTGAGTAAATCCCTTTCTTGATTAGATACAAGCAAATCCCAATTACATAAAAATTCGTCATGATTTTTGTCTACACTTTTCCGCTGCAATGCACAAATACGTGCATATGCGTATAGCACATAAAAAATAGGATTATCATACGACTTTTCAACAGCCAATTTTAAATCAAAATTCAGGTGTTGCTCTGGTTTTAGGGTAACATAAAAAAAGCGTGCGGCTTCCGTACCAACTTCTTCTCTTAGTTCACATAACGTAACGAATTGTCCGCCACGCGTCGTCATTGGGATTTTTTCTTCACCTCGGTACAACGCTGCAAATTGGATCAATATGATTTTCAATTGTTCATTGTTTTGTCCCAGAGCTTCCATAGCAGCACGCATTCTTTTAATGTACCCGTGATGATCGGCACCCCATAAATTGATAATCTGATCGTAACCTCGACCAAGCTTATCAGTATGATATGCTATATCAGATGCAAAATACGTTTTCTCACCATTTTCTCGAACAACCACCCTATCCTTTTCATCATCAAAACGACTTGAAGCAAACCATTGAGCACCATCTTTTTCGTAAATATAGCCTCTTTTATTTAATTCGGCAAAAATCACATCCACTTGCTTGTCGTCAAACAAAGATTGTTCACTGAACCACCGTTGAAAATGAACACCAAACTCTTTTAAATCCTCACAAATCCCAGAAAGAACATCGTCTAATGTAAACTTTTTAATGACTTCAAAATCACTTCCTAACAATTCTCGCGCACGGCGGATTAAATCATCAATATGCGCTTCTTTGTCGCCTCCTTCAGACTCATCAGGACAAACAGTTGCGTCAACTACTGCATCGTTAACAACAAATCGATCTCCATATTTATTGAATAATTGTTTAGAAATTTCATGAATATAATCCCCTTTATAACCATTGATCGGGAATGAATCAAAATCCAAATAACGCAACCAAACCGACACAGCTAAAATAGCCATTTGACGTCCAGCATCGTTCACATAGTATTCACAGTCAACCTCATACCCCCCTGCGCGCAATACATTTGCTAATGAAGCCCCAAACGCTGCACCGCGTCCATGCCCCACGTGAAGCGGTCCAGTGGGATTGGCAGATACAAATTCGATCAGAATCCGCCCAGAGCTGCCGACTTTCTTTAGCCCATAATCATTGCCTTCAGAAAGTGCTTTTTCTAAAGCAGCATACCGCATATCATTATTGAGATAAATATTAACAAATCCAGGGGCAACTGCTTCAATAGCGCTAATTGACTTGATCTTGTTTTCAAGCAAATGCTCACGCAATGATGTTGCAATGTTTAAGGGGTTTTGTTTGAGTGATTTCGCAAGTACCATCGCGATGTTCGTTGCCCAATCGCCATGTTCAGGAGTTCGAGTTTTCTCTACGACAAAAGAGCCAAGCTCATAATTGCCTTGTTTAAATAACCAGTTAGAAACTTCTTTTTGTAGCCACTGTCGAATGATTTCTTGCATGCTTAGAAGAGCATTAGACTATTGCCTGTAAGTAAAGAGAGTACCCACAGTGCACCCAGCGCACACATAACGCCCAACAGTACCCAAAGAAACACCCAGTAAAAAGGGATTTCACGTTTACTTATCTTAAGAATCATCCATAAGACAACGCTAATTGCAACAACTAATATCCAATAGCGCGCTAAACTAATCATTGTATGAAAAATATAAAAATTTTGGCAAATTCAATGTTAAATATTTATAATGATTTTGCATATACTTCACGCACAGAGTCTTCTTGATGAATGCGTTGAATAGACTCAGCAACCATATGCGCAATGGATAAGACACGCACTTTTGAACCCAATTGCTTTATTGAATCTGTCAAAGGAATCGTATCCGTTACTACTAATTCCGTTAAATCAGAATTCGCCAGATTTTCAGCAGCATTGCCTGATAATACGGGGTGTGTACAGTAGGCGCGCACTGACTTTGCGCCATTGTCCATTAAAGCTTTGCTCGCCTTGCATAGCGTACCCGCTGTATCAACCATATCATCAACAATAATACAGTCACAATCAACAATATCACCAATAATATGCATGACCTCAGCAATATTTGCTTTAGGACGGCGTTTGTCGATAATTGCTAAATCAGCATTTACTTGCTTCGCCAAAGCACGAGCGCGTAGAACACCACCAACATCTGGAGACACTACTGTCGGATGCTTAATAATCTTAGCTATGTCTTCACCAAATATTGGTGAAGCATAAATATTATCCATCGGTATATCAAAAAATCCTTGTATCTGGTCCGCGTGTATGTCAACAGTGAGCACACGATGCGCGCCTGCAACCTGTAGCATATCGGCAACTAATTTGGCAGTAATTGGAACCCTTGCTGACCACGGTCTGCGATCTTGCCGACTAAAACCATAATATGGTAGGACTGCGTTGATGCGTTTAGCAGAAGACCTCTTAAGTGCATCAATCATGACAAGCACTTCCATTAGATTGTCAGAAGGGTTAGGAGAGCAAGTGGACTGCATAACAAAAACGTCACGCCCTCTTACAGAATCACTTATTTCTGTCATTACTTCCCCATCACTAAACCTTCCCACCGTCGCATCTGCCAACTCAGTGTCAAGTAAATCAGCAACTTTTTTAGCAAACTCTGGATTAGCATTACCAGTGAACAGTGCAATTGAATAATCAGACATAATTTATGGTACAGGAAGTTGGCTGGGCTGGTAGGATTCGAACCTACGCATGACGGGATCAAAACCCGCTGCCTTACCGCTTGGCTACAGCCCATTTGAATGGGCGTAATTATCGTTTCTCTGCCTTGTAAGGTCAAGAAAAAAATCCACTTTCCCTATAGCTTGACTTGATGATCTCATATTTAAAGAAAAACACTTCCTAAAATGTACGCTCAACAATTAACCATCTCAACTTAAAATACACAGTCTTCGGGTTAAAATAGTGTTTGAACTGTTAAAATCATCACCTTACGTATCAACCATAAAAAGGACATCCGTTTGAGCACAGTTATAGAGAATCTGATCAATCGCACATCTTTCATCAGCAAAAACGATTGGTTAGAAGGATTCCTTTGTGCTAAAACAGTATGTTTCGAAAATAGCGACTACAACGATTGGTTCATCAGCGTTTTAGATGAAGACCCCCACATATCGAAAACAGAAAGCGATGCTCTTGAAGAACGTACAAAAGCCATCATTGAATACTTTGAAACCACTGGTCAATTTATTTGTTTCGACAGTACACCAGAAAATTTACACGAAGACTTGATACGTTTTTCAGAATGGGGCGACGGGTTCATTATGGGATTCTGCGCTTCCTATCCGCATGAGCTGTTACAAAATACGATCGTCACCAATTTTCTTCAAGTCATCTTGGACCTCATACGCTTAGGAAGCAGCCTACAACAAATTAAAAAAGAAGAACTTGAAAAAAAAGAAATTGAACTATCCTTAGAAGATTTTAGAAATTTAATTGAGTTTTGTAATGACGGTATTATTAATTGCCGCAATCTTCTTGAAGAAACAAATCCACCAGAGGATCCAATTCGACACTAAGTTGATTTACCACTTTTTTACAAACGGCACTAAATAATCTTATCTACGGAATCACTTTTAGGTTGTAACCTATTGGTATTGCACCAATTGTGCCAAATGCACTGCTTGAATCATGCCCAATGTCCAACCAAGGTGCCCCATACCACTGTTAATGAACACTCCATCTGCAACCTGCTCACATACAGGCAACATATCGCTACTCATCGGACGTAAACACGCCCACGAATCATACGCTTCATCCTTGATTTTCTTTTCTAAATGAGGCATAAACTCTTGAACCCAATCAGTCATCGGAAGCAAGCGTTTCCTATCTATTGAATAATTCCAATCATTCAATTCCGCTGTTCCAGAAACGCGCAAGCGATTTTCAAAAGAAGCAGAAACTATTTTCTTCTCATCATCAAGAAGTGCAATTCTTGGTCTTGAATCTTCCTCATCCAAAAAAAACGTTAGAGAATACCCTTTGACTGGATAAATTCTGCTCCTTTTACCAGTCAAAGGATATAACAGAGCATCCGTGTTTGCTCCCGTCGAAATAACGATATTATCAAACTGTAATTCCTCACCATGTTCGCTTTTGACAATAAATTCTTTTCCCTGTTTAACGATGTTTTCAACAGCAAAAGATAAACGGGTATCAACGGCATATTGCTGCTTGCACAACTGAATCAAATGAACGCAAAAAAGATGAATATCTGCCGTGAAATCATCTGCTGTATAACAACCTCCAACGACTTTAGCACTTTCTAAGAGCGGTTCTATTTCAATGGTTTTTTCGGCGTTAACAATGGTTCTTCCCCAATTTGTATCTGAGAATTTTTCACAAATTTTTTGTGCTTCATCAAACGCTTTCTGACTACGATAAAAATGCAATACTCCTTTCTGAGCATTGCGATCACAATCAATGGATTGATTATTGATTAAATCCTCACACAGCACTCTGGACTCTACGGTTAGTTCAATTAATTTCCGAGTGTTTTTTTCATAATCACCGCGCAAAGTATGGCGCATAAAGTGCATTAACCACTGCAACTTAGCTGCTGATGGTTTTGGGTTGATTCGCAAAGGAGCGCTTTCGTCAAACAACCCTTTTAAACCTTTAAGAACATTTCCCCATGTATACCAAACTTCACTATTACATGTAGAAATCTGCCCACCGTTTGCATAAGAACACTCAAGAGCAACTTTATCGTGACGCTCAAACAGATGAATTGAATGCCCTTGTTGCGCCAAGGTCCAAGCACTACTCACACCAGCAATACCAGCCCCTATAATACCAATGCGTTTACTGTGCGTTTTCATCCGCTTTAATGCGCCAAAGTCGATTGGGGCAAAAAAAACTTCATATTAAGCCTTAGGTAATGTCACGCCCTTTTGTCCCATGTATTTCCCAGCTCGATCAGCATAAGAAGTTTCACAGATTTCATCCGATTGAAAAAACAAAAATTGCGCCACACCTTCATTAGCATAAATTTTTGCAGGAAGTGTCGTCGTATTCGAAAATTCAAGTGTAACATGCCCTTCCCATTCGGGTTCTAATGGCGTTACGTTTACGATAATCCCACATCGTGCATAAGTGGACTTTCCCAAACAAATAACTAATACATCTCGAGGTATACGAAAATATTCAATCGTGCGCGCTAAGGCAAAAGAATTTGGAGGAATGATGCATTCAGAACCTTGATGATCAACAAAGCTTTCACTGCTAAAAGCTTTTGGGTCAACAGTGGCTGATTTGATATTAGTAAATATCTTAAATTCATCAGCGCAACGCACATCATACCCGTAGCTTGAAGTGCCATAAGAAACAATGCGTTGACCACCATCATTGTATTTAATTTGGTCATTGGTAAAAGGCTCAATCATCGCACTGCTATGCGCCATTTCTCGTATCCATCTATCTGACTTTATACTCATATTATATCGATCGTTTATTCAATAACAATTTTGGGAAACTTCCCTGAATATTCTTTTTGTTTCAGTGACAACGTCGCTGCCACACTTCTTGCAATAGCACGATAGCGATCACTAATAGGCTGTTCCTTTATGACAATAGGAATTCCTTGATCGCCTGCTTTACGTATATCCATATGTACGGGCAAAGTACCCAGTAATTTGCTGTCATACTGGCGCGCCAATTGCTCACCACCTCCACTAGAGAAAATTGCTTCCTCGTTGCCACAGCATGGACACATATAACCGCTCATATTCTCAACAATTCCAAGCACCGATATACGTACTTTTTCAAACATTGCCAACCCTTTTCGTGCATCGGCAAGAGCAACTTCTTGTGGAGTAGTAACGACTAAAGCACCGCTTACAGGAATTTGCTGAGCTATTGTTAACTGTGTATCCCCTGTTCCTGGTGGCAAATCCATAATTAAATAATCAATATCTCCCCAATTAGTCTCATTCAATAATTGAGTCAATGTCTGTGTCAAAATAGGACCACGCCATATCATTGCGGAATTTGCTTCAATAAGATAACCAATTGACATTGTTTTTATGCCGTGCGCCTCTATTGGTTCCATCGTTTTACCGTCCAAGGTAGTTGGCTTGTCCTTTACGCCAACCATAGTAGGAATACTGGGTCCATAAATGTCTGCATCAAGCAAGCCGACACTTGCGCCTTCTTGTGCCAAAGCGCAGGCAAGATTGACACTAACTGTTGATTTACCTACACCACCTTTAGCGGACGCAACAACTATGATATTTTTAATATTCGAAAATGCTTTTACACCCTCTTGTACTTTATGCGCTGCAACTTTACTATGAATCGTTACTTTAACTTCTTTCCCCAAAGTTGCAAAAGCATCAATAATGTCTTGAGAAATATGCGCATGCTCACTCTGGTTAGGGTATACAAAATTAAGTACTATTTCTACGACCCCATCGCTATTTTCTTCACAACGTGACACAACTCCACTGGTGATAATATCTTGTTCAAGATCATCAATTATTATCGTTTCCAACAGCCTTTTAAAATCTGATTGCATGCTGTATCCTTTTAATTTTTTAAAGTGCTTTTTATTGAATCATCAAGCATCAAAAATGGGTCAACTCGTCTATTTTTCCAATTAGAACGCCAATCTAAATGTGCACCAGTTACGCGCCCAGTTGCCCCTACTTCGGCAAATACCTCTCCCTGATGTACCGTTGAACCAATCTTCGTCAAAATTTTACTAAGATGTAAAAAACTACTACTTAGTCCGAAACCATGATCAAGCACTATCGTTCCCCCACTAAAAAACATATCATCATTGATGTAAGTGACAATACCAGAGGCAGGCGCTTTAATTGGGGTTCCAGTAGGACTTGCTATATCAATTCCAAAATGCGGTCGGCGAGGTTTGCCGTTAAGAATTCGTTGAGATCCGTACACCCCTGTAACTATCCCCTGCAGAGGTAAGATAAAATTTTGAGTGAAATAATCCACATCATGTTTTGTCTTTCGAGCTATACCAATTGCTTTTGCTTCAGATCGAATGCGCTTTAAGTCTTTTTCCGACACATCAACTTTGGATGGGGGTAAGCCATTAATGCGTTGTATTTTGTATGTTCGCTTTGAAAGGTTAAAATGCTTATACTCAATTATTTGATCATGCTTGATTTTAATTTTCCCTGAAAGCGCCGAATCCCGCCCAAAACCAAATACAAAAGCACCGCTTTTATGGATTTCTATGGGTATCTCCTCGCCATTTTGTATCAAAGTCAATTGGAAATTTGGATCTGCTTTTCCGCGTATCAATCCTCCTTGCGTCCACTCTCCTTCAAATACAACCGATTTAGATAGATTGTTGCTTGCAGCCACAGAGACTACAAAAAATAAGCCTATCGCTAGTAATGCTTTCAGATTCATTCAGATTCTTTCTCGGAGACATCTTTAAAAATATCTTTCGCTTTATCAATAGTCTCTTTTGAAGATTGAGATTTCTCGTCTAAAAACTGAATAACAGAATGCGCATAAGGAGACACGTCTTGCCAAAAATAAAAGCCCGTCCCGAGTAATGCCAATAATAACAGAAGTTTCATCATTTAATACCTAGTGCAGTTTTTTCTCTTCACCACTTTCATAAGGAATTGATACAGCAACATGAGACTGATCAATTTCTTTAAATTTATCCATGGGTAAGTCCCAGCCAGCAGTTTGTAAGGATTGCATCAGTATCTTTATAAAAACTGAGAGCATCTCATTCGACAAGTGTATCAAAATTCCCATATCATTTTTATCAAGAAAATGAAAAACAATTGCTTCATTATCCCCAAAATTCATTGTTAGTCGATGCGATAAAAAAGAGTCCATACACCCTCCTTCAGCCAATTGCATCAACGGAGGTGTTTTTGCTGAATGTTCAATGCGATAGTCTTTACTAACGGCTTGTTTTGGCAAATCAATCATTGCCCATGCGTTCTTGTCAAATCGTTGCTCAATTAAATCCAAAAGTTTTGGCCAAACAAGCAACATTAGTCGCCGTGTTACCCAAGCTTTTTGAATTTCCTCTCCTTCAAAGACCAACAATAACCGATCAGCTTCGGCATCGTACGTTATTTGTAACTGTTTGATCACATTCCAAGTTTCTTGCACGCTATACTCGTTAAATTTATTATCGTTCAGTAATTAAAGATTTGGTCTTTTAACAAAGGATCTCTTTGCAGGCAATACATTTTACCCAAAGTAGTCACGTGCACCTCAATAATAACGCCTCAAAAACACAATTACACTAGTAATTTAAATTATATTCGCAATAGCTATTGCGTAGCGTCGTTCATCACTAAGACTTACGAGGACTTTTTCTCCACCCATCAATGCTAATTTGTTGAGTGCTTCTTTGTGTAGTGAGACTTCTGGTTTCCCCATGGCATCATTAGAAACATTAATATCGTGGAAAGTTACTCCCTGTGCCAACCCACATCCAAGCGCTTTGAACACTGCTTCTTTAGCAGCAAAACGTTTTGCTAACCACGCATCTTTATTCACCGCACTGACTGCATGAAATAGCGTTTGTTCTTTCTCATTCAATACGCGTTTAACAAACCGTATATTTTGACTTTTGAGCAGTTTAGAAATCCTTTCAATTTCTACTATATCAATGCCAACAGCAAGTGTCATTACTCTATACCTCAAGCATCAATGGCTTGACGCATATCCGCAGTAGCCCGTCCTATACCGACTAAAACAGCATCTGCTATGATTGAATGCCCAATGTTTAATTCTTCTATGTGATCGATTTTAGCAACTGCATTAACGTTTAATCGATTCAATCCATGCCCTGCATTAACCCCAAGCCCCAAAGAATGAGCGTAAATACTGATACGCTCTAAATTTGCCAGCTCTATTTTTTGCTCCTCTGACATTGACTCTAAATTGGCATAGTGCCCAGTATGCAGTTCTATCAAGTTAGCGTTTACTGATGCTGCTGCATTGATTTGACCTTCATTAGCCTCAACGAATAGCGAAACCCGAATGCCAACTGCTTGTAGCTTACTAATATTTTCCTTTAATTCTGATTTATGTCGAATGACATCTAAACCGCCCTCGGTAGTCAACTCCTCTCTTTTTTCAGGAACGATACACACATCTTGAGGACGATAACGTAATGCCATCTCAATCATTTCATCGGTATTTGCCATTTCCAAATTAACACGCACATCCTTAAGAGAACAAAAACGTTCAACGTCTTTTTCTTGAATATGACGACGATCCTCTCTTAAGTGAATCGTAATTGCATCCGCTCCATTTTCTAAAGCAATTATTCCTGCTTCAACAGGGTCGGGATACGAAGTTAATCGCGCTTGTCGAAGTGTTGCCACATGATCAACATTGATTCCGAGCAATTTTCTTGCCTTAAAAGTCATTGCGCTCCTTTTCCAAAAAACTCTCTAACCTGCATCGGTTGGTTACCAAAAAGTTCAGATAAAATAAGTCGATGCATACGTTTAATACGCAAACGAAAATCATCATCCCAAGGCGTCTGCCATAAATCGCATTGACTTTTTTGAAGTCCTTTTAACTCGTTGCGACTCAAACCTTGTTCATCTCTAATCCACTCCCCTTCAAGACTGTACCTATAGCGTCCTTCTGCAGTAGGAAAATCTTCGTATACAGTATAACCTTGCATTGAAAGTAAGTTGGCTTCAAATTGACGGATAGGCTTCTCCGCTTGCACTGCCGTTTCAATTTGAAAGAATGTTGCAAAGATACTATTCATTTGCTCAACCAACGCCTCCCAATGGCATTCTTCAACCCCTTTATAGCACCTCCTTACCAGTTCATTAATGTAACTTCCACATGCTAATTTTAAAGGCGTTTCTAATTTATGACTCGTCAATAAATCGACTGACTTCACTACCCCAACTGGATAATCGCCTCGATGCTCCCAATGAATATTTAAACGATGAAATAATTGAAGAATTGCAGCTCGTCGCCTGCTCTTTCCAAAAACCCCAAAAATATTTAAATCGATACAACCTGCTTTTCCCCCGAACCAAATAAGCCTACCATCGTATTCTCTCCATCGGTTAACAGGCTGTAATAAAAAGCCTTCATCTTCAAAAAAACGTTTTTCAGACATACGCTATTCATAACCCAAAGCATGGATGGCTGCTTCATCATCTGACCAATTGCTGCGCACTTTAACCCAAAGTTTTAAATACAATTTGGTATTAATGAGTTTTTCAATGTCTATTCTAGCTTGTGTCCCGACCCACTTTAGAAGTTCACCTTGTTTGCCAACAACAATCGCCTTATGAACCTTGCGTTCAACGTATATCACCGCATCTATTTTAGTAAGTGTTTTTCCTTCTTCAAAGCGTTCAACATCAACAGCAATCCCATAAGGAATCTCTTGATTCAATCGCCACGTCAATTTCTCTCGCACAATTTCAGCAACCAAAAAACGTACACTTTTATCCGTCACATAATCTTCTGGGAAAATTAAATCTCCTACTGGCAAAACTTTTTCAATAACAGCTTCAAGATGGTTAAGTCCATCATTGCGCAATGCAGAAATGGGAACTATTGCGATATTTTCGGGTAAATGTTGTTCGATTTTTTGAAAAAACGGCAGTGCCATTTCCTTAGCCGATAATAAATCAATTTTATTAATTACTACCACCAGAGGTATTGAAATGCCTTGAAGCAATTTAACAATTGTGTCCTCATCTTGCGTCCAACGCATAACTTCAACCAATAACAAAATACAATCAATACCATCAAGAGCAGTTTTAGCAGTACGGTTTAATTGTCTGTTAAGTGCCTTTTTATGTGTGCCGCTGTGTATTCCAGGTGTATCCACCAATACCATCTGCATGCTATTGGATGTTTTAATGCCATGAATTCTATGCCGAGTGGTTTGAACCTTTTGTGAAGTAATACTTATTTTTTGTCCAACCAAGATATTAACCAACGTTGACTTGCCAACATTCGGCCTTCCTATAACTGAAACCATGCCGCTTTTAAACGCAGCTTGTGTCATACTGACCTTTTTTAAGTATTTTTAGAGCATTTGTTGCTGCCTGCTGTTCGCCTTTGCGGCGACTTTTCCCTATTGCAATAATGAGTTCATCTAAAGCACTTACACTACAGCTAACAGTAAATTCACGGCTGTGTTCATCGCCTGTTGTTTTTACAATATTGTACTCAGGTAAAGTAAATTTACGCGCCTGCAACCATTCTTGTAATTCAGTCTTCGGATCTTTATTGATATCGTCTGGATTTAGTTTTTCAAAAAAATCTTCAAACCAAATCAATATGAGCTCTTGACATTTATCCAAACCAGCATCAAGATAAACCGCTCCTACAATTGCTTCAAATGCGTCAGAAAGAATAGATTCTCGAAGAGCCCCTCCATTACTTCGCTCTCCTTGTCCGAGTAATAAACTGTTTCCAATTTCAAATCGATTTGCTAAAACGACTAACGTATCTCCTCTTACTAAATTCGAGCGCAAACGGCTGAGTTTTCCTTCGCGCAAATTAGGATATTTTTGATACAAGCTATCCGCTATAACGAACTCTAAAATACTATCGCCAAGAAATTCTAAGCGCTCATTATTATCTCTGCTAGCGCTGCGATGAGTCAGCGCACGCTCCAGCATTGAACAATTGTTAAATTGATAACCGATTCGGCTTTGTAATTGTTGCAGGTTTTTTGTCATTTAGAGGTGACACGATATATCCGTCAAATGGTAAAGTGGCGCAGCGGACGGGGCTCGAACCCGCGACCCCCGGCGTGACAGGCCGGTATTCTAACCAAACTGAACTACCGCTGCGCATGGTGGGTGCTGCAGGGCTTGAACCTGCGACCCTCGCCTTGTAAGGGCGATGCTCTCCCAACTGAGCTAAGCACCCATTTTCATCGAGTGGTATTCTACCCTAAGAGCCTCTTAATAGAGGATATAAAATATCATTAACCCACAAAAAAATACCCTGCGCTTGGCAGGGTATTGAAACCTAAAAGGTTTAAGAAAGTACTCAGATTAAAGTAAACGACTTAGTTTTTTACGCGCAGAGTCGTTTAACCAATTTTTCCAAGTTGACTTATATTTAGTTAAGAAGTAAACAGCTGCTTCCTCAGCAGAAGCATTATTATCTTCTTTCCATGCAAGAATCTCACCCATAACTGCGTTAGGAAAAGATACTTTAGACATCAAGTTCTTAACGTCTGGTTTGTCTCTTGCTAAATCATCGGTAACGGTGGTTATAACTCGTGAAACAGGGTAAGAAGACTTAACTGGATTGTCACATGCAGCATCCGTATTACAACTCCATCCAGCAGCATTATGAGGACCAATATCTACTGAAACCATTTCATATTTACCAAGAATTGCTGTTGGAGCCCAGTAATAGCCAAACCAAGGTTCTTTAGAAGAGTAAGCTGAAGCGATTGAAGCGGCAAGCGTTTGCCCAGATCCATGTTGGAATACTTCAATGCCGTTACCTTCAAGGTCATACGCTTTTGCAAGATTAGCATTGGTTTTTTCACAAGCCCATCCTGAAGGACAAGTATGGAATCGATTACCAATCTTATCAGCATTTGCTAAAAGACCATCAATAGTTGTTAATTCAGGAT
The DNA here is from genome assembly GCA_965195345.1 of uncultured Thiomicrospira sp. Taxonomy (GTDB): domain Bacteria; phylum Pseudomonadota; class Gammaproteobacteria; order CAKMZV01; family CAKMZV01. The sequence goes on along the minus strand of OZ239628.1, from coordinate 740,313 downwards.
GCTTCTCAGCCAAATATTTTGGAATCCACCAGCCTTCAACACCGCCATCAGATAAAACTTCAGCTGTAGTATGCACTTTGCCCTCAGCTTCTAATTCATTGTAAATGGGAGTTGATAGAACCCATAATTCTGTCACAATATTTGGTTCTCCAGTTTCAACAAGAGATGTAACCGCAGGGACTGTCGCCGAGGGTACCTTTTTAACCGTACACCCATATCCCTGTTCCATTAGGAATTTGGATACTTCTGTAATAACTTGCGATGACGCCCAGTTCATTTCAGTGATGGTTACTTCTCCACAATCTTTTGCGTTTGCTATCGATGCAAACGAGAATGCAGTAAATGCCATTATTAACATTGATATGCTTTTTTTCATATATTCTCCTTTTGAGCCTCTGCTCTAACAATTAAAAACGAACGCGCTACTATAACAGAATTCAGAGCGCTTTCGATTAAAATAATTTATCTCATATCGAAGAATATGAACCAATAAGAAAAAGCTACTTTATATTGACTGATACACAAATCTGTTGCATGCCAATTATTGCCGAGAAGACAACGATTTAAAAAAATCAAAGCATCTCCAAGCTATTTCATTCCTACTACCAGCACTGGTTAACATCGCATGTAAGTAATTTTCACTAACCATGTACTCTTTATCAACCATAACCAGTCCTTTATTTTCTAAATAGCGTTCAATGCAACCTCGCCAAGCCAAAGCAACTCCTTTTCCAGACATCGCTGCTTCAAGCAAATAAACATAGCTATGATAACTGGACACGTCTAACTTTTCAGGTGCTAATCCATGATGAGCAAAATAATCCAACCAAGTTAACTTCCCCATTCCCTTTCCTTGAAGTTCCAACAAGGGCAGGCGGTGAAGTGTGTTTTTCTGATTGAGTATTAGACCAAATTTTCGAGAAAATGCTGGAGAACAAACTGGGCAAACCGCTTCTTTGAATAGAACCGCTTGATTCTGTTCTGGCGTATTGTGTATTTGATAACCCAAAACAATGTCTGTTTTGGTAGTGTCTAAACTTTTCTCTATATCGCCAGACTGATAAGTCATCACACGGATATTAACATTATCTCCAAGCTTTGAGCGCAACATTTCAAATTTTGGCATCAAATATAAATGAGAAATTTCATGCGAACATGTAATCGTAACTTGTTTTTCTGTTTCCTTTTCTTTTAGCACATTCATCGCATTTTGTATGCTGTTAAGGCTAAAAGCGATTGCTTTATAAAAGGATTTGCCCTGATCGGTTAAAACAACTCTCTTGCCTAAGCGATCAAACAATTTAATGCCAAGCTGCGATTCGATATCAATTATGTGTCGACTGATCGCTGACTGAGAAGTATTCCGCTCTAACGCGGCGTGTGAGAAGTTTTCTAAGCGAGCGGCACTTTCAAAAGCAATCAAGGCGCTAATAGAGGGAATATCAAATACTTTTTTCATTACAATTCAATTAATGCAATCTGATGAATTCAACTTTTTTTAATAATCTCAACAAAATGAATCAATCGCATAAACCAACCAACTTAAAACAATATATTATATATATCATTTAAGACATATACCAGATATTGTTAAAAAATTTTCACCTCATTTTTACAATCCCCTTTGCTCTTCATATCAATTTCAAGAAACATATATGTTCTTGCAGATTCCTTTATAGAAAAATCATCAGAGCTAATAAAGATTTGATCGAACAGGCTCGTTTATTGGTAGCAGCACCGTTCAAGATAAACAAGAACGTTTCAGATACTATTGGATATTTCTTTGAACACAAATTAAAGTATAGAAAATGGCTCAAAAAAGATGATACTATTTAATAAATCAGCCAATTTATAAAATGCCTGGTGCTTTCCACATCGATTTCGTTAGCCCTTCATCGACTAATTGCATTTGTTTCTCGTAAACTTTTTGCCATTGTTGTCGTATCTCGATATATTGTTTGAAATTCTCATGATTTGGGTGAAAAAAACGATCCCAAGAAACAAGGCTTTCCGCAGCATTCTCAATCGAAGAATAAATACCTGCTCCAACGCCTGCAGTTATTGCCACTCCCAAAGCAGTTGCTTCAGTCACTTTTGGAATTTTCACTGTACAACCACAAACATCGGCTAATATTTGAGGCCATAAGAATCCTTTACTTGCACCACCTGCAAAAACTATTTCATCGAACTCTATTCCTGTGAAATGTTTAATTTTATTTAAATTGATAGCGGACACAATGCACGCATTTTCTTGTAAAGATCGAAATAGAGATCCTTTGTTGCACATTGTTGAATCAATAGATAAATTCACAAATGAAGGGGCTGCATGCTGCCATTTACCATACTTCATTGAATCGGAAAAAATTGGCAAAATACCGTGTGATCCAATCGGTACCATGCTTGCTTGTTCTTCTAATAAAGCATAAGCATCAACACCCTCTTCTTGTGCTCTGCGTACTTCTTCTGAGCAAAACACATCGCGAAACCAACGCATGATTAAACCGCTAAAAAAAGTAATTCCTTCTGCTTGGGACTGTCCTTTTATAACATGTGGATTAACTCGTATCCCCATATCAGCTGGAGGTGGCGTTTGGGCATCAATATTGACAACTTGTTGCCAAAATGAACCGCCTAGTATCGCGACTTGCGATGTACGAACCACTCCTAAACCAGCAGCGCCTAATTGAACATCTCCTCCTCCCATCACAACCAGTGTGTCCGTTGAAAGACCCGTCTCACAAGCGACTTTTGAGCGCACCTTACCCATCACTGTTCCTGACTCTAAAACTTCAGGAAAGATACTTTCTTTTATTCCGATTTTTTCTGCCATTTCAGGCAACCAGTTTCGGGTTTTTAAATCAAATATACCTGTAGTGCCAGCGTTACTCGGGTCAGTAGCGATAACTCCACTCAATCGCGCTAAAACCCAATCACTTATCATGGAAATTTTGGCAACTTTGTCATATATATTTTTTCGATGCCTTTTTAACCAAAGCAATCGAGGTAAGGCTCCTAAGGCAAAGGTTTGTCCTGATTGCTGGTAGAACTCCTCTTCAACATTTGGAAATGTTGATTTTAAATAAGCAACCTCTTGACTAGCACGAGCATCCACATTGGCGACTCCCCAAACAGCATCGCCTTTAGCATCGTAAGCAAGTATCCCCTCGCGCATACTGGTAGCGCTTACTGCGGCAATATCCGTGCCTTGTAAACCACTTTCAGTCAAAGATTTTTTAATACAAGCGACGACCAAGTTCCAATTGGAACTATAGTCAAAAGTCATGCTACTGGCAACCCCGTCTTCCTCCAAATGATGCCACTCTTGTTGCGCCATGGCAACTTGTTGTCCCTTCAAATCAAAAATGACGGATCTGACACTGCCTGTACCCGCATCTATTGCCATTAAATATTTTCCCATGATGAACGACTATTTTTTTAATTTTGCTTGTTCTAATTCCCAATACTCCATATCAAAACTATCTTTTAGTCCAATACTTTGATACCCACCCAATTGATCCGCACGCAACACTGCCTCCATAGTGTGTTCAACAATGTCGTTGATAATACTCGATTCTTTTTCATTTTTCCCAAAGCTAACAACCCCTACTCCAGCAATAACGGCATAGTTTGGTGCTGCATTAAGACATAACTCGCCATGAGAAAATGCATCAAAATAATTAGAATAATCATGCTTATATTCTTCAATTGTGCCAGCTACATCCTGTCCCTTATTCAATACTAATGGGCATCTTTTAGTACGAATAATGTGTTCAGGCGTTAGCATTCCACGTGTTGCAAAGGCATTAAGATTAGGTTGTGAAGCGTAGTTAAGGGCTAACTGTGATTGATTAACATGAAGGTGTGCATCAAAATTTTTAGCTTGGCTAATCAATTTCTTCAGTGTTTCAAAATCGAAATCCTCAGCAACTTCCCCACTATCTTGTAGAGATGTATTTTTCAATAAATACTCCTCTGCTTTGTTTACGCCATCAATCATTTTTTCATAGCTGATTTTTGCATCATCATCGAAAGTAAAAATTCCGTGATTGTGCAGTATGATACCAGCACACTTTCCCCAATCAAAGTTGCGTGTCATACTATAAATTTTTTGTGCCAATAAAAATCCTGGCATAACATAAGGAACGATAAGATAATCGCCATATAAGTCAGCAATCAACTCCTTTCCCTGCACAGAGTTAGAAATAGTAACAACAACGTCTGCATGCGAATGATCTACGTATTTGAATGGAATTAAAGCGTGCAGAATAGCTTCTACCGATGGATTAGGCGCAGATAAATCAAGCATTGCAGCTTTTTGTCGCACAACCATATCACTGTCAGTTAAGTGCTCCAATTGAGCCAATTCCAACAACGTATGCATTCGAACTGGAGAAAAACCTTCTTCTTTAATGGTAATTAAATCCCATCCACTACCTTTAACAAATAGAATTTCTTCCATATCTACAGTAGATTTGACTGACGTGTTTCCTCCCCCATGCAAGACTAAACGATCATCTTGACCAATAAGGTTTGATGTGTAAACGCGCTTAGCTACATCACCTGTAAAGCTACTCGCTATTTCTTCGGACCATAAATTTTTCATCTTTAAAAATTGATGAAGGTCAAATAAAGTCTAAATCTATGACATATTTGTCAGCACAATATTGCTCAAAATTGGACTTATAATGCGCATAATGAGCAGATGACTTATGCCCATCCAAAGCTTTTTCATCACGCCATGACTCAACAACTATAAATTTATTTGACTCATCACGTGCTTGGAAAATGTCATACAACTCACAGCCATTTGACGCTTTGGACGGTAAAACCATGGTGGATAACAAACGCTTCAATTCTTCTACACAACCATCTTTTGCAATAAAAACAACTTGTTTGGTAATTTTCATTTAATTTTCCTTTTTTTGAAATTCATTAAAAATCTTATAGGTACTTATTCCATATCTGCAATTATATTGATTCCTCTAAACCAATATGTGTATTTATGGAACATACCTAAAATTAAACGGGCATTGAACTCTCAATTACTTCTTGGTCACCGTATGCCAAAAAATAACGGTACAGAATATTCTATATGCCAGACTTTGATGAGAATAAGAACGATGAATATTTTTAAATACTAAACGTCCAGTATCCAGAGACTGAAAGTCGAAAATCGACTCTTTATAATGGATTCAGCGATGATACTAAAATCGCCCTAAGAGAGCATACTACTATTATGTACTACGAGTGCCCTTGTGTTTTCAGTTTGCTACGCAATTTAGACAGTGCTTGCATTTGTGCGTTAAGATTAACTAATTCTGATTCCGCTTTAGCAACGTCAAAATCACTTTTTGCATTTTCCATCGCTTCTTCTGCTTTTTTCTTAGCTTCCATAATTTTTGCTTCGTCAATATCCTTTGCACGAACAGCAGTATCAGCCAAAATCACGACTTGATCAGGTTGAATTTCGATGAAACCACCTGATATGAGGAAGTACTGATCATTGGCATCATTACGTATACAAACTTCACCCGGCTTTAGCTGTGCAAGCATTGGCGTGTGTTTTGGAAGAATACCTACTTCACCGCCCTCAGCTGGAGCAAAAACCATTTCAGCTTGCCCAGAAAAAATAGACTCTTCAGCACTTACTATATCAACATTTATTACAGACACTATTTATTCCCTTTATGCGATGATCAATCTTAACTCATTCCTTTCGCTTTCTCAACAACTTCTTCAATACCGCCAACCATATAAAAAGCTTGTTCAGGCAAATGGTCCAACTCGCCTTCTATAATACGCTTAAATCCAGCAATGGTGTCTTTGAGAGATACATATCTGCCAGGAGAACCAGTAAATACTTCAGCAACAAAAAACGGTTGTGATAAAAAGCGCTGAATTTTACGTGCGCGTTGTACGACCAATTTATCTTCTTCAGAAAGCTCGTCCATACCCAAAATAGCGATGATGTCTTTCAATTCTTTATACCGCTGTAAAGTCGCTTGGACTGCCCGTGCTGTGTCATAGTGATCATTACCAACAACTTGAGGGTCCAACTGCCTTGACGTTGAATCCAGTGGGTCAACCGCAGGATAAATGCCAAGCTCAGCAATTTGACGTGACAGTACAACCGTTGCATCCAAATGCAAGAATGTAGTAGCAGGAGAAGGGTCTGTTAAATCATCGGCTGGAACATATACCGCTTGAATTGATGTAATAGAACCTGTTTTAGTTGAAGTGATACGCTCTTGCAACGCTCCCATTTCCTCAGCAAGTGTTGGTTGGTAACCTACCGCAGAAGGCATACGTCCAAGCAATGCTGATACTTCTGTTCCCGCTAATGTATAACGATAGATATTATCGATAAACATCAATACATCTCTTCCTTCATCACGAAAACTCTCAGCCATTGTCAAACCAGTTAAGGCAACGCGCAACCTATTTCCAGGTGGCTCGTTCATTTGCCCGTATACCATGGCAACTTTATCTAAAACACCTGAGTCTTTCATCTCATGATAGAAATCATTTCCTTCACGAGTACGCTCACCAACACCGGCAAAAACAGATAGTCCAGAGTGTTCTTTGGCAATATTATTGATGAGTTCCATCATATTTACCGTCTTACCAACACCAGCACCTCCGAATAGACCTACTTTACCGCCTTTTGCGAACGGACAAATAAGATCAATAACTTTTATTCCCGTTTCGAGTAATTCTGCAGAAGGAGCAAGTTCATCATAAGCAGGCGGCTTACGGTGAATAGGCATACGATCATCAGTTCCAACGTCACCTGCTTCATCAATAGTATTTCCGAGGACGTCAAAAATCCGTCCCAATGTTTTTTCACCAACGGGGACACTGATTGGAGCGCCTGTATTTTTAACACTAACGCCACGTTTTAGCCCATCAGAAGATCCAAGTGCGATGGTTCTAACCTTGCCGTCACCAATCAACTGCTGTACTTCTAATGTCAGCCCTGAACCCTCAACGAGCAGAGCATCATATATTTTAGGCATATCTTTACGGGGAAACTCAACATCAATTACCGCCCCAATAATTTGCGTAACTTTTCCTGAATTCATTTTTCTAAGCTCCTGCTGAATATTTAAACGGCGGCAGCGCCACCAATAATTTCCGATAATTCTTGTGTGATAGCAGCCTGACGTGCTTTGTTGTATGCAAGATTCAACTCATGTATCATCTCACCAGCATTGTCGGTTGCACTTTTCATAGCTATCATTCGCGCTGACATTTCACATGCTACATTTTCAATCACAGCCTGATAAATAAGTGACTCTGCGTATCGCTTGAGCAATCCTTCAAGCACTACCTTAGCATCAGGCTCGTATATATAATCCCAAATCCCTTGTTTTTCTTGATCTTCCATATCCAAAGAAGTTGGAAAAATCTGAGTAACTTCAGGTGTTTGTGTCATAGAGTTAACAAAATTTGACTGTATCATAACCAAACGTTGAATTTCTCCTTCCTCATAAGCCTTAATCATAGAAGAAACACTGCCAAGAATTTGATCAAGGCTTGGACGATCCCCTAACTGTGCCACCGATGAAATAATTTCACCGCCCACTGATTTAAAAAAGGACTGTCCTTTAGCTCCTATAACACAAAATTTCGTTTCAATGCCTTCATCTTTAAGACCTTTGACATATCGCAAAGTAGTTCTAAAAGCATTAGCGTTTAGTCCTCCACAAAGCCCACGATCAGTACTAATAACAATAACACCTACCGTGTTAACTTCGCTTTCAATTGTGAAAGGATGTTTGTACTCAGGATGCGCTTTACCAAGATTAGATATAACTTTGCGCAGCATTTGCACGTAAGGCCTTGCCCCCACCATACGATCTTGAGAACGGCGCATCTTTGCAGCTGCTACCATCTCCATCGCCTTGGTGATCTTTTGCGTATTTTTTACGCTCGCAATCTGTTGTCGGATTTCCTTTCCGCTTGCCATTACTTACTCCGCTTTATACAAATGTTTTTTTATAACCCACAAGTGTCTCTTTCAATTCAGCTTCAATTTCCTCATTGAAATCACCTGCTTCGTTTATCTTCTCGACTAATTTTTTAGCCGTCGAATTAAGGTTCTGATGCAAACCTTTTTCAAACTCGACTATTCGAGAAACATCAATATCATCCAAATAACCATTATTCGCTGCGTATAAGGAGATTCCCATTTCAGCTAATGATCGTGGAGAGTATTGTGGCTGTTTCATTAACTCGGTAACACGTTGACCGCGTTCAAGTTGTGCACGAGTAGCGTCATCTAAATCTGAAGCAAACTGTGAAAAGGCTTGTAACTCACGATATTGAGCAAGGTCAAGACGAACGCCCCCACCAAGTTTTTTAATAATCTTAGTCTGAGCCGCCCCACCAACTCGAGAAACAGACAATCCAGCATTTATAGCAGGACGAACACCTTGTGCAAACAAACTCGTTTCAAGGAATATTTGTCCATCTGTAATTGAAATAACATTGGTTGGAACAAATGCTGATACGTCACCCGCTTGTGTTTCAATGATAGGCAATGCCGTCAACGATCCCGTTTTTCCTGTTACTTTACCGTTTGTATGCTTTTCAACATATTCGACATTCACTCGAGAGGCTCTTTCAAGCAAACGCGAATGCAAATAGAAAACGTCACCTGGGTAAGCTTCACGACCAGGAGGACGGCGCAACAATAGGGATATTTGACGATATGCCCAAGCTTGTTTTGTCAAATCATCATAGATAATCAACGAATCTTCGCCTCGGTCACGAAAATATTCGCCCATTGAGCACCCTGAATACGGTGCTAAAAATTGCAGAGCAGACGCATCAGAAGCATTAGCAGCCACAACCGTTGTATAACTCATCGCCCCTGCTTCTTCAAGTCTCGTTATGATTGAACGAACTGAGGAAGCCTTTTGACCAATGGCAACGTAAACACATTTAACGCCTGTATGCTTTTGATTAATAATCGCGTCAATCGCAATGGCAGTTTTCCCAGTTTGGCGATCACCAATAATTAGTTCACGTTGACCACGACCAATAGGTACCATAGCGTCAATCGAAGTAATGCCTGTTTGCATTGCTTGAGATACACTTTGACGTGCAATAACACCAGGAGCAATACGTTCTACTGGACTACGTTCAGTGGATTTTATTTCACCTTTGCCGTCAATGGGTCGACCCAAAGCGTCAACAACACGTCCAAGCAACGCTTCGCCAACTGGCACATCAAGAATACGCCCTGTACATTTGACTTTATCTCCTTCCGACAAATGTTCGTAAGCGCCCAACACTGCCACACCGACAGAGTCTTCTTCTAAGTTAAGAGCCAATCCAAACGTTGTCTCATCCAGTTGTACCATCTCACCGTACTGCACATCGGAAAGCCCATATATAAGGGCGATACCATCGGCAATCGTAATAATACTGCCTTCATTTGTTTCTTGCGCACTGACATCGGAAGCGTCAATACGTTTTTTAATTAAATCACTAATTTCAGAAGGGTTAAGTTGCATGTGTTACCTCACTGCAGAATGTCACTTTCTAACTGTTTAATACGCCTTAACAGAGTCTCATCAATAACTCTGTCGTTCATTTCTATACGCAAACCACCTATTACAGAAGCATCAACCTCATAAAGAACGTCAATCTCACCACCAAATCTTTTACTCAAAGATTTTCTAACGTTATTTTGTTGCTCGCTATTCAACACTACTGCAGATAGGACTTTGCAATGCTTTTTTTGTTGATACTCATCAAGTAATTTATTAAAAGCATCTCTCACCTCATTGAACATACTCAAACGTTTGTTCTCTGTCAAAAGCTGAACCAAATTCACTTGACTCTCATTAAAGCCATTTTTTGCCAGAACCTGACTTAAAACATCACTCAAAATACTTTTTTCAACACGTGGGTCGTTGATCAATTTGGAGAGTTTTTCATCTTCCAATGCTTTGCTCAATACAGTTAACGATTCACGCCAATTCTCTCCAGAATCACCATCCACGGCCATTTCAAAAATAGCTTTGGCATAGGGTCTTGCTATAGCTGCTTGTGAACTCATGATGCTAATTTATTGGTTGCATCTTGAATGATATCCGCATGTTTTTTATCGTCCAATTCGCGCATAATAACTTTTTTAGCTGCCTCAATAACCAAAGAGCCCACTTCCTCACGCAAAGCTTCGCGTGCGCTGGAAATTTGTTGCTCAACAGCTGCATCATTAGCAAGACGAATTTTATTCGCCTCTTCAATAGCAGCCTCTTTTGCCGCTTCAATAATCTCAGCTTCGCGTTTGTGCGTGTCATCCAACATACTAGATGCTTCTTTTTTGGCTTCAGCTAAAATATCACGTGCATTTTCTTCAGCCTTTTCAAGCTGATTTCGTCCTTCATTAGCAGCCTCAAGACCATCTTCAATTTTCTTTTGACGCGCTTCCATTGCAGAAACCATAGGTCCCCACAATACTTTGCGCACAAAGTAAATCAACACCAAAAAGGCGACAACTTGAATAAACAGTGTAATATTAATTTCCACGGTCTTCTCCGTTTAGTGGGTTGTGAAGGATGGATTTAACCCAAAAATGGATTTGCAAATGTAAACCACATAGCAAACGCCAAAATGATAAATGGAAATGACTCCATAAGTCCGGCAAAAATAAATGTATTTGTCATCAATACAGGACGCATTTCAGGTTGACGTGCAATCCCTTCAAGAGTTTTTGCACAAATTAAACCCCAACCAATGGCTGAACCCAATCCCGCTGCTGCCAACATCATGCCCACCGCTATAGCTGTCGATGAAATAATTGCTTCCATTAGAGTACTCCTATTTTTTTAAATTTGAAAATGATTAGTGTCCTGTATCGTCTGCCATCGAAATATAGACGATCGTTAACACCATAAATATAAATGCCTGCAAAGTGATAACCAGTATATGGAAAACCAACCATATGAAGTCAAGCAATACCTGCATTGGACCCCATATAAACGCACCTGCACCAGCAACCAATGTTCCACCAATCAAAGCAATCAATAAAAACACCAACTCACCAGCAAACATATTCCCGAATAGTCGCAATCCAAGGCTTAAAGGTTTAGCGATTTCTTCGATTAAGGTCATCATAATATTGAACGGTATAGCAAACTTGCCAAATGGATGAAATAAAAACATCTTTAAAAAGCCCATTAAACCTTTAGACTTTACATTGTAGTAAGTAATCATTCCAAAAACGGTTAGTGCCATTCCTAAAGGAGCATTTGAATCTGCAGTAGGCACTACTCTAAGATAAAAATGAGGGTCGCCTGAAATAATTTGCGCCATATATGGTAATAAATCAACAGGTATCAAATCCATAAAATTCATCATCCATATCCAACAAAATACTGTTATAGCAATGGGACCTATCCATGCATTTTTTTTAGGATAAACATCATTAATTTGCGTTTGTACAAAATCAATGATACTTTCGAAAAAATTCTGCAAACCCACTGGCACGCCTTCGGAAAGATGACGAGTTGCTCTCAAACCGACAAAAACCAACAACACCCCAAGAAGCACGCTGATTCCTATAGTATCAAGGTGTATCTGCATGAAACCACCCGGCTCACACTTACCCCCGTCAAGATTAAGACAGTTATTGGCTAAATGGTGACGGATATATTCAACCGTTGTTTGTTTACCTTCTGCCACTAATTTAACTCCTTTTTCAAATCAATCTCTCAAAATTATTTCTACTAGTCTGTCAAGCGCTTTTTATTGATCAATAAAAGCATTGGTGCAAACAGCATTATCATAAACGGTAAAACCACTGGAAGTGGCGTTTCTACCCAATTTCTTATCCCTATCGCAAGCAAAGCACCAACCAATAAAAAGCGAATAACCGCGCCAGCATAAAGAACCATCATGCCTTGCCTTGGATCGCGCTCAGATGCCGTATCTGATAACTTTGAACTCAGCATCAATATCATTGCGTAAACCATCCCCACAAAAACACTGTAAACCAGGGCATACACAGTCGTGGGGTTCAAAATCGCATACATTAGAGCTACTAAAACTGCCACAACCATTTGAATTAAAAATGCCTTTTTTTTCTGGGAAGATGGTTTCGTATTCACTGTTCTTCTTTTTCCTTCAATATTTTTTCTTGAAGCTCTGAAACTTGTTTTAGCATCTCATTCATTCGAAAAAAGCCACCAATCAACCCAAGCAGTCCTGTTCCTATCATCAACCATGGTCGCGTATCAAAAATGGAATCTAGCAGATAACCCAACCCAAAACCCACTATAACCATTGCCGCAAACATAGTACCCATTCCTGATAACAAAAAGTTTACTGATTGCGATGGCTTCTTCATGTGCGGCGCGCATTATATTATTTCGCATGCGTTCTTGCAGGACAAAAACGCCTCAACTTTTAGAAAAAATGGTTTTACCTTAATAAGGTGCTGCTTTTAAATGATGGTTTTAATAAAAATTCCGTCATTAATCACATTCAATAAAATAACGCCGGTTTAATTGAAAAATACTTGTTTAGTGGCACTTTTCAGTATAAATTACGAAAAGTAAACCACACTTCAGTTGATTACAACCACATCTCCTGTTGCTGCTTTTTTAAAGCGCTCACGCGCAGACTCAGCTAAACTTGCCTTGGCACAGTGGGAATTAGACTACTATGACCGAGGAAACGTAACCCCACAGAGCAACGACATTTTACCGCGCATCGCGCTTCTCTTATCTGCAAATCTGCAAAATTAGACTTTCGGAGAAAATGCTTCAAGTTAAATGGATTGAATAACATCTGCTAATTCAGTTAAAATGATTGTTCAAAAATTCACTGCACTGAAATATTCCACATAATTTAGATTTTATGAGCACAATAGAAATAAACTATAAAAGGCTTGAACATCTGATGGAATTGTACGATGTTAATAAGCATGATATATTGGAAAAAATCAATGCAAAACGCAAGAGAGAATTCAGCGAATCTAATGTTTTTTGTTCAAACATTCTGTTAAATGCATTGAAGGCACTTGATAAAGCTTTTTTCAAAAAAGGGTTATCTTTCTACACTAATCCTCAAGATATTCCAAGATCAGGAGACACATCTTTATTCTTTCGTAAAGAATCATTTAATAGTCCATTAGAGTTTCGCGATCGTATGAAAATAAGCGAAATTGAATCTTCTTCGCAAGGACTAAGCGCTGTTGTAAAACTTTCGGGATATAAACTTCCAAAACGGCAATTAAAAACTTACGATGTGCGAACCAACCCTCAAATAGTTGCGCAAAAAATTAGAGATCAAGTTGATTTCACAAAGTTAAATAATTGTAGAGATGATCGAAAATATTTGAACTTAATGATTCAAACATTTGCTAATTTAGGAATCATAGTCTATGAATTTATTGACAGAAACCACACAAAACCTGACAAAGCAATATCTTGGGAGGGAGTGTTTTTAAAACCAAATACTATTGCCATTAAACGTCAACAAAATGCATTTAAAAGAGAGATATTTACATTAGCTCATGAACTTGGTCATTATCTTCTTGACTCTGAAGAGATTGATCAATCTCCATTTAAAAAAGCCCGCGAAGAAAGCTTGAAAGATATAGAGAATTGGTGTAATGCATTTGCATTTGCATTTATTTTAAATGAGAAAACAACCACTGAAGAAATGTATAAAAAATTTGATGATCAACCTGATATACATAATGCTGAAATAAAAAAATTATCAAAGGATATTCATATCAGCAGATTAGCTATCTATGCACACTTCCTCAATGAACAAAAAATTACTTGGAGGGCATACGAAAGTCTTAGACTGTCTTTAAAAGATGAACATAACGAGAAAATGCTCAGAGATGCAGAAAAAAGGGAAGAGGACACAAGACAAGGGAAAATCCAATTTTTCTCACAACCAAAGCCAATTCATTCAAATTTAGAAAAAAGAGTATATCACTATGCTTTTTTTGAAGGGACTATTGAAGAAATGGATATCATTAAACGCTTTAAGCCAAATATTAAGCAAGTCAAGAAGGGATATATAGATACATTTCTTTACGGGGATGACTTTTGAAATTTGTAATAGATACGTCTTCTTTATTATCTTTTGTGCGTTATTATCAACCTTTTGATGACGAAGATATCTTGTTCAATAAAATCAAATCAAGTTTTTCGGAAAAACAAATAATTTTATTGGATTCTGTAAAAGAAGAGATTGGCAGTGTATCAAAAGGTCTGGTAATTGAAAAACTGGGTTTTTTAAAAAGCGTTAAAACTCAAAAAAAGGTCGAAGTTGAAAAGGGAAAAACCCACAGACGTATTGATAATAATTGGTGCAATAAGCGCATTAAAAACCAAAAAGAATTAGCCTCTGAGGAGTACGAGAAAGAGAGGGAAGCGGCAATTGATGGTGCAGATTTTCAATTGATCCTATATGCATTGGAGCTGAAAGGGTCTGATGTCTCTGTGGTGACAGAAGAATCATCAGAGGATAATGACAGTAAAATGTTTTTGAAAATGCCAAAAATATGCTCACATGAGAGAATACGTTGCATAACCCTTCCAACAATGTTAGAAGAAATTGGCGTGCAAGTTACCTACCAATAGCATTTATTTCACACACTAAAAACGAAAAAAACTTCTCCAAGCTAATCCATTACCACTTGCTTTGTGGTAAGTTAACGGTGTGCTTTTTTCTGGCGACATTTGAATCATATACATGTGTAGGAAAAATGACCATGTCAGAAATAATTATAGAAAAATAAAATCACGATTGCTGGTGTTTTACTGAAAACTAACTATTAAGGAAACTAAATATGCCCAATAATAATTTCACGAGTGTAGTCTCCGTTCTTCACGTGAATGATTTCGCTGAAGCTGTCGAATGGTACGCCAAATGGCTTGGGCGCGAGCCTGATGTTACGCCTGATGAGGGAATCGCCGAATGGAAGCTGGTAGAAAATGCTTGGATTCAGGTTTCGGTTGCTCCTGACTCAAGCCTTGCAGGTAAATCATTTGTAGTTTGTAGTGTCCACGATATCGAAGTACAGAGGGCAGTTTGTGAAAACGCTGGTGTAACCCCTAGCGAAACGCAGGACTTAGGATTTATAAAACTTGCTCAAGTCAGCGATCCAGCTGGGAACACCGTGATGTTCGTCCAAGAGACATAGAGCGATCGTGATCAGTGCAGAGAATGCACCATCTTGTATTAGTATTCTCGTTGCTGTAATTATTTGTTCTACTAAGAGAATCTTGGAGTTGTTTGTGCGCTCTAAATTCAAACCTCAATTAGCTTGAACTGATTTTTGATCACCTGATCGCACTCTTCCACCTCTGATCTCTCTATTAGTAGTTGTTGTACCGGACACAAAGTCTTTTGTGTATGTTATAATGTCAATTCATGTTACACAAACCACTTTGTGTATCTTCTATCATACAGAAATGAACCTCAACTACTTCCCGCCAAAAAAGTTGGACTTAAGCAATAGCATCGCCTTGGTCGGTAGGGCAAATGCTTGTATATCCCGTTATGATGGTCTATTAGAAAGCCTTGTAAATCCAGATGTACTACTTTCACCGTTAATAATGAAGGAAGCAGAACTATCATCAAGGATAGAAGGGACTATCGCCACTGCGAACGAGGTGTATCAGCAACAGGCTGGAGAAAAATTTGATCCTGAAAAGAGTGCCGATATACAAGAAATCATAAATTATAGGAGCACTCTCAGAATAGCTGGATCTGAGTTAAAAGACAAGCCACTGACACTCCACATGCTAAGACAAATGCATGAAAACCTCATGCAAGGAGTTCGTGGAGAAGATAAAAATCCAGGGCGATTCCGTGCGACCCAAAACTGGATTGGACCGCGAGGATGTACGATTGAGCAAGCCACTTACGTACCTCCTGCACCTTATATTTTGCAGGATCTTTTAGAGCAATTTATTGGTTTCGTTAACTTGAACGACGATACTCTAGACCCAATTATTCAGGCAGCACTCATACATGCACAATTTGAGTTAATTCACCCATTCGATGATGGTAATGGCCGAATTGGACGCATCTTGATTCCGTTGTTTCTTGCTAGAAAGGGTAGCGTTGTCAGTCCGTCCTTCTATCTCAGTGAATATTTCGAATCTAATCGAGATACTTACTATCAAAAACTAGAAAATATTTCTCGTCAAAATGATTGGCTAGGGTGGGTTGATTTTTTTCTAAACGCTGTAGTTGAACAATCTGAAAAAAATCTGATACTAGTTAGAAAAATCATTGAGCTTTATGATTATAAAAAGAAGGAGATGCTAGATGTGATTCGCTCGGATCAATCAATATTCTTATTAGATATGTTATTCAATACACCGATTTTTCGAGCAACTGATGCACACAAAATACTAAGAATTCAACGGCAACGTGCTGCGCAGTATATTCGTGAATTAAAGCAAGCCGGCATCATAGATGAACTACGCCCTGCAAGTGGTAGAACCTCAGCAATATTATCATTCACTCATCTCTTGAAAATTGTGTCACAGTAGTAATAAATAAAGAAATTTCATATCAATAGTATGCAGACAGGTCGATAAACCACTGTGCGTTTTTTTGACTGTTGATGCTGAACTTTATGAGCTATTTTTTTTCAAAATTTGATTTTAAGTAGTCTGTTACTGGATGGGTGTATTGCCCCCCAAATAAGCACCAGTATTTGAATGCGGTTTAATCATTTCACGCTGCTTTTTCAAATTTTAACCCTGATTCATGGCGTTTGATTGCCTTGATTATTTGTTCTTGGCTGTATCTTCTTTTCATTGAGACCTTTTAGGATTATCGGAAATATCATCCATCTCATGATGCGGTTTTTGAGGAATAGATTAGTTTTCTATGCGTAAATAAAGACATTCAAACAGTCAAATATTGGCAATGCTCAAACAAAATCAAGATTACTAATAATCGTCAAAATACAGCGATAAAAAAATTACAGTGATTTAAAGCGATGCTTTTCAAAAAATAGTCCCCTAAACTCTGTAGATACTAGACTTACTAAGCATAGGATGAATGATTTTAAAATAAGGTAATTAACAAGGAAATCTAACTATCCAGAACACCTTAATAATACTCTTTGATATAGGCATAAGCTCTATCAAACAAAATTTGATCAGTATGTAATTTGTATTTAAGTAATGCTTTGCGCAGTGATTTTTGTACTTCGCGTTCTCCGCCTGTGGTGTTTTGCCAACCAGGGAATTTCACAACTCGAACAATGGCATCAATGTCGGTAACAATACGCTCAACTACAGCTGGTGTTTTCTCAGTCTTTAACTCTAAAAACAGCTCTGTCAATGCGGCTTTAGGTGATTTTTCTTGTGCTTCTTGCTGTAATTCTTTTTCGGCGGATATCGTCTCTTTGGCAATTGCGCACAGCTCTTTAACGAATTCTATTGAGGTAATTAAACCTTTTTCTGCTTTATCGCGCAGTTCTTCTAAACGTTTACTGAGCTTTTTAAATTCGGCACTGCCACCGTGATTTTTAAAGCGTTGGATTAAGTCTTTTTCGAGTTGCTTGATCTTTTTTGGCTCTGGATTGTTGAATATATTTTCAATCACATCCGCATCAAGTACAAACTCATCCAAGGTATGTACTTCACCTACATGAATGTTTTCATGTATTAGCTGAGTGGTTTGTGCACCAAGTGCTAACCACAGCATCTTACCTACATTATCTGAAGCTGGTTTTACTGATTCAAATACTTGCGCTAACCATTTATAGTCTTGGTTATATAGGTCTAAAATATTATCTGGTGATAATGATTCCCATAGCTTTGACAGGTACTTGAAATCTTTTGCAAAGGCATCTTTTTTGTCGTCAGTACCAATAGCATTTTGTGCAGCTTCTAAGCCCTCAAACCCATCAAGCGTTCTATCTACGCCATCAAAGTGTTTTAATGAGTCAGCCATTGCTTGTGGTAAACGAGAGCGTAATTCACTTAAGTTAGTAATAACCTGCTTGATGCTCTCTTCATCAAACGCTAATGCTTTTGTGGCATCGTCAAAAACACCAAAGTAATCAACAATACAGCCAAACGCCTTATTCGGATATAAACGGTTGGTACGACATATTGCCTGCAACAAGGTATGATCTTTTAATGATTTGTCTAAGTATATTGTTTGACAAATCGGTGCATCAAAACCCGTTAACAATTTAGCAGTAACAATAATAAATTTAAGGTCAGAATCCACAGCGTTAAACTCATCAACAATTTTTTCTTGTTGGCTCTTGTCTATTCCCCACTTTTCCTTAAATTCAAAGTCATCATTCGCGGTGGTTGAAATAACCACTTTACTGGCCTCTGTTGAGAAGTAGTTATCTAACGCTTCTTTATACTGCACACAGGCATGCCTGTCTGGCGTGACTATCATAGCCTTAAAGCCCTGTGGTGCTAATTTGTTTTTAAAGTGTTCAGCTATGTCTTTCGCTATTTTGGCAATACGTTCAGGTGATTTTAAAAAGGTTGCCATACTGGCTGATTTTTTATTGAGCGCATCGGCTTCTTCATCGTTTAATGCCGCGCTTTCTTTAAATTCAGCAAATGCTTGGTCAAGAGCTTGGGTATCCACATGCACATCAACTAAACGTGGCTCAAAGTGTAATGGCAATGTGGCATCATCACGAATGGAGTCATGGAAGGTGTAACGTGACATATAACCGCCTTTATCTTCTTCGGCACCAAATGCCCAAAAAGTATTTTTATCCGCTTTGTTTACGGGCGTCCCAGTTAAACCAAATAAGAAAGCATTGGGTAAAGCGGCACGCATTTGACGACCTAAATCACCTTCTTGGGTGCGATGCGCCTCGTCCACTAATACAATGATATTCTCACGTTCATTCATATTAGGTTTAGCATCACGGAATTTGTGAATCATTGAGATAATAATCTTACGGGTATCACGCTCAAGCATTTGTTGTAATTCTTTAATGCTATCGGTTGACTCCACATTAGCGATATCGGCGGCATTAAATGTGCTGCTAATTTGGGTATCTAAATCGGTTCTATCGACCAACACAATGACGGTTGGGCTTTTAAGCTGTGCAGCACGGCGAAGTTTTTGTGCAGCAAACACCATTAACAATGATTTACCTGAGCCTTGAAAATGCCAAATTAAACCTTTTTTAATCCTACCGTCAATCACACGCTCAACAATTTTATTAGCCCCTTCGTATTGCTGAAAACGAGGTATTATCTTAGTGCGGTGTTTCTTTTTATTCGTTGTAAACAATGAGAAATTACGCATAATATCAAGCAAGCGCACTGGGCTTAATAAATTGGTCAGCTCTGCGCCAACACTCGATAAACCAACAGAGCGGCTTAGTTGATCATCCTCAACACGCCAAGGTGCCCAAAACTCTAACGGGCATTTTATGGCACCATAAAACAATTCTTTGCCTTCGGTAGCAAACGATAAAATATTAGGCACAAACAATTGTGGTACAGCATTTTCATAAATGTTGTGTATTTCATGCGCGCCGTCTAACCACGTTACTGATGGGCGAATTGGTGTTTTAGCTTCACCGACCACCACCGGAATACCATTAATCATTAATACTACATCAGGTATTTTTGTTTCTTTGTGATGAATGCGAAACTGATTCGTCACGACATAATCGTTGCGGGTTAAATCATCAAAGTCGATTAGCTTTACAGGCACATGGCGGTTATTTTCACCAAACGGCATGGTTTTTTCGCCTGTCATCCAAGCAAAAAATTCTTCATTGGCCATCACTAAGCCCACTTGATTGACCGAAATTAGAATAGCACGGAGTTTATGTATTACTTCATCTGCTAAATTAGGATTAGCTTCAATCTCAGGGTTAAGACGAATTAATGCCCTAACCAATACAGACTCAACTAAAACCTCGTTAACACCACGGTCAAGCTGCCCAATCTGCTCAGCCGATTGGAATTGCCATTGCAAACCGTATTGGCCATGAGGTTCGCTAATTTGGTTACTCTCTTGAGAAGCGTTTAAGTTAACGCCACTCATTTGATGGATGATGTAGTGCTCCACACTATTTAATTCAGTAAATCCCATACCTAAAACACCTTATTTATAATACTTATATGTAGTTGTTCGCTATTTTTTATATTTACTGTCGAGTTTTGAATAGCATTATCAAAATATTCAGATTCATTTAATAACTGACTTCTTAAATCAGGATTAAGAATTGGTATTTTTATTAATCCAAAATCACCTTTGTTTAAAATTGGAACAACTGATTTTGCTGCTTTAGATGTAATTAACTCGTTGAAAAGTTCTAACACCTCGTATAAATATTTAACCTCTATTCCATCATTAGGAATAATTGTGTTGATTTGTTGATTTGTTCCACACTTTTCTTGTGATATTGCTAATTTTCCAATAGATGCAATGCAAACTACCATTAAACTATCGGCAGGAATTTCTCTCGAAACAGATAAGCCTTCGCTTGTAATCTTCCTTTCTGTATCAAACACAGAAAAAGTATCATCTGAAATATCCGCAGGTGTTACAAACTGAAAATCTTCCCCCCAATATTCTTCTTTTTTAGTTGAAGGCGTTGAACCTGTGACAATTTCACCAATATCTCTGATTTGTTTATATTCAATTTCATTTGAAAAATATGATTTTAACTTTGATTTCTTTGCAGTCTTCAATGCCGATATAGTATTTTTATTTTTTTGAATAACGCAGTCCATCGTAGATAATAACTTTATGACGTTTGCCTGAATTTCCTTCGGTGGAAGCAAAAATTCTTGATGCTTGAGTGTCCCCCAATTAATCGTTGGTGATAAGGAACCCACTGAGATGTCAATAGCACGATTCATGAACAAATCTGAATGCATAAAAAATGGAAATAACTCTGGGTCAATTACATCAGGATTAGCCCTAAGCACTAAAGCGTGTGCTGAACAAAAACCATCCCAAGTAGCAATTCCTGCTTTACGCTGATACGCACGGCGACGACCAAAAATAACATCACCTTTATAAAACTTTAATTTCTGACCATTTACATCATCAGAGGTGCCGTGTCGCTTTATGTGTAAGGATTCAGAGTCAATATGTTCAAGGCCAATATATACTTTTAAATCGGTATTATTAGGATCAACTCGCTCTGAAATGTTTTGAGCAATTTCATCAAAGCGGTAAGTTTTCCAGCTGGATTTATTCAAATTATTTAGGTCAATTTTTAAATCTGTCTTAACTTTTGACATTTAACCTAATTCCTTAAATAACTGTTCCATACTACTTGATAACTGCTTTGATGATGTTTGCCAGTTAGCGAGTGCATCATCTAATGGTATTTGTGTTTTACTGTTATCAACATTACTAACATAAAGCGCCATGTTTAAGCTGGCTTTAAACTTGAGAACTTCGTCTATGGTAACGACTTTGCTAAAACCATCTTCATCAGCATAATTTTTATAAGCATTGTAAATACGTTTAATATGGCTTTGTTCAAGGTAGGCGATATTCTTATCTTGCTTAACTTCTTTCACCGCATTAATGATCAGTACTTTGCCTTTTTTATTTTCGTCTTTGCTTGTTTTAGTAATTAACAGACATGCTTCCATAGGCGAGTTATAAAATAGATTTGGACCAAGACCAATGACACATTCAACTTGGTCTTGTTCAATCATTTTTTTACGTATTTCGGCTTCTGCATCACGGAACAAAATGCCGTGTGGCCATAATGAAATTGAACGGCCATTATCTAAATTAAGACTTTTTTGAATATGTTGTTGAAAGGCATAATCCGCACAACCTTGCGGTGGTGTGCCCCATACATTACGGCCATATGGATCGCTTTCAAAGCTCTTTCTATCCCATGATTTAATTGAATAAGGCGGGTTGGCGAGAATCACGTTGAATTTTTTCAGCTCATCGTTTTCAAGCAAAGCTGGATTACTCAAGGTATTACCACGGACAATATCGAACTCTTCAATGCCGTGCATAAACATGTTCATACGGGCAATGGCTGAGGTTAATAGGTTAATCTCTTGTCCGTATAATTTAAGCGTGCGGTATTCTTTGCCTTCATCTTTAAGATGCAAAGCACAGTTAAGTAATAAACCACCCGAGCCACAAGTAGGGTCATACACGGACTCACCCGGTTGTGGGTCCATTATCATGGTCATTAATTTAACCACAGTACGGTTGGTGTAAAACTCTGCGGCGGTGTGGCCACTATCGTCAGCAAACTCTTTGATTAAGTACTCGTAAGCATTACCTAACTTGTCATCTGGCACATTTTTTAAATCAAGTGTGTGCTGTGAATAATGCTCAATTAAGTTGGTGAGCATGGCGTCAGTTAGGCGGTCTTTATTGGTCCAACTAGCATCACCAAAAATACCTTCAAGGGTGTCTGGGTTTGCCTTTTCAATGGCACGCATCGCGTTTTGTAGTGCCAAACCAATGTTGGTAGTGGTTTCACGCACATCTTTCCAGTGCGCACCGTCCGGTATTTGAAAGTGATGATTTTCAGTAAACGCGGCGTATTCTAAATCCTCATCACTATCGCGCAAGGCATTGTTAAACTCTTCATCGTACACATCAGAGAGCCGTTTAAAGAACATGAGCGGAAAAATGTATTGCTTGTAATCCCCCGCATCTATGGTGCCCCTAAGGATAACAGCGGCTTCCCATAGATATTTTTCTAAGGCTTTTTGATCAAAAGAAGGTTGGGTCATCGTGCCCCCTTAAAACGCAAGTTAATATATTTTGCGGCTTCATTAATTGATAATTCTTGTGAAGAGTTACCACTCCTCACATAAAATTTTTCTATTTTCTGACCATTTTGATCAGGAATTTCAAGGTACTTAGGTTCATTACCTCGTTTAATCTCAATTTGACAAAATTCAGTATCGTCTTTAAGCGGAAAGCTAATATTTAAATTTGCTGTAGCGAAATCTTTACCAAGGTTTGAATTAACCAGATTACGTAGGTGAAGTTCAAAATGGTCTTTATTAGGTTCTTTTAACGTAGAATAATCTGCATTTAAACCCAAAACATCTCCATCATCATTTATACCGATCATCAATGTTCCGCCGTAACCATTACTAAAAGCCGCGATGTTTTTTAAAATAATATCCTCCATTTTCTTATCTTGCTGGTTTGCACTGATATTCCAACGCATGGAAGATTTAAACTCTAACATTTCCGATTCACCACGGCTGAGTTTGTTATTTAATATTTGGCTTTCTTGTTCAGCTGAGCCAGATGCAAATAAACTAATATCTTCGGGTAATGAATCTAATTTACCCATAGCGGTATAAATTAACTCGGTTAACTTTATTGACCGTAGATGAATAAATTTAATGAAGTCGTCGCTTCTGAAAGCGCCTGGGTCAACTAAATGAGTTTCCAAAATGGAATCCATTTCTAGATTTGATAACTCTACATTGACGTCATTTTGAATTTTATTAAGATATTTTGAAGGTGCATCTCCCCCAATTTTACGATTTGCTTTGTAAGATATAGGGCTCTTATTAACTGCTGAGTCATAAATACTTCGAGAAATATTTTTCTTGATGCACCACTTTTTAGGAAATAAATGATGTATATCTAAACTCTCCCCCATATTATCGAGTTCTTGAACCCCTGCTCTCCAAAGGAAGTCTTGAGCACCATTTCGTAGTGTTAATATGTGTAAACCTTTATAAGCTGCACTATTTCTAGTTCTTAGTGTTTCCAACCTGTTTGGATGAAATGAAGCATCAAATACGGTACGAGGTATTTTTGTTTCATCAGTATTCCAGATTAAAAAATCTTCTAAATCATTAGCAAATCTATTTTCAATGGCACTTCCGTAGAGTTCCCCCATTACACCACACCAAAACCATTGGCTTAAACGCTGGTTAACTTTAGGTTCTAACCATGTTTCTCCTAAATGAGTCATAATAGCTGCAAGAGGCACTAATTGAGTACGATAAGGTAAGTCTCTATTAGAAAAAAAACATTCTTTATTTAAGAACTTAGCTGCTAGATGGAATGAATTTTCAAGTTTGTCAGCCCATTTTTTATAGTCGGACAACTGTAAATTAAGCATGGTTTTACGTTTACAACTAATGCCTGGAAGTTGATTACCAGATTTACCTTTGCTTTTAGCTAGTCTATTTAGTTCGTATGTATGCAATAACGTAATGGCTTGAATGAAATCTGTGGGTTGTAGTCCTTTAAGCAGTTTACTTTCTTTTAGCCTTTCTAAACGACCGACTGCGTTGGTTTGCGGATCACCGTACCAATCTTCACGTAATTTATAACCATCGGCCGCAAATGTTGCGGTGATAAGTTCAAATGCGGTCAGAGAAACTCCCCCTGTATTCACTTTTTCGAAAACCAAGCATACAGCCTCTTTAGATGTATGTTTATTCAAAGCAATAATAGGTACGTTGTAATCTCTAAATGGTTCAAGAACGAGTTTTTTGAAAGCTTTAAATTCTTGAAATTTATCAGCTTCGTAGCAGTTGTCCTGCCAGTCATCGTAATCGAGGATTTTGTTACAAGGAAATTGAAGTTGCTCTACTTCTTTTTCAGGAGTAGAAAGGTCCAATTCAATATCTCTACCAAAATTTGAAGTTTTACGTTTTTCTTTTCCGACAGAATAAAATGCTTCATCGACATCTCCACCAACAAGGATTTTAGGTATGTCGATGTAATAATAACGTTCTACTTCAGATTTTTTATGATCGAATGTTTTTACTGGACCAGTTAACCCGAGTACTTGAGTTAATGAAGTAAGTCTTTGTTGCCCATCTAAAATTAACTTCTCGGGTTCAACTGGCGTATCTAATTTTACATTTTCAATAGGTCTAACTTGAAAGCTCACATCACCGCCAGTTTCAAGTGTCATAACAGCACCAATAGGAAATGAACGAGAAATACTTACTAAAAGTGAGCGAACGTGTTCATCATCCCAAACCCATCCCCTTTGAAAATCTGGTAATTGGTATTCACCTTTTTTAATAGCTTGAATAATGTCACGTAAAGGGCGTTTTGTACTGTCAAATGTGCTCATTGTATAAATCCTTTTAGTATATTTTTAAATTTTTCTTCGGCATCAAGGCTTGATTGCCATGCTTGTTTTAAACCGCTCATAGCTTCTTTAACAGAAGGCAAGTTATTTTCAATGATCTTTTCAACGTACAGTGGAATATTTAAGTTAAAGTCGTTTTCTTTTAATTCGTCCATTGAAGCGACTTTTACGTAGTTTTCTACATCTTGATAGTTGTGGTACCAGTCATAAATTTGTTGAATGTGGTTTGGCTCTAAGAAGTTTTGTGCTCGACCAACGCGGATTTGATCTGATGCATCAATAAACAATACTTTGCCTTTTTTGTCGGCTGATTTGTTTTGTTTGAACACCATGACACAAGCGGCTAACTGTGTACCGTAGAACACATTAGGACCTAAACCGATAACGGCTTCAAGCATGTCTTGTTCTAATAGCTGTTTACGTATCTTTCCTTCGGCAGCCTTTCTAAAAAGTGCGCCATGCGGCAATACAACGGTCATACGTCCAGTGCTATTCATGGACTTAACCATGTGCTGCACCCAAGCCATATCACCATTGCCTTTTGGTGGCACACCGGCTATATTTCTGCCATAAGGGTCATTAGCCCAATTTTCTGCACCCCAGTCTTTTAAGGAAAATGGTGGGTTTGCTATCACACAATCAAAGGTTTTCAGCCCATCGGCTTCAAAAAATGCAGGATGACGTAAGGTATCGCCACGCAATATTTCAAAGTCTTCAATGCCATGTAAAAACATGTTCATACGGGCAATTGAGCTGGATGTTAGGTTCTTTTCTTGACCGTATATTTTCAGCGTTCGATAATCTTCTTTATTGTCTTTTAAGTGATCAACACACTCAAGCAGCATTCCACCGGTACCGCAGGCTGGATCGTAAATGGTTTGTCCTTCATGGGGGTCTAAAATCAGCCCTAACAAATGCACCACCGAACGAGGCGTATAAAATTCACCGGCTTTTTTATTGGTTAAATCAGCAAAATGTTTGATTAAGTACTCGTAAGCATTACCGAGCATGTCAGGGTCAACTTTTTGATTACCCAGAGTATATTGAGAGAAGTGTTCTATTAAATTGATGAGTAAAGCATCAGACAGTTTGTTCTTGTTGCTCCACTGCGCATCACCAAAGATGCCATAAAGGAATTCTTGGTTAGCTTGCTCTATACCACGCAAGGCGTTCTCAATCGCAGCACCTACGTTTGTGGTGGTTTCACGGACATCTTGCCAGTGACAGTCTTCAGAGATTTCAAAACGATGCATTTCTGGTAATGCTGCATACTCTTCATCACCATCAGACTCTTCTAATGCTACACGATATTCTTCATCATACACATCAGAAATTCGTTTAAAGAATAGTAACGGGAATATGTAAACTTTAAAATCAGAAGCATCAATAGGGCCTTTTAATATCCATGCTGCTTTTGATAAGTATTGCTCTAACTGCGAGAGCGTTATTTTTTCAGTTGTCATCTGCTTTCTTGTCTCATGGCTGCGCTTTATTGGTTGCTTTATTGGTTGCTTTATTGGTTGCTTTATTGTTCAACAATCCGGCATTCTATATATTCTCGTTTAAAACGCCAACTACCTCCAGCCTTAAAATCTGCCAATGTACCTTCTACAGCTAAACGATAAGCAGTTTTATCAGTAATTTTTAGATAATGGGTGATCTTTTTTAAGGTCAAAGTTTAATCAGTCATTAGCTGACTTGTTCAGTATGTATTACTGTCTGTTATGAGAAATTTGAGGAATAATAACAATATAATACTCTATTTAGACGTATTGCTTAGAGACTTTGTGTGATGGTGACTTTAGCGCGGATAATATAGAACAAGCGCCGTAAAAAAGTTGCGGACTGATATTAAACAAAACAAGATTGCTGTTATCATGGTCTATAAAAGCGAAGAGGCCAAGTGAGCATGTCTGTACTTAAATGAGCAGCGAGTAAAAAATAGGCATGTGGAGGGTGAGAAACCACCACTTATTATTTGGTTACCAAACTCATAAGGATGTTTGTTCGATAATGCTGAAACATCGAGAGAAAACGGCTCATCAAAGAAATACTTAGTTGGATGAATCTAACACTTGATAACACTTATACATGATCAATTGGAGAAATGATGAATGATTTGGAACAAAGACTGGTAAAGGCGCATAGTGAATTTAAACGTAAGGCCAGTGACAGCGAACAAGATGCATTGAAGAAATTGTTGGAAGATGCACATCGTAAAGCTTGGGAAATTATTGAGGGGAATAAATCTTCTGCTCCGCATCATACTGAAATTGCACATGCAATGTCTGTTTTATTCCCTGAGGATGCCAAAGATTTACCCAGAAGCAAAACTGATTATGATACGTTAGTTAGACCTGATGGTTCTTTATTTGGATCCGGGAAATGGGAACTACTTGACTTTGGTTGGCTAGAGGCTCTCACATGCTGGCTGGAACACATTGACGATCAAGCAACATTCAACACAAATCCAGTGACTGTACCGATTGCGAATGATGCGTCGTTTTGTATTGTTGGGGACTGGGGAACTGGTTTTTGGAGAAAATCTCCTTTATCTCCAGCTGAAAAAATAGCTCATGTCATTCAAAAGGAAAAGGTCGATTACACCGTACATCTGGGTGATGTGTATTATGCTGGTACGATGGATCAGGAAAAGAATAATCTGATTGATATTTGGCCAAAGGGTTCAAAAGGCGCGTTTACTCTGAATTCCAATCATGAAATGTATTGTGGTGCAAAATCGTATTTTTATGCTTTGGAACAAGAATTTCCTTTACAAGCTAAGTGCAGTTATTTTGCCTTAGAAAATGATAATTGGTTGATCATCGGGCTGGATAGCGCGTATTATTCAGATAAGTGGCAATTGTATATGGATGGAGAGCTGGGTGAGGCACAACAAAAATGGTTGAAATCACTGCCTGCGAAAAACGGCATTATTATACTTTCTCATCATACCGGCTATGAGCTTAAAGGAGAAAACAAGACTCAGCTATACGAACAAGTAATGAGCAATCTTTCAAATTCCGATAATAAACTTCGTTATCAAAACGTATATTGGTATTGGGGGCATGAGCATAATGCGGTGGTCTATGCAGATCAGTTGGATAATAACGTGCCAATACGCAGCCGTTGCATTGGACATGGTTCTCTCCCCTACGGAAATGCCAGCGAGTTGAAAGGGAAACCCCAGATTACGTGGTATGAAACCCAATCTGCTAATGATCCAGATACTCCTTTGCGAGTATTAAACGGCTTCGCCAAAGTAGAGCTTGCTGGTAATCAGCTTACCGAGTCTTTATTCGGTGAGAACGGCACATGCCGCTGGCAGAATGTTGATTAGTTATCGATAAGATTTTTAAGTCGTATGTCGAGCATAATTTTCAACTTTTTAACTGGAGAGCGTAAAAAAGGTCAATTTCGAGTACTCAAAAAACGAATGAATATCGCAAGAGAGCACAATAAAAAATACTGTTAGCACTTCTAACGCAATAGCACACATAACATGAAATCACGTGCTAAAATGCATTCAAATCATTTGGCAAACCAAGAGGTGCAAGAAAATTCACAGCTTTAAAAATATCGTAATGAGTTACTTATTTGCAAAACGCAAAACGACACCTTAGCCCATATAAAAGATTTCTTAGACGATTGATATAACCTAAGAATACTCACTTCTTCTATATGACAATTTCTTCAAAAGTCGAGTGGTTAGTCGAATAAATAAGTTGAACGTTCGATAAATTATCTTTAAACCTCTCGAATAAAGCAACGGACAAAAACGTCATCAGAAGCTATGCCAAATTCATGACCGAAAAAGATCACAAAGATTAACCTTTAAATATACATAATAGTAAAAAGATGAATGCATTAGAACAATTAGCAAACTATTCGGATGTCGTCATTGATTCTGGCAATCTCGAAGAAATCAAGAAATTTAAACCTCTGGATTGCACAACCAATCCCAGTCTTATACTGAACGCTGCACGCGATGAGTCTTGTCAAGCACTCATTGAACAAGCGGTGCGCGCCGCAAAGAATGAGAACAACAATGATATCGAATGGGTTGACGCTTGTATCGATCATTTGGTAGTGGAGTTTGGCAGTTCCATCAGCAAGATGATTCCGGGCTTGGTTTCATCTGAAGTGGATGCTGCACTTTCATTCGATACAACTGCTACTGTAGAACGCGCGCTACGTATCATTAAACTTTACTCAGATAGAGGAATTGCTAAAGAACGGATTTTGATTAAAATTGCTGCAACATGGGAAGGTATTCTTGCGGCTCAAATCCTTGAGAAAAAAGGGATTCGTTGTAATATGACCCTTATTTTCAACATCACTCAAGCAATCGCCTGCGCCGAAGCAGGAGCAACGCTGATTTCCCCCTTTGTTGGTCGAATTTTAGATTGGCACAAAAACCACGTAGGGCGTGATTTTACAGCGGAAGAAGATCCAGGAGTATTATCGGTAAAAAATATTTATCATTGCTTCAAGGCACGCAACTATTCAACTATCATTATGGCAGCTTCCTTTAGAAACGTCGGCGAAGTACTTGAATTAGCAGGTTGTGACAAATTGACAATATCTCCTGCATTGATGAATGAATTACGAGCGAAAGATAATGTTGTAACATCAAAAATTAATACTGCAAACTTTGACGTTCATCAGCTGCCCCAAAATGTTACTGAAGGAAATTTTCGTTGGCTGGTTAATGAAGACGTAATGGCGAGCGAAAAATTAGCCGATGGCATACGCCGATTTCACACAGATACAGAGCAGTTGCGCAACATCCTAAGAAAACAATAGCGGCTACCTGTCAGACAGCCTTGCTGCCCGTCGAAATAGCATTTCTTAAAGCAGAAGGATTCTTCAACACATAGTAATTATCATTTTTCGACGCAATGGACACCTCTTGAATCGAATACCAATGTTCAACAATTTTTCCATTGCCGTCTCGTCAAAATACTCAACGAAAACGAGCTTCTCATCATCGACTAACAAATTGTATTGAATGTAATAAAATCAATATACGTCATTAACTGCTTTGGCAGGTTCTCCTAAAGTAGACGGCGCAGTGAAATACAGTTTTTTTTTGATTCAGTTCTAAATTGTGCTTCATTTATATGGTCTTTTTGCACAAAGACATTGCGCTTCTCATAATATTAACGTTCAATTTTTCTAAATATAAGAAGCCTAAAAAATAAAAACCTCTTTCCTAATGAAACTCAATATCTAGGAACAAATCCAATGGCTTTTTTCACCGCGTCTAGTGTGTTGCCGGCAACAGCAGATGCTTTGTCTGCTCCATCTTTAAGAATGCTCTGCAACTCGCCTTTATCATGCATCAAACGATGATACTCTTGCTGGATTGGATCAAGAAAATCAATCAACGCCTGAGCCAATTCAATTTTAAGATGACCATACATCTTCCCATCAAAATGCTTCACAGCATCCTCTATACTAGTATGTGTTGTCGCACTATACAGTGTCAATAAATTAGAAATGCCGGGTTTCCTTTCCCAATCATAAGCAATGTGATCTTCACTATCGGTGACAGCGCGTTTGATTTTTTTCTCTATTTGTTTAGGTGAATCCAATAATCCAATAACATTTTGTTCGTTATCGTCAGATTTTGACATCTTATTACTGGGTTCTTGCAAAGCCATGATGCGCCCTCCATCCTGCTTAGGAGGAATAAAAGGTTCTGGCATGCTAAAAAGTTTCGAGCTGTATGCTTCATTAAAACGATTCACCAAGTCTCTACAAAGCTCCAAATGTTGCTTCTGGTCCTCACCCACAGGCACTAAGTTTGCTTGATATAACAAAATATCAGCCGCCATGAGTACTGGATAACTGAGTAACCCTGCATTGATATTTTCCGCATGTTTGTTTGACTTATCTTTGAACTGAGTCATGCGATTTAATTCACCCATGTAAGTGAAGCAATTGAGTAACCACATGAGTTCGCTATGCTCGTGAACATGCGATTGAATAAAAAGTGTGCTCTGCTTAGGATCTATCCCACAAGCAATATATTGTGCTACGAAGCTGTAACAGCGTTCATTAAATACTTCTGGATTTTGACGCACAGTAATGGCATGCAAATCAACCAAGGTATAGAAACAATCGTGTGATTCTTGCAAATAAACCCACTGACGCAACGCACCAAGGTGATTGCCAATCATCAATTGACCAGTTGGTTGAATACCGCTAAGGATGCGTGGTTTATGCGTTATTTTTTTATCCGACATATTTTGGATTCACTAAAGTTTGATTGAGTATGAAAAAAGCTTAGATTATAGGCTAAAAAACCATAAAATACCCTCATGACAAAAGAATTCAATACCCTGTTAGACATGGCACGTTGGGCTGCAAGTCGTTTCAATGCAACTGATCTTTGTTTTGCTCAGGGGCGCGAAACTGCCATAGATGAAGCAATTGACCTAATATTGCACGTCACTAACATGACGCATGACTTGCCAGATATATTTTGGCAAGCACGATTAACAGAAATAGAAAAAGATCGCATTATCACTTTAGCTGAAAAACGTATCAATCAGCGCATACCCATGCCATATCTAACCAATAACGCTCGTTTTTTAGGTTTGGATTTTTATGTTGATGAGCGTGTTTTAATACCCCGCTCCCCGATTTATGAACTCATTGAGGATGACTTTCAACCATGGATAAATCACCAACCAAAGAGCGTTCTTGATCTATGCTGCGGTTCAGGTTGTATTGGTATTGCTTGTAAAATTGCTATGCCCTTTGCTGAAGTTGTCATTGCCGACATTAGCAAAGACGCACTTGAAGTCGCAGCGATTAATCTAAGTAAACACCGATTGGAAAACCAAATTAACATTGTTCAAAGCGATGGCGTTGAAGATATTGACCAACGCTTTGATTTAATTATCTGCAACCCCCCTTATGTTGATGACGAATCAATGCACGCATTACCTTTAGAGTTACAATATGAACCTAAATTGGCATTGACTGCGGGAACAGATGGACTTGATTTTGTGCGCCCACTAATGAATAAAATCGATAGAGTCTTAAATGACAATGGTGCATTGATTCTTGAAGTAGGCGAAGCTGGACAGGCTCTATTAGACAACTTCCCGAATATACCTTTTGTAGAAATTTCTTTGAAAAACAGTGATGCTGTTGGTGTTTTTATTGTGTATAAAAATGAGTTGCCCAATCTTCAACAACAAACTTCATCAAGACCACAAAATATTAAACGAGTTAAATAAATGAGTGCAAATACGTTTGGACAGTGTTTCCGAGTAACTACAGCTGGAGAAAGTCATGGCAAAGCATTGGTTGCCATTGTTGATGGTTGTCCACCTAATATGCCATTAAACG
The DNA here is from genome assembly GCA_965195345.1 of uncultured Thiomicrospira sp. GTDB lineage: Bacteria > Pseudomonadota > Gammaproteobacteria > CAKMZV01 > CAKMZV01. The sequence continues at coordinate 707,879 of OZ239628.1, read as the reverse complement.
AAGACGATATACAAACCGATCTCAATCGACGCAAACCAGGGAAAAACCGTTATGAAACCCCTCGTCGAGAGGATGATGAAGTGTCTATTTTATCAGGTGTTTTTGAGGGGAAAACCACTGGAACTCCTATTGCATTGATTATTCACAACACAGATCAACGCTCTCAAGATTACAGTCAGATTAAAAATGTATTTCGACCCGCTCATGCTGACTATACTTACGAACATAAATATGGAATTCGCGACTATCGTGGTGGTGGACGCTCGTCTGCACGAGAAACAGCCATGCGTGTCGCAGCAGGTGCAATTGCAAAAAAATATCTTAAACTACACGGAATGGAGATCATTGGTTTTTTGTCCCAAATCGGCCCAATTGAAATTGATTGGGAACAAGACAACATAGAGTTTGAATCAATCAATAGTAACCCTTTTTTCTGTCCCAACTCTGATCGTATTGCAGATATTGAGCATTTTATGACAGAATTGAAAAAGCAACATAATTCCATAGGAGCAGAAATAACTGTTATTGTAAAAGGTGTTCCAACAGGGCTGGGAGAGCCAGTGTTTGATCGTTTGGATGCTGAAATCGCGCATGCATTGATGAGCATTAATGCAGTTAAGGGCGTTGCTATTGGTGATGGATTTAATGTCATAACACAACACGGAAGTGAGCATCGTGATGAGTTGAGCAGTCAAGGATTTAAAAGCAATCATGCAGGTGGTATTGTTGGAGGGATAAGTTCAGGACAAAATATCCTTGCCACAGTGGCTTTGAAACCAACTTCCAGCATTGCTTTAATTGGAAATACTATTAATCAACAAGGCATAGATACTCAAATCGTGACAAAAGGAAGACATGACCCCTGCGTCGGTATTCGAGCAACACCAATAGTAGAAGCTATGACAGCGCTCGTATTGATGGACCACCTTTTAAGAAATAGAGCACAATGCGGTGAAGTAAATACAAATACTCCAAATATCGAAAAAATTCATTCTAACCAGTAAAAAACATTGAGGAACTCACCGCATTTTATTTTGCAAGTTTCTTTTAAACTTTGTATAGTGTGCGCTCCTAGGATTATTGCATTAGCTCATTATAAAAATAACACCTTTAAGCACGATGTGCAAAAGAAATGTTCGCTTCTTTGTGCTTTGTCTCGTTAGCTAATGCAATGGTTTTTTAAGCATCGCTCTAAGGGCGTACGTTAAGAATTGAAAAAATATCAGGAGTTGAGAAATGAAATCAAGCACTAAAGCAGTTGTTATAGGAGGTGGCGTTGTTGGCGTTTCCACTCTCTACCATTTAGCAAAGAAAGGCTGGACCGATGTGGCATTAATTGAGCGCAATGAGCTGACCTCAGGATCAACTTGGCATGCGGCAGGTTTGTTACCACTATTTAACATGAGTTATTCCGTAGGTCAAATTCATAAATATTCTGTTGATTTGTATAGCCGTCTACAAGAAGAAACAGGTATGGATTGTGGATTACGTACGGTTAGTAATATTCGTTTAGCGACCAATCAAGCGCGCATGGACGAATACCGACAGTATGCAGGCGTAGCGCAGACGATTGGAGTTGATGTTAATTTTTTAACACCAGACGAAGTTAAAGAAGCTTGGCCATTGTGTAATACGGAAGGGTTAGTTGGAGCTATTCAACACCCCGGTGATGGATACATTCAGCCTGCCGATTTAACACAAGCCCTAGCGACAGGCGCTCGTAAAATGGGCGCTGAAATCTATCGCGAAACAACAGTCACTGCCCTAACCCAAAAAGATGATGACTCTTGGATTGTCACCACTGATAAAGGTGAAATTCATTGCGAACATCTGATTACTGCGACAGGAAATTTTGTCCGTCAAACAGGAAAAATGCTTGATTTAAATATTCCCGTCATACCAGTAGAGCATCAATTCATCGTTAGCGAACCACATCCTGCTATTCAACAACGCCACAAAGATGGATTACCCGAAATGGGTGTTTTACGTGAATCAGACGGTTCATGGTATATGCGCGAAGAAAACGGCGGACTTATTCTTGGTCCTTATGAAAATGGGGCACCAGCTTGCTATATAGATGGACCCGATGCACATGCTAAATACGAACTTTTTCAAGAAGATCTCGAACGGCTTGAACCACATATTGAGTCAGCAATTAATCGAGTGCCCATTTTTGGTGAAGTAGGCGTAAGCAAGGTATACAATGGTGCTATCTGCTACACACCTGATGGTAGTCCAATCATAGGCCCTGCTTGGGGTCGTAACAACTTGTGGCTCAATGAAGGGCATAGTTTCGGTATCACTGCTGCTGGAGGCGCTGGTTGGCAATTAGCGGAGTGGATTGTTGATGGTGAGCCTACGATCGACATGCTTGGTGTTGATCCTCGTCGTTTTGGTAGTTATACGAGCGAATCATTTTTAATCACTAAAAACGAAGAAGCCTATCGCAATGTATTTGTTATCCACTATCCCGACGAGGAGCGTGGGGATGCTCGCCCACTACGTCAAGCACCTTGTTATGATCGTTTAAAAGCACGGGGTGCTGTATTCGGACAAAAATTTGGTTGGGAACGAGCAAATTGGTTTGCTCCCGAAGGAGTCGAACAGCAAGACGATTGGTCGTTTCGTCGCTCAAAATGGTTTGAACATGTAGGCAACGAATGCGTCAATGTGCAGAATAATGTCGGAGTGCTCGATATGTCTGCTTTTGCAAAATGCCGTATCAGAGGACCAGGAGCAGAAAAATTCCTTGATTATTTAGTGGCCAATACTTTGCCTAAAAAAATAGGCAGTGTGAAACTTTGTCATGCTTTAAGCTTAGGTGGTGGCGTTCATTCTGAATTCACCATCACTCGAGAATCTTCTAACAGTTTTTATCTCGTTTCCGCTGGTGCGTATCAACGCTTAGACCACGATTGGATTCATAAACATATGCCGCGTGACAATTCAGTTATTTTTGAAAATTTAACCAATTCTATTGGTGTGCTGGTCGTTGCAGGACCCAAATCACGGGAATTAATGCAACGGGTATCAAGAAATAATTTTGACAATGCCAGTTTCCCATGGTTAGCAACTCAGCATGTCAACATTGGGTGGGCACCTACTTGGACAGCAAGAGTAAATTTTGTAGGAGAGCTTGGTTGGGAAATTCATCACCCTATAGAGTATCAAAATCACATTTTTGACACTTTATTTAAACATGGAGAAGACCTTGGCATTAAGCCTTTTGGAATTCGCGCCATGGATAGCATGCGTGTTGAAAAATCTTATAGGTTAGTCGGCACAGAATTATCCATTGAGTACGCCGCTTTTGAATCAGGAATTGACCGTTTTGTCAATACCGATAAAGGCGACTTTTTTGGACGAGAACGATTACTGGCTTGGCAAGAAAAAGGTTGTAAAAACACCTTTGTCACGCTTAAAGTAGAAAATGTTGATGATGCAGATGCGTTGGGCAACAATCCTCTTTACAAAAATGGAAAAGTTGTAGGACGCGCTACAAGTGGCAATTATGGATTTCGTCTCAATATGTCTCTGGCATTAGCAATGGTTGATTGCGATCATGCTGCTGTCGGCAATCGTTTCCAAATTGATATCCTTGGAAAATTATATAATGCAGAGATTGTTGAAGAAAGTCCTTACGATCCAAAAAATGAAAAACTGAAAGCTTAGAGGAGTACTGATGAAAGTATTGGTTGCAATAAAAAGAGTCGTTGACTACAACGTGCATGTGCGGGTCAAGTCTGATGGCAGTGGCGTAGAGATGGACAATGTCAAGATGTCTATGAACCCCCCTGATGAAAACGCCGTAGAAGAGGCGATTCGATTGAAAGAAGCTGGAAATGCGGTTGAAATAACTGGCATATCAATTGGTGCAGCTAAATCGCAAGAAACCTTACGCACAGGGCTTGCCATGGGACTGGATAATGCTATACATGTCAACACAGATTCTGTTTTAGAACCTTTAGCCGTTGCAAAAGTTTTGAAGAAAATTACTGAAGACAAAGGGTTTGATTTGGTTTTGCTTGGTAAACAGGCAATTGATGATGATAGTAATCAAACGGGTCAAATGCTTGCGGCTTTACTTAATCGTCCTCAAGGAACTTTTGCATCCGAATTGAAAATCGATGGAGATAACCTTATTGTTACTCGTGAGACCGATGACGGCTTGATGACCATTCAATTACAAAGCCCCGCCGTTATAACTTGCGATCTACGATTGAACGAACCACGCTATCCTTCTCTTCCCAACATAATGAAAGCAAAGAAGAAACCGCTTGAAATCATCGAATTGGATTCCTTGGGATTGGATACGTCTCCTCGCCTTGAAACTTTGCATGTCTCTGAACCTTCAGCACGAAGTAAAGGTGTCATGGTTTCCAGTGTAGCAGAATTATTAGATAAACTTAAAAACACAGAGAAGGTAATTTAAATGACTACCCTTGTAATTGCAGAACACAATCACAAAAGCATTTCACAGGCAACGCGTTCAACTATTACTGCTGCAAAACAGATAGGCTCGGATATTGATCTTCTAATTGCTGGTAACGCGTGCGCTGAAGCGGTGGAAGATGCATCTAAAGTTGACGGCATTCGCAAAGTTTTAAAGGTTGAAGACGATGTGTTTTCTCAGCCTCTCGCTGAAAATTATGCTAATCTGCTTGTACAACTTTCAAATAAATACGCTCATATGATTGTACCTGCAACCGCTTTTGGCAAAGATTTTATGCCCCGAGCGTCAGCGTTGCTTGATACACAGCAAATTTCCGATATCATCGAAGTTGTAGCACAAGATACTTTTATTCGCCCAATTTATGCAGGTAATGCATTACTCAAAGTGCGCAGTAACGATGCTTTGAAATGCATCACCGTACGTCCCACTTCATTTGAACCTGCCAGTGATGGTGGCAATACTTGCGCTGTTGAAGATGTAACGTTTGACAAAGCGTCTAATCTAAGTTCATTTATTAGCCTTGATGTGAAGGTATCCGAACGTCCTGAATTAACCAGCGCAAGAGTTGTTGTGTCTGGTGGGCGAGGTGTTGGAAGTGCAGAAAACTTTGACATTTTATTTAAACTTGCCGACAAATTACAAGCCGCTGTAGGCGCTTCACGTGCTGCCGTTGATGCAGGCTATATATCAAACAATTTTCAAGTGGGTCAAACTGGAAAAGTTGTGGCGCCCGATATATATTTTGCCATAGGGATTTCTGGAGCAATACAGCATTTGGCTGGAATGAAGGACAGCAAAATTGTTGTTGCTATCAATTTGGATGAGGAGGCTCCTATTTTCAATATAGCGGATTATGGCTTATGCGCTGATTTGTTTGAAGCAGTGCCCGAATTAACAGCAGCATTAGATTAATTAGTAATGATTGTGGTTTCAATTTTGGATAATTCGCCTTTTCAAGCTGGCTAAGTTTAGATGTGGATTTTAAAGTTTGATTGATTGTTTCGATAGCGGACCATGTGTCCGAAACCCAGTCCTGTATCTTGGTCGCTTCCTTGTTGTATTTGGCAACCTTAGAGTCAACATATATCATGCGGACTTTTGATCAACGTACTGCCGCAAGAGCCAATGCATTCAACCGAAGAACAACTATTGATGTCACAACCGCTTTTACTTGAGACAGAGCCATTTGCATATCGACGAGAGGTTGAGTCCTAATGTCTTTAATCAGCTTCTCTGCTTCTTTTTGACTCTTTGATAGAATAACCTTATTACCAATAAAAAATAATGACTTATTTTAAAGATTAAAAAATAGCATAGTATATAATGCACCCGCTTTTAAAGTTAGATGGTCTAAAAGGTAGCGAAATACTCTAGGAACCACATGCTCAATTCGGCAAAAACCCGAACGCAAAATCTGGCCATTAAAATTAGAACCTTAAAGGATCACGCGGCTCGCTACGTTATCACCTTAGGTGGTATATGCGTCATTCTCTCTATTGTTTTAATCGTGGGTTATTTTCTTTCTGTAGTCGCCCCCTTTTTTCAATCAGCCAGCGTTACTTCTAAGAAAATATCAAGCACCCCTGAAAATTATCTTTACTTTGTAGCCGACGAATATCTTGAAACACGCTCTTTTGTTTCAAAAAATGGGCAAGTTGTGCACGCAAGTTTTGACAATAATAAAAGAAAAAATCAAAACTTCTCCTTACTTGATATAACGCAATTTACACGCTTTTCAAACACGCCACCATCCTACGCTTGGGGTTTAGAAAGTGGTGAAGTTGCACTCATTCAACATGAGTTTAAATTAAACTACACTGACAACAAACGTACCGTCACCCCCAATGTAACTCCTGCATTTTCAGAAGATTTAGAATTGCTTGAAGTCAGTGCTTCTCCTATTGAAAAAATAGCAGCTCGTGATGCCGAGGGCGAGTTTTTAATCGCATTTAAAAACGAAAGTGGATTATTCTTAGCACGTTTTAATAAAACAGAATCACTAGGTGGAGAAGGCACAGTGCTTGAGGAAGAATCAATCGAACCGCTGCAGACAGACGGTGAGGCTTTCTCAAATAAAGCTATTGATGATTATAATCTTCATATTAGCAATGATGGACGCTGGTTATTGGCAATAGCGCGCGACGGCCGTATTGCAGCCTATCCTCTATTCAACGATGAGAGCAAACCTATAATTACTAATCATGGCACAGAGATTACTGTTTCTGAATGGTTGCTTGGTGAGGTATCCATATTAATTGGCGATGTTGATGGTTATATTACTCGCATGTTTCTTGTCAATGATCAATGGCAACAAATTCATAAAACAAAATTAGGCGATGAACCCATTCGTGCTTTAGCAAGTGAGCAACAACGAAAAGTTTTTGCGGCCCTAGATTCGGTTGGACGCATTGGCATCTATTATGCCCCGACGAATACCCCCATTCTTCAACAATCGGTTGACCCTCAATTTACTCAGTTGAAATTTTCTCCTCGTGGCGATGCTTTATTGGTCTCAGATGCAAAAACCACTTTAGTATTCAACTTAGACAATGAATACCCTGAAGTCAATTGGAAATCTTTGTGGCAAAAAGTTCATTATGAAGGTTATAAAAAACCTGAGTATGTATGGCAATCCTCTGCAGCAAATCAAGATTTTGAACCAAAATTTAGCCTTACTCCGCTCACATTTGGCACGCTAAAGGCAGCGTTTTATGCAATGCTCATTGCAATGCCATTGGCATTAATGGGTGCAATTTACACTGCATTTTTCATGTCTTCAGGTATGCGTCAAGCCGTTAAGCCAACCATAGAAGTCATGGAGGCCCTACCAACCGTTATCCTTGGGTTCTTAGCTGGTTTATGGTTATCTCCATTTATTGAAAACAATCTTGGCGAGATTTTCTCAACGCTTTACCTCGTTCCTATTGCCGTTTTAATTTTTGGTTGGATTTGGAGTAAAGCACCACATAACTGGCAAAATCGCTTTGGCGTTGAAAGAAGAGTAATCCTTGTTATTCCTGTAATCATCGTAACTACTTGGATAGCTTTTCAAATAGCCACTCCAATAGAAAACATTTTTTTTAATGGCGACTTGCGTTTCTATATATCCCAAGACCTCGGCATTACTTACGACCAACGCAATGCCTTAATTGTTGGTATTGCGATGGGCTTTGCAGTCATACCAACCATTTTTTCAATCGCTGAAGATGCTATTTTTTCAGTACCAAAACACCTCGTCAACGGATCATTGGCTTTAGGAGCATCTCCTTGGCAAACTTTAACTGGTGTTGTCATACCAACAGCCAGTCCAGGAATTTTTTCTGGAGTAATGATTGGTTTCGGTCGTGCAGTGGGCGAGACAATGATTGTGCTTATGGCTACTGGTAACACGCCTATCATGGACTTCAATATCTTTGAAGGAATGCGTACACTCGCGGCCAATTTGGCTGTTGAAATGCCTGAGTCTGAGCATGGTAGCTCGCACTATCGCATATTATTTTTAGCTGCCATTGTCTTATTTGCCTTCACTTTCGTATTCAATACTGGTGCTGAAATTATTCGGCAAAGATTGCGTAAAAAGTACGGGTCGCTATGAATAATCGCATCTCATTTCGCAAATGGCGTGCTGATGGAGAACACTGGGTGTGGTTAAATGCTGCCGCTATTGCTATTTCATTAATTTTGGTGATTGGATTGCTGTTATTAATCACAGTCCGTGGATTGGCTTACTTTTGGCCTAAAGACGTAGTACAAGTACACTATACTAAAGGAGATATTAGTAAAACATTGGCTGGAGAAAAAATTGAAACTGAAAAATCGCTTAAGAACAACAAAGACGTTATTCAAATATTATTCAAAATAGGAAATCGCGAACACTACGGATTGGATTTCAAATGGCTTCATGAGGAAACCATCGGCACGATAGAAAAGCCAAAAAACATTGCAGTAATTGAGCGACTTGAATGGGGTAATGCTTATGTTTTCATTCAACAGTTTACATGGAAAGAAAAGACTTTTTCAGGCAATGACATAATCAATCTTGACTATGCTTTAAATGCCAGTATGGCTTTACAAAAGAAAATACATCACATTGAAAATAACGCGATTAATCAAGTTAATAAATCTTTACAGAATTTAGAAGAAAACGCCAAAAAATTACGTTTCAAAAATTCATGGAACAAACAAGAATCCGTCCTTTATTTAGCAGAAAAAGAACGTTTACAGGCTGAATATACTCAGCTAAATTCCAACCTACAAATACTGAGAAAAAAACTGAAAGATATCGGCACATTAAGCGTAGAAACAGCAGATGGAATAAGCGCATCACTGCCATTTGAGCAAGTAGTGCGTATTTATTTCCCAAATAATATGAGTGTGCTTGATAAAGGCTTATTTTACTTCAGCAAAATTTGGGAGTTTGTTAGCGAACCCCCTCGAGAAGCCAACGTGGAAGGAGGCGTTTTTCCTGCTATTTTTGGCACAGTCATTATGGTTTTTTTAATGACTATTTTCGTAACGCCATTTGGAGTCATGGCTGCCATTTACTTACGTGAGTACGCCAAGCAGGGTCTCATTGTTCGAATTATCAGAATTTCTGTCAACAATCTTGCTGGAGTCCCTTCGATCGTTTATGGCGTTTTTGGTTTGGGCTTCTTTGTCTATTTTATTGGTGGCAGTATTGATTCGTTGGTCTATCCTCACTTACTGCCTTCCCCTACATTCGGCTCTCCAGGGATACTATGGGCATCACTTACTTTATCATTGTTAACGCTTCCTGTTGTCATCGTCGCAACCGAAGAAGGGCTTTCGCGTATCCCTTCGTCAATTCGTGAAGGCAGCTTGGCACTAGGCGCTACCAAATTTGAAACGTTAATGAGAACAATTTTACCGATGACCAGCCCTGCAATCATGACTGGTTTAATATTAGCAATCGCACGTGCAGCAGGAGAGGTCGCACCGTTAATGCTGGTAGGTGTTGTTAAACTCGCACCTGATTTGGCAGTGGATAATGTTGCCCCTTATGTCCATTTGGACAGGCAATTCATGCATTTGGGCTTTCATATTTTTGATGTGGGATTTCAAAGTCCTAATGTAGAAGCGGCAAGGCCACTGGTCTATGCTACCGCTTTGTTGCTTATCATTATCATCGTAGCTTTGAATATAACTGCGATAACAATACGTAATCGGTTGCGCGAAAAATACAAATCTTTAGAATGAAGAGTTCACCAAATAAGCAAAAAATGACCCCTGATAACAATACAACTGAAAATAATATTGAATCAAACGATTCCATTCTGCAAGTCTGTGATTGGAGCTTATTCTATGGACAAAGCCAAGCTTTGAAAAATGTAAACATGGACATTTCAAAGAATAAAGTAACTGCATTCATAGGTCCAAGTGGTTGCGGGAAATCAACCTTACTACGTTGCTTCAATCGCATGAATGATCTGATTGATTCAATATATGTGAAAGGCGATATATTATTAGAAAACAACAGCATCTATGCTCCCGAATTGAACGTAGCTGACCTTAGGCGGACTGTAGGAATGGTGTTTCAAAAACCTAATCCTTTTCCCAAGAGTATTTTTGAGAATGTAGCGTATGGCTTACGCTTACAAGGAGAAAAAAACAAAAGGGTCCTTGCTGATACTGTTGAGTGGGCTTTAAAAGCTTCTGGTCTATGGGGCGAAGTACACAACAGATTGCATGATAGCGCATTAGGAATATCAGGAGGACAGCAGCAAAGATTAGTTATTGCACGAGCAATAGCAATCAAACCAAAAATTTTACTGCTTGATGAACCTACTTCCGCCCTTGATCCAATATCCACACTAAAAATAGAGGAGTTAATTTTTCAATTATGCAGTGACTATACTATTTTAATCGTAACTCATAATATGCAACAAGCGGCAAGAATATCAAATTTCACCGCCTTTATGTATCTTGGAGAATTAATTGAGTTCAGCGACACCTCCAATCTATTTACCAACCCTAAAGTTCAACAAACGCACGACTATATTACCGGTCGTTTTGGATAAAAAATGAATACGCACATCTTAAAAAACTTTGATAAAGAATTAAAAAATCTCGTAGCTGTAATGCTTAAAATGGCTTCTAATGTCGATAAACAGTTGTCCGCTGCAATCGAATCATTTGATAAAACCAACGAAGAGGTCGCAACTAAAACGATCCACACCGATAAAAAAATCAATCAATTGGAAGTCGAAATCAATGAGCTGTGTTTTGCGGTAATTGCCACTTATCAGCCAGTTGCTTCTGATCTGCGCATTCCCATATCAATTTTAAAAATGAGCAACGACTTAGAACGCATTGGAGACGAAGCTGAAAAACTTGCCGTGGCAACATTAGCGAGTGCCGATACCGATTATGCAGCACGCATCCCTTTATTAAAAATAGCAAACCGCATCCACTCAGTCTTTCAAAATATGCTCAAAGCATTAGGGGAGCAAGACATTGTGCGTGCCCGACAAATTCTTGAAGCTGATTTATCATTGCATCAAAGATACGATAAAGCATTGGATGAAGTTCTTGATGTGATACAAAATTATCCTGATCACCGCGAGCAAAATATTGCTTATTTATGGGCAATTAAAGGACTTGAAAGAATTAGCGATCATATTCGAAACATTTGTGAGCAAATGATTTATATGGAAACTGGAAGTTTCTATAAAGCATGAATGATTAATATCAGAGTTAACAATTTTTATTTACCCAATACTTAGGAGACTATCATGTGAGACTTTATTTTATAACTCCCTAACACCTAAAAAAACCGCTCAAAAGAACATCGTACATTTAACTATTAACTATTATGAATAAATTATTTACTATCTTGTTTTTTGTTTTATCTTTAACAATGCTATCCTCTAAGTCTTTTTCAGCACCAAGCGTTGACCCTGATCTACCTGAATATCAAAAAACTCAAGGTGTTTCAGGGAAAATTTCAAGTGTAGGCTCAGACACTTTAGCTAATTTAATGACTTTGTGGAGCGAAGAATTCAAACGCCTTTATCCGAGCGTATCCATTCAAATCCAAGCTGCTGGATCATCCACCGCACCCCCTGCTTTAACAGAAGGAACATCTAATCTTGGTCCAATGAGTCGTAAAATGAAATCAAGGGAGTCCGCAACGTTTGAAAAACAACACGGTTACAAAGCATTAGCTATTCCCGTGGCCATAGACGCATTGGCAGTGTTTGTTAATAAAGACAATCCTATAAAAGGCTTAACCATTCCTCAAGTCGATGCTATATTTTCCAGCACACTCAAATGTGGCAACAAAAGCGAAATTATAAAATGGAGCGATCTTGGTATTTCCGGTGCTCTTGGCAACCAACGTATCCAAATATTTGGAAGAAACTCTGTATCGGGAACTTACGGTTATTTCAAAAATAAAGCACTGTGCAAAGGCGATTTTAAGAACAATGTAAATGAACAACCCGGTTCTGCTTCGGTTGTACAATCAGTTAGTGCCTCCGTTAATAGCATAGGTTATTCAGGCATTGGTTATATTACAGCTGGCGTTCACGCACTACCTATAAGCAAAAAAACAGGACGCCCCTTTGTCAAAGCAACTGCTAAAAACGCAATTTCAGGGAAATATCCATTAGCACGTTTTCTCTATGTCTATATCAATAAAGCCCCAAACAAAGCACTTGAACCTAAAATGTTGGAATTTTTCCGTATGATCCTTTCCAAAACAGGACAAGAAATAGTTGTTAAAGATGGTTATATTCCTCTGCCAAACAAAGTGGCTCAAAAGTATCTAAAAAAGATTCAATAACTTTCTTAAAAACGTAGTTGCGTTTAACGCAACTACGTTGAAAAAATACAGGCTATTTGGGTCGATAAACGCAAACATTCTGCATACCTCGTTCTTTTAAATACGCAGCGTGTAGTTGACTCATAACGCCTTTTTCACAATACAAAGCGTAGCGTTTTCCTTGATCAAGCTTTTTAAAGAGACTGTTCAAATCGTAAAAAGGGATATGATGTGTTGCTGCCTTGATTGGTTGTTTAATCACTCGAATATCAATTATTTCTACGCCATCTGGAGAATCGATTACTTCAATAGGCGGTTGTGCATTGACCTGCTCAATGATATCACTCACACGTACACGTTCAAGACTTTCTAATGCTTCATCAAACCATTGATCGTCCAAAAGGAATTCAAGTTTTGTTGCTTGTTTTATACTAACACTAACGCTGGGCTTACTGGAAATTGCTCCACAATATTCTGGCATACTTCTAGCAAATACGGCTGTTCCAATTTTCTCAGCCTGCTCAATAATGGTGCTTTTATCCGACACAATCAGCGGACGCAAGACCAATCCTGCAAATGCTTTATCAATCGTTGCTAAGTTAGACAATGTCTGTGATGATACTTGTGCAACGCTCTCGCCCGTCACCACGGCTTTTATCTTTAATTTAGAACTTAACGCAAAGGCAATTTTAAGCATTGCTCTTTTAAGTATTACACCATTGGCTGATTGATCTTCTCGCTTGGCTAATTGCGCTAATAATCCTTCTAAATCTACGGTGTAGAAAAAAGTTTGATGACTACTTGCGTACCTTTGCCACAGATAAAAAGCGACCTGCTGAACACCTACTTTATGTGCATTACCACCAAAATTGAAAAATAAGAAATGAACAATACTTCCTCGATTTATGCATGCTTGCGCCGCGACCGGAGAATCAAATCCTCCTGAAATCAATGACAGCACAGGATCTTGTGAACCAAGAGGAAAACCACCTATACCAGGAACCTTGCTGTGTATCAGATGCAATACATCTTGAATAATTTCAAAACGCAGTGTTACTTCGGCATTTTTTAAATTGACACGTGCAGAAGGTTGTGCTTCTAAAAGCGCATGCCCTACTTCACGCTCCGCATCAACAGAAGAAAAATCATGACTACCTACGCGCTTCACGCGCACCACAAACGAGCGATTCTTAATCTTCTCAGCATAATATTTAACGGCTTTTTCGCAGATGAAAGCAATGCCATCGTCTAAGGGCAAATTGAATGACTCTGCCTCTAAAATACTATTTATCCCTGGAATATCTTGCAAACGTTTTTTACAAGAATCGTATTTTTTTGCACTGCAATTCAGTTCAATTTTATCCCAAAAATAACGCGCTGTAACATCCTCATCAACATCTCTTAGCACTTTCAAAATATTTTGATTCAACCGCTTAATCCATCGCCAACGTACCGATCGACTTTTAACAATTATTTCTGGATGCAACTTAATTATAAAAAACATTCTCTTATATTAAAAAATATTGAATTCGTTCTACTTATAACGCAGATTGATTAAAATGCGTTCCCATCTTGCATGGGTATTTTTATGAGTTTAAAATAAGAAAAGAAATTAAAGCCCTGCCGCCTTAACTGTATTTTCCATTAAAGTAGCTATAGTCATTGGACCAACGCCGCCCGGAACGGGGCTAATCCAAGAGGCTCTGTCCTTCGCCACAGAGAATTCCACATCGCCACACAATTTCCCATCCGCTCTCCTATGAATCCCTACGTCAATCACAACCGCTCCCTCCTTAATCCAATCGCCTTTAACCATTTCTGGGACTCCAGCCGCAGCTATAACAATATCAGAACGGGCTACATGACCTCTCAAATCACGCGTTGAACTTCTACAGATAGAGACCGTGGCACGAGCATTAACTAATTCCAACGCCATAGGGCGCCCAACAATGCGTGAAGCACCGACAACCACCGCTTCTTTTCCTACTAAGTCAATTTTGTAATGATTGAGCAAAGTCATCACTCCTTTAGGCGTGCATGGCGATAACACTGATCTATCAATAGCCAATGCGCCAATATTAGCAGGCAAAAAACCATCCACATCTTTAGTGTATTTAATGCGCTCAATCACTTGATCAGAATTAATATGTTCAGGAAGAGGCAGTTGCACGAGAATGCCATGCACATCATCATTTTCATTCAATTCATCTATCAATTTAAGCAACGCTTTTTCGGTTGTTTCAGCAGGCAATTGATGGGAAAATGAGCGAATACCAATCGCCTCACATGTCCGCGTTTTACTACCAACATAAACATTCGACGCAGGGTCTTCGCCAACTAAAATAACGGCTAATCCAGGTGCTTTCTTGCCAATGCTAATTGCGGCATCAATAGATTGTTTCAACTGACTCAGTAAGCAATCGCGCACCAGTTTTCCGTCTAATATTTGAGCACTCATAATCTCCCTCTTTTAATTGTTTTCTTCGTTGATAGATTCATGAACGAATCCTTTGTCAGATAAATTTTCAGCGGTTTTTTTTGAACAGACTACCGTACTTGAAGGCTCTTCTTTTAAATAATTATTCGCTACTCTTTGCAAATCATCTAAGGTGGTATTCAAAACCTGTTGACGATATTTCTCGCGTATTGCAAGCGTTCTACCGTCAAGAGAGCTAAAGAAGGACTTTTTAACTTCGCCAGCTGGGCTAGATGGAGCATCAATTTTTGACACCACATTCAATATAGCCTGTTCCAAGGCTTCCTCATTATGGCTGGCATCAAACAACCAATGTATAGAATGGCGGAAATCGGCCAATGTTTCTTCCAATCTTGGGTCTCTATAGGAGAAAAAACGAAAACTGGCACTTTCAGAGTCATATTGAGCACCGCCTCCGTATGCTCCTCCTTGTTCGCGTATAGCAGTATGTAGATAACCATTGCGTAAAAAATTAGCAAGTACCGATAAAACTGGTGCATCTTGATGCCCAGAAGGCACAGCGGGATATGCATGTGCGCAGTAATTTACTTTTGAAAAAACGCTCCACGCCAAATTGACTGATTGATGTTCAATAGGATTAAGGAAATTTTCGCGCTTACTTTCGATACCTTTTCCTGAGAACGTTGTCATTTGTTGTTGTAAATCATCCACTCCTTTTTCATCTCCGATCAACAACCATTCAGGTTTTATTGTATTTATTTGGCTATATAGTTTTTTTAAATCCTCAGAGAAATCAGCAACACCGTGCTTTTCAAATTTTTTCTGATACTGTATAGTGCGCTGTATTCCTTTTAAACCGCCCCAATTATAATTTTGTCCCGCTATTGCATTGAAATGACTTGAAGCCGCATTCATTGCAAGCAAATGTCCTTGCTGCACAACACCTTGCTCTATCTGATAGCGGCACTGTGTCAGTAATTCAAGTATACGCTGGTGCTCGTCAAATCGAACATTCCAAAGCGTATCACTCAACAAGTCCATAAACGATTGTAAATTGCGGTCCAACCCTTTCCCCCCAATACCAAACCGTGCCCAATTGTGATTCACATCGCTTATTTGTGCAGATAAAGAAACGCTTGCACCTATACCTCCTGTGTACAACGCTTGTGCCTCCTGAGTCTGCAAATAATTACGCCCACCAGAACCCAATTCTCCGATCATTCCTGCGAGTAGAGGTAATAAAGAAAGTTCATTAGCATCTAATTTTGGCAAATCAAACCAAGCATTAGCATATATCAAGCCATTTGTTCTTGCTTTGTAGGAAGTGTATGCAAAAGGTGTAATGCCATGCGCGTATTTTACAGGCGCGTCTAACCTTTCTTTGACATCCTCAATGCCAACCTTGGGCAGCAATGTGCTATCTTGTTCTTCAATTTGATGTTTTTCAAGTACAGAATTAAATTCAACGATATTATTCTTTTCTTCTACACTCATTTCCAAAAGCGCTTCATGCAATCGTTGCTTCTCAGCCTGCTCTTGCTGTGCGTTTAATTTGTTATTTGGTTTTAAAGTTAAAGTGACTCGATGAGTGTTTTCTAACAACCACTCTCTTATCAAATTAGGCACAAAATCATGATTCGAACATTCTTCCCTTAAATGCTTTAATGCGGTGTCAATATCTACTCGATCTCCAACGTCACCACCATGTATAGCTGCAGTTAAAGCAGACATTATGAGGCTTAGTCCGTAAGGATAACCACCTGAGTCCATCGACCGCTGACCTAATTCCAGCTGATGCAACACGGCTTCGACTAAGTGTTGGTTAACTCCATTGTTAGCAATATCTTCTAGAGCATTCAGAATCAGCTGCTCTACTTTTTCAGCATACTGTGTTTCGCTTCCTTCGAGACCAAGTGTAAACTGCATTTGTCTGTGCTCATCTTCGAGCCCGCAAATTGGAGAGAGCGATTTGCCTAATTCTGTCGTCTCTAAAACCTCTCTTAACGGGGCTGCACCATTATCAAATAATACTCCACTAAGCAAATGTGCACGCAATACGTTTTTTATATCAGAACTCTCTCCCCACAACCAACTGACAACAATGTGCGTTCGCGCTGCCATTTTTTCTTCATCCAATGCATACTCTTCTTCAATAGATAATGCTGATGATAATGGTTTTTCAAGTGCAACCAGTGGCACAGGAGCTGTTCGTTGAAATTGCGAAAGCACCTTTTCTTCAAATTCCTTTTGTAACGTTTCTGCATCCAAATTACCATAAGTAAGAAATATAGCGTTTGAAGGATGGTAATGCTTTTTATGAAAGTCTTTTAATTGTTCCCACGTCAGTTTGGGGATGTCTTCTGGATCACCACCACTATTGTGATGATAGGTCACATTGGGATAAACGTGCGCACATAATTTATGCCAGAGAATACGTGATTGTGTACTCATTGCTCCTTTCATTTCATTGAAAACGACCCCTTTGTACATAAGGTCTGAGTCGATATTTCCAGAATCAACAAAATCGTATCGCCAACCCTCTTGAGCAAAATCTAACGCTTCAATATTGGGAAAAAATGCCGCATCAAGGTACACATCAAGCAGATTAAAAAAATCTATACGATTGCACGTGGCAAAAGGATATGCAGTCCAATCACTCGCAGTGAATGCGTTCATAAAGGTATTCAAAGAGCGTCTCGTCATTAAGAAAAATGGATCTCTCACTGGGTAACGAGCACTGCCACACAACACCGTATGCTCCAAAATATGAGCAACGCCACTCGAGTCTTCGGGAACGGTTCGAAAAGCAACCATGAAGACATTTTCTTCATCATCACACGCAAAGTGGTGATGAACTGCGCCCGTTAATTGATGACTAAAACTGGTTAATTCAACACCAATTGATTCAAAATGCCTGTTGGCAATACGTTGGAAAAAATTCATTCGTTATGTGGGATTTTTGGGGTACATTCAAAACGGGCATTATACCCCCCCGATTGAATAGGGAACATTAAGCTAGAAAAAATTATTTTGAACGCACACACAATAAATTAGGACAAGATAAAATACATCGGGTCTTTATCACAAAGACGCTTCCTATAATTTTTCTGATAATGCATTTTGCATGGGTTTATAGATATGAGTATACATAATATAGCAATAATTGGTGGTGGTGTCATAGGAGCGGGTTGGGCAACGCGCTTTTTGCTCAATGGCTACGATATCCATTTATACGATCCGATAAAAAACACTGAAGAAAACATCAATCGCATGTGTTTTAACGCTCGTCATGCTTACAAATCTCTTTCGATGGATAAGCCAGAGGGGCGCCTATATATAGTAGATACTTTAGATAAAGCGGTCCAAAATGCACACTACATCCAAGAAAATGTGCCTGAAAATCTTGAAATAAAAGCCAAAGTTTATAAACAAATAGAAGAATCAGCCCCTAAGAATGCAATCATTGGTTCTTCAACATCTGGGTTTATGCCTTCGGAATTACAACATCAACTAAAAAACCCTGAACGCGTAATCGTTGCGCATCCGTTCAATCCCGTATATTTATTACCGTTAGTCGAGGTAGTTACCTCACCCGTCAACAATAAAGAACTCACTGAACAAGCCATTTCACTATTTAAATCAATCCAAATGTATCCCCTACTATTGCGCAAGGAAATTCCTGCACACATAGCTGACCGCCTTCTTGAAGCTGTTTGGCGCGAGTCTTTATGGCTAATTAAAGATGGTATCACCACAACTGAGGAACTTGACAATGCCATTACTTATGGCTTTGGGTTGCGTTGGGCTCAAATGGGTTTGTTCGAAACTTACCGAATTGCAGGAGGTACGGCTGGCATGCGTCATTTCCTTGCTCAATTTGGTCCTGCACTTGGATTTGAATGGACAAAGTTGATGAATGTTCCTAATCTTGATGAATCGTTAATAGAAACCATTGTTGAACAATCGGATATGCAATCTGGCGAGTACTCTATTGAACAACTTGAGCGAATTCGCGATGAAAACATTATTGGCTTTCTCAAAGTGCTCAAAAAGAATAATTGGGGCGCTGGAAAATTCTTGAACACAGAACCACCTACCCAAGAAAAACCGCACCTTAATACAGATGAATACCCATTGCAATTGTATAAAAGCTTTGTCAAACCTTCATACATCGATTACAACCAGCACATGACTGAAAGTTCATATTTAGAGGTATTTGGATACACTACCGATGCATTCCTTGAACGGATAGGTGTTGATGCTGATTATTTAAACAATGGCTTTTCTGTCTATACTGTTGAAACGCATTTACGCCACCTGAAAGATTGTAAACTTGGCGATTCATTGCATGTGACAACACAATTACTGGGGATTGACAATAAACGAATATGGCTGTGCCATGAGATGTATTCTCACAACAATCAACTTGCTACTGCCGAACAAATGCTATTGCACGTTGATACGCAACAAAGCAAGGCTTGTGTATTTAAGAAGCATATTTACAATTGCCTTGAAACGATTTACCAGCAAGCAAATAACCTACCAAAACCTGATTATGTTGGTAAAGCCATCCAAGCAATTTGATACTACTTTAACGATACGTTAACAGCTCCTTATCAAGTCGAAAATGCGGCAATCTTTTTAATGTGGGTACGATGATATCAACTATTGCTATTTCTTTAACTGCGTTTTATAATCAATTTGATGCACATACGTTCCATAGCCATACTAAATTGCAACAAAGACCGCGAAGAGTTAGAGCCTGACTTCCCCAACGACGGCATTAAATATTTGCTTTTCTTCAAGCCGTTTTTCCCTGAAGCGGATTTCAAAATATTTCGCACTTCAGAAAATGAGTTCCCTGAGCACGTCGAGGAATTTGACCTGTACTTTATTACGGGTAGTGTTCATGCTGCATACGATGATTTCGAGTGGATTCGCGAACTTGAGCGCTTTATTCAAAAAGCACACGCAACAAAAAAACTACTGGTGGGGTTTTGTTTTGGACATCAAGTCATTGCCAAAGCATTGGGCGGCAAAGTTGAATGTTCAAAAAATGGCTGGGTTTTAGGTGTGCGTAATATTGAATTAGATAAGAATCAACCTTGGTTAGGCGATGAAAAGAGTGCTTTAAATATAGTACATATTCATCAAGATCAAGTAACTATTCCTCCTCCAAATAGTACAGTAATTAGCGGTGATGATCTTTGTCCAAACGAAGTACTTACTATCAGTAATCACATCCTTACTATTCAAGGTCATCCCGAGTTTTCGAATGAGTACTTCCAGACACTGCTTCCCATTATTAAAGATCGTTTTAATGAAACCACTTATACCGATGCAATGAATACAGTTAATCTACCAAATGAGGGCGCAATTTTTGCTCAATTCGTGCGCAATTTTTGCGATAGTTATCAACCGACTAATCCACTTTAAGGGGGGAAATTATGCCTGCTAAATTTGATCAGCGGTGCTACGACTTGCTGAAAAAAATCCCGAAAGGAAAAGTAACAACATATTCTGAAATTGCCAGAGCACTTAACTCAACAGCTCATAGAGCTGTTGGAAGCGCAATGGCAAAAAACGAGAAACTGATAACAATACCCTGTCACCGCGTTGTGCGAAAGAATGGTGATGTTGGCGAGTATGCACTCGGTCAAAAGAAGAAAATAGAATTATTACAATCCGAAGGAATAAAAATTGAAAATGCTCGGGTATCTGATTTGCAAGATTGTTTGCATTCTTTTGCCTAAATGAGGCACGAACACCGCCATCTAAGCAAAATTGGGCATCGACAATTACCAAAGTTACCTTACGATTATGATCGCGCCCTCAACATGCATGTGTTGGGTCCTGGTTCTCTTGCAATAAACGAATGGCAAAAAAAAGGACTTCCGCTTCCTGAAATGAATAAGATACAAGAGTATCGAATCAACAGAATAAGGGAACAATTACACAAACACGATTTAATGGGCATATTATTGTATGACCCGCTGCACGTTCGTTATAGCACCGACTCCACCAACATGCAACTATGGACAGCGCATAACACCGCTCGATATTGTTTTATAACAGCTGATGGTCCAGCAATCATTTTTGACTATCACGACTGCGAACATCTTAGTAGCCATAACCCTTTTATTGATGAAATTCGTACTGCAAAACCTTGGTTTTATTTTTCTTCTGGCTGCGAAACGGAACGCTTTTCCAAACGTTGGTCACTTGAGATTATCGACTTAGTCAATCAATACGGCGCTGGGAATCGCCGTTTAGCGGTGGATAAACTTAATCCCGAAGGCACGCATTTATTGGAAGCAGCTGGCATTGAATTACACAATGGTGAACAAATTATGGAGCTTGCTCGTGTCATTAAATCGGAAGAAGAAATTAAGGCGATGCGCTGTGCAATAGATGCATGTGAGAACAGTATGCGCATAATGTATGACCAAATGTCTTCAGGCATGTCAGAAAATCATCTGTGGTCTATTTTGCATGCGGAAAATATAAAGCGCGGTGGCGAATGGATCGAAACTCGCATTCTGGCTTGTGGTCCGCGCACTAATCCTTGGTTTCAAGAATCTTCAAGTCGTCCAATTCAAAAAGGTGAAATGCTCTCCTTTGATACAGATCTAATCGGATCTTATGGAATTTGCGTTGACATCTCAAGGTCTTGGCTTGTTGATAGAACCACTCCAACCCAAGAGCAACAAGACTTATACGATCGAGCACTCGAACAAATTAACAAAAATACCGAAATATTACAACCTGGGATGAGCTTTAAAGAGTATTCCCATAAAGCCCACACTATTTGTCCAAATACGTTTAGACGGTATGGATTACTTGTCCATGGCGTGGGTTTATGCGATGAATACCCTTCCATTACCTTCCCTGATTTGTGGGAAGAACACGGTTATGATGGTACTATAGAATCAGGCATGGTACTTTGTGTAGAGAGCTATATCGGTCGTAAATCAGGTGGTGAAGGGGTCAAGCTCGAGGAACAAATACTCATCACAGATAACGGCTATGAAAAACTATCAAATTTTCCAATTGGGTTAAATCCCGATTTCTAAGGAAAAAGTCCGATGCTTACGTATTAACGCATTCCTATCAATTGATTATGGAATACGATAATTTTGCTCTAAGTGACGTTTTTTTTGTTGTTTAATCGGTATTTTTTACCAATGCCGTTTAATAACTATTCGTCACAAAAATTGCATCACAATAAGAACAATATGTATAAAAATATTCATGCAAAAACCCATCTAATTTATGAGTACAAGTTTTGAACTTTGACTTGTATTTTAATGTGTTAGTTTTTGCATTTTCAGCAGCTATGACTCCTGGTCCAAACAATACGCTGCTCATGTCATCCGGTGTTAATTATGGGTTAGTTAAAACGTTACCTCATATATTTGGCATCATTGTTGGTATGCCAACAATGTTCCTATTCGTTGGATTAGGATTGGGAAATCTTTTTCTTTATCACCCTGAAGCACATCAAATTATTCGGATTTTAGGTACACTTTTTTTGCTTTACTTAGCTTGGCGCATTGCTACTACAGTCCCGAAAGAGAATAATCAAATACTTAAACCACCAATGCGCTTTTGGCAAGCTTTTTTATTTCAATGGGTGAATGGAAAGGGATGGACAATGATTAGCAGTGCAGTAGCCATATTCTCGTCGCCTGGAGGCGACACAAAAATCGATGTGCTACTAATAGCCTCCGCTTTCTTTTTGGCAAGTTTTCCTGCTGTTTTCGCTTGGACCATTTTCGGACAAAGCATTCGTGTATTGTTAAAAAACACGCTTCATTACAAAATTTTTAACACTACAATGGCTATAATTCTACTCCTTACGATAACACCCGTTATAAAAGAAATAGTCTACTACTATATTTGAAATATTAATTATGTCAATTCACCATCGTTTAATCATCATAGGATCAGGTCCTGCCGGCTATACTGCAGCTATATATGCTGCTCGAGCCAACTTAAATCCAGTAGTCATAACTGGCATCGAACAAGGAGGACAGTTAACCACAACAACCGATGTTGACAACTGGCCTGGTGATGATCAAGGGGTGCAAGGGCCTGAATTGATGGAGCGCATGTTAAATCATGCTACTCGTTTTGGCACTGAAGTTATCTTTGATCATATTAACGAGGTCGATTTTGATCAGCGCCCTTTCACGCTAAAAGGAGACGGGAAAGTCTACACCTGTGATGCACTGATTATCGCCACAGGTGCCTCTGCAAAATACATTGGACTTGATTCCGAAGAAGCCTTCAAAGGCAAAGGAGTATCAGCTTGCGCTACTTGTGATGGTTTCTTCTTTCGCAATCAACCAGTTTGTGTTGTCGGGGGAGGCAATACAGCTGTAGAAGAAGCTTTGTATCTGTCAAACATCGCCTCAAAGGTTTCACTCATTCATCGTCGTGACACATTTCGCGCAGAAAAAATACTCATCAATCATTTAATGGAAAGAGTAGAAGAAGGTCGTATTGAGTTGATATTAAACCACCAAGTTAAAGAAATTTTAGGAGACGATTCTGGTGTTACTGGAATTGAATTGACAAACATGCTTAATGACACCCAAACTATTATTGATTTGATGGGGGTATTTATTGCTATAGGTCATACACCAAATACCGACCTTTTTATTAATAAAATAGCAATGAAGAATGGCTACATAATAATCAATAGTGGCTTATCTGGCAACGCCACACAAACAAGCATTGAAGGAATTTTTGCAGCAGGCGATGTGTGCGACCATATTTACCGACAAGCGGTAACTTCAGCTGGCACAGGCTGCATGGCAGCGCTTGATGCAGAACGTTACCTTGATAAATAAGCTCTTTGATTCCGTACTTATCAAACAATCTATCGGAAGAACTTTTTCCTTCTATTGAGCAGGCAAATCCTGAAGGTCTTGTGGCTGTTAGTCAAAGTATGACAGTTGTTCGTACACTTGCAGCATATCAACAAGGGATTTTCCCATGGCATGAGCAACACGGCTTAACCTATTGGTTTAGCCCTGATCCAAGGCTTGTTTTTTTCCCCGAACAATGGAGTAGTAATCAAACAATCAAACGCGCCGTGAAGAATTTAGGCGAATATCAGATTAAAGTAAATGCTTCTTTTGAAAGCGTCATTCATCACTGCGCAACTCGTGCGCCCTCGCAAAACCACTTGATTCAAGATAATGTCAGTTGGATTTCAAAAAAATTCATCGAAATCTATACAGACCTACACATAAAAGGGTGGGCGCATAGCATCGAAGTATGGCAAGACTCTTTGGTCGGAGGTATTTACGGCATCGGCATTGGAAATATGTTTTTTGGTGAGTCAATGGTATCTCTAAAAAGTGGTGGGTCAAAAGTTGCTTTCCAAGCACTCATGCACTTAGCCCAACGATATAATTGGAGTTGTGTCGATGGTCAAGTTGAATCACCGCACTTGATGCTGCTTGGTGGCGTGAGCATACCGAGAAAGCAGTTTAAAGAATTAATAAACAATAACCCCACTTCTTTTCTTACTTGGAGATAATGATGTTTTTTAGAGTTTCAATGTTTTTTTTATTGATGGGCTTTGCCACACAAATGCAAGCAAAGTCTACTTTAACGGGTGAGTTGCATAGTTTATATGAATTCAGAGGTCTCTCTCGTAGTTCTTTAGGTGACAATATTCAATCGGCTCCCTCTGTAAGAGCAGGAGGCAATTATGACTCTGACACCGGAATTTATGTAGGCGGATATCTGTCGAGTGTAGCTATAGGGTTAGAAAGAAGGTTCTTTTTAGGCTATGAAAAAAGCTTTGAAGATTGGTCCTTTGCTGTAGGTGGACAACACTTTTCTTATACTTCATCTAGATTTGATAACCCCTCTGTTGAGCTCAATCTAAAAACCGGCTTTTCATTTTTCAATCTAAACATTGACTTGGGACAAAAAGAAAGAGCACGCAACAATGACACTGCCGAATATCGCCACATCTCCTTTGGCGCAAAGGTGCTGATGTTTAAATTGGACGTTGGATATAATGATACTAATGCCACAATTGATACTGACAATCAGTACTTACGGATAGGCTATGACTATGACGTATTTGGAGCAGCGATAGCGACGATTTCGTACGTATATAACGAGACAGAAGGCGTTGCTGGGGCGGATCAATTACTGTTGCTAAAAGTCAGTCGAACTATCGACTTTGAATTTATATTTGAACAGTAGCAAGTTTTTCACCCATTCTAATAGGCGTATCCGAGGAATTGCTCCATTGCAAGCTCCCTTCAGGAGCTATTAAAACTACGGTTGATCCAAAACAAAAACGCCCTATTTCATCGCCTTTAGAAAAACGTAATGGCTTTTCTGGCATGAATAATTGATCATGCGCTTTTATACTTTTTTTGTTCTGATGCCATACTGTTTCTATACCTGCAACCATTAAGGCAGCAACAAAAACAACAAAAACTTCTCCTATATCAGTCTTAAATCGTGCTACAAGACGTTCATTGCGACCAAAAAGATTATCAATCCCTCGACATGTAGCAAGGTTCACAGCAAAAAGCGTGCCAGGAATATAGCGCGCGTCTAATAGCTCACCGTCAATAGGCATGTGCACTCGGTGGTAATCACTTGGTGACAGATAGATCGTTGAATAACTGCCGTTTTTAAAGTGTCCAACATCTCTCCCTAAAAAAACGCTCAACTCATAACTGCGCCCTTTTGCTTGCAATAACTGCCCTTGTTGAATATCCCCTTGTTCGCTAATAAACCCATCTGCTGGAGAAATGATAGAGTTAGATTCATTATTTATAGGCCGTGCTGTTGGTTTTAAAGCACGGGTAAAGAACGCATTGAAATGATCAAACTCTTTAATATCTTGTATCTTAGCCTCAATCAAAGAAATTCGATAATAACGCATAGCAATACGTATAAGTGCGTTTTTAAACCAGACATTCTGATTCACTGCAATAGCGCCAACTAAACGGGTTAAAGCGCGTTTTGGAATAATTCGTTGTAGAAATACCATCATTATGACTTGAAGATAAAAAAATCGTTCCTATATTAAGACTAAGTTAAATAGGATTCAAAAATTGTGTCCTGTTTAAAAAATAATACTTAAGCATTTTAACAGTCAATTAAAAGAATTAACCGATGGAGTAGCAATAATGGGTAAAGCAAAGAAACATACTTTCAAAACCGAAGTCAGCCAATTACTAAATTTGATGATAAATTCGCTCTACAGCAACCGTGAAATTTTTCTACGGGAATTAATATCAAACGGATCAGATGCTTTAGATAAATTGCGCTTCTCAGCACTATCAAATTCTGATTTAAATGAGAATGATAGCGACTTGCGCATAGAAATTATTCCCAACAAAGAGGATAACACTTTAACGATTGTTGATAATGGCATTGGCATGAACGAAAAAGAAGTAATTGCCAATATAGGAACGATCGCCAACTCAGGAACGAAAACTTTTTTAGAAAATCTCAAAATAGAAGATGCCAAAAGTTCTAATTTGATCGGCCAATTTGGGGTGGGATTCTATTCCGCTTTTATGGTTGCAGAAAAGGTTGAGTTACTCACAAGACGCGCAGGCGATGACAAAGAAAACGGCGTACGTTGGATCTCAAAAGGCGATGGAAACTTTACCATCCAAACCATTGACCAAGCAAGTAAAGGTACTTCTATTATTCTTACTTTGAAAGAGGATTGCAAAGAATTTCTTGAACTATCTACGCTTAAAAATTTGGTGCATCGTTATTCAGAACACATTACTTTCCCTGTACGTTTGCCTGAAAAAGAAGAAGATTTAAAAACACTGGAAACTGTCAATAAGGCTGATGCATTATGGACTCAAAACCCTAAAAAAATAAAGGAAGAAGACTATCAATCTTTTTACAAAATGGTTGCGACCGACTGGGACGACCCCCTCGTCTGGACACACAACCATGTTGAAGGAACTACCGAATATACTTCATTGCTCTTTATCCCTAAACATGCTCAGTTTGATTTGTATGAGCGCGAACGTCGCCAAGGTTTGAAACTCTATATTAAGCGCGTATTTATCATGGAAGACACCGAGCATCTTTTGCCAAACTATCTGCGTTTTGTTCGCGGTATTGTTGACTGTCCTGATTTACCCCTAAACGTTTCTCGTGAAATACTGCAAGACAATCGTGTCATCAAGCGCATCCGCGCAGGCATAGTAAAAAAAGTCCTTGATACTATAGAATCCTTAGCAAAAAACAAACCAGAAGACTTTAAAAAATTGATATCAGAATTTGGCAAGGTACTCAAAGAAGGCATTGTAGAAGATGCTGACAACAAACAAAAAATCGCCAAAATACTGCGTTTTGATAGTGTTCAACACTCTGAGTTATCATTGGCATCGTACGTTGAAAACATGATTGAAGAACAAGATACAATCTACTACTTGTGCGCTGAATCTTTGTCGGCTGCCAAGGGAAGTCCACACCTTGATATTTTTAAAGAACGTAATATTGATGTCCTTTTATTGAGCGATAAAATTGATGAGTGGCTCACTTCTCATTTGACCGAGTTTGAAGGAAAAACATTAGTTTCTATAAATCAAGCTAATCTTCAGCTACCCGGTGAAAAGAAAGAGGATCAAGAAGGAGAAGATGGAGACAAGGAAAATGACGCTGCCAATGAAGCGCACCAAGGATTGTTGGATGCTATTTCCGAATCTTTAAACGATAGAGTTAAAAAAGTTCAAATTTCAAAACGGCTTCGACAATATCCTGCATGTGTTATTTCTGAAAGTGGTGAAATGAGTCATCACATGCAACAAATGTTGAAGCAAATGGGACAAGAAATGAGTGAGATTAAACCCATTTTAGAAATTAACCCTGAACATAACTTGTTGCAATATATGTCTGAACATACTGGCGATGACTCCTTTAAAGACTGGGCCAATGTGTTGTTGGATCAAGCTCTTCTGGCTGAAGGGGCACAATTAAGTGAGCCTGGTTTGTTCGTCACACGTTTGAACAATTTGCTAAGCAAGCTGACATAATTGGAGTATATGCTCGAGCAATGGTACTTTAGGGGGCTTTTTAGTCCACCAAACAGTATCATTGCTCAATAAGAGTGTGCACAACAATACATTATGGGATTAAATTATTGATAAGCAACAGAGGGCAGATATAGCACCAGCTGGGGAAATAAAAACACAAAAATCAAACCAATAATTTGCAAGATAACAAAAGGAATAACGCCTTTGTATATTTGTTTAAGTTCTATTTGTGGCGGACAAACACCTTTTAGGTAAAAAATAGCAAAACCCACTGGAGGCGTTAAAAAAGAAGTTTGTAGCGTCACTGCAATTAGCATAACCATCCATATAAGCTCTGGATTATCAACCACCCCGTACCCATCTATAGGAATATTTAACTCAGCAATAATTGGTGCAAGTAGCGGCAGAAAAATCAAAGTAATTTCTATCCAATCAAGTAAAAAACCGAGAAGAAAAACGAATAGCAATATTGCTATGATAATGCCATAGTCGCCAAAAGGTAAAGCGGTTAATCCTGATGAAATCAACTCATCGCCACCCAATTCACGTACCACTAAAGCAAAGCACGTTGCTCCTATAAAAATCATAAATATATAGGCGGTAGTATTAAAAGTATCGAATGTGACTTTTTTAAATTGCTTCCAATTCAGTTTGCGATTCGCCAATGCCATCAAAGTTGCCGCCAACGCTCCAAGCCCACTGGCTTCTGTAGGGGTTGCTATCCCAGCAAATATCGACCCTAGAACCAATAATATTAATAGTATTGGAGGCATTGCTGATTGTATGAACTCTAAAACAATCGCCAGATTGACTTTCCCTTGCGATTTAGGAATGGGCAACAATTCAGGTTTAATAATTCCAAGAAATATGAGATAAATAATATATAAAGATCCTATCAACAATCCCGGAAATACTGCTCCCATAAATAAATCACCTACCGACAGCGCTAATTGATCCCCCATTATGACTAGCATAATGCTTGGTGGAAGTAGTATACCGAGCGTTCCAGCGCTAGCAATCGTTCCAAGTGCAACTGAAGGATTGCATTTTTGCTTGAGCATAGCGGGCAGTGAAAGTAGACCCAAAAGCACCACAGATGCCCCAATAATTCCAGTTGAAGCTGCCAAAATAATACCAATGAAAACTACCGTGAGAGTTAGCCCGCCCCTTAAGTTTCCAAAAACCTTCTGTGTTGCCAGCATCATTCGTTCAGCAACACCAGATGTATCAAGCATGCATCCCATAAATATAAACATCGGCAGAGCAACCAGCACCCAGTTATCCATAATTTTATAGATGCGGTTTACCACCAAACCAAGCGTCGTGTAGTCCAGCCCTGTTAGCGTATCAAAATAGGTATCAGACAAAAAACCTAATATGGTGAAAATGACAGATAATCCTCCCAGAATATAAGCTACAGGAAATCCCGTTAAAAGTAAGATAATGAAGCTTACAAATATAAGCAACACTAAAATTTCGTTAATTTCCATTATTTCTCAGATAGCTGAAATCTCTCAATACACTGGAAACGCTTGCCAAGATCAGTAGCATAATACTGACGGGCATAACACCTTTAATAATCCAGCGAAAAGGAAGACCTTCTGGTGAATCAGATCGCTCATTAAGTCGCCAAGAATCATGGAAAAACTCAATTGAATGATCAAGCACCACAAACAAAAATGGGATCAACAATACGATTGTTCCCGTCACATCAATGATTGCTTTTTTACGCATACTTAATTTGGAATAAATCAAATCAACGCGTATCATCGATTTTTTTATATGTGAGTAAGACAAACCCATCATGATGGCAGCACCATATAAATGCCACTGCAACTCTTCTAATGCGGCTATACCCGATGAAAAACCATAACGCAACACGACCTGCAAAACAATGACCCCCATCAATACAGGGATTAAGACCGCTCCAATCAGACACGTTTTGACTATCAATTGGTCAAGCCAATCACTTACTCTTTTCATGTGCTATTCATGCGCTTTAAGAGCAGTGAGCAATGTTATATTACCCACTGTATTTTATCTATTACACTCCGATTAATTTGCTTTGCGAGGTAAGAATCCGTATTTTTGCCAGACACTGTACCCATCGTGGAAAGAACTCATACTATCCCAGACTTTCGCAAAGAATTTGTCATTTGATACTTGCTCTTTCAATACATCTTTCCATGCTGCACGGAAAGCATCAAGCATCTCATCCGACCAATAATGCAAAGTAACACCATTTTTATTCACATTCTCTTGCATCGCTTCAAACTGTCCTGCTTCTCCTTCCGCATAGGAACGCATTAAACTTGCCTCACAAACTGTAGTAATTATAGTTTGCTGACGTGTGTCCATTGACTTCCATACGCTTTTGTTTATCAATAATTCTGCTAGTGTCGTTTGCTGATGCCAGCCGGGAAAATAATTATGTTTAACCAATTTGTGAAAACCCAGTCTTTTATCTACAGCAGGTAAAGAAAACTCAGTCGCATCAATGGCACCTTTTTCCAAAGCTGGAAAAATTTCAGCCCCTGGCAATAAAGATGTCGACACGCCTAATTTTTGCATTACTTTACCGCCCAACCCAAAGAAGCGCATTTTTAGACCCTCAAGATCCTTCGTCGAGTTGATTTCTTTGCCAAACCAACCAGACGTCTCTGGTGGAATGATCGCGCAAGGAATTACTTTTACGTTATAGCCATATGTATCATACATTTCTTGATACAGTTCAAGCCCACCACCATGATACATCCACGCCATATACTCACCTGCCTCTGGACCAAAAGGAACAGCTGAGAACAATGGAGCAGCGGGGATTTTCCCCGTCCAGTATCCAGCAATAGAATAACCTGAATTAATCTTGTTTTTAGACACCGCATCAAGAATTTCGAAGGGCGCAACGAGCTTCTTGGGTTCATAAATCTTCATCTTTATATCACCACCTGAAATGGCATTTAATTTTCTAGCCACTTCCAATATAGGCGAGCCCAAGGCTGGCAGTGATGTAGGAAAGACTACAGGCGTTTTCAGCAATACTTTCTTAGCTAGTACAGCAGGTGCCATCATAGAAAAAACGCAAGATAGCAAAAAAATATAACGCATTCTTTTCAATAACCTCAATAGTTTCATATCTAACCTCTCATCATTAACTCTTTGAAAAAGAAACAGTATACTTTAATGACTTTATAAAAGCGATTAATTTTAAAATCGCTTGCTAAATCTGCTATAAAAAGCATAATATTATATGAAAAACAGGATTTCATAATAACACGTAGCTCATCAGAAAAGCATGTCGACTGTTATGCTATAGTGGATAATTCAACTAATGGCTATAATATCTTTTGTTTGATTGCCCTTAAGTAAAGGCAGATAGAAGCAGCAATTAAAGCATTGTGACCAGCCTTTCAAAAACATTTTAAATCTGACTAATTTGACTCAAATAACGCATTGATGTACTTCCTCTCAAAATTTGGATTTTTCCCAACTTATAAAGGGAGGAGAGAATGTGTGGGTTAGTAGGTTTTTTTCAGGAGAACACTGATTCAAACTTGAGGAGTAAAACCATCAATTCTATGATGGATGCTCTTGTTCATCGCGGGCCCGATTCGGGCGGATCATGGTTAGACAATAGTGTGGCTTTCGGTCATCGTCGCTTGGCAGTTATTGACCCTGAAAGTCGCTCTAACCAACCAATGTTCTCTCAATGTGGTCGCTGGGTCATTATCTTTAATGGTGAGATTTATAATTTCAAAACACTGAAGAAAAAGCTTGCTGAAAAAACATCTATTAAATGGAAAACAACCTCAGATGTTGAAGTTCTTGTGGAATGTATCGCATATTATGGCATTAGAAAATCCTTAGAACTGGTTTCTGGCATGTTTGCTTTTGCTATATGGGACACATCAGAAAAAAAATTGATTTTGGCGCGCGATCGTATGGGAGAAAAACCGTTGTATTACGGTTGGCAAGGCAACGCTTTGCTATTTGCTTCAGAACTTGATGCATTATGTGTACACCCTAATTGGCAAGCAAGCATCGATACAATGGCACTCTCTGAATATTTAGAGTTTTGCAATGTTCCGACTGATAAATCCATATACAACGGAATTAAGAACCTGCCCCCTGCTCATTTTATCGAATGGACGTATGAAAATTTAAAACAGAAAAAGAACATCGAACCTTGCTATTATTGGACTGAACTGGATAAAATCCTCACGCGTAAAAATGCCATCATAACGGATGCAAATACGGCTTTAATCCGTTTAGAGAAAACACTCGAAGAAGTCATTGCTGAACAGATGATCTCTGATGTACCTATTGGATCTTTTCTATCTGGCGGATATGATTCATCGGTAGTTGTTGCTTTCATGCAAAAAATATCGCAATCACAAGTGAAAACTTTTTCTATTGGATTTAAAGAAGATGAATTCAATGAGGCAGAACATGCTCGTAAGGTTGCTGATTATTTAAAAACCGATCATCATGAGAGAATACTCAGTATTGAAGATGCCATTGGCTTGTTTGATACACTCGATTCCGTATACGACGAACCGTTTGCAGACTCCTCACAATTACCAACGCTTTTGCTATCTCAGTGCGCGCGTGAACAGGTTACTGTGAGTCTCTCTGGTGATGGAGGCGATGAGCTTTTTGCAGGCTATCCTAGATACCCTACTGCAATCCGATCTTTACAGTTCATTCCTTTTCACATCAAAGGAATCCATAAATGGTCTAAACCTCTATCTCGACATTTGTATTCTAAAAAAATAAACAAATTTGCTAAAATTTTAGAGCTAGTGGGTACAGACAATTCCATCAAGAATTTCACCACCATCCGTTCACAATATTTCTCACACTTTGCATTAAAAAACAGTATCGTAAAAGCTAATAACGCACAGTATGAAGAATCTTTTGCCGAACGTCGTGTCAATAAAACAAACGGAACGCTCAACACGTTAGAGCGTTTTTTGTTATATGATCAACTAAGTTATTTACCCGGAGACATTCTGACTAAAGTAGATAGAGCTGCAATGCACCATAGCTTAGAAGTACGCATTCCTCTGCTTGACCGACGAATGGTTGAACTGGCATGGCAAATAGATTCAAACCTTAAATTAAAACACAATAATGGAAAATGGATTTTTCGAAAATTGGCGCATAAATTCATTCCCTCCCATCTGCTAGAAAGAGAGAAACAAGGCTTTGGCATTCCCGTTGATGAATGGTTGCGTGGCCCCTTGAGAGAGAGAATAACTACTTTGGTAAAGGAGATGCAGGACAATCCTTATTTAGATGGCGAAAATGTCAATAGGTTGTGGAAACTGCACTTGCGTGGACAAAGCTGGGGGGAACACATATGGACTTTAAGCATGTTCCAAAAATGGTACAACCGACGATCTAATGAAGCTGTAAAAAAATGAAAAAAATTTTAATAATTGGAGCACCCAGCATTCATATAAGCCGATTAGTTCACCGATTAGATAAAAAAAAATTGGAGGTGGATTACTTGCAATTAGGAGCAGGTAATATAGATCTACCACAAGAGACACATCAAATAGGATTGTTTGAAAAGGCGGAATGGAGTGGGATGATTGGACAGGTAATCAATTACATCAAATTCGTTCGACTAATAAAAAAAACACTTGCGCTTAAAAAATATGACTTACTTCATGTTTTTTGGGTAGGTTATCATGCGCATGTGGCATGCTTTTTTAGCAAAGGTATTCCAATCATAGTAAATCCAATGGGTTGTGATTTATTTCGATTTCGGAAAAATTTTCTTTTCCGTCTTTTATCACAACAATCTTTGAAAAAAGCGCACTCTATATTGATTACTTCAGAGCATCTAAAAGAGCCATTAATGAAGATGAAAATCGACATGAACAAGGTGCGCGTCATTTTGAGAGGCATTGATTTAAACCTTTTTTCCCCATGCCGTGCTACACAGAAACAACCAACTTTATTGAGTGTGCGAAGTTTAGAACCAATTTATGATGTTGAAACCTTAATAAAAGCCGTTCCCTTTATATTAACCAAATTCCAGAATGCGCAATTTATTATTGCCGGTGACGGACCGCAAAGAATGATGTTGGAACAGATGGTTATAGATTTAAAAGTCGAAAAAAACGTCACCTTTGTGGGTGAAGTCTCTCAACAAAAAACAGCAGAACTCATGTCATCGGCATGGTTATATGTTTCCACTGCAAAATCAGACGGTATAAGTAATGCGATGTTAGAAGCTATGGCATGCGGAACAGCCATTTTAACAACCGATTTTGGCGACAATCCTCAATGGGCGAAGCATGAATTTTCTGGAGATGTTTTCTCTATTTCTGATGAAAAAATGTTAGCCGACAAAGCTATAAAAATGTTGAGCAATCCAGAAAAATTATACGAAATGGGAAGTAATGCGCTTGATCTCGTCAAAAAGCATGCCGATAAAAATAAACTGATTATAGATATAGAGAACTATTACAATTGTGTAGCTGAAAACAAAGGCGCACACTAGCTAAAAAATAGACAACGTGCATTAACTCGTTTCTTCGCATACTCAGCTAAAAACAAATAGATAGGGATACCCTCATATGAAAATTCTCGTTACTGGAACCGCTGGTTTTATCGGCTATCATGTTGCTAAAACGCTTTTAAAAAGAGGCGATGAAGTTGTTGGTTTCGATAGTGTTAATGATTATTATGATGTGAATCTCAAAGAAGCACGTTTGCAAGACTTAGAAAGTTTTGCACAAATCTCAGAAGGTCACTACGAATTCATAAAAGGGAATTTAGCCGATCAAGCACTTGTCAATAAATCTTTCTCAGAGCAAAAATTTGATCGCGTCATTCATTTAGCGGCACAAGCGGGTGTTAGGCATTCAATTACGCATCCTCACTCATATATTGAAAGTAATATTAATGGATTCATTAATATTTTAGAAGCCTGCAGGCATTTTGATATTGAGCATTTGACTTATGCTAGTTCGAGCAGTGTTTATGGGGCGAATACAACAATGCCTTTTAGTGAGCAACATGGAGTTAATCACCCTCTACAACTGTATGCGGCAACCAAAAGATCCAATGAACTGATGGCACATAGCTATGCTAACTTATTTAAGCTACCCAGCACAGGTTTGCGTTTCTTTACCGTTTACGGCCCATGGGGACGCCCAGACATGGCGTTATTCTTGTTTACCAAAAACATCCTTGAAGGGAAACCAATCAATGTGCATAATAATGGTCATCATTTACGTGATTTCACATACATTGATGATATTGTAGAAGGCGTCATACGAAGCAGCGACCTTGTAGCAACTTCAGACCCTAAATGGAATAGCGATGCGCCTAACCCATCAACAAGCAATGCTCCTTTCCGTCTGTACAACATAGGGAACAATAATCCCGTAAATCTAATCGCCTACATCGAAGCGATTGAAAATGAAGTAGGAAAGCGTGCTATAAAAAATCTCTTACCCTTACAACCGGGTGATGTCCCTAATTCTTATGCAGACACCTCTGCTTTAGAAAAAGCAACGGGTTACAAACCTTCTACCACGGTTGAGTTAGGTGTTAAAAACTTTGTCGAGTGGTTCAAAAATTATTATTCCCTTTAGATCTACTTGTGTTTTCCAAGAGTTGTCATCTAATACCACCGTTAAACGGTTCGAGTCTATTGAAAAGAGCCTATTAAGAAATGAATAGTAGCAATCCAAAATCAACTATATTAGTAACTGGTGGCGCAGGATTTATAGGTTCTGCTCTCGTGCGACATTTAATCCATGACACTAACTATGCAGTTGTTAACGTTGATAAATTAACTTATGCAGGTCATTTAGATTCTATAGAATCCGTAAAAAATAATGCTCGTTATGCTTTTGAGCAAATAGATATTTGTGACGCACACGCTTTACAAAGGGTATTCAAAAAGTACCAACCCAACCTGATAATGCATTTGGCAGCAGAGTCACATGTTGATCGTTCAATAAATAACTCCAGCGTTTTCATCCAAACTAATATTGTCGGCACACATACTCTATTAGAACAAGCACGGATATATTGGGATCAGTTAGAAGGTGATAAGCAAGCTAATTTTCGTTTCCATCATGTTTCAACGGATGAAGTTTATGGTGATCTACCTCATCCAGACGATCAACCCAACTACGAACAAAAAAAAGGAAAACTTCTTCCTCTATTTACTGAACAATCTCCCTATGCTCCCAGTTCTCCATATTCTGCATCTAAAGCCAGCTCTGATCACTTAGTTCGTGCATGGCATCGTACGTATGGGCTGCCAATAATAATAACAAATTGCTCTAATAATTATGGCCCGTATCAATTCCCAGAAAAACTTATTCCATTGACCATACTAAATGCTCTCAAAGGTGAATGTCTTCCTGTATATGGAAAAGGAAATCAAATTCGTGATTGGCTGTATGTTGAAGACCACGCAAATGCGTTGAAGTTAGTATTGGATCGTGGAAAAATTGGAGAGGATTATAATATCGGCGGGCATAATGAAAAACGAAACATAGAAGTCGTTGAAACTATTTGTGCTAAACTGGATACCCTAAAACCCTCAAAAGAAGGTTCTTACATGCAAAAGATAACTTTTGTTAAGGATCGTCCAGGACACGACATGCGCTATGCTATAGATGCTAATAAGATTAAAAATGAATTGGGTTGGCAACCACAAGAGACATTTGAGTCAGGCATCGAAAAAACCATACTCTGGTATCTTGATAACATCAATTGGTGTAACCAAGTTTCAATCCGTAATCAGTTACAGAAAAGAAGGACATCTTAAAAATGAAAGGCATCGTTTTAGCAGGAGGGACGGGTTCAAGGCTCTATCCGATAACCAAAGGAGTATCTAAGCAACTCGTTCCCATTTACGACAAACCCATGATATATTATCCTCTGTCCGTACTGATGCTGGCAGGTATTCGTGACATTCTAATTATCACCACACCAGAAGCTCAGGAAAGTTTTAAGAGTGTGCTGGGAAACGGTTCGGAGTTTGGTGTTCAACTATCCTACGCCATACAACCAAGCCCCGATGGACTAGCACAAGCATTCATAATAGGTGAAGAATTTATTGGTCAAGATAGTGTGTGTTTGATACTTGGTGATAATGTTTTCTGGGGACAAGGGTTCACGGATAAATTGCAGAATGCAGCTAATAAGCCAAGTAGAGCAACCGTATTTGCTTATCAAGTTAAAGAACCTAAGCATTTTGGTATTGTGGAATTTGATAAAAATAAAAAAGCCCTCTCGATTGAAGAGAAACCTTCTTCTCCAAAATCGCACTTTGCAATAACAGGCCTCTATTTCTATGGTAATGAAGTTATTCGTTTAGCAAAGCAAGTGGAGCCCTCAAGCAGAGGAGAGTTGGAGATTACCTCCATTAATCAGGCGTATTTGGCAAAAGGAAACATGGATGTAGAAATATTAGGTCGAGGATTTGCTTGGCTAGACACTGGCACTCATGAATCCTTGCTGGAAGCATCTATGTTTGTTGAAACTATTGAAAAACGTCAAGGCTATAAAATAGCCTGTTTAGAAGAAATTGCGTGGCGTAATGGCTGGATAACGGACAAGCAAGTCCTACAGACAGCGAGCACTTTAACAAAAAGTAGTTATGGGAAGTATTTAGAAAGCCTAATCAAAGAAAATTTATGAGCATAGTGAAAAAATATTATTTTGATAACAGAGGAGATGACAGAGGGTCTCTAATTGCATTAGAAAGTTCAAAAAACATTCCCTTTGAAATCAAAAGAATCTATTATATTTATAATACAACTCCTGATCTACCAAGAGGATTTCATGCCCACAAGAAAACAAAACAAGTCATTATTTGTATTTCAGGGAGCTGTCGAATTGTGTTGGATGATGCCACACATAGAGAAGAAATTGTTTTAAATGACCCTGCCACTGGTTTATTGATTGAAGATTTAATATGGCATGAAATGCATGATTTATCAAAAAACTGTATTCTACTTACTTTGGCAAGCGAATATTATGATGAGTCTGATTATGTTCGTAATTATCGAGATTTTTTAAAAATAAAAGGAATTGTTTAAATGGGAAAAAATAAAAAACTCATCATTGTAGGCACTGGAGAAACCGCGTTGTTGGCCTATGAGTACTTTACGCATGATTCCAACTATGAGGTCGTTGCTTTCACAGTTAATCGTTCCCACATAATTGAGGACTCTTTACTTACTCTTCCTGTGGTCCCAATTGAAGAAATAGAAAAGCATTTTCCTCCCAAAGATTTTATCTTATTTGTTGCGATAAGCTCAGGCAAGTTGAATCGCAACAGAACTCATCTTTATCTTCAGCTGAAGGAAAGCGGGTATTCGTTTGCAACATACATCAGCTCACGAGCATTCATATGGAATAATGTTGAAATAGGGGAAAACTGCTTTATTCTTGAAGACAATACTATACAACCTTTTGTTAAAATCAGGAATAACGTAGTGCTCTGGAGCGGCAACCATGTAGGTCACCGCAGTATCATTGAAGATCACTGCTTCATTTCTTCCCATTGCGTGATCTCAGGCTTTTGTGTCATAGGAAAATCATGTTTTTTGGGCGTAAATTGCACAGTAGAAGATCAAGTCCAAATTGCCCAAGATAATTTTATAGGCGCACACGCTTTGATTCAAAAAAATACTGAAGAAAAAAGCTTTTTCCAAGAAAAACAGACCGACTTATCAAGAGTTGACACCCATAAATTATTCAGGATTAAAAAATGATGAAATGGAAGAAAAAAGGACTTATATATGCCCCTTCGAAGACTAAGTTTTGGAATCAAAAATATGCAATTTTACCTACACCTATTTTTATTGAGCAACAACAGATAATCCGAATTTTTTTTGGCACCACTGATAATGATAATTTTGGAAGAATCTCATACATTGATGTGGATGCTAATAATCCAAAACATATTAGGTCTGAATATGACAAGTTTGTTCTGGATATTGGAAAAGCAGGCCTTTTTGATGACTGTGGAGTTGTCCCTTCTTGCATAGTTAAAATGAAAAACTCTTATTATCTCTACACAGTAGGATTTCAGAGAACATTTCGAACACCTTATATGTTGTTTGCAGGACTGGCCATTAGCAAAGATTTAGGGGAATTTCAAAGATACGGTGATGCTCCAATTTTGCCAAGAATCAAAGGACG
The DNA here is from genome assembly GCA_965195345.1 of uncultured Thiomicrospira sp. Lineage (GTDB taxonomy): Bacteria > Pseudomonadota > Gammaproteobacteria > CAKMZV01 > CAKMZV01. The sequence goes on along the minus strand of OZ239628.1, from coordinate 668,976 downwards.
GGCTGTTTCTCAAGGAGCTCCCTGTGTTATTTTTGAGAATGGCGTTTATAAAATGTGGCACTGGTATTCGACCAAATGGATAAAAGTTGAAGGCAAGTATTTCATGGATTATCATATTGGTTATGCGGAATCCACAGATGGTTTATCTTGGGATATGAAAAATAATATCTGTTGCCTTGAACCAAGAGAAGATATGGGCGAGTTTGCTGTGGCCAGACCATGGGTTTTTAAAAGGAACGGAAAATACCACATGTATTTTTCTACCAGATATAAAGACAAAATGTATCGAATTAATTATGCAGTTTCTGATGATGGCTATTCGTGGGATAGAGATTTTTCAGAGCCATTTGATGTATCAGAAACTGGCTGGGATTCAGAAATGATTTGCTACCCGTCCATTATTGAGGTTAATGGTAAAACATTTATGTTTTATAACGGGAATAATAATGGTGAAACAGGTTTCGGATATGCGGAATTAGTTTGACAATATGATAAATATACATAAATATTCAAAAATTAATTTTCAAGACTGGAATTTTTTTGTACAGGAGGCAAGAAACGGTCACTTTATGTTCAATCGTGATTATATCGAATACCATAGTGACCGATTTGAAGACTTTTCGTTAATGTTCTATGACCAAAAAAACACATTAATTGCCATTTTGCCTGCAAATATAACTGACAATGTGGTGCATAGCCACCAAGGATTAACTTTTGGTGGATTAGTTGTTTCAAATGAAACGACAACGGACTTAGTACATCAAATTTTTCTTAACCTTATTGAATTCTTAAGAAAGGGTGGCATTAAAAAATTTGTCTATAAGAGATTGCCTGATTTTTACACACGCTATCCTGCTCAAGAAGATTTGTATGCTCTGTTTCTATTAAATGCTGTATTATTCAGGAGAGATGTCAGCACTACGATTAAGCAAACAGTTCCTCTGACGTATAAAAAACTACGAAAAAGAAAAATTCAAAAAGCATTAAAAGAAAAAATAATCGTCCAACAAAGTGATGATTTGACAAGCTTTTGGACTTTATTAATAGACGTTTTACAGGAGCAACATGGCATAAAACCTGTACACAGTCTTTGTGAAATAGAAACTCTAAAATCAAAATTCCCAAAAAACATAAAATGTTTTACTACACACTCACAAGATGGTGGAAAAGTACTTGCGGGTATTGTTATCTATGAAACCGATGAGGTTGCACATGCGCAATATATAGCTAGTAGCCTTGAAGGACGTGATTTAGGTGCATTAGATTTATTATTTGATCATCTTCTGAAAAAAGAGTATAAAGAAAAAGACTATTTTGATTTTGGCATTTCAAACGAGCAAGAAGGACGTTACTTAAATACTGGTTTAATTAGTCAGAAAGAAGGTTTTGGTGCTCGAGCATACGTTCATGATTTTTATGAAATAAAAATACAATGATTTCATACTTAGATTTAAAAGCACTTAATTCTCAGTACCGCAGCGAGTTGGCACAAGCGGCTCTTTCTGTAATTGACTCAGGTTGGTATATTCGAGGACAGCAATTGGCATTATTTGAAAGAGAATTTGCCTCTTTTTGTGAAACGCAACATTGTGTTGGTGTAGCTAATGGACTGGATGCACTCACTTTAATTCTTCGAGCATATAAGGAACTGGGTGTGCTTAAAGAAGAAGATGAAGTCATTGTTCCTGCAAACACCTATATTGCAAGTATCTTGGCGATTACCGAAAACCGACTAAAACCAATTTTAGTTGAACCAGACGAGCAAACTTATAACCTATCATCAACTTTATTAGAAAAAGCAATCACTTCTAAAACAAAAGCCATTTTAGCCGTTCATTTATACGGACAACTCGCAGATATGCCTCGTATTATAGCGATTGCAAAAGAGCATAACCTTTTAGTAATTGAGGACTCTGCGCAAGCCCATGGCGCGAATATAGATGGATGTAAAGCAGGAAACTGGGGAGATGCATCGGGGTTTAGTTTCTTCCCCAGTAAAAATTTAGGTGCACTTGGAGATGCTGGGGCAGTAACCACCAATCACAGCGAATTGGCACAAATAATTCGTGCATTAGGGAATTATGGCAGCCACAAAAAATATGAAAATATTTATCAAGGAACTAATAGTCGGTTAGATGAAATGCAAGCTGCTTTTTTACGCGTAAAGCTAAAGTACCTCAATGGTGAAATAGAACGTCGCCAAAAAATTGCAATTGCATATACAAAGGGTATTAGTAATCCTAAAATAATCGTCCCTATTAAAGCTTCGACATCAGAAATTGAAAATCTTTCACACCACGTTTTTCACGTGTATCCTATTCGAGTTAAAGAGCGCGAAAAATTGCAATTATATTTAGAATCCCAAGGCATTCAAACACTCATCCATTATCCTATAGCACCGCATCAGCAAAAAGCCTACGAGACATTACTTGATGCAACTTGCTACCCCTTAACCGAAAAAATCCATAGAGAAATACTAAGCTTACCAATTAGCCCTGTAATGAATGACCAAGAGATATCAAAGGTTATTACAGTCATCAACGAATTTTAAGTGACACTCGTTAAAACATCTTTTTTAAGCTTTATTGCAACAGCGATCAAAATGGTGACTGGCTTGGCTATTAATAAGGCAATTTCAATTTATATCGGACCCTCAGGTCTTGCGCTTATCGGCCAATTTCAAAATTTCATGGAATTAGTTATGACGATGGCTCAAGGTGCAATTAACAGCGGGGTGACGAAATACACGGCTGAATATGGTAAAGAAAGCGACCATATTCCATTACTTTTTAGCACCGCCAGCAAAATTATTTTAAGTGCTTCTTTTTTTGTTGGGATAGTGGTAGTTACTTTTTCAAATGAAGCCTCCATTCGTTTTTTGAAAAATGAAGAGTATCAATACATATTTGTAGTATTCGGATTCACGGTTGTCTTATTTGCGATAAACAGTTTTTTACTTGCAATAATCAATGGTTTAAAAGAAGTCAAAACCTGGGTCAAAATTAGCATCGTTCAAAGTGCCTATGGACTAATATTCACTACTTCATTAATTGTTTGGTTCGGCTTGGACGGCGCTTTACTTGCATTAGCAACCAACCAATCAATTATTTTCTTGATAGTCTTATGGATGCTTAGAAAACATCCAATCATAACGTTATCGAATTTTCGCAAGAGGTTTGACTCACCTGAGGCTAAGAAGCTAGCAAAATTTGCCTTAATGGCTCTAGTTTCAGCGATTGCAGCCCCTATCTCTCAGCTTTTATTACGCAACCATATTGGCGGTTCTTTGGATTGGAATCAAGCAGGATATTGGCAAGCCATCTGGCATATCTCTTCAATGTATCTGTTGGTTATAGTTTCTACGATCAGTATTTATTACTTGCCAAGGCTATCTGAGATAACAAATAAAGCAGAATTGCGACAAGAGCTGTTGAAAGGCTACCAGATTTTACTGCCCTTAGTAGCCATTCTATCGATTATGATTTATATGCTGAAAGATTACATTATAATACTTTTATTCACAGAAGAATTTCTACCAATTAAAGAACTTTTTTTATGGCAGCTCATAGGTGACGTTATAAAAATTTCTGCGTTTTTATTGTCTTATTTGATGATAGCAAAGGCAATGGCAAAAGTATTCATTGTTACAGAAATAATTTTTAGCATTAATTTCGTTATGCTTGGATTTATTTTCATAAACAGCCATGGACTAATTGGAATAACTTATGCTTTTGCATTAAACTATTTCATGTACTTAATTACAATGATCTTCGTAACTCGAAAGCATTGGATTTAATGATTTTTTGCTGTAGCTTAAAACTTATATCAGCAATCGTTATATGAAGATTTTATTATTGGGCGAGTTTAGCGCCCTTCATAAAAATTTAAAAGAAGGGCTGCAATCTTTAGGTCATTATGCAGTTATAGCAGGCACTTCAGATGGCTATAAAAAGATTACAACAGATATTAGTTTCGGCTCATCCTTCCCTTCTTTTTTGGGGGTGTTAGATAGAAAATTAAAACCTTTTTTGTCACTTCCAAAATTGAAGAATTTTGATGTCGTTCAATTGATTAATCCTTTTGTTATTTACGGACATTATTTTTCCTTGAATCGTCTTTTCTATGACAACATCATTAAAAATAATAATAAATTTTTCCTTTTAGGAGCGGGTGACGACGCTTATTACTGGAAATATGGAAGAAAAATGGTGCGGTACTGTCACATTGAAGATTTTTTAAAATACGACAATAAATCCCCTTACTATTACATGAACAGCCCTGCTGCATTTTCATTTAATAAGAGATTGCTTGAAAAGTCTAACGGTATCATTCCTACTGTATATGAGTATGAAGTAAGCTACCTCAATTGTCCTAAAAGATTAGAGACAATTCCTTTTCCCATTAATATTGAAAAAATTGAATATACCGATAATATATGTGGAAAAAAAATAACCATCTTTCACGGTCTGAATCGCTATGGATCTAAAGGAACGCGCCATGTTGAAGAAGCCTTTGCGGCTCTTAAGAAAAAATATCCTAACGATTTAGAACTCATTACTGACGGGCAATTACCGTTAAAAGAATACCTTGAAATTATGAAAAAAACCAATGTGGTGGTCGATCAAATGTATGGTTACTCAACGGGTATGAACGGGGTATATGCTCTCGCAATGGGAAAAATTGTTATGGGAGGTGCGGAACCAGAGGCTTTTCAAAGTCTTAAAATCAACTCTTCTCCAGTGATTAATCTTCAACCCAATGCAGCAAGTATAGTAAAAGAAGTCGAAAAGTTACTTGAAAAAAGATCAGAAATTCAAGAAATGGGATACCAAAGCCGTTTATTTGCAGAAAATGTTCATGGTCACATTAAAGTAGCCAAACAGTATCTTGACACGTGGAACAAGCACTAACTTCATAAAAGAATACTCTATGATAAAGCCTAATTTATGAAGATAATGATAGAAAAAAAGAATTTATAATATCTTTAGTCTAAAGTTGATACCGTCAAATCCATTTAAACCAACTTAACGGCAAGCCCTATAGTTCTTAAATAGCATATTTTTTTCAGCACACTTGCGTTAGAGAAACGCATAGACTAAAGTCGCCATGTCGGATTGGCAACGATATTTTTTACATCTATTACTATTGGATTTTGTAAACTGATTTTTTCATAATCCTTATCGGAGTAACCTTTGAAAACATCATGCCCAACTGCAACGATGACGCTATGATATTTTTGTTTCTCTTGAAGAGGATCTTGTGTGTAGTTTAGATTCAACTGCTCTTCGGTAAAATCAACCCAAGGGTCATATGCGACCACATCCACGCCATATTCCTGCATCGTTTGGATTATGTCAAATACCCGAGAATTACGTAAGTCAGGACAATTTTCTTTAAATGTCAAACCCATAATCAAGCATTTACTCCCCTTTATAGCATGTCCTGCTTTTATCATTTCTTGAATGGTTTTCTCAGCTATGTATTTCCCCATGCGGCTATTAATTTGGCGTGCCGCTAAGATAAGGTTAGGTTGATAGCCAAGATTTTGAGCTTTGAAAGTTAAATAGTAAGGATCCACACCGATACAATGCCCACCTACCAGACCAGGCGTAAACTTCATGAAATTCCACTTACTTGCGGCTGCGTCAATGACTTCACTTACATCGACGTTCATTTGATGGCATATCATTGCCAATTCATTCATCAACGCGATATTGACATCCCGTTGCGTGTTTTCAATTACTTTAGCCGTTTCTGCTACTTTGATGCTCGAAGCTTTCACAGTACCCGCTTTGATAATTTTTCGGTACAAATCATCAACTATTTGAGCCGTTTCAGGCGTTGATCCTGACGTTACCTTTGTAATTTTCTCAAGCGAGCGTTCCTTGTCTCCGGGGTTCATTCTTTCTGGCGAATAACCAATAAAAAAATCTTCATTAAAAGTCAAATTTGATTCTTTCTCTAATATTGGCACACAAAAGTCTTCAGTGACACCTGGGTATACTGTGGACTCATAAATAACCAAATCTCCTCGCCTTAAAGTTTCTCCAATCATCTTGGATGCTTTTTCTAGAGGTTGTAGATTGGGTTCGTTATTGATATCTACTGGAGTTGGAACAGTCACTATATATATTCTGCATGCACCCGCCTTAATTGCGCCAACATAGTGTATTTTTTGACTAACTTTTTCAAGTCTTACCGAAGTTATTTCTTCTGTTCTATCAATGTTATTCTTTAATTCAGCAAGCCTTTTTTCATTTACATCAAGTCCATAGACCGTATAACCTGCTTCAGCAAAGCTAACAGCCAATGGCAGTCCCACATAACCCAACCCCAAAACACATATTGAATGGCTTTTATTGTTCATATCTATATTCATTGATTTTTCCATCGACATTGATTAGTAAATTGCGTTATCCTCTCGACATGAGACATTATCAAACAAAATTACAAGCGTAAGGTTGTAGTGTGAGGCAATTTCAGTTAAATAAGTAACCTTATAAAATCATCATCTAATGAATTCTAATTAACAACTAGTATCTTGTTTCTTAAACACTAAAAAATAATTGAAAAATGAAATTTTATACATCTATATTTTACCCAATACAACAATCAACAACTCCGTTTTTAGCAACAATCAGCAAGCACGATACATTTTAAACAAGACATTCTTGTTTTGACCGAAAAATAACCTCTGCACTCATCAAGCCAAACGATACAGCCCTTCAGAACTTTCAATACAACTTGCTTGTAATATCTTAATTAAGTTGACTCGAATTATTTATAAGTCGGAAGGAGTCGCATATAATATTGCCACATGAGTGAAAAGCAATCCTATAAAGAAAACTATCAGATACTTGAGAACATTGCCAATAAATTGCAAAGTGATGAGATGGTGGATGTGGATGAGTTAATCCCTATGGTTGAACAAGCCACGAAGGCTTATGCTACCTGTAAGGATCGCCTTGATGAAGTTGAAAAGGCATTGAGAAAGCGTCTTGACAATCCTAGCGAAACTTCAGAAGATAAAGAATAATTTGAACTTGCTTGCGCGTCATTAAAACGCCAATGAATTTTAATGAAAGAAGTCATAAATCTTTTGTGCGATATTTTTGCTGATTCCTGATACTTTCTTTAATTCACTGACTGATGAATTCTCAACCGCCTTTACACCTCCAAAGTGGGCAACAATTTTCTGTCTTGTTTTTGCACCAACTCCTGGAATTTGCTCCAGCTTAGAGTCCTTCATTGCTTGCTGCCTCTTTTTACGATGCCCAGTAATAGCAAAACGATGTGCTTCGTCGCGGATGTGTTGCAATAAATGAAAGGCTGGTGAGAACGGTTCAATGTCTAATTCTTCATTAGACCACGCAAGTACAAACTTTTCATCCCCCGATTTTCTGGCTTTTCCTTTGGAAATACCCAATAATAATATGTTTTGTAATCCAAATTCTTCCATAACGCTTTTTGCAATATTTACTTGTCCTTTACCACCATCGATCACGATTAAATCAGGCATAACAGCATCTTCTTTCAACAGACGCGCATAACGTCGTTCTAAAACCTGCTTCATGGCAGCGTAATCATCTCCTTTTTGCAGACCTTCAATTTTAAATTGACGGTAATCTGCAGTATGTGGACGAGCGTTTTCAAAAACAACACAAGAAGCACGTGTGAAATCACCTTGAGTATGACTAACATCAAAACACTCAATGCGTTTTGGTCGCTCTGGCATTTTTAAGATTGACGTTAATTTGTCTAATCTATCATCACTCCCTTGTTGTTCTTGAAGCATTTGTTTCATCGAAAGTTCAGCATTGTCTTGCGCAAGTTTTAACCATCGAGCTCTATCAGAGCGCACTTGCGATTTTATGCGTGTTGATCCTTGCCTACTTAGCACTGATTCTATTGCGTTTTTATTTTTTACTAGATGCGAGGTAATTATTTCTTGAGGTGCTGGCTTATCGTTGTAATGTTGCATTAGAAATTGAGCAAGAATTTCTGACTCATTCGAGAACTCACTATGCTTTGCAACGATGTGCTTCCCTCCTAAATACTTTCCATGTCTAACAAAAGATAGGTACACCATGCTCAGTGCTGATTGTTGCACCAATACCACCACATCGAGGTTTACTTTTGTGTTTGCTCCTTCAACGGATTGCGTGTCCTGCACCTGGCGTAAAGTGATAATTTGATCACGTAGTCTCGCTGCTTTTTCAAACTCAAGCATTTCGCTGGCTTGGCGCATCTGCTCTTGAAGGTGAGTGGTTATATTTTGCTCTTCACCTCGAAAAAATGCACTGGTATGCATCACATCCTGATTATATTCTTCTGCACTAATATGACCAACGCAAGGACCACTGCACCTTTTTATTTGATACTGTAAACATGCACGAGTACGGTTAGAAAAAACACTATCTTCGCACTGTCTAATCGGGAATATTTTTTGAATCAAACGCAAACTTTTATGCACTGCGCCAGTGTTTGGGAAAGGTCCAAAATACTCACCTTTTTCCTTTTGTGATCCTCGATAAAAACCCAGTTTTGGAAAAGGATGACTTGATAAAAAAATGTACGGATACGATTTATCATCACGAAATAAAATGTTGTATCGTGGGTGATGCTCTTTTATCAAATTATTTTCGAGAATAAGCGCTTCATCTTCATTATGCGTCACTGTGATCTGTATTGAGCGTGCGGCACGCATCAGTGCTAATGTTTTGATGGGTTGAGATTGCGTCCTAAAATAGGACTGTACTCGATTGCGTAGTTGCCGAGCTTTTCCGACGTAAAGCGTTTTTTTATTTTCATCTAAAAATTGGTAGACACCCGCCAATTTAGGAATTTGTTGAGTTTCTATCGATTTATCAATAATTTCAAAAAGCATTACTCTATGATCTCATCAAGAATTTCAATCCATTCAAGCGATGGTCCTAATTGACAAATCCCATTTTGCGTACTACTTGGATCTACCATGCCTCGTACAAACAAATAAAGTGCACCACCCAACTGATCATACAATGAGTAGTTGGGTAGCAACCTCGATAAATATCGATGCAGAGCGAGCATATAAAAACTTGCTTGCCAACCGTAACCATGCTTTTCCATCGCTTGCTGAATATTAGCAGGTGAGTAATTTTCTAAGTAGTTACTCTTATAGTCAATAATCCAATAACGTTCATCATTGCACAGCGTTAGATCGATAAACCCTGTGAACATACCTGAAGGGATTACCTGTTTAGGCATTTCACTAAGCATCCATTGTTTTTTCAAATGCGCATGCTTTTTTAGCAAGTCATTCAACATTGCCACTTCAAGGCTGTGCTTTAAATGCATATTAAATTTCATTTCACATTGAATAGCCGATGTTTCGAAGTGTCCCAATGTTTTGTTTCCAAGAGGTTCAATTTTATTATTCAATGCTGCCATCACGCACACGTATAATTCTTCGCTCGCCTCATCCGATAACCCTTGTGCTTTCAGTTGATCCGCCCAAAATGGATGAAGGGATTGGGTTTGTGAAACTTCTTTCTGCAGGGATTTATTTTCTAATAATTTTTGCAAACATTGATGCACCGCTTCTCCGCTAGCCGCACCTGGGGTGAGTTTTATTTCAGTATAATCTGTATGAGATTCCTCTACTTCACCCAAGCGATCTTCCACCATTTCAATGACACTTTTCTGTTTTAAAAGCCTTGAGAAACTGCTTATACCAATCAAAGCTCTTCTTCTCGATAGTGTATCGACTCTGACTTCCTGATTTTCATCTTCCTGTTTAGACTTTTTGCTAAGGTAATCCCCTTCGGATACCGTCCAACCAAGCTGCTCTGCATCTAATTGAAGTTTAGTGAATAATTCTTTTTTTTGTTCTGCTGGCTTATTTGATTTAACAGGGGAGTACAACATTCTTCTTAGTACGCACAACTTTTTGTTTGTGAATACAAAAAGTTGTTTCGAGGCACGCGTAAGCGCCACGTACAAGAACCGCCGAAGTTCTGCTTCAAAGTGGGCTTCTTTTTGAATTTGACAATCTTCATAATCACTCCCATAAACTAATTGAAATCCCCCTTCTTTCAACAAATTCAAGTGATCGTTCTTGTATATGCTCTCTTTTGTAAGAATGAACGGACAAAGCACAACTTCAGACTCCAAGCCTTTAGACGTAAATGTGGTTAGTATCCGAACAGCATTCGGCAATTCGGTTAATACTATGCTTTCTTTCTCAATAGCATATTCCCATTCCTCAACAATGGCATCGACATACTTAAAGGAAGGATATTCCGACCAGAATTCCTGCAGCTTTTCCATCACAAGTAGCAAACCAGAAAAAGCAGATTTTTGACCGACTTCCTGCCAATTACTCCGTATTTTGCTATTTAGGACGATGTGTTTTAAAATCCCAAGCGGACCAATATAAAACCACTTATCTCTAAGCGATTGTAATGTCTCAGAAATATTTGGGTGATTCAACGCTGTATTTATATCTAAATTTAAAAATGCCAGCAAATACCGTTTTTGTAATGCCTCATCTTGAGGTTTTTTCAATGCTTCTACGAAATATTTGACACAATTAACCAAAAAATTCGTGTCCTTACTCATCTTTCTAATGGTTGCCGGCACACCATCATCTAACAATAAGTGTTCAATCATTTCCGCCTGTGCATTAGTATTCACTAATACCATAATCTGATTGGGGGAAAATCCATCTTTGATAACATCATGTATCTTATTCACACAAGCTTGAGCTGTATCTGTTTCGTCTGCACTATCCAGTGTGACGAATTGAGCGACGCTGTTATCAGCTTCTGCTAATGCGGTCTGTGCTGGTGAAAAATACATTTTTTCTTCAAGAAAAACATTTTCTCTATTAAACAGACAATTAACTGCATTCACTAAAATAGGCGTTGAACGCCAGTTAAAATCAAGCGTATATTGATTCTTGCACACTTGAGCAGCACTAAAATACGTATTTAAATCGGCTTTTCGAAAACGATAGATTGCTTGTTTGGGATCGCCAATTAAATATCCAAATCCTGTATCAGAAAGCAAAGAACACAATACGTTCCACTGCGCATGATTGGTATCTTGAAATTCATCAACCAATACTGCATCGAAAGTCCCGTGCACGGACCCCTTTAAAACACTCGCTTCTAATTGGTACAAAATACCGTCATAACTCCAACCGGAATGCGCTTCAATTTCTGCCAATGTCCTTTGGTTGACTAACGTTTGTGCATGATATAAAAATGCTTGAAAATATTTCCCCTCTTGGGCAACTAACTTATTGCAAGCATAAAATAATGGCTCAAACGTTTGTAGCTTACTGCAAATTCCATCTTTGCATTTGACAGGAACTTTACTCATAAAATAATTTTCCAAATCGTTTTCTAAACTTAGTATTGCATCAACAGGTGATTCTTTTAAAAGCCCCAAAGACCAATGCACACCACCTATAGAAGGCTTTTTAATACAACCATCTTTTAAAGCATCATCAAAAATATTAATAAACTGTGCCATCTTAGTCTGTGCTAAGCTTTCAACTGCATCAATAGCGTCTGTAAATTTTGTTAATTCCTTTTTTAGAGCCACTGATGGAATTTTTACGCCTCGTAGATGCTCAACCTTAACAAACCTATTCAGATTTTCAGGTAATGGAAAACGGTTTAAAAATCGTGGTTTTAATGTCTTTGAACAATCCGATAATGCTTCTAACCAAAAAGTACGTAGCTGTCGATAAAATATTGTCCTTTCATCAATCTGTTCACCCGCTTCGATTGGGGCGTTCAACTCAAGTGCTTGTTGATTTGTTAATTTTTGAAACAAGCTGTCATTTGTTTGAATTGCCAACTTGTTAAATTGAGTAAGACCACTTGTAATCCGAAAACGAAATTCATCATTCCAGTGATTTGCCACCCACTGTTCAACAAGATCATCTCCTTCAGGGGGTGTTGCCTTTAAATACAATGCATCGGCTTTTTTCAGCATACTAAAAATACGCTCTGTCATTTCTGCCGCCGCCAATCGTGTAAACGTAGTTATTAGAATTTTTTCTAAAGGAACTGCTTTTTCAACGATCAAACGCATTGCAATAAACGCAATAGAGAAAGTTTTACCACTGCCTGCGCTGGCTTCAACTAGATTAAAACCTCTTGCTATTAACGGTGTGTGGATGGGATCAAATGACGTTGACATCTATCTATCTCATTTCGAATGATTGGTAATGAGGTTACTGTTGCTACCTCAACACTCATATATAGGTATTACTAATATGCTTGTAATGCGAAGCAAAGACATTCCCCTTATTGATACTAAATGTGAAGTATTAAACTAAAAAACACCGACTATTAAAAAAACAACCAAATAGTCAATACAGTCCTCATCTTTTCATATTAAATCAACGTTTTCTAGGAGGCATCAAATCTGTAATAGTCCCTTCAGCCATTTCAGCAGCAAAGCAAAGCGTTTCAGAAAGTGTGGGATGTGGATGAATGCTAAGCCCAATATCCTCTGCAGTTGCACCCATTTCCATCGACACCACCGCCTCAGCAATTAGCTCTCCCGCATTAGGGCCAACTATGCCTGCTCCAAGCAGACGACCTGTTTTTTTATCGAACAGTAGCTTCGTCAATCCATCTGTATTATTAATACTCAAACTGCGCCCACTGGCAGCCCAAGGAAACGCACCCTTGGTGTATTCAATTCCTTCTTTTTTGCATTCTGTTTCTGTCTTACCCATCCAAGCTACTTCAGGATTAGTATATGCTACTGACGGTATAGTCATTGCATTGAATCCAGATTTAAGACCAGCTATAACTTCAGCAGCTACTTTCCCTTCGTGAGTTGCTTTATGCGCTAACATAGGACCAGGAACAATATCGCCTATAGCAAAAATATGAGCAACATTAGTCCTCATTTGATGATCAACTGGAATAACACCATTCTCATTAACTACCACTCCAGCCTTTTCTGAATCAATAACCAACCCATTTGCTATACGTCCAGTCGCCACTAATATCTTATCAAATGTTTCGCTGCGCTCACCTTTGTCATCTTCTAGCGTCACTTTAAGACGCTTACCTGTGGCATCAACTGCTTTTACCACTGTGCCAAACTGAAGATCAATGCGCTTTTTCATGCGTTTGAGTAAAGGGTTAACAATGTCTTTATCAGCAGCTCCACTGAATATATTTTGAGAGCGCACTGTCACTGTTACTTCACTGCCAAACGACTCATAAACTGTTGCCATCTCTAAACCAATAATGCCTGCTCCAACAACTAATAGTTTTTTGGGGAATTTCTCTAACTCAAGCGCATCTGTGGAATCCATAATGCGTTCATCCTGCCACGGATAAACGTCCATTTTTTGTACTCGTGAACCAGCTGCCACAATTGCATTTTTAAAATGAATTTCTTTATTTTTCTCTCCCTCAACAACAATGGTATGAGCATCTATGAACTTGCCATAACCCTCGATAACATCAACTTTACGTTGCTTTGCAAGCGCTTGTAAACCACCGGTAAGTTTATTGATTACTTTATTTTTAAAGCCTCGCATTTGATCAAAACTCAACTTTGGTTTTCCAAAGTCAACACCATTCTCAGACATTTCTTTGGCTTCACACACCACTTGTGCCATATGTAACAACGCTTTAGAAGGTATACAGCCGACATTCAAGCACACTCCACCAATGATAGGAAAACGCTCAATCAAAGCAACTTTTAATCCAAGATCCGCCGCACGAAAAGCAGCCGTATAACCACCAGGTCCGCTTCCCAATACAGCAACATCGTAAACATTATCGGATTTATCCGCACGTTCTAAATTACTTTCAGTATCGACTTCAGCTGTCTGATTAGTTTCTTGTTTAGCAGTAGAAGAATCTTTTAAATCCGCACCCTCACCCCCTTTACTTTCAACATCGGCAGTTTCTAATTCCAAAATCAAACTATCTTTCGACACTTTATCACCAAGTTTTACCTTTAAACTTTTAACAACCCCTTCCTTTGGTGTCGGGATTTCCATACTGGCTTTATCACTTTCTAATGTGATAAGTGACTGTCCTTCTTCAACTTTGTCTCCTTCAGCGATCAAAACTTCAATAATTTCAACTTCGCTAAAGTCACCGATATCTGGAATATATATCTTATCAATGCTCACTAATTCACCTCAATTGATTTCAATTTCTAATGCTTATAAAACGAGAGTGCGTATATCGCTCAAATACTTGCTCATCGATACGGCAAATCGTGCTCCTTGTGCACCGTCAACCACGCGATGGTCATAGGAAATAGACAATGGCAACATAAGTCGTGGTTGAAAAGAGGCACCATCCCAAACGGGCTGCATTGAAGAACGACCTACTCCAAGAATACCAACTTCAGGGGCATTGACAATAGGCGTAAAGTAACTTCCTCCAATACCTCCTAAACTGGAAACAGAAAACCCTGCTCCGCTCAAATCAGTAGGAGTAAGTTTCCCATCACGGGCTCTTACGCTAACATCAGCCATTTCACCAGCTAACTCAAGCACTCCTTTGCTGTCTACATTTCGGATAACTGGCACAACCAATCCATTAGGCGTATCCACCGCAATACCTATATGAAAGTATTTTTTCATAATAAGATTGTCCCCTTTGAGAGAGGCATTGAGAATAGGATTTTCTTTTAATGCCGCCGCGACTGCCTTAATAATAATAGCTAAAGGTGTCAAACGCACACCAGCTTTTTCGGCTGTTACTTTCATTGTTTGTCTAAATGCTTCTAAATCAGTAATATCAGCATCAACGCATTGGGTTACGTGTGGTACGTTTAGCCAGCAAGATTTTAAGTGTTTCCCTGATAGTTTTTTAATACGCGATAGTTGTACTTCCTCAATTTCTCCAAATTGGGAAAAATCTATTTCAGGAATAGTCGGAATGCCCATCCCTGATTGACTCTGCCCACTCAAAGCAGATTTCACATAATCGCGCACATCTTGTTCTTTGATGCGTCCGTTCGGACCAGTTCCTTTGGGATTGGCCAAATCCACGCCTAATGATGAAGCAAGACGACGAACTTTAGGACTGGCGTGATATAGGGCTGAAGTCGCCGGTCTATTGTCAGGGACAACTGCATTTGAATGCGTACCCGTTTCAACTTCAACCGCATTGGTTGTTGTTAATAAAGGCGCTGAATTATTTTGCTCTGCACTCTGCAACTGAGGCGCTTCCTTAGCAACATCCGCTTTTGGGTCTTCTCCTTCCGCAGACATTTCAGGCACGCTTTCTTTAGAGGAAGCAGCAGCACTCTCTTCACTCGCTTCAATCTGTGCTATCAATGTGCCTTTAGAAACACGATCTCCAAGCTTAACGGTCATTTCCTTGATAACACCGCTAACAGGCGATGGAATTTCCATGCTGGCTTTATCGCTCTCTAATGTTATTAAAGAATCGTCTTTATTGACTGAATCCCCTACTTGAATTAAAACTTCAATAATTTCCACATCATTGAAGTCACCTATATCTGGAATTTTAATTTCTTGAATTGCCATTACTTTGTCCTCAAACGTTCAATGGGTTAGGCTTATCACTATCAATTTTGTACTTTTTAATCGCGCTCTTCACTACTTTAGCATCCACTCTGCCTTCATCCATCAATGCCTTTAGAGCCGCAACCACAATCCAATAGCGATCAACTTCAAAGAAATGACGTAGTTTTTTCCTCGTATCTGAGCGTCCGTAGCCATCTGTGCCCAATACGGTATAGGAGTTTGGAATCCATGAGCGAATTTGGTCAGCATATTGACGAACGTAATCCGTTGCAGCAATAACCGGTCCTTCACTACCAGAAAAACATTGCGTCACATAAGGCACCAAAGGCTTCTTATCAGGGTGCAAACGATTAATACGCTCACATTCGTATCCATCTTTACGAAGTTCATTAAAACTTGGTGCGCTCCACAAATCTGATTCAACAGCAAAATCCTTTTTCAACAGTTCTGCAGCAGCAATTGCTTCACGAAATATAGTACCCGACCCTATAAGTTGAACGCGCTTTGCACTTTTTGCTCCTTTTTTGAATGAATACATTCCTTTAATAATCCCTTCGGCACAATCTTTAGGCATAGCAGGATGTGAATAGTTTTCATTCATTACAGCTAAGTAATAAAAGCAATTTTCATGCCGCGTATACATCCGCTCCAACCCATCTTGCATAATAACAACTAATTCATAGGAGAACGTAGGATCATAACTCCTACAGTTTGGCACATTGCCAAACATTAGCATGTGATGTCCATCTTGATGCTGTAAACCTTCGCCTGCGAGCGTTGTCCTTCCAGCCGTACCTCCCATTAAGAAACCTTTAGCCTGCATATCTCCAGCAGCCCAAACTAAATCGCCCACTCGCTGATACCCGAACATTGAGTAGTAAATGTAGAAAGGAATCATAACTTTGGCATGATTTACATACGAGGTGGCTGCGGCAATCCATGAACACATTGCCCCTGCTTCATTAATTCCCTCTTCCAATATTTGTCCATTTGCCGCTTCTTTGTACCACATCATTTGGTCAGAATCTTCAGGGGTATACTTTTGACCCTCTGGAGCATAGATTCCAAGCTGTCTAAATAATCCTTCCATACCAAAAGTACGCGCTTCATCTGGCACAATAGGAACGAGACGATCCTTTATATTTTTATCACGCAAAGCGATGGATAAAAATCGAACAAAGACCATGGTAGTAGACATTTCACGCTCGCCCGTATCTTCACAGAGCGACTTGAATACAGAAAAAGCAGGCATATCTATTTTTTCTTTAAGTATCCTGCGATTGGGTAAGACGCCACCAAGCTCTTTGCGCCGCTCATGCAGATACTTCATTTCTTCAGAGTTTTCTGATGGCTTATAGAATGGTAGTTCGTTGAGCATTTCATTGGATATAGGAATACTGAAGCGATCTCGGAATATTCGCAAAGCACCTTCATCAAGTTTCTTAGTCTGATGCGCAGTATTTGCGCCCTCAGCCGATCCCTTCATCCCGTACCCTTTAATAGTTTTAGCCAGAATAACAGTTGGCTGATCCGTTGTTTCTACGGCGCGTTTGTAGGCTGCATATATTTTGCGAGGATCATGCCCTCCTCTGTTTAAACGATATATATCATCGTCTGATAAATCCTTAACTAAGTCCAAAGTTTCAGGGTACTTGCCGAAAAAATGTTCCCGTATGTAAGCCCCTCCTTTTGCTTTATAAGTTTGATAATCTCCATCAACCACTTCCATCATGCGTTTCACCAACATGCCACTTTTATCGCGCTCAAGTAAAGCATCCCAATCTGAACCCCAGATAACTTTTATAACATTCCATCCTGCACCGCGAAAATTGCCTTCAAGTTCTTGAATTATTTTCCCGTTACCACGGACAGGACCGTCCAAACGTTGTAAGTTACAGTTGATAACAAAAATCAAATTTCCAAGGCTTTCTCTTGACGCTAATTGAATAGCACCCAAAGACTCGGGTTCATCCATTTCTCCATCACCAAGGTATGCCCAAACGTTGCGCTGTTCTTCTCTTATTAAACCTCTATCCTCCATGTATTTCATAAATCGAGCTTGATAGATAGCCATGATTGGACCAAGTCCCATCGAAACTGTAGGAAATTCCCAAAATCCGGGCATCAACCATGGATGAGGATACGACGACACACCTTTGCCATCTACTTCTTGGCGAAAATTAGTGATATCTTCTTCACTCAGACGACTTTCAAGATACGCTCTAGAGTATATCCCTGGAGACGAGTGCCCTTGAAAAAAGACCATATCACCGCCATCGGAATTCTTTCGATCGTGTCCTTTGTAGAAATGGTTGAAGCCCACTTCATAGAGTGTAGCGCTGGAAGAGTAACTGGCAAGATGCCCACCTAATTCCGAATATTTTCGATTCGTTTTCACCACCATAGCGACTGCATTCCAACGAACGATTGAACGAAGCTTACGTTCAATATCCATCCCTGAGGGTGCATAAGCCTGCTGTGACACAGGAATAGTATTTAAATAATCTGTGGTGGCACTGTATGGCAGATCAAGCCCTTTCATTCGAGCCTGATCAATCAACTTCTGCAATAAGTGGTGTCCTTTTTCTGTCCCTTCAAACTCAAGAACTGCTTCAAATGCTTCTTGCCATTCTTTCGTGCCCAGAGGGTCTTTATCTATAAATTCATTCATGATAGATCCTTGTACGAATTAATCTTAATTTTCCATCTCTTTAAACGTCATCACTGCGGGTGAAAACTGCTTTAATCGGTTTTTTTCTTGATGACTAATGCGCATTTCCATCTGCACCGCACCGTCGTCTAAGCATGATTCCGAGATCACTTCTCCAAAAGAGTACAGTTGTGAACGCAATTTGCCATAATCTCCATGCAAATCAATTAGAACCCTGCATCGTTCTCCCCTCAGTACATTCCCTATACATTTTAACAACTCATTCATACCCGAAGACTCCAATGCTGAAACATATACTTGTTGGTATATATCACATTTTTGATTACTTTCGGGTCGACTTTGTATTAAATCACTTTTGTTAAAAACTTCAACAACAGGTATTTTATCAGCATCTATACTTTCTAAAAGCACATTAACCGCGCTCATTTTTTCATCGTATTGCTCATCGCTTGAATCGATAACATGCAGCAAAAGATCCGCTTCGGTTACTTCCTCAAGTGTCGCTCTGAATGCATCTACTAATTCGTGTGGCAGGTGACGAATAAATCCAACTGTATCAGCCAAAACACATGCTCCAATGCCCGCAATTTGTATGCGTCTTAACGTGGTATCAAGCGTTGCAAAGAGCTGATCTGCTTGATAAACTCCAGCAGATGTCAATTGATTAAACAACGTAGATTTCCCTGCGTTCGTATACCCTACCATTACTATTGTCGGCAAGTCATTTCGCGTTCTTGCGTTGCGTCCAAGACTCCGCTGCTTACGTACTTTGAGCAGGCGTTGACGAATCGACTTCATCCTTTGTTGAATTATACGCCGGTCACTTTCAAGTTGTGTTTCCCCTGGCCCGCGCAAGCCTATCCCACCTTTTTGTCTTTCTAAATGCGTCCACCCTCCAGTCAATCGAGTAGACATATGCTTGAGCTGTGCCAATTCAACCTGCAACTTCCCTTCATATGTTCTTGCTCTTAAAGCAAATATATCGAGAATTAACCTTACTCGATCAATCACCTTACGATTGAGTTGTTTACTTATATTTCTTTCTTGAGAGGGCGATAGATTATGATTGAATATTACAACGTCTGCCTCTGCACTTTTAGCTGCTTGATTAATTTGCTCTAATTGGCCACTACCAACAAAGTATTTAGCTTCTATGGCCGTATTGTTAAACTTCGCCACATGAACACTACGCGCACCTGCGCTGTAGCTTAATTCTTGGAGTTCTTCAAGCGAGGCGTCTTGGAGTTTGTTTGAAAATTCAACATGAACAATAACAGCCTTTTCAAATTCCTCGGGTGCTGTGATGCGCCCGAAAATTTCATTATTACTCACTTAATTAAATAGGTAATCGTTCAGTTCTTTTTTTACGAAGATGCTTTTGGCGTTGAGATTGATGGGTTTCGAGAAGGCACAATTGATGAAATAGCGTGCTTATAGATGAGTTGCACAATATTGTTTTCAAGGGAAATAACAAAAGCGTCAAAACGAGCCACTCTCCCTTGCAATTTTATACCATTTACCAAATAAACAGACACCAGTATTTTTTCCACCCGCAAAGCATTCAAAAACTCATCTTGTAGATTATTTTTAGACATAGGCTACATTTTTTCTTATTTTTAATTTATTTTTGTTAAACAGCATGCAACGTACTCTAATCATGCCGAACCTAAACCTATAGAAGATAACCCAAAAACCTTGAAATGTCAAGTAAATTACATAAAGTCAACGGTAGTTTTGCTAACTTTAATCTTGTGACACCCTTCATTATGCATAGTACCTGATCTTTTCATAAGCAAAACATGCCTATGAGAATAAGACTATACACTCAGCAGTTACAACTGGATTATTCATTTTATTGCCTTGGTAAATGATTTGGCAAAAATTAATCGGGTAAAATACATAGGATGCGTCATTTTAGTTTAGCAACACTTATTTGTATATTTTTAACAGGTTGTGGTAACAACACAGGCAACGAACAGCCTAATACTTCTACCGGCAACCAATC
Organism: uncultured Thiomicrospira sp.; assembly: GCA_965195345.1. Classification (GTDB taxonomy): domain Bacteria; phylum Pseudomonadota; class Gammaproteobacteria; order CAKMZV01; family CAKMZV01. The sequence continues at coordinate 648,771 of OZ239628.1, read as the reverse complement.
CCCTGTTGCAAATGCAGGTCTTGATCAAAGTTCCACCGTGGGCGCAACCATCACTTTGTCAGCCTCATTAAGCACTGATCCTGATGGCGATACACTTACTTATTCTTGGGCATTCATTTCCACTCCTACTGGAAGCGTAGTAAATCTGAATAATGCAACTTCACTAAATACCTCGTTTACTCCAAATATATCTGGTTCTTACAACATACAGCTCGTTGTTAGCGATGGAAATATAACCAGCACTGACACTATCAATGTTACGGTTAACTCCTCCTCAAGCCTAATCCTATCTCGTGCAGTTTTAGGAGAAATGATTTTCAATGATGTGAATTTCTCACGCGATCGCACGCAGTCATGCGCTACTTGTCACGATGCAAACCATGCTTTTTCTGACACTCGAACCGATTCTGTGATCGGTAAAGCCGTGTCAATAGGTCAAGATGGTGTAGCTTTAGGCACACGAAACAGTCCATCCATAAATTACGCAAACCTAATTCCAGCTTTCAGTAATAATGGCAATAACCCTCAAGGTGGACAATTTTGGGATGGTCGTTCAGCCACTTTAGAAGCCCAAGCAGCAGGGCCTTTTACAAATAGTGTGGAATTGCAATTACCTAATGTGCAAGAGATTGTTGCGCGAATCAACGAAAACAGTATTTATGTAAACAACCTTAGGGAACATTTTGGTAGTACTGTCCTAGACAGCACACTAACAGCATTAAATGCAGTAACATCCGTCATAGCGGATTTTGAGCGTCAAAGTACGCAATTTTCCACATTTGATTCTAAGTTTGATCGCTCTTTAACTGGAGCTGCAACCCTTACAGCGCAAGAGATAGAAGGAAGAAATTTATTTTTTGGAAATGCCACCAGCTGTAGACGTTGTCATATTGCAGAGCAAAGCAATGCCAACACGCCACAACAAGCTTTCTCCAACTTTAACTACCGCAATATTGGCTTACCCACCAACAGCACCCTAACTAATGCTAACCCTGCTGCCATTTCCGATAGAGGCGTTGGCGCTACTTTAAACAATGTGAATCTGGATGGACGATTCAAAACACCTTCATTACGAAATGTAGCTGTGACTGCTCCGTTCATGCACAACGGTGTGTTTGTAAGCTTGCGTACAGTAATACAATTTTATGTGAATGCTGGCACTGCTGCTCGCAATCGAATTCCAAATAATCCAGAAACAGGACAGCCTTGGGGTAACCCAGAATTTCCCGCTTCAGTAGACAACACGCGATTAGGCATGAGAAATTTAACGGATACTCAAATAGATGCACTGGTTGCATTCTTAAATACACTGACAGATCAGCGCTACGAATGACTAATTCCCACTAAATTGACAAATAAAAACCATTTGTTTCCCCAAGCAGAGCATGTGATTTTTATTGCACACTATTTGCAAAAAAATCCTCACTGCTTCGTAAATGAGCTAATTCGAAATGACTTAGTGAACGACCTAAACACTTGATAATGTATTAAAAAGCATATGAATCACATTTCCTTCCATTCAATGAAACAACGCTTATCCGCCTTTATAGGTTCCATGGATTTAGCTATAACATTGCTAGTAATGCTTGCAGTGGCGTCAACTATTGGTACTTTCATTAAACAGAATGAACCATGGTCAGACTATTCATTAAAGTTTGGTCCCTTTTGGTTTGAAGTTTACAAACTATTGGGTCTTTACGATGTGTACAGTGCATGGTGGTTTTTTACCGTTCTTGCCTTTTTGATTTTATCCACAACACTGTGCATCAAACGCAATAGTTTTACATTTCTTCGTGAAATGCGTATTTCCAATCAAAACCGATCAATTGATCAATTGCGCACGATGCGCTGGCACAATGAAAGTTTTGGAATGCAACAAAGCGTTGATTTCTATACTAAAAAGCTAACGAAGAGCGGCTACAAAACACGCCTAAAGCAAGGCGACAACATCCAATATTTGAGCGCCGTCAAAGGACGCTACAACCGCATTGGTTACTTTCTTACTCATTTGGGTGTTGTAGTTATTTGCCTTGGAGCTATATACGATAGTGCTATCCCTACAAAATGGAAAGCATTAACTGGTCAATTAGTCGCCGAGACTCGCAATCTACCACTCGATGAAATTGCTGACTCTGCTTGGATTAATAGTGACAACATGGCATTTCGAGGTAGCGTTGATATTCCAGAAGGGCGTTCTGCTAACGTACTTTTCCTGCCTTGGAAAGATGGCTATTTTGTCCAAAAATTGCCCTTTCATATTAAAGTCAAAGACTTTAATGTTGAATACTATCCAACAGGTCAACCCAAAGCTTTTAAAAGCAAATTGGAAGTGTATGACCTTAAAAAGCAACTACGTTCGACAGCAACTATCGGAGTAAACGAACCATTAATTGTTGATGGCATTGCAATATATCAATCCAGCTTTGGCGATGGGGGTTCATTGATAGATCTTAAAATTTGGAGCTTAGTTACTGAAGCCACAGGTTCCTTAAAAATAGCTGTGCATGAAGAGGAACCACTCGACGGCACCCGATTAACTTTAGAAATGGATGATTTTCGATTATTGAATATCCAAGGGGGTATCGATGGAAATAAAACGCATAACAATGGACCAAGTTTTCGCTTTAAGTTGAGAAGTCCGGACGGACAAGCAAGAGAGTATGAAAACTTCATGCTACCCATTGAGCGCGAAGGGCGACGGTTTTTCCTTAGCGGTGTACGACAACAGCTAAGTGATCCTTTTCAATACTTATACATCCCAGCAGACAAAAAGTACTCTCCGAATCGGTTTATGCATTTTTTGCACCGACTTCGAAACGACAACTATTTGAGAACACATTTCATTGACGAAAGCGTCACTGACCCCGAATTAAGGAAACAACAACAGTTTGTAATGAATTTAGTGCAGGTTTTTGCCCGCAGCGGATTTACAGGCATCCAAAGTTATCTCGACGCACTCCCAGATCAAACGAGGCGCCAACAAATAGAAACTACCGTATTAGACTTATTAAAACTATCTCTTAGTAGCATTTTTATTCAAACATTACAAGAGCATGAAAATATATTCGCCCTCGAGTTAAGCGAAGAAGACTCTTTATTTTTTGACGATGCTATTTTTGCAATTTCAGTACTATCTTATTACCCTGATCCTGTTTTTCTACAACTTAAGTCCTTTAAACAGATTCAATCCTCAGGGTTACAAATGACGAGAGCTCCTGGAAAACCCATCGTATACATTGGATGCATCATGCTAATTTTAGGGGTTTTCATTTTATTTTATGTCCGCCGCGCTCGTTTTTGGATGATATTAAAGCCTGATTATTCAATATTTGCTATAGAAGGCATAAAAAATCGCTTGGAAAAACAGCAAGAATTTGATATTATACGCACTTGGTTTAAAAACAAAAAATGAACAATAAAATTCTCACTAAATTTCCCAATTTTTTAGAAATGTGGCAAAGCCTACTATGGTTTAGCATCCTGTCTATCGCATTTTTTTTGGGATTAATGCAATATTACAATCAAATGGACACCTATGAAGTAGGCATATTCATAGGAACTACCTTAATTATTGGATATATTGGCCATAAAGAAAAATCATTGCGGAATTTTGTAATATCCGTTGGTGCTATAGCCCTTATTAGTATTAATTTATATGACGGAAAGTTGGATCTTGCAACTGAATCGTTTTTTCTAAAATACTTTCTAGCTAGCCAGTCTTCAGTAATGTGGATGAGTGTTTTGTATGTTATCGGTTGCTTCACATACCTAATTGGGTTATTAAAGGATTCTCGATTTGCCGACCAAACAGCAACTGCAATGCTTTGGTGTGCAACCGCTATGGGGATGAATGGTTTACTGGTACGTTGGCACGAATCCTATTTGATTGATGTGCAAATCGGTCATATCCCAGTAAGCAGTTTATATGAAGTATTTATTCTTTTCTGTTTGATTACGGCTCTTATATATCTACACTACCAGCGTAAATATAACACCTACCGTTTAGGTTTTTTTGTTTCTCTAATTATTGCATCTGCCGTTGCATTCTTGCTATGGTACACTTTTGAGCGTGAAGCACATATCATTCAACCTTTAGTCCCTGCTCTAAACTCTTATTGGATGAAAATTCACGTCCCTGCGAATTTCATTGGCTATGGTTGCTTTGCTATTTCGGCTATGGTTGCTGTTGCTTGGTTAATCGTAGATCGCATGGAAAGAAATAACCCGCAGTCTCAGTGGTTGCAGCGCTTACCATCGTTACATCTTATGCATGATTTAATGTATAAGTCGATTGCTTTAGGATTTGCATTTTTTACCATCGCTACGGTATTGGGCGCAATGTGGGCAGCCGAAGCGTGGGGAGGGTATTGGTCTTGGGACCCTAAAGAAACCTGGGCACTGATTGTGTGGTTAAATTATGCCGCATGGCTTCATTTGCACCTTAGCAAGGGCATGCGTGGAGCGCTTATGGCTTGGTGGGCTATTGTTGGATTATTCGTTACTTTATTTGCTTTTATAGGAGTAAATATGTTTTTATCAGGATTACATTCTTACGGAGAACTTTAGATGTTACAAAATGTTTTAAAACTCATTATTCTTAGTACCGCTCTCACAATATTTAATATTGCTATAGCCGAACCTTGGGAAGAATATGAACACTTTGAAATTCTTGACAAACCACTCTATGTAGGTGATGGCAAAAGTCCAGAAGTTGTTGAGTTCTTTTATTATGGCTGTCCTCACTGTTTCAAGCTCGAGCCTTACATAAAAATTTGGTTAAGAAAAAAACCTTCTAACGTTGCTTTCTACCCTATACCGGCTACTTTCGCAAATAAGCGTTGGGATTGGTCTGCAAGACTTTACTATACTGCCAAAACCTTAAATGTAGAGCAGCAGCTTCACGATAAAATATTTAACGAAATCCATAAAGGCAAGGGATTGAAATCATCAGAAGATTTAATTAGATTATTTGCAACAGCTGGCATTTCCCAAAAAAAATTCGAAGACATATACAAAGGATTCACTGTCAGCAATCTCGTTGAAAAAGCAAGAAAATTAAGTACACAATCTCAAATATCTGGCGTCCCAAATATTTTGGTAAATGGGAAATACTTGACTTCAGTTAATCAAGCTGGTGGAAACGCTCAATTATTTCGATTAGTGGATTGGCTACTTAAACAACCAAAATAGGTCCACGTTTGCTTAGCACACTCTTATAAGATTACGTGCATCATAGCATGAATAGCACTCTTGCTATATTAAGGGCTTACTGTGTTGAAACCAACAAGCCTATTAAAAGGCTTAGACCCATCCAATGACTGTCCTTAAACGCTTGTAAATATTTCTCAGGCGTTCGACACAACATAAGCCTTATTTGGTGTGCAAACAAAACCCAAGCGAAAATCCAAAAAGGGATAAATAAAGAATTGACGTTTTGCTGCCATGCAAATACAGCAAACCCTAGTAGAAAAAAAACCAACAACGTTATGACAGCATAATGCGCAAAGGTGCCAAATAATCGGGCTGTCGATTTAATACCCGCAACAATGTCTTCTTCTAAATCGCCTAAAGCATATATAGTATCGTAGGCTACCACCCACAGTAAATTCAAAAAGTACAACGCCCAACACGCCCATGGCAATTCTTGTTGGTACGCCATAAATGCCATAGGAATAGCCCAACTAAAAGCCAAACCAAGAAAGAATTGTGGATACCAAAACCAACGTTTAGTAAAAGGATAGATCAGAGTCAACAGTAGTCCACCAAATGCAAGCAAAATTGTATTTAAGTTTAACTGCAACACTAACAATAGAGCCAGTAAGGTCAAAATGAAAAAAGCAATCAGAGCATGACCTTCTGTTAATCTTCCATCAACAAGGGGGCGTGTTTTAGTTCGATTTACTTTGTGATCAATATGCCTGTCTGCATAATCATTAATTACACAACCCGCAGAACGCATCACAACGACACCGATAATAAAGATAATATTAATAGTCCAATCAGCACTACCTTGTGCCGCAACGAGCAATGCCCATGCCGTTGGCCATAACAGCAGATAAATACCAACTGGCTTATTCAGACGTAATAGGTCAATATAACCCAACAACAATAACTTATTCATTCCCAAAAATTACCGCAAATACAAGTTTATCCAAGCAGTAACATCCTCCAACCCTAATCGCTTAACCGAAGAACCAAATGAAAAGGTACACATAGGCTGACCTTGCAATCTCTCTTCAATAAGCTTTTTCTGCTTAAATAACTCATTTTTACTTATCTTATCCAACTTGGAAAAATATATATGTACTGGGAGATGTAATTTCTCCATATAAGAAAGCAACAAAAAATCAGTTTCTTTCAAAGGTTGGCGAACATCAGAAATTAACACAATCCCACGAAGCGATTTTCGTTGATCAAAATAATCCCCAATTAGTTTTCCCCATAACTTTCTCTCATTTTTTGAAGCCTTAGCAAATCCATACCCTGGTAAATCAACAAATCGATGTTGTTTCTTTAAATCGCATTCAAAAAACACCAAGTGCCTTGTACGACCAGGCGTCCTAGATGTTAACGCTAATACCTTTCGATTACACAAGGCATTGAGCAAACTGGACTTGCCAGCATTAGAGCGTCCAGCAAAAGCAATTTCACTTCCTTCATCGGCACAAACATTATCCAACGTCGGTGTGCTTAATAAAAAAGTGGTGTTATTCCAAGTCATATATTAAAAAAGTTTTTGAAAAAATTAAACAAGCGTCGAGATTGTAGCTGGTTTTTAACCTACAAAAGCCACAACCTAACAATAAATATTAATTTGCTTTTTCAAAAGATAATTCCACAATTTACCACCTTGATATAAACTCAATAATATAAATAAAATTCAATAGGTTATACAAAAAAATAGAATTTAAATTTTATTTTTTACACTGTAAATACATATCCATATCCATAAAATATCAATTTTGTATTGATTTGTGGGAATTTGTGGTAAAATCAATGTGCAATGAATTATTTTCCCGGACCAACCTCAATAAAACTCGACAATAAAGGGCGTTTTTCTGTACCTATCCGTTATCGAGAAATTTTGATAGAAGAGTCAGGATCCAAATTGTTGATAACGGCAGACATTTTTGAAAGAATATTGCTCTTGTACCCCTTTACATATTGGCAAAAAGAAATATTACCTGGGCTCATTGATCTTCCCAGTGGCGATCCTATCGTCCGCAAAATAAAGCGTCGAACCATAGGCTATGCCACTGAAACAAAAATTGATGCCACGGGTCGTATTCATGTTCCTTCGCCTCTGCTTCAATACGCAGATATTACAAATGAATTGGAAATGAAAAGCATGGGAAATAGCTTCGAGTTATGTGCCCCAGGAACTGATGAACTGGCGCCATTGGATGCGAATATTGTCCTGCCTGAAGTATTATCAAACTTGAAGTTATGAATGAGCGAGCATTGTCCCATCATGGTATCTGAAGTCATTACACACTTAGACATTAAGCCAGACGGGTGTTATATAGACGTAACTTATGGTCGAGGCGGACACTCCAAGGCAATATTAAAAATGCTCAATAGTAAGGGAAAATTGATTGCACTTGATCAAGATCCTGAAGCGGCAAAAACCGCAAAAAAGCAATCTCTGTCTGATGAACGATTTCACTTTCATCAATGCAACTTTGAACAATTAGAAGAAGTGGCAAAAAGCCACCGTGTAGCCAGCACCGTTAGCGGTGTTCTTTTAGACGCTGGGGTGTCTTCCCCTCAACTGGATGATCCTCAGCGTGGTTTTTCTTTTCAAAAAGATGGTCCTTTAGATATGCGCATGAACCCTCAGGCTGGCATAAGTGCACGTCAATGGTTAATTGAACATACCGAGGAACAAATAGCTGATGCACTCTGGAATTATGCTGGCGAAAGGCATTCCAGAAAAATCGCTTCGCATATTAAAAACTCATTAGATAAAAATGGTCTCGAAACAACACTTGAACTAGCTGATCTGATCAGCACCTGTGTACGTAGAGAACGTAAAAAGCACCCCGCCACTCGTTCATTCTTAGCATTACGGATTGCTGTGAACGATGAGATCAACACCTTGAATTCTGTGTTGAAACAAGCTTACGAGATTTTACAAGACAATGGCCGGTTAGCTATCATTTCGTTTCATTCACTTGAACATAAGATAGTGAAAAATTTTCATAAAGTGATTAACAACCGCTTTGACATACCTCGTGGACTTCCTGTTCCCGATATGCCAATCGTTATGAAAAAAATAACAAAAGTTACTCCAAGCAAAGAAGAACTACTAATTAACCCACGTGCTCGAAGTGCTCAATTAACCATTTTCGAAAAACAATCAAAAACCAGCCATGTACGATAAAACACCAGCTAATGACCTATCATTCCCAGATTCTTTGATGTCAATGATGAATAATCCGTCTGCATCTCAATTTGAAGATGAAATATATTTATTGCCAGATACGGCAGAAGTATACAAAGCATATGATATGTCTAGTTTTAAATCAGAGAAACCATTAGCTCCAGTTTCCTCATCCCCTTTTGAGTTGATCTCAGAAGAAATGCTGTGGCTCAATCATCACGAATATCAAGATTTAAACGTTTCAGATAATAGTGCTATTTCCATTGAAATAGATCCACCTATTTGGACGGATTTTCTTGATGTAAGTAAAGATGTCATTTTCGAAAACGATTCCAATCAAAACCATCCTCTTGCAGAGGTCACTAACAATAATAACATGGAGTTTATTATGAACCCAGAATATAAAGCACCTTCATTTAGTTCTTCGATAACTAATATCAATCGTGATAGCGAAGCAGGAGAGACAAAAATAATTTCTCCTTATAACAGTATGAATACAATCATAAAAGCGATTGGGATTGGTGGTGGTGGTTGTAATGCTTTAAATTTCCTTCATGAGTCAGGCGTTGATTATCTTGAAACAATTGCCGTAAACACAGACGGTCAGACACTTGAACGTACTCAAGCTACAAAACATATTAAATTAGGTCCTAATGGTCTCGGTGCTGGTGGAGACCCTGAGTTAGGGCGAAGGTACGCTGAAGAACAGAAAGAACAAATCAGCGAATTTCTCAAAGATTCCAACATGGTATTTCTTTCAACCTCCATGGGAGGAGGTACTGGAACAGGATCATCACCCGTTGTAGCAAAACTTGCAAACGATCTTGATATTCTCGTATTCAGTGTTGTATACATGCCTTATGAATTTGAAGGTAAAACTGAACGAGCTAATCACGGACTTGATGAATTACAAAAATACAGTGATGCACTTATCGTCATCCCCAACGATAACCTTGAGCATATTGATGCTGATGATTTTCATACGCAAATGAGCAGCGCTCATCAAGTGTTGGTAAACTCCATATCAGGCGTATACGAAGTATTGGCTAATCACGGAATGTTCAATGCTGATTTTAATGACCTCAAAGCGGTCTGCAAACATCGTGGACGCGCAATTATAGGAATTGGCGAATCTGGAGGGCGAGGAGAAGAAAGGGTTGAGCAAGCCGTAATGGATGCTTTAAACAATCCTTTGATTGATATACAAAAGTTTGATGTCGCTAAAAGCATGTTGATTAATTTGCGCGGACGATTTGGTAAAAAAGAAATTGCAAAAGTTAATAGTATTTTGAGTAATTATGTTCAGGGTGGATTAGTGAAAATTTGTTTGATGCCCGATGAAAATCTGGGAGATAAGCTTCAAATAACAGTTATTGCGACTGGCATTAGTCATGACCAATCCATCGTTCAATCCGTAGAAGAACGCATAGGATCTGCAAACAGTGAAAATATGAACGAAAGCACAAATAATTCGATAGTGCTCGACAGAGTTGAAAAAGAGAGAAAAGAGAAACGAAAGGAAAATTGGGTAAACTCAAACTCAATCTTTGATTCTTCATTGAAACGCGCGCAACAAGATTGATAAAAGGCAGTGAACAAATCAACAGAGCGTAATTGGTTTTTCTGGTTGGGACTTTTATGCTTAGTTGCTATTCAAATGTTTGCTATTGTATTTGTAGCTAATGAGTACCGTAATAAAACAAATACACATCATAAATTACTCAGCCAAGAAAGTAAACTTTCAGAGCAAGTTAGACAATATCAGCTTGAATTTGGTTTTTTATCAGCGTTATCGAAAGTTGATAAATGGGCAAAAAAAAATGAAATGATTGTTACACCCGACATAAAAAAACAAAAAATATTCTCAATTCCTCATGATCAGAAATCAAGGGAAAATTGACCCGATACATTCTGATAAATCAGAACCGTTTATTTTCCCAAAATGGCGTTTGTTGCTATTTTGGCCCCTTATACTAATTAGCGTTTTACTCCTTGGTTTTCAAGGGCTTAAATTAACAATAAACACGGAAGACGAATCTTGGAGTAAACGCAGAGATTCAGTTGTTGCTCGTTCACGCAGTCACCAAGGATGGCGAGGCAACATATATTCAAAAGATAACGTGTTATTGGCTGGAAATGCCATCACTTATAGTGTTGGTTTCGATGCGAATACTTTTAATGCTACACTCAATAGACTTAAAGAAAAAGCGAACTCAAAAAGCAAAAAAATTGAAATAGAAAATAATGGAAAGAAATTTTTGGAACAAGCCAGCACGTTATTAAATGCTAAAAAAGACTTGCAAGAGCATGCCAGGAAAAAGCCCACGAGTAAATATTTATCTATAGAACACTCATTAACGCCTGAAAATTCCAGCAAATTAAAGCAATTGATGAGGAAATATCGAATCTACAGCTTTAACATAGAATCCAATAAAAAACGTGTTTATCCTAATTCTAATACCGGTACGCATATCGTTGGTATTATGAATAAAAGAGGCAAAGCGCTCGGTGGGAGTGAACTGTGGTTTAGTGAACACTTAGCTGCAAAAGATGGAAGTTCAAAATTTATTTGGACGGGTGAGCGTACCTTTGATAACAAAAAAATCATAGACTGGCAAATCACAAATGCTGCTATAAACGGCAAAAATATTCGCCTAACCATTAATCAGAGTGCGCAATTTGTCATCCAAAAAGGATTGGAGGAAGCTTTAATTAAACACAGAGCTAAAACAGCTGCAGCCGTTCTTCTCGATGCAAAAACAGGAGCCGTTTATGCAATGGCTTCAGTCCCCTCTTTCAATCCTAATGACGTTACTACTTGGAATGCATTAAATCTTACCAATCACGCTCTTGCCGACAAAGTTGAACCCGGATCGACCGTAAAACCAGCTACTATTCTCGCAGGACTTGAATCAAATGTCATTTCTATGGCGACAACAATCAATGCAAATAAACGAGCCACCGTAAGTGGTTATGCTGTAACAGACCCTCGACATTATGGCGTTCTAAATCCAGCTGAAGTATTGAAAAAATCAAGTAATATTGGCGCCATGAAACTTGGAATACTTGCTGGGAAAGAAAATATATGGCAAATGCATAAAATACTTGGCTGGGGTAAAACAAACCCCATCCACTCTTTTGCCGAGCCAGACGTTTCATCGCTTGAACATTACGACTCTTGGAAAAATGCTGAATTCATTACACGCACTTACGGATATGGGTTCGTGCTTGATTTGCTTGATTTAGCTCGCTTATATTTAGCAATTGCAAACGATGGAGATATTCCTTCACCACACATATGGGAACATGCAATTCCTGATACAAGCCGTAAGAACGTAGCAAAAGCTGAAAATATAATAAAACTACGAAATGCGATGACAGAGGTTACTAAATCAGATGGAACCGCACCCTTAGCAAGAGTAAACGGTTTCACAGTGGCAGGGAAAACAGGAACAGTAAGATTTAAAAAAGATGGACAGTTCTTTTATAGAGCTTTTTTTGCAGGTATGATACCAGCAGAAGATCCCCAGCTTGTAATGCTAATAACCATTGAACATTCCAAAGAAGAAGAGCTTTATTACGGTGGTGATTCAGCGGCACCCATTTTTGGTAAAACTATTCCCCAGCTAGTTCGTATACTTGGAATCCATCCATATGTAGAAAAAGAGGAATACGTACTTCATGCCAAACTTAAATGACTGGCTTGATAAAGTAATCACAAATCAACCCGTTAACATTCAAGGGATTGCCAACGATTCCCGGGAAATAAAAAAAAACTGGTGTTACATTGCATTGCCGCTATCAAATGGTAATCATGGAATGCAGTATTATTACAATGCCTTAGCCAACGGTGCAGTTGCTGTAATAAGTGACATTACCTCTCCAGACAACCAGATTATCTCTGTAAAAATACCAGAACTAGTCAGCGACGAATCTTTCTTGCCAGAATTGTATCAACGTTTTTTCAGCACAAAAGAATTACCCTTCCATGTTTTAGGAATTACTGGCACTAACGGAAAAACAAGCACTGCATGGATTGCAGCTCAAATCCTACTTGCAAAATATAACAAAGTTGGTCTACTTGGGACGCTTGGTAACGGTACAGTAACAAAAAATAAATTCACTCTCAAACCTTGCCAACTCACCACGCTTGACAATCTAAGTTTACATACACAACTGCAAGAATTTATCGCTGAAAAGACTGATGCCGTCGTAATGGAAGTATCCTCGCATGGCATTGAGCAGCGGCGCATAGCAGGTGTTGATTTTGATGTTTCAACGCTCACTAACATCACTTCTGATCACTTGGACTATCATGGTAATTTAGAGCAATATCGTCAAGTTAAAAAAAAGTTCTTCACTAACTACAAAACAAAAAATTCTGTTATAAATATTGACGATGGTATGGGCGAATTATGGGCAAAGGAACTAAGCAATGTTTCCACATATGGTTGCAATTCAAACGCAACAATGCAGGCAAATAACATCGAACCACATAGTCATGGCATACGATTTAATATACTGCATGGCGACTCAAACTACCCTGTAGAAACGTCTTTAATGGGCGTTTTTCAGGTAAACAACATATTGGCAGCAATCACCAGCTCTATGAAAATGGGGTTAAGTTTTGATCAATGTTTACAAACAATCCTTCACCTTAAAACCATTCCTGGACGAATGCAATGGTTGCGCAGCGATAACACAGCAGATGTTATCGTTGACTACGCACACACTGACGACGCTCTTAGGGCAGCTTTGAGTACTATTCGTGAACACTTAAACGGGAAAATCTGGTGTGTATTTGGATGCGGTGGAGACAGGGATTCAACCAAAAGATCTCTGATGGGAGCAACTGCACAAAAATATTCCGATCACGTCATCATTACCGACGATAACCCAAGAACAGAAAATCCAACAAAAATTCGAAAAGACATACTATCATCTGTACCTTCCGCTAAAGAAATAGCTGATCGATTCGAAGCGATTGCTTTCGCCATCAAACACGCTAAAAAAGAAGACATAATTCTAATAGCAGGAAAGGGGCACGAAGAATACCAGATTTACGGTACTGAAAAAATCGCATTCAGTGATGTAAAAACTGTTCTTGAAATGACTGAATTAGAACTTTCTAATATTTAAATCGAATAAACACCAGTGGTACAATCATTGTTTACATAATGATTCATCTTCTACTTAATTCAAAACTGATCTTACTGGTTTTAATTACCAGTTCAATCGTAAGTTGCAGTTTCAACTTGCCTGAAAAAAACAATAACCTCAGCCGATTTCACTGGAGTGTTGAGGGTGGAGATCGCATAGGTGATGCACTCAAGCAGTGGATTAACACGAACCAACAGAACGAAACATCTCTGCAACGTATAATCACAATCGAAACCCCGCAACGCCGTCGCCGAATCATTGGTTTAGACCTTGCTGGAGTTGCATTTCGTTATCTGCATGAAACAATCGCAATGGCTTCAGTACTTGATGCAGACGGCGTTCAATATGGAACACTTAGATTGTTTGCTTCCAGACAATACCCCGAAGACTCTGACAGCAATCTATTCCTTGATCGTTTAAATGAAGAGATGGATCGCGAACTATCAAATCAGTTAATTATCTGGCTACAAAAATCAAATTTTAATAGTATTTCAAAAAACAGCGTTGCGGAATGAAAATCTACTGGAATAATCTTTCTTCCCATTTGAAAAAGAATAATTCTGTCTGGTTACTCAGTGGCATGGAGCCTCTGCTCATCGAAGAAAGCATCACTAATATAGGTAAACTGTACCCTACATACGAAAAACATCATTTCATGTTATCCGCCCAATTTAATTGGCAGGATGTTGAAGAAGCAATGACAAACAATTCATTGTTCACCAATAACAAACTATTAAAAATAGTGATGCCTGGAGGAAAAGTAGGTAGAGAGGGAAGTAAAAAAATAAAATCACTGATTAAAAAAGCCTCGACAACGACAGTTCTAATATTCAGCGCATCTTCAACAACCTCTTCGTGGGCAAAAAAAACCGCATGGGTTGCAGATTTAGAAAGTGTAGGATGTCATGTTCAGCACCCTGAACCATCGCATCAAGTTCAACTTGAATGGGTTAGCAAGCGTTTTCAAGAAAAAAAAATGAAATTTGATAACAGTGCCGTACGTCTATTGGTTTATCTATGCGAAGGCAATTTGCTCGCGTTGCAACAAGAAATTGATTTCTTATCGCTTTGTGAAGATGACGTTATTACGGAAGAAATAGTGCATCAAAACACTCAAGATCAATCTCGATTTAACATTTTTGGTCTCAGCAACCAATTATTCAAAGGAAATCCGAATAAAGCATTAAGAATCTGCCGTTCACTTCGTCTTGAAGGCATAGAGCCAATACTCATCAGTAGTATTTTATGCCGTGAGGTGCAGCTAATTCGGAAAATATCAGATTGTCTTATATTGCATTTACCGCTTAAAAATGCGTTTAAGGGTATCCCTATGTGGCCTGCTCGAGAAAAAGAATTAATAAGTATCGCACGCAATAGATCACCTGAAAAATGGAAAAGAATCATTTTACATCTTCAGAAAATAGATCGGCAATGCAAAGGTACAATTAAAGGAGACTCTTGGTTATCTATTGAACAACTTATACCTTACCTCACATCATGAACTTTGAAAAAATATTGCCCTTTCTTTTTCTATTTTGGAGCCTCAGTGCATGCTCTTTACTCAAGGAGCTACCAGAGCCTCAAAAAAGCGATGAGCGATTGCAAGTGTTTGATAATTGGAAAGGAAATGTACAAAGCCCTGTTACTGTTTACTGGAATGAACATAACATTCCTTATATAGTCGCTGAAAATGATGATGATGCAGCGTATACCCTCGGTGCTGTTCACGCTCATTTGCGACTTGGTCAGATGGAAACAATTCGACGTATAGCCTTAAGTAGAGCTAAGGAACTTGTTTTTGAATTTGGCGATCAGGTAGACACTTATACAAAACTACTTGATTTGGGTCGCAAATCAGCTGATATTTACGCTCACCTACCACCAGATTCAAAGCAATGGTTAGACAGATATGTGCAAGGAATTAACGATTACAAAAATAGTCATCCTCTTCCTTTTGACTTCGCTTTTTTTGACATTGAAAATGAACAATGGTCACCAATAGACAGCATAACCATGGCTCGATTAAGCGGCATTGATATTAACTGGTTGAGTCAATTCCAACTCCTTGAAATTTATAATAAACCCTCTTGGCAAGAGATTTGGCAAGAGTTACACCAAAATGAAGAAGATGTCAGCGAAGCGACACAACGCTTGAAAGCAGCAGCAGCTATCTTGTTTCAACCGACAAAGTCAGGAAGTAACGCCTGGGCTATTGCTCCTAAACGCAGTAAAAACGGGTCAGCTTTAATGGCAGCCGATCCTCACCTTGGCTTCAGCCTACCTAATTTTTGGGTGCTCGGAGGTTTGAAGTCGCCTTCTTATCATACTGTTGGTGCTTCTTTTCCCGGTTTCCCAATTTTTGCGTTTGGGCGCAATACGCACTTGGCTTGGAGCGGGACACATATGAGAGCAGCTACTAGCGATTTAGTAGCAATATCTTCACAAACCATTTTGAAAGATAGAGGGTACAAATTAGGAGGAAGTTTCTTTGGAGAAAAAATATTTGATGCACAAGATAGCGAATACGGACCGATCATTAGCCCATTATTTGAAACCACAACGCAAATTTCTATTAAATGGATGGGACATCATGTCTCAGACGAGTTGACGGCAGGACTCAAAATGATGCGATCACAGAATCCTATTCAATTTAGAAAGGCTTTAGAAAGTTGGTCCTTACCTCCACAGAATTTCCTTTATGCAGATAATCAAGGTAACATTGGTCAAGTCTTTGCCACACATCTACCTAAACGCTCAAATGGTAAACCTACAAATCTGCTTATATCAGAGCAAGAAGCTCGAAATAATTGGAAGACATTTTTCAACAGCAGTGATTTGCCTTATATTGAAAATCCAGCCGACGGATATATAATATCTGCTAATAATAAACCAACTGTATCTACCGATTGGCCAATAGGATGGCATTTTGCTGATCCTCAACGCTTTAATCGGGCAACCTCTCTTATAAAAAAACATGGGAAAGTAAATATTTCAGATTTATCTGCCATGCAGCTTGATGTGTATTCCAAAGAAGATCATCTTTTTCGAGATGAAATCGTTATGCGACTTGAAAAAAATAATATTGACACGTGGTTATTAGAACGCTTAAAAAATTGGGATGGAAACTATTCGTTGAATTCAAAAGGAGCCCCTGCTTATGAAGCAATGCTTTATGGCTTTAGAGAGGTAATATCCTTCGATGTGGGAGAAATCCCAATTGACATCACAGACATCTACGTCAGTTATGGATTAGTAAAAGAAAAATGGCTGCAGCACATTGACTCTCAAAGCAAGGCAAAAAAAGCAAAAACTTTGCGACTAATCGTCTCGTTTGCAAAATCTTGGCTTGACCCTAGTTATACATGGGGCGATATTCACCGAATTGTGTTGCAACATCCTGCAGGAATGATACCACTGATTGGCAATCAGTTTAAATTTGCCAACATCCCTACTGGCGGCTCACGCAATACAATATTGAAGAGTAATCATAAATTTGAAAATGATGTACACGAATCTTTTTACGGCTCACAATCTCGATTTGTAAGTGAGTTAAATGATGTAGATTCCAATTATTTTCTATTACTCGGTGGACAGGATGGTTGGTTGCAAAATGAATCCTATCTAAGCATGGTGCCACTTTGGCAAAAAGGAGAATACATACAAATTCCTCTGCTCACTGAAACAGTCGTTCAATTGTTTCACCGGAAAACCCAGATCAAACCTCTTTAATTAATGTCTGCTATCCCTCGTAGTTTCATTGATGAGCTGTTAACAAGAACAGACATAGTTTCCTTAATTAACAAACGAGTAACACTGAATAAGCGTGGCAATAATTACACTGCGTGCTGCCCTTTTCATAACGAAAAAACACCCTCCTTTAGCGTTAGTGAGCCGAAGCAATTTTTTCATTGTTTTGGGTGTGGTGAAAATGGCAATGCCTTGAGTTTTTTGATGAAGTACAACAATTCAGGCTTCATTGATGCCGTTGAAACTCTAGCAGAAGAAATTGGTGTAGCAGTACCAAAAAACCAAACCAATCAATCTCATCAACCTGATACCAGCCTTGCTTCTTACAGTGTTTTTGAAGAGTGCTTACAATTCTATCGTAAACAACTCAACCTCTGTGATGATGCACTTGAATACGCTGCTTTAAGAGGACTAGATGATGAAACTATCGATTTTTTTCAAATTGGGTATGCCCCAAATGAATGGCGTTCCTTAACTCTAACGGCAAATAATAATCCCGAGAAATACAAAATACTGATTTCCAGTGGGCTCCTCATAAATAGTGATAACAATACCTACGACCGTTTTAGAAACAGACTAATGTTTCCAATACATAATCGTCGAGGAAAAATTATTGGATTCGCAGGACGTGTTATTGACCGTAAGGATAATCCCAAATATCTAAATTCTCCCGAATCCCCTTGGTTTCAAAAAGGGAAAGAATTGTATGGCTTATACCATCTATTGCAAAAAGCTCGGAATCCCAGCTATATTTTAGTAACTGAAGGATACATGGACGTGCTCGCCCTATCTCAGCACGGCATTCATCAATGCGTAGCGTCAATGGGAACCGCTTTAAGCAAAGAGCATCTTCAGCAATTATTTCGCATTACTGATAAGGTTATTCTTGCTTTCGATGGCGATCAAGCAGGAATTAAAGCAGCAGATCGCAGTTTGCAAAACCTACTGTCTCATCTAAAGGATAAGAACCGCCTTGAGTTCCTTATTCTACCAACCGATAGTGACCCAGATTCTTTGGTACGCCAATTAGGCACTGATGGATTCGAACAGCTGATTAGCGAACAGTCTCTTAGTCTTAGTAAATACCTCATAAGCGTGCTTAATCGTTCTACTAATCCTAAAGACCCTGACGATATTCCTCAAATTTTTTCCATTGCAAAACCCATAATTGAAGTATTAGATACAACCAGTTCTTTTAGAACCTCACTTGTAAAAACCCTTGCTGAACATCTGGATTTACCCATTACTGAAATAAATAATCATCTTCAAAATAAGTCAAAAAAAAATCACGTAGAGAACATAAAAAACAATAAAAGCGCATACAAACTCAATTCTCAAAGAACGCTAGCCCAGGACATAGTCCTGCACTTATTGAATTTCCCCAAAATTGCAAATGACCTATCCGTTGATTGGACTAAATTAGAGCAAACCAAAGGGATTTCTTTCATCAAAGAAATGGTAGATAAGATTCATGAAAATCCAGAAATTAAAGCTGGCAATCTAATTGAATACTGGCGAGATACTGCCTACTACAATTCTCTTTGCCTACTAATGAAGGAAAAATACCCATTAAAGTCTCTGGAAGAGGCTTCACTTGAAGCGCAAGGATCAATTGCCCTTATGCAGAAAAAAATCAATACTGAAGAATGGCAACGTTTACACGCAATAACCTTAGAAAAAGGTTTTCAAGCACTCGATGCAGATCAGAGGAAACGTTATCAAGAACTTAGTCAGAAAAAAACATTATCAAAGGCTTAATCTATAGGCTTATTTCTTTTTTTTAGTAGGCTATACATAATGGATGAATCCAGTTCGCCATTTCCATGCTCTACAATATCAACCAATCTTTGAAGACCAAGAGAAGCACCTTCAAACTGTAAACCAAGCCGTTTGATTTCAGAGTCCACAATGTTCATATCTTTAAGATGAAGTTTGCTCTTGAAACCTGGCGAATAGTTGTCTTCTATCATCCTCAATGCATGCACATCGAGCACCTTGCACCCCGCCATCCCACCTGAAAGCGCTTTCCTAACTGATTCAATATTGACACCACTCATATGTGCGAAAAGCAACGCTTCCGAAACGCCATTGATAATCTGTGCTATGAGCAATTGATTACAAGCTTTTGCCACCTGCCCCGCTCCTTTCTCACCTATATGTGTAATAGTTTTTCCCATACAATTAAACAAAGGCATCGCTCGTGCAACATCCTTATCATCTCCTCCGATCATAATTGATAATGATCCAGCAATTGCTCCAACTTCTCCTCCAGAAACGGGTGCATCTAGCATACCAATACCTTTTCTTTCTAATTTCTCCGCAAACTGCTTACTAGCATGCGGACTAATTGTGCTCATATCAATAACTAAATCACCTGAACTGAGTCCATGAAAAGCACCATTTTTTTCAAAGAGAACTTCTTGAACATCAGGAGTATCCGAAACAATAGTGATTAAAATATTACAATTCTTGCCGACTTCTTCAGGTGTTTTTAATACTTCACCGCCCAATTCTATGAAAGAATTAATCGCTTCTCTATTTCGAGCATACCCAATTACTTGATAACCATTCTGTAATAGATTGCTTGCCATTGGCATCCCCATAATGCCTAAACCAATAAATCCCACTATGTCTGTCATCATTCCTTCCTTAATTATTTAAAATATTCGAAAAAAAAAGCCCGCTAAAGCGGGCTTTTTCACTAAATCCGCTTACTATTTGTAATATCGCATTTGTACACGTCTATTTTTCGACCAACAACTCTCATTATGGCAAGATGCAATTGGGCGTAATGAACCAAAACTTACTGTAGACAGACGATCGGTTGAAATGCCTGACAAGATCATGTATTGATACGCTGCCTTTGCTCGACGCTCTCCTAAAGCAATATTATAGGAGGTGCTGCCTCTTTCATCACAATGCCCCTGTACTTCAGCTTCAGCTTCTGGATTTGCTTTCATAAATTCAATATGCTTATCTAAAGTTTCTTGAGCCAATTCATCTAAAAACGAGGAGTCAAAAGAAAAGTTTCCAGCAATGATTGAACTCATCAATTCGTAAGAAGAAACTCCTTCTTCGTCTGAGCCAGCATTTAATTCCTCCTCCAAATCAGAAAAATTCTTCAACTTCAATTGCTTAACGAGATCGGAAAAGTTTTTCAAAGGTTTAACTTCCCCTTCATCCACCTCTTCTTCCACCTCTTCTTCAATTGTAGTAGAGCTGCTATCGGTAATCTCAACCTCTTCAGCCTTTGACTCACGTACATTATCAGAACACGCAGAAAGTAACATCGCCACTATCATCAGCAAAAACAACTTAAATTTCATCTTAATTCCTCAATTTTTAATTCGTAAATATTCTATAAATAATTTCTTTTTCTTCGCTAACTAATCAAGTATTCTATCAAAAAAAACATCATAACTTGAAGTTTATTTCTTCAGGAGCGTTTTTCATTCGTTGGGTGGTGGTTTCAAATAAATTTCTCCGAATATAAGAGCCATGATGCTTCTTAATCACAACCGCTTGCATTGCTGGAGTATCTCCTTCAATAACAAAAAGACGCCCTTCATCAGCCAACCACTCCAACCATTTAGTTGGACATTTCTCCACTGAAGCGGTGACCACTATGGCATCCCAAGGCTTATCAGACTGCATTTCAAATGCACACCCTTCAGTAAAACTAATATTATTAAAACCCTCAAGGCACATTTTTGCGCTATTTAAAGCAACTGCATCAATATCACACACCGTAACAGACTGAACCAAACTAGCTATTAGTGCCGTCAAGTAACCACTACCTACACCAAACTGTAAAACGTTATCTTTTGATTCCAGCTTGAGTGCCTGAATAAGCCGTC
This sequence comes from uncultured Thiomicrospira sp., assembly GCA_965195345.1. GTDB lineage: Bacteria > Pseudomonadota > Gammaproteobacteria > CAKMZV01 > CAKMZV01. The sequence continues at coordinate 627,624 of OZ239628.1, read as the reverse complement.
CTTCCTCCTTAGGAGTAAACATTTTCCCACCACTGGGTAAAGGGATTGAAACATCACTTAACGCGATTTTCTTGTATTCTTTGGGAACAAAATTTTCTCTGGGAACAGAACTCAGCACTTGCAAGACTTTTTCATCTAAAACATTCCAAGTTCTCACTTGTTGTTGGATCATATTATTGCGTGCTGTTGTAAAGTCCATATTTTATATTATCCATATCTAAAAATTTTATACATAGTATTATTTGGAATCTTATCAAACATCTTCAGTATCGCACGGCCCAAAAAACTGTATTATTATAAAGTATATCCTTGAGTTTAACTTGAATTCAACCCATATGCAAAAGATCAACAAATTCATTTACTGCCATGGACTCCAACACATTCTGGTCCGCACAAATTTCCTCAATTTTAGAGCATCGGTAAGCACTTAGATGACCAGCAAGATTTCTGGTGAACTTATCACAAAGAACAGGAATTCCTTCTTCTCGACGTAAACGATGCCCAATTGGGTAATTAATCTCAACGCGTTCAGTGCTTGTACCATCTTTAAAGAAGACTTGTACCGCATTACCTATATAACGCTTGCTCGGATCCATGTAATCTTTGGTGTATTTCTGAACCTCTTTCACTTCCATCTTATCACGCAGCGCATCCACCCGAACATCATTAGCAACCACATCTTCATAATCTTCAGCTGTCAAATCGCCTTTAATCAAAGAAATCGCCACCATGTATTGAATGCAGTGATCTCGATCGGCAGGATTATCTAGCTTTCCTGTTTTGTTAATAATTCGTTGACCTGACTCTTGAGTCTCAATCACTATGCGATCAACATCATCTATCCGCCCAACAACGGATGGATGTAGTTTAACGCCTGCTTCAACGGCGGTTTGGGCATGAAATTCTGCAGGGAAAGAAATCTTAAATAAAACATTTTCCATCACGTACGTAGAAAAATCGCGCTCCATCTGCAATTCCTTACCCTTAAATAAGACATCTTGAAATCCCCAAACAGGCACGCTCAATGCAGCAGGATATCCCATCTCGCCAGTGCCTCCGATGAGCGCTAAACGCACCGCTCTAGCAGTAGCATCTCCTGCCGCCCAACTTTTACGTGAACCAGTATTGGGAGCGTGACGATACGTTCGCAAAGAAGACCCGTCAATCCAAGTATGCGATACAACATTAAGTGTTTGTTCATCCGTGTTGCCTAGCATTTTTGAAACCACTGGAGCAGTTGCTATCCTCACGAGCATAACGTGATCTAAACCTACGCGATTGAAACTATTTTGCAATGCGAGAACACCTTGAATTTCATGCGCCTTAATCATTCCCTCAAGCACATCCTTCATTGTCAACGGACTTTTCCCGTTATTGAGATTGCGTCTGCTCACATAATCGGCCACCATCAATATACCGCCAAGATTGTCTGAAGGATGTCCCCATTCAGCAGCCAACCATGTATCATTGAAATCAAGCCAACGAATCATAGCACCGAAATTAAACGCTGCCTGCACAGGGTCAAGACGGTACGAAGTTCCTGGAACCTTTGCACCATCCGTCATTTGCGCACCAGGTACAACTGGACCCAGCATTTTGGTACATGCTGGGTATTTCAAAGCCATAAAAGCAGTACCGATGGAATCCATTAAACAATACCGTGCCGTTTCCATTGCTAATTTTGACTGACTAACGTCAAATGAAGTTACATAGTCCGTAATCCTTTTTAGCAGTGGATCAAAATCAGGTCGTTTGGCGGAAAAAACTTGCTTACTCATTATTAAATGTTCCTTATTGATTATGGGAATACTATTCTGTTATCTTGATGTAATTGGAGACACTGCACGCAATGCTTTTCCAACATATTCTGCATTTGGACGAATAAGGCGATTATTCGCTCGCTGTTCTATGATGTGCGCCGACCATCCAGCCGTTCGACTCATAACAAATATCGGTGTGAAAAGTTCAGTAGGAATTCCTAAAAAATGATAGGCAGACGCTGAAAAGAAATCCAAATTTGGGAAAAGTTTTTTCTCATCCCACATAGCCTTTTCTACTGCTTCTGAAACAGCGAATAAATACTCATCTTGATGGTTATGGCTGAGCTTCTCCGACCAATCTTTGATAACTTCATTTCGAGGATCAGAAATTTTATAAACAGCGTGCCCAAACCCCATAATTTTATCTTTTCGAGAAAGTTTTTCTAAAATGCCCTCTTTAGCCTTTTCTGGTGAAGTATATTGCTCTATTAATTCCATTGCAGCCTCATTAGCTCCACCATGTAAGTTACCTCTCAACGCCCCAATACCGCCACAAATCGCAGAATAAAAGTCCGAAAGCGTTGCCGTAATTACACGAGTTGTAAACGTAGAAGCATTGAATTCATGTTCAGCATATAACGTTAAAGATACATCCATGGCTTCAGCTTCTAATTGACTCGGTTCTTTGCCGTGCAACAACGTTAAAAAATGTGCTCCTAAAGAAGGATTTGCTGTTTCCGTTTCAATCCGTTTGCCACTATGCGCAAAATGATACCAATACAACAAAGCAGAAGGGAAAAACCCAAGCAATCGATTTGCCACATCCATCTGTTGAGAAGGACTATTCTCTGGTTCAACCGTACCAAGAGCTGAAGCTGCCGTGCGCATCACATCCATTGGATGAGCATTGGCAGGTATTTGTTCTAAAACAGTCTTAACCGCAACAGGAACACTGTAATTAGAGACTAGATTTTTTTTGTACTCGTTCAGTTCGCTTTGGGTAGGTAATTCACCATTTAATAGTAAGAATGCAACTTCTTCAAAACTAACATTAGCGGCAAGATCTTTAATATCGTAACCTCTATATGTTAACCCAACGCCTTCTTTTCCACATGTACATACGGCTGTTTCGCCGGCATTTATTCCTCTTAAGCCTGCAGTATTTTCAGTCATTCCTTTTCTCCATTAAATAATTTATCAAGCTTATTTTCATAAGCGTAATAGTTCAATACTTCGTATAAATCATTTCGATTTTGCATTTTTTCAAGACAATTTTTTTGAGTTCCCTCTTCACGCAGCGTTTGATAAACATTCAGTGCTGCTAAACTCATCGCTCTAAAAGCCGAAAGAGGATAAAGAACCATATTGACTCCAGCACCCGCCAATTCGGTTGTTGTAAACATTGGTGACATACCAAATTCAGTGATGTTTGCTAAAAATGGAACTTTAACAACTTCTGCAAATTCAGCATACTGCTCAAGAGAAGTCATAGCCTCAGGGAAAATCATATCTGCACCTGCATCGACATAAGCCAACGCTCTTTCTGTAGCAGCTTCCATCCCTTCAACAGCAAGTGCATCAGTGCGCGCAAAAATAACAAAATCGTCGTCAACACGTGCATCAACTGCCGCTTTTATTCTATCAACCATTTCCGATTTACTTACAATGGCTTTATTTGGGCGATGACCGCAACGTTTTTGTACAACTTGATCTTCAATGTGAACAGCAGCTACGCCTATGCGTTCCATTTCTTTTACGGTACGTGCTATGTTGAAAGCGCCTCCCCATCCCGTATCGATATCGACTAACAATGGTTTAGCGGTCGCTCCAGTAATTCGTTTGGCATCTTCAAGGACATTTTCAAGAGAGGTAATTCCTAAGTCAGGCAAACCAAAAGAAGCATTTGCAACGCCTGCACCCGATAGATAAAAAGCCTTATGATCTGATTTCTCCGCAAGAAGTGCGCTATATGCGTTAATCACACCGACAATTTGCAAAGGCACATTGTCCGTTACTTCTTTTCGAAACCTCAAGCCTGGACTCATTCTTTCCATACATTCTCCTTGATTATTCAGATTTCAAAATACTATTATTTAAAATACTATTTTAAATACCTGCCAGCATTTTCCTCAAAAAGATTACTATGGATTTCCCAAAGTCGGAATGTAATCTGACAGGGCTTCTATCTGTTCATCAGTCAACTTAGACGCGCGAACATACATCATTGCACTGTATCGACCAACTTTTCTTGATTTTCTATACCGTTGAAGCTTATCTTTCACATCTTTGGCATCAGAACCTCGAAGCGCCGGAAAAATTCCTACCCCTTCTCCACTAACGCCGTGGCAAAACGCACACTTAGCTAAATAATGAGATTTTCCTGAATTGTATTCAACAGAAGAATCGTCAGCTGCAAACGCGAACGCTGAAAAACAAAATAATAAAAGAAACGATAAGAGATTCATAGCGGGCGGCATTATACCGAAAAAAAACCCAGTTTGCTGGTGCTTACAGCAGTAATGCTTTTCGCTTCCATTTCCATTAAACATTCATAAAAAACAAGTAATCCAAAAATAGATATTGAAAAGTTTGATTACTCACTTTAATTGCAAAGCAAATACCTGTGCAGTCAACAACCTCCTTTTTCCCAAAGTTTTCCTCGATGCGTAGACAGTTTTACAAATGAGGAACTACTCTCGTTCCAAGAATTGATTTTCACACGATTTTCTAACAACCAATGTTCGAAACGCTTAGCCCATTTGACGTCCTTTTTCCCGTGCAATTGAACAGTGCAGTCTATCCATTCACATCGCTTTGGGTAATTATTTCTATGCCTTTCAAATGCGGTGATTACATTTAGCCCTTTGTCCTTTAAACAGTCTGATAGGGGGTTGTAACACAGCTTTGCAAATGCGCACACGGCCTCTTCAAAACTTGAAAAATCGTTTAATTTAAGAGAGATTTTTTTTGTGACAGCTGAATCAGCTTTCTGTTGCTCAGGTAATGCAAACGTCTTTTTCATCTGTTGCACTACCATCCTCGTACCAGCCACTTTAGCATTCCAAGAATGTCCTGCTATGTGCGGTGTCGCTAAACTGCTCTTTTGAATCAATTGTAAATTAATATCTGGTTCATTCTGCCAACAATCAAGGGCACAAAAATCCAACGGATAATTGCGTAACGCCAATTCATCAATAACTTCTCCCCGAGCAGCATTTATTAAACACTTGACTTTACTTGTTTTCAAAAAATCAGTGTCCACAAAATTTTTAGTGGGATATTTTCCTTGCATTGAAAAGGGCACATGCAAACTAATTATTTCTGATTGCTTCACGGCATCAAGATTGTCGAAAAGTTTATTCCCTTCCGCTTCCGCTCGCAACGGGTCATAGGTATGCACTTCGATCCCTAAAGTTTGTAAAACTTCAACTAAGCGTGTTCCTACAGCACCTACTCCAATAACACCAACCGATAAAGTATCAAAAGACATCTGATTAGTAAAAACATAATGCATTATTACTGTAGCCACATATTCAGCAACCGAATCAGCGTTACAACCACGTGCATGGGCAAAAACTATTCCTGCTCTTCTAAGCCACTCTTGATCAACATGATCCACTCCAGACACACATGACCCAACAAACCGCACCTTTGACCCTTGAAGCAAAGTAGGAGTAACCCTTGTCCTTGAACGCACCAATAACACATCGGCATCACGTACAGCTGTAGCATTTATTTGTGATGCCAACATAAGCTCAACATTTCCACAACCTAACAGGAATGATTCAACGTCCGCTATGGCTCTATCCGCTATAATTCGCATTCTATCTATTTTACCTAAAAAATTGGAGTTTCTTATAATGAGCACAGAAGATACTTTAAAACGCATTGATGAGCAAGTTAAAAATAATCCTGTCGTTATCTATATGAAAGGATCTCCTCAACTTCCATCTTGTGGATTTTCTTCACGAGCAGCACAGGCACTTGTTAGTTCTGGCGAACAATTCGCTTATGTCAATGTCCTTGCCGATCCTGAAATATTTGAACACCTTCCTAGCTATGCTGATTGGCCAACGTTTCCTCAAATCTATATAGATGGAGAACTCATTGGTGGTAGCGATATAGTAATCGAAATGGCTGAAAAGGGAGAACTCACTGAATTATTACAAGAGGCGCACGTAAAGAAAAGTTGATCGTAAAGTGGAAAGCAGTTATTCAGCACTGATGCCATTTAAAAAACACAAATTGTGATCTATCACAAACCAATGACTTCAGCTAATTCAAGCCATCGTTCTGTGTGATCGTTTAAAGATTTTTGAGCTGTAGTTAATGATTCCAAAATAGGCTTTTGATCTTCAAAAGATAACGCAATGAAATAATCGCTGGCAACCTCTTTGCTCAAACTTTGAATTTTCTTTTCAAGCACATCAATGTTGTTCGGAAGAGCGTCCCATTCGCGCTGTTCTCTGTACCCTAACTTTTTCTTTTCTTTTGATACCGGGGATTGCACACTTTTCTTAAGCTTCTGCTCAGAATCTTCATCAAGAGTTTTAAGCGTACGTCCTTTGAGAACCCAATCAGAATATCCTCCTGCATGCATGGTTAATGAGGAATCCTCTTCAAAAACCAAAACTCTATCAACTACTTTATCAAGAAATTGTCTATCATGACTCACAACAATTATTGTTCCACTATATCGCTTCAATTCATTTTCAAGCACCTCAAGCATTTGAATATCCAAATCATTAGTAGGCTCATCCAATATCAGCAAGTTGCTTGGTTGAGCAAATAATCGAGCTAATAGCAATCTATTCCTTTCTCCTCCCGATAAATAATGAGCTTTCTCTAATGCCTGTTCCGAAGAAAACAAGAATCCTTTCAGATAGCCTACAACGTGGGTTTTCGCGCTATTGTTTTCAATATAATCACTACCGTTATTGACGTTGTACGCCACCGTCTTTTCTAAATTCAATAAACTCTGGTTTTGATCGAAATAACCCTTGAAGAGATTGGTTCCTCTCTTAACAACACCTTCATCTGGCTTGCGTTCATCCAGTAAAAGTTGTAATAAAGTACTTTTGCCCACTCCGTTGTTTCCTATCACTCCAATACGATCACCACGTCCGATTTTCAAATCAAAATTTTTAAAAAGCCAATTTTCACTATCTATTCGATACCCCAGATTATGCGCCTCAATGACCTTACGCCCTGAAATCTCAGAAGATTCAGCTATGCGAAATCGTGCTATTGGTTGTCTTTTTATGCGTTGTTGGCTTTCATCTCGCATTTCTTCAAGATTCCGCACACGTCCTTGGTTACGCTTACCCCTTGCTTTAACACCCTTCCTCAACCAAATCTCTTCTCGACCCAAACGCTTATTAAATAGCGTTTGCTGTTCATCTTCAACTTCATCCAAGTGTTCCTTATAACGCAAATAACTCGCGTAATCACCTGTATAACTGATTAACTTCGAACGATCTATTTCTACAATACGAGTCGCCATTTTTTGCAGAAAAAAGCGATCATGGGTAATAAAAACCACAGTACCCTTAAACTGTCGAACTCTATTCTCTAACCATTCGATTGTATTTAAATCAAGATGATTGGTTGGCTCATCAAGCAACAATAATTCTGGGCAATTAACTAATGCTTTTGCAAGTGCCGCTCTCCTTCTCCATCCACCAGAAAGTTCACTCATTTTTCTTTGATGATCCAATCCTAGCTCACTGCATACACTTTGTATTTGCTGATCAACATTCCAACCTCCACCTGCTTCTATCTTGGCTTGAACTCGTTCCATTTCTTGAGTATCGATAGTGCTTTGATTGCTAATTGAAAAGTATTCGTCAATCAATTTCTGTAAGAGAGCTAACCCCTGCTTGATAAAATCTCCTACCGAAATATCACAATTTTCAGGTAAAGTCTGTTCAAGCTGGCTGATGCGCAGCTCTGATGGAGAAATAACTTCACCATTGATCGGTTGAATCGTTCCTTGTAACAGCTTTAAAAGGGTCGTCTTTCCCGCACCATTTCGACCAATCAAGCAAATACGTTCATTTCTATCAATAACTAGATTTACTTCTTCAAATAAACGTTTATTGCCTATAGAATAGCTAACTTTATTTAAACTAATGAGCATAGTGGTAATTTAGAGAATGGCAGAAAAACAAGCAATGGACAACCATAGCTATCCAAACTTGCAATTTTATAGTATCACACAACCAAACTAGTTTAATAATGTGTATTCTTGAACAAATTAAAATTAACTGTTAATCACTATATAATCAAATATCACATTATGTACTTGTCACTCAAAATATTATTGTTGATTTAAACATAAAGGGAGCTTATTGTTATCATTTTTCTTTAAGTTCAATCGCTAAGTATTAGTGTATAATGAGAAAAAATTTGTTTGAAGGCTCTTGCGATATGAAAAAAATAAACTTTACTTTCAATAGTTTAAAAAATCTGTTATGCTTCATGCTATCCCTATTTCTTGTCGGGATATTTTCTGCCTGTTCGACAACACCATCTATATTAGAAGAAAAAGCAGAAAAAGCAGAAAGTAACTCTGAACAGCCTCAACAAGCCTCCATTGCACAAGACAATGAGCCAGAAAATATTGAGCTTCGATCCAGTATTCCTCTTCCTTCTTTTTCTATCGCAGGCATACCGAGTGCTGATTGGAAAAGAAACAGCATCAAAGATGCTTGGCGTGATTTAGACCACCCGCTAGTGACTCTAACCGATGGATCTAATATATTTTCAAAATTATCACCTTCTATAGACGGGAACTCATTAGTTAGCATTGGCAATAAAATCAGTGTTTGGAATCTTAATACACTCTCACTGGAAAATTCCTTTGCTAGTGAACAGCGTCCTCATACTGTCGAGACCAGTGATGACGGTCGTCTTATAGCTGTCGCATACTCAGATGGAACGGTTCATTTGCTGGATGCCAAAAATGGCTCTCTACTCCATGCACTAAAAGGACACAACGATGGCGTGCAGGCGCTGTCCTTTGCTCCGAAAAAGGCGCGCCTTGCCGTTGCGGATGGAAACAGTACCATCTTCATTTGGAATACGCACACAGGAGTCTTAGAGTTTGTCATTGATGACCTAGTAGACGTGAAAACATTAGCATACACAAATGATGGTAAATTTTTAGCCTCTGCTGGCACTTCAGCCATAGATCAACAACACACCATTCAAGTATGGAATACGCGGTTGTACACTTTGGCACTTAGTTTGTCTGGTCACCGAGCACCAATTAACACAATAGTCTTTTCTAATGATGGCAGAGTCTTATTTTCTGGGAGCAGTGATAACACAATTCGTCGATGGAATATAACTAATGGTACACTTCTTGGTAGCATATCCGGTCACAGCGATGATGTAGTCAAACTTCAAATCTCCAGAAACAACCGGTGGTTAATTTCAAGCAGTTTAGATTCGACCATTCGAATTTGGACATTAGATGGCAGACCAAAAAGAACATTAACCACTATTTTGTTACGTCCAGAATCCGTAGCATATATTGATGGTAAGGATTGGATTTCTGCCGTCTCTGGATCAAATGGTAGCATACAAATATGGGCATCTAGTGGCTTCTCATATCAACCTTGGGAAGACATACGTAACTTAACGCACCGAAATGTACAAAAGCTCTCTGAAACCTCAGGATATCCTCTTATTCCAAAACCTTCACTTCCTTTGCCCTCTGTATTTAAAAAAGACCATTTTGAAAGCAATGCATCATTCATAAATCGCACTGTGGCCACTTACTCTCAGGCTGTTGATATTACGTTAGCGAAATACCGTCGTGACATTGACATTCGTAATCGTGAGATTTTGAAATTACGAGAAAAAATAAACCTCGCCAAAGGGGTTGCAAACATAGAAAGGCAAAAGATTGCAATAGATGCGATCAGATACGTACTCGGAAATCCAGTCATTTTCCCTCTTGAAAAAAATGGTAAAGCAGCTTACAACCCGAACACAGAATTAATGCAAGTGCGACTTGGATTTTCGAAAGCATTCTTCCAAGAAGATTTTCTCGTGAAGGTTCCACAGGGTGCTAATGCCCGCGATCTTTACGCGGCTCTACGTAAAGGTACAGTGATAAGCAATGCCAGATTCTCGTTCGTAACGAACAAGCGAGTAAGACTGTCTGCGATCTCTTTTAGTTTCCAAGGATCTACCTATACTGGTCGCCCTCTATTTTTGTCTGAGGGGGTTCAAGCAATTCCTAGAAAAATTGTCACACCAAAATTGAAAAAAACTCGTAACTTCTCGCTACAGAAATACGACCTTCCCTTTAGCAGCTTTCGAAGTTATCTTGAATTAGTCTTAAGAAATCAACAAAAAAACCAGTCAAACTAATGCATGCAACGGCTGACTTATACGATAAGTATGGAGACCAGCTACAAGTAGTGAAACCTGCGTTGAAACGCTTTGGCAAGCGCTCTTCATTCGCTGGAAGAATAATTACAATTCGCCTATTTGAAGATAACTCTTTCGTCCGAAGCACCCTAGAAAATGATGGAAAAGGTAAAGTTCTCGTTGTTGATGGTGGTGGCTCTTTGCAATGTGCCTTAGTAGGGGATTTGATTGCCAAATTAGCCATTGATAATGGTTGGGAAGGGATGATAATTAATGGCTGCATCCGTGACAGTGCAATCATAAACTCTATGCCTATAGGTATTTTTGCCCTAGCAACCAATCCTAGGAAAAGTCAAAAAAACAATAAAGGCGAACTAAATACGCCCGTTAATTTTTTAGATGTCGAGTTTCGTCCAGGCGAATGGTTAGTAGCGGATGAAGACGGCATCGTTGTGCACCCAAGCACACTATAAAAATTCTTTTAATGAGCACATCACATACAGCACTTGCTCCCTGATACAGATATTCAGAATTGAAACGATCTTTGTAAGGAGTATTTAATCAAGTATTTTGATACAATATCTTTATGTCACATGAATTTTGGTTGATCTTAATTGCAATATTAGTTGCAATAGTATGCTCTTTAAATGGTTGTTTCTTGGTCGTTCGTCGTCAGGCGATGCTTGGCGATGCTATTAGCCACAGCATACTCTTAGGGATTGTAGTAGCGTATCTTCTCAGTGGAGAGCGCTCTATAATCTTGATGTTTTTAGGTTCAGTGGTAGCAGGCTTAGCTTCTGCGTTCGCTGCGCAAGCCCTGCAACGCTTTCTGAATTTGAAGATACAAGATAGCATTGGACTAGTATTCACATCATTCTTTGCCCTTTCCGTCATCTTAATAGCTGCTTACGCTGACAATGTTGATCTTGATCAAACCTGTGTGTTATTTGGTGAAATTGCTTTTGCACCCATAGACATTTTTCAAATAAGTGGTCAATCTTTTGGACCTCGATCTTTTCTAATGCTCTCTTTTGCATTAGTTGTGACTCTTGTCGTATATGCGCTTTCTTGGCATCGCCTCAAAAACCTTAGTTTTGATCCTCTACATGCGAAGGCTTCTGGCATAAAAGTATTTCACTGGCAAACGCTACTGACAGCCCTTTTATCCATTTCTGCTGTATCCGCATTCGATGCAGTTGGTGCAATAATGGTTGTCGCCATGCTTACGATCACACCAAATACCGCACGTCGATTCAGCAATTCTCTTTTTGGCATGTTGATAGCAAGCACTATTTTGGCTACATTCGGTGCAATAGTTGGTTATTATGTATCCGCTCAAATGGATTCTTCCATTGCCGCAAGCATAGCGGTAGTAACTGGTTTAGTGTTCATTGGATCGCTTTTTTTGCCCAAAAGACAATCAGCTTAAGATGGCTTGGTTCGAACTTCAATTCTTAGTACCACAAAAAGATGTTGAATGCGTCAGCGATATGCTTTTTGAAAATGGGGCACTTAGCGTTACCATGAGCGAAGGACCTGAATCAAACGAAGTGTTTAGTGAACCAAATACACCTCAAGACGAATTGTGGAAAAATACTTTCATCAAAGCATTAACCACGTCTAAAAAAAGTGCATTAAGTCTTAAAAATAAAATACTGCAAAAAAAGGTGTTTTTTTCAGAATACCACGTCAGAGAGCTCGAAGAAAATAATTGGGAGAACAGTTGGAAAAAACATCATAAACCTTTACAGGTCAGCAAAAAAATCTGGATTTGCCCGTCATGGATTTCCCCACCCGATCCGACAGCAATAAACGTGATCATTGATCCTCAACGGGCCTTTGGTACGGGGTCTCATGAAACCACAAAATTATGTCTTAACTGGTTGGGACAGAACAATTTGTGTAACAAAAAGGTATTTGACTATGGATGCGGTAGCGGAATACTTGGAATAACTGCAGCAAAGCTCGGAGCTGAAGTCTATGCTTGGGATATTGACGATCAGGCACTAGAAATTACCAAGGAAAATGCGCTTCTCAACAATGCACAAATCAAAATAAATAGCACCAGCAAGGACGTTGACATTGTCATTGCAAATATCTTACTTGAACCTTTACAAGCCTTGCATGAAAAACTAACCAATTTACTAAGCACAACAGGAAGAGTTGTATTGAGTGGTATCCTAGCACATCAAGTAACTCCTTTAAAAAACTGCTATAGTAACATTCAATGGGACGAGCAAATAGAAGATGATTGTTGGATATTAATAAGTGGAATAAAAAAGCCAAGGAGAAATAAAAACTGACCTTTCAAAGACATTCTTCATCCTCTATACCCGAACTCAAAAAAGCCATAAATAGTTAATGATCCTAAAAGTCTAAACACTAAACGTGATACAAACTGATATATAGACAATACCTCCAAAAAGTCCTTTTGGATTCGCATGGGATAATTGATCAAAAAACCATAAAAATTTGAACCATAAGCATGCGTTCTGGAAAAATAAATAAAACCTTATGCATCAAAGAAAACTATAAATATTTAAGCGCTTAGTGCACTTGATTCTTGTAGGACAATATGTGAAAATAGTAATGAATCATATGAAAATGACTTCATATAACCATAATTTCACATAGAGAAACTAAGTTTTATTTTAGCCATGTCTGAAAAATTAAACGCATTGGTCAACTCCTCATTGCTGGGTGCAAACATTGAGTTCCTAGAAGCCCAATTTGAAACTTTCCAGAAAGATCCAAGCGAACTCCCTATTGCTTGGCAACAATACTTTGAACAATTGCCTTACGAACACGATGCGCCAGAAAAACTGATGTCGCAGGTGCGCAAAACTTTTTTAGAAATCACACGTGATAATAAATCTAACGGCACCCACTCCGATAATAGAACATCTAAAACACTATCGCAACAAATCTCAGTTATCCAACTCATTCAGGCTTTCCGTTTACGCGGACATGAACATGCCAACATAGACCCTTTGAAGATACGCGTAAAACCAGAGGTTCGTGAAATAGACCCTGCACTCTATGGATTCACAGAAAGCGACATGGACAGTATTTTTGATACAGCATCGTTTTTCAGCATTAAACAGGCAATGCTGAAAGATATCATAGGTGCTTTGCAAAAAACCTATTGCGGCAACATTGGCGCCGAATTCATGCACATTTTGGATACTTCTGAAAAAGAATGGGTGCAACGTCAACTTGAAGCCGTTCAAGGAAAACCTTCACTAAGTATTGAGCGTCGAAAATGGATACTGGACCGACTCACTTCCGCAGAGGGGTTAGAAAAATACCTGCATACTAAATATACTGGTCAAAAACGCTTTTCTCTTGAAGGCGGTGAAAGTTTGATTGTTTCCCTTAGTGCACTTGTACAACAGGCAGGTGGAGAAATAAACGAGGCTGTTCTTGGAATGGCGCATCGTGGTCGATTGAATGTGCTAGTTAACGTATTTGGTAAGAAAACAGCCGATCTTTTTTCAGAATTTGAGGGGAAATATGACTCAACATTATTAACTGGTGATGTCAAGTACCATCAAGGGTTCTCATCCGACATGAGCACTCCAAACGGTCCTCTACACTTAGCACTTGCATTCAATCCCTCGCACCTTGAAATTGTTAGCCCCGTCGTTGAAGGATCCGTGCGTGCACGACAACAACGTCGCAATGATCCCGATGGATCCCAAGTGTTGCCCATCGTCATCCATGGAGATGCTGCCTTTGCTGGTCAAGGTGTTGTTATGGAGACTTTCAGCATGTCTGAAATTACAGGGTACAGCACACAAGGCACTATTCACATAGTAATCAATAATCAAATTGGATTCACCACTTCCAATCCAAAAGACGCTCGATCCACACCCTATTGCACCGATGCCGCAAAAATGCTAAGCATCCCTATTTTTCATGTAAACGGCGATGATCCTGAAGCCGTGTACTTCGTTACACAACTGGCTTTTGAGTATCGTAAAAAATTCAGAAAAGATGTCGTTATTGATCTCGTTTGCTATCGTCGCCATGGGCACAATGAAGCCGATGAACCAGCTGCCACGCAACCAAATATGTACAGAGTAATTAAAAAATTACCCTCAACACGTAAGCTATACGCTGACTATCTAACTAAACAGGGAATAATCTCAAGCGATCAGCCCAACAAAATGATGCTTCATTATCGCAATCAACTCGAGTTAGGCGAGTGCATTGCACCAAATGTTATTGAGGCTAATCAAAAAATTAATAATCAATATGCTGTTGATTGGTCCAAATTTGTCGATCAAGACGCAACAGAAGTAAGTACTTCTCTACCAAAAGCTTTGTTACAAAACTTAGCCAATAAGATGTGTTCGTACCCCTCTGACATAGAACCACATGCTCGGATTGCTAAAATATACGCCGACCGAAAAATGATGGCAGCGGATGAAAAACCTGCTGACTGGGGCTTTGCTGAAAACTTAGCATACGCGTCACTATTACACGAAGGAACGCCCATAAGAATTAGCGGGCAAGACAGTCGAAGAGGTACTTTTTTTCACCGCCACTCAACCTTGCATGACGTCAATAACGGGAAAATGTATATGCCTTTGCAAAACATGGCTAAAGGTCAACCCGATTGCACAATCATTGATTCCTTTTTATCCGAAGAGGCTGTACTCGCCTTTGAATTTGGTTTTTCTACCGCTGATCCCGATATTTTGTGTATTTGGGAGGCTCAATTCGGTGATTTTGCCAACGGCGCCCAAGTCGTTATTGATCAATTCATTACTTCTGCCGAAGTTAAATGGGGTCGCTTATGCGGACTGGTACTTTTTCTCCCTCATGGCTACGAAGGTCAAGGTCCCGAACATTCATCCGCTCGCCCTGAGCGTTTCTTACAACTTTGCGCCCAAGATAACATTCAAGTCGTAGTGCCTACCACTCCTGCACAAACATTTCATATGATACGCCGACAAATGTTACGCCGCATGCGCCGCCCTCTAGTGGTATTCACTCCTAAAAGTTTACTACGCCATCCAAGGGCTGTAAACAGCCTAGATGAGTTAGCCAATGGAAAATTTCTTACAGTCATTGATGATGAGCGCAGTGAAATAACTCCTAAGAAAGTTAAGCGTATTGTTTTGTGTACAGGAAAAATCTATTATGAATTGCTTGAAACATCAGAAAAACATAACATTTCCAACACAGCAATAGTACGTATTGAGCAACTGTATCCTTTCCCGTATGCAACCGTTAACGACGTTCTACAAAGCTATCCAAACGCAAAAGAAGTCGTCTGGTGTCAAGAAGAACCTAAAAATCAGGGCGCTTGGCGGTCAATACGCCACCGCATAGAACGCATTCTTAGTGACCGTAAGCTGCTATATCGTGGCAGAGATTCATCCGCTTCTCCTGCAGTGGGTTATCCGAACGTTCACAAAGAACAACAACAATATCTCATCCAAAGCGCGCTAGGCATCGTTGATTGGAAAGAACCTTTTCGTCCACGATTACAGTCCATCCATTCTAAGAGGTCATAAATGTTTAAAGTTAAAGTACCAACTTTTCCTGAGTCAATTAGTGAAGGAACACTCATTGCCTGGAATAAACAAAAAGGTGATACCATCCATGTTGATGAAGTTATCGCCGAAATTGAAACCGACAAAGTCGTTTTTGAAGTTCCTGCCCCTAATTCTGGCACAATTGTTGAGTTGCAAGTATCTGAAAATGACACCGTATCTTCTGAACAAGTAATTGCCATCATTGAAGCTAGCGCTGTCGAACAATCGGCTTTGGAAGCTCCTGCAAAGACCGATGACTCTAAAACAAAACAAGAAGAGCAGCCAAAAACAAACCCAGCTGCGCGCAAAATATTGGCAGAAAATGATCTTGCTTCTAATGAAATTGCACACAGAGACCGCATCACTAAAGAAGATGTAATCAATCACTTAGAAAAATCACAATCTACATCTGCCACACCTTCCGAAAGCAACATTGCGCTTGCCGAAGACGGTCGAATTGAAAAGCGCATTCCAATGACTCGTATTCGTGCTCGCATTGCTGAGCGCCTACTGTATGCCAAACAATCCACTGCTATGTTGACTACTTTTAACGAAATCAACATGCAACCTATAATGGATTTACGCAACAAGCACAAGGAAGCTTTTGAAAAACGCCACAATGTAAGATTGGGTTTCATGTCCCTTTTCGTAAAAGCCACATCCGAAGCCTTGCGACGTTTTCCTGATGTCAATGCTTCAATTGATGGGGATGAGCTGGTATATCATAGCTTCTGCGATATAGGAGTCGCCGTTTCCACCGAACGAGGATTGGTAGTTCCTATATTACGTGATGCTGAATCCATGAGCATCGCACAAATCGAGCAAAAAATTGTTGATTTCTCCAATCGCGGACGCAGTGGGAACCTCAATCTCGAAGAAATAACGGGTGGGACATTTTCAATTACCAATGGTGGTGTATTCGGATCTATGCTATCCACTCCCATTCTTAATCCTCCTCAAAGCGCTATTCTCGGGATGCATAATATTCAAAAACGTCCTGTCGTTGAAAATGATGCTATTGTTATTCGCCCAATAATGTATCTGGCTGTGTCTTACGATCACCGTATCATTGATGGCAAAACAGCTGTAAGTTTCTTACGTACCCTCAAAGAATTCCTTGAGGATCCTGCCCGTATGCTACTCGACATTTAAGGAGATAACATGAAAGATCATTACCAAGTAATTGTTATTGGCGCCGGAACAGCTGGATACGTCGCTGCTATACGTTGTGCCCAATTAGGGCTAAAAACTGTCTGTATAGACAAATGGATTAATAAAGATGGTAAACCTGCTCTCGGTGGTACTTGTCTAAATGTTGGTTGCATTCCTTCTAAAGCACTTTTAGAGTCTACTCATCACTTAGAAGTGGTCAATAAAGACATTTCAGTACACGGCATTGAAGTTGCAAAAGTTGGCTTTAAAGCGTCTTCTATGATTGCCCGAAAAGATAAAATTGTACAGGAGTTGACTGGTGGTATTGCTCAATTATTTAAAGCCAATAAAGTGGAATGGCTTCAAGGTCAAGCTCGCCTAGAAGCCAATAAAAAAGTTTTTTTTACTCCTCATGAAGGCACACAACAAGCTCTAACTGCAGACAACATTATTATTGCCACTGGTTCAATACCTGCTCCTCTTCCATTCATCCCTTTTGATGGAAAATACATAACCGATTCGCAAGATGCCCTTGATTGGGATATTGCTCCAAAACGCCTCGCAGTGATTGGTGCTGGTGCTATTGGTTTAGAGATGGGCAGTGCATGGAGCCGCGTTGGTTCAAAAACGACCATCATAAAAATGCGCCCAGGCTTACTACCCGATGCAGACCCAGATACGGGCAAAGCAGCCTTGCGCTCCTTCAAAGCACAAGGAATGGAATTTCGCATGGGATTAAAAATTGACTCCGTGGAAATTCGCAATCGTGGTGTTGATATTGAATACACGCTCAACAATGGAGAAAAACACAGCGAGCGCTTTGACAAAGTGTTAGTTGCCGTTGGAAGGAAACCTTACACTGGTGATCTGCTGGGTGATGACACTGGTATCAAAATAAATGATCGAGGGTTCGTTGAAGTGGATGAAAACTGCAAAACGAGTGTTGAAGGAATATACGCCATTGGAGACGTTGTTCGTGGTCCGATGTTAGCGCATAAAGGTTCTGAAGAAGGAATAGTAGTTGCCGAGCGGATAGCAGGACAAAAACCGCATATTGACTATAACTGCATTCCCATGGTCATTTATACCAATCCAGAAATTGCTTGGGTTGGTGAGAATGAAAAACAAGCGCAAGAACGTGGCATTGAAACTAAAACTGGAAAGTTTCAATTTCTTGCCAGCGGACGAGCTAAAGCAGCCAATGATACTGCAGGCTTTGTTAAAATCATATCGGATGCAAAAACAGATCGAATACTCGGCGCTCACATTGTCAATTACAATGCTTCTGAGTTAATAGGTCAAATCGTTATTGCCATGGAGTGTCGTAGTTCTACTGAAGACTTACAACGCACCATATTTGCCCATCCAAGTTTATCTGAAGCAATACATGAAGCCGCTTTGGATGTTGATGGGCGAGCAATACATACGATTTCAAAAAAACGTCCAACTGCATAAATCAATTCATGCCTCAAGGGAGCCAAATTTAATGAATTTACACGAATATCAAGCAAAGGCACTTTTCTCTGCATTCGGAATGCCGGTTCCTCGTTCAAGAGTAGTCCAGAATCGTGAAGCAGCCATTGAAGCAGCTGAAGCCCTAGGCGGTTACCGTTGGGTAGTGAAAGCACAGGTGCACGCAGGTGGTCGAGGAAAAGCGGGCGGCGTACAATTAGTAGATAGCGTAGAAGCAGTTGGTGAAGTAGCGGATAAATTGCTGGACACTAATCTTATCACTTTTCAAACCACTGAAGAAGGACAACCTGTCAATCAAATTCTTGTTGAAGAAATCAGTGACATACAAAATGAATTATATCTCGGAGTTGTCATTGATCGAGCTTCTCAATGTATTGTCTTCATGGCATCAACAGAAGGTGGTATGGACATAGAGTCAGTAGCAGAAAAAACACCTGATAAAATCCATAAAATCATGATCAACCCAATAACAGGAATCATGCCTTGGCAAGCTCGTCAATTGGCTTTTGCATTGGATTTAAGCGGTG
Organism: uncultured Thiomicrospira sp.; assembly: GCA_965195345.1. Lineage (GTDB taxonomy): Bacteria > Pseudomonadota > Gammaproteobacteria > CAKMZV01 > CAKMZV01. The sequence continues at coordinate 608,784 of OZ239628.1, read as the reverse complement.
ATGCATTTAAGGATTTTTCCAATTTACTCAAAGGACTGTATCGCTTATTCATTGGAAAGGACTTATCTTTGGTGGAAATAAATCCTTTAGTTATAACTTCTGAAAATCGCTTGATTTGTCTGGATGGGAAAATAAACATTGACTCCAATGCGTTATTCCGTCAACCAGATCTTCTTGATTTACGCGATACCACTCAAGAGGATGAACGTGAATTACGCGCTGCAGACAATGATCTAAGCTATGTGGCACTTGATGGTACCATCGGTTGTTTGGTCAATGGTGCTGGATTGGCAATGGCGACAATGGATATTATTAAATATTATGATGGCTCCCCTGCTAATTTCCTTGATGTAGGAGGCACTGCAACCGCTAAACGAGTTACTGAAGCTTTTAAAATAATCACTTCTGAAAAGCAGGTTAAAGGCATATTAGTAAATATCTTTGGAGGCATTGTGCGCTGTGACTTAATTGCTGAAGGAATTATAGAAGCAGCAAAAACAGTTAATTTAAATATACCGGTCGTTGTGCGTCTTGAAGGAAACATGGCTAAAGAAGGCATGGAATTACTCAACAACACCGAACTTGAACTTACTGTGGCCAGCAATTTAGCTGATGCAGCACAGAAAATAGTTTCTCTTTCTAAATAATAAATCTTCGGAATCAATGAGCGTATTAATAAACAAAAAAACCAAAGTCATTTGCCAAGGTTTTACTGGCAAACAAGGCACTCTTCATTGCCAGCAAGCAATTGATTATGGCACGAAAATGGTAGGAGGCGTAACGCCTGGCAAAGGCGGCAACACGCATCTTGGACTACCAGTATTCAACACTGCCAAAGAAGCTGTTTCTGCTACTGGCGCTGATGCTAGTGTTATTTATGTCCCAGCGGCTTTTTGCAAAGATAGTATCTGCGAAGCAATTTTTTCTGGTGTATCATTGATTGTGTGTATTACCGAAGGTATTCCAACAATCGACATGCTGGAAGCCAAAATGTTAGCTGACTATCATGGAGTACGCTTACTCGGCGCCAATTGTCCGGGCATCATAACTCCAGGTGAATGTAAAATCGGCATTATGCCAGGTCACATTCACTTGCCTGGTAAAGTTGGAATCGTCTCACGCTCTGGCACTCTCACCTATGAAGCGGTGAAACAAACCACCGATATTGGACGTGGGCAAAGTACTTGCATTGGTATAGGAGGCGATCCAATTCCTGGAATGAACTTCATTGACTGCCTTGAACTCTTTGAAAAAGACGATCAAACCGAAGTAATCTTAATGGTTGGAGAAATCGGCGGCACATCTGAAGAAGAAGCAGCTGAATACATAAAAGATAACGTCAGCAAACCCGTCGTTGCCTATATAGCTGGTTCCACTGCTCCAAAAGGCAAACGAATGGGACATGCAGGAGCTATTATTGCTGGGGGGAAAGGCACTGCTGCTGAAAAATTTGCAGCACTTGAGTTAGCTGGTTGCATAATATCGCCTACTCCTGCCGAATTGGGCGATAAAGTCAAGATTGCCTTTGATACTCTGAGCAATTAAAATAGCATAAATTTTATTTATTGAGTTACTACGCAATGCAGAAAAGAAAGATTATCCATGTTGACATGGATGCTTTCTTTGCTTCAGTAGAACAACGTGATTTTCCAGAATATAGGGGAAAACCATTGGTTGTCGGTGGACAACCCAACTCAAGAGGAGTCGTTGCTGCTTGTAGTTATGAAGCAAGAACATTTGGCATCCACTCAGCGATGTCCTCTTCTGTTGCGTATAAACGCTGCCCTCAAGCGATTTTTGTTGCTCCTCGTTTTGAGGTTTATCGACAAGTCTCAGCTAACATCCTCAACATATTTAAACAATATACAGAAATAATAGAGCCTTTATCACTCGATGAAGCTTACCTTGATGTAAGCTTTTGCACAGAACACCATGGTTCAGCAACCTTGATTGCTCAAGCAATCCGCAGGCAAATCTTTACTGAGTTGAACTTAACTGCTTCCGCAGGCATTTCTTACAACAAATTTCTTGCAAAAGTGGCATCCGATGAAAACAAACCCAATGGACAAAAAGTAATCTTGCCAAAAGACGCTCAGAACTGGCTACATCAATTGCCTATTGGACGTTTTTATGGCATCGGCAAAGTAACAGAAAAGCGCATGAAAGCCCTAGGAATAAAAACAGGAATGGAACTTGGACAACAAAGTAGAATTGAATTAATTAAACATTTTGGTAAAAGCGGTGCATGGTACTACGATATTGTACGTGGCATCGATAACCGTTCAGTAGGTGGTCGGGCAAAAAGACGCTCCATCGGTATAGAGTCGACATTTCAGCAAGACTTATTCAACATTGAACAAATGCTTGAAAAGTTGTATCAAATGTCGGATAAGTTATCCATCTCACTCAAAAAAAAACAACTCTACGCCAAAACATTAACGCTCAAAGTCAAATATCCAAACTTCAAAATCGTTACCCGCTCTCACAGTTACCCGTCACCATTTAACGACTCTGCCAGCATCCGTCCTTGGTTGAAAATTTTATTAGAAAGAACCTCTTGTGAAAAATTAAAGGTACGCCTTCTTGGTCTAAGTGTGTCGAACCTTTCTTCTCTTGACGATTCTTCTGACCAATTGCCACTGTATTAAAAATCATTTAGCATAAAACCATTGAATTAGAAGTCCTTAAAATTCAAGTACACCGACAATTCAAATTTGCGTGATAATGCCCTAATGAAAATAAAAAAAGCCTACTGGGTATATCCTCTTAATTTCCTTATTAGACTCTTACCGTTGTCTATGGCGCATAAATTAGGAACAAAAATAGGCACAATCCTCTTCCTTATCAAAGGGAGAGACTATCGCACTACAAAAACCAACATTTCTGCTTGTTTCAAGGATATTGAAGAAGACGAACGCGAAGAATTAACGCGCAAAAGTTTGATTAACTTCGGATGCTCAGCGTTAGAAATTCCAGTCATATGGGGAAAATCAGCCGATACATTAAATAATTACATACATACTATACATGGTCTAGAGCATTTTGAAAAGTACAAATCAGAAAACAAATCTATGCTGATAATGACACCGCACATCGGATGCTGGGAATTAGCAGGCTTCTTTTTTGCGGATAATCTCCATAAAATGCACGCAATTTATAAACCTTCCCGCTTTGAATCAATCAATCGCATCATGCGGAATGCAAGAGAGACCAATCTTAATTTAAAAATGGTTACAGCAGAAGCTTCAAGCATACGTACTTTGATGAATATTCTGAAAAATAATCAATATTTAGGAATCCTTCCAGACCAAGATCCAGGCAACAGTGGTGGCGTGCTATCTCCATTTTTTGGCATTCCAACCAACACCATGACATTAACATCTAAACTTGCTTTAAAATACTTTCCTAATATCATCATAACCTACGTTATACGCCATAAAGATGCTGGTTTTGATTTATACATTGAACCTTTTCACTATGAAAAAAACTGGAACACACAGCAATTTGTCGACCAGACAAACACATATTTAGAGCGCATTGTTCGCAAATTTCCTTCCAGTTACCAATGGAACTATAAGCGCTTTAAACGCACACCAAATTTTAACTACTAAGACTGATCATAAAAATGGAAATATTAAAAAACCCGTGGAGGCATCAAGGCATTACTCCAAGTGAGGCAATGAAAGACAAACAGGTTAGCACTGACGTTCAAGCTGTGTTAGATTTACTCAAACATTGCCCTGCTACTCAAGAAACACCTTTGATACAAATCAAAGAAATGGCTACAGAATTAGCCGTGAGTCAAGTGTATTTGAAAGACGAACGCGCACGTATGGGACTTGGTAGTTTCAAAGCAACTGGAGCGGCCTATGTGATTGCCCGTAAGGCTGCTGAAATAATTGCTGAAACCCCTAATGTCAGCCTTGAAAACATTTCTAAAGAACAATTAAAAAAAACACTTGAGGGCTTTACTTTCTCTTGTGCCAGTGCTGGAAACCATGGGCTTTCTATCGCTGCTGGTTCCCGTATTTTTGGAGCGCAAGCAGTTATTTTTCTAAGCCAAAGTGTTCCTGAATCCTTCGCTAAACGTCTACGCGAATACGGCGCGAAAGTTGTTCGTGCTGGCAATGATTACTCTGAAAGTCTTGACGCCGCCATACAACAAATTGAATTAAACGGTTGGCACCTAATCTCGGATACTTCTTGGCCGGGTTATACCGAGGTACCAACCAGATTGATGGAGGGCTATCTCGCTGTTACGCACGAGACAAGTTCGCAAATGGAAAAACCGCCAACACACATTTTTTTACAAGCTGGAGTTGGTGGTATCGCCGCCGCCGCTACTGCTTGGTTTAGGCACTGCTGGGGCGATGCTCCTATCATTACCATTGTTGAACCAACAGCAGCACCAGCAGTAATAGAAAGCATTCGTGCGGGCAAGGTAGTAGTCACTCAAGGACCTACTTCTGACATGGGCAGGTTAGATTGTAAAGAGCCATCTCACGTGGCACTCAATTGCCTATCCCGTGATGCCGATTGGTTTATAACTTTGAGCGATAGCCAAGTTCTCGACACTGTTTCATGGCTGCGTACACACTCAATAGAAACCACCTCTTCTGGCTGTGCTGGTTTGTCTGTGCTACACCAATATGCGCGTGACAAAAAGGTGCGTGATCAATTAGGGCTTGATGCGTCTTCGCGTGCACTTGTTATACTAACTGAGCAAAGTTAATGCCTCATATTGGAGATTTCTCCACCGCTGAGTTTGAAAGCCGCTTATTGAAAGCACAAGATTTGATGGCACAGCAAAAAATTGATTTATTGTTATTAAATTCTGAACCAGAAGTACGTTATTTTTCAGGGTTTCGCACATTATTTTGGCAATCCCCAACGCGACCATGGTTTTTGTTGTTACCTCAAATTGGTAAACCAGTGTCTGTCATTCCAAGTATCGGGGAGCAACTAATGCAATCCACTTGGATTGATGATATTCGTACTTGGTTCTCGCCTAATCCAGAAGATGAAGGAATTTCTCTACTGCATGCCACCATTGAAGAATTAACTAACCAACATGCTCGTATCGGTATCATGTGTGGGCACGAAACACAACTAAGAATGCCGCTAAACGATTTAAAAAAATTACAAAATTTATTACCTTCTTCAGAATGGGTGGATTGCACTCAATTAATCCGAACATTGCGCATGATCAAATCTGAAGCAGAAATTGAAAAAATAAAAACAATCTGTACGATCGCCAACGATGCATTCGATGCAATCAACTTTCAAGTAGGGCAACCGCTTGATGAAGTGTTTCGTTCTTTCAAAATCACTTTACTTGAAAAAGGCGCTGAGGATGTTCCATATCTGGTTGGATCAGCCAACCAAGGTGGTTATAGCGATGTAATTTCGCCTCCTAACAATAGACCTTTGGAAAAAGGCGACGTACTCATGCTTGATACAGGATCGACAAGGCATGGTTATTTTTGCGATTTTGATAGAAACTACGCCCTACTTTCAGCAAATAAAAAGGCGCATCACATGTATCAAGTTCTATACAATGCTACCGAAGCAGGCATTGCCGCTGCCAAAGTTGGCAATCGTTGTTGTGATGTTTTTACCGCTATGGCAAAAATTATCGAAAAACACGGTGGCGACTGTAAAGTCATAGGTCGCTTGGGTCATGGATTGGGAATGCAACTCACTGAATGGCCCTCACATACCAGCACTGATACAACTGTAATCGAAGAAAACATGGTTCTAACAATCGAACCAAGCATAGAAATCTCACCAGGAAAAATGATGGTTCATGAAGAGAACATAGTTATTCGTCCAGAAGGAGCAGAATTACTTTCTCGCCGTGCGCCTTGCGAACTACCTATAATTGGAAATTGATTATGCATGACCTATCCTACTCTCTAGACAATCGGAGCACGTTAAAACGCTTTGGCGTGGTTGTTTTAAAAACCGACATAACCATTGAAGATGATTTCAAAAAACTCATAAACGACAAAGACATCACTCTATATCACAGTCGAATATTTAACGACGAGGAGGTTACCGTTCAATCGCTTTCAGCAATGGAAGAAAATTTATTGAACAGCGTATCGCTATTTCCGACTGGTGATGATATGGATGTTATCGGTTATGGATGCACTTCTGCTTCCTCAGTTATTGGTGAAGAAAAAATTGCTTCAATCATCCATAAAGTGCATCCAAGAACACAAGTCACCAATCCTGTTCGTGCAGTTAAAGCCGCATTGAATGGACTCAATGCAAAAAAAATTGGTTTCATCTCACCTTATATTCCTGCAGTTTCAAAATCTTTACAAAATACGCTTGAAGATGCAAGTTTTGAAATCACTGTTCATGCATCCTTTAATGAAATCATTGATCGGAACGTTGGCTTTATTAGTGAAGAATCCATATATGATGCTATTTGTAACGTCGCCATGCAAAAATCGTGTGATGCGATATTTATATCCTGCACTAATTTAAAAGCGGTAAACATCATTGAACGCGCGGAAGAATCAATTCAAATACCAGTAATTAGTAGCAATTCAGCAATGGCATGGCACATGCTAAAACTATCCCAAAAAGAAAAAACTTTTCAATTGGGTAAATTATCTTATGTTGAATAAAAACACATCATCTTTTCCATTACCTTGCATCTTTTTTAATCCAAAAGCTAACTAATTCTCCCGTTCTGCCCATTACCCTCATCACGCAACAATCAATCAAAAGTATTATTGCAATAAAAGTTTTCCACATCCCTTTCATGATACAATCCCATTTCTAAAAGAACTGGAGAATTGCCCGGTTAAAACTATGCAATTCATTAATGTGTAGTGTAAAAGCTAAAACGCGCTCCAACTTTGTACAACACAGAAGTAAGACCGAATATTCGGCGATGTTGAAAAGGTTGATGATTGAAAAAGCCCTTAAAATGCCAGCGTTTTTATAAAGAGATACAGAATTTTGTTCACAATGGAATTGTTAAATTTAGATACCATTTTTACTAATACCACCACCCAGAAAATGGGTAGGAGTTACTGTACCTGATTGGTTGATCAACTAATCAGACGTTTTGCTTTTCATATCTACACCCGTATGGCAAGATTTCCGTAAATAACGGTTATGCTGTGGTGAAAAATAAAAAAAATAAGCCAACAACCTTGCTAGAAAAAATTTGAGTGATTAAGTAACTTTATTACTCAAATTACAACACAAAAGGTGGACAGATGAAAAGGATTCTAATAAATGCTAATAATCCAGCAGAGTTGCGAGTGGCACTGGTGGAAGAGACTCAGTTGTTTGATTTAAGTATCGAAACAGCTGCAAGTAACAATAAACGTTCTAACATTTATAAAGGTGTTATCACTCGTGTTGAACCAAGCCTTGAGGCTGCTTTTGTCAATTTCGGGCAAGAGCGTCATGGCTTTCTTCCCTTCAAAGAAATACACAGCGGTTGTTTCCAACAACCCAGCGAAGACTTAACTGTTGATCAACAGATTAAATCAGGACAAGAGTTAATTATTCAAGTCGACAAAGAAGAACGAGGTACTAAAGGCGCTTCTTTAACTACTTTCATTTCCATTGCAGGGGCTTTTCTTGTACTTATGCCAACAAGCGAGAGCGCAGGTAACAATGCAAGAGGTGTTTCTCGATCCCTCGATGACACTCAGCGTCGCGAAACACGTGAATCTTTAGAAAAATTAGTTGTCCCTGAAGGAATGCGTCTTATTTTGCGCACATCCGCGGCAGGCAGAAGCATTGAGGAACTGCAGTGGAACTTACAGTATATGCTCAAATTATGGGGATTGATTCAATCGGCTGCTGCAAAGAAAAAAGGACCTTTCCTAATCTATCAAGAAGACGGATTAATTGAACGCACAATACGTGACCATCTCCGTTCCGATGTTGAAGAAATAATCATTGATGACGATGATACCTATCAACGGGCATTCAATTTTATCCGTGAAGCCATTCCTGACTTCGCTCCAAATTTGAAGAAATATTCTAATCCATTACCGTTGTTCAATCATTTCGATATAGAAACGCAAATAGAAGGCGCTTTCGCAAGAGAAGTCATCTTACCTTCGGGAGGTGCTATTGTCATTGATGCCACTGAAGCATTGATTTCAATTGATGTCAACTCAGGCCGTGCTACTCAGGGCAAAGGTATTGAAGAAACTGCTCTACAAACAAACCTTGAAGCGGCAACAGAAGTTGCTCGCCAGCTACGTTTGCGTGATCTCGGCGGTTTGATGGTTATTGATTACATCGACATGTCTAGCAATGGTAACCGCCATAAAGTTGAAGAGCACTTTGAACAAGCTTTGCAATTCGATCGTGCACGTATTAAAACATCACGTATATCTCGTTTTGGTTTGATGGAGATGTCGCGCCAACGAATAGGTTCTTCTCTGGTTGACAAAAACCAGATGCTCTGCCCAAGCTGTGGTGGATCAGGCATTACCCGTAGCATAGAATCCTCAGCTGCTGGCATCATTCGCTCTTTAGAAGAAGCAGCAACCAGCAAAGGGGCAGTGCGCATATATCTGCAATTACCAACCGACTTAGCAACCTTCATTATCAATGAAAAGCGCAGTGATATTTTACGCATTGAAGAGCGCCAAAGCGTTTCTATCGTTATCATACCCAACGAAAACATTCACTATTCGCATTTTGATTTAGAAATAATTGAATTGGGTGACAAACGACTTGGAAAGTACTCTGCCAGTTTTGAGAACAAAACAAAATCCAAAGATTCTACAAAAGATTTATTAAATCGCATGGCACGCCCACCTACTCATAAGGAAAAACCAGCAATTGCCCATGTCAGTCCTGATACCCAAGCACCAAAAAAGAAAATAAGTCTTATACAGCGGTTATTAGATTTAGTGATGCCCAAAAAAGCACCTCCTAAGAAAGCCAATAACTATAGGAATAACAGAAACAACAATCGCAGAAACAATAACAACAGAAACGGTGAGAATAGAAATAATTCCAACCGTCGTTATCACAATCGACCAAGACGCCCTAAGCAACCTGAGAAAGAAAAAGCCAGCTAAAAATTAGCTTCTTACAAGTTTTAGCCACATTATCAAATGTGGCTAAAACATTTCCTAATGAGTCAAGGTACTATTTCTCAAGAAAGCAAATAACGAGAAAGCCATAACGCTATCAAGCCGGTAATAATGGCAGTGTACAGACTGCGAATATAAAAACCAGTAATTGCAGCAATAGTAATGGCAATCGTGCGGGCAATATCTACTTCAAATTCGCCATTAATAACCCATACCCATGGGAAAATCAAAGCACTAAAACAAGCGACGGGAATATGGTCCAATGTTGCTTTCAAATAAGGATTCAGACGAATCGGCCGATCTGAAGCAATAAATAGTATGCGAATGCCGTAAGTAATAATCGAGACCAATAAAATGAGAATCAAGTCCAATAAACTCATGTTCTCCCCTCTTTATCAGCCTGCACGTCACCATTTTTAACGTCCAACAATACACCAACCACTATCCCCAAAAATACCGCCATCAAAAATCCAAGATTATGCGGCAAGTCGTGCAGCAATAGTGCACATAGCCCAGCAACCATTGCTGAAATAATTTGCGATCGCTTACGCAAAATTGCAATAAGAAGTGTTAAGAATACTAACGGTAAAGCAAAGTTGATTTCCCAAGACAAAGGAATGAATACCCCCAACAAATTACCAAGCATCGTGCTGATAATCCAAAGCATATAAAAAATGAGAGAAAATCCGAAAAAGCACCATATTTTCTTAGCCACACTAAAAGTCTCTTGACGATATTCTTTCAGGGAAATTGCATACGCTTGATCGGTCAGAAAAAAACCCATAGCCAAACGCCATCCTTTGGGTAACTCTTGCCAATAAGGCGCGATTGAAAACCCATAAAGCAACAAGCGAACATTAACAATCACTGTGCTGACTACAGCAACCCATGCTGGAGAACCCAATTCACGCAAATGAATAAAAGTAATTTGTGCTGTCCCTGAAAACATCGTTGCTGATTGCAAAGCAATCTGCCACACATCATAACCAGCTTCACCTGCAGTAACACCAACGACCAAACCGAAAGGAAATACCCCAAGCAATATCGGTGGAAGCGATTTGACACCACTCATAAACATTGATAGCCTAGACTGTGATGAACCTGCTTGCATAGAACCTTAAAAACGAATGCGTTGAAAGATAAAGATAACTCTGAAAAAAAGAGAATTGATTGTACTATGATTGCGATTATTAAATTTCCATACGATTTTCAAAAAATGAAGATAAAATGCTTTCCATGTCTTGCATAATGTCGCACTGTTTAAAGCATAGAAAGATCACGATAATATCAAAATGAATTCACATATTACCAAAACTAAACAACTCCAAAACCACTTAGAAGTACATTGGGACAACCAACAGATCTCACATTTTGACTATCTTTGGTTGCGTGATAACTGCGCATCGGCTTTTCATCCAAGCACTAAAGAACGCAATTTTGATTTATTGAGTATTTCAGACGATATTGCCCCCGCTTCAATTGATGTAACAAACGAAACCTTATCCATTACTTGGCAAAACGACAATCACACTTCTGTGTATTCTATTGAGTGGTTGCTGCAAAACGATTACACCAATCTGCAAGCAGAGGTTTCAGAAAACAAGTTCAAAAGCAAAAGCTGGTTAAGCGACTATGGTGAAAATATAATAGAAATACAGTACGAACAATTGCTCAATGATGACGCTGCGCTGTCTGAGTGGCTCATCAAACTACATAACGTAGGGCTGGTGCTTGTACGCAATATGGCTGAAGATGGATTAGAAAAAATTGCCCTTCGCATTGCTCATATGCGCGAGACAAATTTTGGGATCACTTTCAATGTGCGCTCCAAACCGAACCCTAACAATCAAGCATATACCTCGGAGGCTTTACCCCTGCACACCGACTTACCCAATCAAGAATTGCCCCCCGGATTTCAATTCTTACATTGTTTGAATAATCAGTCAACGGGTGGTGAGTCTATTTTTGTTGATGGTTTTGCCGTTGCCGAACATATCCGTCAACATCATCCTGAAGAATTTAAAATTTTGAGCGAATGCACTATTCCTTTTCGTTTTCACGATGATAATTGGGATCTCTTTGAACGCAAGTCGGTTATTTCATTGAACAAAGGAGCGATTGATGAAATAAACTACAACGCACACATAGCAACCACATTCAGACTGTCCAAAGAAATGATGCGTCCGTTTTATCGTGCTTATCGTTTGTTTATGTCAATCATGCGTGACCCTACTTTCCTCATCAAATTTAAGCTTAGCAGCAAAGAAATGGTTGTCTTTGATAACCGTAGAGTGTTGCACGGGCGCACAGAATTTGACCCACAAACTGGAGCACGCCATCTGCGCGGATGCTACATTGATCGTGGTGATTTGAAAAGTCGCATACGTGTACTGAAAAGCCGCTTAGCAAAGCCCTAATCTTTCCAAAAAAATCAAGAGAAAAACGCCTGCAAGCGTGGACATGCTCAAAGCGGTAAGGCAAGCGACTCTTTAATGGTTTCCATAACCGCAATGGTGGTTGACGCGCGCACCCCTGAAATAGTAAGCAATTGATCCTCGAGAAAGCGTCTATATGCTTCCATATCGTTCAATCGCACCTTAATCAAAAAGTCAAAGCTGCCCGCCACCAAATAACATTCTTGAACGGATTCCAACCGTTTCACACTTTCCCTGAATTCTGAGAAGTTTTCAGTAGACGTGCGGTCCAACTGAATCTGAACGAACACCACCAATCCCAAGCCCATTTTATCCGCCTTGAGCAATGTAGAATAACCTTGAATATAACCTTCCCTCTCTAAACGCTTGACACGCTCAATGCATGGACTGGTTGTCAATCCGATTTGCTCAGCAAGTGCCGAGTAAGTAAGTCTTCCATTTCCCTGTAATATAGACAAGAGTCTTTTGTCAATGTCATCTAACATAATAATTTACCTTATAAATCTTATTTCACAATATATTTTACTGAAAAGAATCAAAAATAGCATCAATTTCAGTAAGTGTTATCAAATATTTCCATCTATCATATCCACTTGAATTTAAAACGTTGTTGAAGGTTAAAAAAATGATTATAGGCACTCCAAAAGAAATTAAAAATCATGAATATCGTGTCGGCTTAACACCCACCAGTGTTGCTGAACTTATTAGAAACAATCACCAAGTACATATCCAGTCTGGAGCAGGCGAAGGAATAGGAATCAGTGATAACGACTACCAAAAAATTGGAGCAACTATCGTTGACAACGCAGAGATCATCTATCGTCAAGCTGATATGATTGTCAAAGTGAAAGAGCCTCAACCCGATGAATGTCGGATGCTGCGCTCTGGACAAATTCTTTTCACTTACCTACATCTTGCCCCCGACCCCGAACAAACACGCTTGTTAGTGGAAAGCGGTGTTACCGCTATCGCTTATGAAACGGTTACTGATAACAGTAATCGCCTACCCCTGCTTGCACCTATGAGCGAAGTTGCAGGTCGCCTCTCCATCCAAGCAGGAGCACACTGTCTCGAAAAGGCACACGGTGGCAGTGGCACCCTACTCGGCGGCGTTCCAGGAGTTGAACCCGCCAAAGTTCTCATTATAGGCGGTGGTGTTGTTGGTGAAAACGCTGCTCAAATGGCGATTGGCATGGGTGCTGATGTTACTATAATGGATCGTTCCGTTGAACGATTGCGCGATTTAGACCGCACCTACAGCAATTTACGGTGCGTATATTCAACGATGGAAATGATTGAAAATTTTGCCCTTGATTCTGACTTAGTGATTGGCGCAGTACTATTACCCGGTGCAGCAGCACCAAAATTATTGAGCAGAGATCTTATCAGCAGAATGAAAAAAGGCTCTGTAGTCGTTGATGTTGCCATTGATCAGGGTGGGTGTTTTGAAACATCTCGAGCAACCACGCATCAAGAACCAACTTACGTAGTGGATGGTGTGGTACATTACTGCGTTGCTAATATGCCAGGTAGTGTTCCGCGTACATCAACCTATGCATTGAATAACGTTACATTACCATTTACACTTGCCCTTGCGCGTAATGGATTAAAAGCACTCAAGTCCGATAAGCACTTATTAAACGGACTCAATGTGCACGCAGGGAAAGTCACTTATAAAGCGGTCAGTGAGGCTTTAGGTTATCCCTATCATGACCCTATAAAAGTCATCAGTTAAAAGCATACACACCGAACGTCCGGCAATCTTTTATAGATTGCTCTACGCAGTCCGTATTAGATTATTTGACGATTAATGCTGCCTAAATCCAAATGCTCTAACCCAATGTGACGGAAGCTATCATCTGCTGTTGAACTACTTCTTTTTGATATTTGCTGTGCTACTACCTCATCAAATTTCACGATGCGCGACCTTTTTATTTCTCTGTTAACTGCATAAAAAGTTAACTTTGCTTTTAAAACTTTCGTTTTCCATTCTACGTTCAATCACTAATTGAAAATTTCCTATCTCCCTTTTTCTATAGCGCTCTTTTTCATCTTCACTCAATTCACTTTTATCATTAATAATATCATCTATTACTTCTAATGTAGTTGGGTAATCAACAAAACTGCCGCAATCATTTGATTTGTGAAATGCTTGCCTGACAGGAAAATCATCAGATTGATATTTTTTATATTCTTTCGGATTAAAAGATATTCTTCCTAAATGGATAGTTAATGCTGTACACTTTTCGCACTCAGCAAGTTTTTTAATAAAGTTCTTATAGTAACCGTAGGCTAATCCTGTAGTCACCAGAGACGGTATATGTTTCTTCCTTTGCAATAAATTATTTTTTAGTTCATGTATTGTGTGGTCAAGCGATATTGGGTCTGAAAATTTTTTAATTGTGATACCAGTCATATCTGAAAGAACCCTGCTGTCACTCTCTACTAACATAAAACACCTGTCTTTACCAAGAGATTGTAAAAACATACCAAACTCAAAAATCACATTATCTCTAGTTGATTTTTGTTCTTTTCCTCTACTTTGAGTTATATCGTCGGAAGCCGCTATAAATATGGCAAAATCAACTAAATATGACTGTTTAATCAATGAATCAAGAAAGGATTGATTGTTTAGTGAATATACTCCTGGATCATTCCATGCTATTACTTCAAAGTCATTTTCAAGTTTTTTTCTAATATCTTGTAAGTGTTGTAAGGCCTCACTTGAAGAGCCAATAAAAATTTTCTTTTTTTCATTTTTTGTATTCATTATTTTTTCATTTTTTGTATTCATTATTTTTTCATTTTTTGTATTCATTATTTTTTCATTTTTTGTGTTCATTATTTTTTCATTAAAAAATAGCGTCTTCATATGCTATGTAACTCGCATCTTCGATGAGTTTACTTAATACTTTCTCTAGTGTTGGGTTATGATTAATTCGTACTTTTTCCTTTTTACACGGAGAATCAATTTCCTGGTGATAACCTTGCTCTGGCAAATAGTCCAGTAGTTCTTTGAGCCACTCAATTTCCTCATTGGAATAATACAAAGCATAAGGTAAGTCGTATGCAATGCAATTAATTTGAAAACTGGTAAGATTTTGTATTTCAAAATCTGCTCGAAAATTTTTCATAAATCGAACCATCTTTCTGATTTTCTCTCTGTTTTGGTGATACTTAATTTTGTATGATCTTAAAAATGGAAAATCTGGTCCAATACGTTCGTCTTGTTTTTTATCATACAGATAGATTCCTTTGTCATGTTCGATAGAAGTTTGATTGAAATGATACGTTTTGTACCAGTTTGCAACTACAACATCTACCTTCCTCTTAGGGTTAGTTAAGTAGACTTCAATGGATTTGGAGCCATTGATTTTAACGTCTTGATATATATTACGGAGTTTTTCCTCACATTGACATCTAAGTACTCTTAAATCTTCAGTTAAGTTGCCTTGATATGGATTATCGTTTCTTAATCCTTTCGCTATAGTTACAGCTTTATCTGTAATAACCACTAGGTCAACATCACTGCTTTGCGTTATTTCTGTTTGAGTAGTAACAGAACCCTGTAATCTAAATTCGCAGTTAAATTCTTTTAAGTGATTACCAACTTTAACTGCAGCTTCGATTGTTTTTCTTCTATAGTTATCTTCTACTTCTTCCATTGCTTTACGAATATATTTCAGTGCTTTATTTTCATTTATGTTGCTTTGCGTTAGAGAGTCAACTGATTCTGAAAAGGTAGAAGTTGTAATATTATTTTTCCTTCTGTAGAGTTGCGTGAGTTTTTCTTGATAATTCATAATTTATATCTCCATTTAATATCCCAATTCCTCCAAGCTCTCGAGTAGTTTCTTGGTTTATTGTTTTAATGCGATTCAAGATTGTTGCCAACCTTCAATCGCGCCTTCCAAACTCCTCTCTTCATCAACACGGTCATTGATATTGACCTTCCCCCAAAATGAGCACCATCATTTGGATGAGATTTAATCATTTTACACTATTGTTTGACAAAAGCCACTAGGGTAACATAGCCTGTGGACTATAAGGGAATACGAGCACTCATAGCCTTTAAAGCAGCATCAAGAGTGGAAGCAGACAACACGCATTATTTAAGTAGAATGGGGGTTATCAATCAGCAATCGATCGTTGATAAACTTCTTAAATGACCTCAACGTACGTATACACAAAGTAGTCTATAATGCGTCAACGAGGATTTTGGTTATTCTGATAATCACCCAAAGCTCTGATAAGGGCAAATTATAAAGTTCAAACTTTAAGATTCTGATCTCTTAAATCCACTAATTACAAGCATATAAATTAAGCGAATTATGTACTCTGCAGCACTATTAGTTATTGATGTTCAGCAAGGGTTTTCCAAAGAGACCTTCGGTCGGCGCAATAACCTCGATGCTGAAATAAATATTGCGCGTTTATTGGCATTCTGGCGCAGCAATGGTAATGAGGTTATACACGTCCACCACGATTCCACGTTGGAAAATTCACCTTTACACCCAAATCATTCAGGCAATGCCTGTAAAAATGAAGCATTACCCTTGGCAGGTGAAATGGTATTTCGCAAAAACGTCAATAGTGCATTTATAGGTACCGATTTAGAGAAATACTTGCTTACCCAGAATATTCATCGTTTGGTCATCGTTGGTTTAACAACAGATCACTGTGTTTCCACCAGCGTGCGCATGGCGAGTAATCTAGGCTTTGTCGTTGTATTGGTAGAGGATGCAACCGCAACTTTCGACCGAAAAGACAGTGAAGGCAATCAATTTAGTGCAGAAGAAATTCATCGTATCCATTTACTTAGCCTTAATGATGAATTTTGTCAAATAGCAAGCACAGACGAAGTTTTATCAGAAGCAATTTTTAACGACATTGAAAATAATGAATAAACCAATACTCATAATAGGAAACCGCAATTATTCAAGCTGGTCGATGCGTGCGTGGCTGGTTATGCGCAAATCAAACATCCTCTTTGAAGAGGTGCGTATTCCACTGTTTGTTGAGGGATTTGAAAAAGACATAAGCCATTATTCAAAAGCAGGCAACGTGCCTATATTGAAAGACGGAGAAGTGACCGTCTGGGACTCTCTTGCCATAGCAGAGCACATCGCTGAAAAGAACCCAAATATTTGGCCAAAAGAGTGTCGCTATAGAGCGCACTCGCGCTCTATAGCCGCCGAAATGCATTCAGGCTTTATCCATATTCGCAAAAATTTGCCTATGAATTTACGCGCTGTAAATCGTTCAGCGGAAATTACGGAGAAAATCGCAAAAGAAATCGCTCGTGTCGAGTGGATTGTCACTGAATGCAGACAACAATTTTCTCATAAGGATGAATGGTTATATGGAACGTTCAGCATCGCTGATGCCATGTTCATCCCTTTAATGACGCGCTTTGTTACCTACAATGTGCCTGTAAGCGATGTCGTCAATGATTACATACAAAAAACACAAAAAGATGATGATGTTTGCGAATGGATACGACTTGCAAAAGCTGAAAGCGAAATCATTGAAATAGCAGAAGTCTGATTCGTTGCTCTAATGCTATCGCAAAATAGCCGAAAAGCATCCATCCATAATTTTGGTTTCTGCAAGCAAACCAAATCCTTCAACAATTCGCTGATGATGTGCAATTGTTTTGGGATTTAATCCATGCACAGGTCTCATTAACCCAAAACCGAAAAAACCCTTCAATTCATTATCAATATCGTCTTGAATCCTACCGTACATATCGGGCTTTTGAGTGCTGTTTATTTTTTGATTTTTCTCATCGTACAAAGGAATTATATTCCGCTTATACCCGACAGCTTCCACCACCGTATCAAATTGTGTTAGGTGGGGAAATAGCGCTGATATATCTTCAATTAAATGATTGCTAACACCTTCAACCTTACCAGCAAATATTTCATCAAACCAAGCCTTGTACGGATTCGCAATATTCTTTCTATTAGGTTCACTCCGATAGAAAAAATCAATACGCGCTTTAGAATTCAAACGTTTAATCATCTTACTCGCAGACATCGCGCTGTGCGATGCTCCGATAATAGCAAAGTTGTGTTGCTTAATTATGTAGTCAGCGTAAGCATTTCGCTGAAACACATCACTGTGGATTACATTGATAGCCAACCCATTCAATATTTGTAGCTGCTCGTTGGAAAAGATTGAATCAGCCAATCCAGCCCCTGTATTCACACAAACCACTTTACTCCTAATCTCAGACCCTGTTGCCAACTGCAATGTAAAACCTTGCTTATTCATGATGATTCTTTCCACTGAGTCATCAATTTTTTTACTTTTAGGTGATGCGCTAACACGTTTAGCAACCTCCTCTCCGATACTGCGAAACATCGGCCAAGCCACTGCACCTAACATAGGTGATGATTCCAAATCGGTATCCCAAGGGAAATCAAGCACCTTGATAAAATCAGGTTGCACACCTTCGATAAACGTCTTTGCTTGATCATTAGAATGGATGTTGTAGTTGAGGCTTTGTCCATAGCCAAGTTGTTCGGGACAAACAATTGCCAGCCCCAAATTGAGCCATTTGTGAAGATGAGGGGTCATCGACAAATAGTGAAGCGTCGCTGGTCCACCGCCAACAAAACAAAGCGCGTATTCAGGCATTCAGGTGATTTTTTAAAGCACTCAACATCTGCAAACATTGCTCCATCTGAGAAACACTGACAAACTCATCCGCTTTGTGTGCTTGTCGAATTGATCCCGGACCGCAAACCACGCAGGATGTACCCAACCCTTGAAACAACCCTGCTTCAGTACCGTACGATACAAAACCTGTTTTATCATTACCAACTAATTGGCAAACAACTTCACGCGCCTGAGAATCAGGCATAGGCTCTAAACCGCCGACCTCACTCAATGTTTTTTTCTCAATCGATGCGTCTTTATAAACAGCTTGCATTTTGGGCAATAGCTCTTCTTTGGCATACGAATCTATGTGTTCATGCACATAAGTATCATCCCCTGAACGAACGGGGCGCATTTGCCAATCAATTTCGCAATGATCAGCGATGACATTATGGGCAACGCCACCACGTATTCCACCAATAATTAACGTGGTATGCGCTGGATCAAAACAACTTTCTTTGGGTGCTGCAGATTCCAAATAAGCCTGCATAGCCAACAATTTATGTGCATAACACACTCCGTACTCAACCGCACTAACGCCTAAATGGGGTAACGATCCATGCCCAGCCAATCCATGCAGATAGGTTGTATAGTCATAGCACCCTTTATGCCCTTCTATCACTTGCATATCAGTAGGTTCACCAATAATGGCAATTTTAGGCACAATGTCAAGACGACGCATTTCTTCCACTAATAACCCAGCACCCAAACAGCCCACTTCTTCATCAAAACTAAACGCCATGTGCAACGGTTGCTTGCGGATCAATACGGCAAAATCAGGAAACATCGCCAAACATGCGGCAATAAATCCTTTCATGTCGCAACTGCCTCGCCCAAATAATTTTCCATCGCGTTGGGTCATTTTAAAAGGTTCATGCTTCCATTCTTGCCCATCAACAGGCACCACATCGGTATGCCCAGATAGCAAAATACCACCTTGAGTACTCCCTGATTCATCAGGCAAGCTGATCAAAATATTTGCCTTTCCTTGACTGGTATCGTAGGTGAAATTTATTTTTGGATTTAACGGCTTAACCAATTTCTCAATATAAGTGATTAGCGCCAAATTACTGTCAGAAGATATCGTTGGGAATGCAATCAAGTCACCCAGTATTGCAATAGTCCTTTCTAATTTTGGATGCATGTCTTTCCTAATTACGTTGAGCAAAAAAATCGATTAAAGCGGTTGATTAAACAGCAATGTTACCCTACTATTATGCACCATAGATAGTTACTTTTTAACGGATAATCACGCATTGAGTTGTTTCTAATCATTCTCCAATCATGCGGGCTTTAACCGTAAGAATTCTTAAATAATTAAATTCCAGTTACGATTTTATCAGCGACTAATTGCGCTAATTTCCTAGAAGTCGTCCACTTTCCACCAAAAACACTAATGATTTTTCCCTGCTGTTCAATTGCGTATTCTCTGCTTGCTAAACTTGAATCTTTAGTACTTTTAATCAATGGACGAACTCCTGCAAAAATTGCGCTTATTGCCCCTCGATCTATCGACTTTTTGAAGTAATGGTTAAAAGCCTTTATTAGATAGTCAACCTCCTCTTCACTGGCAACAACTGCATCATCTATTTTTACACGCATTTCGGTTGTTCCAATCATTGTTTTATTTTGATAAGGCAGAACAAAAAACATACGTTTTTCACCTGGAACCTCGAGAAAATAGGCTTGAGTAATACAACGATCAATAACAATGTGCGAACCACGCACTAAATCAATGGAATGCTTGGAGTCTAAACCACTTTTAGTCAATAAATGTTCAACGTAGCATCCGCTTGCATTCACAATGTGATCGAAATAGCTGTCAAAATAACTCCCACATACTCGTCCATCGAGCTCGATCTTCTTAACTTCGGTGTTTTCTTTAATCGTGCAGTTTTTAAAACTGCGGACTTTATCCACTGCCCACATGCCCAATGTATAGTCGTCCATCTGCCCATCAAAATAAGAAAACCCTCCACATAATCCGTTTTCTTTTAGTTCTGAACAATGTTTTTTCATCATCGTTTTATTAATTTTTTTGAAACGTTTGATTCGATGTTTGCCTGCAAGTGCATCGTAGATAAAAAGTCCTAACCAATATAAAAATGAAGGGCGTTTATAAGATTTATAAACCGGAATGAAAAATTGAAGTGGATGGGCAATATGGGGCGCTTGCTCAATCCACCAATTACGTTCTGCAAGCGCCTCTTTCACCATTGAAAATTGACAATGTTCAATGTATCTTAATCCACCATGTAGCAATTTTGAAGATGCGCTGGAGGTCTGTTGCATGACGGAACCTTGTTCATAAATAGTAACATGGCATCCTGCTTTTAACAGTTGCCATGCAATCATAATGCCATTGATACCTCCTCCAACAACCGCAATATTTTTAGCACTCAAATGTGTTCCTTTTCTTGTGTTTTTTGCACGGGCACCGCCAAAGACTAAAAGCGTGGCATACCTCCACCCATGCCACCCAACCCGTCAAGCATGCGTTTTGCTTGCTTAGGGTTTTTCATTTTTTTCATCATGCCATTCATCTGTTGATATTGCTTTAATAATTGATTAATCATTTGTACAGTTGTTCCTGAGCCTGTGGCGATTCGAATTTTACGTGTTCGGCGAATGACTGTTGGATCGCGTCTCTCAAGAGGTGTCATTGAATCTATCATGGCAATTTGCCTCTTTACGTTGCGATCATCCACCTGATTCTTAACCTTCTCTAACATGTTCCCCATTCCAGGAATTTTGCCCATCAACGAACTTGCTCCACCCATGTCAAGCATTTGCTTTAATTGAGTGCGCATTTCAACTAACCCAAATCCCTTATGTAATTTTTCAGTTGGTTTCTTTTCAACTTTGCGTTCAATTTCTTCGATCAAAGACATCATGTCTCCCATACCTAAAATGCGTGATGCCACACGATTAGGATGAAAGACTTCAATTTTGTCGAGCTGCTCTCCTGTAGTCAAATACTTTATTGGGCAGCCAGTCACTTCGCGTACAGATAAAATAGCACCGCCTCTGGCATCACCATCCACCTTAGTCATCACTAAACCCGTCAAAGGCAAGGCGTTATTAAATGCTTCAGCGCTATTTACCGCATCTTGACCTGCTTGTGAATCGGTAGCCAATAGAACTTCTATTGGTTGAATCGCAGAATGAATAGACTTTATCTCATCCATCATTTCACTATCTACATGCAATCGCCCTGCTGTATCTACCAATAGCACATCAAACAAACCCCTCTTCGCTTCTGCCACAGCTGATTCAGCAATAGCAACTGGTGTACTAGCATTCTCTGCTTTGCAATAACGTACTCCAACTTGCTCTGCTAAAATTTCTAACTGATCACGTGCAGCTGGACGGTAAATGTCGGCGCTGACCACCATAACTTTCTTCTTCTGTTGCACTGCAAGTTCTTTGGCAAGTTTGCCCACGGTTGTTGTTTTACCGACACCTTGTAACCCCGCAATTAAAATAATAGCTGGCGGTTGCGTGCGAAAGTTTAGTGGTATTGATTCACGCCCCAATAAGCTGGTTAGCTCTTCTTGTACAATTTTTATAAGCTCTTGCCCAGGCGTTAGGCTCTGCGCAACATCTTGCCCCAGATACTTTTCACGAATTGAATCAATAAATCGCTTAACAACAGGTACTGCAACGTCGGCTTCGAGCAACGCGCGTCGTATGTCACGAAGGGTTTCTTGAATATTCTCTTCGCTCAGGCGTCCTTGTCCACGAATTTTTTTTATGCTTGCTTGTAGTCTTTCACTTAGTGATGAAAACATTAATTTACCCTAAATAGTCTGCTTATTTTTAAAAATTAGATCGTATTTATTGTACCTTGATTTCTCACCTGACAGCATCCACTTGCATTATTGATAACTTGAAATATTCAGGTTTAAATTATGTTATCATTGTTGGGTTTTAGCGTTGGGCAGCTTCTAACAAGTGTCATTTTAATGTTTACACTCTACGAAATGAATGCAAAAAAAGCTAAATTTATTATTCACTTTAATCACATATATCAGAGGAGAAAATTGTGTTAATACTTCGATTTTTAATAACCAGTGTGCTCTTATCTTTGGCAGGAAACGCAATTGCCGCAACCGTTTGGGATGTATCCCTATGGGGAAAACGTCGTGCTTTTACTGAAAACGTTGAAAAACTGGCTGAATTAGTAGACAAACGTAGTAATGGCGAATTTAAGTTACGCATATCTTACGGTGGATTATCAAAACCCAAAGAAAATTTAGATGGCATTTATATAGGTGCCTTTCAAATGGCTCAGTTTTGTTCTTTTTATCATAAAGATAAAAATCCTTCAATTACTGTAACTGAACTGCCTTTTTCACAGGATGTTTCTTTAAGCGAATTAGCTTCTATTTATGTCACTGTTTATAAACACCCTATAGTTGTCAAAGACTTGGCTCGCTGGAATGCCCAATTGTTAATGCCTACTCCAATGCCTCAATACAGCATCATTTCAAAAAGCGATCCATTGAAATCACTGAACGATTTCGATGGGCTAAGAATTAGAGGACCAGGTGGAATACTCGGTGTGCTTAGCAAAGTTGGAGCAACTAAAACAAGCGTTCCTTTTCCTGAAGTACGCCAAGCAATGGATTCGGGTGTCATTGATGCCGCCTCTTTTGCGCCACATGCTCATCTAGCAACCAAATCATATAGGGTAGGTAAATGGGCAACCACAAACCTTAATCTTGGAACAGCCAATTGTCCAGTCGTCGTCAATACCGAAGCTCTAAACGATTTAAGCAAAAAGAATCGCGACATTTTATTGAGTTCGGCTGATGATGCCACTCAATTCTATGTGGAAAATTACGAAAACAATGCGACCAAGCAATACGAAGAAACCATTAAAAAGCAAGGTCTTGAGTTAGTTACTTTTACACCTGAACAGACAAAAAAATTGAATGCTTTGGCTGAAGACGTTCGTCAAGAGTGGGTAAAGAATAACAAAAAGAACTTTGACGCACAAGCACTCTTTGATTACACAGAAAAACTGTTCAAAGAATAGTTCTTAACTATCTGGTTTTTATAAACCAGATAGTTTGCTTATTGTGCCTTCACCCTCTTCAATAGGTCAAGACGACTCTTTACTTAGTCGTATTGACCAAAAACTTCACAAGCTTGAAAAGCTTAGTGCGATTGCTGGCGGAATCGTTATATTTTTAGTGATTCTTTTGACTACTATAAACGTTCTTGGTCGTTGGATATTTAATCTGCCTATAAGTGGGTATATAGACTGGACGGAACAAGCCATGGCTTTTTTAGCTTTTCTGGCAATTGCTTACACACAGCGTCTTGGAGGGCATATCCGCATGGATATCATTCTAAGGAAAATCAATAAACGAATGCTTTGGTTGATTGAGGCTATTACCACATCGGTTATGTTCTTATTAACCTGTATCCTTATTTACGGCACGTGGTTACACTTTCTACGTGCTTGGCAACTTGGGGACTCGTCGCTTGATATTGATCTGCCAATATGGCCAGCAAAATTGATTGTGCCCATCATGTTAAGCGCAGTAGCTGTGCGCCTTTTTTTACAAATATGGGGATACTCTCGTGCATTTATTAATCGTCAAGATTACCCTGTTGCTGTACCGTTGATTGAAGATATCGTTCCTCAAGATAGTATGGACAAATAGTTTTGTTTGATTTTTTCAACATCGATACATTGCATATCAGCCTATGGGTTAGTGGCTTTATGCTTTTGCTCATTGTCTTCGGTATGCGTGTTGCTTTCGCTGCAGCATTGGCAGGATTTATCGGATTATTATGGATATTTTCTTTGCGATTTGGTTTTGAAAAAGGATTTTTAGTTGCTATAAAAACAGTAGGAATTATTCCGCATTCAAAGGTTTCTACGCTTGCATTGTCGCTCATTCCAACTTTCATTTTAGTGGGCTTTCTTGCTTTCCACGCGGGGCTAACTAAAGCAATTTTTACGGCAGCCAAACGTTGGGTTGGTTGGCTTCCAGGTGGAATAGGCGTTGCAACAGTATTTTCTACCGCTGGATTTGCTGCCGTTTCTGGTGCATCAATTGCAACTTCCGCTGTTTTTGCACGTGTAGCCATCCCAGAGATGTTGGCATTAGGTTATAACAAACGCTTTGCAGCAGGTGTTGTTGCCGCTGGAGGAACGCTGGCGACTTTAATCCCTCCATCAGCCATATTGGTGATCTATGCCATCATCGTTGAACAAGATGTTGGTGCATTGCTCGTTGCAGGATTTCTTCCCGGGTCGGTATCGGCAATTATTTACGCTGCCATCGTAGTACTTCTTGCTTGGTTTATCAAAGATTTTGGACCTCCCGTACGAGGCTATTCTTGGACTGAGCGCTTCAGTGCTCTTCCTGCAACTATGCCGATATTTTTCGTTATTGGCACGATATTTGTATGCATATATACGGGCATAGGAACTCCAACCGAAGCGGGTGCATTGGGTGCTTTTGTCATCTTTTGTTACGCCATTTATAGGGGCATGCGTTATCAAACCATCCTCAACACCCTGCTTGAAACAGCAAAACTCACAGCCATGATATTCGCTATCATCTGGGGTGTGTTGATTTACGTCCGTTTTTTAGGATTCGCTAACCTTCCAGAAGCTTTTTCAATCTGGATTCAGTCACTTGAACACAGCCCCTACATTACATTGATTTTGATCCTATGCGCCTATGCCATACTGGGTATGTTTATGGATGCCATCGGCATGCTTATCTTGACTTTACCCGTGATATTCCCTGCTATTATTGCTCTTAACGGGGGAGAAACAGTCAGTGCTGCAGATTCGGCATTTGGTGTAGACGCTACTGGTTGTGCTATTTGGTTTGGCATAATCGTAGTAAAGATGGTTGAATTATGTCTAATCACCCCGCCAATTGGGTTAAATTGCTTTGTGGTAGCAAGCATACGACCTGAATGCACTGTTGACGATGTATTTAAAGGTTGTATGCCTTTCTTCTTTGCAGATTTGATAACTATTGCAACACTTATAGCAGCACCAACAATTGTGCTTTGGTTGCCTGGGAAACTTGATTTGTTAAATTAATCTGTTAAATGCAGATGATAATACCCTACCTTAGCATTGGGAAGAAATCTCTGTATCAACAGTTTATTTTCACCTTAGCAGACAACCTTACTCAGTGGTAGAATCCGCCCTCTCTATGCAAGACAAGCAAAAAATCAGTTTTACACCTATACCGACCAAGTGGGTTGGACCCGTTCTTATTAATAGCGAATGGACTGATAAAGAACAGATTCAAATTCCTCTAGCAACTTTTGAAATCCCTCTGTGGCCCTCAGTCAATAGAGGAGCACGAGTGCTTACTCAAAGCGGTGGATTAAATGTTACCATGACGTCGGAGCAAATGACCCGATCCATTGCATTTAATTTAAACAGTGCTGTTGAAGCGCATAAAGTAGCAACTTCTCTTAGCTCACAATTTGAAGAACTTGATGCTGAAATACGGAAAAAAAGTCGTTTCACGCGACTGAAAAAAATAACGCCTCATTTTTTAGGCAATAATTTATATTTGAGATTGAGTTTCACCACAGGAGATGCCAGTGGCCATAATATGTCCACGCAAGCAAGTGAAATCATTCAAAAATGGTTATTGAAAAAGCATCCTCAATTACGATACGGATCAATTTCTGCTAACATGTGCACCGATAAAAAAGCATCCGCTATCAATGGTTTACTTGGGCGCGGTCGTGAGATGATTGCCGAGTGTGTCATTCCCAAAAGGATTCTGACTCGCTACTTACGAACAACGGCTGATCGCATGGTTAAGCTGCATATATGTAAAAATCTCAATGGCTCAATTCTTGCTGGTTCTCTACGGTCTGCTAATGCCCACTTTGCCAATATGTTGCTGGCTTTCTACCTTGCTACTGGTCAAGACGCAGCCAATATAGTTGAAGGGTCGCAAGGTATGACTCACCTTGAGGCACGCGATGAAGATTTGTATTTTTCTGTCACCATCCCTAATCTTATTGTTGGTTCAGTAGGTAATGGAAAAAATAACACTGCCATTATCGAACACCTTGAAATTTTAGGTTGTAGAGCACAAAGAAATGCAGGTGATAACGCTAGAAGATTGGCGGTTATTGCTGCCGCTGCAGTCGCATGTGGGGAACTCTCATTGCTGGCGGCGCAAACAAATGAAGGAGAGCTTGTTGAATCACATTTACGGTTAGAGCGCTAAAGTACAAATGAGTAAAGTTAACGAGCGAAAAAAAGACCATATAAAAGCCTTTTCCTTTGATCATGACATCGATAGGAATGGTAATTATTTTACCCAAATGCATCTAAAGCATCATGCGCTGCCAGAAATAGACTTCGACAGCGTCGATACTAATGTACTCTTTTTAAGAAAATCCATCAGTTTTCCTTTTATTATTTCTTCAATGACTGGTGGCAGTAGTGCAGAATTATCCAAAATAAATCAAAACTTAGCGATGGCAGCAGAGCATGTAGGAGTTGCCATGGCCGTTGGATCGCAACGTGTCATGCTAAAAAATGAAGATGCAGTACAAAGTTTTCAGCTAAGAAAGTACGCACCAAATGTGCCTATTATTGCTAATATAGGTGCAATCCAACTCAATAATGGCGTAGATAAGAATACTTTGAAATCCATAATATCTTCAATTGATGCCGACGCTTTATATCTACACCTTAACCCTTTACAAGAATGCATACAACCTGAAGGAAATCGCAATTTTCTTCACCTTGCAGATCGCATTGCTGAAGTATGTGATTACTTAGATGTGCCTGTGTTAGTTAAAGAAATAGGATGCGGTTTTAGCGAAAAAGACATGCAACTTTTGCAACAAGCTGGCGTTCGTTGGTTGGATGTGGCAGGAAAAGGTGGCACATCTTGGAGTCGTGTTGAGAATCATCGCCGTCATGAAGATGATCTAGGGTTAATTTTTCAGGATTGGGGTATCCCAACACCCCATGTACTCCGTATGGCTAATGAGCTTTTCCCTAATTTTAATTTGATCGCGAGTGGTGGAATTCGTAATGGAATTGACATGCTAAAAGCAATCATTTTAGGTGCACGACTTTGTGCTTCGGCTGCCCCTCTTTTACAGCCAGCCACCGAAAGCAGCGATGCTGTAATAAACTCCTTAGAGCAGTTTCAATTGCAACTCAAAACAGCAATGTTTTTATGCTCAGTACAAACAATTGAGCAAGCACGCAATAATTCGAATTTATTACTATCTTAATAGGTGTTGCCGTTGGTATAATTGGCAGAAAATATCTTCCCAAAACAATAAATAAAATATGACTTCCGTTGGTATCGATGCACTCGCATTCTACACTTCACCATTCTATCTTGATTTAGCTGAATTAGCGGTTGCCCAAGGGCAAGATAGAACTAAATATTATGAAGGAATTGGTCAGGAAAAAATGAGCATCATGCCTCCTGACGAAGACGTAGTTACTCTTGGAGCAAACGCGGCTAAAATTATTTTAGAAAATGAAAACATTGATAATATAAAAACAGTTCTGTTTGCAACTGAGACAGGGGTAGATCAATCAAAATCCGCTGGTATTTTTGCGCATCGCCTTCTTGGTTTAAAAGATGATTGCCGTATTATTGAGCTTAAACAAGCCTGTTATAGTAGCACTTTTGCAGTACAAATGGCACGCATGATTGCTCAAGAAACCCCCAGTCAAAAAGTATTAATTATTAGCTCGGATAATGCCCGCTACGAGGCTAATTCTCCAGGCGAGGCGACACAGGGGTGTGGTGCAATCGCAATGCTTATTAGCGCAAACCCTCGAATATTAGAGTTAAGTGGAAAGTCCGCCACTTATACGGGAGACGTTATGGACTTTTGGCGTCCCAACTACCGTAATGAGGCCATAGTTGATGGCAAATACTCAACCAAAGTGTATTTAAATGCATTACAAGAGTGTTCTAAACGTTATCACCAAAAGTTTTCATGCACCTTACAAGATATTTCACACTTGCTCTTTCATCTTCCATTTACGCGCATTGCAGAAAAAGCGCTAAAATTATTGTTCCGTCATCAACCGGGTGAATTGGCTGAGCGTATTAATAAGGCAAAATCAAGCTTGGTGTACAATCGATTAGTTGGTAATTCATACACCGCTTCGCTTTATATTGCACTGTGTTCATTGCTTGATAATCATGATGCCGATTTAAGCGAACAGCAGATCGGCTTATTTAGCTATGGTTCTGGTTTCAGTGCAGAGTTTTTTTCGGGTACGCTCGTTAAAGGGTATAAGGATCATTTAAAGTCACAACAACATAAAAAAATGTTTGAAGATCGTAAAGAGTTGGATTACAAACAGTACATTGAATTTTATAACTATCAATTGCCTGAAGATGGTAGCGAATGTAATATTGACTACTATACAACAGGACATTTTCGCCTTGCACGTATAAGTAACCATAAGCGCATTTATGAGGAATCTAAATCATGATGAAAAAAACATTTTCGAAAAGAAATTGCAAAAAAAAACAACAGGGATTCACCCTTATTGAAATAATGGTGGTAGTGGTGATTCTTGGGATTTTGGCAACCATTGTCGTACCTAAATTACTGGATCGCCCTGATCAAGCTCGAGTCGAAAAAGCCAAACAAGACATAAGAATTTTTGACAGTGCTATTAGTCTTTATAAGCTTGATAATTTTAAATATCCAGATACAGGACAAGGTCTGCAAATTCTCCAAGGAAAGTATCTGGAGCGTCTCCCCAAAGATCCTTGGGGTTCTGATTATCAATACCTCAGCCCCGGTACTAACGGCTCCTATGACATTCTCTCTTATGGAGCTGATGGCACACCTGGTGGAGACGGCGTTAACGCTGATATAGGTAACTGGCAATGAAGCTAACACTTGTCAGCTTTAATCTATGCCCTTTCGTCCAACGCGCGGCGATGGTGCTTGAGCTCGCAAAAAAAGATTATGATATTAAGTTTATCGACTTATCAAGCCCTCCTCAATGGTTTCTGGATATTTCACCATTGGGCAAAGTACCATTGCTTATTGTTGAACAAAATAACGAAGAAACGATCCTCTTTGAATCACAAGTTATCGCAGACTGGCTAGCTGATAAGAGTGAATTGAATCTTTATAGCACAGATTCACTTGTCAAAGCACATCAACGGGGCTGGTGCGAATTCGCTTCTGATTTATTGGGTACTCATTATCAATTTAGTATGACAACAGACGCTGATGTGTATGCTAAAAACCTGGAAGT
Source organism: uncultured Thiomicrospira sp. (assembly GCA_965195345.1). Lineage (GTDB taxonomy): Bacteria > Pseudomonadota > Gammaproteobacteria > CAKMZV01 > CAKMZV01. Next base: position 579,334 of record OZ239628.1, on the reverse strand, counting down.
TTTAAAAGCTCGCCTTGCTTTTATTGAGTCTTATGTGCAAGGTCCTTATTTCGCTGGCGATCAATTAACGATGCCCGATATAGCATTCACGACTTTTTTCTGGCGTCAACAGTTTTTTGAAAAACATGCGCATATGAATTTATATGCACATGTGCCAAAAATAAAATCATGGGCACAAGCATTAATCAACCTACCAGAAAGCAAGAAAGCAGTGATAGATGATTATGAAAAAGTCCTATTAGATGATAACCGACGCCAGTCAAGCTATCTTTTCAGTCAATTTCAATAAAGTGCAAATTTGCTTTATGAGTGATTTTTGCAACCAATTGTACGACTCAAAAAAGCATTAGAATATTCTCTATTAGGATTACGTAGTATTTGGAGAAAAGAAGCATCATTTGTTAGGGATATGGTTATTTTTGCTCATTGTTCCTTTGGTATTATTCTTAGTTACCGATGTAAAAAACACTTAATTACTGTTCGCAGTTTATCTGTTAGTGCCTGCGGTAACAATCATCAATAGAGTCGACGGTTGACCTTTATAACCACAAACACCATGAGTTAGCAGATAATAATACCAAAAATCAGGGTGTCGCCGTTGTATTGGTTTCAATAATTGCGATTCTATTTTGGATAGTTATTCTGATATCACGAGCGTATGACTCAAAATGTTTTTAAAAACGGATTATTGATCTACTATGGCTTTGAATGACATACCGACTTCTTCTTTAGCAAATACGGCAGATAGAAAAGCACTGTTGATTGATGCTTTATTACAAATTCTTCCTGCTAAAAATATTCTTCATGAGATTGCAGAACTCAAACCTTATGAATGCGACGGACTGGCTGCCTATACTCAGTTACCATTGGCAGTAGCGCTCCCTGAAAATACAGATCAAGTACAACGCATTGTTTGCATTGCCCAAAAACTGAATGTTCCTATCGTTCCCCGCGGAGCAGGAACCGGATTATCTGGAGGAGCAGTCCCACACCCAGATGGGCTTGTCTTGAGTTTTGGGAAAATGGATAAAATCCTTGATATTGACTTAAAAAATCGATGTGCAACCGTTCAACCCGGTGTGCGAAACTTGCATGTATCCGATCAAACTCGTCCATTCGGATTGTATTTTGCGCCCGATCCATCATCTCAAATCGCTTGCAGTATTGGTGGCAATGTCGCCGAAAATGCAGGAGGTCTACATTGCTTAAAATACGGATTAACTGTAAACAATATTTTAGGATTAAAAGTTATCCTATCGAATGGTAAATTAGTAGAAATAGGTGGGAAGTCACTTGATAACAACGGATTTAACCTTCTAAGCTTATTTATTGGATCAGAAGGGCTTTTGGGCATCACTGTTGAAATCACTGTCAAATTACTTCCTGTACCAACGGAAGAAAAAGTACTCCTCGCTGGATTTGATAAGGTTTCAGATGCAGCAATGTGTGTTTCTGACATTATCTCCGCAGGCATTTTGCCAGCTGGGTTGGAAATGATGGACCAATTTACCTTGCAAGCGGCTGAAGACTATGCTCATTGCGGTTATCCCAAACATTGCAAAGCCATTCTCTTATGTGAGGTTGATGGGGTTCGCGAAGAAGTAGTAGAGCAAATGATACAGGTGGAAAAAATAGCACAAGCAAATAATGCTACTTTTTTGAAACAATCAAATTCTGATGAAGAACGGCAAAAACTTTGGTTAGGAAGAAAATCCGCCTTTCCAGCCATTGGCAAACTTGCACCTGATTACTATTGTATGGATGGAACTATTCCTAGGAGACATTTGTCAACGGTACTCGAAAAAATCCAAAAACTCTCCGAAGATTATGAACTACCAGTTGCCAATGTCTTTCATGCCGGTGATGGTAATTTACACCCTCTTATATTGTTTGATAGTGGCATTGAAGGTTCACTTGAAAGGGTCGAAGAGCTTGGGGGTAAAATCCTCCAGTTATGTATTGACTGTGGTGGCACAATTTCAGGAGAACACGGCATTGGAATTGAAAAAATTGGTCAAATGTGTGGGCAATTTAACGCGCATGAATTAAAGCAATTCCACAAAGTCAAAAAAGCTATTGATCCATTTATTATTTTCAATCCTGAGAAAGCCATTCCGACATTACATCGCTGTTCAGAATTTGGGCATATGCACGTAAAAAACAATCAAATACCTCACCCTGAAATCCCCAGATTTTAAAATGAAAAACAGAGACTTTATTTTTTCAGATGCCGTTAAAACTGCTTCTGAAAGCAAAGCAACATTACTAATTCAAGGCGGTGGCAGTAAAAACCATCTCCGTCAGATTAATTCTTCGCACACGGTATTAAGTACCACTGAACACACCGGTATTATTAACTATGAACCAACTGAATTGGTTATGACTGTTCGCAGTGGAACACCGTTATTAGAAGTTCTTGATGCTCTGAAGAAAAACAAGCAGATGTTGTCTTTTGAGCCACCAATACTATCTGATACTGCTACTATTGGTGGTTCAATTACAACAGGTTTTTGTGGGCCGAATCGTCCTTGGGGAGGAAGTGTGAGTGATAGTTTGCTTGGAATTAAGCTCATTAATGGCTTAGGCGAAATATTGCAGTTCGGAGGGCAAGTCTTTAAAAATGTAGCAGGCTTTGATCTTTTTAGGTTACAAGTTGGAGCTTGGGGACAACTTGGAATTCTATCTGAAGTGAGTTTGCGCTTGAACCCAATACCCACTACTCAAGTATACAAACAATGCCTTATGCCAATTGAGCAAGCGCATGCACAAATGCTTGAATGGCAACAGAAGCCTTACCCAATAAGTGGATTAGTCTGGGTAAATAATGCGCTGCATTTACGTTTATACGGCAGAAAAAGTGCAATTGATGATTGTCTTACAAAAATGAACATTTTAGATTGGGAAGAATCCTCTCCTGAATTATTTTATCAAATACGTGATTTTGAGCTTCCTTCGATGAAACAACAAGAAAATGATAATTTGTATCGTATTTCTGCCGCTGCTGCCACAGAAATACGAATGGAGCTGGATGAACAACTAATACTTGATTGGGGCGGTTCTGTTCGTTGGCTACGTACAAAGGCACCTGCCGAAGAAGTTTTTGCCTACGCGACTAGCATAGGCGGTTATGCTCAACGATGGAGTTCGCCAATATATCAGCAGCCCCTCTCTGATGAATTACAACTAATAAACGAAAGACTTAAGAACGCCTTTGATCCACATAACGTGTTTTCCTCCTCTTTATTTAATCAATAAACTTTAATAAAAAGTTTCTTTAGTACGCAATAAAGATAAAATAACCCCTTAAACAACTCTTCGTTATATTTCAATTTGGACATTTCAACGCCATCTTTATTCATCATTCTTTTTATTCTGATTCTATTATCGGCTTTTTTCTCAAGTTCCGAAACAGCGATGATGGCGCTAGACAAGCATCGCTTGAATCATTTGAGTAAGCAAGGAGTACCTGGGGCTATTCGTTCACTGAGGCTGTTAAAAAAAATAGACCGCTTGATTGGCACTATTCTACTTGGCAATAATTTTGTAAATATTCTTGCTTCTGCAATCACCACCATCATTGCACTACGCCTTGGCGGAGAAATATACATTGCATCGGCTACAGGAATGCTCACTTTCGTTATTTTAATATTTGCGGAGGTAGCTCCTAAAACTGTAGCAGCAAAACATCCTGAAAGAATAGCTTTCAATGCTTCACTAATACTCCAACCTCTGCTCAAAATATTAGGACCTATAGTATACATAGTAAATATTGTTGCAAATAGTTTCCTTTGGCTCGTTGGACAATCGCAAAAAGAAAAAAAGCAAGTTATTGATACCCAAGCATTGCGCAGTATTATTGAACAATCAGGACATGGTATCCCTGAAGAGCACCAAGATATGATTCTTAGAATGCTAGAGCTTAGCGATGTTAATATTGAAGAAATAATGATTCAACGTCATGAAATCGTTGGACTTGATATTCAAGATGATATTGAACATTTGCTCATACTACTTACAAATGTAACTTACACTCGATTGCCTGTTTATGACGGGAGTATTGATGAAGTTAAGGGCGTTTTACACATTCGTGAAGCACTGCGTTTACTCGATAGTAATACTTTGAATGCGGAAAATATTCTTCAAGTATGTGAACCAGTCTATTTCATTCCTGAATCAACAAATCTCTTAACTCAATTACAGAATTTTCGCAACCAGCAAAAGAGAATGGCTTTTATTATCAATGAGTATGGTAATATTAGAGGATTGACTACTATCGTTGACATCCTTGAAGAGGTCGTTGGCGATTTCTCATCCGATATTGCCGATGTAGACAACGAGATAGTTTTAAAGGAAAAAGGAGTTTGGCACATTGACGCTAGTGCCTCTCTCAGAGAAATCAACGAATATTGCAACGTTAATCTCTCTTCAGAAAACGCCAATACTTTAAACGGGCTCATTATAGAATTGCTTGGTGAAGCACCTCAAGCACCGCTTAGTATAGCGTTTGAAGACTGTAAGGTAACCGTCCTACAGTATAACGAAAATAGCGTTCTAATGGTTGATCTAATAACACCAACCGAACACATTGAAAAAAACAGTGATGATGAATCTTGAGACACTTGAAAAACTAGCAAAAACAGTTAAAAGCCTTACCGATGAATGCTTAAAAATGCCTAGGCAAAAATCGCATGAAGTGCAGATAAAAAATGACAAAAGTTGGGTGTCAAGCTCTGATATTGCTATTGAAAAAAGCATAGGAGAGGCTCTCAAAGCTCAGTTCCCAAACATTATCTTTATGAGTGAAGAAAGTAATAGCCATGATGTTTTGCCCGATGGGTTAGTATGGGTGCTTGATCCTCTAGACGGCACAACAAACTTCGTAAAAACATTTCCCTTCTTTGCGGTTTCCCTAGCACTGGTCGAAAATGCTCAGCCAATAGCAGGGCTTGTTTACGACCCTAATAGGGATGAGTGTTTTTATGCTCTAAAAGACCACGGTGCTTGGGTTAATGGCGAGGTTTTAAAACTACCAGATGAGACCATTGACATTAAAAAAAGCATTGCTATGGTTGAATTAAAAAGCTTGAATATAGGAACACGTCAAAGTTTAATTGCTCACCAGCCTTATAAATCTCATAGAAGCCTTGGGGCAGCAGCACTTGAATGGTGTTGGCTTGCTTCTAATCGATGCCAATTTATTCTAACTGGAAAAAAACATTTGTGGGATTATGCTGCAGGCCACTTGATATTGAGTGAAGCTGGAGGTTATGCCACTGACTTGCAAGGTAAGCCATATGGTGCATACAAAAATGTATCCCGCAGCACTTGTGCCAGCGTTAATTCAAGCGCTCACCGTACACTACTCAATTTCGTTAAAGCCACAGAAGTTTGACTGAATCTATTGCCTTTATGCAGCGTGCATTTGAATTAGCACAGCACGCAGAAAAAATAAACGAAGTACCAGTAGGAGCGGTCATCGTTCTCAACAGCAGCATTATCGGTGAAGGCTTTAATCAACAAATAACAAACAATGATCCGTGTGCTCATGCCGAAATAATGGCACTGCGCGCAGCAGGAACTGCCTCAAACAATTATCGATTACCTAATTGCGACTTATACGTTACACTCGAACCATGTGCTATGTGCGCTGGAGCATTGGTACACGCTCGAATAAGGCGCTTATTTTTTGCTGCCTTTGAACCGAAAACTGGCGCGGTTTGTAGTAATTTTCAATTGTTAAATAACACGCAACTTAATCATAAAGTGGAATCAATTCAAGGTTTGATGGAAAGTGAATGTACAAATTTATTGAGGAATTTTTTTAAGAACAGGCGCAAAGTTGTTGAAAATATTCGGTGAATATTTGACCACGGTGTTCAAAGTTTTTAAACATATCGAGCGAAGAACACGCTGGCGATAGAAGCACCACATCACCCTCTACAGATGCTTTATGAGCTGCACTCAATGCCTCTTCAAAAAAAGTAAAATATTCCCCTTCAACGCCCATTTCCAAGAAAGATGATCCATCCTCACCAATTGCAAAAATCTTTTTCACACAACGTTTCAATGCATCTTCTAAAGGATACAATTGTTGACCTTTAGCTTGTCCTCCTGCGATTAGCAAAACATTCTTTTTTGAAAAACTCGACAAGGCTGCAACTAGAGCTTCCACATTGGTGCCCTTTGAATCATTAATCCATTGAACCCCATCTAAGGTTCCTAACAATTCACAACGATGTTTTAATCCCTTAAAACCACGAATTGCATTAGCTATGACGGTGTCGTTCAGCCCCATTGCACGTACCAATGCCCAAGCAGCCATAATATTTTCTACATTATGTTCACCATTACATTGTAAATCCGTTAAGCGAATTAACTTCTCATTCCCTCTATATATAAAAGGAATACCATAATCATCCTGCACTCTGTAGTCGCTAGTATTACTTTTTGCCGAAAAAGTAATGTCGGCCTTTTGCTGAAGAGATAACGAATCATTCACAATAGAAATTTTTGACCATGCTAGTAAGCGTTCTTTAACGGACAAATAATTTTCATTATTTCCATGCCTATCTAAATGATCATTGCCGATATTCAATAAAACTGAAGCTTGCGGTTGCAATGAATGTATGCTCTCTAACTGAAAACTGGATATCTCCAACACTGCAATAGCGTAGTCTTGGAGCAACAAGTCCAATCCGGGCAATCCAATATTCCCCCCTGCAACAGCATTGAACCCTGCATTTTGTAAAGTATATTCTACCAATCGAGTTACAGTACTTTTACCATTTGTTCCAGTGATAGCAATAACTGGACGCACGTTATGTCGGGCAAATATCTCAAGTTCGCCAATAACCTCCAATCCTATCTTAAATGCTCTTTGTACTAATTCGTTATCTAAAGAAATTCCTGGAGATACTACGATTGTAGAAAAATGGTTGACGGAATTCAAACAAGTTTCAAAATCCCACCATATAGAATCGCCGTAATGATCATTCCAATGCTGCTTATTGATAGTATCATTTCGAGTATCGCTAACAACAAAAGGAATTTTTTGACGGGTGAAAAAACGTCCAACAGCTTGGTTGCTCTTACCACTACCTAATATTAAAACAGGTGTCTGCATCATTTTATTGTAAAGGTATTTGTCATTAACTATTCATGCTTTCAAACAGTTCAATTAAAAAAGCCTCGGACAATGCCCGAGGCTTTTTCTAGAACAAAGGAAGGCGATGATTACATCATTCCGCCCATTCCACCCATTCCGCCCATATCTGGAGCTCCGCCACCCATAGGTGCTTCAGGCTTTGGCTTATCAGCAACAGCTGCTTCAGTGGTTATCAATAAACCTGCAATTGAAGCTGCATGTTGTAAAGCTGAACGAGTTACTTTAGCTGGATCAATAATACCAAGTTTTAACATATCTCCGTATGTTTCATCAGAGGCATTAAATCCATAATTTCCTTTGCCTTTTCTTACTTCGTTGGCAACTACTGCACCATCAAGACCTGAGTTTGAAGCAATTTGACGCAAAGGTTCTTCAAGAGCTCTACGGGTAATTTGAATACCTTGATCTTGATCATCGTTGTCACCCTTAACTGACGCTAGTATTTCAGAACAACGGATAAGCGCAACACCTCCACCTGCAACAACACCTTCTTGTACAGCTGCACGAATTGCATGTAATGCGTCTTCAATACGATCTTTCTTCTCTTTCATCTCAATTTCAGTAGCACCGCCAACCTTAATTACGGCTACACCACCAGATAACTTAGCCAAACGCTCTTGCAGTTTCTCTTTGTCATAATCTGAAGAAGTTTCCTCAATAGCTTGACGAATTTGAAGGCAACGAGCATCAATGCTTGCTTGATCACCTGCACCGTTAATAATGGTAGTACTCTCTTTGGAGATGACAACACGCTTCGCATTTCCCAACTGTTCAACAGTTGTTTTTTCAAGGCTTAAACCAATTTCTTCAGAAATAACGGTTCCAGCAGTTAGGATAGCAACATCTTCCATAATCGCTTTACGACGATCACCAAATCCTGGTGCTTTAACCGCAGAAACTTTAAGAATACCGCGCATGTTATTTATAACCAATGTCGCGAGCGCCTCACCCTCAACATCTTCAGAAACGATCAACAATGGTTTTCCACTCTTGGAGACACTTTCAAGCACTGGAAGCAAGTCACGAATGTTTGAGATTTTTTTGTCAAATAACAAAATATACGGATCATCGAGTTCGGCAACCATTTTCTCTTGATTGTTAACGAAATAAGGAGACAAATAGCCTCGATCAAATTCCATTCCTTCAACAACATCAAGTTCATTATCAAGAGAATTTCCTTCTTCAACGGTTATTACACCTTCCGTTCCAACCTTATTCATCGCATCGGCAATAATTACACCAATGGACTCATCAGAATTGGCAGAAATAGTACCAACTTGAGTGATTGATTGATTGTCACTACAAGGTTGTGCATTTTTTTGAAGTTCTTCAACAACTGCACGAGTAGCTTTATTAATGCCACGTTTTAAATCCATTGGATTCATGCCTGCAGCTACTGCTTTCATGCCTTCACGTGCTATTGACTGGGCTAAAACAGTCGCTGTAGTCGTTCCGTCACCAGCAACATCAGAAGTTTTTGAAGACACTTCCTTGACCATTTGCGCGCCCATATTTTCAAATTTATTCTCTAAGCTAATTTCTTTTGCTACAGTAACACCATCTTTTGTTACCGCGGGTGCACCGAAAGACTTTTCAATAACAACATTACGACCCTTAGGTCCTAGCGTTACTTTGACAGCATCCGCTAAAACATTGAGCCCTTTCATCATTGATTCACGAGCTTCTAACCCAAACTTTACTTCTTTTGACATTTTTTAAATCCTCATTCTATTTTTTTAGCAGTTAAACAATAGCGAGTACGTCGTCTTCTCGCATGATTAACAATTTCTCTCCATCAACAGTTATTTCGGTTCCTGCATACTGACCAAACAACACATTATCACCAACTTTAACTGTTAGTTTACAGCATGTTCCGTCGTCACATTTTTTACCGTCTCCAACCGCAAAAACTTCACCGCGTGTAGGTTTTTCTGCACTGGAATCAGGAATAACAATTCCTCCAGAAGATGTTGTTTCTTCAGCAGCGCGTTTCACAGCGATACGATCATTTAATGGGCGAACTTTCATTATTAAAACCCTCCTTATATGGTGTTAATGAAATTATCCAAATCAAAACTTATACTCTTTATGTGGATAGGGTGTGAATTTTCAAGCACATTATTCAAAAAACAACAAAAATATTTAATTTACTCCACGACAACCATAATTGATAACCGACAATAAGGGTCTTTAATATTAGTAACTGAAATTGACTTATGACAAAACTCTACTATGTTCATGACCCCATGTGCTCTTGGTGCTGGGGATTTTCTAATACTTGGGAAGCAGTAGAAAAGATGCTTCCAAAAAACATTGAATTACAATACCTGTTGGGTGGGCTTGCGGCAGATACAGATGAACCAATGCCTTTGGATATGCGCAGTAGCATTGCAGCAATATGGCATCAAGTAGCTTCAGTTAGTGGCGCAAAGTTTAACCATGACTTTTGGATAAAGAACACCCCTAAAAGGTCAACATACCCAGCTTGTAGAGCAGTAATAGTCGCAGCGTTATCAAACAAAGAGCACGCTATGATGCAAGCAATTCAGCACGCCTATTATTTGAACGCCCAAAATCCCTCTGAAACAGAAACACTGATACAGTGTGCCGAGTCAGTAGGTCTTGACTTAGTTTTTTTTACAAAAAAACTTCACTCTAAAGAAATCCAAGACGCACTAACTAAACAAATTCAATTTGCTCGAAGTATTGGAGGTAATCACTTCCCTTCTCTTTTTCTACAAAATGAGAATCACAGCAATCCGTTTGCTCAAGAGATCCAAATAGAATACCGCAATCCCAATGCTGTTTTAGATCAGATTACTGCATACACCACAAGCATTTAAATATAACATTCTGCACAATACTCACTCTATTACTACTGCACTTTTAAACAATTATGTATATACCTCAATACTTTGAAATAACAAACAAAAAAGAAATTTATGCATTCATAGAGGCAAATGCATTTGGGCAACTTATTTCAACAACACGTGGAAGATTATTTTCAACACATGTCCCTTTTTATCTATCAGAAGACAAAACGAAATTGATTGCTCATTTAGCAAAACAAAACCCTCAAACTGATGATATTGAAGGACAAGAAGTCTTGGTGACCTTGCAAGGCAATCATGATTATATATCACCGTCTTGGTATTCAGACCCTGGCGTACCTACTTGGAATTATCAAACAACCCATATTTACGGAAATTGTCGGCTATTCAACGAACCAGAAATGCTTAAGAACGCTGTTGAGCATCTTACCGAAAAATTCGAATCCAAGTTCCCAAAGCCATGGAAGCCTCAATACAAAGGCTCAATGTTACGCGCCATTGTAGGTTTAGAAATTGACATATGCGAAATTCAATGCAAGTACAAGTTAAATCAAAATCGTTCAATACAAGATAGAAAACAAGTTATTTTACAATTGAAAAAAAATGGCTCAATTGAATTAGCGCAAGCAATGGAGCTCAACTCATAAGCCCTCTATCTGACGGTGCACTATAAAATCGGAAAATACTCTCAGTGAATATTCTAGGGATGGATATGTATCAACGCTAATTCATTGCGGCTACCGAGTCGTAATGGAGGTCCCCATAAACCAACGCCATCGGTAACATAAAGTATCATATTCCCAATTTTATTTATGCCTTGTGAAAATGGGAAAATATTTTGTACTGCCCACACATACGGATAGAACTGCCCGCCGTGCGTATGTCCGCTAAGCATTAAATCAATACCTTTATTGGCTGCATCTGTAGCACCCAAAGGACGATGGTACAGCAAAATATTAAATTTGTCTTTATCAACCAAGGAAGAACTTTCTAACACTCGGTTTACTTGATTAGAGTCGGGATTATCATCGATGCCTATGATGTTCAAATCATCAAGTTTTTGATTGGCTGAACGAAGTATTTGGTAGTCAAAGCTGTGTAAAATCCGTATGATTTTATGATGCCCATGATAGAACTCATGATTGCCCAATGAAAAAAATGTTGGTAATGCATCAAAACGTAACGGTGCTATTTGTTCGGCAACATAATTGGCTGTATCAACATGATCCCCTGTGTTGAAAATTGCATCAATGGGATAGCGTTTACTAAGATCAATAATTGTCTTTGCCGTTTCTTTGACATGCTCTTCTGAAGAACTCCCAAATTGCAAATCACTGTAATGAATTACATAATAATCGCGGCTTACTTTATCACTTTTTATATCAACGACATCAATTGCTAATGGTTGATGAAAATTATAAAGCCCTACGCAGAACAGTACAGAAATAAGGGCAGTCAAACCAATTCCAATTTTCTTGATGTTCAAAGCGTTCCATTTTTGCGTCCAACGACTATTCAATCTAGAAATAACAAAAACCAACAAAATCAAAGCATCAAAGAGCAACATTATCGGCATAGCGAGTAACACCCAAGCAATCGGAATAAACCATGCGCGTGACAAGATTTCTAATTCTAAAATATGTGCATAATCCTTATACCCTTTGAAAGCAATGAACAACACTCCATATAAAGCTATCCATAGCAAATAACGCCATTTAAAGCAACCACCGAACCATGAAACTATATGAATAAGCACATACGAGTGAATACACCAAAATAGACTAAAGGTAACTATTAAAAATATGTAGAATTGCATGGGCTATAAATTATTGTGTAGGGACGATTATCACGCCCATACAGCAAATTTTAAAAACGCGTTTTTGCGACTAATTAGCATTGCCAAAAACACTTCACCCGTCAGTGTGGAAATGATACAAATGCAAAAGAATTTATTTTAACATCATCCACGATCATATAATTACTATCTTAATTGTAGTTATTCACGGTGATCCGCTGTTACGTTATGTACTGCTAAGTCGTTTCCTTCATGTTCTTCTTGTTGAGTAATACGAATGCCTATGGTTACTCGCAATAGACCGTATACTACATGCCCACCCAAAAAACTTAATACAACTCCAATAAACGCACCTGTTAGTTGAGATGTAAAGGCTACTCCACCTAAGCCTCCAAAAATTTCATAACCGAATATGCCACACGCCAAAACGCCCCATAATCCACAAAGTCCATGCAATGGCCATACGCCCAAAACATCATCAATATTTAGTTTGTTTTGCGTGTAAACAAAACCTTTTACAAAAAATATCCCAGCCAAAATTCCGATAATAATAGCCGCAATTGGACTTACCACATCGGAACCCGCACAGATTGCCACTAATCCAGCTAATGGACCATTATGCAAAAAACCAGGATCCCGCTTTCCCACAATTAAACTGCCTAAAGTCCCTCCAGCCATAGCCATAAGTGAGTTAATAGCAACGAGCCCTTGTACATCTTCAATTTTCTGAGCCGACATAACATTAAAACCAAACCAGCCCACAATGAGTATCCAAGACCCCAATGCTAAAAAAGGAATGCTCGAAGGAGGAAATGCTTTTTTCTTGACACCTTTTCGTCCAATACGTGGTCCCAGTTGCATTATTGCTGCAAGTGCAATCCATCCACCAACACCGTGCACTACCAACGAACCAGCAAAATCATGAAAAGGCGCTCCAAAAGTTGATTCAAGAGTACTTTGAATTCCAAAGTTACCGTTCCAGAATATACCTTCAATTAAAGGGTACAGTAAAGCGACGATGAAAATCGATGCAATCATTTGCGGATAAAATTTAGCGCGTTCAGCAATCCCTCCCGATATTATGGCTGGGATAGCTGCGGCAAAGGTCATTAAGAAGAAGAACTTAACCAACTCATATCCTGACTTTTCAATAATAGCTTGGGTTAAATCACCGTCAAGATTCAAACCAATGAAGCTTCCATATGCGACGCCATAGCCAATAAAAAAGTAAGATATTGTTGCAACAGAAATATCGACTATTATTTTGCTCAATGCATTGGCTTGATTTTTATATCGTACTGTACCAACTTCTAAAAAAGCAAAACCAGCGTGCATGAAAAGCACTAATATTGCACCGATCAATATGAATAAAACATCAACATTTGCCATAATAATTCCTCATTGTTTTTACTTAACCATAAGTATTTAATTATATACTATTGCACATCAATAAGAAAAAATAATAATCAAAGATTCGGAATATTATTCCCCTACTGAAAACTCTACTGAATTAAAGACTTTGCAAATATTATGATTAAAAAAATTGCATTACAGTAGTAACCAATCTCTAATTGGCTAATACGATTCCTATGGAATACCTGAATATGGGGAAACAAAAACACTCTGCTGTGATTTACCCGCTAAAAAAACATACAATACACAAAAACAGGCAGCACAAACTGTGCTTATTTAAATCAATATTGAAGATATTGCTGAGCTCATCAATATTGGTTAAATAGAACTTTATGCTTTTGCTCCAATAGTTGAAACAGCACGCTTGTCTTTTGGGCCTATGTGTGAAGTATTAACTGTCATTAATACTGCGACTAAACAGCGGTTTTGAAGTTGAATTCAATATGAATAATGAAAACCACCTATACATTTGCACAAAGTATCCAAGAAGTAAAAATAATTTGTTAATTGAGGGGTTCCATGCGCATTGAAAAACTTGAAATTATCTGCCTTAATGATCCTCAAATCGACTATGTACGTTACGAGGGTAGTTATCAGAATGCTCTCATTGTGGTGCATGCTGAAAATGGCACTTACGGCGTTGGAGAAACGGATTCTCCACCTACAATTATTAAAGCGCTTATTGAGTGTCCTGCTTACAACGTGCTTTCACAAGGGCTGGCATCAATTATTGAAGGTGAGTCTCTCACCACTGAGGAAGACATCAAACGATTGTGGCAAAAGATGTACCACCATACAAATTGGCATGGTCGCTATGGAATTGCTTTGCACGCTATCAGTGCTATAGACATTGCTTTATGGGATTTATTAGGAAAACTCAATAATAGACCTGTTCATTCGTACTTAGGAGACAAAAAGTACAGTGCGTTGCCTGCTTATGCAACAATCTATCCTACAGGGAACGACTCAAAAGAGTTTATTCCAAACATTGACAAAATTCTTGAGCAAGGATTCAAAAGCATAAAAGTATGTGCAGAAGAGTGGTGGAGTGATATTCCTTTAGCAATAGAAGTTTTACACCAAATTCGTAATTTTGTAGGTCCCGAAATTGACATGATGTTTGATGCTGCTATGGAATTAACCCTTTTTGAGCAGATTGAACAAATTATCCCCACATTAGAAAATCTTAATTTCAAATGGATCGAAGCACCTTTCGATGCAGATAATATTGATGATCACGCACGTTTAAAGAAAATCACACAATTACCCATTGCTGTCGGTGATGTTGGCTTAATAACCACGAAAGAATTCTTGCCGTTTTTACAAGCCGATGCCTTTGACATTGCGCAGCCTGATTTAACTTTGTTTGGGGGAATTAGTGAGGCAATTAAGCTTAATAAAATATTAAAGAAAAACAACAAACGTATTACTCCTCATTGTTACAACACAGATATTATGCTTGCGGCAAATATACACTTCATGTGTACGAATGCAATCTCTGAACCGATGGAATATTCGACAAGCAATTCTCTTCTACGGCAAAAACTAATCAGAAATGGCTCCAAAATTCAAAAAAACGGAATGCTTCCTGTTTCTGATGACTCTGGGCTTGGGATTCAATTAGACTGGGACATTGTTGATCAATTTCGTGTGCATTTCAACTAGAACGTCTGCATAGATTTTATATGCGATAATGACACCATTATTAGCTAATGATTACACTTAACAAACGTTATAGAGTAAGAAAAAGGGTGGGAAATTCCCTTGATTAATTCAGAGTATTTTTACGTCATCGCACATGAAGCAGGTTTTCATGTAAATAACTTACCAACTTGGTCAGATAGAGTACCCGCAAACTTACTATTCGATACTGTAACACCAAACACGATTCGAAAAGATCTACCAAAAATTCCTGGCGCCTTTCAGCTTTTGAACGTTTTAAGCGAAACCGAATGCCAGCGTTTTATCAACATTGCTGAACACTTAGGGTTCAATGAAGATTCACCCGTTTCATTACCTCACGACATTCGCCATAATGAAAACGTTAATTGGGTTGTTAGCGAAAACATAGACTCAACGATATGGAATCGTTCTACCTCACTTATTCAGGAGCAATGGCATGGGCAAATTGCACACGGATTAAATGCTCGATTCCGATTTTACAAATATAATTCTGGAGACTACTTTAAACCGCATTCTGATGGTTCTTGGCCAGGAAGTCGAGTAATAGATGGTGTGCTCGTTGCTGATGCATACGAGGGTATGTGCAGCCTCTATACATATCTACTATTCCTCAGCGATGACTATGACGGTGGACAAACGCAATTTATGGTCAGTAAAAATAATCCCAGCAGACCAGCTCGAAGCAATGAAGATTCTAATGTTGTCAGTGTTCAAACCCCTCGTGGCGGTGCGCTTTGCTTTCCGCACGGCTCGCATCCTCTGCATTGCATTCATTCAAGTGAAAAAATAACGCGTGGTAAAAAATATATTATCCGCACAGATATATTATTTGGTAACATTACCCATTGCTGATTTCCAAATTAATGGCTAAAAATGATTCCATCATCCAGTAATTCAATCCATTTTTCAGGCAAACTCTCAGATAGTGCCGATGTCGTTGTCATTGGTGGCGGTGTTATTGGCGTATTCTCAGCGCTTTTTATGAATCGATTGGGACTGAAGGTCGTCCTGCTAGAGAAAGGGCTAATTGCTTGTGAACAATCATCGCGCAACTGGGGGTGGATTCGTCAACAAGGTCGTGATGAGGACGAAATTCCTATTATGAATGATGCTCTAAAACTATGGGAAGAAACAGAACGTGAGACTGGCGGAAAAACAGGTTTTAAACGTGGTGGCTTGATGTATTTAGCAAGCAGTGAAAAAAAATTAATTCAACGCCGTCTCTGGCTGAAAACAGCACAACATTACGGAATTAATAGCGTTGAACTAAATAGTAAGCAAATATCTTCTCTATTGAAAGTTAACCAGCACCAATGGCTTGGGGCAATTCACACTCCAAATGACGCACGAGCAGAGCCATGGCAAGCTGTGAAAGAAATCGCTTTACTAGCGCAACGTGAAGGAGTTGTTATCATAGAAAAATGTGCTGTGCGCAGCGTTGAGACGAATGCTGGAGCGCTATGCGGTTTACATACCGAGCAAGGTCTTATAAAAACAACGCAAGCAGTGCTTGCAACAGGAGCTTGGTCGTCATTGTTCTTAAGAAATTTAAACATTAACATTCCACAGCTTGCTGTAAGAGCAACGGTGGCACAAACCGCTCCCTTGCCTGAAATTTGGCAAGGCAATGCCGCCGATGAACAATTGTCTTTTCGACGACGCAATGACGGTGGATATACGCTTGCTCTTCCTGACTTCATCGAGCTTTTTATGGGCCCCGATGCTCTTCGAAATGCCATGAAATGGAGATTTTCTGCAGCCAAAAGTTGGTCTGACTTGCATTTAAATCGACAGGCTCCTGCTGGCTTTCCAGATAGTTGGAGCACTGTGCGAAAATGGAAAGGAGATGAAATATCTCCTTTTGAAAAAATGAGAATACTAAATCCATCACCAGCTCCACAGAAAACACAAGTCATGCAAAAACGATTTGGGTTACGCTTTCCTCACTTATGCGTAAAAGAAAAAATCCCTATAACGAGTGCATGGGCGGGAATGATCGATGCCATGCCTGACTTAGTCCCCATAGTGGACCGTGCGCCTACATTGACTGGGCTAATCATAGCCACTGGTATGAGTGGTCATGGCTTTGGTATAGGACCTGGATTTGGTAAAATAATTGCTCACATGGCAGCTGGAAAAACCATAGAACACAATATGAAGCGATTCCGCTTTTCACGCTTTAGCGATGGCAGCAAGCTAAAAGTGGGACCAAGTATATAAAACAAAGCTCGGCATTCTAATCTGGATTAATTATCCCGTGCTCAAATTGGAATCATCACACACGCATGTCTAAACGCCTATTAAAAAGCGTATCCTAGAAAAACCATCCTACCTAAAAGTCTTAATGTCTTTTCTAAAAAGTGCGATTCTGAGTTATTGTTTTAGGTACAGCTCACCATCTCCTTCTTGAAAAGCTTTAGACTGTTCTTGCATTCCCACCTCAACCGCTATTCCAATATCTTTTATATTATTTTTGCGAGCATAATCACGAATATCTTGAGTGATCTTCATCGAGCAAAATTTTGGACCACACATGGAGCAAAAATGCGCTACTTTAGCTGATTCACGAGGCAAGGTCTCATCATGAAACTCACGTGCCTTATCGGGGTCAATTCCCAAGTTGAATTGATCGTACCACCGAAATTCAAAACGTGCTTTAGACAAAGCATTGTCTCTCACTTGAGCACCCGGGTGACCTTTAGCAAGATCAGCTGCATGGGCAGCAATCTTATAAGTCATAAGCCCTTCTTTCACATCTTCCTTGTTAGGCAATCCAAGATGTTCTTTGGGTGTCACGTAGCATAGCATAGCCGTACCAAACCAACCAATCATGGCAGCGCCAATCCCAGACGTAATATGATCGTATCCTGGAGCTATGTCGGTGGTCAAAGGTCCTAATGTATAAAAAGGGGCCTCATGACAATGCTTTAGCTCCTCATCCATATTTTCTTTGATTTTTTGCATAGGAACATGTCCAGGTCCTTCAATCATAACCTGTACATCATGCTCCCATGCTATTTTGGTTAGCTCTCCAAGAGTTTTCAATTCTTCCATCTGCGCCTCATCATTGGCATCAGCAATGGAACCTGGGCGAAGTCCATCACCCAAAGACAAACTCACATCATATTTACTACAAATCTCACAAATTTCTTCAAAATGTTCGTATGCGAAATTTTCTTTATGATAATGCAGATTCCATTTTGCGTGTATTGATCCACCTCGCGAAACAATCCCAGTTACTCGATTTGCCGTTAACGGAACGTAGCGCAATAGCACACCTGCATGAATAGTAAAGTAATCAACACCTTGTTCTGCTTGTTCGATTAATGTGTCTCTGAAAACTTCCCAATTAAGACGTTCAGCAATCCCATTTACCTTTTCTAAAGTTTGGTATATAGGTACCGTACCGACTGGAACAGGACAATTGCGAATAATCCATTCACGTGTCTCATGTATGTTTTTCCCTGTGGACAAATCCATTAATGTATCGCCACCCCAACGCACCGACCAAACCATTTTTTCAACTTCTTCTTCTATCGACGAAGTCGTGGCAGAGTTACCAATGTTGGAATTAATTTTAACTAAAAAATTACGACCTATTATCATAGGTTCTAATTCTGGGTGATTAATGTTGCAGGGAATAATAGCGCGACCACTTGCCACCTCCTGTCTTACAAATTCAGGTGTTATATTTTTTGGCAGGTTTGCACCAAATGATTCTCCTACATGCTGCTCAAGCAAACTCTTGTCGGCAATCATCGCTAAATTTTGATTTTCTCTAATAGCAATATATTCCATTTCAGGAGTGATAATGCCTGCTTTGGCATAATGCATTTGAGTAACTCGCTTTCCTTGCTGAGCCACTCGCGGTTTGGGTATTGTGGGAAATCGTAATACATCTAAACGATTAAGTGCATTTCTTTCATTCGTATAGGGCGAGGAAAAAGTATCAAGTTGAACGGTATCGTTTCTATCACCAATCCACTGCTCCCGTATTGAAGAAATCCCATCATTAAATTGAATATTCGCGTCAGGATCCGTATAAGGTCCTGATGTATCATACACCCAAATTGGCGGATTTTTGATAGGTTCTCCATTATCAACCAAGGTATCAGTTTGAGTGATTTCACGCATAGGAACTTGTATATTGTCCTTTGATCCTTTAACGTAAACTTTTCTCGAATTAGGTAAGGGTTCAATATAGGAATTGTCACGAGAAAGATTTTGTAATACCACGCTCATTTAAGTTCTCCTCAAGAATTATTTTCTAATTAGCACAATCAATTGTGCCATCGTATACGTTAGTTGCCTCGCCACTCATAATAACAGATTGCCCAATTCCATTCCAACAAATATCAAGTCTTCCTCCTCTTAATTCAACTGCAACATTAACACTCAATATTTTTTTTTGTATTCCTGATACTACTGCTGCGCAAGCACCACTACCGCAAGCGTATGTTTCGCCTGCTCCTCGTTCATAAACACGCAATTTAATAACCGAATCACTAACCTTTTGTGCAAAACCAACATTAACCGAATCAGGAAATATTTCACTTGATTGCATGGCTCTTGCTAAAGGTTCTATGTCTATATCATCGATATGAGGTAACCAAATAATGGCATGAGGGTTTCCCATTCCAATTGGACAAAAAGTGTATTCTTCACCTTCAAAAGAGAAAGTCGTTACCCCCTGCTGCACTGGTATTTTTTCAACAATAAAAATTGGTTCCCCCATGTCAACGCTCACGTAGTCATTTCTCACTAAGTCAAGCGTCATTTTTGTTGACTGAGTGCTCACCAGCATTTTCCGTTTATCAGTCAATCCTTTTTCAAACACAAAGCGAGCAAAACAACGCGCACCATTCCCACACTGTGTTACTTTTGAACCATCCGCATTGAAAATCGTAAATTGAAAGTCAATATCAAAGGTTAATGCACGCTCTACCAAAAGCAATTGATCAAAACCAATACCTAAACGTCTATCTGCTAATTTTCTTATGACAGCCACGTCAGGATGAAATGATTGGTTGATGGCATCAACCACCATAAAATCATTACCAAGTCCATGCATCTTACGAAATTGAATCATTGCCAGTATTATCCATGAGATTTTATAGTCACTCTAACAAAAAACGCGACCATAAGTCGCGTTTTCAGAAATCGATTTGTAGTTTGCAATCTCTAATTCGAAAGCATTAACGTTTCGAGAATTGAGGCCGTTTTCTAGCTTTTCGCAATCCTACTTTTTTACGTTCTACTTCACGCGCATCACGCGTAATAAAACCACTTTTGCGTAATGAGCTTTTTAGAGTTTCGTCATAACCAAGCAATGCTCTGGCTATACCGTGTCTAATCGCACCAGCTTGCCCAGTGCTACCACCTCCGTTCACATTCACATGAATGTCAAACTTGCCCATTAAATCAACTGACTCTAAGGGCTGACGAATAATCATCCGATCAGTTTCACGACCAAAATAAACGGCTTGTTCGCGATGATTGATGATGATTTTTCCTTCGCCAAGTTTAACTCTAACTCGAGCTACTGCACTTTTACGACGACCAGTTGCAAAAATTTGTTCCATAAAATATCTCTATCTGTATTCGTTTTATAACGTCAACTCAATCGGTTCCTGCGCTTCGTGTGGATGAGCACTTTCAGGATATACTTTCAAGTTTCTAAGTTGTTGTCGACCAAGAGGTCCTCTTGGCAACATACCTTTAACCGCCAATTCAAGAACTTTGCAAGAGTCTTTTTGCATCATCTTCTCAAAGCTCATTTCCTTCATGTTTCCAACATAACCCGTATAACGATAATACATCTTATTGGTGGCTTTATTACCTGTTACAGCTACTTTGTCGGCATTGATGACAACAAGGAAATCCCCACAATCTACACCAGGGGTGTAATATGGACGATGCTTTCCGCGTAAACGCGCCGCTAACTCTGTAGCCAGCCTTCCTAAGGTTTTTCCAGTTGCATCAACGACATACCAGTCGCGAGTAATCGTTTCGGTTGTGGCAACGTAAGAACGTTTTCCAATCATTTTACTAATCTCTATTAAATTAAGTGATAATCCTCGTTAAACCAAGGATTAAGAAAGGCGGGCATTCTAACCAGAAAACACTGGATAGTCAAGTTTTTTAACAATCCGAAGGAACCTCTTCCGTAGAGCCGACCCGTTTGATTTTCAATAATAAATACGGCTCTTGTAAAATAATTCCTCGAGCCTTAAGGGAAACATCATCGGAAAGCTTATGTATTTTTTGCAAAGGATTGCTTTCAAGATTATCAAGATCGTAACTCGTTCCTTCTTCTGTGCCGGCATCATAGCCCAAGAGCTGGCATTCCACATAATCTTTCCAGCGACCGTCCTCGTCTTTCATATCCAACCCATTTAAGCCAACAAACCAATCAGGGCTCGGCGCTATCATACTGAGAACACTGATAAAATGAAACTCATCACTCACCTTTATAAGCATACTTTCAGTCTCGTCCCAGTCAAAAGAACCCTCTCTTTCAAACTGCAGAACCATCCCATTCTCATTAGCCACTCTTACTTCCTTCCCAAACTCTCTGGTTCTGCCAATTTCGGCAATTCGTTCTACACCTTTACTGGCTAATTCACCCTCTTTCCAAAATTCAACGGCTTTGTTATGACTAACGACTACAGGAGGGCTAAAGTGAGCGCTTGAAGGAAATTTTTCAAAATTATGCCCACTGTCCGGATTCCATAGACTATGGAACTCAATAACATAACTCTCTGTGGAGGACGAGGGATATTCTTCATTTGTAAACGTTTTCGTACATGAAGACAAAGCCAATAAGCCGAAGATGTAAAGGAAAATATAGTAGGGTTTTTGCATAATCAAGAGTGGTCTAGTTTTTATACAGCAAACTGAATTGGTTATCAATTAAAATAGACATTCAATTATACTTGATTCAAAATCCCTGTAATATGAAACATTTGATGCTACTTTACATTTTCCACCTCCTAATTTTAAGCGCGTGTGCACATAAAACGCCTCTTGAATCCTCGCCAGAGTCGGAAGAATCAAGTAAAAACCAAAGCCATACGTATGAAAAAACATACTAAGAGGAGCTTACTATTGCTGACGGTATAAATCCTTATGATCCAAATTAAAAAACAATCGGATCAACTACCTGAAGATTCTATTGTTGCCGAAGTCGTTGTGGATGAGTCATTGTCAAACATTGATCCAACGAACTTTCTTGAATCAGCTCACTGCTTATTTGCCAGTCATCATTACTCAATATCAACGGATGAAATCTATCATATGGCGCAAAAGCCAGAGGGTGGTGAACCTTTTGAAATTCAGGATATCATTTCGGTTGCAGCCCAGTTAGGATTCAAAACCGACTTACAATCTTGCACTTGGGAGCGACTAAAAGAAATTTCTCTACCAGCACTTCTATTTTTAAATAATGGCTCTGCTATAACACTTTTAGCATTTGAAGAAAATGAGTCCATTCTTTCTGAGCTGGATAACGACGAAAAAATAACACACAAGCGCGTTACTCTTAGCGAGTTGCAAACTCAGTTTGCTAATCAAGTACTCACCCTTGAGCCTAATGTTGAAGTTTTAACGCTCCCCGACACCACTGGACTAAGCGCACTAATCGACAAAAAATTATTGCGCACCCTGTTTGAAGTGCTGGTTGCCACATCGGTAATTAGTCTATTCCAGTTGGCATTGCCATTATTCAGTATGAATGTATACGATAAAGTCGTTCCCAATGCGGCGACAGAAACACTCTGGGTATTGGCGTCTGGCATATGTATTATTTTCGTGCTTGATTATATATTTCGAATATCCAGACAACACCTTCTTGAGAATTTGTCAGCGCGCATTGGTGAGTCTATTGACGTACAACTTCTACGAAAAATTCTTGGGCAAAATCGTGCGCTTTCTTCAGGCGTTGGAGTAAACACTGAGATGTTCCATGAAATGCAAAATTTTCGTGCTGCTTTTTTCGGGAAAATGATCGTTGAGTTGATAGAGGCACCATTTGTTCTGCTCTTTCTGTTCGTTATTTATCTAATATCCCCTATTTTGGTCTTGGTTCCTATTGCGGTTGGCTTTGGAATTTTTGTTTTGAATGTGATACACCACTACCCCATCGTCAGTCTGGGGAAAAAAAACTATACCCTAAGAAAAGAAAGAGAGAGTTTTTTAATCGAAACATTACAAGGTAAAGAGAACATAAAAATTGCCAATGCCTTTGCAAAATTTTTGTATCGTTGGAGTACCCAAGTTAAAAAAGGCATTTTAATCACACGCAAGTCTCAAATGTGGAATGGCAGCCTAGGGCATGCAACGCCTCTGCTTGTACAATCGGTGAGTGTATTAGTCATTATAGTTGGCGCGTTTCAAATCTTTGAAAAACAACTTAGCCTAGGTGGACTAATAGCATGTTCCATATTATCTGCACGTGCGATCTTACCTATGGTTAATTTTGGTAATGCCGTGGTGCGGTTTTATACTGCAATGCCAATGCTTAAGCAGTGGCGACAAACTTTACGTCAAAGTAGCGATTACGACACAGTTGGGTCGATGGTCTCTAAAGGAAAATATACAGGCAATATCCTTATTAAAGACGTTGATTTTAACTATTCAGGTAATTCTCAAAACAGCTTGAAAAAAATTAATTTGCATATCCGTCCTGGCGAACATGTCATCATTGCTGGTCGAAGTGGCGCTGGGAAAAGCACTTTATTGCGCTTGTTAGCAAATCTTGAAAAAACAGAACAGGGCAACATCTACCTTGACAACTATAACATTGCTGACTTGCATCCATTTGAGCTGCATCGTCAAGTATCGCTCATGACTCAATCACCTGCTTTCTTTTCTGGAACAGTCCATAGTAATATTGATCTTGGCACGCGCGCCCAAAAAGAATCTTATCTGAGCGAAATGTTAACCCATTTCGGACTCGATCAGTTGCTGTTAGACGAAATTTCAGGAGGAGGACTTGCCTTTGAAATTGGTGAGCAAGGATCAAGGTTATCAGGTGGTCAACGTCAAATGGTCGCATTATTACGTGCGCTTGCTTATGATCATGCTGTATACCTTCTTGATGAACCGACTGCGGGCATGGATTCCATTTTAGAAGCACGTGTAATCGACTATTTGCGCAAACGAATGAAGAATCAAACCATGATTATCGTTTCGCATCGCCCTGATTTATTCGCGCTCGCCGAGCGAATGATCATCTTGGAAAAAGGGCAAATAGTTGCTGATGGTCCACGCGATGAAATTTTAAAGAAAGCATTTAAAAAATCAAACAAACAACATCAAACATGGACTGATAATCTATAGATTATGATTAATAATAAAATTCCTAGTGTCACTATTTGGTTATTAGCACTTTTTGTCTTCAGTTTTGTTGCATGGTCTTCGTTTATGGAGATCGAACAAGTGGTTCGTGCAGAAGGACGCGTTATTCCTAGTGGGCAAAATAAACAGATACAACATCTTGAAGGAGGCATTGTTTCCGAAATTCTTGTTGCTGAAGGGGATATTGTCAATATAAACCAACCGCTATTCCGCATCAGTAACTCCTCAGCTAAGGCTCAATTACAGACGCTTGATATAGAGAAAATCGCATTGGAAGCTCGAATAGTCCGCATTAAGGTTCAGTTGGCGAACAAAAAAGAGATCCACTTCCCGAAATACATTGAAGAAAAAAGCCCTGAGATGGTTTCAAACGAACTTAAATTGATGCATTCACAACAAAGAAACTTCGAAAACCAACAACGTGTTTTAAAAGACTCTGTAGGGCATAAACAACTGAAACTTGAAGAAGAACGTATACGAGTTCAAAACTTAAATCGCGAATTGAAATTTGCTCAAGAAGATTATGAGCTCATTAAACAATTGGAAAAAAGTGGTGCTGTCTCCAAAAGAGAAATTTTATCTACTAAACAGAGGATTCAAGCCATTCGAACCCGATTAGAAGCGTCTCAAGCAACCATCCCTTCGGCTAAAGCTGAGATTAACGAGGCTAAAAGCCGTTATTCGCAAAATATTTCAAACTACCAACTAAAGCTGCAAGAAGAACTTAATACGGATCAACTTGATTTGGATAAAATTCTTGAGCAGCAAAAAGCTGGAGCTGAACGTCAGTCAAGAGAAGAAATCCTCTCGCCTGTCAATGGGATAGTAAACCAATTATTTATAAACACACAAGGCGGGATTATTAAACCTGGTGATTCACTGGCAGATATAACCCCTCTTGATGATACTTTAATCATCGAAGCAAAGATTAAGGCAAAAGATCGTGCTGATGTCTGGCTTGGTCAAGAAGTGAAAGCCAAAGTTAGTGCTTATGATTTTGCAGTTTTTGGCTCCCTTGATGGAATAATTATTGCTCTAAGTCCTGATAGTTCAAACGATAATCGGGGGGAGTTTTTCTATACTGCTAAAATTAAGGTTAATAAAACCAATTTCGGTCCTAGCAATCCCATTATTCCCGGAATGCTTTCTCAAGTTGACATACTAACCGGCAAAAAGACCATTTTAAACTACCTCATTAATCCAATTAGGAGAGGGTGGCAGAACGCTTTACAGGAAGGGTAGACTTACATTGTAAACGCATCATCTTCATTGGAAGAGAGCATCAAAAAATCACCAAATTTTCTTTGAGGCTGTTTGCAACCACTGCACACACATTTTCTGAAACCGAGGAGTAAATCGCGCATTAATTCCTGATATTACCAACACCCCAAGACACAAAGATCCCTGCAAAACTGGAACCGCCACACTGGCAAGATTAGGATCTCTATTCCCCATAGAAAACCCGTAACTTTGTTTCGTCAATGATCCACTCTCTTCGTCATCACCTGTAAAGGCTAACAGCATATTAGCAGATAGCCCGTTTTTCAAAGAAAAACGCTCACCCTCTTCCATATGATGGCGGAGGGCTTTGCGAGAATTTTGACAAAATTGACACACTTCCATATCCCCTTCCCTTACTAAAAAAGAAGCAGTCTCACCACTTTTTTCCACCAAATCAAACAATATAGGGCGGACTTTTTTTTCGATACTCTCTTCAACCTTATTAACTAAACTCAACATATGCATCTGTGGACCAAGCAAATACTTACCACCCACATCACGCACCACAAAACCTTCGTTCTCCAAAATTTTAAGCAATCTATGTACAGTGGTTTTATTAAACCCACTTTCCTTTACTAATTCTGTAAACTGAAAATGAGGTTGTTCAATGCAAAAAGCCTTGAGTATTCTCAAGGCTTTTTCAACTGAATTCGCATCGTTTGCCAAAATGGCTTTATCCTTTTCTATGTGATTGCATTCTGCTTTTGTGCTTCATAATTTGACTATCCAGTTTTGATACCATTTGATCAATGGCGACGTACATATCTGAATTGTGTGATTGAGCAAATAAATCTGCACCAGAAACGTGCACTGTCGCTTCAGCAATTTGTTCAGACTTTTCGATTTTTAAAACAACATGTGCATTTGTCACAGCATCAAAATGGTTCTCAAGTCGCTTCATTTTTTCTTGAACGTGTGCCTTTAATGGCGAAGAAACTGTAATGTGCTGTCCCGTAATATTTAACTGCATAGATAAAACTCCTAAAATAAAGAAAACTTACATTTAATTACGCCATTTTATAATAGTACTTTGCGACAAACTTTCTTAGCTAGAGCTCAATAGACGGTACATTTATCGCGTTGCAAAATAACGTATTTGTTAAATTCGCTATCAATTATAGCCTGCATTTTTTTATAGAATAGTAAAAAACCTTAGATTAAACATGCATCACCAAACCAGCCTTTAATGAGCTTATGCACTTTTGCAACCCTTAATCATTGGGACGAAGCTAACAGAACAAATATCATCTATTTCAGGTCTTTGCCCAGTTCGTGCCTTGTATCCGATAAGCCGCTGATTGCCATTTTCTCCTACAGGAGTTATCAAAACACCATTTGTTTTTAGAAATGGTAACAATGAACTTGGAAAACTCTCTGGAGCTGCTGTTACGATGATAGCATCGAATTGACGTTGAATTGGCCAACCAAGAAATCCATCTCCATAATGATACTCAACGTTTTTTATTTGAAGGCTATTTAAAACTTTTTCAGCCTTCATCTGTAAAAACTGTAATCGTTCAATAGTACATACTTCGTTGAATAACTGAGACAATATTGAACATTGGTAACCAGACCCAGTACCAATTTCGAGAACCGATTCGCGTTTAGCGTGATCGCATAACCAGCCACTCATACGGGCAACGGTCATAGGTTGAGAGATAGTTTGCTTCAGCCCCAAAGGTAAAGAAACCATGTGTTCAACTTTATAAGCGTATTGATGCCAAACTTCTTCGATAAAAAAGTGTCTTGGAATTATTTTCATAACAGCAAGCGCTTCTTCTATTCCCTGAGAAGAGGGTATCCTCTCTTGCAAACGCTTGACCATACGTTCACGAGCATTCAAAGACGTAAATCCGTTAGCAGGTCTATCTTCCCAACTTAAAGAATAAGCAGACGTGTCTACAGCCATTTTTCTAATCGACTTAGTGAAGAATAACGGGTTAGATCAGACGTTAAGGGTGTAACACTAACAAACCTTTTTTTAATGGCATCAAAGTCGGTACCATCCCCTCCATCATTAGGTTCTCCACTTGCTCCTATCCAAAATACATCACGACCCTGCGGATCTTGGCTTTTGATGACATCATCCGCTTTATGACGATGACCTAAACGTACAATGCGCATGCCCCGAATTTTCTCTGATCCACCCGGCACATTGACATTTAATAGTATTTCCTCTGGCAAAGGGTCCTGTTCAATTTTATTAATGATTTTTAAAGCAACTTGGACAGACTTTTCGTAATTGAAAGGTGCCACAGCAGAAATAGCTAAAGCAGGTTTGCCTAAAAAACGACCTTCCATTGCTGCTGCCACAGTACCCGAATACAAAGTATCATCTCCAAGATTTGCACCTGCATTGATTCCAGAAACTACCATATCTGGTACAAAGTCAAGCAAACCAGTCAACGCTAAATGTACACAGTCAGTAGGTGTCCCGTGTTCAATATAAATGAATCCTTCTTCCGTAATGCAAGAGCTTAGAGGCCTATCAAGGGTCAATGCACTGCTTACTGCACTGCGATTTCTTCCAGGAGCAACCAGTTTAACTGTATGCTGTTCGGCCAATGCAGTATAGAGTAGGCGTATGCCTTTTGCTTGATAGCCGTCATCATTAGTAAGCAGAATTTTCATGTTATCCTCAATATAAAACGCAATGCTTGGGTTCTATAAAATATTTTTTTAGAAATTGTTCTCGATTTAAACAGAGTACTGAAGAAACGTTATTTTACCTTTATTGGAAACAGCTCCTCGACTAATATTTTCCATTATTTCAAACAACTCTAAGAATGATGAAAATTTAAAACCATAAATCGTCATGCTTTCGTCATAACTATCTTAAAATAAAAAACATGCGTTAGTGCTTTTAGCGTAAATACGAATCCCAATTAAAATAGATGTGTCAAAAAAAAATCCCTTTATCGAATTCTTAAAAGATACAACACCACTTAAGGATAACAACCGTGCTCAACCAGACTTTTCCTTGAAAGCACAGGAGCCGAGACCGAAACGTGCAGTTAAACCTAAGCCAATTAACTCTTCAAAACCTTTACATTTAAGTGACCCTCATGATGAATTTCCTGAAAATGATTCTATACTGTCGTATTGCCGATCCGGCACACGTAGAAGCGATTGGCTTAATCTTAAAAAGGGTAAAATAATCATCCAAAAAGAGCTTGATTTACATGGATTCACAGTAAATGAAGCACGTACAAAAATCGAACATTTCTTGCTTCAAGCACAACAACAAAACTTATTCCATTTAAGGGTTATTCATGGCAAAGGGAATCATGGCAATGGACGTAGTATCATAAAAAACCACGTCAACCATTGGCTTCCCCAAGTGGAATTTGTCTTGGCTTTTTATTCATGCCTTCCTAAATATGGTGGAACTGGTGCTGTCTACATTCTCCTCAAAAAATCCAACACCCAACCAAACAAACAGGCTTTTTGATTTCATAGCAAATATTTTTGCATGCTGGGTTAATCTGATAACTTATTATTCGTACCCTGTATCGCGTTTTGTTTCTTCTTCTAAATTTTCGTAACTATCATCGGATCTTTGCAACTGCCTCTGGCGCTCTTTTTCCTTTTGGGCAGCTACTTCAGTAGCACTCGGTGATGTGCTACAAGCAGCACACAAACTAGCTAAGATAAGAAAAAATGTACCATTCATCAACAAATATTTCAATCTTTTCATAACATTCCTAATTTTAAATAACTTATCCAAACAGCCTTGCGAAACCAATTATACAAATCAATAGCAATGCAATGCCCATATTCAGTTGCATTAAATATTGATTATTAACCATTGCACTATGTGCAATACTTCCAAAATAATGACCAAGCGCCGCTGCTGGCAACGTAAGCAGCGCTATTTCCCAATGCAACGGTACCGTCAATACGATAAAAGACATCAACTTAATTGAAACAACTATAGCCCAAAAAGCAAATAAAGTCACTCGTATCTTTTCTTTTGAAACATACTTGACGAATATCGGAACAAAAAGTGGTGCGCTACTAAGAGCAACTCCTGAAATATAACCTCCGATCATGAGCATGAATCGTTCTTGCCATTTGGTGGCGAATGTTACTTTAAATTTAAATATCCAACTAATTGCATACACTCCACATAAAATGTAAATAAAAGTGGCAACCCAAATAACTGGCAAACTAACTAATCCGAGCACTCCGATAATTTTAGGAACAAATGCCCAACGAATACAGTGTCGAATAGCCGTCCAATCGATGAGGCGCGTTTTTCCAAATAATGTTATAAGTGAAAAAAACAGCAAATGTTGTCCGATAACAGGTAGCCACAATGCCACATCTGGAATGATAAAAAGCATTAAAGGCAAACCAAGTGCAGCACCCCCGAATCCAAGCCCTGAGCGTACAAAGCCCGACCATATAAAAACCAAAGCACACGCCATCCACTGTGAATTGCTTAATACAGGAAAATCAGCGGTTAGAAAACCGATGAAGTCTGTTAAGTAAACCACTACCTTAGCTCACTGTACACTGCCAAGTAATATTTACACCCCCATTACGTAGCATAGTCGCAACCGAGCAATATTTATCAACAGACAATTCAACAGCTCGATTCACACGTTCTACGTTCAAATCTTTTCCATCTACTTGAAAATACAAAACAATATCAGAAAATGTCGAAGGGACAGCATCGATCCGCTGTGCATCAACACTGATTTTTAAACTGTCGAATTGTTGTTTCATTTTACGCAGAATCATCGCCACATCAATAGACGAACATCCCATTAATGCTGCCAAAACCACATCCATGGGTCTTGAACCAGCGCCTGCTCCCCCTATATCTGGGCTACCATCAATATGTATTGTATGGGTGCCATCAATAATAACTTCACTAGCGACACCACTTTTCCAATTTAATTCTGATTTCATAGTTTTACTTCTTAGTATTTACGTTTCTATAGTTCCAAACAAATCATTTAAGGCCCTTCCAGGATTTTCCTGTCGCATAAAGGCCTCTCCAACCAAAAAAGTGTTTATGCCATGCTGACGCATCAGTGCAACATCTTGTGCATTACATATGCCACTTTCTGTCACCAGTAAAACGTCTTCGGCTACCAGATTTTTCAGTTCAATGGTTGTTTTCAAATCCACCTCAAAAGTATTCAAATTCCGATTATTGATTCCTAATAGTTGAGGATCCAAGCGCATAGCGCATTCAACCTCATGAGCATTATGCACTTCGATCAAAACATCCATATCAAGCGCGCAAGCGCAAGCGTATAAATCTTTTAAAAGAACATTGTCTAATGCCGCTGCTATTAATAATACACAGTCTGAACCAATTGCTCTTGATTGTATTACTTGCCATTCGTCTACCATGAAATCTTTGCGAATAGTTGGCAGAGGAACATTTTCCCGCACTTCTTGCAAAAACGCATCGTTTCCTTGAAAAAACAGCTTGTCTGTCAATACAGATAGTGCACTTGCTCCTGCTGAATAATAACTTTTAGCGATTTCTGCAGGATGAAAATCTGGTCGAATTATCCCTTTGCTAGGAGATGCTTTCTTTATTTCAGCAATTACCGCAGGTTGCCCTGATTTTATTCGCTCTTGCAAAGCTTTATAAAACCCCCTAGGTACGTCATTTTCACGACAAGTTTTTAGTAGTTGTTCCTTGGATACGTGTGCTTTTCCTTCCGATACTTCCAAAAACTTTTGTGCAATTATTTTTCTAAGTATGCCTTCCACTATAAAATCATCCAGCTAACTGTTGTGTTAATAAGGCAAAGTCTTGCAATTTTTTCCAAGCGCTCCCATCATTAATAACGCCTGCGGCAATTTCAATTCCCTCAGCATATGTAAGGCTAACACCTGAAACGTATATGGCAGCGCCTGCATTCATCTTAATGATATCTGTCGCAGCGTCATTACCATTATTTAAAGCCTCTTTGATCATGTTAAAACTTTCTTCAGGGCTGTTTACTTTCAAACTTGATAAATCAGAATGCGCACAACCATAGTTTTCAGGGCTGATAGTCAGCATAATAATTTCCCGATTTTTCAATTCAGCAACTTGAGTATCTGCAGCAATCGATATTTCATCAATACCATCATCGCTGTGCACAACCAAAACCTGTCTGCTACCAAGCGCGCGTAATACTTCTGCCATAGGCTTCATCCATTGTTTATCATATACTCCAAGCACTTGATTTTTGGGATTAGCAGGATTAGTCAGTGGTCCAAGTATATTGAATAATGTGCGCACACCTAAAGCTTGCCGCACTCCAATCACATTTTTCATGGCACTGTGATGCACAGGGGCAAACATAAAACCCACTCCAAGTGTTTCGACGCATTGAGCTACCTGTTGTGCATTTAATTGAACATTAACACCGGCAGCAGTTAATACATCCGATGATCCAGACGATGAGGTGTTCGATCGATTACCGTGTTTGGCAACTTTAACCCCTGCTGCGGCTGCGACGAAAGCACTTGCGGTCGAAACATTAAAAATGCCCGAATGATCACCACCCGTTCCACAAGTATCTACAGCATTTTCCGTATCTTCTATATGCACTTTCTCAGATAATTTTCTCATCACCGTTGCAGCAGCACTGATTTCCGTCACGGACTCTCCTTTGCAACGTAATCCAGCCAATAATGCACCTATTTGCGCATCATGAACGTCACCACTCATAATTTGAAACATAACATCAGCCATTTGGTCGGCATCTAAATTTATTTTGTTAAGTACTAAATCAAGATTTTTAGAAAATGTCATAACTACTCCTTACCTTTAGTTTGATTGATAAAGTTCTGTAATAACTTATGGCCATACTCTGTTAATATTGCTTCGGGATGATACTGCACACCCTCAATGGCAAATTTTTTATGTCGTATACCCATAACTTCTGGTTCTTCTTCAGCACAAGCAATCGTTCGAGCAGTTATTTCTAAACAGTCAGGAATATCCTGCAAAGTTAAAGAATGATAGCGTGTAGCTTCATAAGGCGACGGGATATCTTGAAAAATACTTTTCCCATCGTGATCAATCATTGAGGTTTTACCGTGCATTATTCGTTGTGCTTTAACCACTTTAGCCCCAAAAACTTGGCCTATGGCTTGATGTCCTAAACAAACCCCAAGAACAGGAATCTTTCCAGAAAAATGACGAATCGCGTCCATTGATATACCAGCCTCATTAGGCGTGCACGGACCTGGTGAAATAATCAAATGCGTCGCAGCTGTATTTTCAATATCCGACAATGTTATTTTATCATTACGACCCACTTCAACTTGTACACCTAGTTCACCTAAATATTGAACCAAATTATAAGTGAAAGAATCGTAGTTATCGATCATATACACTACATTACTCATAACGTTTCACCTGTTTAACAGCCTGCACCATAGCTTGCGCCTTATTTGTTGTTTCTTGCCACTCACTGTCTGGCGTTGAATCCGCAACAATACCAGCTCCTGCCTGTATGTATAACGTATTATCTTTTAGTACCGTCGTGCGAATTGCTATTGCCAAATCCATATTATTATGCCAACCCAAATAGCCAACCGCTCCAGAATAAATTCCCCGCTTACTAGGTTCTAACTCATTAATTATTTCCATTGCACGTACTTTTGGAGCCCCTGAAACAGTGCCGGCAGGAAAGGAGGCTCGCAAAACATCAATAGCGTTTAGACCGTCCCTTAATTGTCCTGTAACATTTGAAGCTATATGCATAACATGAGAATAGCGCTCAACAGTAAACTTCTCATTCAAATGAACGCTTCCAACTTTACTCACTCTCCCTGCGTCATTGCGACCTAAGTCAATGAGCATTAAGTGTTCGGCTAATTCTTTGGGGTCATTTAATAAATCTTCTTCTAAAGACTTATCCTCCTCAACGGTTACCCCTCGAGGGCGAGTGCCGGCAATAGGACGAACAGTGACTTCTCCCTCCTCTAGCCGCACTAGTATTTCCGGAGATGCCCCAATAATATCCAACTCAAATAGACGCATAAAATATAAATATGGGGAAGGATTAACATTGCGAATAGAACGGTATAAACTAACTGGGTCGTTGTGATATGACATACTAAAGCGCCGTGCAAGCACAACCTGCATAACATCCCCTGAATAGATGTATTCTCTGATTTTTGTGACGGCTTCTTTAAAATCGCGCTCACTAAATTCCACGTCTGAAACAGAATTCAATGAATCAGAGGCACTGGTATCATTGGCGGAGTGTTGAGAATAAGGCGTTCTTAATTGCTTCGATAAACCTTCCAGTCTTTCAGAAGCTTCAAAAAAACCTTCTTTGCTTGCATCCGCATGAACTATGAGGTGCATCTCCCCTTTCAGATTATCGAATACCACTAATTCTTGCGATACCATCAAAAAAATATCTGGCGCGTTTATAGAGTCTAACTTATCTGTAAAACAAAGCCGCTCTTCAATAAACGCAATCGTTTCATAACCAAAATAGCCGACCAACCCGCCTGAAAAAAGAGGAGAATCCTTAAGTTTTGGAATTCTAAAGCCATCCTTCCACTCATTGATATAGTCAAGAGGATCGACAACCTCTAATCGTTCGATTTGATCATTGCAATGATGTTCAATTATTTTTCCACGCACGCTGATCCATTCATTGCATTCAAGACCAATTATTGAATATCGCCCCCATTTTTCACCACCGTGCACAGACTCAAACAAATAAGAATTGGGTGTATTAGCAACTTTCAAATACACTGATAATGGTGTATCTAAATCAGCTGGCAAACACTTGATTAGTGGAATCTGTGTAAAGCCTTGCTGAATATATTCATTAAAAGCATCAAGGTTCATATAATCAACTTACGATAAAATTTTGCGCATTTGGGAAATTATGCTGTCATAGCGATTTGGATCGGCTGAAGATGCCTTAGAAAATATTCCTGAACCTGATACAAAAGTGTCGCATCCAGCGGCTAGAACTTCTGCCAAATTTTCAAGCTTGACGCCTCCATCTACTTCCAAACGAATATCGTATTTCCCAGCGTCAATTAACTGACGACAAGACTTTAGTTTCTTCAAAGTTGAAGATATAAAACTCTGCCCTCCAAATCCAGGGTTAACCGACATCAATAAAATCATATCAATTTTGTCTAAAACAAAATCAAGACTATGTAAGGAAGAAGCGGGATTAAATACGAGTCCTGATTTGCAACCGTGTGAGCGTATAAGTTCCAAAGAACGATCAACGTGCTCACTAGCTTCAGGATGAAAAGTAATGAAATCAGCACCGGCATTAGCAAAATCGTTAATCATGCTATCTACTGGCTTGACCATTAGATGAACATCTATTGGAGCCGTCAAATCCTCTCTTAACATATAATTTTTTAACGACTCACACACTAAGGGACCTATTGTTAAATTAGGGACATAATGATTGTCCATAACATCAAAGTGCACAACATCCGCCCCTGATTGAAGCACGTTTTTCACTTCTTCACCTAAACAAGAGAAGTCAGCAGAGAGTATTGATGGTGCTATCCAATTGGTTTTTTTGATCATAGA
Source organism: uncultured Thiomicrospira sp. (assembly GCA_965195345.1). Classification (GTDB taxonomy): domain Bacteria; phylum Pseudomonadota; class Gammaproteobacteria; order CAKMZV01; family CAKMZV01. The sequence goes on along the minus strand of OZ239628.1, from coordinate 544,268 downwards.
AAACTTGCTTTTTTGTATAGCACCATTCTACCCGAAGCACCGTATACTCTTCCACTAAAGCATACAAAATATGACTTTGAAAATTTAATTTATTTTGCAATTATGCAAAAAAATAAACGCTAGGCCACTTCTCTTTTTGAAGCATTACCTACACAAAATACATAAGACTTTAAATCTAATTTGTAATTTATCAAGATTACACAGCAAATATATGTAAGAATATACATTGGCTTCTGCGGTGATCGTGCTAAGGAATATAAGCCTTGCACCTTAAAATTTTGTATGAGGGATTTTGATCTGAGCGTGGTGTTAAAAACCTTAGTGGTTTTTTCTTAAGCACTCAGGATTTATCCCACCTTGAACTTAGGTTCAAGGTTCCTCTTCCTGAGCGACACCGTGGGGCTTTTAATTATCCTGCTTTTTCACTCCTACTCTAATACAGCCTTGAACGCCAGAGACACCCTAAGAAAAAAACTTCGGGCAATGCGCCGCCAAAACATTGAAAAAGATAAAAGGCGCTTGCAATTGCTGCTTGTTAAACAAGCAAAAAATGCTTTTCATTGCAATCGCATCGCCCTTTTCCATCCTTTAAAAGAAGAAGTTCCCATTATTCCTCTGATAAATACTCTGCGCAAGCTTGGTAAAAAGATATACTTCCCAGTTGTATCAAAGGACGTATTGAAATTTCGTCGTGCGCCCTTTTTCCTTGGAAGTTATACACAACACGCTTTAGGCGTTTTAGAACCCAAATCAGGATATTGTTTGCATATACATCATCTCAATATTGTCGGCATGCCACTTGTAGGCTTTGATGTCCAATTAAATCGTTTAGGAATGGGCGGAGGTTTTTACGATCGAACCTTTGCCAAAAGAAACGTTCATGCTGTCAAAAGAATCGGTCTAGCATTGGAGGTTCAAAAGACGCATAGACTGCCTAGCGAATCTTGGGATATAAAACCCCATACAATAATTACTGAAAAACACAAATACGGAATTTAACTGAAAAATAGCAATTTAATGATCAGCGCAGACAAAACGATATAGAGCACCCCTTTAATCCATTTTTCTCCTTTCGATACGCTGGTATGTGCGCCAACATATCCTCCAATCATTGTTCCGACTGCAAGTGCAATTCCTGCACTCCACAATACACCAACTTTAGAAGCAAAGATGGATAGAGCAAATAAAGAATAACTTAATGCGATAAACACTTTGTGCATATTAGTACGCACCAAGTCCAATCCCATTACACGATTAAGAATAGGCATTAAAATAAAGCCCACCCCGATTTGAATGAACCCACCCCAAACGCCTGCAAATACCATCAAAATATGTCCAACAATTAAATTTTTACTGCGTCCTGCTTTATTCTCTACTTTCTTTTCGCCACCCAGTGCCGTTAAAATCATAACCGACAACATTATTACCGCTAATAAGTAATTAAACCAAACGCCTTCAAGATTCACCCCAATCGAAGCGCCTCCTATTGCTCCAATAGAAGCGCAACCCGCTAAGGTAAGACTTAATTTAAAATCGGAAAACCCTTTGCGAAAAAAACCATATACTGCGGCTACGTTCTGAAATATGATGCCAATACGATTAGTGCCGTTAGCAACCGGTCCTGATATACCCATAAATAACATTAAAGGTACTGTTAACATCGACCCTCCGCCTGCCATCACATTCATCCATCCACTGACTACTCCAACAATGCCCAACAGGACTAAATCCCAAATTTGTATAGATTCAATCACAGTTTTAATTTCCGTTTAATACTGGGTATTTTTTTAACAATTGACATGAAAGTCTAAATAATCATCACGACAAAAATCATATCCATTCAAGATGTGTTTCACATATACCCGAAAAAAATAATTTGGAAGAGTTCAATAGCGACTACTGAATCCAGTGTTTTGGAGCCCATTGTCCTGCGGATTGAATAGGTCGTTGAAAAGGATCAGTAACCCAAACTGCAAGTGCTAGCTTCTCTGTCTCCCCTATATTGATTCGAGAAGGCAGATTAACAACCCATTCACCTTTCGAAGAAGTGCTTTGTTTAAATTCAAGCACAATGAATTCACCCTTTAATTGGCGCCCTCCATTTTCACCGCTTGTGACGGCATCATTAAGACCAAACCCTAACACCGCCACATTGACTGTAAATAAATCATTTGCGCCTTCCATTTTGACCTTGATTTTTTTATCATCAACGCTTACTTTGAGATTAGGAGCTGCACCTTTTATAAAACGAGGAGAATCGCCGACAAAAAAACCTTTCCATTCGCGACCATTTATTAGAAAACCCGGAGTATAAACCGAGCTCACATTAAGAAACTGTCTGTGTAAACGTTGCCGTTTACTATATTTCTGCCTTGAATAAGGATCCTTCCAACCCAAATAATCCCAATAATCAACGTGAAACGCTACCGGTACAAAGCTTTCCCACAAACCAGGATGATCCAACAAATTATTCATCCACTTTTCAGCTGGGGGACAACTTGAACATCCTTGCGATGTGAAAAGCTCTATAAGCTGAACGCGCTTACTTCCGCTTTCGAACGTCCATAAATCAGCGTACGCCGCTGCCGAAAAAATACTTAAAAACAATAAACTCAATATTCTATTCAATTTTAAACCGCCTTTTAAAAGGATAATTCCAAAACTTTCAACCTGCTCATTCGTCAAATACTACGGATTCTATCATTAGTTCCCTTCCGTCGAAATAAATTGCAATCGCATACACAATAACAATACATTCACTTCATATAACTTTGAACGTTCTAATGTTTCATTTCCTTTACATAAATGATCTCACAAACAAATATCCCGCATAGGCTGTACTACTTGTTTATTAAATCCAAGCAATATCCAAAAAATTAAGACATATAAAATTAAGAGTTCAATTCTTTAGGACAGTTGATTATTAGAACAACTTAATCTTGTGGTTTTATAAGTTAGACTAAGGCTAAAGTGATTTTTTTAGTCTTTTCGAAATAACTATTTCCAACACATGGTGTGAAAATAATTGGCGCAAAGAAGATACATTTGCCAAGAAACTTATTAGCATAGATTGAAATTCATGAAAGGAACAAAAAAGCACCTTAAAATATAGGTTTTTAGCGTTTTTTGGTTGATAAACCCGCTTTAATTGAGTACACTATGCGTCCGTTTGTAGGAACTATCCCGCACTTCAAACGAATTGCCCAATCGGCTCAAATCCCGCCAATACAATTGCGGCACAACAGTAAACAGACATTGTCACACCAAAGTCGTTGAAAAACACTATTGGTTGGTCAATCATTTCAGGAGTATAGTAAAGTGAGATTAACTGGCGCGGAAATCGTCGTTGAGTCATTGAAGGCAGAGGGCATTGAAACCGTTTGGGGTTATCCGGGTGGTGCTGTTTTGCACATATATGATGCCTTACATAAACAAAAAGATGTGGAGCACATATTAGTACGCCACGAACAAGCAGCGACGCATGCAGCTGATGGGTATGCTCGATCAACTGGTAACGTAGGTGTGGTATTGGTTACCTCAGGACCAGGTGCTACTAATGCAATAACTGGTATTGCAACTGCGCATATGGATTCCATCCCTATGGTCGTTATTTCTGGTCAGGTGATGTCTGAACTCATTGGAAACGATGCTTTTCAAGAATGTGATATGATCGGCATCTCACGCCCTGTCGTTAAACATAACTTTTTAGTCAAAGATGTCAAAGATTTGGCTATGACCTTTAAAAAAGCATTCCACATTGCACGCTCTGGAAGACCTGGTCCCGTAGTTATTGATATTCCAAAAGACATTACAGCAAATACGTGCGAATTCATGTATCCCGAAAATATCGAAATGCGCACCTATCAACCAGCAATTAAAGGGCATATTGGACAAATTCGTAAAGCTGTGGAATTGATACTCCAAGCAGAAAAACCAATGATTTATACTGGTGGCGGAGCTGTCTGGAGTAACGCAAGCGAGAAATTGCAAAAGCTAACAAAATTATTAAAGTTCCCTATAACAAACACTTTGATGGGTTTGGGTGCTTACCCCGCAACCGACAATCAGTTTGTGGGAATGCTTGGAATGCATGGAACATACGAGGCAAATCTTGCCATGCACCATTGCGATGTTTTAATCGCCATAGGTGTACGCTTTGATGATCGTGTTACTGGGAATTTGGAACGATTTTGCCCAAATGCAAAAATCGTGCAAATTGATATTGATCCTGCAAGTATTGCCAAAAATGTTTTAGTTGATGTCCCTATTGTCGGAGATGTTGATAATGTACTAACCGATATGTTGGAGATCCTAAAAAACGAAAATATAAATACAGATTTGATCAAAGACTGGTGGGAAAAAATTGAACAATGGAGAAGTACTAAGTGTTTAGACTACAAATCCTCCGAAACAAAAATTAAACCACAACGGGTCATAGAAATGGCATACGAGCTCACAAAAGGGGATGCATATGTTACATCAGATGTAGGCCAGCACCAGATGTGGGCTGCACAGTATTACCATTTCAAAAAACCTTATCAGTGGATCAATTCTGGAGGGTTGGGTACAATGGGATTTGGTTTCCCTGCAGCTATGGGGGTAAAAAAAGCACATCCTGATAGCGAAGTGATCTGCGTTACTGGAGAGGGTAGTATTCAAATGATGCTGCAAGAATTATCCACATGCTCTCAATATAACCTTCCGATAAAAATCCTTTGCCTAAACAATGGTTATCTTGGTATGGTTAGACAATGGCAAGAGTTTTTCTATGAGCGCAGATATGCCATGTCCTACATGGCATCACTACCAAACTTTGTGCAATTAGTTGAATCCTATGGACACATCGGTATTCGTATTGAAGATCCTAAGGACTTACAACCAAAATTAACAGAAGCATTCAGTGAAAAATTTCGCGATCGGTTGGTTTTTATTGACGTTATCACCGACCGTGAAGAGAATGTTTTCCCTATGATCCCTGCTGGTGCAGGACATGATGAAATGATATTACAATAAGGTAGGGATCATGTCAACTCATATACTTTCAGTCCTTATGGATAATCAACCGGGAGCTTTATCGCGTTTAGTTGGATTATTCTCAGCGCGTGGCTATAATATAGAATCACTAAATGTCGCCACTACCGAAGACTTCAGTGTTTCACGACTCACTTTAGTAACCAGTGGTAGCGACCAATTTATTGAACAGATTGTCAAACAACTTAACAAACTAATTGATGTCATTAAAGTCGTCGATCTTACGCAAAGTCGTCATGTTGAACGTGAAGTGATGCTTATTAAAGTAGACACTTCCAAACCTTCTGATCGAGAGGAAGTAAAACGGTTGACGGATATTTTTCGAGGTCAAATAATTGACGTTACGCAGCAAACATATACCATTCAAATTCTGGGAACTTATGAAAAACTCAATGCTTTTTTACAGAGTCTTGATGATGGGATTGTTTTTGAGACGGTTCGTTCTGGCGTTCTAGGAATACAACGCGGAAGCAAATCACTAAACCCGTGAATACACATATAACCTAAAATATTTTAAACACTAATAATAGAGAGACTTTACATTATGCAAGTTTATTACGATAAAGATTGTAACCAGGATTTAATCAAAAAAAGCAAAGTAACCATTTTAGGTTATGGTTCGCAAGGATTCGCCCACGCAAATAATCTTCGTGATTCTGGCGTTGAGAATGTCACGCTTGGCCTTCGTCACGGTTCTCCTTCATGGAATAAAGCAGAGGCAGCTGGATTTAACGTGCAAACGGTTGCGGATGCAGTAAAAGATTCTGATCTGATTATGATGCTACTGCCCGATGAACAACAAGCTATAACCTATAAGAATGAAATCATTGCGAATATAAAGCCTGGAGCAGCTCTTGCATTTGCTCACGGATTCAATATTCATTTTATGCAAATTGAAGCACCTGAAGGAATTGACGTCATCATGATTGCTCCAAAAGGACCTGGGCATACTGTACGTGCAACCTATACGCAAGGTGGCGGCGTACCGAGCCTCATTGCTATTCATCAAGACGCAACAGGTAACGCCAAAGAATTAGCGCTTTCTTATGCCTCAGCTAACGGTGGAGGTCGAGCGGGCATTATTGAGACCACTTTCAAAGAAGAAACTGAAACCGATTTGTTCGGTGAACAAGTGGTTTTGTGTGGTGGTGCGATGGCACTTGTTCAAGCCGGCTTTGACACCTTAGTAGAAGCGGGTTATGAACCTGAAATGGCCTATTTTGAATGCCTCCACGAATTGAAACTCATTGTCGATTTAATGTACGAAGGTGGCATTGCGAACATGCGCTACTCCATTTCAAATACAGCTGAATACGGCGACATTTCACGTGGTCCAAGAATTATTACTGATGAAACACGCGCTGAAATGAAGCGTATTTTAAAGGAAATTCAAGAAGGAAAATTTGCCCGCGAATTCATCTTAGAAAATCAAGCTGGACAGCCTGTAATTAAGGCTTCTCGCCGTTTATCTCAAGATCATTTAATTGAAAAAGTAGGATCAAAACTCCGTGGAATGATGCCTTGGATAGCTAAAGGCAAACTAGTAGATAAGTCAGTTAACTAAAAAAGCCTTACAAAAATACCCTTGTCCTTCAGTGATTGGTGCAAGGGTATTTTTGGCTGTATTTCAAAACCACATCCGACCCCTAATCCATAAAATTTCTGGGACACGCGTGCGCCTCGGCGTGCCGATTTGAAAAAAACTTCCATTAAAAGTATTTTATTCAGTAGGAACAAGCGCTCGTTGGGTTATTAATTGGCACGAGTTACATTGAGCAACTCCTCTTTTTGATAATCCATACAAGCCATTTCACTTACTATACGGTAAGAGGTTATTCATATGAAATTCTCACCCTCCCATACATATTAACAACCTTTTCCACCGACTTCTGCAGAATGCAAAAAAGCCAGTAAAAAAATATTTATTTATTTTTTACTGGTAAATAGCGCTTCGTAAACAATCTGTTAAAACAGTGCTTGACATACCACCATTATGATGCATAATATGCGCTGATCTACAACATTTAGTATTTTTTTTAACAACAAACCACAATATGTAGTATTTTCAATATTTTACAGATAAGCAAGAGTTCTCTATAAAATATATGAAAAACAAAGTAAAAAAGAGTTAGATGTAATCAAACATTTTAAATAAAATTTTCACTTTTTAATTAAGAGAGCTATGATCCAAATTATCAATCCATCCCCCGCACCCATCGACACCGAGCAGTTATCAAGTTGGAGTAAGCACAAGGTAATGCGAAGAAACGGCGAAACTTCTTCGTTTGACCCTAGCAAAATCGCAGTAGCCATGGCAAAGGCTTTCAAAGCAATTAATGGAATTTCCAACGACTCTACTCAAAGCGTAAAAGAAATAATCAATACGCTAACCTTTCAAGTTTGTTCAGCAGTAACGCGCAGAAATGCTCCCGGCACACCCATTAGTATAGAAGATATACAAGATCAGGTTGAACTATCATTAATGCGCAGCGGTGAGCACAAAGTAGCGAGAGCTTACGTCCTTTATCGCGAGCAACATGCTCAAGAACGAAACCTTAAAAACCTTGAACAATTACACGAGAGTCAAGATGAAATAAATATAACTGTCCATATGAAGGACGGCACCGAAAAACCGCTTGATATCACACGTGTCAAACACATAATTAGTGAAGCATGTGCTGATTTATCTGACGTAGAGCCACAAAAAATCATTGATGAAACGCTACGTAATCTATACAACGGTATGCGAGAAGATGAAGTGTCTTTAGCAATGATTATGAGTGCTCGAACGTTAATAGAGACAGACCCTAACTATTCATTCGTAGCGGCTCGTTTACTGCTTGACAATATCCGTCATGAAACTCTAAGTTATTTATATGAGGAACTTGTATACATCGATCAATCAACAATGGATGTACATTACGTTCAATCATTCCCAAAGTATATTCAAAAAGCCGTAGCACTTGAATTACTTGATCCTAGACTAGCCGAAGATTTCGATCTTGAGGTGTTGGGCAAAGCCCTCCTCCCAGAACGGGACTTTCAATTCACATACTTAGGATTACAGACTTTATACGACCGCTACTTTATACATAGTAAAGACACTCGCATTGAATTGCCACAAGCATTTTTTATGCGCGTATCCATGGGGCTTGCTATTAATGAAGAACAGAAAACTGCTAAGGCAATTGAGTTCTATCGTTTGCTTTCATCCTTTGACTTTATGAGCTCTACCCCAACACTGTTTAACTCAGGTACTTTGAAGCCTCAACTTTCTTCGTGCTATCTAACGACCATTGGCGACGACCTTGACGGCATATACGAAGGCATAAAGGAAAATGCTTTGCTGTCAAAATTTGCAGGCGGACTTGGTAATGATTGGACAGCAGTACGAGCCATGGGCTCGCGAATAAAAGGTACAAACGGCAAATCACAGGGCGTTGTGCCATTTTTAAAAGTAGCTAATGATACAGCCGTTGCTGTTAACCAAGGAGGCAAGCGTAAAGGCGCCGTTTGTGCTTACTTAGAAACGTGGCATCTCGATATAGAGGAGTTTTTGGATTTAAGAAAAAACACTGGAGACGATCGTCGACGTACTCATGACATGAACACCGCCAATTGGATACCTGATTTATTCATGCAGCGTGTTATGAATAATAAATCATGGACGTTATTTTCACCCAGTGATGCCCCAGATTTGCACGACCTATACGGTAAGGAATTTGAAGCACGGTATTGTCAATATGAAGCTATGGCTGAAAGAAATGAAATTTCACACAAAACAGTCATAGCAGAAGATTTATGGCGGCGTATATTAATGATGCTTTTTGAAACGGGACATCCTTGGATTACTTTCAAAGATCCATGTAATATTCGCTCTCCTCAACAACATGCTGGTGTCGTTCATTCTTCCAACTTATGTACAGAAATTACCCTCAATACAAACGCCGAAGAAATTGCAGTTTGCAACCTTGGTAGTATAAATCTAACTCAGCATATCACTGAGGATGGAAAGATTGACCACGCCAAATTAGAACGCACCATTAATACTGCAATGCGCATGCTTGATAATGTGATTGAATACAACTACTACAGCGTGAAAAAAGCTGAAGTATCTAATTTGCGTCACAGACCAGTAGGCATGGGCATAATGGGATTTCACGACACATTATATAAGTTGCGTATTCCGTATAACAGTGAAGAAGCCGTCGATTTCTCAGACTCTTCTATGGAAGCTGTCAGTTATTTTGCAATAAAGGCTTCTTCTAATTTAGCTGAAGAGCGAGGCGTATATTCAAGTTATGAAGGCTCGCTCTGGTCAAAAGGAGTACTGCCGATTGACTCCATTGAAATGCTTAGACAAGCTCGTAATGGCATGTTAAAACAAGATAATAGTCAAACAATGGATTGGAACGCTTTGCGCGAACGAGTAAAAACTGTTGGTATGCGTAACTCAAATACCATGGCCATAGCTCCTACAGCAACCATAGCCAATATTTGTGGAGTCAGCCCTTCAATAGACCCAACCTACAAGAATCTTTACGTCAAATCAAATCTTTCTGGTGATTTCACCATCATCAATCCAATGATGGTTAACGATTTGAAAAAAGAAGGGCTGTGGGATGATTCTATGGTGAATGATCTTAAATTTTACGATGGTGAGATTTCAAAAATTGACCGAGTACCCGAGTATTTAAAAAACATCTATGCCACTGCCTTCGAAATAAAGCCTTCTTGGTTAATTGAATGTGGTTCACGACGTCAGAAGTGGATTGATCAAGCACAGTCATTGAATATCTACATTGCTGGCGTAGATGGTAAAAAATTGAATGAAACCTATCAATTGGCTTGGGTTAAAGGATTAAAGACAACTTATTACTTACGCTCAATGGGTGCAACATCTATTGAGAAAAGCACTTTAGAAAATGACGGCAAACTAAATGGTGTTACATTGGATAACGCACCAAAAGTATGCAGCATACTGGACCCAGACTGTGAAGCCTGTCAATAGGAGAATATGATGAAAAAATGGGACAACAATATAATATCAAATGAGGAAGAAAACGGTTCTATGCTAAATGCTTCTAAGTTTCACGATTTAATTGATCAGGCAATGAAAGGAGACACGCCAGAATACGAAAAAGCGGATGAGCAAATTCAATCTGCCCCATTGAAAGACAGTAATCTACTTGACCAAATGTTGAATATTGTTCTTGATGAGGATGACACTAGTGGAAATAAAGAGGCTCAAATAAATGTTGACTCAAGCGCGCTTCAGTCTCCCACCAGTACTACTGAAAAACCAGACTCTCCTATAGAAATGAAAAGTTCGGGAAAATCTCATGTAAGGATAGATGAGAAATCCATGCTAAATTCTAGAGCGGATCTAAATCAATTAGTACCTATCAAGTACCACTGGGCATGGGATAAATATCTTGCAGGATGTGCCAATCATTGGATGCCAACCGAGGTATCAATGACTAAAGACATTGAATTATGGCGTTCTCCTAACGGGCTAACGGAAGATGAACGATTGATGATTAAGCGCAATCTCGGCTTTTTCTCTTCAAGCGAGTCCTTAGTTGCCAATAATATTATTTTCTCTGTCTATCGGCATTTAAGCAATCCAGAATGTCGTCAATATTTGTTGCGTCAAGCTTTTGAAGAGGCGCTTCATACTCATACTTTTCAATACATCGTTGAAAGCCTTGGCTTGAATCAGAGTGAAATTTTCAGCATGTATACACAAATCCCATCGGTGCATGATAAAGCCGCATGGGCATTTCAACATACAAAAGAAATGGAGGATGGTGCATTTAATACCGATACTCTTGCAAATAAAAGACGTTTTACGCGCAATTTATTTGCTTTATACGTCTGCATGGAATCGCTGTGGTTCTATACTGGTTTTGCTCAAGTTTTATCGCTTGGAAGACGTAACAAGATGGTTGGTATAGCTGAACAATATCAATATATCATGCGTGATGAGTCGGTTCACTTTAATTTTGGCATTGATGCTATTAACCAAATACGCAATGAAAATCCTGGGCTTTGGAATGCTGAGTTTGAAAAAGAAATTCTCAAGATGCTGAACGAGGCCATTGAATTGGAAGTTGATTATGCTAAAGATACCATGCCCAATGGAATATTAGGACTAAATTCCAAAACCATAGAGAGTTATTTACATTTTATTGCCAATCGTCGATGCAAACAGTTAGGCATAGCAGAGCAGTTTCCTGGAGCAACGAACCCAATGCCTTGGATGAGTGAAGTTATTGACTTAAAAAAGGAAAAAAACTTCTTTGAAACGAGAGTTACTGAGTATCAATCAAGCGGCTCTTTATCTTGGTAGATAGCTTTGCAAATGCCTACACGTATTAGAATTTATACTATTGTATAGTGCTGTTAAAAGGAATAACAACCTGAGCTGTTGCAGATGATGCATCATTAAAAGTTATAGAGGGAAATCTTACCAATGCTTCCAAATCAGCATTGGTAACTGGAGTAGCCTCTTCAGATTCTGGTGGCACGCCACATCCTAACATACTACTGCCAAGAAAAAAAAGCCAAATCAACAGCAGTAATCTTTCATTTTTCATCTTTTATAAACCCAGAAACCTTGGTTTTTATTGATAGTGTTGACTAATGTATATCCTTGTTCTAAAAGGCTTTCTCGGACGACAGGAAAAGACGAGTAGACATTAAATCTTTCGTTAGAAGCATCATACACCCACACTGCCAAAGCACTATCAAAAACACTCATATCACTCATTCTTGAATCAGAACCAAGTAAATGCCAACCACTACTCAGTTGTTGAATAGAATTAGAGGTGATTTCTGAAGCTGGTATAGCTTCTAGCTGATCAAGTACTGCTTGATAGGTAACAGAACTTACCAAACCATAGTCTTCTGGATTGGCATAAATACTGCTCAAAAGATCAGTTCGAGCACGATCAATACTTTCAGCAACAGCTGCTTGATGCGTAACAGAACTTATCAATCCAAAATTTTCTGGAGCCGCATAAATACTATTTAAAAGCTCAGTTCGAGCACGTTCAATTTTTTCATCAACAGATAAATCAGCTATACTTACACTTAGAATAGACGCTTCTCTAGAACCTAACAAATCGATGGCCTCAGCCTGAACAATAAAGTTACCTGGAGTGGAGTATCTATGGGTGACTGTAAAAGGATTTTGTAAACGTTGCACTATGTTGCCATCACCAAGATCTAATTGGATATTAACAGAACCACTAGCATTTTGAACATTCCCAAAAAACGTCACCTCTTCTCCCACCTTTAATACGCCGGTGGAATTCAAAGAAATAGAGAAATCATTCGCGTCACTCTTCAATATAAGCGTTGTATTATTTCTAATCGATGGTGTATTGACAGACCATGTTTGAGCAAGTCTTGGACTTTTTTGATAACCTATAGTCGAAGAACGTCCACCCCCTAGAGGGGAATTTTCCGAAACATTTCTATAATTCAAATGCACATCTGAACTTGCTTCAAAAAAAACAACTTGAAAATGAAAAAGAGTAGATGAATCTAAGAACAAAGGCACATTACGCCATTCAATAATAAATTGACGGTTACCCACCGAACTTCCTATTGTTGCGGTATAAACATTAGCAGCTGCTGAGGGTCTTAAGTCATCCCAATAAGCTGCGATAGTAAAATTACTCAACCTAGAATGAGGCAAATTTCCATTTATGTATAAAAAGTTGCTTAGATCACTCCCTGAAATTAAACCATTACTGTTTACTATTAACGATCTGAAATTTTGAGAAGAGGCAAAATCAACATCAAATGGAAGCGGAATAGTAGTCGATTGATCATCGCCTAAAAGTAAATTATTAGGTCTGTATGGATCTATATCTATCCAATTAAAAGACCGCTCAACCAATCTATAATCAGATCCTTGTACTTCAATTGATAAAACCTCACCATTGGGGAATGTCCAACTTTCAACGACCTCTGTTGTATACTGAATACTACTGCTGTAAACGCCATCCCCTTGCTCTACGTCAGCACCTATGCCATTGTCCAATAACTGTAATTCCCTATCTCCTAAATATGCAGTGACTGTGGAAGGTTTGCTTCCAGCATCACAAGTAAAATAAGCGTACTCTATATTTACTGCAACTCCAACAGGAACTATGACATTTTCTCCAATGGCGGCAACTGGATTAATTAGCTTTTGATAACTATGCCTTCCATTACAACCTAAGGCTCCTCCGTTTACATTATTCAAAGCAGATGCACGAGCTCCTGTTACTGTTTTCCCTAACAAATCAGACGTTGGTTGTGCACCCGCCAAGAGACGCGCTATAGCTTGCTCAGGAGATAATGATGGGTTTTGAGAAAGAACAAGACTGTACAATCCTGCCACGTGAGGAGATGCCATAGAAGTTCCTCTATAGCTGGCATACCCATTATTACGAATCGTTGATAGCACACTAACTCCCGGAGCACCAATATGTACTCTGCGCTGTCCAAAGTTTGAAAACGAAGCTAATGTATTTTGCTCTTCAATAGCAGCCACCGATAGTACATTTTTTAGCCTATAACTTGCAGGATATGCTGGTGCTTGATCATTATCGTTCGATGAATTACCTGCAGCTGCTATAAAAGCAATATTATTGTCTCCATGGGCTTTTATTGCAGCAAACATCAAGTCAGAGTGTGCTCCGCCGCCACCCCATGAGTTGTTTGTGGCAACGACATTAACACCACTTCTTTTTAGATTTAAAAAATAATCCATACATATCATGGCGCCTATAAGAGATCCGCTGCCATTATTATCTAAAAACTTACATGCTATGATTTTCGTATTATGGTTCAACCCTGCTATTCCTATACTATTATTTGTCGCAGCAGCTATCACACCCGTCACGTGTGTCCCATGATTATTATCATCTAACGGGTCTCCCTCATTACTCGGATTAGTAGTTACAACATTTAATCCATGAATATCATCAATCCAACCATTATTATCGTTGTCAATCCCATCACCAGCAGTTTCCCGTGGATTGCTCCACACCACACTGGATAAATCAGAATGATTGTAATCAATTCCTGTATCAATAACACCAACATACTGAGTAGCTGTGCCGGTTGTAATATCCCAGCCTCCAAAAGCGTTCATATTGGTCAATCCCCATTGCTCACCGACGCGGGGATCATTAACAGTTAACTTTGCTTTATATTTTTGATTGCGTTCAATAGATAAAACATCTTTGTTTTCAGATATTTTGTCAATAAAATCCTGCATACGCTGACTGTCCATCTTAACAACCTGCGCATTGATAAAAGAAACACGCATCTTATTATGTTCGAGATTGCTAATGTTCATTGTCTGGGCTAGTTGTTGAACAACACTGCTTCCATTTACGCCATCTTTAAATCGAATAATTAACTCAGGAAGCAAATCTTCCTCTCTTGAAGATTCCCCTAAAGCAGAAGTTTGATTTGTATTATCGGAACGATCAGGCTCTCCTGCATAAGAAAGAGGAGCAATGAAAAAGCAAAGGGCATAAGAAAGCACAATAAAAAACCATTGAATTTGTTTAGTGTGAATGCTGCCTGCGTTTAATCTTTTCATTTTAAAAACCATCAATACAAGAACTTATATCCTTAGTATACATTATATATAGTAGCTGCTCAAATACATTTAACGATTAAACCGCCACCGTCCCTCTTTTCAACAAGTAACTTTAGAGACTTTCACATTTTAAATCCGTAATTGTTCACTAAATAGAAATAGCAGGTATAATCCGCGCAATTCAGTTTTTTACGGTTATTTATGTCTAAAGATGTTATTGAAATGGAAGGGACGGTCATTGAAACGTTGCCAAACACTACCTTTCGTGTTAAATTAGAGAATGGTCATGTTGTCAATGCACACATTTCTGGAAAAATTCGCAAGCACTATATTCGAATCCTCAATGGCGATTTAGTGCGCTTGGAAATAAGCCCTTACGACCTAACCAAGGGTCGTATAGTTTACCGAAATAAATGATTTAATCACATTAGCGCGCGATGAATAATCCTTTATTAGGATGTTTTAACACGTCTCCCGCACTCCAAAACTCCCCTTGCATTGTGATATAGATACCTGTTTTCAAGCATTGAGTTAACGCAATAGCCATTCCCAAATTAAATTCGGCATCGCTGTTGCCTAATTTCCAAGGCTTCATCGCTCCTGTAAAAATTATAGTTTTATCGCAAACATCAAGTGCTTCAGCACTTTGACACATAGTATCAGTACCATGAATAACGATTATGCGTTGGTAACTACTCGATGAAATAGTGTCAATAATTAGCTTACGATCATCCTCGCTAAATTCAGCACTATCCTTTAGAAAAAGCGTTTGTAAATGAACATCTCCTTGAAAATTCACTTGATCGAGAAGCTTTGGCAAATGCGTTTTATAAAAAACAAGTTCACCCGTTAAAGGATTATAGTTTTTATCAAACGTCCCCCCTGTTAACAGCAGTTGAATAGCTGTAGACATCTCAATCCAAGTTTGCCACGGCGCTTCCAAATAAAGGTGCGTATGGTTTAACAGTAACTTTTTTGTATACTTTCGCCAAAGTATACACGTCCTCATCAATCCACTTCTGGGCGGACTGCAGTGATTCAAACTGGATAATCATCACCGAACCGCTAAAGCCATCTCCGTTTTCATTAGGATTAGGACCAGAGATTAAAACGCGATTTTGCGAAACAAGATCTTGCAGACGTTTCACATGTGCTGCTCGAACTTTCTGACGGCGTTCGAGACTATTCTCGACATCTTCACCAACAATTGAATAATATTGCATCCTATCACTCCTCCGTTTTCATATGTTTACTTAAATATACGCCTTGTATTAATACAAAAAATAATGTAATCCCCATCAATCCGAATAGTTTGAAATTCACCCACGTTTCTGTAGAAAACTGATACGCAACCCATAGATTTAACGCACCCAATAAAATAAAGAATATTGCCCACGCATTATTTAGTTGATACCAAATGTTAATTGGCAATTGTATTTTCTTACCCATCAATTTTTCTATAGCGGGTCTGCGTTGCACAATAGTAAAAATATAAATGGCTATAGCAAAACCCCAATTAACCAATGTTGGTTTCCATTTTATGAATTGTTCGTTCTGCAGACCAATGGTCAACCCTCCCATCACCACGAGAATAATGAGTGTGAATATCTGCATATTTTCAAACTTCCCATTGCGTAATCTACTAATTACAACTTGGATAATTGAAGCAATGATAGCAACAATCGTTGCTGTATAAATCCCACTGAATTTATAAGCAACAAAAAATAAAATAACAGGCAGCAAATCAAATAATAATTGCATATTTTTATAACCGTATATAGTTGAGATGCGCTCTTCTCAATCGTTTAAAAAATCGCATCGCTTTTCACAATGGTTTTCGAATAGATCGCCTAAGCCATCTGGACGAAATACGTCTTCTCCAAATCATTAACACAAATGCACGCAACAAAAAACCCCAAAAAACAGCATGGATAGCACACCCAAGCAAGATGGGCAGTCCTAAATTACCAATATTTTCATAAAACCAGTGAATTGACCACGTAAAGCCAGACACATCAAGTGATTTACCTAAAATTGTAGCGCCAGTATAATATACCACAACCAAAAAAATAGGTATAGTCACAGGGTTTGTAATCCAAACTAGACCTACAGACAAAGGCAAATGTGCTTTAAAAACAACTGCCAACACAGCACACTGAATCATCTGCAGTGGCCATGGAGTAAATGCTCCCACTATACCGATAACGCATGCTCTTCCTACGCTTCGTCGCTGCCAGCTCCATAGATACTTATGATGCAAAAATGAACGGATTGGAGCGTAAACTTGTGAGTTCATGACTTCATCCCGAGTAAGCAATCTATCCATTAACCATTTCATATTATTCGCACCTTCATCAGAAAACTTTAGTTAATCTAAAATAAATATTCATGCAAAGAACCAAAGCTATTCAAGCGCAGGAACGAATTAAATCTTCTGAAACCGATATATAACGCTTACGCAAAAAGAACAAATGCCAACGCCTACCACCAACATAACGCCAATACATAGCTATACGTAATCCAGCCAATAAAATACAACGGACACGCGCTGCATTATTACCGCTGGAAAGAAAGTTTTTTGACCCTTTTACTCGAATGCGAGGTTGCAAAGCACTGATACCTTCGGTGTATACTGCGGCTAACGACTCAATCACTTCATCTAAATCCTTCTCTTGAGCTCCTTCACGCACTGTCTCCACCTTACCAACAACTTGTTCTAATAAGTCAAAATCTTTAGAAAAAACTTTTTCCAAGGAAATCAAACTGATCACATAACGAGTAACTTCAAGATTTTCAATTTCACTTTCTTCTCCTGCCAATTGTTTTCTAAGTTGAAGCAGTCCCGTACGATAAGAAGAAATATTCTTCATGTTTTCATTGAAAGATTCATTATTAGCAGCAAACAATAATGATTTAACTGCTTTAAAATCCTCCAGATTAGCAACGCCTTTTACTGCTATAGAGTGAACTAACTGTGCACATTGATACATTGCAGCCAAAGCCATAACCCTTTTTTGATAAGCTTCCATATATTCTTGTTGAATTACTGCGACACTAGATAATATTTCGATGCCCAGCCTTTGCCACTATAAAAATTAACTTCAACAGGAGTGAAATTATTTTCGTGGTCTAACCAAATATCAATTTCCTCCTCGCCATCCTTAGCCTGTAAGCGAACCGTTTGGTACACAACATTACCGCGAGACACTTCCTCTTTACCTAGATTCAAGAAGGATACATTCCAAAAATGATGATAGCCTGCAATAAGATATGTTTCTCTAAGGTCCTGACCGTTTGCAAGTTCATGAGCGATAATAAAAGGGAACGATAGTCGATCGGCAGCAACCTCCTCTTCAAAATTCCATTTTTCTTTACCATCTTTTCTATGTATTTCAAAAGTCAAGTAGTTAAAAAAAACTGTGTGATCTAACTCTTCATCCCCAGCAACTCTAAAGCGGTAACGTTTGCTACGCAAGTTTCCATCGATATCAGCTTCAACCCAACTTTCTTCGTGCAAATCAGCATCGTATAACAAACTAACTAAACCTTCTGACTTTGCTCGAAAACTAAATCTCCATAGGTTATTGCTTTCTTTTTCAAGCTTTAAAGTACCCTGACCCAGCGTCAATTCTCCATAAGAAAGCTCGTATTTATATTCAAATGGTTTCAGGTCGACAGCAAGCGCATTGAAAGATAAAAAAAATATTGCGAGACTAACTAACCTTTTCATATGAATTTTCATTATCCGCTCTCAAAGATTGATCAAAAATAAGCTTTAGCGCCCGAATGTAAAGAGAATGTTCTCTTGCTAACACTTTTTCAGCCAAAGATAGCACTGTGTCTTCAACGTCCACCGTGATTTTTTCCTGCATTATTAGAGGACCCTCGTCAACACCCTCCGTAACAAAATGCACGCTCGCTCCATGCTCCTTATCTCCAGAATCAATAACTTTCTGATGGGTGTTCAGTCCAGGGTGGCGTGGCAACAATGAAGGATGAATATTAACAATTCTACCTCTGAATAATTGAACGAACCGTGCAGACAGAACACGCATAAAACCGGCCAGAACAATCCAATTAGCTTGAGATTCTTTAAGAAGATCAATTATTTTTTCTTCAAACTCAGCAAGCTCACTGCATTGTCGATGATCAATAACCGAGCAATCCATTTTCTGTTGAAGAGCATACTGTATCCCTTTGGCATCAGGATTATTACAAATCAATTTTACCACTGATGCATTTAAATAACCGTCTTGACAAGCAGAAACAATTGCTTGCATATTGGAACCATTTCCAGAAAATAAAATGGCGATTCGATTATTAGCCATTAAATTGGACTTGACTATCAAGGTTTGTATTTTTAATAACTTTGCCCATCTTAACAGGACTTTCCCCACAAGCGTGCAATGTGTCAAAAGCTAAGGCATAATCATTTGGATCAATAATTACAACCATTCCAATGCCACAATTGAAAACTCGGCGCATTTCCAATTCTTCAACTTGACCTTTCTCCTGTATCCATTTAAAAATAGCAGGTCTCTCCCATGCATGCATATCAATTTCTACGGCCATTGTACTAGGCAGCACCCGCGGTATATTTTCAATCAACCCCCCTCCGGTAATGTGGGAGATAGATTTTGGTCTCACTTGCTTTAACAAGGAACGGATGGACTTCACATAAATTGTAGTAGGAAGAAGCAACTCAGATACTATTCCTTCATCAACCTCACCAACTTGATTGATAATGCTACGCACCAAAGAAAAACCATTTGAATGGACACCACTTGAAGGCAATCCAAGCAGTATATCTCCTTGTTGGACAAGCGATCCAGTAATCATCTCGTCCTCTTCAACGATCCCTACGCAAAAACCTGCCAAATCAAAATCATCTGATGCATAGATACCTGGCATTTCTGCCGTTTCGCCCCCTATTAATGCGCATTGTGCTTCTCTACATCCTTTCGCTATTCCTTCAATAACACTTGAGGCAACTTCAACATCAAGTTTGCCAGATGCGTAATAATCAAGGAAAAAAAGTGGTTCAGCGCCATTTACAATCAAATCATTGGCACACATAGCTACCAAATCAATGCCTATTGATCCATACTTTTTCTTACTAATTGCCAAACGAAGCTTTGTTCCCACACCATCGGTTGCACTAATGAGCACTGGTTTTTTATAGTTGCTTGGCAAACGAAAAGCGCTACCAAACCCTCCAAAATTACCCAATACTTCTGTTCGATGCGTTGCTTTAATGAAGGGACGAATATTTTCCACCAGTTTATTCCCAGCATCAATATCAACCCCACTATCAGCATAATTCGTTGGTTTAACTTTTTCCATAGCTCATCATTGGGTATTGAAATTTCATATACATGAATGTGTAATATTCTTTCTTAAAAACTCTATTGTGCACTATAGTCTATATCTAACCTGCCAAACCAGAATATTTCAACCCTTTTCCATCTTCTAATTTAGAGGTCAAATGAGAAACGTTAGATTCATAATGTGCTTCTATTGTAGGGTAAACTGCTCAAAATAGGGACAACTAAAAAAATAAAAACTCTTTCGAAAAAGACTGATAAGCCTGCGCTCGTATGTAGTCAAGCGTCTTTTTAGAACGATGAATATGAACAAAAAAACAGACAAAAAAAAGTAATGGCTCAAAGAGCCATTACTTAAAAACCAATTGATTCGGTGTTTTAGCTGGGTCTACGAGGGCGTTCCTCGCGAGGTCTTGCTTCATTTACCATGACATTTCTGCCATGCAAATCACTTTCATTCAATCCAGCTATAGCTGCTTCAGCTTCTCCTTTAACAGGCATTTCAACAAATCCAAAACCTTTAGATCTGCCAGAAATTTTGTCGCTGATAATACTCACACTAGATACTTCGCCATAGGCTCCAAAAGCAGCTTCAAGTTCATTCTCAGTGATACGATAAGGCAAATTGCCTACATAGATATTCATATAATTTCAGTCCTTCACGATGTTCATCAAATAAAAACTGCCATTTTGAACATCAACAAACAGCAGAAAAAACGAAACGCGTATTGTACTCGCTCTTTACAACAAACTCACATCTATTTATCAAGCTTTTTTTAAACTTTTTACATAATTAGACAACTGGGCACATAATCTTTGTTGCAAAATACTTAAAAAAAGAAATAGAAGTGGCTTATTGTTATAATTAACTCAATATTTCCGCATGCAGTACAGTTTTAAAGAATCAGAACAAACTTGAAATATCTCAGTCAAAGCAATTGTACTTCTTGCTTATTACCTCAGCAACTGGTTTATAGCTCGTCCGATAACCTTTAATCAAGCCATAACTTTTTATTGCCTGTATATGTTTCAAGGTTGGGTAGCCTTTGTGTTGAGCAAAACCATATTCAGGATAATATTTATCCATTTCCAATAATTGTTGATCACGCGCAACTTTCGCGAGAATTGAAGCTGCTGAAATACAAGAGTGCAAAGCGTCTCCACGAATAAAAGCTTTAACAAAAAAATTAACATTGGGGCAGTATTTTCCATCAACCCATACTTCGTCAATTTTCATTTGCAGACCTTCTACCGCTCTTTTCATAGCCAGTAAGCTTGCTTGATGTATATTAAACTGATCTATTTCTTCCGCTGATGCTTGAGCGATACTGTAATCGCTGGATTGTTCTTTTATAACTTTGGCTGCTAATGTACGTTGATTTGGACTTAGTTTCTTCGAATCATTTAGGTTTGTAATTACCGCACCCTTAGGCAAAACGACAGCAGCTGCAACAACATTCCCAAACAAAGAGCCCCTACCTACTTCATCAACGCCAGCAATTACTTTCATTCCTTAGGGTTTAGCATCTTCGAAATAACATCAATCGCCTGTTTCTTGGAAATTAGTGATTGATGAGTCTCCGTGAACGATTCAATTTGCTTGCCTCTTATTGCATCATCCGTAAGTAACTGATGCATTTCTTTTGCCATTTTTGTTGGTTTAGCAAATCGCTGTAAGTATTCAGGCACTATAAATTCACCAGCTAATGCATTAGGCAAAGATACCCATGGGGTTTGTAAGCGACGTTCAACAAGCCAAGCACTTAAGGGGTTTATTATGTACATAACCACCATTGGTTTTTTTAGTAGCATGGCTTCAAGTGCAATGGTTCCTGACGCTAAAAGCAACACATCACTTGCTTGCATAACTGCTCGAGCTTGACTGTCAAATAAATATATACTGTTTTTAAGAAATTCAAATTTCTTATCAATAATGTGCTCAACCGAAGCACGTAAGCCTTCGCTCGCTATTGGAACCATGATCTTCAAATTGCTCTGATATTGATTCTTTAAGCAAAGAATTGTAGCCAATTGCACTGGAAGATTTCTTTCCACTTCAGCTAATCTAGATCCAGGAAGCACTCCAATGCTCTTAACTCCGCAACTCTTATTTTTTGCGTCCAGTTGATGGTTCTTTTCAATCAAATTTGTCTGGAAGGGTTCCATAGGAATTTGCTTTGCCATTGGGTGCGTTACAAATGAACATTCCAGTCCAGTATCCGCATAATAGAATGGTTCAAATGGAAATAAACAAAGCAAATGATCACAACTATCAGCAATTTTATAGATTCGTTCTTTTCTCCATGCCCAAACCGACGGACTAACGTAATGCACTACTTTCACACCTTGTTTTTTAAGGTTCTTTTCAAGTGGGAAATTAAAGTCTGGAACGTCAATTCCAATAAAAAGATCGATGGATTCTGCAAGCAAACGCTTATACAGTTTTTTACGTAATTTTAATATTGCATTTAAACTCTTCAATACTTCAAATAACCCTATCAGCGACAAAACAGAATAATCGTACCACTGCTTTTGTCCTGCCTGAGCCATCTTAGTGCCACCAATACCAATAATTTCAGCGTGTGGATAGCGTTGTTTAATTTGCAGTATTAAGTCGGACCCAAGTATATCACCTGATAACTCCCCAGCAACAAGGGCAATCTTGAGATTGCTACGCATCATTAATACTCACTAATTAGATAAAATCGAATATAAACACATAACAATTTCTGATATTCTTTTAGTTGCACTCAATCGAAAAGGCAATCAAAAAATCAAATTATCTTAAAAGTCCTCGTTTCGATCGATTTATTGAAGAAGTAAAAATGCGAATGCTTTTTTCTGTTTCTGGCGTAATTATCGCTTCAATCTTAGCAAGCGCCTCTTCCAAACGAAGTTTTTTCCTGTATACTAATTTGAAGCATTCTCGTATAGTTGCAATCTCTTTATCACTAAAATTCTTCCGATTCATTCCAACCGTATTGATACTTACAGGATGCGTCTCGCCATTCTTAGCAACTAACACAAATGCAGGGACGTCTTGGGTACACCAGCTGTATGCGCCAATCATAGCGTAGTTTCCAATATTACAAAACTGATGCACTGAAGAGAAACCACCAAAAACCACATGATCACCAATATAAACATGACCTGCCAATGTTGCATTATTGGACATAACTATATTATTTCCTAATATGCAATCATGGGCAATGTGCGTATACGACAAAAAAGAATTATTTGATCCGATCGTTGTCAGAGATCGATCATGGCCCGTCCCGCGATTGACTGTACAAAATTCTCGAAAAACATTATCATCACCTATTTCCAGCCACGTTTCTTCTCCTTTATATTTGAGATCTTGTGACTGTTCACCAATGGAGGTAAATTGAAAAAAATGATTATTTTTTCCAATGCGACAATTCGCTTTAATTACCGCATGATGCTCTAATACGCATCCTTCGCCAAGAGTTACATTATCACCAACAACTGCATATGCACCAATTTGCACATCTGCAGCAACAACTGCGCTTGTACTGATAATAGCTGATGGATGAATACTCAACGGAACTTACCTTTTGTCTTCTATCGAGCTGCACACATTATTTCGGCTGATGCCACTTCTTTTTCATCAACACTTGCCTTAACAATGAATTTCCATATCCCACGTTTGGGATTACCCTTATTAACCACATCAAACACAAGTGTGTCTCCTGGGACAACCAATGATCTAAAACGGCATTTATCAACCGCAGCAAGATAGTATTTTTTCTTAGGGTTCTCTCGAAGCTGACTATGACATACGTGAGCAAAAACACCCGTTGCCTGAGCCATTGCTTCCAAAATTAATACACCTGGCATAACCGCCATATCGGGGAAATGCCCTATAAACTGAGGTTCGTTATTCGTTACATTCTTTATGGCTTGAAGAAATACATTTGGTTCATAATCAATCACACGGTCAATCAATAGCATCGGATAGCGATGGGGCAAAATTTCCGTTATTTCTTGATAATTAATTGTTCGCATTCATATCCTTGATTTACTTTCTATTTTTTTCTCAACCTCAACAACTCTCTCATAGATTGCATTGAGATTTCTTTTCAAGACCGTATTTTTTTTCCATTCTCTCACGTTCATTACGGGATCTCCAGCATAAATCCCTGCTTTTTTTATTGACTTTGGAACAAGACTCTTTCCCAAAATAGTAACGTCATCTGCAATAACTATATTCGAATTAAAGCCACATTGCCCACCAAACTTACAACGTTTTCCAACAATAACTCCGCCAGCAAACCCATTTTGTCCTGCAACAGCTGTACCTTCTCCTATAAAACAATTGTGCGCGATATGTATAAGGTTATCAAGAATTACATCATTTTCTATTTTTGTATCATCCAATGCCCCTCTATCAATGCAGACATTGTAGCCAATATCGACTCTATCACCGATCACTACCCTGCCAATTTGAGGAATTTTTTCCCATCGACTATTATTTGATGCATGCCCAAAGCCTTGCCCACCTATAACGCTGCCAGACCCAATACAGCAGTACTCTCCCAGAATACAATCTTTGTATACAACAACATTGTGATCTAAATGTGTATGTTGTCCAAGGTGTACGCCACCTTCTATTATCGTATTAGACCCTATGCAAACACCATCTTCTATTTTGCACCCTTTTTTAAGAATACTGCCACTACCCACTTTTATATTTAAAGGAAGTTCAACACCATCTTCAATAACTGCAGCTTGATGTATGTGCTTTCCTGACACTATCTCTCTTGGATGAAAAAACTGTGCAGCGCGAGCATAAGCCAAGTAAGGATCATCTACTACAATACATACTTTCCCTGGCAACTCTTCTTTACAAATAACTGCTCCAGCCTCACTGTCTAAAGCGTTTTTTTTGAATGAATCCTTTGATAAAAAAGATATTTGATCTGACTTAGCTGAAGCCAATGAAGCAATACCAAAAACATTTAGCTCCTGATGGTGTGTTATATATCCACCGAGATATTCAACTAAATCAGACAATTGCATCAATTATTCTCTTCCTTCATCAACTGGAGAACCTTACTGGTAATATCATTATCAATTCTTTCCCAAGCTACTGCGTCTTTATAAAAAACGAAATCTAACTTCGATTCATACGCCACTTTATCAATGGCTTTTCCTATTATAAGACGAATACTTTCATTCTCAACACTCTGCCTCCTATTGAATTCCTGCTGAGCTTTACGCGCATCTTCTTGCAATTTCACTTGTAGAATTTTTATCTCATCTTCTCTTTTGTTAATTTCTTGCGCTTTCAAAGTTAATCTCTGCTTGTTGAGTTCCTGTACCATTGCTTTAATTTCATCTTGTTTTTTATTCAAAGCATCTTGCCTTGGTTTAAATTCTTTTTCTATTCTTCTTTCAGCCTCTATGCGTTCCGAAGAGTTTTTTAATAATACTTGTACATCTACCAATCCAATTTCCAAAGCCATTGCTGGAGTACCGATAACAAGTATTGCTGCTATTAATAGTTGTGTAATTAGTTTCATAGTTTCCTCATTAAGTAAGTGTCAAAAATTTTGTCCCAATCCAAATTGAAATGACTGCCGCGAATCAGTTTCTTGCTCATTAAAAGTACCAGCCACGCTAAAAGTCAAAGGTCCAAGAGGGGATATCCAAAACAAAGCAACTCCATAAGAACCGCGTATACTTTCTACGCTACTCTCTCTGAAATTATCGAATACCGTTCCATAATCTAAAAATGGACCTATCCGTACACTCACGCTTTGCTCCTCATCTGAAACCCCAGGTGCAAATAAAAATTGGAATCGACCTTCAAACAATAATCCACCACCTCGAGCCCCGCTTACACCATCTATATCAACATTATACTGTTCGCCCAAAGTATTCGTTTCGTATCCTCGAACACTTGTGACGCCTCCTGAATAAAAACGATCAAAAAACGGAGAGGCTTCACCGTTATAGTTTTGAGTAATACCTGTCCTTAAACGCACGAAAAAGGAATGTGGGTCACCCAAACTAAAATAAAAATTACTGGTTTGTGACAACCTATAGGTTTCAATATCTGCTCCTGGGATTGATAATTTTGCATTTAGATTGTGCAAAGAGCCTGAGTCAGCAAAAATCCCTCTATTACGACTGTCGTAGGACCATCCTATGTTGAAGGCCACCTGCAATGCACCATCTCGATTTTGGCTTTCAAAAAGCTCACATTCCAGGAAACCAGTTCCACACGCTATTTTAATCTGTTCAACTTCCCCTCCATAATTGAATCTTTGAAATTCATTAAAGGGCACTCCGAATGAAAAAAATGCGCGCGTGCGATCTGCAAAAAAACTGCTTAAATTCAACTGATCGGCAGCAGTCTCACTATAACTGACTCCTCGTGAAAAGCTAATGTTTTCAGGAGTAAAGTATGGGTCAGTAACGCTTAGGCTAAGCTGTGTTACAGCTTGGTCTTGCCGAGCATTAAAAGAAACGTTATCGCCTCGACCCAACCAATTCATTTCAGTCAAAGTAAAACCATAACTGATCCCTCCAGTCAAAGTAAAACCAATCTGGGCATTAAATGCCCCTGTAGATTGGTCCTCTGCCCGAACTACTAAAACCACTTTGTTCACCCCTATCCTACGAGGTGTTATCGTCACATCTTGATAAAAACTTGTCCTATTCAAACGTAGAAGTGAAGCATCAACCAACCTTGGCACATACAAAGCACCTTCAAACTGCCGTAACTCTCGACGCACCACAGGATCAATTGAAACAAGATTGTCTTCTATATCAACTCGGTGAACATACACTCGCTCCCCTGGGATAGTATTGATAGTGACAAAGGTACTTTTATTTTCATCATCAATTTGTACATTCTGGTTCACTACCGCAAAAGCATAGCCTTCGTTGCCCAAAGCAACTCGAATATCATCTACTGTTCTCAAAATTTTACGCCGTGAAAAGAAGTCACCAGATTTGATCTGATTCAAGTCATTGACTGTTCCCTCATCCAATACTTTTTCATATCCACTAATTGACGATCCACTGAAGTGATAGAGCTCTCCTTCCTCAATATTAACTGTTACGTATACCGCAGTATTTTCAGGCGATAGTTCAACTTGCGAAGATCGCAGATTAAATCGGGCATACCCTCGATCCAAATAATAACTCCGTAGTCGCTCAAAATCCCCCTCTAATGCAAACTTTTGATAATCACTCGTTCCAAATAAATCCTTTTCGTCAAATGCTGATAATTGAAATTGATTAGCTAATACCTGATCGCTAAAACGTTTATTTCCTACAATAGTAATTTTCTCGATACGTGCTGGCTCACCTTCCTCTATTTCAATATTAAGATTTACTCTCTGCCTACTTAAAAACTCGACACGTGTTTCGACTTTTACCGCGTAATAACCTGCATTAATATAGTTAGAGCGTAACTCACGCCTAATGAGATCAAACAGAGAATTATTAAAACTCCTATTCTTGGCAACACCTTGCAGGTTTAATGTACTAAGTAGTTGTTCAGATTCGATTAATTCATTCCCAGCAAATGTAATATCTATTATTGTTGGACGTTCCAACAATTCAACAATCAAGACATTCTCATCTTGGAATAACTGAATGTCATCAAAAAAGTTTGTTGCATAAAGCTTTGCAATAATCGATCTTAACAAGTCTTCACTCGTTTCTTGACCCTTAATATCTGGCAAATAAGAGCTTACTGTCTCAGTGCTGTGGCGTTTAAGCCCTTTGTAATGCACATCTTCAATGATAAAAGCGTGAGTCAAAACAGGGAAAATAGCAATGGCAGCAATGAATAGTCGCATTTTATTACCAAAACGCAACGATCCCATAAAATCAAGCAGTGTCTTTATAAAACCTGATAAAAAATCCATCACTGTATTGTCATCACATTTTTTTGACCTTTTTACAATTTTTGACGACGATCTAAACAAGATGGCAATCAGAAATACTTTAGTAAACGAAGTTGAAACGAAAGCAAAAAATATCTAACCAAGCCGAATTATGTCGTTTGTGAATGCCAAAATCATCAGGAAGCTTAGTAATAAAAAACCTACTTTTTGAAAGCGCAATTGTACCTTTTCTGATAGTGGTTTGTTACGCAACCATTCAATGAGGTATAACATTATATGGCCTCCATCCAGCATTGGTATTGGTAGCAAGTTAAGTACACCAAGACTTATGCTTAGAAAAGCCAAAAAGTTGAGAAAACTAAACCATCCAGCATTAACCGTCTCACCTGCGTATTGTGCAATAGTAAAGGGTCCACTGATGTTACTTAAAGAAAGATTACCAGTCAACATTTTCCATATCGCCGTTAAAGTAAGCCTTGTTAAGTCCCAAACACGATAGAAACCTTCGAAAACTGCCTCAATAAAAGAATTTCGGACGCTGTGCGTCCAAAATTCGAAATCGGCATTATTAATCGCAACTCCTGCCCCTAAAAAACCAATGCTTTCTCCATTAACCACTCGTTCATCCAGTGTTACTGGAAACTGCAGTTCTAATCCTTGACGTTTGATTTTAATTTCTACAGTTCTATTTGGCAACAGGCGCACTTTTTCAACCAAGCCAACCCAATCTTCAACTACTTCATTATCAATTTCTTGGACAAAATCCCCTACCAGTAAGCCTGACTTCTGAGCAGGACCGTTATCAACTAACTGACCCAAAACTGGCTTAATTGGAGGACTAAAAGGCTTTATTCCTAATGTAACCCAGTTAATATCTGAAGCTTCCTGCCCAGCCCAATCAACATCAATAATCACATCTTGAAGAACGCCATTACGTTCAAACTTAATTCCTAACGCCTCGCCAGCCAAGGCTGCTGCCGACAGTTGTAATTGTGCATCTCCCCAGCTGAAAACCTTCCGATTATTAACAAATTGTAATTCGTCCCCTTCCGTCAAAGGCATGTTTGATATGGATAACTGTGCACTAACCAATTCGCCTACTATTGGTTTCAAGACCTGTCTCTCAGTTAAAGATAACCCGACGAAAATGAATAGCGCAAAAACAATATTGATCAATGGTCCAGCAATAACTACCGCCATACGTTGCGTTACAGGTTTCTTATCAAATGCTCGATCAATTTCATCCGGCGAAACAAGCCCCTCACGAGTATCTAACATCTTGACATAACCACCTAAAGGTATTGATGCCAGGCAAAACTCCATTTTATCGGGACCTACGCAACGTTTAATCAATGATGGTCCGAATCCCACCGAGAAACGTAAGACCTTAATGCCAAAATACCGAGCCACCGCAAAATGTGCCCACTCATGAATTGTGACAAGAATAAGGATTGCTAAAATAAAACCAATAATTGATTCAAACATACATCAAACTATATTTAATAAAGACCAACAAAATGGTGCGGCTGCAATAAGTCCATCTGTTCTATCCAAAAAACCCCCATGCCCTACCATAAGACTACCGCTCTCTTTTACTCCGTTCTCTCTTTTGAGAGTACTTTCATACAAATCTCCCAATACTGACGCCAACGTTGTTAACACGGCGATCGCTAAAGCTTTACTCAATAAAATGTCAAAACCATAATAAAAAATAATCCCAAAAAGCAATCCAACTACAAGCTGAGCGTAAAAACCCTCCCAAGTTTTATTTGGGCTAACGGATGGAATTAACTTCTCACGCCCCCAATGCTTACCAATCACATAGCCGATAACATCAATACTCCATACTTGTAGTAATACAACAATCAATAACCAATAATCCCAATCAAGACGTAACCAAAAAATTGAAACTGCTCCCGCAGGCACTAATAATAAACCGTTCAACATGGCACGTAACCTTTTCGGGACAGAACTTGGAGAAAAAGTAAAAACAAACCACGTTGACAACAACCATATTAGAGTTGCAGAAAATATAACAATTTGAGCCACAAAATCAGATGAAAAAGTGATTGATAATAAACAACAAAAAAGCCCATAAAGTATGCAGATCCATTTCTTAAAATGATAGATCCCCAGCCATTCGTAGCCAATTATTCCCGCAAAAACACTAACAAAAATCAAAAAGATACTATCTGGCATATAAGCGACTGAAAACAATACGATGGGAGCGAGAAAAGCGGCCGATATAATACGCTTGGACATTTCAGACATCAGCATACACTACCAAAACGACGCTCTCTATGAGCATATATTTCCAATGCTTCATCTAAACTTTTTTTGTCAAAATCGGGCCATAATGTAGGCGTGAAAAATAATTCAGAATAAGCCAATTGCCATAAAAGAAAATTACTAATGCGTTGCTCGCCACTAGTACGGATAAATAGATCTGGGTTAGGAATCTCACCTGTTGATAGCTGAGCTTGCAACTGATCTTCTGTGATTGCAGTGTTTCTTGATTCTTTAAAGGCTGCATTTGCAGCTTGTACTATATCCCACTTACCACCATAATCGACACAGATGGATAAGACCATCTTAGTATTACCTTTCGTTAGTTTCATTGAATCATCCATCCTTTTGCGCAATTCGCAGGAAATTCTCGAACTGTCACCAACAAATAAAATCTTAACTCCTTTTTTATGGAGTTTGGGTGTTTCTTTGTGCAGACCATCAAGAAACAATGTCATCAATTGACTTACTTCTTCGTCAGGGCGATTCCAATTTTCAGTACTGAAAGCAAATAAAGTTAAATATGGAATCCCATAAAGACCACAAAAATTAACTACTTTTCTCGCGGCCTCAACGCCTTTACGATGACCTAGAAATCTTGGCAAGTGCCTATTTTTAGCCCACCTGCCGTTGCCGTCCATAACAATTGCTATATGTTGAGGCAAGAATTGTTGGTCCACAGACATATCTAAAATAACATGAAACTGCGTTAAATGGTAAGAAGTGATTTTTCCTTTTCTTCAACTATTTGATCAATTTGACTGATAAAATCATTAGTGATTTTTTGAATAACATCCTCTTCTTTTCTTGACTCGTCTTCGCTCACTTCTTTTTCTTTAAGCAAATTTTTAATTGCTTGATTTGCATCTCTACGAATACCTCTTATTGAAACACGCGCTTTTTCAGCATCTTCTCGTGCTACTTTAATAAGTTCTTTACGACGTTCTTGTGACAAAGGAGGCAAAGGAAGGCGGATAACGTCTCCTGAACCAGCTGGATTAAGTCCAAGATCAGATGCTAATATGGCCTTTTCTATCTCACCTACCATGCTCTTATCCCAGGGTGTTATAGTCAGTACTTGTGCGCTTTCAATATTTATATTAGCGACCTGATTTATAGGCATCTGAGAACCGTAACAACTAACCGTAATATGATCTAAAATAGATGGATGAGCTCGACCTGTTCGTAATTTTTGCAATTGTGAACTAAACGATTCAACAGTTTTTTTCATCTTCTGACACAAGTCATTTTCTATCTGCTTTAGCATACTATAACTCCCACTATTTTTTTAAAACTCTCAACAACAATCTAACACGACCCGCCAAGCTTATCGAACTAAAGTGCCTACCTTTTCACTAGCAATAATTGATTCAATACTATCTTGTCCATCTATATTTACGACCAAAATAGGCATCACATGGTCTCTACACAACGAAAACGCTGTCAAATCCATAATCTTTAAGTTCTTTTCTATCGCCTCATCATAACTCAATGTGTCGTATTTAACTGCATCATCAAATCGATTAGGATCTTTATTATAAATGCCATCAACATTCGTAGCCTTAATCAAGAGTGTTGCATTGATCTGTACTGCACGTAGAGCTGCTGCTGAATCGGTTGTGAAAAAAGGATTGCCAGTACCTCCCGCAAAAATAATAACTTTTCCAGATTTCAAATATTCAAGAGCACTTCGATAGTTCCAACCATTCGCACCCAATGTTTCAAAACTTGACATCACGCAAGCTGAAACCCCTTGTTCTATCAAAGCCGCTTCCAGAGCCAATCCGTTCATTACTGTCGCATGCATTCCCATCACATCAGCAACGTTTCGATTGATTCCTTTAGTAAACTCACCGCGCAACCAATTGCCTCCTCCGCATACAATAGCTAATTGATGTCCTTCTTTCAATAGTTTTTTTATCCTTTTGGAAAGAAGATTAAGTTTATCTACAGATATGCCAATTCCATCTTTTCCTAAAGATTCTCCACTCAATTTAAGCAAAATACGCTGTGAAGAAGCCATTCTTAATAACTAATTTTGACTAGCCGCTACTTGAGCAGCCACTTCTTCTGCAAAACTATTGGATTTCTTCTCTATGCCTTCTCCAACCTCGAAACGATCAACACTTAAAACTTTACAATTATTTTCTTTAAGAAGTTTTCCAACTGTTATATCTGAATCTTTCACAAACGGTTGATTAACAAGTGTAATTTCTTTCAGGAATTTATTAATGCGCCCGTCAACCATTTTTTGGATAATATTTTCAGGCTTCCCTGATTGCGCTGCTTGATCGATAAAAATAGCCCGCTCCTTTTCAATCAAAGTTGCATCAATGCCACTCTCATCAATAGCCTGAGGATTAGAGGCAGCTACGTGCATAGCAATATCACGTCCTAAATTCACATCTCCACCCTCAAAAGTCACTACTACTCCGATTTTAGAATTATGGATGTAATGCCCCACTCGACCTGAAGAATTGATGCATTTCGCCCTCCGTATAGCAATATTCTCGCCAAGCTTTGCAATTAAGGCACGCCGTGTATCTTCAATTTTCATCCCATTTTCCAAAGACAGCGATGATATATCGTCTACACTTTCAACTTGCGCATTCAATATTGCTTCAGCCACAGCATTTGCAAAGTTGCTAAACTCATCGCCCTTTGCCACAAAATCGGTTTCTGAGTTTACTTCAACAATAGCAGAGCGATTACCATCAGCGTTTGAGGCAATAACAATAAGACCATCGGCCGCGATGCGTCCTGCTTTTTTGTCAGCTTGAGCCATCCCTTTTTTGCGCATAGTTTCTATGGCAAGCTCTATGTCACCGTTTGTTTCTATTAATGATTTTTTACACTCCATCATACCTGCGCCAGTTCTTTCACGCAGTTCTTTTACCAACGATGCCGTAATACTCATTTTTCCTCCGATTCCGTAGTCACCGATGCTTCATCTGTGGCAACTTCTTTATCAAGTTCAACAGCTTCTTCCAGCTCTGCAACAGTAACTTCTTCCGTTACTATAGATTCCAATTCTACAGTCTCTTCTGACTCTACAGGAGCACCTTCTTCGCCAACAAATACTTTTTCTTCTACGATGTCTCTATTGGCATTTATAACTGCGTCGGCAATATGTCGAGTGTAATATTCAATAGCCCTTGCAGCATCATCATTTGCAGGAATAACATAATCTACGTTTTGAGGAGAACTATTTGTATCAACAATTCCAACCACCGATATAGGATTTGTCATGGCTTTCGCTTCAGAAATTGCTATTTTTTCATGGCGAACGTCCATCACGAAAATTATATCAGGCATCCCTTCCATGTTTTTTATACCACTGAGGTTCCTTTCAAGCTTTTCCATTTCTCGCGTCCGCATCAAAGCTTCTTTCTTCGTCAAACGATCAAATACATTATTTGCCTTTTGAGACTCAAGTTCTTTTAATCGATTTATTGATTGTTTTATTGTTTTGAAGTTCGTTAGCATCCCTCCCAACCAACGATGAGACACATAAGGCATGCCACACCTTTCTGCCTGCTCACGTATTGTCTTACTTGCTGTTCGTTTTGTTCCAACAAATAAAACTGTTCCACCTCCAGCAACCACTTTGGAAACGAAATTGAGAGCGTCCTTCAACATGGGTACTGTTTTTTCAAGATTGATAATATGAGAACCGTTTCGCACACCATAAACATAGTTATGCATATTGGGATTCCAGAAACGTTTCTGATGGCCAAAGTGAGCACCAACTTCGAATAGCTCGCGCATTGAAATTTCAGACATTTTTTTCCTTATTTTAGCAAGGAGACAAGTCATTGCTATTTAAACAATTGACTTGCACCTCTGGGTTAATCCTCCGTCTTTCCCAGCAGGTAAAATCGCATAACGATCACCCAACCTACCGTGTCGAAAAACGTGTGTTTTTTATGAGAATCATTAAAGAGTCTCGCTTATTTTAAAACCACTTTTAGGTGATTCCTTTTTTCGTTCTAGCCGAACGATGGCGCGCTTTATACCAGAAATCGTAATAAATTTCATGCCTTTCTACAGAATGAACCCAGATATGTCTCTATCTTGACTGGATAGATTATCCCTCTTGTCCTCAAAGGTATTGGCAAAATATTGGCATGCGCTCCATTAAATCCATGCCACAAAACATACGTCCTCGCGAACGATTAATAAAACAAGGGGCAAAAGCGCTCTCGGATGCAGAACTCCTTGCTATATTTCTACGAACGGGGTGCAACGGTAGGAATGCGGTTGAACTTGCGTCTGATTTATTACAATATTTTGGAGGATTGGCAAAATTAAACCTTGCAACTCAATCTCAAGTTTGCTCCCAAAAAGGTATCGGTGATGCCAAATACGCACAATTTAAAGCCTCTATTGAATTAGCGAAGCGTTGCCTAATCACTGACATGGAGAACAATGCCATTTCAGCAACTGACTCTACTACCGTCAAAAACTATATACTTCATCAACTTACTCATCATAAAGAAGAAGTGTTTGCTGCACTTTTTCTAGATAACAAAAACAGATTAATCGCCTTCGAAAAACTATTTTTCGGGACGATAAACTCAGCTACGGTTTATCCGAGAACAATCATACGTAAAGCGATTGAGCACAACGCGGCAGCTATTATCATTACTCACAACCATCCCTCTGGATGCCTAACACCGAGCCAAGCTGATAAACAATTGACCAAAGAGCTTAAATCTTTATTGAACTTGGTTGATGTTCGCCTGCTTGATCACATTATTATAGGTGCGGGTAGTTCATTGTCTATGGTTGAAGAGGCCATGCACTATCCTTAGCTTTTTTAAATTTAACAACGCCCACAAAAGACATCCGTGAATTAATGATCTACAAATTTAATCAACTGTGGTGTATCTTAGAACAACCATACATAAATTGATTGACCACAACACAGCAACTACTATCTATCACTCACAACCATCCTTCTGGATACCTAACACCGAACCAAACCGACAAACAATTGACCAAAGAATTTAAATATTTATTAAACTTGATTGATGTTCGTCTGCTTGATTACATTATCATAGGTGCGGGTAATTCATTGTCTATTGTTGAAGATGCTGTGCACTATCCTTAGCTCTTTAAATTTAACAATAATTCTCAAAAAAAACCGTGAGCTACTGACCTGAAAATCACAGACTACAAGCTCACATACTCCTTAATAGCTGCACAAAACACGCTTGTTGATTAGGCAATAACTTCCTATATCCATCTAGCATTTCCACCTCAATATTTGAAATGAAAATATTTCCTTTTTCTTGGTTTGATGCTGAATTTTTATAGCATTCCCCCTCCCCTAACAATAACCATTTTATGTGTACTCCAAAATACTCAGAAACGGAGTACAAACGGTGTTGATTTGGAGTAGCGGTTCCTTCAAGCCAGCGCCTAATGGCCTTTGGTGAAACTTGAAAAATTTTTGCGATGTGCGTATACGAACCTGGCAATAATTCTTTTTCAATTAGTAACGTCCTAAATCGCTCTGAAAAAGCTTGCCGAACGTGCAAGCTTATACTATTTCCTTGATGCATAAGTCCCCCATACATAACTTAATTAAAATATTTAGAATGCTAACCACAAGTACCAACTCAAACTCTATAAAAGTACTTTTGACATACAAAAACATATATCCTCAAT
Source organism: uncultured Thiomicrospira sp. (assembly GCA_965195345.1). Lineage (GTDB taxonomy): Bacteria > Pseudomonadota > Gammaproteobacteria > CAKMZV01 > CAKMZV01. The sequence goes on along the minus strand of OZ239628.1, from coordinate 508,464 downwards.
CTCATCGATTGACTCTAACTAAGAACTATGTAATTCTAAGCTTTCGAAGGAGCTCAGTGTTTTAGCATCCACAAACGAACATTTTAAACTATAGCATACGATTTTATAAAAATGCAACCACATAATATTAAAATGAGTATTTTTGGGAATAAAAGACCCAAGCTGTACCTGTAAATTTAGAACAGTTTGGCTCTACGGTTAAGATTTGCAGTATATTTCTTTTATGGTGCGATCATGCAATGAGTTTTCGAAAATATATGCTCTAGCACCCTATATTCAAATAAATCATATGTCGCTTAATTTAACAACAACTGTTGCCAATCGGCCACATTTATGATCCCGCCTGTAAGAAAAAAAGTTTTCATTAGAAAACGTGCATAACCCTGAATCACTTATGCTCTCCAAACCCTTCATCTTCATTTTATTCATTGCGATTAATTTTAAATCTGCAAACCAATGCCCAGGTTTAGTGGCCGTGAATGCTTCAGGGTGTTCATGAAAGACATTTTTTATTTTTTCATCTACCTCATATTGACGCATTGAGATTGATGGACCAATCCATGCCTGTATATTGAAGGGCATCACCCCTTTAAAAGCGAAAGACTCAATTAACGCTTCTATGATCCCCAGCGATAAGCCACGCCAACCAGCATGAATAATACCAATTACTTGTCCATTTTTATCAGCCATTACTATTGGAAGGCAATCAGCAGTCATGACTGCAATTGGAAAATTTTGACGTGTTGTTATAGCACCATCTGCAACAAAATCATTCACAGCCTTATCAGCATCAATGATTCTGTTCCCGTGTACTTGCCGTAGCCATAACGGTTCCTGACCCAGCATTTTATACAGTTCCTGTCGATTAAAATACACATCCTCAGCCTCATCATCGACATGATACCCCAAATTTAATTGACTATAACTTCCTCTACTTCTCCCTCCAATTCGAGTGGTGGTAATTGCATATACATTTTGCAATTTCGACCAATTAGCCGTAACAACATGCTTTTCCTGCAATGTCATCTAAACCTCTTCATCCTCATCAAATACTTCCGAATCCTGATTTTCTTCAAAACTATCAAAATACGCACTGCTTTCAAAAAAATCATGATTATTTATATACGTATCACCGGCAGTAGTCATTGCGCTCACCAAATCTTGCATATCTTCAGGTAAAGCTGCTTTCCATAGTTTTTTCTTCCCTGTGATCGGATGCTGCAATTCAAGTTTGCTGGCATGCAATGCTTGCCGCTTAAAACCAAGAACAGCCGAAATCGTTTGCTCCGTCAATCCTGCTGGCAACGCCATTCGTCTAGCGTAAACAGCGTCACCTACTATAGGAAATCCTAAATGTGCCATATGCACTCGAATTTGATGAGTACGCCCCGTTTCAAGAGTTGCTTCAATAAGCGTGTATCCTTTAAATCGTTGAAGAATTCGATAATGCGTTACTGCGCGCTTACCTCCAGTTACTCGCACAGCCATTTTCTTACGTGCTTTCGGATGCCGTCCGATAGGTTTATCAACGCTTCCTCCACTAATGGGATTCCCACGAACCAAGGCTTTATAAACACGTCTAACTTTGTGTTCCTTTAGTTGGTCTATCAAAAAAATGCGTGCATTTTCATCACGTGCTACAACCATCAATCCCGAAGTCATTTTATCAAGGCGATGCACAATTCCAGCTCGAGGCAACTGAGAAAGTTGTGCATCATAATGCAATAATGCATTCAACAAAGTACCCTTTGCCTGTCCTGAACCTGGATGAACAACCAAGCCAACTGGTTTATTAATAACCAATAAGTTTTCATCAGAAAAGACAATGTTCAAAGGGATGTCTTCAGGCAGATCTTCAATTGTTCGACTGCTGAGTATCGCCGTAATATCAGCACTCAACTCTTGGCCAATGCGCACTTTTGTTTTTGGAGAGGAGGGTTGATTATCCAAAAGCGCATTTCCTTCTTCAATTAATGGTTTGATTTGCGACCGTGACAGCGGTTTAAGAAAGTGCGTAAGTACTGCATCAAAACGGTGCCCTTCAAATTCATCACAAACTATAAAACGTTCTCTCATATAATCCACCCAGATTATTAACAAACTAAAATATTCAAATGCATCCTATAAAATATACATTGCTCATTGTATTCGTAACCTTGTTTGTAGCCAGCTGTTCTACATCAAAAAAAAATCTGGGTAATGATCATGAACTCTATACTGATGCAAAAGAACAGCTTGAGGATGGTGATCTTGAGGATGCGATCGAAACTTACGATTTTTTACAGTCAAAATATCCTTTTGGCGTTTATACAGAACAAGCATGGTTAGACAAAGGTTATGCGTGGTTTTTGCAAGATTCCTTTAATACGGCAGAGCTTGAGTTTAATGAATTTATTCACAACTTTCCAAATCATAAAAACCTTGATTATGCGTTTTTTATGCTCGCCTTTCTTAAAGAATCACAAGCATTTAGCCTTTCCAATACGTATATCAACGATCCCGCCAAAAAAGACGTATCTAATTATAAGCAAGCGGTGACGCGTTATAAAAATTTCATAAGACGTTTCCCCGAAAGTACCTATCTAACGACTGCTAAACAGCGTATCCCAGCATTAGAAAACCGAATTTCTCGTCACGAACTATTTGTTGCAAATTATTATTCCTCAAGAAGAGCGTGGGTTGCAGTAATTAATCGTTGTCAATTAATTATTGATAAATACCCAACAACTCCTTCTTCGCGAAAGGCACTTGTATTAATGCGAGATGCATACTTGCAGATAGACTTACCTGAAATTGCCGATGATATACAAAAAGTAATTGATTTGAACCCTGTTTTTTCAGTCAACTAGACACATAAGTTCAATTGCAAAACAGGCATAAATGCATTAGATTACAAGAGTTATTCTATTCGCTCAAATGAACCATAGCTAGAGCGTACCACTTTATTGGGTAGAAATAATACACTTGCAAGTGCATTATTTTCCAATCGGAAGCGGCGTGCATCAACAGGAATAAGCTTATGTTTTCTCCTATTTTGGATTAACCATAATTTATTTTTTTCAAATACAATGCGTAAAATCTCTTCTTTTTTCGAAAAATTAAAACGATGTGTGATTTTTTTAAACTTCCCTACATAACTTTGTAATGTAGACGTATCTATTGCATATGCTGGTGGAATAGGTTTATTTGGCAATTTACTTATCAACCAGGCGTCCATTTTTTTTTCAAAAACATCTCGTGCTCTAAAATTAAAAGCATTAACCATAACAAAATATGCCCGCTTTGCTTGCCTATTGTAATTAAATTGAGTAAGGTATCCATCAGCATCACCGCTATGCCCATACACGCTCTGTGTGCCCTCTAACTCCTCCTTTAAACCAAAATTATAGTTCCCAGACAATTGGTGCTCTCCTGCCAAAGAGGTATAAGAATGCTCCATCCGATCAATGCTTGAACTCTGCCACAGTTGTTTGCCTGAGAGTTTTCCTCTATTAAGTAAAAGCAATAAAAATGGCACCATATCTTCAGCAGTTGTATTCATTCCACCAAAAGCCCGAAAAAGCGTGTGCCAGTAGGGTATTACTTTTTTAAAGTCACTATCGTAGCCTTTGATTAAATCTTCTTCTAAGTGTTTGTCCCAGTGTAATTGGGAATTATGCATTCCTAATGGTTGCAAAACATTTTGTGAGAACCATTCATCGTAATTTTGTTTCGTAACGTTTTCAATTGCTTTAGAGACTAAGCCCGCTCCTGCATTACTGTAAGATATATGTTTGCCTGTTTCCCAAACTATTTTTCTTGGAGATTGCTCCAACTTAAATGCCTCATCAAGAGGCAATGGGTAAGGATAGTTAAACTCCTTACTAGTCAAGTCTTGCAATCCACTTGTGTGTTCTAGTAGCATGGCAATACTGATTAAATCATTTGATTCCTTCTCCAATCGAATTTCAGGTGCATACTTAAGTATAGAGTCATTAATATTGATTTTGCCTTCTTCTTGTAGCTTTAATGCTGCTAAAGCAGTAAATGTTTTGGTAATTGAACCAATACGAAATTTACTTCTACCAGTGACTCTACGCTTATCATCTAATCCATAATACCCCGCTCCCCCTATGCTTATCATAGGATTTCTTAAAGTATTAGGATCAGAACCGTCAATAACAACCCAAGTTACCGCACTTGCTCCTGAATGCCTGAACATTTCCTCTAACTCTGCCCTACCCATTGAAGCCGAAGCTTCAGCAATAAAAATTGCCAGTAAATATACAAAAAGCCTCATGACCTTTTTTGATAAATACTTTTTCTAATTTCAAGCAATGGCGCATCGTTTTGTAATGTAACATCTCCCCAACTTTCAATTATTCCTAGTGAACGGAGCAGTGGTCGAAATGTTGGCATCGCATGTAATTGCTGGAACGAATTAAAGAGGGGTAGAAATAATGCCTTTCCGTAAAGTTCATCGAGTTTTTTTGCTGTATTACGTCCATTCAGTTCTCTATGTTGGCAACAACTTTTTAATTCCCCCAATAAGGAATCGAGACTTTGTTGATTATTACTATCCCTCCGCACGATCACATCAGCTTTAAACCAATAAAAAGCGCCACTCCAATAAACACGCATAAAAGCTCGAAAATTCCTTACATTCTTACTTAAAACATTAAGGTTATAGCGTCCCAACTGGTCATCTTTCTCTCCACGAACAAAGCCTGCGACAAGCTTATTCCACATCCTCTTCTCGCTTACTAGCCCCGATCGTCCTTGTAATATATTTTGGTAATAGCTCGCCAGTCCTTCTATAAACCATCGTGGACCTGACCACCCGTCATAGGGTATAAACAAATGACTTACTTCATGGTATGCCGTCCAATCACGACGGATGTCATTCCATGAATACGCAAGAGGATTAACAATCAACTTAATTGTCACGGGATTGGTCCTTCGAACTTCACCCCAAGGTACTGGTCCAGCACGCCTAAATTGAGATTTTAAGCTGCTGTTATTGTCAACATCTCTTTTAGTAATTCCATAATTTCCCCCATGCTTTTCCAACTTTACATTGATACTATCTTGCGGTAATTCACCAAAAACTTGCGTTGCAGAATGCAACACAAATTTGATCCAATTTCGAGCATGTTTCTTTTCTTCTGCTTCAAAAGTTGGGTCGTAAAGAATAGTTGCTGTTTGTCTATCAATAAAAATCTTTTCATCAGCAAATAATGGACTAAGAACAAGTAAGCAACCGAACGCTGCTACTCTAATAGACATCGCTACCATTGACATCCAACTCCAGCAAATACTTGCTGATTAGCAATATCATTAATTAGCAGACTACGCTCACTGCATTCACGGTGATAAAAGTTACGCAATCCAACATGGACCTTGAAGCTATAAAAAATAGCAAATAGAATTATGTATGCATGCATGTTTTGTTCTAATTTGTGAGCTCATGGATAATACAATGCGCTTTTGTAATGTGACGTTCAGTCTACAAGTTAAACGTTCATTATTTTCACATCCCAGTATTTAAAGCCCAACTTTTTTTTCAAAATCACTTTATGCTTGAAAACAAAAAAGCCCCGTAAGGGGCTTTTTTTTGGTGAGTTGACAAAAATATTTATGAAATAATTTTACTCACAACACCAGCTCCAACCGTGCGTCCACCTTCACGAATCGCGAATCGCAATCCTTCATTCATTGCAATTGGCGCTATTAATTCAACTACTATAGAAATATTATCACCTGGCATTACCATTTCGGTACCTCCAGGTAACTCAATTGCTCCAGTAACATCGGTTGTTCTAAAATAAAATTGAGGGCGGTAGTTTGAGAAAAATGGTGTATGACGTCCACCTTCTTCTTTGCTCAACACATAAACCTCGGCTTCAAACTTCGTATGTGGATTAATCGCTCCAGGCTTTGCTAATACCTGCCCACGCTCTACGTCGTCGCGTTTTGTTCCACGCAACAATACACCCACATTATCACCTGCCTCACCTCTGTCCAATAACTTACGAAACATCTCAACGCCAGTAACCGTTGTTGTCTGAGTTTCGCGTATACCTATAATTTGAATCTCATCTCCTACATTCACAACACCGCTTTCTATACGTCCAGTTACCACTGTCCCACGACCTTGTATAGAAAAAACATCTTCTATAGGCATAACAAATTCTTTCTCTATAGCACGTTCTGGTTGAGGGATATAACTATCCAGTGCATCAAGCAATGTTTGAATTGACTGTGTACCAATCTCTGATTCATCACCTTCTACAGCTTTTAACGCCGAACCGGTTATCACTGGTATATCGTCTCCTGGAAATTCATAGATCGATAAAAGTTCACGAACCTCTATCTCTACCAATTCCAACAACTCCTCATCATCAACCATATCTGCTTTGTTCAAATAAACAATAATATATGGCACACCTACTTGACGAGCCAATAGTATGTGTTCACGTGTTTGGGGCATTGGTCCATCAGCCGCTGAACATACCAATATAGCACCATCCATTTGGGCGGCACCAGTAATCATGTTCTTGACGTAGTCAGCATGCCCTGGGCAATCCACATGAGCATAATGTCTTGCTTCTGTTTCATATTCCACGTGTGCTGTCGAAATCGTTATACCTCTTGCACGCTCTTCAGGAGCGTTATCAATCTGATCATAAGCTTTCGATTCTCCACCAAATTTTTTCGCAGAAAAAATCGTCAGAGCCGCCGTCAACGTTGTTTTTCCGTGATCAACATGACCTATTGTTCCCACATTAACGTGGGGTTTTGTACGCTCAAATTTTGCCTTTGACATAGTAAGCCTCCTAAATTAGTCGTTATGCCTGTTTCGATTTTATTATGACATCTACCACACTCTGAGGCGCTTCATTATATTCCTCAAATTGCATTGTGTAAGAAGCACGTCCTTGAGTTAAAGAACGCAAGTTGGTAGCATAGCCAAACATTTCAGCCAAAGGTACTTTGGCTTCGATTTTTTTACCAGCCGGAGTATCCTCCATACCTCCGACAATACCGCGTCGGCGATTCAAATCGCCCATTACATCGCCCATAGACTCTTCTGGAGTCAATACTTCGACCTTCATTATCGGTTCAAGTAAAGCAGGTTTTGCTTGAAGAACACCTTGCTTAAGCGCCATTGACCCTGCAATTTTAAATGCCATTTCAGATGAATCAACATCATGGTAAGAACCATCGTAAAGAGCGGCTCGAATACCCAGCAATGGGTAACCTGCCAACACTCCATTCAACATTTGTTCTTGAATTCCTTTATTAACCGCTGGGATGTACTCTCTAGGAACAACTCCCCCAACAATCTCATCAACGAATTCATAAGTATTTTCACTGTCTACTGGGATAGGTTCTAAACGCAACCAAACATGACCGTACTGTCCGCGTCCCCCAGACTGACGAACAAATTTACCTTCAATCTCTACTTGATTCCGTATCGTTTCACGATATGCCACTTGTGGTTCACCGACATTCGCCTCTACCTTAAATTCACGTTTCATGCGATCAATAATGATCTCAAGGTGCAATTCACCCATACCAGAAATAATTGTCTGACCAGATTCTTCATCGGTGTGAACTCGAAACGATGGATCTTCAGCAGCAAGCTTTGACAAGGACAAGCCCATTTTCTCTTGATCTGGTTTTGATTTTGGTTCCACGGCAACTGAAATAACAGGCTCAGGAAACTCCATACGCTCAAGCGTAATTTTCTTATTCACATCACAAAGAGTATCACCAGTAGTAACATCCTTTAACCCGACAACTGCAGCAATGTCACCTGCATAGATTTCTTTAACCTCTTCTCTCTCATTAGAGTGCATTAACAGGATTCGTCCTATGCGCTCTTTTTTCCTTTTAACAGGGTTATATACCGAATCTCCTGATTTTAAGACGCCTGAGTAAACACGTACAAATGACAAAGTACCAACGTATGGATCCGTCATTATTTTAAACGCCAAGGATGAAAAAGGTTCACTGTCGCTTGAACTACGAGTGCTTTTCTCACCATCATCCAACTCACCCTCAATTGCTGGAACATTCAATGGAGAAGGCATGTACTGGACTACTGCATCAAGCATAGCCTGTACACCTTTATTTTTAAAGGCAGAGCCACAAAGAACGGGAATAATCTCATTTGCAAGGCATCGTTTACGTAACCCCTCGACAATTTCTTCTTCTGATAATTCATTGCCTTCTAAATACTTTTCCATCATTTCTTCACTTGCTTCAGCCGCAGCCTCTACAATAAATTCGCGATGTTCTGTAGCTAAAGAAAGCATATCTTCTGGAATATCATCATATGAGAACTCAACGCCCATATTTTCATCTTTCCAGTTTATCGCTTTCATCTTGACCAAATCAATAACACCACGAAAATTTTCCTCTGCACCGATAGCAAGTTGAATGGCTACAGGATTTGCGCCGAGGCGTGTTTTAATCTGATCAACCACTCGAAGGAAATTAGCTCCCGCACGATCCATTTTGTTAATGAACGCCATTCTAGGAACTTGATACTTATTCGCTTGTCTCCAAACTGTTTCTGATTGAGGTTCAACTCCTCCAACGGCACAAAATACAGCAACCGCTCCATCAAGCACTCTCAATGAACGCTCAACTTCGATAGTGAAGTCAACGTGTCCAGGAGTATCAATTATGTTAATGCGATGTTCTTTAAAGTTCCCACCCATTCCTTTCCAGAAACAAGTCGTCGCCGCAGAGGTAATAGTTATACCTCTTTCCTGCTCTTGCTCCATCCAATCCATTGTTGCTGCGCCATCGTGTACCTCACCAATTTTGTGCGACACACCAGTGTAATATAGTACGCGTTCAGTCGTAGTCGTTTTACCCGCATCAATGTGCGCCATAATACCAATGTTACGATAGAGATCGAGCGGAGTTTCTCTTGCCACTTTTTGCCTTTATTCTTGTATTTATGTGATTAAAAATTTACCAACGGAAATGTGAAAATGCGCGATTCGCTTCTGCCATTCTATGGACATCTTCTTTTTTCTTAACAGCGTTTCCACGATTCTCAGAAGCTTCAAACATTTCGGCAGCCAGCCGTAATGTCATCCCTTTTTCACGACGTTTTCGAGCAGAGTCAATCAACCAGCGCATAGCCAATGTGGCTCGACGACTGTAACGCACTTCAATTGGCACTTGATAAGTAGCCCCACCAACACGTCTTGACTTCACCTCTACGAGCGGACCAATGTTCTCAAGTACCGTTTCAAACAATGCAAGCGGTTCTTGTTTGCTACGCTCAGCTACACGATCCAATGCACCATAAACGATTTTTTCAGCAATAGATTTCTTTCCACTCAACATCAAAGTATTAATAAACTTTGCCAAAGTTTTATCGTGAAATTTTGGATCAGGGAGAATATCCCTTTTTTCTGCTTGTCTTCTGCGAGCCATTATTACTTACCCTTTATTTTTTAGGACGCTTAGCGCCGTACTTAGAACGACCCTGTCTGCGCTTATCAATCCCTGCACAATCAAGAGCACCCCGAATAGTATGATAGCGGACACCTGGCAAATCCTTAACACGCCCTCCTTGAATCAATATCACCGAGTGTTCTTGTAAATTATGCCCTTCACCACCAATATACGTCGTCACCTCAAAACCACTGGTCAAGCGTACACGTGCTACCTTACGTAATGCTGAATTTGGTTTCTTTGGGGTAGTGGTATAAACACGAGTACAAACGCCTCTACGTTGAGGGCACGCTTGCAGTGCTGCCACTTTATTAATTTTACGCTTTGGTTTGCGTGGTTTGCGTATCAACTGATTAGTTGTTGCCATCAAATCTCCATATTAAAATCGTGAATGCGTCGTCGTGCGCACCTAATACCATCTTGTCTTGCAAAATACAACGGGCAAGCTTACACCTACCAATATTTCAACAATCCTTTCTTAAATCTATTCTTTAATAAAGCATTACAGAACAGCATGCCATTTACACTGTAAATGTATCCAATTAAAAAGTGGGCGCATTGTATGCCCCTTGCGCCTACTTGTCAACCATTTATAAAACTTATCCAGCTGGTTCTGCTCAGGTCGGTGAGATTGTTAATAATCCCATCTACCTGAAAAACATTTGCCTCTATTACGCACCTCTAATCGCTTTGGATTCAAAATAACGAAAAAACAACGTAAAACACGATAATATAGTCACATATTACAACCCTTAAACGCTTAACCACGAAACTACTTTTTTTAAAGAATATTATGCATGGACACGAACAAATAAATCACATTGAATTTCCAAGTTCTGAGATAAAAAACCAGAACTTCCTTTAGTGTATTTTGGTTGGGCTTTTAATGGCTATGACACCGAACACAACGCATTTTCTACAACAATAAATGATAGAACACAATAGGAAAAGCTGATAGTCAGATTAATCAATCTATTCTTTCCCTTGAGGACTTCGTTTCCACTTTCAAGAACCATGTGGTAACGAATTTGCTATTTAATCAGACTAAACAAGTCAATATAGATTAAAACAACTCCGAGTTACAATTACTTAAAAAGTTTGAATTTACAAGGAACAATCATCCTTTGGCTTTCACTTGCGTCTTAAGTTGCTGAATCAAGTTATTAATGCTCCCATTTCCTGCATTTAAATTACCATTAGCACGTTCAATAGCAACAGATGTTTCAAGATGAATGTACGCTGGTTTCGGCTGATTTAATCGAACATATGTAATTCCAAGATTACGATGGGCTCGATAACTATCTGGTCGTATATCCACCATATGAGTGAAATTTTCAAGGGCTTTTTCTAAAAAAGACTTATATTTGACAGCATCGTTTTTACGACGAGCATCTTCAGCTAATTCCAAGTAAATATACCCAAGATTTTGTAAAGTATTATTCCGATTTGGATAGCTTTTCTTCACCAATTCCAAGTATTTGGCTGCAGCTTCTGCATTGCCCGTGCGCAAATGCCCCATCCCAATAAAGTTATACATCCTATTTCTTAAAGGCATTGCATCGTGAGAGAGCTGACCTTCACGCTTCATCTCATGATATTTTTTCTGATGAGATGCTATAGTTGCTTTACGAAAATGTATTTCAGATTCATTCCACTGGTAGTGTACAACAAATACACTGACAGTAAGAATAGACAATACCATTCCCACAGCTGCTGCTCTTGAGGCCGCCTTAAATCTCCAAAGTTTTGCGTCTGTTACACGTGAATATTCCACCGCAAGAATACCTAAATACGCAAGAAAAACCATAATAGGGGCAGGTTGCTTGAATGGAAAACTGAAAAATGCATTAATACCGATACCCATGCAACCTAATAAAACCCCTAATACTAAATATCTATTAGGATTATTATCCCATCGTCCATAAAAAGTTTTAATAGCTGTCCAAAACAATCTAACACCGAGAAATAAAAGAAAAGAAAAACCAATTATTCCCAAATCGGATAATATTTCCACATAATCATTGTGCGCATTAATATGCTGAATTGCCTCAGACATTTCAAAATCAATGATAGAGGAAGTTTGATACAGAGGATAATAGACCATCCAATTTCCCATTCCAACGCCTAAAAGAGGGTGCTCTTTAATCATTTCCAAAGAATTAAACCACATAGCAATTCTAGGAACGCCTGTTCCATCAAGCTTAGCTGCAGGGCCAATGCTTTGAAAACGTTCATTATAGTTTACGTACGCATCTAATCCATACCAACTAATGCCACCGCTTTGTGAAGGTCCCAACATTAGCATGAAAAAAGCCAGAAGCACTGCCAAAAGCGCCACCATCTTCTTTTCTCGCGAGAAGTGTTCCGCTGTACCCCTTAACTTATCAACAATTAGAAAAACAGTTAAAGCGGAAAATACACCAATAAGGTTTAGATATGCATTACGAGTAAACGTGTACATTACGAATACGAAAACAATTGCCGTCCCGATAGCATAAGCCCAATAAGAAAATCGTTCACGAGCTGATAAAAATAATCCTATCCCTAACGGCATGACTAAAACCCCGTACTGAGCCGCCATATTTTTATTATTGAACGTTGCCGATGGAGGAGCATGTTGTTGAACCCAAGTGACACCAAGCAAATATTGGTTCCAACCCAAAAATCCCAAAAGCACTCCAGTTAAAAAGATAGCCTGAACAATAATTCGTGTGTCTTCGGGTTTGCGCAAAGCATTAGAAATCAATAAAAACCCAACAACCCCAGCTCCCCAGTCAAGCAATGAGATCATACTTTCAAATCGATTGTGTGCCCAAAAAATCGAAATCAATGCCCAACCATAGAATAGCAAGACAGGTAAAATAAGAGGGTTTTTAACAAATACAATCTCTCTTTGTTTTATGTGCCCCAAAAAAAATATGCTAGCAAGTGTCAACATGCTTACCTGAATCATAAATGACATATGAAGATCTGGAGAATAACCATATTTTGTAAAAAGTGGGGCAAATAAGGTTGGAGCAAACAAAGCTGCACACATTCCTATAATCCACAACTTTCCGATGGCTGGTGCTCTTTGAGAAAAAACAAGTTCCCCTGAATCATTGCTGTTCGGCATCTTTTTAGAATCTGAAATATCACCGTCTAGCCTATTGTGGTTAGCTTTTAATTCAGTTTGATGCTTTTTGTACTTTACTTTTCCCATAATTATTTGAATGAATAATGTTTATAAATAGCTATAACGCTCTTTGTTTTATTAGTCCCGCAGCAACTAAAGATCATTTATTGTATCAATTACTACTTTTGCTGACTTTTGACTGACGCGACTTACAAATGAAGGAAAGTCTTCTTGGGCATCTGAATCTGCTTTATCAGATATAGCTCGAATAACTGCACATGGGCATTTATCCAAAAACGCCACATGAGCAATCGCTGCACCTTCCATTTCAACTGCATATAAATCCTTCTCTGCACTCAGTGGTTCTAACATTGCAGAAGTGGAGACAAACTGATCACCCGACGCTATGCCACCGCGATGCGCCTTAAAAAGTTTTGCAGCATGCGCAAACAACAGTTCCGACGTATTGCGATCCGCAAAAAATGTTTTACCTGTTCCTGGAACGAAACCTTTTTCATACCCTAGAGCTTGAACATCAACGTCATGCTGGAATAATTTATCTGCAACGACTACGTCTCCTATTGAAACCTTTTCGTGCACTCCGCCCGCACAACCAGTATTAATGATTAAAGTTATTTCAAATCGCTCAATTAACGAGGCAGTCAAAGCTGCTGCGTTTACTTTACCCACTCCGCACTGTGCTACAACCACTTTTTTATTATTAATTTTGCCTGTAGATACTGGACTGCCCAGCACAAAAAATGCGTTTCTATCCTCTATTACCTCAAAAAAAGCTTGCGTTTCCTCTTCAAGAGCCGCTATGATTAATATAGCCATTAAACATCATTCCCCAGCTCTATTAGTTGCGCTTCACTTAAGGATAAAGCATCATTATCATTAATACCAATACCTGAATCGAGAACCTCTTGCGCTATAGACTTGGCATCAGCAAGAGAATGCATTTTATAAGAGCCACATTGATAAATATTTAATTCAGGGATGTCTTCTTGTTTTTCCACTAACAACACATCTTGCATCGATTTTTTCCAAGCCTCAATAACTTGATGATTTTCAGGCGTCCCAATCAAGCTCATATAGAAACCTGTTCGACAGCCCATTGGAGAGAGATCTATGATATCAATACTTTTATCATTCAGATGTTTGCGCATCATTCCAGCAAATAAATGTTCCAACGTATGAATACCCAAAACCGATAACATATCATGATTGGGTCGCGTAAAGCGCAAATCATAAACTGTAATTTCGTCTCCAGAAGGTGATATCATACTTTTAGCCACACGTAAAGCAGGGGCAATCATCTTTGTGTGGTCTACCTTAAAACTATCTAACATCGGCATAACTTAAAACTCCTACATTTTAATGGCAGATCTATAATCTCGATTTAAAGTAGAGCGTACAGGCAAATTTAAATCCATCAACAGAGCTGCCCCAACGGGTATATATCCAACTTTTTCACACAACTGAAACGCTGCTTCTAGTGTACCACCTGTAGCCAGAACGTCATCCACGATGAGTACATTCTGTCCTTCTCCAGCATTCATCTCTAATACAGCCTCCCCATACTCCAAATAGTATGCTACTCTATCTGCAGGCTGAGGTAATTTCCCAGCTTTTCTAGCCAGCACCAATCCTTTTTCAAGCCGATTTGCTAGCGCACTGGCTAAAATAAATCCTCGAGACTCAACACCAACTAAAAAGTCAACCCGTTGCCACTCTTCATCATCAAATAATGCCTGCAAAGCGTCGACACACAATGTCAAGTTGTCTCTCAACAGCGGACTAAAGTCCTGAAAAACAATTCCTGGTTTAGGAAAATCGGGCGTCTCTTTAAAATATTTTAATAACTGATCTTGGAGCACTTTTCAAACTAACGCATAAATATTCTTCGTACCAAAGCATCAATACTAATAGCACCAGAACCCATAAAGAACAATGCCAACAACATTATAAAATAAGTAGCGCCCCACTCTATTCCGTTGTTAGAAACCACATAACTTCCGTATTCAGTTAGCCAATCGTAATTACCATGTTCTCTCAGTATATCTTTACCTCTACTCAAACGAGCAATGCCATCAGCCGCATACTCAGGAGCCCATGGTGATTGAGGGTCGAGTACCGCTTGCCACCCATTGTTCCAATGAACCGCAAAAATAGCCACTAACATTGTAATCATCAAAGGAACAGAAACCCAACGCACTCCAAATCCAGCAAGCAACATTGCAGCTCCCAACAGTTCTGTAGCAGTAGCTAGAAATGCCATTACTTCTGGCAATGGAAGCCCAAGCCCCCTATCAAACCAGGCAACAACTCCGCTAAACCCTTGAAACTTATTGTATCCAGCAAACCAAAAAACAGGGGCCAAATATAATCTCATCATTAAAGGAGCTAAAAAATCAAGTACCTTCAAGCGATCTAACATTTCCTGCATACCAATCAAAACATTCATAAACTTTTCTCCAATTTTTCAATTTCTAACTAAAAAAACCACCAACTTCTAAATAAACTAAGACGCTAATTTAATAGGTGAATAAATTTCATCCATACGGATTGAACGTCCATTCTGTTGAACAATCCTGCAATGATGTCTCTTTAAATCACGCATATCATCAACGCCACATGAATGAGCGATGACTTGCATCTCGTATGTCATGTTTTTGACATAATTTGCAACCCTTTCCGCTTTTTCCATAGGAACTAGCCCTCGTTGTAGATGTTTTTTGTGGGTAGTTATGCCTGTTGGGCAAGTATTGCGATTGCAATGCAGTGCTTGTATACAACCAAGAGAAAACATAAAACCACGCGCTGATACTACGAAATCTGCCCCCGCACACAATGCCCATGTAGCATCTGCAGGAGTAATAAGCTTACCTGAGCAAATCACCTTTATCCGATCCCGTAACTTATGTTTTTCAATAACATTGACCACTATCGGTAAAGAATCTGAAATAGGCATACCAACATAATCAATCAAACTCAATGGGGCTGCACCTGTTCCACCATCTGCGCTATCTATTGTCACAAAATCTGGAGCAGAATCCAATCCGCGTTCAACGATTCTTTGACACACTTCATCTATCCAAAACTCATCACCCATTACTGCTTTAAATCCTACAGGCTTTTCAGTTACTTTACGAACACGCATAATCATATCAAGCAATTGATCAACACTCTCAATGTCTAAATGCCTATTAGGGCTAATCGAATCTGTATGAATTGGAATACCTCTAATCTCAGCAATCTCCTCATTAACCTTCACCGCTGGAAGTATCCCTCCCTTGCCAGGTTTAGCTCCTTGCGACAGTTTGATTTCAAACATACGAACTTTTTCATTACTTGCCAAGCCCATTAATTTTTCATCGCTCAAATTTCCTTCACTATCACGACACCCATACTTTGCTGTCCCTATTTGAAAAACAATATCTGCACCGCCTTCAATGTGGTAAGGAGACAACCCTCCCTCTCCTGTGTTTTGCCAACATCCTGCTTTGCGCGCACCATTAGACAGCGCTAAAACAGCAGGCTTTGATAGAGCACCATAACTCATACCAGAAATATTAAATGCCGATTTGGCTTCAAAAGGATATTTACAGTAACCTTCTCCTAAAGTGCAGGGTCGTGCATCTACTGAAGGCTTCAATGAAGGATAGGCTGAATTAACAAACAAAATAGCATTTTCCTCATGAATATTGCGTGTTGAACCAAAAGCTTGAGTAGTATCAACGTTCTTTGACGCTTGGTAAACCCAAGTACGATGTGAGCGATTAAAAGGCATTTCTTCCCTATCCATTGCAAAAAAGTACTGTCGGAAAAATTTACCTAACGCTTCAAAAAAGTAGCGAAAATGCGCCACAACCGGATAATTTCGTCTGATAGCTTGCTGTGTTTGCGTAACATCTCGAATAAAAACGACCACAATCGCTAAGACGACCAAGCCGACGACAAACCCAAATAACTTAACAAGTACAGTTACTATTACATTTGATGCAATTAATAGATCATTAAACCATTCCAAAACACTACTCCCTAATTAAATATTAAGACACAAGACCACCACGCCCAAAGCCCTACAGACTAAGTTCTTTCAGATTATAACAGCTTTTATGCTTGGTACATACGCGTATATTTTGATACTTGCCGTTTTATCATGTGCTGTATGAAAGCATTCTGTTAGCCCCATTCTTGGAACACAATCTGGCTTTTTAAGCAGTTAGATTAATCGAATACAGATTCTTTGAATCCATTTGTCTCAGTATTGTCTCAGTATAAAATTTGCACCTGCTTTTATTGTTTTGACATGCAGGGATATACTGAAAATGGACGTATTTTTTTAAATCAAATTAAGTTATACTAGTTAAAAATTTGTAAAATCATTGATAACAGATAGAGCGTACCCTAATGAAGAAACAACAACATAAAAATTCAGCCCTTTCCAATCTCAACGGCGCAGGACTTGGTTTGCGTCAAGAAATGCTTCGACCAATGCGCAAAGATATGCCTAAAGGGGTGGGATTTCTTGAAGTAGCACCTGAGAATTGGATGAACATAGGTGGGCGATTAGGCGAACAATTTGCTTGGTTTACAGAAAACTATCAGTTTGTTTGCCATGGACTGTCTATGTCTCTTGGCGGACCAAATCCTTTGGACAAAAAATTTGTTTCCGACGTGGCAAAATTTCTTGATAAAAACAAAGTGAACTTTTTCAGTGAACACTTAAGTTTCTGTACTGACAATGCGCATCTTTATGATTTAATGCCAATACCATTCACCGAAGAAGCCATAAAACACGTGGCATCACGCATTCGGGTTGCACAGGATATCATGGGGCGTCAAATTGCCATCGAGAATGTCTCTTATTACGCAGCACCTGGTCAGCAAATAAAAGAAATAGACTTCATCAATGGCGTTCTTGAAGAAGCCGACTGCCTCATGCTGTTAGACGTTAATAATATCTATGTTAATTCAGTAAATCATCGTTACGATGGGCTTGAATTCCTCAAAGGAATCAATGGCGATCGCATCGCCTACATCCATGTTGCTGGACACTACCAAGAGGCCGAAGATCTGATCGTTGATACACATGGCGCCGATGTAATTGATCCCGTTTGGGATCTACTCGATAGTGCATATGATCTTTTCGGAGTACATCCGACACTGCTTGAACGCGACTTCAACATTCCTAATTTAGAAACATTGCTCAAAGAAATAAACGTTATAAATGATTTGCAAAGAAAGCACTTACAGGCAGACCAACCTATTGTTGTAAACGTATGACGAAGACTTCTGACTTTCGACAGTTGCAATACAACTTTGCAGCACACATTCGTGACCCCGAAAACAATCCCGCACCAGAAAACCTTGAAGATCGAAGGCTCTCTATCTACCGAGATCTTTTTTTCAACAATCAAGTCAATTTTATTGTCAACACCTTCCCCGTAATTACTAGCATTTATGGTGAGAATAGAATTCGAGAAATGGTTAGAGCATTCTTCTCCACGTATGAAAACCATTCGCCATACTTCCGACAAATCCCCAAAGCTTTTCTTGACTTTATAGCAAAGCATCCTCAAGACGGTGTGCATGGCTTCTTTGAGCAATTAGCTCGATACGAATGGCTTGAACTGTATTTGATGATACATGAAGACCCAGAAGTCCCCGAACATTTAATTTCTCATAATGACGAAAAGCTTCTTAACAGCCCTTTGTTGCTTAACTCTGTTATGCTCATCGAACATTACACATACCCTGTCCAACACATAACTGCAAAAAATGCAGATTCAATTGAGCCAGCAGAAACATTTCTTATTCTTTATCGCAATCATAGCAACAAAGTTTGCTTTATTGCTGTCAACTCATTCACTGCTATTTTCTGGGATTTAATAAAGAACAATCCTGATATGACAACGAAACAAGCGATTGAAGTGTTAGCTGAAAACTTTAACAAAACAAGCGCAGAATTAGAAACTCAAATCATTCCCCTACTCCTTAAAGGCATGAAGGATGGTATGGTGTTAGGAATTCCAATAACCAATTAGCAGTAGCACTTAATTTGTCGCGCAGATGAAAAAATATCAAATTTAATTTGAAAATAAAAGGGATACCTGCAAACAAAACGTATTAAAACTCACGAAACGATTCAATATTGAATTTTGAAAACGCTTATAATTAGCCCCAAGATTCTACCAATTTAGAGAATCTGAAAATTTAAAGAAAACACATTTGGAGGTGTTCAACATGAAAAAGACTACTGTAATTTCTTCCTTTCTAATGGCAGGTTCTTCTATTGCGGCAACAGTTGCACTTGCAGATCAAGCAACTTTTGAAATGAATGAACTTTCTTCTGGCTACGAAGTAGCATTTGGAAACAAAACTGAAGAAGGCAAATGCGGCGAAGGCAAATGCGGCGGCGAAAAGTCTGAAGAAGGCAAATGCGGCGAAGGCAAATGTGGCGGCGAAAAGTCTGAAGAAGGCAAATGCGGCGAAGGCAAATGCGGCGGCGAAAAGTCTGAAGAAGGCAAATGCGGTGAAGGCAAATGCGGCGGCGAAAAGTCTGAAGAAGGCAAATGCGGTGAAGGCAAATGCGGCGGCGAAAAGTCTGAAGAAGGCAAATGCGGCGAAGGCAAATGCGGCGGCGAAAAGTCTGAAGAAGGCAAATGCGGCGAAGGCAAATGCGGCGGCGAAAAGTCTGAAGAAGGCAAATGCGGCGAAGGCAAATGCGGCGGCGAAAAGTCTGAAGAAGGCAAATGCGGTGAAGGCAAATGCGGTGGCGAAAAGTCTGAATAATACATTCTAACTACCACCTTAAATATAAAAACGCCTCATATGAGGCGTTTTTTATTTTCAACTAAATCTCAAAATTGTTTCAATTTCTTTTAACGATTATTGACTCACAAAAGCTGTAATCCAAAGCAGAAACCTTGACTTTCGTTTTTACCATTATGGGTCCTTTGAACGGTGCACGGTCTATAAGCTCACACTTAGAACCTATCGTCAGCCCAATACTTTCGAGATAACGTAACTCTTCAGGACTAGCGCCTCTAATACGCACAACAGTACAAAGAGCAGCAATATCAATCTGGACTAAAGGGACACTAGCACTTTCTTCAATATGGAACTGCCCCGAAGCATCTGGTATTGGAGACCCGTGCGGATCGGTTTGAGGTTCTCCAAGCACTTTCCACATGCGTTGCACAATGTCCTCCGATATACAATGCTCCAACACTTCGGCTTCTACATCCACTTCATCCCACCCCATATGTAAAAATCGAACAAGAAACTCCTCAATGACACGATGTCTTCGCACAGTCGAAACAGCAACCTTTCTTCCTTCCAACAACAACCGCACTCCATAATAGGGTTTGTAACTTACTAAATTTTCTTTTGCTAGTTTTTTAAGCATTGAAGTAACCGCCGCAGATGAAATACCTAATTTAGCAGCAATATCTTGTGTAGCTACTGCTTTATCTTCTCCATCCGAAAGCTTAAATATTACCTTCAAATAATCTTCTTTTGTTGCGTTTTGCATTGACAAGGCGTGGATGAATAGTTAAAATGGCTATTTTTAATCATGATTAAAAATAATTTAACCCGCATTTTAACATTACTGCTATTGTTTTTCACAAACAATAGCGTTGCTCTTGAAATAGTTACCACAACCAATATACTCGGAGACACTGTCAAACAGCTTGTTGGCAATAGTGCTAATGTAGTTACTTTAATGCCTGCTGGCATCGACCCTCACCTATACAGACCCACACAAGGAGATGTAAAGCGCTTATTAAATGCTGACTTGATCATTTACAATGGACTGCATCTTGAAGGACGCATGCAAGAGGTATTTGATAAGCTTTCAACCCAAAAAGCCATTCTCAAAATCAGTGACGGCGTTCCTCAAAAATCGCTAATAAAGGTTGATTCCAACACCACTGATCCGCATATTTGGATGGATCCTCTACTATGGTTGCAAGGCTCTATGTATCTGTCTGAATCCATTGCAAAAAAGTATCCTCAAATACGCAATGAAGTCTACACAAATTTTGAAATATTTCGAAAAAAAATAACCCTACTAAACAAAAAAATTGCGCAACTTATTAATGAAATCCCTGAAAAACAACGCCTACTAATAACCGCGCATGATGCCTTTGCTTATTTTGGCAATCGCTATGAGCTTGAAGTTGATTCTTTACAAGGTATCAGTACGGTTAGTGAATTTGGTTTGAAAGACATACAACGTATTAAGCGTCGCATCGCCTCAGCAAAAGTAAAAGCCATCTTTCTTGAAAGCACTATATCACCACGCTTTATTAAATCTTTACAGCAAGCCATGCAACAAGATAAGTACAACCTTATTATTGGTGGTCAATTATTTTCCGATTCACTTGATATTATCGGCAAGCCCGCTGGTACGTACATAGGAATGCTTGAACACAACGCTTCGAACATATCAAATGCATTGAAATGAATTATCCAGCGCTGAATATCAAAGGATTAAACACGCGCTATCGTGGAAAACGTGTTTTGGAAGAAATAAACCTCGAACTTCCCAGACAAAAATTAGCAGCAATTATTGGTCCTAATGGTGCTGGAAAAACGACTCTGATCAATGCAATACTTGGTCTAACTGAGTGTGAGTCTGGAGACGTTCGATTCTTTTCTGGAACCCTCGAAGAAAAAAGGCAAACTATTGCCTATATGCCACAAAGATCCAACGTTGATTGGGACTTTCCCATAACTGTAAAAGAAGTCGTTCTTATGGGTAGACTACCCCACCTAAAGTGGTGGCAAAGACCCACTAAGTTAGACAAAAAAATTGCAATGGAAGCATTAGAAAAAGTAACATTAGTAGAATATGCGAACGCACATATTAGTGAGCTTTCAGGAGGGCAACAACAACGGATGTTCCTTGCTCGCGCCATTGCTCAACGTGCCAGTTTGTACCTATTGGACGAACCTTTTGCCGCCATTGACATGGCAAGCGAGAAAGCCATAATTGATCAGCTTCGAATCATTCAAAGCGAAGGGGCTACTCTGTTGTGTGTACATCATAATTTAAATAGCACCCCTGAATACTTTGACTACGTATTTCTACTCAATCGGCGCATCATCGCACAAGGACCTCTAAAGGAAACATTTACTATGGAAAATATCCGCCAAACGTACAGTAACTCTCTGCCTCTTCTGAGCGAGATTCAAGAGAAAATATAAACAAAACTCATGGACATCAATACGATATGGGCATTAAGTGGTGGCATCATCCTTGGGATAAGCGCAGCTCTTATTGGTTGTTTTTCTTTCATAAACAACCGTTCACTTATTGGTGATGCCCTCGCACACTGTGCCCTTCCTGGTGTTTTAGTTGCTTTTCTCTTGACGCACACAAACCGCCTTTCAGTTACTTTTTGGGGAGGCACTATTGCGGCACTACTCGGGTACTTCATCCTTGATTGGCTTATCAAAGCTAAGAACATTCGTCCAGACTCAGCCTTAGCAATGGTTTTATCTTTTTTCTTCTCACTTGGCGTACTCATCTTATCAATAATACAACGTCTGCCTTTACCTGAAAAAGGAGGGCTTGATAAATTATTTTTTGGACAAGCAGCAGCCATACTGCCTGAAGATATCTTAATACTCACCTTAGTATTAAGCGCTTGCATTATCGGAGTAACTTTTATGTATCAGCGCATGCGCGCATGCGCTTTTGATCGTCGTTTCAGTACTTATGCAGGATTATCTCCAAAATTCGTAGATGTGCTATTAGGAGTATTATTGGTATCCGTAATAGTCGTTGGTCTCCAACTCGTTGGCGTTATCCTCATGTCTGCTTTACTACTGATTCCAGCTATTACTGCAAGACAATGGTGTCACCGCCTCTTTCCTCTTTTACTAATGGCTTTGGTGTGTAGCAGCATCAGCGTGTGCTTCGGCATTTTCATTTCCACCCAAGCAACACGCTTTCCGACTGGACCATGGATAGTAATGGGTTTAACCATCTTATTTATCTTATCTTCTCTATTTGCACCTCGAGGTATCTTAACACGTATTAGGGCTAAAAAAATACAACACAAACGCACACTTGAAGAACATTTACTGCGTGCAGGATTTCTCCTCAATGAAAGATATAGTCTCAAAAAATTTGCTCTTAATCAAGTACTAACTGTGAGAGATTTCCCCGCCGACAAATTATTTACAACCGCCAAACAACTCACATCAGCTGGAGACTTAATTCAGAAAGATAACTATTGGGAATTGACCGATCAAGGTCTCGCTAAAGCATCTGCCCTCACACGCCATCATCGCTTATGGGAACAGTACTTAATAGAAAAAGCGGGCGTTGATAAAACACAAGTTCATCATATGGCTGAGGATGCTGAGCACGTTATTACTCCTGAAATTGCTTCTAGGCTTGAAGCGGAGCTCAATCAAAGGGACAAAGATCCGCATGGTAAAACAATCCCTCAAACATAGAAATCAACTAAATATTACTTTAGGATTTTTACCTCATATCCTTATCTCCTCCCCTACATACATTCCCAATTCGTCCGCATTCACCAATCATCTTTAAGTGCATGCAAAAAAAATAATGGTATGATCTAAATTTATGTGCCTACTGTTGCAATGCAAAATATGGCATAATTCATCGTAACTTACAGATTACGAATGCCTCAAACTTTGCATAAGCTTTCTGCTAAACATTGAACAATATCTTTTACAAGCATTTTAGGTACGCATATGACAAACTCTCCTAATATGGACGCATTTTTCATGCCCTTTACTTCTAACCGCCTTTTCAAAAAGGATCCTCGGATAATTACTTCTGCCAAAGGCATGTATTTTTATGACCCAGATGGTCGCCCTGTATTAGATGGTACAGCAGGTTTATGGTGCTGTGGCCTTGGGCATGGACGCGAAGAAATCGCAGAAGCAGTTGGAAAACAATTGCTTGAATTGGATTTCTCCCCTTGTTTTCAATTTGCACACCCCAAAGTATTTGAAGTTGCACAACGCCTTTCTAATCTTTTCCCAGGTTCATTGAATCGTGCATTCTTCACCAACTCCGGCTCTGAATCAGTTGATAGCGCACTAAAAATTGCTTTGGCGTATCACCAAGCTAAGGGGAATTCTGGAAAAACCATGTTCATCGGGCGTGAGAAGGGATATCACGGTACTAATTTTGGTGGCACTTCGGTCGGTGGCATAGCACCTAATCGTATGTTTTACGGCAACCTATTACCGCGTGTTGCGCATATGCGTTCAACACTATTACCAGAAAATATATTTAGCAAAGGGCAACCTGAGCATGGCGATTGGTTGGCTGATGACCTTGAGCGGTTTGTGGTGCTTCATGGCGCACAAAACATTGCCGCAGTTATTGTTGAACCAATGGTAGGCTCTGCTGGTGTGTACCCTCCACCTAAAGGCTATTTAGAACGCTTAAGAGCCATATGTACCAAACACGACATTTTATTGATTTTTGATGAAGTGATCACTGCATTCGGTCGTCTTGGTCGAGCAAGTGCCAGCGAACACTTTGGCATAACGCCTGATCTTGTTACGACGGCTAAAGGGCTTACCAATGGTGTACTGCCAATGGGAGCGGTCATGGTTGATGACAGTATTTATGATGCCATCATTAACAACTCCAAGTTGCCCATTGAGCTATTTCATGGTTATACTTACTCAGGACACCCCGTTGCATGCGCAGCTGCAATTGCCTCTCTTGACATTTATGAAAAAGAGAATTTGTACACACGTGCCAATGACCTTGCTCCTTATCTTGAAGAGAAAGTCCACTCCTTGAAAGATTTGGAACACATAACCGACACTCGTAATCTTGGACTGGTTGCTGCTTTTGATCTGTCACAACGCGAAGGGGCTCCTGGCGCGCGAGGTTTTGAAGTCATGCTCAAAGCATGGGAAAAAGGAGTTATGTTGCGTGTTACTGCCGATACCATCGCCATTTCTCCGCCCCTCATTGTTAACAAAGAAGAAATAGACACCATATTTTCAGTGGCTCGCGAAGCGATTGAATCGGTACAATAATTTCTTAAGAGTAACAAGGAAGCAATACATCGCAGGTGCATGTATTCTATTTACATCTATTCAAAGAAGTTATCTACCAAGTTGAATAGAGGGCTTGGCGAGGTAACCGTTCAGCAACACTGCTGCAGTAATTAATGTTCCTCCCATCATTGTTGTGATGGTTGGTATTTGACTAATACCAAAAAACGGCACCGCTACCCAAAGGATTCCTCCTGCAATTTCAAGCAACGACAGAAGAACCAATTCAGCCGCAGGCAGATACTTCGCTCCAATACTGTAGAGTATTAATCCACTACCAACCAATGCGCCATGTCCGAAACTAAGCAATATGTTTTGTGAAGGCATTTCAACATTCCCAATCCCACCTACCAAGACTAAAGCTATCACGCTACACACCGACCCACCAAAAATAACAGTAGTGAATTTCGGCACATCCTTACGCATACGTAGCGATAGTGTAAATATGGAAAAACCAATCGCCGCTAAAAATCCATAGGCCGCCCCAAGAAATGTACCACGCACGGCATCATTCCACGCAATAAGCAGCACCCCTGAAAAAGCAATCACCATAGAAAGTAGTGTTTCCTTCTTCAACCGCTCACCAAGTACAAAATTCCCTAATATTGCGGTCATAAAAGGCATTGCTGCCAGCATAAATAGCGTGACTGCTGCTGAAGTAAGCGTTATCGAATAAATGAAGAAGAACATAGCAAACCCGAGCCCTGTCCCGCCTAACATTCCTTCCCAACCAATGCGAGAGAAATTTTTAAAACAAGAAATACCTTCTCGTATAAATAAATATATCAATAAAGTCCCAGTTACCCCAATACCTCGATAGAACAAGTATTGCAATCGATACTCTTCAGGGCTTTGCATATGTAACACCAAAATGGGGCCAAAACTCCACAATATGCCGGCAAATACAGATAATAAAAAGCCTTTTAAGTACAAAGAAGAATCGATATTCATATTAAATGCTTTTTTATCAGTGTGATATTGCTTACTGTGGCTTAATTTCGTAACCAGGCTCCTCTGGTTCATCATCAGTCATTTCATTGGGAAATCCACGACCCAGTACTTTTATATCGCATGCATCTTCAAGCCGACGAATGATGTTTGGAGATAACTCACGTTCTCCATAGCATCTTATCCCGTCTTTGAATATTTTCACTAACAAGGGCGACAATTCGAGAGGGACTTGATGTTCATCAGCTAATGATTGGAAAAGGCCAATGTCTTTCAATACCAAATCCATCGTAAAACTGATATCACGTGAGCCGTTTAAAATAACTTGCGATTCAGTTTCATGGACAAAAGAATTGCCTGAAGAAATACGAAAAGCTTCATACACTTTATTCATATCCAATCCCATTTTGCATGCAACGGATAAAGCCTCCGTACATGAAATCAAATTAGCAGTTGCCAAATAATTGGTCATTACTTTAAGAATAGATGCAGAACCCAGTGGCCCTGTATGCAAAATACGCCTACCCATAGTTGTCAATATTGGCAAAACCTGCTCAAATTCAGAACGTTCACAACCTGCAAAAATGGAAATATTTCCCGTATCTGCACGATGACAGCCACCCGACACGGGGCAATCAACGGGTATAGCTCCTATAGCTCGAACCTTTTCCCCCAACCGTTTCACTTCGTGCGATTCGGTCGTACTCATTTCCAACCATATTTTCCCTTCACTAAGTCCTTCAAGCACTCCTCCCGAACCTTCCATGACCTGAGCACAAATAGCAGGAGAAGGCAAACAAGTAATGACGACATCAACTTTTTCAGCAATGTCTTTACCAGAGCACGCACTTTTTGCCCCTTTCTCTATAAATTTGTTGACCAACGACTCATTAACATCGTGAACTGTCAAATCAAAAGCATTACGCAATAAGCTCCCAGACAACTTTGAGCCTACATTCCCAAGACCGATAAAACCAATTTTCATAAGAAACCTCGTAAAAAAGAATACATCAATTAATCAATACCTTTTGCAAAGATGCGCTTTCAATCCGTTCATAAAGTTTAAATTCATCAATTACTGACATCCCAAGCGCTTGTTCAAATTGTGAACGATTTGGCTTTTTAGACATTTGACTTCCAGCATCATCTCCTAAATTAGATTGAAATATCCCTGCCGCACTTACAGGTAAAAAATCCTCATATACTAAAGGCGTATATTGCACGACTTTTCGAGCGATACCATCTTCAATATTTTTGATTGCACCTTTAAAGCCTTCAACGCGTTGATATTCAAAGTACGCAACTTTCTGCTTACGCATTAATTCAATATCATCGGGAAAAGACTTAAAAATAACATCTTCTTCAGAGTGATATTCTTCGACATTAGAACCATCAACGGCAGGGGTTATTCTTGCGCGCAACTCCTCCAACAACCCATCGTAGAGTACCCTTCCTTTAGGTGTTAACGCTGCCCCGCGCATTTCAATCTCACCAAATCGTGCTGTATGCGTACCTATTTTTTCATCCCCTTGGTGAGGGAAGATTATCTTCTCTTCCAAAGCCTTGAATGAAGTTTGCCTTAGCAAAATCGGAACGTTACGCTTGGGAGGACCTTCGATAAAGGCTTTAGGGGTAATACCACACCCTAACATTTTTTCCTGAACCGCATCAATATTCAACGTCCGCGGTGTTAAGTGATTAATGTGCGGTCCTTTAAAAGATACCACATCAGCAATCAATCGATGCGCCTTATGCAAAGTATCATAAACTTCTTGATCTACTTGCGCTTGTTCATGCCATCGAAATATCTCTACCGTCAATGATACAAATTCATCGGTTTGATCATATGTCAGACCGCCTTGAGCATTTTTCAACTCAACCAATTCAAGAAGCCCTTCAGGGAATATTTGACGATTTTGGAGAATATTCTCGGCATGCCTGCGCAAATCTTGATCAGCAATCAGCTCAAGGCGCAATAACGATGTAAATATACGAAAAGGATTTATCCGCAAATCCTGAGGAGAAAGTGGTCTAAAAGCGGTTGAGTGAACTGGAATACCTGCGACAGACAAATCATAGTAACCCACAGGATGCATGTGCATCACAGCAAATACTTTAGCGATGTTGGATAATTCATACGCTGTGCCAATTCGGATAGCACCGTGTCGCTCACTACTGACACGCTTTAAATTATTATGCAATAACATTTCTTCGCGCAGACAAGCATTTGTTGCAAGCTCTTGTTCATTGACACGCTCAACCAAACGAATCAAATCACCATAAGCAGGTACTTCCTTCTTATACATGTCCGACATGGCTTGAGAAAACTGTGTTCGAATTTCATTAGCACACACAAAAGAAATCATAAATTACCCTTTGCAAAAAATCGCCGGTAAATTCTACAACTTGATATCATTAAGCGATCAAAAAAAATCACTGATAGATATCGAATTATTTCCTCTAAATAACCAATCTCCCACGACTTGCAAATCAATCCCTGAATCAACTTCGAGTCTTTTAAATACAGCGTCAACCTAAAAGATGGATATTATGAGACGATTGAAATATCAAAAACCTAATTTAATAAAGGTTTGATATACATTATTGGATAGTATCAGATAAAAATATGGTGGTCTGGGATGACTTGAATAAAGCTCTTATTTTACTGATTTTATTCATTTTTATTTTTCATTAATAAAAACATGCCCCTGTTGTTGCCCCTAAATGATTTTGTATAGGGGCTATTTTCCTGTTTTTAGTCTCTCTTGCTTTTCAATCAACCTTTGCGTTAATTCAGGGTCTCGATTGTTGTCAGGCAAATATACTCTAACTGGTTCATAGTCTTGGCAGTTGGTTTCTATCTCTGTTTTGTCTTGCCAATTAAAGTTATTTTTCAAGTTGAATATCACGCCTGCAACTTGCCCAGATTTTGACAGCAGTAAATATTCATTGTAAGCCTCAATGCGTTGCTTGGCTCTTTTTATCGTGTCGGAAAACTTGGGCTTCTTTTCATAGTCCAGCAATAAATCTCTGGTGGTTTTGAGAAAACACGCCAGCCCCGTAATCGTTGGGGCTTTGTGTTCTTTAGCTATTGGATAACCACAACCATCAATAGCACAATAGGTAAAGTACGCCTCTATGCCGTCATCTATTTGCTGTAGTGTGAATTTTAATGGTCTGCTCATTTTTGATACCTTTTACCCTCTCAATATCCTTTTTTTATAGCACTCCGCAAAACTGCCTACTTAACCCGCCTGATTTGGCTATGGTTGTAGTCTTTAGCCTGTTTGGGTCTATAGCCCTTTTGGCTTACCTTAGCAAGATAAGAAATAGCGAATATAGCATTATTCAACTTTTCTCTATAGTTTTCATCTTGTGGATTTAGCTTGTAGTTGGTCTCACAACGCCATATTGAACGGCTATTATCTTGATGCTTCCATGTCTCCTCTGCTAAGTCATGTGTTTGCTTTGCTGTAACTGGCTTTTTAGCATTGAGGAACAGCACAAAATGATAATGTTGCCCCTCGTTTACTATGCCTAATTCTCTTATCCATAAATACAGGGCTTTATGCTTGTATTTACGCTTAATTCTTTTCAATAAGTTCACAATAGAATCACTAATATGCTTACTGGTTTCAAAATACAGCCCTGTATGATGTAAATCAAACCGCACCACTAATACTTTGCCCCATAACTCTAACGCCATGAATAACAGTTCTAGTTCCTTATTGAGAATATCGGTATAAAGCCCCTCGCACCGTGCATCCACTTCATAGTAAGCCCCCTCAAATGTGTATGTATGCTTTTTACTACTATGCTTGCGGTTGTTGGTTCTTTGTCTTTTCGGCTTGCTTGCCTGTTGCTTGGCTCTGCCTTTAGCTGGCTGTATCGCTTTTGCCTCTTCTCTTTCATTGATCAACTGTAAATCTTCATGGCTTCTATCTATACACCCCCTAAACATGATGAAAGGGATAATATAGGGATGCCGAACATTAAGCCACCTATTACCACCCTGTAAACGCTCATAGCATAAGGCTTTAAGCAGTGAAAAGGGTGGGTTTTTACACGGCAGAGAACCGCTGAAAAATAACGGCAGACTTCCGCATAATTTTTGACCTGTTTTTGGTGTGTGTATCGGTATGTATGTTGGTTCATTTCACACCCTCCAACAAGCCAAAATCGGCTAATATTTGCTCTGTGGTATGTATGCTACTTGGGGCTAATGTGTATTCCTTATAGCGTGAGTGTGTATGCGGGTTACATACCCAGTGGCTCTGTATGTGTATGGGATACGCATTTTGTAAAACGCTAATATGCGTTCTAAAGGATGTATCACCATTGGCAGTAAAACTACCATAGGCAGTAGATGGTTCACCCTTTAGGGTATTTTGATAAACATACCGCAATACCCTAATTTGCTTTGATATTTTTGCCTGCTTGGGCTTAAAATTAGCTTTGTGGTTAGTTTCCTCAGCTTTGGAAAGACTGCTTGCCTTGTTTGGGTTATTGCCGTAACCCACAAGGCTTTTTTGATGGAGGGTTTTATCCATTATTGCCCTCCCTGCTTGATTGCGTTTTTTGCTCAAGCCAAGCATTGATTTTGCTTGCTTCCCAGCCAATGGTTCTATCACTCAACTTTAGAGATTTTGGAAATACCCCTTTTTCCATAAGCTGATAAATACGGCTTCGAGATAAGGGGATAAGGTCTTTTAACTCAGACCAGCGGTATACCTTAGTTGTCATAAATGCTCCTTATAAAAGTTAATAAGGCACATTTTCGTACAGCTATGGATAGAGTGCGAGGGGTGAAAGTAGGAGTAAAAAAATCCCCCAGAAAAATTTCGACTTGCTCTAAAACTTACCTTTAGGTTCGTTTTCTATTTCCTTGATTTTGAGCTTGGCTTTTTCAATGTATTTGTTTACTGTGTCATCGTAATTTGAGCCTTTATAGTTCTCAGCACCCTGCTCATCATACTCAATAACGCCTTTATCCACCATTTTTGAAAACCATTCGTCATCAACAGCCAACTTTGCACGCACCAAATAAGAGCAAAATTTCTTGGTGCTAATTGGTGTTATCTCTAAATATTTGCACCGTAATAAAAGGCAAGTGATAAAGTGAATTTCAGGCTGTGGGTTATTATCTCTTGTCTTTCTTTGTTCTAAAAAACCATCAATAGATACCTGTTGAATAGTAATATCCGCATCATCGGGGTGGCGTGGTTGACTGCCTTTTTCTACAAATCCGTTATTTGACAGTTCTAAAACTTTATCATTCTTACCCGCTCTTAAGTTGCCACTATTTCTTAAAATGTTGGCGATAGCCTGTTGAACGGCTTGAACAAGTTCGTATTTTGTGAGGATAGCAAAAGACTCTCTAAACTCGTCTGTATCAGGTGTGCTTGAAAAATAACGCTCATAATCACCGATATTATCCGTTTTTGTGTTTAGTATAGCCTTGATATACCCTTTAGGGCGTTATCTACGGCTTGTTCTTTGTCTAACGCCTCTTTCTGCTCGTAATAGGTTTGACTATCAACCGTGATAAGTTCGGCTAATTTTTCCAGTTTGGTACTTTCGGTTTCTACTGGGAAAAATGGCTTGAGTTCATCGGGTGTAAAATCCACTCTTTAATCAAAATTCATTTTTTATATTTGCCTATCTGATATTTTTTCTCAATGCTGTCTTTAATGAAATTAGCATCATAAGCAAAAACTTTGTTAGGCTTGTCAACGAAGCAAACTATTTTTAGTGTAGCTTGTGGTTTTGAAGAAGTATAAATTTTTCCTCCACTTTTTCTTGTGGTTGCAGTGCCATATGTTTGATTGCCGTATGTATTAAGATTTACATTAGTATCGTAGCTTTCTGGGGTTTTATAAAAACTAGTATCAACTCTATCGTTTTCATCAAAAGTGGCGAAAAACATATAGTCATTTTCTAATGTAAGTTCTGCACTTCGTAATAAAGCAAAGTCCCTAGCTCTTTCTACACTGGTATAACCGTTACCATTGAAAGAAACGATAAAAACATTTTTATCTAGTCGTGTTTCTGAATATCCACCAGTGTGTGATATTTTCTGATAAGAGGTCGCACAAGCTGATAAAGCAACTGTGATTAGTAGAGTAAGATAAATTTTTGACATGTGATTTATTTAATTAGAAAAAACAACCTACTTTTGCTTGATAAAATCCTTTCTTTTTCCAACCTTTAAGATAACCAGAGAGTAAATTACCTCTTACGCTTGAATTTTGAGTGAAGTTTATCAATCTCCACTCTTTAATAATTGGCTTCGGTTTTTTAAGGCTATAAATTTTTACAATGGCTGTTTTACGATTTAAGAACTCTTTCTTAAATCTTTCCTCTGAACCTTCATAAAACAATATCTCCATTTTCCCTTCTCTAAATGTTTTCGACACCATCAATTTGATACCCTAGTTTATCCTTACAATGTTTCAAAAACTTTGGAAAATTCAAATTTTTATCGTATATGCCTTTGCGAGTTGCCCCCCATTGAGTACACACGACTATTTTTTCACCATCCAACAAACTAATGACATCAGATAAAAAATATCTTGTCTTTTCAGTTTTCGGATTAGAGCTATTCTCAATTTTATGTATCGCTTCATCAAGCCTAATACATACGCCAATACTGCCTTGTAACATTTTAGGAAATACTTCTAGTAAATTTTTATATGAAGTATTTCGATTTTTTTCTAAATAAAATTTAACTACTGCTAAAACCAATCGATTTTTTTTATAAATGCCGCTATTGAATTTATACCTTGTATAGTTTTTATCACCTCTGTTCTGAACAATTATTGTTTTACAATCGTTTTCGTAAGAATCCAGCAACCTAGTTATTACAGTCTCAGGAGTATCTGAAAAGCTGGTTATGTGCTTTTCTATTCGCTTAAATATATCAGTGGAAATACTAATTGTTTTTGTCATGTATTTAATTATACATGAAATTTACATTTTAATGTAAAAAATGTAAATTTTGGTTTGTATTTGATGATGCATTTCTTAATTGGTACAAATAATCCGCCCAAGCCTGCATCATTTCGATGCGTTCTTTGAGGTGTTTGGTGCGGTTGTAGGCTCTACCGTTGGGGTCTTTAACGGCATGGGCTAATTGCTGTTCTATGTAGTCCACTCTATAGCCTAATTCCTCCTCTAAGAGGGTGCGTGCCATGGCTCTAAAGCCATGGGGTACTATCATTTCATTGCTATAACCCATGCTTCTTAATGCCACCCTCACTGCATTATCGCTAATGGATCTGCTTGCCCCTCTTGGATTGGGGAATACATACTTTGAGCGGTGCTCGGTAATGGGTCTTAACTTTTTTAGCTCATCAATGGCTTGCTGGCATAACGGCACTATGTGCGGTTCTTTCATTTTCATTTTTTCGGCGGGCAACTCCCAGCGTTTTTTGAACCAGTCTATTTCTTGCCACTCCATGCCCCAAAGCTCGCTTGGACGGGTAAAGACTAAGGGAATAAGTTTTAAGGCGGTCATCACTTGCGGTGTTCCTTGATAATGTTCTATGGCTAACAAGAGCTTGCCTATCGCTTGTGGGTCAATGATGGTCGGGTAATGACGGGCTTTTTTCGTTTGTAATGCCCCTGTTATATCTTTGGTAGGGTCTCTATCCACTCTACCTGTTGCCACGCCATAGCAAAATACTTGGCTGGCGGTTTGTCGGGTTTTCTTAGTGGTTTCAATATAGCCTTTTGCTTCTATTTTCTTGAGCATGGAAAGCATCATTAACGGCTCAATGCTTTTTATGGGCATTTTGCCAATGGCTGGGTATAGGTAGGTATCTAAAAGGCGTTGGGTGCGTTTTTGATGGGAAGGGCTTTTATCCTG